>CAVOUQ010000018.1:0-861008 GCA_963699635.1 uncultured Actinomycetes bacterium | reverse complement strand
CAGCGAGGGCGGCTCGAAGGTGAACGTCGTGACCTCGCCGGCCCGGCGCGCGCCGGCCAGGATCTCCTCCAGGTCGACCGCGGCGTCGACCAGCACTCGCGATCGGCCATCGTGCTTGCTGGTGACGGTGCCGCTCGGCAGGAGTGGCACCCACGGCTCGCCGTTCACGGCGATCTCCAGCGAGCGGTGTGACGAGGCGGCCTTCAGTTCCTCGACCACGCCGGCGAGCACGATCGTGCCGTGGTCGATGATCACGACGTCCTGGCACACGTCCTCGACCAGGTCGAGCTGGTGACTCGAGAACACCACGGCGACGCCGAGCGCGGCGGTCTGCACGAGCATCTCGCCCAGCGACTCGACCCCCAGGGGATCCAGCCCGCTGAACGGCTCGTCCAGCACGACGAGCTCGGGATCGTGCACCAGTGCGGCGGCGAGCTGCACCCGCTGCTGGTTCCCGTGGGAGAGCTCCTCGAGCCGCGCGTCCTTTCGATCGCCCAGGTCGAGGCGCGCGAGCCATCCGGCGGCCGCCTCCTTCGCCGCCGCCCCGTCCATGCCCGACAGCTCGGCGAGGTAGGTGAGCTCGTCGATGACCTTCATCTTCGGGTAGAGCCCCCGCTCCTCGGGCATGTAGCCGAATCGGGCGCGCTCTTCGGGGCCGACCCGCTTCCCCCTCCAGCGCACCTCTCCACGGTCGGGACGCACGAGGCCGAAGATCGCTCGCATCGTGGTGGTCTTGCCGGCGCCGTTCGGGCCGAGGAAGCCGACGATCCGGCCCGGCGCCACGCTGAAGGACGCACCGTCCAGGGCCACCACGTCCCCGTAGCGCTTCGTCAGATCGCGGATCTCGAGCGTCGCGAACCCTCCCCGGCTCTCTTCCAGCCTCCCTCCGGTCGGACACGCGTGGGAGCAACGAGCGTCCCGGCCGTCGAGGGCCGGTCGTCCTCCCGCGCGCCGACCCGCGTGACAACATCCCTTCGGGAGTCGGAACCGTCGAGAGTGAGGTGGGTGGCGATGAGCAACAACAACGCGGGGGCGGCCGCGAGCGGAGGCGCGATCTACGGCCTCGGCATCTTCGGCGCGTTGGTGTACTTCTGGCAGCTCGCGGATTCGTTCTGGGAGTACGTGCTCGCGGTGTTCCAGGGCATCTTCTGGCCGGCATTCATGGTCTACGACGTGTTCAAAGCGCTCGCCGACTGAACGTACGGCCGGGCGTCCTCGCCAGACGCGCGAGCTCGACGGCGTGCGCGAGTCGGTTCCGGTCGAAGGCCGTCCTCAGGCCGTGCTGCTCGGCCGCGACCCGGGCATCTCGGTGTCGCTGCTAGTCGATGCCGGGTGCGGCCACCGCAAGTCCGGCTCCGGCGGCCGCCTCCGCCAGGCGCTCGTCGTACGTGACGAGGGTGGTGAGATCCTCGGCGAGGGTCAGCGCCGTGGCGAGGTGGATCGCGTCGAGCGTTCGCAGGCCGGCCGGTGTGAGGTCGCCCGCGCCCCGCAGGATGGCGTCGTCGATCGGGGCGAGGGCGATGCCCTCGAGCACCGCTCTCGCCCGGTCCACCGGACCTCGCGCTCGTCTCACCACCCGGACCACCTCGGTCCAGGCGAGGGCGCTCGAGACCACCGCGGGGTCGGCGCGCACGGTCTCGACGAGGGCGGGCGTTTCGGGCTCGCGCGCCACCAGCTTCACGATCGCGGAGGAATCGAGGTAGAGCATCGTCACAGGCGCTCGGCGCGCTCGTCGAGCAGGGCTTCACTCGTACGGGTGGAGATCCGGCCCCTGGGAGGGAGCAGCTCGAGAAGGTCCGTCCGGGGCGGAGCGACGCGGCCTGCGGCCATCAATCGCGCGAGCGGACCCTCCGGCTCGCCGATGGGCGCCAGGACCGCGACCGGCCGCCCGTGCTCCGTCACCTCGAGCCGCTCGCCACGCTCCACGCGGCGGAGGTACTTGCTCAGGTTCTGCCGCAGCTCGCGGATGCCCACCCGTCGCTCTTCCATGTAGCACACGGTAGCACATTCGACGAGGAGGCCCGCGAGCCAGGTTGCCCTCCGGCGTGTCGGCGGCTCGTGTGAGGATCGCGTGCCCTCCGGGAGGTCGCTGACATCAGATGTGCGATGAGTTAGCATCACGCATCATGCCTCGAACGACGATCGACATCGACGCCGCCGTCCTGCGTGCGCTCAAGCGCCGTCAGGAGCGAGAGGGAAAGACGCTCGGGCAGCTCGTCTCGGAGCTCCTGGCGGGCGCGCTGGATCGCGAGCCCGAGCCGGCCCCCTTCCCGTTCGCCTGGACCACCCAGCCGATGAGGGCGCTCGTCGATCTCGAGGACGAGGAGGCCGTGCGCCGGGCGCTCGAGGAGCGATGAGCGTCACCTTGGACGCGAACCTGCTTCTCTACGCCTCGGACGAGGCCAGCCCGTTCCACGATCGCGCCCGCGCGCTGCTCGACGAGCTCGCGGCCGGGCCGGGGATCGTCCACCTGTTCTGGCCGACCGTGATGGCCTACCTTCGGCTTTCGACCCATCCGTCCGTGTTCGAGCGCCCGCTCTCTCCCGAGACCGCGGCCGCCAACATCGAGAGCCTCCTGCGGCTCCCGCACGTGCAGACCCCCGGCGAACAGGATCGATTCTGGGAGGCGTACCGAGGCGTGGCCGAGGATGCCGACGCTCGAGGCAACCTCGTGTCCGATGCGCACCTCGTCGCCCTGATGGTCCAGAACGGCGTCGGGACGATCTGGACGCACGACCGCGACTACCGCAGGTTCAGCGGGATCGAGGCGCGCGACCCGTTCGCTTGACTCCATCACCCTCCCACGTTCGGCGAGCGCGTCGAGCACGGGCTCGAGGTCGAAGGTCAGGCCGCCGAGGGAGCCGAGGGGATTAGGGACCGGCGCCCGGCGCCTCGGGCAGGACCACGTACTCGAGGAGCGGAACGCCCGCTCCGAGGTCGACCTCGAGGGCGAGGTCGAACTGGCGGCTCGTGGACGGGATCTCGACGCCCTCGCACGACAGCTTCGCCTCGATATCGACGAGCCCCGACCGCAGGGCGGTCAGCCGCCCCGCGACCACGACGGCGCGGACCGCGTGCAGGACGAACGTGACGTCGATCTGGACGTCGAGAGATCCGACATCGACCTCGTCCACCTCGAGGTCGATCTTCGGGCGGTGCGAGGAGGTGACCCGATGCGTGGCGAGCTCGACGACCTGCTCCTCGCGCGGGTTCTGGACCGTCTCGCGGGCTGCGGTCATCACGGTCTCGTACTTCCTCCAGCCGGCGAGGAGCAGGTCGAACGCGTCCATCTCCAGGAACCCGGCGACGATGGATGCGACCTTTTCGGAGGCGACCCTGACCAGCCCGCTGGGGACGCTGGCGAGCCTGCGGACGGCCGGCTCGAGCGCCGAGCGCTCCTCGAGCTGCTGCTCCACCTGGGGTGCCGACTCGGCTCCCGGGAAGATCAGGGCGCGAACGCTCGGCAGCGACCTCGACGTGGTGATCATGGGTGACTCATCTCCTCCACTCGTTGGGTGCCGCGATCCGGACGGGGCACGAGCCGGATCCGGTGATCTGACGTCCCGTCGGACACGCGGCTCACGGTCACGTCGGGCGGGCTCAGGCGGGCGTGAGCCCGGACCCGTGCCTCGGGGGATGGATGGTGTTCGTCATGGTCCGTCGGTGACGGCGTCTTCGGCCGGCGGAAGAACGCGATCGCGCCGGCGAGCAGAAGCAGCAGCGCGGCCGCTCCCACGATCCAGGGAATGGGCGAGGATGCCGGCGACTCGATCGCGAGCGGCCTCGTCGCGTCGATCCTCGCCCCAGCCCCGCAGCGCTGACAGGCCGTCACGGTGTACGAACCGGCGGCCAGATCCGGGACGGCGAACGACCGATCGAACTCCCCGTTGACATCCGGGCGGAACGCGTCGACCTCTCGTTCCCCGGTCGTTGGCGAGCTGATCGACAGGTGAACCCTGCCGAGCTCGCGGTCCCAGCCGAACCCGATGACCCGGATCGCGTCTCCGGCGGAGGCGGTATCGGGTTGCACCTGGATCGTCGGGGCACCCTGAACGGCCTCGATGCTGAAGCCCGTCTCAAGGCGCCGCTCGTCGTCGGCGTCGCAGCGCTGGCAGGCGAGGAGCCGGTGCTCGCCGATCGCCGCGTCTTCGGGCAGCTCGAAGGAAGCGCTGAAGAGGCCGTCCCCGTTCGGAACCGGGGTCGCCGCGGCGTCGCCGAGGGCGCCGCCGGCGGGGTCCACGAACAGGCTCACCGGCTCGCCGGCGATCCACCCGGACCCGGAGACGGGGACGGGTTGCCCGACGGGCACGGGGTCGGTCGTCACCTCCAGCGTGAGCTCATCGGCAGGCTGGCCGGTGTAGGTGAAGTCCGTCGTATCGACGACCGGCTCCACGTCATCCAGACACTGCTGGCACGCCGTGACCGTGACGCTCGGGCTCCCGTCGGCCGCGACGGGGACGTCGAGGTCGCTCGTCGTGAACGAGCCGTCGGGTCCGGGCGGCACCGACAGCGACGGTTCCTGCTCGCCGAACGCGATCGCGACGTCGCCGTTCTCCGGGTACCAGCCCGCGCCGTTCGCGACGACCGGCGTGTCGGCCGTGCCCTCCGATGGCGTCAGCTCGATCGAGGGGTCGCACATGAGGAGGTCATCGCCGTACCAACACTGGTCTTGGTCCGCGCCCCCGTTCAGGAAGTCGGTGCCGTCGAAGCCGTCGAGGACGTCGTCCCCGCCCTGGCCGTACAGCCGGTCGTTGCCCACGCCGCCGGTCAGGGTGTCGGTGCCGTCGCCGCCGAGGATCGTGATCGGGATCGAGAAGTACGGAGCGTCGACGTCGAACTGAGCGGCGTCGACGCCGTCGTCGCCGGCGCCCGCGTCCACCTCGACCGCGTCCACCCCGCCGAGCGCGACGTCGCCCTCGAGGGGGGCGACGAGGTGAATGGTGGACGCCACCGCCGACATGGCGTCGTTCCCGGACGTGCCGACGACCTCGAGCGCATCGCCGGCGTCGAACCCGAGGTCGAGCCGGATGCTCAGGAACGACGGGAAGGCGCCACCCGGGCCCGTCTGGTCGATCACGACGAGGTCGGCGGCGTCCGTACCGCTGACGGCGATCGCGGCCGTCGTGTCGACGGTCGCGACCGCGGGGCTCGCATCGTCGGCGGTCACGTCCGGACACGGGAGTCCGTTCACGAGGACCTCCCCCTGTGCGCCGACCGACAGCGTCACGGGCTCGCCGACGAGTGGGACGCTGACGGTTCTCGGGTCGTACGTGCACGGCGTTTCGGCGAGGCCGATTCGCGGAGGTGCGACGAGCACGAGGAGGAGCACGACGGGGAGGATCACGACCACGACCCGTCCGATCCGACGGACGAGCGGTCCGGGCAAGGAGGTGCGACGTCTCATGGTGAGTCGGTCGCGAAGGCGCGCGGATGCCTGCCGCGGGCGCCGAATGTGGTCCGCCGGCCGGTCCGACGGCACGAGGAGAGTCAATGCAGTCCGGCGCCGGCCCGGAAGTCGGCCTCCCGCCCTACGGCGGTGCCGCCCGATCGCTGCCCACCCGTTCATGGCCCTCGCACCGTCGCACGGGCCGCGGCGCACGGCTGTGCCCGCCGACACATTGACCCTGCCATGGGCTCCCGGGGAGAATCCGCCTCAAGAGATGCCCGGGGAGAATCCACGGTGGACAGACAGGACGTCGAGGAACCGTCCGCGGCGGCGACGGCGCTGCCGGCCGACGCCGCACCAGCGACGGCGGCGATCGGCGACGCCCCGCCGCCGGAGCGCGACCCGGACAAGCTGCCGCCGCTGATCCGGCCGTTCGTCGACTTCATCGCCAGGATCCGCGCGACCGTCCACACCAAGCTCCTGGCGGGGTTCCTCGTCATCGCCGTGCTGATGCTCGGCATGGGGGTCATGAGCGTCCTCGTCATCGGACGGATGAACGAGCACGCGAGCCAGCTCATCGAGCTCCAGCGACTGAGCGACCTGTCCCGGCAGGGGATCTACGACGTCACCGCGCAGAGCCACTACCGGGCGATGGCGCTCATCACCGAGGTCGGCTCCTACAACGACAAGATCACCCTCGCCAAGCAGAGCTTCGCCGGCCAGCTCGACGACATCGAGGCGATCGGCGGGCCGGGCGTGCAGGAGACCGTCGACCAGCTCAGGGAGATCGATGAGCGGTACGCCGCCGCCGGGGTCCAGGTCCTCGCGCTGTACGACGCGGGCGACTTCGAGGGGGCGCTCGACCTCCACATCTCCGCCGAGCACGAGATCTCGCACGAGCTCGAGGACACCCTCAACGCGCTCATCGCCACGACGGAGGAGCGGATCGCCCAGGCGTCGACCGACCTGTCGGCCCTGCACCACTTCCTCTTGACCGGGGTCGTGATCCTTTCCACCGTCAGCCTCTTGATCGCGCTCGGCCTCGGCGCGGTCCTGTCGTGGTCGCTCATCCGCCCCGTGCGGAAGGTGGACCACGCGCTGGCCCGGATCGCGGGCGGGGACTTCGACGAGCAGATCGATGTCCCCAACCGGGACGAGTTCGGCCGTCTCACCGCGAACCTCAACCGGACCAGCGATCGGCTGGCCACGCTCTACCACGACCTCACGCAGCTGAACGAGAACCTCGAGCGGACCGTGGAGGACCAGCTCGGGCAGATCCGGCGCGCGGAACAGCTCCGCCGATATCTCGCGCCGCAGGTCGCCGACGCCGTGCTGAGCGGCGACGCGCCCGTCTCGTTGGAATCGACGCGGCGCAACCTGACGATCCTGTTCGCCAACATCCGCGGGTTCACCTCGATGGCCGAGCGCGTCGAGCCGGAGGAGCTGATCCACGCGCTCAACGAGTACTTCGCGGTCATGACCGATGTCGTCTTCCGCCACGGGGGGACGCTCGACAAGTACGTGGGCGACGGCATCCTCTCGTTCTTCGGCGATCCGATTCCCTTCGAGGATCACGCCGAACGAGCCGTCGCGACGGCGCTGGAGATGCGCGCGCGCCTTCGCGGCATCCGCTCGAAGTGGATGGAGCGCCTGCACGAGGAGCTGAACGTCGGCATCGGCATCAGCACCGGCTACGTCACGGTGGGGAACATCGGATCGGACACCCGGACCGAATACACGGTCATCGGCAACCACGTGAACCTGGCCTCGGGGCTCGCGGAGTCGGCGGCATCGAACCAGATCCTGGTGTCCGAGCGAACGCTCGCCGCCGTGCGGAATCGCGTGGAGGCGTCCCCCGTGAACGAGATCATCCTCGAGGACGTCCACCGTCCGGTCCGGATCTTCGAGATCACGCGCGCCGACTTCGACGCGCCGGCCTCGCCGCCTCGCGTCTTCTGATCAGCGCCAGCGGATCGAGAGCACCTCGACCGGATCGCTGACGCCCTTCAGCGAGGCCGGGCGGCGGCCCTCGATCCCGAGGCCATCGAGACCCTCGACGGTCGAGGCGCTCGCGACGATCTCGCCGGCCTCCGCGAGGGCGCCGATCCGGGCGGCGACGTGCACGCCCATCCCCGTGTACGTCCCGCCGTCGCGCGAGGCCTCGGCGGCGTGGACGCCGATCCGGACCTGCGGCGCGAACCCGTGGTCGCGCCGGTGCTCCGCGAGGCGTCGCTGGATCTCCTTCGCGCAGTCGATCGCCGTGCCGGGGTCGCCGAACGCCACGAAGAACCCGTCGCCGGTGTGGTCGACCTCCTCCCCGCCGTGCGCCGCGATGCACCGGCGGAGCTCCTCGTCGTGCCACCGGCGGAGATCGGTCCAGGCCTCGTCGCCGATCGCCTCGAGCAACACGGTCGAGCCCGTGATGTCGGTGAACAGGAACGTCCGGCGCGCGGGCACGGGCGCGAGCGCCGTCGCCGCCGGGTTGAGAGTCGCGAGCCGCTCCTCGGCCTCTCGGGTGTCTGCCTCGGCGCCCAGCCGCGCGAACACGGACCGCGCGGCCTCGAGCTCGATCGCCGCGCCCTCGCGATCGCCCTCGACGGCGAGCGCCTCGGCCAGGAGCCGGCTCGCGCGGGCGGTCTCGTACGGCGCCTCGACGGCCTGCCAGAGCTGCCGCGCTCTCCGGAACCGGCGCGCGGCGCCCGTCGCGCCGTCGGTCAGCGCGGCGAGCCCGTGCGCCCACTCGGCGGCCGCGCGGATCGCGTTGGTGCCCACCGCGTCCGCGATCTCGTCGAGCTCGACGGCGGCGGCGCGGGACGTCTCGGCATCGCCCGCGCGCCACGCGACCTCGGCCTGGGTCGGCAGCAGGCGGGCGCGGATCAGCCGATGCCACTCGAGATCCTCGAGGCTCCGCCGGATCGAGGCGGCCGCCGCCTCCACCTTGCCCTGGCGTAGGAGGAGGAGTGTGCGCCCCGGCTGCGGGTCGTCGCCCAGCTCCTGTGCCTGCCGGAACGCATCCTCCGCTCCGGCGGCGTCGCCCATCCGCAGCCGGACCTCGCCGAGCTCGTGGAAGCCGGCACCGGCATGCATCGGGGCGAACTCGACCAGCTCGACGGTGGCCTTTCGAAGCTCGGCGTCCGCCTCGGCCCAGCTGCCGAGGAGCCGCAGCACCTCGGCGCGGTGCACGCGGCAGATGCCGGGAAAGCCGGCGATCGACTGGCGCTCGCACCAGCGCGTGGCGGCCTCGGCCCACTCGCTCGCCCGCCGGTAGTCGGCGATGTCTCGGCACGAGCTGATCACGTTGCAGAACACGGCGCCGGTGGTGTACGCGCCGAGCTCGCCCCCGACGGCCGCCGCGCTCACCTCCTCCATGAGCGGCCAGCCCTCGTCGACCCGCCCCATCTCGAGCAGGACCATCCCGGCGTACAGCGTGGCCCAGGCGTTGAGGTCGGTGTCGTCGAACCGGCCGGCGATCTCGACGCCGCGCCGCATGTAGCGCGAGGGCCTCCTCGAGATCGCCCCGGCCCCACGGCCCGGCGCCCCGAGCGAGCTCGAGATACCCGTGGGCCACCGACTCCGGCTCGTCGGCGAGGAGTCGCTCCGCGCGCGTGAGCCATCCCTGCGCCACCGAGGCCGCGAGCTTGGCGACGTTCTCGCGACGGAGCGTCAGCGCCATGAACGCGGCTCGCGGACGGTCGCCGTGCTCGATGTGCCGCGCGTACGCGCGCTCGCGCGCCTCGATCGCCTCGTTCTGGCGGCCGACCCACCACGCGGACTTCGCGAGGGTCTCGAGATCGCCGGCCTCGAGCTCGCCGGCCGCGTTCGCCGCGGCGAGCGCCTCGTAGGCCTCGGGCCACGCGCGCCGCTCGGCGGCTTCGCGGCCGCTCTCGAGCAACTCCTGCGTCGCGGGGGCGCTCACCAGGGGATTGTGCCGCCGGGTGCCGGGAGCGGCAATGGCGGCTCAGCGGAGGCCCGGCCAGGCAGGGCGTGTCAGCTCCTCGTGTGAGAATCTCGCAGACGACGATGGCTTAGTGTCCACTCGGCTAGACAGATTCGGACGACGATGGCATCATGACGGGCCGGGAGCTCCTCCGGCACCTGCGACGGCAGTTCGGCTGCCAGGAGGTGCGCCAGCGCGGGTCTCACGTGATCGTGAGGTGCGGCACATGCCAAACGACGATCCCGATCCACGCGGGCGAGGATCTCGGGCCGGGGCTGCGGTCGAAGATCCACGAGCGAGCCATATCGGACCGGATGGAGCGACGTATCAGGTAGAGCTGGGCGCGACCGAGGTGCTGGTCGCGTCGGTGCCGCGTCCCCGCGCCCAGACACGCTCATCATGAGCGGCTCGGTCCCGCACGTCCACCGATCTCGAGCCAGTCTCGGGAGCGAGATGGGTGCGACGTATCGGGTAGAGCTGGAGCGCGACCGAGGTGGCTGGTGGGTCGCGTCGGTGCCGGCCGTCCCCGGCGCCCAGACCCAAGGCCGCTCGATCGCCCAAGCCATGAACCGCATCCGCGAGGCGCTGTCGCTGTGGGTCGTGGACGCGCAGCAGGCCGAGCTTCGCCCGGTCGTCCACCTCCCGGCGTCGGCGCGCGCAAGCGTTCGGCGGGCGATGAGCGCCCGAGAACGTGCCGAACGCGCGGAGGAGGATGCCGCCGGCGTGGTCCGCGATTCCATCCGGGAGCTGACGCAGCGCGAGAACCTGTCGACGCGCGACGTCGCCGCCTTGCTCGAGCTCTCTTCCTCCCGCGTCGACCAACTCAAGGACGGTCGGAGGAAGAAGCGGCCGCCGTAACGCTCAGCCCGTAGGGACCCCCAGGACGTAGTCCTCGTCCTCGGGGTCCCACTCCAGGGTGATCACGCCCTTGGTGGCAGCGGCCTTGGCGAACTGCAGGAAGCCCCCGTAGCCGAACGTCTTCTCGCTGAAGCCGGGCTGGACCTTGCGCACCTTGTTCTTCAGACCCGACAGGTACGCCACCGTGCCCTTGGCCTGCAGGTCGGCGACCACCGAGCGCAGCAGCTCGAAGGCCTCGGTCTCCCCGCCGTGGACCGGAAGGGAGACCTCGGGATCGCCCTTGGCCGAGCCCTCGCTCAGCTCGATCACGTTGCGCTCGGCCAGGTGGCGGAGGAGCTCGCCGAAGGCGCGAAAGCCGTACTCGCCTTCGCTGAACGTGGGGTCCTTGCGAAGGAGCGCGCGCTTGATCGCCGAGGCGAGCACGGTGCCGCCCGAGGAACGCTGCAGGCCCGCCACCGTCTGGGCCACGAGCACCGCGAGCTCGTCGAGGTCGCGCGGCGCCTGCTCCGCAACCGGCTCGTCGACCTCGGTCGGCGGCTCCGCGGCCGTGCTCTTCTTCTTCGGCGTTCGGCCGCCCCGCGAACCGCTGCGGCGCCGGCCGGCGCCGGCGGGCACGTCGACCCCGTCGAGCGTGTCGTAGAACAGGAACTCGTCGCACGCGGGCGGCAGGAGCGCCGAGGTCGAGTCCTTGATCCCCACGCCGATCACCCGCTTGTTCAGCTCGCGGAGCTTGTGGACCAAAGGGGTGAGGTCGCTGTCGCCGGTGCAGATCACGAACGTGGTGATGTAGTCGCGCTCGAACGCCATCTCGAGCGCATCGACGGCCATCTTGATGTCGGCCGCGTTCTTGCGCGAGGCCCCCATGCGCTGCGGGATCTCGATGAGCTCGACGTGTCCCCGCGTGAGCATGCGCCGGTCCTCGTCGAACGCCGACCAGTCCGCGTACGCCTTGCGGGCGATCACCCGCCCGCGCTCGGCGAGCGCGTCGAGCACGGGCTTGAGGTCGAAGCTCAGGCCGCCGAGCGCGTCGCGCGCCCCGATGGCCAGGTTCTCGTAGTCCAGGAACAGCGCGATCCGTTCCTCGTCGGCGTCCACAGGGCCCACCCTAGTGGTCCTTCGGCGTGCATGGCGCGGGGGCGAGATCGCCACGGTCGCAATCGGGCGAACCGCGGGGGATGCCACGACCGCCCGCGATGACTAGCGTTGACGCGACCATCGGGCCATTGTTCGCGCTCGGACCGGCCCCCGATACTGCCCGGCATGCCGACGATCCGGGCAAGATGCCACACCTGCGGCATCGTGGACCTGGCGCTGGCCGCCATCTGCCTGAACATGGATGCGGGGAGCTACTCCTTCAGCTGCCCGGTCTGTGGGCTGGAGATCACTCGTCGCGCGAGCCGGTACACCCTGATGCTGCTGTTTGCGGCGGGCGTCTCCGCGACCGAAGCCGATCCCCCGGCCACAACCGATCCCGGCTCGCCGGAGAACGATCTCCCCTTCGAGGACTGCAGCCCGGACCCGAAGGCGCCGCCGTTCTCGCTGAACGACCTGATCGACTTCCACTTCCAGCTCGAGGAAGCGACCGAGCTCTCCGAGCACCTGCTCCAGGAGCGGTAGCCCCGCGCGGGTCCTAGGCCGCGTCCTCGAGGATCACGCGGCGGGTGTGGGCGCCGCCGAAGTCCAGGCTCAGCAGCTTCTTGAAGAACGGCCGGTCCTCCTGCATAGACGCGCACTCCAGCCAGATCGCGCCGTCGCGCGCCACCGGGGTGGTCGGCGACATGCACGACTTGCAGAACGGCGCCTTGAGCTGCGCCTGCTCGAGGACGTCGAGCACGTGGGCCTTGTCGTGCATCACCTTCACCTTCCACCTTCTTGCCGACGATACGAACCGGTCCGTATCATAACAACCGTGGCACGAATCGGAACGGGCCGTCTCGAAACCTCCACATCTGGCCCAGTCCCCCGCCGGGGCCGGCCGCGGAGCGCCAAGGCGCACCGGGCGATCTTGGAGGCCGCGCGCGATCTGATCACGACCGAGGGCTTCGCCGGCCTGCGGCTCGAGCACGTGGCCGCGCGCGCGGGCGTCGGCAAGGCGACGATCTACCGGCACTTCTCCACCAAGGAGGCGCTCGCGCTCGAGCTGCTCCTGGAGCTCGCCTCCCCGCACATCGCGATCGCAGACGTCGGCGACACGCGGGCGGAGCTGCTCGCCGCGGTCACCAACCCGATCCGAGCGCTCGCCGAGAGTCCGTTCGGGCCGGTCCTTCGCGCCCTGCTCTCGGAGATCGCCATCAACCCCTCGCTCGGCGACCCGTTCCGCTCGACCGTCGTGCGCGCCCGCCGCGAGGAGATCGCCAAGATCGTGCGCCGCGGCGTGGCCCGCGGCGACCTTCGGGCCGACGCGGACGCCGCCCTCGCCACCGAGCTGCTCGCCGGCCCCGTCTACTTCCGGCTGATGTTCGGCGGCGAGCTCGACGCGGCGTTCGCCGAGCGGGTCGTCGACGCGGTGCTCGAGGGCTACGACGCGCCGGAGCGCTGATCCTCTCCGAGGACTCCGATACCGCGATTTCGAGATCGGCCCGTCGCACCACGCGCTTCATCCGGTCGAGGCCCCGGTAACAAGAGATCGTGGGGCGAGGCTGGTGCGGGCGACGGCGATCGTCGGCTGGCTTCGGCATCGTCGGGGCGCTCCTTGTGCTGGCAAGGCGTGGCCTGGGCGCGGGCCGGGATGGTCGTCGCTCTCCGACTTCTTCCGGTCCTTCATGACCGTGCCGCTCGGACCGTTCCTGCTCTTCGGCTTGTGGCTCTTGCTCGGATGGCACCTGTCCATCCGGGGTCGTCCTTCTTCCTCCGGAGCTGAGCGTGCTCCGCGTCGCGCTTCCTCCGCTGCGTCACTGACCTACGCCATCTTCGTCGCGATGGTGGTCCTCGCCCGAGCCGGCCGGTCGGCCGGCCGCACGGCGGCGCCGGCCGACCGGTTCTCGGTGGTCGTGCTCGGCGACGGCCGTCGGGGCCAGCTCGCGTTCCTCGTGCCTCGCGCTCGTGTTCCACGTCCTGGATCGCCGGGGAACCGGATGCGTCATCGAGCGCGGTGCTGGTGCGAGCGTTCCTCTCGATCATCGCGATCGGAGGAGCGGTGGTCCTGGTCGGTGATCGGGGGGCGACTCCACGCATCGTCGACGAGGACGAACGATGCGACGCCGCCGGGCGCTCCAGCGATAGCGCTCTGGCCGAGCGTCGTGGCCCGCGCGTGCCCCCATCGCTCGCTGGGCAGCGCGAGAGCATCGACCGTCTGCGGTCTCCTCGAGCCCGGGGACGCGATCGCCGGCCATTCGGCCTCGAGCCCCCGGACGCACGCCGTGACGACGTCGTCGCGTCCATGCC
The DNA here is from genome assembly GCA_963699635.1 of uncultured Actinomycetes bacterium. GTDB lineage: Bacteria > Actinomycetota > UBA4738 > UBA4738 > HRBIN12 > CALGFI01. Next base: position 847,443 of record CAVOUQ010000018.1, on the reverse strand, counting down.
AGGCGGGCTCTGCCAGTTCGGCCCGTGGAACTCCGTCCCGACCAGGCCGCCCGCATGCGACCGTCGCCCGCACGCCGGTTCCCTCGAGCTCGGCGCGGAGCGTCACGCTGACCGTCACCATGAACCGCCTCTGCACGCCGCGTAGACGGTTCGGTAGGGCATCGGATCGGTGCGCGGCGCCTGTGAGAAGGCCAGCAGCGACGCGACGTCGACGACGCCGCCTCTCCCCGCCGCGATCATCCCCGGCAGCGCGGCGCGCGTGAGCCGTGCGGCGCGGCGATGCAGTGGATCTCGACGAGGCGGTCGTCATCTGGTCCGGAGGTAGTTCGACGAACGGCATGTAGCCGCTGAAGCCCGCGTTGTTCACCAGCAGCGCGAGCCCGGCTCCCCCGCGATCGGCGCGCTCGACGGCGCGCACCCCGTCCGCTTCTGGAAAGGTCGGCCACCGCCACGCGCGCGCTGGCTCGACGCTCCTCGCCCAGGCCCGCTGCGAGCTCCTCCAGCCGGCTCGGACCGCCGCGCCATCAGGACCAGGTCGTGTCCGATGGAGGCGTAGCCGCTCCGCGTAGACGAGCGCCGATCCTCGACGATGCGCCGGTCACCAGCGCCACGGGCCGCGTCGGCCATGTTCGCGCACCAGGGTCACACTAGCCCGTCGGGCCGTTCCGCATCCCGCGAACCTGGCGGGACCGATCCGCCTGGGGGAACGGGTCGCTTGCTCGCACGGGGCGTGGCGGAGGGGGACCGGTGATCCGAGCAGCGAGGATCCGAACGCGTGCTGCCGCTCGGTCGCCGCCGGCGTCGGTGATCGGCGTCGTCGAGGTGGTCCTCGCGGATCTCGCTTCGCCGCGCTCGTGTTCGGCGGCTACCTCGCGCCAGTTCCTGCCCGAGGCATCGGCCTGTACCTCGTGGCGGCCGCGCTGACGCTCGCGATCCTCGCGTGGCGAGCGGGCGCCCGCGGCGTGGTCGGGAGCGTCCAGGACGCGGCGGCGGCGGTGCTCGCGGTCGTCGCCACGACGACGGCCCTCGACGCGTTCGGGAGCATCGACAGGGCCTTCCTGACCGTCGTCGCGGCGACCTTCGTCGTGACGCTCCTGACCGGCGTCGCGTTCCTCGTGCTCGGAACGCTTCCGGCTGGGCAACCTCGTCCGGTTCGTCCCGTATCCGGTCGTCGGCGGCTTCCTCGCCGGCACGGGATGGCTGCTCCTGAAGGGCGGCATCCGCGTCGCGGCGGGCGTGGCACCGTGATCTGCACACGATCGACGAGTTCATGGCACCCCTTCGAGCTGGTCCGCTGGGTCCCGGCGTTCGCCTTCGGCGTGGTCCTGCTCGTGCGCGACCCGGATCGTGAGGCGACCGCTCGTGATCCCGGTGGTCCTCGGGATCGGCTCGTGCCTGTTCGCGATCGGGATGCTCGTCACGGGTTCGTCGATCGAGACCGCGCGGGACGGCGTGTGGCTGCTCGGGCCGTTCGAGTCGACCCGGCTGTGGGAGCCGTGGACCTTCCGCGCGCTCGGCGGCGCCGATTGGTCGGCCGTGCTCGACCAGTGCGCCGGGGATCGCCGACCGCGGTGTTCGTCGCCGTGATCGCGATGCCTGTTCAACGTGAGCGGGAGCGAGCTCCTCCTGCACACGACCTCGACTCGAACGAGGAGCTCCGCGACGCGGGCGTCCTGCAACGTCGTCTCCAGCGTCTTCGGTGGAATCCCCGGGTACCACGCGCTCAGCCTGACGTCGCTCGCGGATCGCATGAGCGTCGAACGCGCGGGTCGCCGGACTCGTCGCCACGCTCGTCCCGCTCGCCGCCGTCGTGTTCGGCGCAACCGTCGTCGAGTCTGATCCCGACGGATCATCGTCGGCGGCGTGCTGGTGTTCGTCGGCCTGCGCCTTCATCGTCGAGTGGGTGTGGGACAAGCGGCGGACCCTGCCGAAGGTCGAGTACGTCATCGTCCTGCTGATCCTCGCGACGATCATCGCTCGGGGCTTCCTGCCCGGCGTGGTGATCGGCCTGGTGCTCGCGGTCGTCGCTGTTCGCGATCAGCTACGGCCGGATCGAGCTGGTCCGCGAGGTCGAGTTCGGCGACACGTACCACAGCAACGTCGACCGGCCGCCGGGCGAGCGGGCAGCACTGCGGGCGCTGGGCGAACGCGTCCAGATCCTGCGTGTGGACGGGTTCGTGTTCTTCGGGACGGCGCAACGGGCTGCTCGAGCGGATCCGCAAACGCGTGGAGGCCGGACCGCCGCGGTTCCTGCTGATCGATCTTCGTCGCGGTGACGGGCGTCGACTCCTCGGCGGTCGTGGCCTTCGTGAAGGTGATGGACCTCGCGGGTGCGAACGGGTTCGAGCTGGTGTTCACCGGTGCATCGGATCCGGTTCGCAAACAACTGGAGCGCGGCGGGGTCGTCGACTCCGAAGCGGCCGTCCGGTTCGAGCCGGACCTGGATCGCGGGCTGCAGCGATGCGAGGACGGGCTCCTCCGGGTTGGTGTGCCCGGCGGGGGGTTGACGTCCCCGAACGGGTCGAGCGACGTGCTCGCCGGCATGGCGCCGGGGCTGCGGACCTACCTCGAGCGTGTTTCGCTCCCCGAAGGAACCGTGTTGATCCGCCAGAGCGACCCATCCCGCGACGTGTACGTCCTGGAGTCCGGTCGACTCGTGGTGGAGGTGGTGACGCCCGAGGGCAAGCGGATGCGACTGCGAACGATCCGCCCGGGTGTGGTCGTCGGAGAAGTTGCCATGTACCGGGGGTTCCGCGCACCGCGGACGTCGTGGCCGAGACGCCGAGCGTGGTCCTGCGGCTCAGCGGGGAGTCGATCGAGCGGATGGAGGCCTCCGAGCCCGAGCTGGCCGCGCACGTGCATCGGTGGCTCGCGAGGACGCTGGCGGAGCGGTTGGATACCACGTTGAAGGCGTTCGACGCACTGCTCGACTGAGCGTTGGCGGAGGGTGACCGTTGTCCGAGCAACGACGATCCGAGGGGTGGCTGGCCTCGATCGCGGCCGGCTTGATCATCGGCGCGGTCGAGGTGGTCCTCGCGGTCGCGTTCGCCGCCTTCGTGTTCGGCGGCTTGCTCGTGACCCGCCTCGCCGACGGCATCGGCCTGTACCTGTTGGCCGCCGTACTGACGCTCGGGATCCTTGCCTGGAGGGCGGGAACCCGCGGCGTGGTCGGCAGCGTGCAGGACGCGGCCACGGCCGTGCTCGCGGTGGTCGCCGCGACCGCCGCTGCGAGGGCCGCGGCGCTCGCGCGGGTTGCCGCGACCACGGCTGTGGGCGCCTTCGAGATCCCCGACCCCTTCCTCACCGTCATCGCCGCGACCATGATCGTGACGGTTCTCTGCGGTGTCCTCTTCTGGGCGCTCGGAAGGTTCCGGCTCGGCAACCTGGTCCGGTTCGTGCCGTACCCGGTCGTGGGCGGCTTCCTCGCGGGAACGGGATGGCTGCTCCTGAAGGGCGGCATCTACGTCGCGTCGAGCGTGCAGCCGTTCCTGCGCACGTTCGACGATCTCATGCGCGAGCACGAGCTGGTCCGCTGGGTCCCGGCGTTCGTCTTCGGCGTCATCCTGCTCGTCGCGACCCGGATCGTGAGGCGTCCGCTCGTGATCCCGGCCATCCTCGGGATCGGGCTCGTGCTGTTCGCGGTCGGCATGCTCGTCACCGGTTCGACCATCGAGACCGCGAAGGAGGGCCGCTGGCTTCTCGGGCCGTTTGAGTCCGCTCGGTTGTGGCAGCCGTGGACCTTCCGGGCGCTCGGCGGCGCCGACTGGTCGGCGGTGCTCGGGCAGTGGACGGGGATCGCCACCGCGGTGTTCGTCGCGGTGATCGCGATGCTGTTCAACGTGAGCGGCAGCGAGGTCGTCTGCGGCGAGACCTCGACTCCAACGAGGAGCTCCGCGACGCGGGTGTCCTGAACGTCGTCTCCGGCGCCCTCGGTGGCATCCCCGGCTACCACGCGCTCAGCCTGACGGCGCTCGCGGATCGCATGAGCGTCAACGCGCGGTTCGCCGGACTCGTTGCCACGCTCGTCCCGCTCGCCGCCGTCGTGTTCGGCGCAACCGTCGTCGAGTTGATCCCACGGATCATCGTCGGCGGCGTGCTGGTGTTCGTCGGCCTCGCCTTCATCGTCGAGTGGGTGTGGGACAAGCGGCGGTCCCTGCCGAAGGTCGAGTACGTCATCGTCCTGCTGATCCTCGCGACGATCATCGCTCGGGGCTTCCTGCCCGGCGTGGTGATCGGCCTGGTGCTCGCGGTCGTGCTGTTCGCGATCAGCTACGGCCGGATCGAGCTGGTCCGCGAGGTCGAGTTCGGGGACACGTACCACAGCAACGTCGACCGGCCGCCGGGCGAGCGGGCAGCACTGCGGGCGCTGGGCGAACGCGTCCAGATCCTGCGTGTGGACGGGTTCGTGTTCTTCGGGACGGCGAACCGGCTGCTCGAGCGGATCCGCAAACGGGTGGAGGCCGGACCGCCGCGGTTCCTGCTGATCGATCTTCGTCGGGTGACGGGCGTCGACTCCTCGGCGGTCGTGGCCTTCCGCAAGGTGGGCCAGCTCGCGGCTGCGAACGGGTTCGAGCTCGTGCTCACCGGGGTGTCGAAGACGGTGCGAACGGCAGGTCGAGCGCGGCGGGGTCGTCGCGGCCGAGGGCGTCGTCCGGTTCGAGCCGGACCTGGATCGAGGCCTGCAGGTGTGCGAGGACGGTCTGCTCGAGGGCACCGCCGGGGCCGAGGAGCTCGTCTCCACGGACGGGTCGGGCGAGGCGCTCGCCGGCCTGCCGTCGGGCCTGCGGACCTACCTCGAGCGCGTGTCGCTCCCGGAGGACACCGTGCTGATCCGTCAGGACGAGCCGCCCGACGACCTCTACGTGCTGGAGTCGGGCAGGCTCCGGGTCGAGACTGGCGACGCCCGAGGGGAGACGGATGCGCCTTCGCACGATGCCTCCCGGCGTGGTGGTCGGAGAGGTCGCCATGTACACGGGGGTTCCGCGCACCGCGGACGTCGTGGCCGAGATGCCGAGCGTGGTCCTGCGCCTCAGCCGGGCATCGATCGAGCGGATGGAGGCCGAGGAGCCCGAGCTCGCCTCGGCGCTGCACCGATGGCTCGCGACGACGCTCTCGGCGCGGTTGACGGACACGATGAGGGCGGTCGACGCCCTGTCCGACTAGCCGCGATCGCCGCCCCCGCCGGTCGCTCAGGTCGAGGTTGCCCGGGGCCGCCTCGGAGAGTTCGAGCTCCAGCCACACGCAGAGATCGGCGGGATGTCGCGAGCTCGCAGGCCGACCCCTCAGGGGCACGGTGCGCCGGCGCCGCAAGGATCAGGTCCTCTCCACATTGCACGGCGAGGTGAACGCGCTTCTCAGCGACGCGGACGGTGGGTGATTGCGCGCGCAGGGCGTACGGGCGCGGGCGCAGGCGCTCGCTACTCGAGCTCCAGGCCCTCGTGCGCGAGCTCGACCGACTCGATCACGACGTCGTTGCCCTTCGCGTGCAAGCTCCCGAACTCGATCTTGGCGATCCAGGCGCTGTGGAGGAGCCATCGCAGGACCGGCTGGCGTGCGTCGTCGAGGAGGACGACGGCGACGTTTCGGCGCTGGAGGTTCCCGTTCACGACGGTCATCCACCAGTCGTAGAGCTCGCGCGAGGTGGTGAGCCCGCGCCGCAGCGTGACGTTCCCGTAGCGGATCCGCCCGGGCAGCTTGCGGGTGGACGTGAGGTCGGCGCCGTTCCGGTACTCGATCACGTCCGCCTCCGCGGACAGGCCGGAGACCTCGCTGAAGGCGGCCTGCGCGATCCCGTCGATCTCGACGAGGAACGAGTAATCCTTGAACGGATCGTGCCTCGACGGCGCCGCCATCTCAGTCTCCCTTCACGTAGGCGATCTCGCGGTAGATCTCGAGATCGTGCGACATCGATCCGCGGTAGTCCTTGCCCTCGGCGTCGCGATAGGCGACCCGGGCGGTGATCTTCGTCGCCCGGCGGCGCGCGAACCAGGACCCGCGGTGTCGAGGAGCGTCCGGATCTCCTTGTTCGGCGCGAGAAAGGGGATGTTCCGAAACAGCGGTAGCGCGGAGACGTCCGTTCCGCCGCCGAGACCGAGGAGCTTGCGGTTGAAGGTGGTCGTGACGTCGAGCGCCGGACGGTCGCCGATGTTCCGGACGGCGAGGAAGAGCAGTCCGGCCTCGAAGTCGACGTCGACGATGACGTCCGGTCGCGAGGTCCCTTCCATGCCGGCGACAGTCTATGCGGGCCGGTCACGAGCCCGCCGGGGATCAGGATGCGGCTGCGGGGAGCTGCTGGGTGATGCAGTGGGCGCGACCGCCGGCCCAGTTGATCGTGGGCGCGGGGACGCCGACGATCTCGCGATCGGTCACGATCTCCCGCAGCGTGCCGAGGCCCTCGCGGTCTCGCTCCCCGTCTCCGGTCACGGGAACGACCAGGCCGTCGCGAGCGAAGGCGAAGTTCAGGTAGGTGAACGAGGCCGGCGGCAGGCCCGCGAACGAGCCGCGTGGGAGGGTCGGGAATTCCACGACGTCCAGCGGGTCGCCCCCGGCGTCGGTTGAGGAGCGCAGCACCGCGAGATTCGCGGCGAGCCGCTCCTGCTCCTCGGCGTGCGTCGGGTCGGTCTGCGCGATCACGCGTCCCGGACCGATCCACATCGCCACCCCGTCGACGTGCCCGCTGGTGAGGTCGCCGAGCATGCCGTACGGCAGCCAGATCACCTTGCGCGCCCCGAAGGTCTCGAGCAGCGTGGCCTCGATCTCCGCCCTGTCCATCGAGGGGTTCCGGTTCGGGTTGAGCAGGCACTCCTCCGTCGTGAGGATCGTGCCGTTCCCGTCGGACTGCACGGAGCCGCCCTCCAGGATCATGGGAACCGCCTGCCGCGAGATCCCGAGAGCCTTCAGTAGCGGAACGGGCAGTCGATCGTCCTTGTGCCAGGTCTGGCCGAACTGGTCGAACGCTCCACCCCAGCCGTTGAATCTCCAGTCCAGGCCCGTTCGAGTGCCGCCCGATCCGGTCACGAAGATCGGTCCGTTGTCCCGGAGCCAGCCGTCGTCGTACTCGAGCTCGATCAGGTCCGGGCCGGAGCCCAGGAGTCGGCGCATTCGATCCGAGCTGTTCGGCGGCACGACGACCCTCACGGCCTCGAATCGGGAGATCGCTACGGCCACCGCCGCCCACTCGCGCTGCGCATGGTCCAGCCGACGACCGTAGATCGCGCGCTGGAACGGCATGCTCATCAGGGTCGCCTCGTGCGGCTCCCATTCCCCGGGCCACCGACGTTCCGAAGCTGCGGACTCGCTGGTCTCGACGGCGGATGGCGGCGTCGCGGTCGAGCCGCCGAGACTGCGGTCAGGATTCGAGGACGTGCACGCGCCGATCGCGCCCAGCAGGGCGCCGGCGCCCAGGGAGGTCAGGAATCTCCTGCGCGAGAGGCGACAGAACGACATGCCGAGCATTGTCGCGCACGCGGTCACCCTTCTCGTCCACGACACGCCCGCCGCGCTCGGCGCCCGGGATGACCCCGTCGTTGATATCCAGGCGGATGTGGTCTTTGATCTCACTGACGTTTCCGATGGAGCGGCTCCGATGACCGAGAACGACGTCGGGGACCACGATCCTCAGGCGTCCGAGGAAGGCGGCCACGTGGGGGTCTCGCGTGGAGCAAGCCGAGGGGTCGCGGCCCGAGAGGCTGCTTTGGACGCCGCCCGGCTGAGAGCGATCTGCCAGGCCGAGCCGCTTGCGATCGTCGCGATCGACCCGGAGGGTCGGGTCACGCTCTGGAGCCCCGGCGCGGAGCGCATGTTCGCCTGGACCCGGAAGGAGCTGTTGGGACGCCCGCTTCCCATCTCGTTGGAGGGGTCCGCCGACGACTTTGAGTTGGTGCGAGAGGCACTTGGATCCACGAGACCGCTCGTCGGTCACGAGATCGGATCTGACCGATCGGCGGCGGACGCAGCAGAGGCTCCTCGAGAGCGAGGGGCGACTTCACACCTCGGTCGAGGACCTGCTGGACGCCTTCGGCATCTTCACGGCGATCCGCGACGACGCGGGTCGGATCGTCGACTTCGGGGTCGAGTTCGCGAAGGGGATGGCGAGGATCTCGGGGACGGCGGGAGCATCGGAGATCGGCGCCACGCTGCTCGGGCTCCTCCAGGACTACGAGACGGACCCGCTCTTCGAGGAGCTCTGCCGGGTGGTCGAGACCGGCCTGCCGCTCCCCTCCCGGCCGATCGTCCACACGGCTCCGGGGGGCGACGGACCATCGCGACGCGCGTTCGAGGTGCGAGCGGCCAGGCTCGGTGACGGTGTCGTCGCGGCGTGGGAGGACGTCACCGAGCGAGTGGCGACGGAGACCGAGCTCGAGCGGCGCAACACCGAGCTCACGGTCGCGGGCGAGCTGGCCGAGCTCCTGCAGGCGGTCGAGTCGCCCGATGAGCTGTTCGGGCTCGCGGCGAGCTTCGGGGCGCGCCTGTTCCATGGCCTGTCCGGCGCGCTGTTCCTGCTGAACGAGTCGGGCAACCACGTGGAGTCGATGGCGTCATGGGGTGACGACGTCGTGGGCGAGCAGGTCTTCGCTCCCCACGACTGCTGGGCGCTCCGCCGGGGGCGCCGGCACGGGAGCCTGAACGACGAGTCGGCCCCGCGTTGTCCGCACGTCCGGGAGGGGCTGGAGGCGTCCCTGTGCGTGCCGCTCGTCGCGCAGGGCCAAGCGATCGGGGTGTTCCACCTCGTCGGCGGGGACCGGGGCGGGCCCTCGTCGAGGGTCCCCGTCGAGGCGCTCGCGGTGTCGGTCGCCGAGCACATCGGACTCGGCTCTGACCAACCTCCGTCTCCTGGAGTCCTTGCGGCACCGATCGATCCGCGATCCGCTCACGGGGCTGTTCAACCGGCGGTACCTCGAGGAGACGCTCGAGCGCGAGATCAGGCGAGCCGAGCGCAGCGGCTCCCCGCTCTCCCTGATGGTGCTCGACATCGATGACTTCAAGGCGTTCAACGACACCCACGGCCACACGCCGGGCGACTCCCTGATGCGAGAGCTGAGCGGGCTCCTGCAACGACACACGCGTGGCGGGGACGCGGCCTGCCGCTTCGGGGGAGACGAGTTCCTCCTGCTGCTTCCCGAGACCTCGTTCCACGCCGCGCTGCGACGCGCCCAGGAGCTCCGCGAGGAGGTGCAGGGGTTCGAGGTCGCCCTCGGCGGGGAGGTCGTCAGCGTCACGGTCACCGTGGGCGTCGCCACGTTCCCCGATCACGCCGGCGACATGGCCTCGCTCGTCCGCGCCGCCGACGAAGCGATGTACCAGGCCAAGCGCGCGGGAGGCAACGCGGTCGGAGAGGCTGCTCCCCTTCCCACGAGCTGAAGCGGCTGCAGGAGGGATCGCGCAGGAGGTCAGGGTGAGCGAGCCGATGAGGCCGTAGGCGCCGGCGAGGGATGCAGTGACAACGGGAGCGGAAGCCGCCGGGTAGAGTTCTCGCCATGATTTGGCTGCTGGTCTTCGGTGGCGTGCTCGCCGTCATCGCTGTTATCACCATCATCCGACTGAAATAGGCTCCAGACCGCCGGGACGTAACGAGCCCCCGAGGAGCTCGAGTCCTGCTCGATGCCCGCCGTTTCGGATGGCAGGTTCGGGTGGGACCGGCGACGATGAGCGCGTGGCCGCGACGAACCGAGTGACGCCCTTCGGCGAGATCGTCGCCATCGAGCAACGCGGGCTGTTCATGGGTAACCGGGGCAGCCTGCACCGTGATCGCAGCATCGTCCGGCCGTGGCAGGTCCGCCGGTGGATCACGTGCGTGCTCGAGTTCAAGGGGTGGGCGGCCCCCAAGGGAACCCGGCCGGTGGACGCCGCTCTTCTTCTGGGACGAGGCGGTGGCGCTCGCGGCGGGGCACCGGCCGTGCGCCCTCTGCCGCCGCGCTGCCTTCAACGCCTGGCTCGACGCGTGGGAGTCGGCGTTCGGCGACCGCCCGAGGGTCGACCCGCTCGACCGCCGGCTACACGCCGAGCGCCTCGACGGCAAGCGGCAACGCCGTCACGTCATGGTGTGGCGCGAACTGCCCGATGGCGCCTTCGTCGCCCTCGACGACATGCCGGCGCTCGTGCTCGGCGACCGCCTCGTCCCGTGGTCGCCGGTCGGCTACGGCGCGCCGATCGACCGGCCCACCGGCGGCGACGCCACCGTCCTCACCCCGCCGTCGACGGTCGCGGTGCTGTGCCACGGCTACCGCCCGGTCATCCACCCCACCGCCGGATAACCCAGATCAGCAGTCGATGGCGGCGCGAAGGGCCTCGCAGGGCTCGAGGCCGCGCTCGGGCGAGAGCGCGCCCATGCGACGAACGAGCAGGGCCTTGGGGAAGGCGAGCACGTTGTCCATCGCGGCGACGCCGTCGGCCGGGAGGCCTTCCTCGACCCCGACCGGTACCTCCGTGGGGATGCCCCGGATGGTCCGGGTCACTGGCGCGACGAGGATGGTGCGGAGAACCGGCACGGCCTGGTCGCGAGTCAGGACGAGATACGGGCGCCCCTTCGCATCCGGCGCCTCGCCCCACCAGATCTCGCCTCTGGCCGGCTCGCTCACCAGGGCTCTTCGTGGATCGAGCGGATCGCGGCCCGCGTCGCCGCGGCCACCTCGTCGTCGTCCTGCGGGATCCGGCGGTAGCCGTCGGCGATCAGATCACCGATGCGCCCACGCCGCTCGGCGTCGACCAGCGCCTCGAGCGCCGTCCTGATCGCATCGGCCTTGGTCTCGAAACGCCCCCGGGCAACGAGATCTTCGAGAGACTCGGCCAGGCCGTCCGGTATGCGAACCGCAATCTGTTCTGACATGCAGACAGCATACCATCACGACCGTAAGTCCTCGTGACCGTGCGTCGGCGGCCGACCGGCCTCCCGCCCGGTCATCAGCCGACGCCCTCCCCCACCTCCTGCTCGATCCCGGCGGGAAGCGCGGGCACGAAGCCGAGGAGCGGCGTGCGGGCTGCAGCGATGTCGACGCCCGTCACCAGCGGAACCGTCGCGTCCTGGGTGACGTCGATCGCGGCCAGGTCCGACGGCCCCGCGCAGCCGCCGGAGGCGACCAGCACCGTCTGTCCGTCGAGCCAGCCGACGACCCGCGAGGGCGCCTCGGCCAGCGGGTGGGCCAGCTCGCCGCGTTGAAACAGCATCGCGCTCGAGTCCTCGCACGCCGCGCCGACGGTCATCGCGACGACCGGCAGCGTACGCCTCCTCGGCGCGCCGGAGAGGGACCTAGACTGCCCCGGCATGAACGCCACGACTCGCAACGTCGCCGGGTTGGCCGTCGGCATCGGCGCCTTTCTGGGATCCGCGGCGCTCGCGCGGCGACCCGTCTCGGACGCTGAGACCCGCGTCTTCCGCATGGCGAACGGGCTCCCGGACGCGGCCTACCGGCCGATCTGGGTCCCGATGCAGTACGGCACGTTCGGAACCGTGCCCGCGGCCGCCGCCGTCGCGCTCGCCCGCCGCCGGCCCCGCCTGGCGCTCGCGATCGGCGTGGGCGGGACCGCCGCGTGGGTGCTGGCGAAGGCGCTCAAGCCGCTCGTGGGCCGCGGGCGCCCCGCGAGCGTCCTCGACGACGTCTCGCTTGCGAGGCAAGGAGGAGGGCGATCTGGGCTTCCCCTCCGGGCACGCCGCGGTCTCCGCCGCCCTCACGGTCGTCGCGTGGCCCCACGTGTCGGACGGATGGCGGGTGGCGCTCGCGGCCCTCTCCGGGTTCGTGCCCTTCGCGCGGATGTACGTGGGAGCCCACCTGCCGCTGGACGTCGTCGGCGGTTCCGCGCTCGGACTCGCGATCGGCAGTGCGGTCGACCTCGCGATCCCGCGCGCGGGGGGCGTGCGCCGCCGGCCGAATTGACCCGGTTGCGGAAAACGGGTTATGTGAGTCGGTTCCGTCCGCGCGGCCCCCCCACGCGAGGAGGTGATCCCCCACCGGGGCGGCGCATTCCATGACCTTCGCCCGCACCTGAATCGGAGGGGAAGACTCGATGCGACGACGAACGCTCGTCATTGCCGTTTCGCTCTGTGCCGTAGTAGGTCTCACGCTCGCCGGCGCCCTCGTGCCGGCCGCCGGAAAGGTACTGAAGCCCTCGAACCGCTTCGCGCCATCCGGCGCGGTATCGGTCGAATCCACTCTCGACGCCGCTCGTCGGGGCGCGGAGCTCCGCCGCCGCGGCGAGGGCCGCCGCGGCGATCCAGTCGACGACGTCCGGCGGCTGCGTCGACTCGGGCACCAACGTCCGGGTCAACCAGGAGTGCACGAACCAGAGCGCGCCGGGGTTCTTCGGACGCTCGCAGTCCCAGAACGAGACCGCGGTCGCCGTGAACCCGCTGAACCCGAAGAACATCGTCGCGAGCCAGAACGACTACCGACGGGGCGACGGCACCTGCGGGGTCGACTGGAGCAAGGACGGCGGGAAGCAGCTGGGGAAGCACGGTCGCGCCGGTCGGATTCACCGCGCCGGGCTTTACCGCGGCCCGTCACTACTGGGACGCGGGCGGCGACACGTCGGTCGCGTTCGACAGCTCCGGCGAGGCCTACCTGATGTGCCAGGTGTTCAACCGCGGCGCCGCCACCAGCGACCTCGGCGGCGACGCCAGCGGCTTCTTCCTGTTCCGCTCGGCCGACGGCGGGGCGTCCTGGAGCTTCCCGGGCAGCCCGGTCACGACCAGCGACGGAACCGGCGAGGACGGCATCGGGCTCCTCGACAAGGAGTACATGACGATCGACGGATCGGCCGCGAGCCCGTACCAGGATCGCATCTACGTGGCGTGGTCCGAAGTACAGCACGGACTTCTCCTCCGACCCGATCACCCTCGCCTACTCCGCGGACCACGGGGTGACCTGGCACCAGACCGGGGCGATCAGCGGCTTCTCGACGGCCCTCTGTCCGATCAACTTCTCCGGGCGCGCCGTCGGGGACCTGCGACGCGAACCAGTTCTCGGATCCGTTCACCGCACCGAACGGCGACGTCTACGTGGCGTTCCAGAACTTCAACAACTGCTCCGGTGCGTTCGGAGACCCGTGCACGGGCGACCCGAACGACAACCACAACCAGATGCTCGATCGTGAAGTCCACGGACGGCGGCAATACGTTCGGCGACCCCGTCAAGGTGACGGACTTCTACGACCTGCCCGACTGCTTCACGTACACCGGGTCGGACTTCGGACGGTCGTGCGTCCCGACCGCACCGCTCTCGGGCGTGAGCGTGTTCCGTGCCACCAACTACCCGAGCGGCGTGGCGGTCTCCGACACGGAGATCGTCATCGACTTCGGGAGCTACATCAACCAGCACTCGAACGCCACCCTCGGGAACTGCTCGCCCGCCGGACTCAGCGGCGACACGTTCCTGAACCTGTACGGGGGCGTCGGTGACGTCAACGGATGCAACAACGACGTCGTCCGGAGCGTCTCGACCGACGGCGGCGCGACGTTCACCGGGACGAGCACCGACGTGAGCCAGCTCCCCTCCGTGAACGACGAAGGGGCCCAGCTGGCCGATCAGTGGTGGCAGTGGACGGCCCTCGCGCCGAGCGGGAAGGTCGTCACCATGTACTACGACCGGAAGTACGGAACCGACATGGCGACCGGCTTCATGGACATCTCCCTGAACCGGGGGCACGGGGCACCCGTGCGGGTGACCAACGTGAGCTTCCCGTCGTCGAACGAGTTCCCCGACGGCAACGGAGCGTCGACGTTCATGGGCGACTACTCCGGGCTCGCGGTCGGATCCGACGGGTTCGCGCATCCCGTGTGGACGGACGCGCGCAACCCGATCTTCACCTACAGCACGGCTCCCGGCGACGACGCCCGCGTGCTGTTCCCCGCGGGATTCGGGAGCGACATCTACACGGCGTCGATCCGGACGTAGGACCGTCCGAACCGACCGTGCGACGACGTGAGGGGCCGGGCAACCGGCCCCTCACCGTTCTCAGGGAACCGGCACGAGCCCGACGTCTCCCTCGAGGAAGACCTTGACCTCGCCGGGCTCGTCCTGGATGTCCCATTCCTCGAAGAACGCACGAGCCCCCTCGGCCGTCTCCCAGTCGGCGAGCGCGTAGAAGGCCGAGCCGTCTCGCGCGTACCAGGCCCGGTGGAACCGGCAACCGTGTTCGCGGGCGCTCGAGCGCATCTCGTCCGTGATCCAGGGGACGCGCTTGTCGTAGAGGTCCCGGGCCGTCTGCCCGTCCGGCGTCGGGCAGGGAACGTGGAAGAGGAACCACATGTCGCACCTCCCTCCGGATCGCCCGAGCGTAGTCCGGACCGGCTCGAACCGAGAGCGGCCGCCGGGTCGGGCTCGATGCTACGGTGCGCGCGATGTCGAAGATCGCGATCGTCGGGGCCGGGAGCGTGGAGTTCACGAGGAACATCGTCGCGGACCTCTCGTCCTGGCCCGAGCTGCACGGCGCCTTCGAGATCGCGCTGCACGACATCGATCCCGAGCGCCTCGCGTACGCCGAGCGAGCGGCCCGGGCGATCGTCGAGCGGACGGGCGCGGCGCACGCCGTGACCGCCCACCCCGAGCGCCGGTCGGCGTTCGAGGGCGCCGACTACATGATCAACGAGATCCAGGTCGGCGGGTATCGAGCTACGCGAACCGACTTCGACATCCCGACGAAGTTCGGCCTGCGACAGACGATCGCCGACACGATCGGCATCGGCGGCATCTTCCGCGGCCTCCGCACGATCCCGGTCATCGTGGCGATGGCCGAGGAGATGACCGAGCGCTGCCCGGGCGCGCTGATCCTGAACTACACGAACCCGATGGCGATGGTGCCCTGGGGCGTCTGGGCGGGCTCGTCGTGGCCGGCGTCGCGAACGATCGGCGTCTGCCACAGCGTCCGCGACACGCACGCGTTCCTCGCCCGGACGGTCGGCGTCGCGCAGGAGCGCATCGAGTTCCGCACGGCGGGCTTCAACCACCAGTGCTTCGTCTACGTCTTCCGCGACCGCGAGACCCGGGAGGACCTGTACCCGAGGCTGCGCGAGATCGTCGACGCCGACCCCGAGGGCCTCGGCCGTCGCGTCCGCGTCGAGCTCTACAAGCGGTTCGGCTACTTCCCCACCGAGTCGAGCGAGCACTCGAGCGAGTACGTCCCGTGGTTCCTCCGCCACGACGACCAGGTGGAGCGCTTCCGCTGCGAGATCGACGAGTATCTGCGCCGCTCGGACGAGAACCTCGCGGACTTCGAGGACCTGAAGCGCCGGCTCGACGCCGGCGAGGACCTCGACGTCGAGCCCACGCACGAGCTCGCGAGCCAGTTCATCCACGCGCTGGAGACCGGCGAGCCCGCCGAGCTGTACGGCAACGTGCGGAACGACGGGCTGATCGAGGGCCTCGCGCCCGACGCCTGCGTCGAGGTGCCCGTGCGGGTGGACCGCGACGGCGTCGAGCCGACCCGGATCGGCGAGATCCCGCCGCAGTGCCTCGCGCTCAACCGCACCTTCGAGAACGTGGCCGAGCTCACGGTTCGTGCCGCCGTGGAGGGCTCGCGCGACCTCGTCTACCAGGCCGCGCTGCTGGACCCGAACACCGCGGCGACCCTCCCGGTCGGGCGGATCCTCGACCTCGTCGACGAGCTGATCGAGGCCCATGGCGAGCTCATCCCCGAGCCGATCCGCTCGGCCTCGGCGATGCGCCGCTGATCCGGGTCGCCATCAGGGCAGGAGCTCGAACGCCTCGACGTGCCTGGGCCGCACGAGCGAGAAGTCCCGTCGATCGAACGTCGCGACCCGAGGGTCCTTCAGCCGTTCGGCGAGCGCGATCGTCGCCGCGTCGACGTAGCCGAGCCGCGCGTCCCGGTACGTCTCGACGAGCTCGAGCACCCGGCGGCGATCCACCGCGGTCGGCGCCTCGATCGCGAAGGTGCCCTCGCCGAGCGCCCGCAGGAACGCGATCTCGGCCTCGACGCCGAGGTAGCTGAGGATCATCCAGTCCGGCCTCGACCACCACCGGCTCGGGAACCGTCTTCGGATCGGGGAGCGCGAACACGGCCGCCGCCGCCCGGTGGTTCCGGTCGCTCCGGTCGGCCAGGGCGACCAGGATCCCGGTGTCGACGATCACGTCTTGGACCGGCGCCGGATGGCGTCGACGAGCAACTCCTCGACGCGTTCGGAGAGGTCGGGGATGCCACTCTCTCCGACCCCGGCGAACGAGGGAAGCTCCGGCGCCGGCTGGCCGCCCAGGTACGCCTCCAGGGCCTCGCGGACGATCGCGGAGACGGGGCGAGCGTGGGCGCGGGCCTCGGTGCGCAGGCGCCGGGCGAGTTCGGTGGGCAGGGTGACCGTCGTCCGCTCCGACCCGGCGTCAGCACGAGCAGGATCTGGTGACATGCGTATGCATCATACGCATGTCGGAAGCGCCAGTCACGCCAGGAGCCCCTTCCGGTCCGCCTCAGACGACGGTGACCTGGACGCCCGCCTCTCGGATCGCGTCAAGCGCCACGGGATCGGCCGAGCCGTCCGTGATCAGCTCCTCGGCGCGTGCAAGGGGGCTGATCTCTGCGAACGCCACCTTCCCCACCTTCGAGCCGTCGGCCACGACGATCGACCGGCGCGACCGCTCCAGCAACGTCCGGTTCGTGTGGGCCTCGGCCTCGTGGTGCGTGGTCAGGCCCTCGGACGCCGAGATGCCGTCGACGCCCAGGAACGCGACGTCGAGGTTCAGCCCGGCCAGCGTCGCCTCGGCGAGCGGGCCGACGAGCTCGTAGGACTCGGACCGAGCCCACCCGCCGGTCACGACGAGCTTGAGGTTCCGGCGGATCGCCAGCTCGCCCGCGATGTTCAGCGCGTTCGTCACCACGGTCAGCCGTTCCACCTCGACGACGGCCCGGGCGACCTCGGTGGTGGTCGTTCCCCCGGTCAGCCCGATCGCCATCCCCTCGGTCACGCGAGACGCCGCCTCGGCCGCGATCCGGCGCTTCTCCTCTTGATGGCGGCCCGCCTTGTACCGAAGGGGAAGCTCGTACGCGACGCCCTGGGCGACCGCGCCGCCGTGGGTCCGGGTGAGCAGGCGCTGGCCGTCGAGCAGGACGAGGTCGCGACGGATCGTCGCCGGCGACGCCCCGAGCCGCTCGCTGAGCACGCCAACGTCCACCGCGCCGCCATCGGAGAGCTCGTCGAGGATCGCTTCCAGCCGCTCCGTCCGACGCACGGGGGGGATCCTACCCCCACTGTGCGTGATTCGAGTTGACTTCGTGAGCGAAAGCAGACGAGAATCGGCCTGAATGAGCAGAATCGCTCAGGAATTGGCGTCCCAGCCCGCCTGCTGGACCGAGGCCGCGGCGCTCGCCCCCACGGTCGCCGACGTCCTTCCCCGCCCCGGCGAGTGGGTCCTGGCGGTCGGATGCGGGACCTCGCTGCACGTCGCCCAGGCGTACGCCGCGCGGCGGGAGGCGGACGGGCTCGGCCAGACCGACGCCCACCCGGCATCGGAGGCGCCGACCGGGCGAACGTACGACCGGGTGATCGCGATCTCGCGAAGCGGCACGACCACGGAGGTCGTCCGCTTCCTCGACGCCCGCGAGGGCCCCTCGACCGCGATCGTCGGCCTCGAGCGATCGCCGGTCGCGGAGCGCGCCACCGCGATCGTGTCTCTTGCGTTCGCCGACGAGCGCTCCGTCGTGCAGACGAGGTTCGCGACCAGTGCGCTCGCGCTGTTGCGGGCGCACCTCGGACAGGATCTCGCGCCCGCGATCGCCGACGCGGAGCACGCACTCGCCGAACCGATCCCGGCCGATCCCTCAGACTTCGACCACTTCGTCTTCCTCGGGCGGGGGTGGACCGTGGGCCTGGCGCACGAGGCGGCGCTCAAGGTTCGCGAGGCGAGCGCGTCGTTCTCGGAGTCCTACCCGGCGATGGAGTACCGGCACGGGCCGATCAGCCTCGCCGGACCGCGCTCGCTCGTGTGGGCGCTCGGCGACGTCGAGCCGGACCTGCTGGCCGACGTTCGCCGGACGGGCGCGACCGTCCTCGCGAGCGGACCGCGACCCCATGGCCGAGCTCGTGACGATCCAACGGCTGGCCGTGGCCCTGGCCGAGGCCAAGGGCCTGGATCCGGACCGACCTCGCCACCTGACCCGGTCGGTGGTGCTCACGGGAAGCGAACCCTCTGGAGGTGCATCGGGATGAAGCGTCACCGTCTGCTCGTGATCCTCGCCGCGCTGGGGCTGCTCGCCGGCGCCTGCACGGGAGGGGGCGACGACGGCGACGGCGGGACCGGGCCGTCGGAGCCCGGCGGGCCCGTCACGCTCACGTTCTGGCACGGCTACACGGAAACCGAGGCGGACTCGCTCAACGCGCTCCTGGACGAGTGGAACGCCGCGAACCCCGACATCCAGATCGAGCCGTTGTTCGTGAACAACGACAAGGCGCTCCAGAAGCTCACGGTCGCGCTGCAGGGCGGCGAGCCGCCGGACATCACGTACCAGTACGGGTCCTCGCTCGCGCAGCTCGCGGAGGCGCCCGGCCTCGTGGATCTCACCTCGTGGACGCAGGATCCGGACGTGAACTGGGAGGACTTCGTCCAGGGCGCGAGGGACGCGGCGTCCTTCGAGGGGAAGGTGCTGGGGGTCCCCGCGCTCATCGACAACCTGGCCATCGTCTACAACAAGACGCTGTTCGACGCGGCGGGGCTCGAGTACCCGAACGACCAGTGGACGTGGGACGACTTCCGGGCCGCGGCGAAGGCGCTCACCGATCCGTCGAAGCAGCAGTTCGGCTTCTCCTATCCGATGGACGCCTCCGAGGACAGCGTCTGGCACTACGACCCGCTGCTGTGGCAGAACGGCGGGTCGATCCTTTCCGAGGACGGCACGCAGGCGGCGTTCAACTCGCCCGAGGGCGTCGAGGCGCTCCAGGTCCTCGCCGACATGGCCGTCGAGGACGAGTCGGTCTTCCTCGACATCCAGAACTCCCCGTACACGGGCCTGTTCAACAGCGGCAAGATCGGGATGCTCATGACCGGCCCGTGGGACCTGGGGGTCTTCCCGGACGTGGAGTACGGGGTCTCGGTCCTGCCCGGGTTCGACGGCGACCATCAGACGATCGCCGGTCCCGACATGTGGACGGTCTTCGACAACGGCGGCGGGCGGGCGCAGGCGGCGCTCGAGTTCCTCACGTGGTTCACGGCCCCCGAGCAGATGAAGGCCGATGCGCTCGCGGCCGGGCACCTGCCGTTCCGTCTCTCGGTCGTGAACGACGCCGCGTTCCTCGACGAGTTCGGGGCGGCGTTCCCGGGGGTGAGCGTGTTCGCGGAGAACCTGGCGAACGTCGTGCAGGCGCGCCCGGTCCTGGCCGCCTACCCGTCGCTCTCCGAGGCGATGGGGCTCGCGATCGTCTCGGCGTTGCTCGGGGAGACGGACGCGCAGACGGCGCTGGACCAGGCGGCCGCCCAGACCAACGACGCGCTGGCGCTCGCCGGATAGGCTTCGGACCGGTCCGGCGGGCGGGCGACGGAGGACGGGTGACGCGGTTCCGGCGGTTCCTGGTCTCGGATCACGCCGCCGGCTGGGCCTTCATCCTGCCCTCGGTGATCCTGATCGTCGTCTTCGGGATCGTCCCGATCGTCTGGGGGCTGGTCCTGTCCTTCCAGAAGGCCGGGCTGATCTCGCCCGCGCGCGAGTGGGTGGGGTTCGAGAACTACGCGCGGATCGCGAGCGACCCGAAGGCCAAGCAGGCGGCGATCAACACCATCTACTACACCCTCCTGTTCGTGCCGACCTCGATCCTCGTATCGCTGTTCATCGCACACGCGCTCAACCGCACGATCGCGCTCGTCCGCTTCTACCGCCTCGCCGTCTTCATCCCCGTCGTCACGTCCACGATCGCCACCGGGATCATGTTCCTGTGGCTGTTCGACCAGCACTACGGCCTGGCGAACTGGCTGCTCGGCAAGCTCGGGGTCGGGCCGTTCGGCTTCTTCGAGGAACCGAACCAGGCGATGATCGCCCTCGTCCTCATGACGGTGTGGGGATGGCTGGGCTTCGACACGATCATCTACCTCGCCGCGATGCAGGGCGTTCCGCAGCAGCTGATCGAGGCGGCCGCGATCGACGGCAGCGGCCGCTGGACCTCGTTCTGGCGCATCACGTGGCCGATGCTCGGGCCGGCGACCCTGCTGCTCGTGGTGTGGTCCACGATCAGCGCGCTGCAGCTGTTCGACGAGGTGTTCTTCGTCACGAAGGGCGGCCCGCTCGGCCGCACGTCGGTGGTGGTCTTCTACGTCTACCGGCTCGCCTTCGAGCAGGGCATCGGGGGGCTCTCGCTCGCCGGGCTACGCCGCGGCCATCGCGTACGTCCTCTTCCTCGTGATCCTGGCGCTCACGCTCGCGCAGTTCTGGCTCGGCAACCGGGTGATCCACTACCAGTCATGAGCGCGATCACCGAGCTCGCCGGCGAGACCGGGATGGTGGAACGGCCGCGCCGCCGCTTCCTGCCGTTCGACCCCTGGCACCTGTTCCTCGCGCCCCTCGCCGCCGTGATGCTGCTTCCGCTGGTGTGGATGGTGGTGACGTCGCTCCAGACCGAGGCGCAGACCTTCCATTTCCCCCCGATCCTGTGGCCGGGGACGCCGCAGTTCGGGAACTACTCGACCGTGATCCGCGAGTCGGCGTTCGGCACCTGGTTCTGGAACACCACCGTCGTCACCACGACGGTGGTCCTCAGCAACCTCGTCCTGTGCTCGCTGGCCGCGTACGCGTTCGCGCGCATCCGCTTCCTCGGACGCGGGGTCGTCTACTTCCTGCTGCTCGCCACCCTGATGGTGCCGCTGCAGGTCGTCCTGATCCCGACGTTCCTGATCGCGAAGGACCTGGGCCTCCTCGACCACCTGGGCGCGCTCATCGTGCCGAACCTGGTGAACGTCTTCGGCATCTTCATGCTCACGCAGTTCTTCCGCACGCTCCCCGTCGAGCTGGAGGAGGCGGCGCGGATCGACGGAACGTCGCGGCTCGGCATCCTCGTGCGGATCGTGCTCCCGCTCTCGCTGCCGGCGCTCGCGACCCTTGCGGTCATCCAGTTCCTGTGGACGTGGAACGACTTCCTGTGGCCGCTCGTGACGATCCTGACGAACCAGGGCGCGTTCACCCTGCAGCTCGGGCTCGCGACGTTCCAGGGCTCGCACCAGACGCAGTGGCACTACGTCGCGGCGGCGAACCTCATGTCGATGCTGCCGCTGCTCGTGCTGTTCCTGCTCGCGCAGCGATACTTCGTCCGCGGCATCGCCACCCAGGGACTGAAGGGGTAGGGGTGGCGGACGTCGTCTTCCGCGACGTGACGAAGGTGTACCCGGGGCCGGTCGTCGCGGTCCGCGAGCTCAACCTGGACGTGGGCGACGGCGAGTTCCTCATCCTGGTCGGGCCGTCGGGGTGCGGGAAATCGACGGCGCTGCGCATGGTGGCGGGCCTCGAGAAGGTCAGCGACGGGATCATCGCGATCGGAGGCCGCGTCGTGAACGACGTCCCGCCGAAGGACCGCGACATCGCCATGGTGTTCCAGAACTACGCGCTGTATCCGCACATGACCGTGGAGCGGAACCTCGGCTTCGGCCTGCGCCGGCGCCGGACGCCCCGCGACGAGGTCCGCCGCCGGGTCGACGAGATGGGCCGCATGCTCGGCCTGCAGGACCTCCTCGGGCGGCGGCCCGGGCAGCTCTCGGGCGGCCAACGCCAGCGCGTCGCGATGGGGCGCGCGCTGGTACGCGAGCCGGAGGTCTTCCTCCTGGACGAGCCGTTGTCGAACCTGGACGCGAAGCTCCGCGTGGAGATGCGGGCCGAGGTCAAGCGGCTCCAGGAGCGCCTCGCGGTCACGACGATCTACGTGACCCACGACCAGGTCGAGGCGATGACGCTCGGCGAACGGATCGCGGTGCTCTCGGACGGGGTGCTGCAGCAGGTGGGCCGGCCCCAGGACGTGTACGACCGGCCGGACAACGTCTTCGTCGCCGGGTTCATCGGTTCCCCGCCCATGAACCTGCTGCGGGGCACGGCGGCCGGCGGGAGGATCGTTGCGGGCGACTTCGAGCTGGAGGACGCGGGCGTCCCCGACGGCGACGTGCTCGTGGGCATCCGGCCGGAGGCGCTTCGCCCCGTCGGCGAGGAGCACTCGGGCCCGGGACTCGAGGTCCGCGTCGACGTGGTCGAGCCGCTCGGGGACGAGGTCCTCGTGCACGGGTCCGTCGAGGCGACGCAGGCGGCCGTCGGGGCCCGGACCGACGAAGCGACGCTGTTGGCCGACGAGGTCACCGATCGAGGGATGGTGCGACTCCGCCTCCCGCCGCGGGAACGTCCGAGCCCCGGATCGCGGCTGCACGTCGCGGTCGCTCCGGAGGAGGTCCACCTGTTCGACGAGGCCACCGGGGTGGCGATCCGGCGGCGATGAACGCCCCGCGCCGGCTCGTGGCCGTCCTGTCCGCCATGTGTCTGGCGCTCGTCGGCGTGACGGCGTGGGCGCTCGCCACGCGCGGCGAGGGCGCGCCCGTCGCGGCGCGGGACCGCGTCTTCTGGGTCGCGACGGGCGGGGACGACGACGGACCCGGGTCCAAGGAGGAGCCGTGGTCCACGATCCAGCACGCGGCCGGGAGCGTCCGGCCGGGCGACACGGTCCTCGTGGCGGGGGGCACCTACGCCGAGCGGGTCGAGATCCGGGTCTCCGGCGAGCCGGGACGCCCCATCACGTTCGCCGCGGCGGACGGCGAGCGGGTCGTGCTCGACGGCTCCTCGCTCGAGGTGCCGGCCGAGCGATCGGCCATGGTCCTGATCGACTCCCAGCGGTACGTCACGATCCGAGGGTTCGAGATCACCGGGTACCGGAGCGACGCCTCGGGCCGGGTTCCCGTCGGCGTCCTGGTGCTCGGCGCCGCCGACCACATCCGGATCGTCGACAACCTCGTCCACGACCTCGGGACCACGTTCGAGGGCCGAAACGGCGGCGACGCCCACGGGATCGCCGTCTTCGGGACCACCGCCGACCACCCGATCACGGGCGTCGAGATCGTCGACAACGAGCTTGCGGACCTCACCCTCGGCTCGTCCGAGGCGCTCGTGGTGAACGGCAACGTCAAGGACTTCCTGATCGAGGGCAATCGGGTCCACGACACCAACAACATCGCGATCGACGTGATCGGCTTCGAGGGCACCGCGCCCGACCCGACCGTCGACCAGGCCCGGGACGGCGTGGTGCGCGGCAACACGGTGTGGAACGTCGACAGCTACGGGAATCCCGCGTACGGATACGGGCGCAGCGCCGACGGGATCTACGTCGACGGCGGCCGGGACGTGCTCGTCGAGGGCAACGTGATCCACGACGTGAACATCGGAATCGAGCTCGCGAGCGAGCACGCCGGCCGATCCACGAGGAACGTCACGGTTCGCAACAACCTCGTCTACGACGCGACGGCGATCGGGGTCGCGATCGGCGGCTACGACCGGCGTCGCGGAAGCACCGAGGACTGCGCGATCGTGAACAACACGATCGTGAACACGGACGGGGTCGAGCTGCTCGTGCAGTTCGACACGCGCGACAACGCGATCGCGAACAACGTGATCGTCGCGGGCCCGCGGCACGTCTTCGTGGAGAACGGCTACCGCGAGAACGTCGGCAACGTCCTCGACCACAACCTCTACTACTCCGCGAACGGGAGCCCGTCGGGGACGTGGACGTGGAAGGGCGTCGGATACGACGACTTCGACGCGTGGAGCGAGCGCTCGGGCAACGACGGCGACTCGGCGTTCGCCGACCCGGCCTTCGCCGACGCCGCGGCGCACGACTACACGCTCGCGACCGGCTCGCCCGCGCTGGACGCCGGGGCCTTCCTCGCGGTCTCCGGGGCGGTCGACCTCACGGGCGAGCCCAGAGCTCAGGGCGGCGGGATCGACCTCGGGGCGTTCGAGGCGGCCGCGCCGCCGCCCTCGCCCACCCCGTCGATCTCGGGGGCGGTCACCTACGCCGGCGACCTCGAATGGCTCCAGCAGCGGAACGGATGGGGCCCGCCGGAGATCGACGCGAGCAACGGCGAGCGAGCCCCCGACGACGGCGGTGCCATCGTCATCGGTGCCGTCGTCTTCGATCGCGGCATCGGCGCGCACGCCCCGAGCCGGATCGTCCTGGAGCTCGGCGGGCGGTGCTCGCTGTTCCTCGCGGACGTCGGCCTGGACGAGGAGGTGGGCGACTCGGGCTCCGTCGTGTTCGAGGTGTGGGCCAACGGGCGGCGCCTGGCGACCAGCGGTCTCGTCCGTGGGCCGCAACCTCCCGTCCCGATCGCGGCGGACGTGACCGGGCTCGAGTCCATCGCCCTGGTCGTCACGCCGGCGGGAGACGGGACGGCGTTCGACCACGCCGACTGGGGCGACGCGCGGCTGGCCTGCGACGCGGCCTGAGGGCCTGCTAGGGCCCGACCGCCGCGAGCGCCTCCTCGAGCACCGGCTGGCCGTCGACGCCCCCGACCGAGCGGCACGAGAGCGCCCCGCACGCGTTCGCGAGCGACAGCGCGCGATCGAGGGGCCAGTCGTTCAGGACGCCACACACGAGCCCGGCGTCGAACGCGTCCCCGGCTCCGGTCGTGTCGAGGACGTCGACGTCGATGCCCGGGACCCGCACGAGCTCGTCGCCTCGCCGCGCGAGCGACCCGCGCTCGCCGAGCTTGACGGCCACCGCGCCGGCGCGTCCCGCCAGCACGGCGACCGCCTCGTCGAGGTCGTTCACGCCGGCGATCCGGACGGCCTCGGCCGCGTTGGGAAGGAAGAGGTCGACGTGCGCGAGGAGATCGAGCAGGCCGCCGTCCCATGCCTCGGCCGGGTCCCAGTTGGGGTCCAGGCTCGTCGTCGCGCCCGCCGAGCGCGCCTGTTGGAGCAGGCCGGGGAGACCGGGCCGGAGCGCCCGCTGGAGGTAGTAGGACGCCACATGCACATGCCGGGTTGTCGCGAGGACCTCGCGGTCGACCGCCCCGGCGGACAGGTCGGCGATCGTCCCCGGAACCGTGTAGGTCCCGCGGTCCCCGGGACGCGAGAGCACGACCGAGACCCCCGTCGCGCGCCCCGGCGCGACGACGAGCCCGCGCGCGTCGACGCCGCGCGCCTCGAGCTCCTCCCGCATGAACCGCCCGAAGGCATCGTCCCCGACCACGCCGGCGAAGACCACGCGGAGCCCCAGCCGGGCCGCCGCACAGGCGAAGATCGCCCCCGAGCCCCCGACCGTGAACGCCGCCGAATCGGCCACGGCCTCCCGCTGGTCCGCGACGGGGCCGAGGTCGCCTCCGCGCAGGATCAGGTCCGGGTTCGCATCGCCCAGGACCAGGACGTCGAAGCGCTCCACGAGCGTGCACGTTACCGAAGCCCGACGGCCGAAGCGCCGGCGATGCGGGCCGAGGCCCCTAGGAGGGACGCCGGAGGGAGACGACCATGTTCGCCACCCTCGTGGCCAGCACGATCTCGCCCGCCTCGAGGTTCTCGGGGACGCCCTCGGGACCCAGCCGCGCGCGGTCGACCGATCGGTCCTTGTAGGCGATCGTCACGTCGCGATAGGCGACGCCATGGACGTCGAACGGCTTCACGTCCAGGACCACCGCCTCTTCCTCGCCCAGCATCGCGGGCGAGCCTATCTCGACCGGCGGCGGGGCGGCGACCAAACGGCCTTTGCCGACAAGGGGAAGCCATTTGGCCGATGTCGTGGCTCCCCCATACGCCTTACGGTAGGGGCCATGCAGGCGTACCCGGATCGGCAGGTCGTACTCGAGCGAGGCACCGAACCCCCTCGGATCCTCTGCACCACCTGCCGGCACGCGGAGCTCATCCACGGGGACCACGATGCTCGCCGGTGCCTCTACACGGAGTGCCGGTGCAGCCGGTTCACGGTGGACACCGCCCCAGTGGTGAACCGGGGCCCGGGGAACCGCGCGAAGCAAACCCGGTAGCCGAGCTCCCGCTCCGCAACCGCGCTCGACCAGCTACGAGCTTCCTGCCCCGACCGCCGCGAGCTCGGGGGTGATCGTCTTCCGGCTGGTGATGACCTCGTCCACGACCCCGTACGCCACGGCCTCCTCGGCGGTGAGGATGAAGTCGCGATCGGTGTCCTTCGTCACCCGGTCCAGGGGCTGGCCGGTGTGCTCGGCGATCAGCTTCTCCAGGAGGCGGCGGTAGCGCGTGATCTCCTTCGCCTGGATCTCGATGTCGACGGCCTGACCCTCCGCGCCGCCGTGCGGCTGGTGGAGCAGGATCCGCGCGTGCGGGAGCGCGTAGCGCTTGCCCTTCGCGCCCGAGAGCGCGAGCACCGCGGCGGCCGAGGCCGCCTGCCCCATGACGATCGTCGACACGTCCGGCTTGACGTACTGCATGGTGTCGTAGATCGCGAACAACGCCGTGATGTCCCCGCCCGGCGAGTTGATGTACAGGTTGATGTCCTTGTCGGGCTCCTCGGACTCCAGGTGCAGGAGCTGAGCCATGATCAGGTTCCCGACGTTGTCGTCGATCGGCGTCCCGAGGAACACGATCCGCTCCTTCAGCAGCCGAGAGTAGATGTCGAACGAGCGTTCGCCGCGGCTCGTCTGCTCGACGACGACGGGAACGAGGTAGTCCTTCACATCGATCACTCCTTTGACCAGTCGTCGCAGACGGGAAGCCACATCGTCGCTCGCTCCCCGCGAATCGCAGGCTGGCACCTGCGCGAACAGTCTACCCGGGTCGCCGGGTCGACACGAGGTCCGACGACGGAGCCCGCGGTCCGGAAAGAGAGGAAGCCCACCGAGGTGGGCTTCCTTTCCCGCACAGCCGCGCTCATGCAGCGCACAGGCGCGGCCGGCGAACGGTGCAGAGCTCGGTCAGACCTTGGCCGTCGCGCCCTCGTAGAAGGCGAGGTCGCCCACCTGGGTCGTCCGCAGCTCGACCCGGTCGCTGAGGTTCTCGCGCACCCAGGTCGCTGCCACCGGAACCGACGAGTCGGCGTCCTTGCGGGTCTCCCACAGGCTCAACGACAGGCAGGTCTTGTCGCCAAGGTCGGCAAGGCCGTACCGGACGAACCCGGGCTGCTCCTGGAACTTGCGCAGCATGCCAGTCTGGGCAACGTCCGCGATCTCCTGGAAGGTGCCCTGCTTGATGTCGTAGGTCGCGATGCGTACGTGCTTCATGCGTGATCTCCTTTGCTCGGTCGTGCCCCCAACCAACCGGGGTCAACGCGAGCCAGATTCGAGCGGAGCTCGCTCGGGGTATCAAGCCGCTGCTGAGACCATCGATGGGACGGAATCGGTGGAGGCGATCCCCGTAGGTCCTGCTTCTCCCCTCAGGTACCGGGATCACGTCTGCACGGAGTCTACGTCTTTCCCGCGCGGCCACGACGGCCCGAGGGCTCCTCACGCGTAGCGTCCGCACTCCAGGCAGGAGTACCAGCCCGCCGGATCCTGGAGCGCGAACGTCGTTTGGCTCCCACAGTGAGCGCACGTTCGGGTCTGGAACGCGGGAAGGTCGATGCCTCGACGCATCAAGCGCTCGGTCACGGAGCGAAGATCCCGCTCCGATCCGGACAGCCACCTCGTTCGATCCACGTTCAGCTCCTCCTGGAGGTGAGGGTCATGCCGGACCCATCACCCGTTGGCGATGGTCGGTCTGCCGCGCGATCCGGGCGGGGCGGCCGGCGATCTTCTGGACGACCGAGAACCGGCCGCCCTCGGACACCAGCTGGTCGATCTCAGGGTTCTCGTGGTTCACCGCGATGGCGAACCGCGTCGAGTATCCGCGTACGGCCTCGTACTCCGGCCGGGTGAGCCGGATGCGTTCGGCGCAGGCGGCGTCCCCACACTCGCACACGTACGCCTCGGTGCCGGCCTCGTCCCCCATCGCGCCGCGGACGTCCTCGATCCACTCGTTGCGGTCGCGCGACCGCGCTTCGTTGCGAACCTCTTGATCCCGCCAGTCGTTCATCTGCTGGCGCCCTCGGAAAGCAGGTAGTCGGTCTCGGTGACCTGGAAGATGATCCGGATGTCTTCGCCCGCGTTCACGATCCGGAGGCCCTTGCCCCAGTCGTGCACGCGGTGTTCGGAGGCCATCACCGCGAGCCACGCCGCACCGTCCATGAACGTGAGCCCGTCGAGATCCAGGACCACGTCACAGTGCCACGCGGTGCTGATCGCGTCGACGAGCGCGGGAACCGCCGCCGCGTCGAAGCGGCCCTCCATCAGGAGATGGACGACGTCGTCCTCGTCCTCGAGACGAATCGAGAAGAGGTCCGAGATGGCCCGCATCACGCGGCTCCCTTCGTGGAGGGATGGATCGCCCTCCGGCTTGGGAGCGTGACTCTGGGCTCCGAGGTGTGCGCCCGTCAGCGGGCGCGTCGCGAGCCGAGACTTGGGACCCGCTGCGACAAGGTACGCCCGTCCGCCTGGATGGTCAACGGCCAGGCGCGGCGTGGCACGCGGGGGTGATCCTCCGGTACGCTTGAGGGCCGGTGCCACCAGAAGCGAAGCACGCGCACGGAGGGACCGTCGAGCCGCTCCGGATCCTCGTCGCGGATGGGCGGGCGGAGCGACTCGACGAGGTCGCACGAACCGTGACCGGCCTGGGCCACGAGGTGGTGGGCCAGGCGATGCTCGACGACGTCGCCGCCCTGACCGCCTCCCTTCGCCCCGACGCCGCGATCGTGATCGTCGGCGAGAGCTCCGAGCACTCGCACGACCTCATCGGGAAGATCGTCACGGAGGCGTCGTGCCCGGTGATCGCCATCCTGGACGTCGAGGACGAGACCTTCATCCACGAGGCGGCGAGGCGCGGGATCTTCGCGTACGTCACCAAGGCGGAGGATGCGGCGGCGCTCCAGAGCTCGCTCGACGTCGTGCTCTGCCGATTCGCGGAGTACCACGGGCTGGAAGGGGCCTTTGCCCGTCGCGCCGTGACGGAGCGGGCGAAGGGAATCCTCATGGAGCGGCACTCGGTCGACGAGAAGCAGGCGTTCGAGATGCTGCGCGAGCAGGCACGCCGGACGAATCGGAAGATCACGGACGTGGCCGAGGCCGTGGCCCTGAGCGTCCGCCTCCTCCCGTCTCAGATCTCCCAATAGGAGCTGCGCCGGGCACGCGCCGCGTTCAGGTCGCCCGTCACCGGCGCGCGCGGCTTCGGGGCCGGCGGCCCCGGCCGTTCCCGTTTCTGCTTCCGTTCCTGCTTCCGTTCGCGCTTCCTTCGCGTTGCCGGCCGGCCCCGGCCGCTCCACCCGCATCCCGGCCTGCACGAACTCCGCGTGGAGCTCGAGCTTGGCGGCGATCCGGCTGACGTCGAGCTGCTGCTCCGGCGTGACGAACGTGATGCCCTCGCCGCCGCGGCCCGCTCTCGCGGTGCGGCCCACGCGATGCACGTAGTCCTTCGCGTCGGCCGGCGCGTCGAAGTTGATCACGTGGGTGATGTCGTCGAGATCCAGCCCTCGCGCCGCCACGTCGGTCGCCACGAGCACGTCGTTCGCCCCCGAGGCGAAGCGGCCGAGCGCCCGTTCGCGTTGCGGCTGCGACATCCCGCCGTGGAGCGCACCTACGCGGAATCCCTGGGCCTTCAGGTTCTTCGCCAGGCGGTCGGCGCCGCGCTGCGTGCGGACGAAGATCAGCGTGAGGCCTCGGTCGGCCGCGAGCTCGCGCACGAGCGCCGACGTCTTGTTCGGCTGCTCCACCGAGATGAACCGATGCAGCGCCTCGGCGATCACCGGCCGCTCGTCCGCGTACCGCGTGCGAGACCGGATCGCTGGTGAAGCGTGCGGCCAGGCGACCGACCTCGCCGTCGAGCGTCGCCGAGAACAGCATCGTCTGTCGCTCGGGCCGCAGCAGCTCGAGGATCCTGGTGACGTCGGGCAGGAACCCCATGTCGAGCATGCGGTCGGCCTCGTCGAGCACGCAGATGCGCACGCGATCCAGTCGCAGGAGCCTGCGCGCCACGAGGTCGAGCAGCCGTCCCGGAGTGGCGATCAGGATGTCCGCGCGCCGGGCCTTCTTCGCCTGCGCGCCGATCCCCACGCCGCCATAGACCGAGGCGACCTGGAGGTGGTGCACGTCGGCGATCGCGCGGAACTCCTCGGTGACCTGGGACGCGAGCTCACGGGTCGGCACCAGGATGAGCGCGGTGGGACTGCGTCCGTCGGCCGTGAGGCGTTCGACGATCGGAACGGCGAAGGCGAGCGTCTTCCCGGAGCCGGTGCGCGAACGAGCGAGCACGTCGCGGCCCGCGAGCGCATCGGCGAGGACGAGCGACTGGATCGGGAAGGTCGCGTCGAACCCGCGCATCGCGAGCGCCTGGACGACGTCGCGCGAGACGCCGAACTCGGCGAAGCCTGGCAGGGGCGGAGCGGGGGGTGCGGGGGCAGCGTGCTGCTGCCGGGCGAGCGTCTGTTGCACGTGATCTCCTCTGTGTCGGGTGGTTCGTCGGTTGCGCGGCGACGAGCGTGGTGCCGCGGCTGGATCGAGAACCCAAGGGACCGAGGGCTCGCGGGGCTGCGGGGTCATGCCGGAGGATCGGATCGGGAGGAAGCCGCGGCATGCCGCTGGTCCGAACCGCCGAGTTCCTTCCCAGGGTACGCGAAAGCTCGCGCGACGAGCCCGCCGACCCGCAGTCGGCGATGGTCCGTCGAGAGCGGCCTACTTGGTGACCGAGGTTCCGGGACGGGCGGCCTCGGCCTTGTCCTTCTTTGCCTGGCGCTTTTCCTTCAGCGACTTGCTCGCCGGGGTCTTGGAGCTCTTCGAGCCGCCCTTGTCCTTGTTGGCCATCGACGCCTCCTCGACGGTGACCGTATCACCTTCGTCCGCCTTTCAGACCACCATCGCCGCCTTCGTCCGGGCACGGCCGGGCGGCCGGAGGGAGGAAGGGAGTACGATGCATGCATGATGGAGTTCTTCCGCACGGAGCTCGGCAAGACGCTTCGGATCGAAGAGACCGACGAGGGCGCACTCAGGGTGGAGATCCTGAAAGAGGGCGTCTGGCAATCGGCGCCACACGGGATGATCGGACTCCGCGTGGCACAGAGCACGCACCGCCTGACCGCGGCCGAGGTTCTGGCGCTCCCGCTCTAGGATTGCGATGCCCGGGTGCAGGTCGCCGAGGGCATCTATCGGCTCACGCAAGGCGTCGTCAACTTCTACCTGATCGAGGACGGCGGGAAGCTCACGCTCGTCGACGCCGGAGCGCCGCGCGACTGGGACGTGCTTGAGCGCACGGTGGGGTCGCTCGGCCACACGCTCGAGGACCTCGACGCGGTCCTGCTGACCCACGCGCACAGCGATCACACGGGGTTCGCGGAGCGGGCGCGTTCGGACGCGCACGCGGTCGTCTGGATCCACCGCGACGACGTCGAGGTGGCGACGACGGGGAAGGTCGGCAAGAACGAGGCCGGCGTCGGCCGCTACCTCCTGCGGCTCGAGGCGTACCGGACGTTGTTCGGGCTCATGCGGCGCGGCGCCTTGAAGATCGTCCCGATCCACGAGGTCTCGGCCTTCGGCGACGGCGAGACGCTCGACGTCCCGGGTCGGCCGCGCGTGGTGCACGCGCCCGGTCACACCGAGGGGAGCTGCGCGATCCTCCTGGAGAACCGGCGGGTGCTCGTGACCGGTGACGTCTTGTCGACCCGCAACCCGTTGACCGGCCGGCTGGGGCCGCAGATCGCGCCCGACGGCCTCAACCGCGACTCCGCCCAGGCGCTTCGATCGCTCGAGTCGCTCGCTTCGCTCCCGGCCGACCTGCTGCTTCCGGGCCACGGCGAACCGTGGACCGACGGCGTCGCCGAGGCGGTCCGGCTTGGCGAAGGCCGCCGGCCGCTCCTGATGCGGAGACGCTCGGGCGGGCCGCCGAGGCGGCCCGCCCGTCGCAACTCCCACCTACGCGCCGCCCTCCTCGAGCGTCACCTCGACCGGAGCGAAGTCCGCCCCCTTGGTGTCGACGCCGAGCTCCTCCAGGTTCGCGAGCGCCCTGGTCATGACGTCGTTGGTCCACGCGCCGTCGGTCGGCGCCTGGGTGATCACGGTGGCCCCGTCCAGGTTCGGGGTGCTCATCGCGATCTCGACCGTGCGGTCCCAGGCGGCCTGGTCGATGTAGCCGACGCCGTTCGGTGCCGGCCAGATCAGCTTGTTGATCTCGTTCATCTGCCACAGCTGATGGCTGTTGCCGAGCTTCGAGCCCTTCGCGACGACGATGTCGCGGCACTCCTCGACGTTGTCGCGGCAGTAGGCCCAGCCCTGAAGGCTCGCCGTCACGAAGCGCACGGCGATGTTCCGGTACGCGTTGTCGGATTCCATGCGCTCGGCGTCCGCCCAGATGGCGTCCTGGAGCATCCCGACGCCCTCGCTCTCGTACGACACGACGTTCAGCTCGTCGGGCGTGTACAGCTCGCCGGTGTCGGGGTTGACCGCCTCGAGTACCTGCGCGTACTCGTTGTAGGTCATCGCCTCGGCCGCGTCGATGTCGCCGGACAGCAGGCCCAGCATGTCGAACTGCTGCTGCACCAGCGTGACGTCGGCCGGGTCGAGCCCCGCCTGGGCCAGCGCGGCGAAGATCTCGTACTCGTTGCCGAATCCCCAGTTGCCGATCGTGTGACCGGCGAAGTCGGCGCCAGACGTGATGCCGGCGTCCTTGAACGAGACCTGCAACGTGCCCGAGCGCTGGAACACCTGCGCGATGTCCACGATATTCGCGCCGGCCTCACGGCTCGCGAGCGCCTTCGGGACCCACGCGAGCGCGAAGTCCACGGCGCCGTCCGCGAGCTGCGTCTGCGGCACGATGTCGACGCCGCCCTCCACGATCGTCACGTCGAGGCACTGGTCGGCGTAGAAGCCCTTATCTTGCGCGGCGAAGTACCCGGCGAACTGCGCCTGGGTGAACCACTGGAGCTGGAGGCTGACCGGGTCGGTCGTGTCGCAGTCGCCACCACCCCCGCCCCCGCCGCCCTTGTCGTTGCCGCAGGCCGCGGCCACCAGCGCGAGCGCCAGCACGCCCGCGGCGACGACCCGGAGCTGTCGTCCCCTCATGCGCTTCCCCCTTCCCCGAGGCCGGATTCCCCCGTCACCGTTACGCCGGCCGGCGGTCATCATGCCGTATCGCGTCCGCGGCTGCCGACGCCGCCCGGCGTCGCGACGCGCTCGAGCGCGACGGCGGCCAGGTAGAACGCGAGCCCGAGCAGGCAGGCGCCGAGCACGTAGGCCCAGGCCGCGGCGTTCTTCGAGATGGCGATGTTGCTCGACGATGCGACTGCCCGAGCCCGTTCTGCGACCCGCCGAAGTACTCGGAGACGAAGGCCGTGATCACCGAGGCCGGGGCGGCGATCTTGAGCGCCGTGAACAGGTACGGCACGGCGTTGGGCACGCGCACCTTGCGCAGGATCGCCACCTCGCTCGCCGCGTACGACCGCATGAGCTCGAGCTGGATCGACTCGACCTCGCGAAGCCCCCGGGCCACGTTCACCAGCACGATGAAGTAGACGACGAGCGTGACCATCAGCCGGCGCGGCACCTCGCTGGTGATCGAGAACATGTTGTTGAACACCGCCACGAGCACGAAGATCGGAACCGCGTTCAGCGCGATCGCGAGCGGCGTCATCAGGTCGTTCAGCAGACGGAATCGCGCGAGCAGGAAGCTCATGCCCACCCCGAGCGCCGTCCCGACCAGGAGTCCGACGAGCGCGTTGCCGCCCGAGACCCTCGCGGCCTCCCAGATCAGCCCCGTGTGCTGGCGGAACTCCTCCCAGACCGCCGAGGGCGCGGGGAGGAAGTACGGCTGGAAGCCGAGGACCTTCACCGCCGCCTCCCAGAGCACCAGGAACGCGATCCCGAACACCACCGGCGGCCACACCGCGCGGACGAGGGAACGGATCGACCTGCTCACTCGAGCCCCGGTCCGAGGTCGGAGGTGTCCATTCCCCGGAGCGCCTCTCGCACCTCGGTGATCTTCTTGAAGAAGGCGTCGGCCTCGCGGGTCTCGACGTCGCGCCGCGCCCCGAGGTCCACGTCGATCACGTCCTTGATCCGCCCGGGCCTCGGGGACATCACGACCACGCGCGTGGACAGGTACACCGCCTCGGGGATCGAGTGCGTGACGAACACGACCGTGGTCGAGGTCTCCGCGCAGATGCGGAGCAGCTCCGCCTGCATGTGCTCGCGTGTCATCTCATCGAGGGCCCCGAAGGGCTCGTCCATCAGCAGGATCGGCGGATGCGCCGCGAGCGCCCGGGCGATCGCCACGCGCTGCTGCATGCCGCCGGAGAGCTGCCACGGGAAGTGGCCGGCGAACTCGGGCAGCTTCACCAGGTCGAGCATCTCGAGCGCCCGCTGCCGCCGCCTCGACTTGTCCCAGCCCTTCAGCTCCAGCGGCAGCTCGATGTTCCTGGCCACGTCGCGCCACTCGAACAGGCCGGCCTGCTGGAACGCCATGCCGTAGTCCTGGTCCAGCCGCGCCGCCCGCGCGGGCTTGCCGTTCACGAGCACCTCGCCGGTCGTCGGCTCCGTCAGGTTGGCGATCAGCCGGAGCTGCGTGGACTTGCCACAGCCCGAGGGGCCGATCAGCGAGACGAACTCCCCCGGCTCGATGACCAGGTCGATGTCGACGAGCGCCTCGACGGCGTTCGGTTGGCCCGCGTTGAAGACCTTGGAGAGCCTGTGGACCTCGACCGCCGCGGTCACTCGGTGACTTCCCGCGGCCGGTTGCGCATGGTCACCAGATCGATGAGCGCCACGAGCCCGGCCATCAGCAGACCGAGCGCGGCCGCGCCGAACACGGCCGTGTACACCTTCGCGGGGTCGGCGGTGGCCTCGCGCGCGTACTCGATGATCAGCCGGCCGACCCCGCCGGCCAGGCCGGTCGAGATCTCGGCGACGACGACGCCGACCACGGACGCGGTCGCCGCGAGCTTCAACGAGGGCACGATGTACGGCACGGCGGCCGGGAAGCGCAGCTTGAACAGGGTCTGGCGCCACGACGCGGCGTAGGAGTCCATGAGCTCGAGCGAGGCCGCCGGCGTGGAGGTTAGGCCCTTCAACGTGCCGACCGCCACCGGGAAGAAGGCCAGGAAGGCGCCCAGCACGGCCGCCGAGAGCCACCGCGGCCACTCGAAGCCGGCGATGTGCAGCTTGCCGCCCCAGCTCACGACGAGCGGCGCGAGCGCGATCAGCGGCACCGTCTGCGACAGGACCAGCCACGGCAACAGCCCTCGCTCGACCACCCGGTAGCGAGCCATCAGCACGGCTAGGCCGAGCCCGACCGCGGTGCCCATCGCGAACCCAACCAGCGCGAGTCGCAGCGAGAACCACGCCCCGGCGAGGACCACCAGGGCGATCGGCTGGCTGGACCCCCGCCGCTCAGGATCGGCGTAGCGCGAGAGCATCTCCCACACATGCGGCATCGCCCGGTCGTTGGCGCGCGGCAGGATCGACCAGCCGAAGACGGTGCCGCCGTCCTGCGGCCCGAGCCACTTGTAGAGCTCCCACAGCACGGCGACCAGCAACAGGGCCAGCAGGAACATCCCGGCGCGGCGCATCGCCGGGATGCTACCCACGCCTCGCCAATGGCGCGACCCGCTGCGAGGCGGCTACCGCGAGTAGAACTCCCACTGCACGTTGTCGGGATCGCGGAAGCAGACGTATTCCTTGTTCAGGACCGGGTCGAGCTCGACGCCCGCCGTCTCGACCCCGGCGGCGCGCAGGTGCGAGACCAGGTCGTCGAGCGTGGCTCGCTCGTCCACGCCGAACGCGAGGTGGTCGACCCCGATCCGGCGCTCGCTGAACCGGTCGTCGGCGGGCGTGCCCTCGAGCGGCGGCGCGAGGATCACGAACGTCTCGCCGACCTGCGTCGCGAGCATGGTCCCCTCCTTGGGAGCGCCCCGCCAGATGCCGGTGACGGCCTCGCCGACCGGGAGCTCCATGAAGGCGAACCCGAGCACGTCCTCGTAGAAACGCCGAGACCGATCGAGGTCTTGAACGCGGATCGAGACGTGATGCAGGTTGGACACGGTCATCCCGGCCTCCCCTCCCCGGACAGCCGCTCGGCCGCGCTCGCGGCGAAGGTGTCCCGGATCACCGCATCGTCGATCGTCTCCAGCAATCCCGCAACCTGGATCTCGCCTCGGCGGACGTGGTCGATCGCTCGCTCGCCCTCACCCGCGGCCCGGAGCGCGTCGGCGAGGGCGGCGTGTGCGCGCCACGCCGTCGGGAGCCTGGAGCGTAGGGCCTCGGCCAACGCGCGCTCGGCCAGGGCCGTGGCGCCGGATGGGTCGCCGCGCCGGAGCGCCGCCTCCGAGAGCACGAGCCGGCCGTCGACGATGCCGTCGATCCACCCACACGCCTCACACGCCGCGACGACCGGCTCGAGCAGCGCGGTTGCGATGTCGACCGACCCCTCCTGCCATCCGAACTCGTGCCACGGCCGCGTACGCGTCCCGTCCCGGAACGTAGGCCCGCGGCGGCCGGACCCGGATCCGGTCGAAGATCGAGGTCGCCTGGTCCGCGAGCTCGACGCCCCGCTCCCGATCGCCCAGCCGGTAGCTCGCCCATGCGTTCAGGCCGAGACAGCGAACCAGATGCAGGTCGGCGGCCGAGCGTTCGCCGGCGACGATCCCCGCGTCGAGCACCCGGCTCGCCTCGTCGAGCGCACCCAGCTCGAGCGCCATCCCGCCCGAGCCACGTGGCCGACCATGCGATCCACTCGCCGTGGTCGAGGTTGCATGCCAGCTCGAACGCCCGCCGTCCGAGCGCCAGGGCGATTCCGTACTCCCCTCGCGCCCGGTGCGCCACGCCCAGCACGATGACGTGCGCGGGCTCGTTGCCGAGGTCCCCGATCCTCCGGTTGATGTCGAGCGACTCCTCGAGGCGCGCGAAGGCGCGATCGAGGCGAGCCCGTGCGATATCGGCGTAGGCGACCTCCAGCAGGACGAACTGGAGCAACCACAGGTCGTCGTTCCGTCGGTGGATCTCCGCCAGCCGGTCCGCGACCCGCTCGAGCGTCTCGAAGTCGCCGGTCTGGAGCGCGACCTGCTTCAGCCCGTCCATCGCCGTCGCGATCGCGCGTTCGTCGCCGAGCGCCTCGGCGATCGCCAGGGCTCGCGTTGCCGTACTCGAGGCCCGCGTCGAGGTCCAGCCGATTCGTGTGCACGAGGGCCAGCCGGCTGAGCGCGCTCACCTCCGCCGCGCCGTCACCCAGCGCCGCGGCCGCGTCGAGCGCGGCCTGGAGGTGGGGCACGGCCTCGCGATAGTCCGCGGCGCCGGCCAGGACGAACCCCAGCTCGTCGTGCGCGCGCATCGCCAGGTCCGGATCGGCGCCGGGCTCGAGCACCCGCTCGAGATCGGCCTTCGCGCCCGCGACGTCGCCCGTCCGCGCCCGCACCCGCGCCCGCGCCAGGAGGTGATCGGCGAGGTCGCGATCGGCGGCGGTGCGGCCCAGCTCGCCGGCGATCGCGATCGCCGAGCCCAGGTGCTCCAGCGCCTCCGCGACCGCGTGCAGCCGCTCGGCGCGCTCGGCCGCGAGGGCGTGGAGCTCGCGCGCCGCCTCGAGCTCGCCGGCGCCACGGTGATGGTGGGCGAGGACTGCGAGGTACTCCTCCCGGCGCTCGGGCCACATCTCCCCGATGGCGACCGCCGCCCGGGCATGGAGCTCGCGCCTGCGCTTCTTCAGCAGGGACCCGTACGCCACCTCCTGGATCAGCGCGTGCCGAAAGCGCAGTTCGCCCTGCTGGCCCTCGTCGAGGAGATCGAGCCGGCGGAGCTCCTCGAGCATGGGCCGCGGGTCTGTCGCGAGCACCCGTTCGAGCAGCGGCACCGAGACCCCGCGCCCGAGGACCGACGCCGCCGTCAGCACCTCGCGCGGCGCCGGCTCGAGCACGTCGACGCGGGCCAGGATCACCTTCTCGATGGTCGCCGGCAGCTCGACGGGGGCCTCGGCGCGCGCGACCGACCACGTGTCGCCCTCGCGGAGCAGGACGCCGGAGTCCATGAGCGATCGCACGAGCTCGCCGATGAAGAACGGGTTTCCGCCGCACGTGTCCACCACGCGCCGCCGGAGCCCGGCGGGAAGCGCGTCCCCGCCGATGAGCGCATCGAGCAGATCGTCGTCGCGCCCGCGATCGAGCTCGCGGAGCTCGATCGTGTCGCGGTGGTCCGCGGGGAGAGCGGACGCCAGCTTCGCGAGCCGCTCGGCCGCTCCGCTCTCTTCACGGAGCGTGACCACGAAGAGCACTGGCGCGTCGATCGCCGTCGGGAGCAGTCGTTCGATCGCGTGGAGGCTGGATGGGTCGGCCCAGTGGAGGTCCTCGATCGACACGACAAGCGGGCCGCGCCGGGCGAGCCCGGCCAGGAGGAGCCGCAGTGTCTCGAGCGTTCGGAACTGGACGGTCTCCGGCGACCGCTCGCGCGCAAGGCTCCTGAGCGCCGAGCGCCGCCTCGAGGTACTGCGCGGCGTCGTCCGGTGCGTCGGGCAGGACGACTCGACAGGCGCGCTCGCAAGACGCCGGAGAGGTTGGGCTCGTCGTATGCGATGTCGAGGGCATCGAGGATGACCTCGCGCAGGGGAAGGTACGGCGTGGTCTGGCCGAACGACACGCATCGCCCCTCGAGCCAGCGAGCGCCGGTCGACGGCTCGACCTCGCGCCGCATCTCGTCCACCAACCGACTCTTGCCGATGCCGGGCTCGCCCACGACGACGAGCAGCCCGCCCTCGCCGGCGAGCGCGCGCCCGGCGAACGCCGTCGCGCGTGAGCGCTCCTCGTCCCGACCGATCATGGGGGTCGCGATGCGCCGCACGTCGCGGCGACGATCGGCGCGATCCCGCACGTCGACGACCTCGAAGGCCGAGACGGGCTCGGCCTTGCCCTTCAGCTCCAGATGCCGCTCCGCGCCCCACTCGAACAGGGAGCGAACCGCCCGCTGCGTGACCGCGCCGACGAGGATCCCGCCCGCGGGGGCGTGGGACTGGAGGCGAGCCGCGACGTTGATCGCGTCGCCCGTGGCCCCGTATTCGACGCGCGTCCCGGCTCCGACGGGCCCGAGCACCACGAGCCCGGTCTCGATGCCGACGCGCACCGACGGCGTCGAGCGGTCGTCGGCGTGATGGCCGACGCTCCGAACCATCCGGAGCGCCGCCCGGATGGCACGCTCGGCGTCGTCCTCGTGCGCGACCGGCGCGCCGAAGAGCGCGAGCACCCCGTCGCCGGCAAGGTCCTTCACGGTCCCCCCGAACCGATCGACCGCCTCGATCATGCCGGCGACCGCGGCACCGATCAGCTCGCGAGCGTCCTCGGGATCGAGCCGCTCCGTGAGCCCGGTCGAGCCGACGACGTCGGCGAACAGGGCCGTGACGACCTTGCGCTCCTCGCGCATGGTCTCGCCCACCATGCTCGGATTGTCGACCTCGGACTCGGGACCTGGGAAGAGGGGCGGACCGCCGACCTCGCTAGCGGGCGACGATGTCGTCGTAGGCGTCGGGCCGCCGGTCGCGGTAGAACGCCCAGCGGTCCCGAACCTCGCGGATCTTGCCGAGGTCGAGCTCGCGCACGATGAGCTCGGGCTTGTACGCGTCGCCGACGTCGCCGACGAACTGGCCCTCGGGATCGACGAAGTAGCTCTGCCCGTAGAAGTCGTCGTCGCCGAGCGGCTCGATCCCGACGCGGTTGATCGCGCCGACGTAGTACATGTTCGCGACGGCGGCCGCGGGCTGCTCCAGACGCCAGATGTACTCGCTCAGCCCCCGATGGGTGGCCGAGGGGTTGAACACGATCTCGGCGCCGTGCAGGCCGAGGATCCGCCAGCCCTCGGGGAAGTGTCGGTCGTAGCAGATGTACACGCCGACCTTGCCGACGGCCGTCTCGAACACCGGGTACCCCTCGGTGCCGGGCGTGAAGTAGAACTTCTCCCAGAAGCCCTTCACCTGCGGGATGTGGTGCTTTCGGTACTTGCCGAGGTAGGCGCCGTCGGCGTCGATCACCGCGGCCGTGTTGTAGTACTGGCCCGGCTGCACGATCTCGTACATCGGCAGCACCATGACCATGCCGAGCTCCTTGGCGACCGCCTGGAACCGCTTGGTGGTCGGGCCGTCGGGGATCGGCTCGGTGTAGGCGTAGTACTCGGCGTCCTGCACCTGGCAGAAGTACGGGCCGTAGAAGAGCTCCTGGAAGCAGATCACCTGGGCGCCCTGCGCGGCCGCCTCGCGGGCGGCCTCCTCGTGCTTGTCGGTCATCGCCTCCTGGGTGCCGGCCCAGTCGGTCTGCAGCAGTGCGGCCTTCACCGTCGTCGCCATCGCGCACCTCCCTGGTTCATGCCCTGTTCGGCATGGTAGCCACACCCCGGCGGGGGCGCGAGCGAACCGTCGACGGGGTGCCTAGCCGCCCGTGCCCTCAGAGCGACTCGGCTCGATCCTTCCGCCGGAGCTCGTACCGAACGCCGAACCACACCTCGTCGCCGTACCGATGCTCGATCCGCTCGACCAAACGCATCCCCACCTTCTCGGCGACGCGGATCGACGGGGCGTTCTCGGCGCTCGCGTGCGCGCGGACGACCTCGGCGCCGAGCGTGTCGAACGCGTAGGCGACGAGCGCGGCGACCGCCTCGGTGGCGTAGCCGCGTCCCTGGAACGCCGGCGCGATCGTGTAGCCGACCTTGATCACGCCGGGTTCGCCCTCGGCGAGGCTGAGCCCCACGTCGCCGACCAGCCCGCCGCCCTCGCGCTCCTCCGCCGAGAGCTGGACCCAGCCGCCCGGCTCCCCCGGCGCGCGCCGGGCCATCTCCTCGATCTCGGCCCTGACGCCGGCGGCGTCGGTTCGGTCCCAGCCCTGGTAGCGATGGACGTCGGGGTCGCTCCGGTAGGCGGAGATTGCGCGGGCGTCCTCGGGCCGGGACCGGCGGAGCACGAGGCGCTCGGTGACCAGCGGCTCGAAGTGGGCGTCGACGCGCATGCGGCGGCCAGGCTACCGGCCGGATCGGCCGAGCACGCCCGGGGGGAGTCCCGACGCCCCCGCACGGCAGAGTCCTTGGGCCCTAGTGAGCCTCTTCGCGCCTCCTACCGTGGCCTGAGACACACCCGGTGACGGGAGGAGACGATGAAGCTCAACCCGGAGACGCTCGCATCCGTCAGCAGCCGGCACCCCTGGCGAACGCTCGGGGCCTGGCTCGCCCTCATCCTCGCCATGGGCCTCCTGAGCGCCCGGCTGCTGACCGGGGTCCTGACCGACGACATGGCGTTCACCAACCAGCCCGAGTCCGCCAGGGCCCAGACCGTGATCGACGAGCAGTTCGGGGGCACGGCGGGATTCACGGAGTTCTTCGTCGTGCAGTCCACGACCTCGACCTGGGACGGCGACTTCGCGGCCCACGTCCAGGGCCTCAAGGCGGACGCCGAGGCGCTCGGCCCGGACGTGATCGCGGGCCCCGTGACGACCTACGCGGACGCCGAGGCCCTGCAGGCGCAGCTGTTCCCCGACGACCACACGACGCTGCTGGTCCTGCAGATCCGCGGCGATCCCTCGGCCGTCCTCCCACGCTTGACCGATGCCGTCTCGCGCGCCGCGCCCGAGGGCTTCGAGGCGACGGTGCTCACCCCCGAGCAGCTCGCCGAGCTGTCGGGCGGCGGAACGTCGAACGGGGCGCAGGCCGATCCTCCCGAGGCCTTCGTCCTCATCCACCATCCGTACGCGCTCGTGAGCAACGTCCAGTTCCTGACCGCCGTGCAGGCGATCGAGACGGCCGTGACCCGCAGGGGTGGATCCGACCTCGCCGCACCCCCGTACAGCGGGTTCGACGCCATGCAGCAAGCGAGCGCGCTCATCTCGACGGACCGGCAGACGACCCTCGTCGCCGTCCCGATCGTCGACCAGTCGGAGTCGATCGTCGCCGATCTGAGGGCCGTCGCGGCCGGCAACTCCAACGAGACCTACACGGTGCAGGTCGCCGGGCAGGCCGCCCTCTTCGCCGACTTCATGAAGCTCGCCGATGAGGACATGAAGAAGTCGGAGTCGATCGGCCTGCTCGTCGCCCTGATCGTCCTGATCGTCGTGTTCGGCTCGATCGTGGCGGCGGTCCTGCCCCTCCTGATGGGCCTGTTCGCGATCGGTATCGCGCTCGGCCTGGTCGCGCTCGTCGGCCAGTTGTTCCACTTCAACATGTTCGTGGAGAACATGATCACGATGATCGGCCTGGCGGTCGGCATCGACTACTCGCTGTTCATCGTCTCGCGCTACCGCGAAGAGCGGAAGAAGGGCTTCCAGAAGCTCGAGGCGATCCGTCGCTCGGGCGGCACCGCGAGCCGCGCGGTCTTCTTCAGCGGCCTCACCGTGGTGCTCGCTCTCCTCGGGATGCTGATCATCCCGGTGTCGATGTTCCGGAGCCTCGCCGGCGGCGCGATCCTCGTCACGATCTGCGCCCTCGCCGCCTCGATGACGCTCCTGCCCGCGATCCTCGGCCTGCTCGGCGACCGGATCAACTGGCCGCGGCTGTCCAAGCGGGCGCGCGTCGACACCGCCTACGACCCGCAGGGCGGCTTCTGGGACCGGCTCACCCGCACGGTCATGGCGAGGCCGGTCGTGTTCCTCGTGGGGAGCGTCCTGATCCTCGGCGCGCTCGGCGGGTTCTTCTTCCAGCTTCACCGCGGCACCTCGAACAACGTCAGCGCGCTCCCCGAGGAGTTCCCCTCCCGCCAGGCGTTCCTGACGCTGGTTCAGGAGTTCAACTCGGGCGGCACCACCGACCCGGCGCAGATCGTGGTCACGGGGGACGTGACCGACCCGGCGGTCCAGGACGCCGTCACGTCGCTCCAGAGCGCGATCGCGCACGACGAGACCTTCTCGCGCCGGACCGCCGTCTCGCAGTCCAAGGACGGCACCGCGCTGCTGATCTCCGCGTACTTCGCCGGCGACCCGTACAACGACGCGGCGTTCGAGGGGATCCGGGACCTCCGGAGCTCGATGGTCCCCGCGGCGTTCGACGGGGTCTCCGGGGGCGACCGTGCTGGTCGGCGGGAACAGCGGGTTCTTCGTCGACTTCCTTGGGATCGTCGACTCGTACCAGTGGATCGTCCTCGCGTTCGTCCTCGGTCTGTCGTTCCTGCTGCTGACCGTCGTGTTCCGGTCGATCGTCGTGCCGATCAAGGCGATCATCATGAACCTGCTCTCGGTCATGGCCGCCTACGGCGCCGTGACGCTGGTCTTCCAGAAGGGGTTCGGCCTGGGCTTCTTCAACGCGCTCGGGTTCCCGTTCAAGAGGGCCGAGGCGATCGAGGCGTGGCTCCCGCTGTTCCTGTTCTCGATCCTGTTCGGCCTGTCGATGGACTACCACGTCTTCCTCCTGAGCCGGATCCGCGAGGAGTACGACAAGACCGGCGACAACACCGAGGCCGTCGCCTACGGGCTCCGCACGACGGCCGGGATCATCACCGGCGCGGCGCTGATCATGGTCACCGTCTTCGGCGCGTTCGCGGCCGGTCGGCTGGGACAGTTCCAGCAGATGGGCTTCGGGCTCGCGGTCGCGGTCCTCATGGACGCCACGATCGTTCGGACGCTGCTCGTGCCCGCGAGCATGCGACTCCTCGGCGATTGGAACTGGTACCTGCCGGCGTGGCTCGAGTGGCTGCCGAAGCTCCGCGTGGAGGGCGGCGAGGCCGTCGAGGCCGCCCCGCCGACGACGCGCCCGATCTTGGAGGTGCTCCCGGAGCGAGCGCCGGAGCGGGAGCCGGCCCGTCGATCCTAGGGTGCCCGAAGGATCGCGCCGATCGCCCGCGCGGCGGTGTCGGCGTCCATCGATCCCTTGGCCGCCCGGACGAGCTCGGGCAGGCGCTCGGCGTCGGCGATCGTCACGTGACCGATCCGCATCAGGCCGGTGGAGACCTTCGCGCGGGTCGACGCGATCACCGCCTGGACCCAGACGTCGATGCCCGCCCCCTCGAGCCGCTCCCGGATCGCGAGCGCCGTGGCCGTGACCTGCCCGACGACCTGGTCGGCGGGCTTGTCGTTGAACATCAGCCGCCCGCCCCGTCGATAGAACCGGCCGCCCCAGTCCTTGGTCTCGATGACGAACACGCCCGTCGGCCCGACGAGCACGTGATCCGCGTTTCCCCGCCCGGTGTCGAGGTCGTGCAGGACCCGGAACCCCTCCGCCTCGAGCTCGACGAGGACCCCGGCGACGTGCTCCTCCCCGCGGATCCCGTTGCGCAGGGTCACGGGGTCGAGCGGTCCGCCGAGCATCGTGGCCCGCCCGAGGAGGATCACCGGAGCGATCGCGAGGATCGACAGCGGCCACCACCAGAACCCGCCGAAGGCGAGGAGGGCGCCCTCGGCGATGAACAGGACGCTCGCCAGCAGCATCCACCGCAGGCGCACGTGCAGGAACCGGGCGGGCTGTCTCGCCTCCACGCCCTACTCTTCGGCATTCCCCGGTTGGGCCATAAGCCTTAGGCTCCAGGTCCATGCTCGAGATCGGAGATCCGGCGCCCCCGTTCGCCCTCCGGGACCAGCGTGGGGAGACGGTCCGCCTGGCGGACTTCGGCCAACGGGGACGCAAGGTGCTCGTC
This sequence comes from uncultured Actinomycetes bacterium, assembly GCA_963699635.1. Classification (GTDB taxonomy): domain Bacteria; phylum Actinomycetota; class UBA4738; order UBA4738; family HRBIN12; genus CALGFI01. Next base: position 802,950 of record CAVOUQ010000018.1, on the reverse strand, counting down.
TACTTCTACCCGGCGGCCGACACGCCGGGGTGCACGAGGCAGTCCTGTTCCCTCCGGGACCACATGCAGGAGCTCGAGGGGATCGGGGTCGAGGTCGTGGGGATCTCGCCCGACGTCCCGGAGGACCAGCTCGCGTTCGACGAGAAGTTCGGGCTCGGGTTCCCCCTGCTCTCGGACCCCGATCACGCGGTCGCCGACGCGTGGGGCGCCTGGGGCGAACGCGAGCGGGACGGCAGGACCTTCACGGGGATCATCCGCTCCTCGTTCCTGGTGGACGAGGACGGCCGGATCGAGCGGGCCTGGTACAAGGTCACGCCGGAGGACACGGTTCCCAACGCGCTCGCGGCGCTGCGCGGCTGACCGATCGCGTCATGGCAACGCGAGCCTCGAAGCTGGACGTCTCCGTCGAGACCGGGAAGCGACGCGTCTTCGCCGCCGCGCTCGAATGGCCCGGCTGGTGTCGAAGCGGCCGCGACGAGATCTCGGCGATCGAGGCCCTGCTCGCGTACGGCCCGCGCTACGCCCGCGTGCTCCGCGGGACGCGACTCGGGTTCGCGACGCCGGGCCGCCAGGTCTCCGTCCACGTCCTCGAGCGGCTCGAGGGCACCGCGACCACCGACTTCGGCGCGCCCGACGTCGCCACGTCGCGTGACGCGGACCCGATGGACGAGGCGGAGCGCCGCAGGTCCGCCTCGATCCTGAAGGCGTGTTGGGCGGCGCTCGATGCCGCGGCCGAGGCTGCCGAGGGAAGCACGCTCAGCGCCGGACCGCGCGGGGGCGGTCGCGACCTCGGCAAGATCGTCGACCACGTGCGGGACGCCGAGCAGGGCTACCTCGTCCGGCTGTCGTGGAAGCTCGGCGCCGCGGACGGGGACCGGACCGAGCGGGTCCGAGGGGCGGTCCTGGATGCACTGGTCGCCGCCGCGACCGAGGGAGTGGCCCCCGCCCCGCGCGGCGGGAAACGGTGGACGCCGCGCTTCTTCGTTCGGCGCGTCGCCTGGCACGCGCTCGATCACGCCTGGGAGATCGAGGACCGATCTCGCTGAGCGCCGGACCGGGCCCGCCTGCCGTATCGCGGTCGCTCTGGGATCGTAGAGGACATGCCGGCGATCACGGTCGAGGACCTGACCACGCTCGAGCGCGTGCCTCCCGTCGAGGAGACGGCGCGGCCTCGGCGCGTTCGTGCCGTCACCACGGCGCCGAGCGGCCTGGAGGGCGAGGGGTTCCCGGTCCGACGGGCCTTCGCGGGCGTGGACCTGGCCGACCTCGACCCGTTCGTCCACATGGACCAGATGGGCGAGGTCGAGTACGCGCCCGGCGAGCCGAAGGGCACGCCGTGGCACCCGCATCGCGGGTTCGAGACCGTCACCTACATCATCGACGGGATCTTCGAGCACCAGGACTCCAACGGCGGCGGCGGCGTGATCACCAACGGCGACACGCAATGGATGACCGCCGGCGCCGGGATCCTGCACATCGAGAAGCCGCCCGAGCATCTCGTCGCGAGCGGCGGGCTCTTCCACGGCACGCAGCTCTGGGTGAACCTGCCGGCCGCCGAGAAGTGGGCGCCGCCCCGATACCAGGACCTGCGCGCGGCGGAGGTGTCGCTCCTCGCGACGCCGGACGCCGGCGCGCTGGTGCGCGTGATCGCGGGCGAGCTCGCCGGCCACCGGGGCCCGGGAGACACGTACACGCCGATGACCTACGTGCACGCGACCGTCGCGCCGGGGGCGCGGTTGGAGCTGCCGTGGCGCGCGGAGTTCAACGCGCTCGCGTACGTGCTCGCGGGGGCCGGGACGGTCGGGGACGAGCGCGTGCCGGTCGCGACCGGGCAGCTCGCGGTGTTCGGTCCCGGGGACGCGATCCGGATCGACGCCGCGGGAACGCAGGAGTCGCGCTTTCCCGCGCTCGAGGTGCTCGTGCTGGGCGGCCGCCCGATCCGCGAGCCGGTCGCGTGGTACGGCCCGTTCGTGATGAACACGCGCGAGGAGCTCCTCCAGGCGTTCGAGGACTACCAGGCCGGAAAGCTCGGGACGATTCCGGCGGCGCACCACACGCCGGATCACATCGTCGAGAGCGCGCCGGGGGCCGACGGCGCGTCAAGGTCTTGACGCCGGGAAGGGCGGTGGCCACGTCGGCGCGTCAAGGTCTTGACCACCCCATCGGCTGCGTCACCGGCGGATGGTAGAACCCGCCGATGGACGAAGAGTTCGATACCGTCGCGGATCTCGAGGACATCTACCGCACGCTGGGGGTCGATCCGGCCACGAGGCCGCAAGCCGAGACCTCTGAACACGACGCGCCGTCGACGGCCGACGTCGTCGCGGCGGCTCGCCGTTTCCAGCGCAGACTCCGGCGAACGTTGAACGAGGCGCTCGAGGACATCGGCGTCTCCTACGCCGCAGTTCGAGGTCCTCGAGGCGCTCGGCGCCGACCCGAACGTGCACGCAGGCGCGATCGCCCACCAGCTCGGCACCTCGCGGCAGGCCGTCCACCTGCTCGTCCGGCGGCTTACCGACGCCGGGTGCATGGAGCCGCTCGTCCGGGATGCGGGCGTCCTCGGCCTGCGGATCACGGACACCGGCCGTGCGGTGCTCGCGCGATGCGACGGCGCGCTTCGGGGCCTGCATCTTCTGCTCGAGCGCCTGCCGGGTGAGACTCGCCGCGACCTGTACCGCGGCCTCAACGAGGCATCGGCCGCACTCATGCCATTTCCGAGTTGGACCCTGTGACCCCGAGCGCCCTCAGGGCAAGACCACGAACCGGTCGACGCTGACGAGCGCGCCCGTCGCCGCCGGTCTGGCGTCGCCGAGGACGACGATCCTGAGCGTGTGGATCCCGTCGGCGAGCCCGGTGATCGAGCGCTCGACGCCGAACGCCGGCTCGGCCGCGTAGTTGTCGACCGTGCGGACGTACACCCCGTCGACGTACAGCTCCGCCCGGCCCTGATCCCGCCGGCGGATCGTGACCCACGTCACCCCGGTGCCGCGAAACGTGAGCTCGGCGCTCGCCCGCGCGAGGTCCCCGGCCGCCGCGCGGCCACCGGATGCCCGGGCGGCCTCCAGGGTCCCCCACGACGTCGCGATCGACGGGTTCTTCACGAGCTCGCCCCCCGCCTCGAACGCGTCGACCACGACCTGCGTGTCGCTCGCGCCCGCCGAGGCCGTGCCCAGCACGCGGATCGCGATCGTGTGTGAGCCGCGCTCCAGCCCGGTGAATCGTCGCTCCACCTTGAACGCGGCCCGGGGTGCGTACTGGTCGAACGTGCCGAACGCACGCCCGTCGATCGACACCGCGGCCTTGCCCTGCGCCGGCCCCGTGGCCGTGGACCACGTAACGGACCGGCCCTGGAACGCGAACGACGCCGAGGCGCCGGCCCGGCGCTCGACGGCGAAGGAGCCGCCGTATGCGTCCTCCTTGGACGCCGTCCGCCAGCCGTAGGAGACGGCCGGGCTCCCCTGCTCGACCTCGGTCGGCGGCGCGAAGCCCTGCATCGTCGTGGGCGCCGGGTTGCCGCCACGATCGACGACGGCCGTCGGAACGATGGCCGGGTTCACGACGGCCTCGTAGGTCTCGCCGGGCAGCAGCGGCTCGAGCGGCTGCACGGTGACCGTCCGCACGTTCCCCACGACGCAGTCCACCACCACGGACTTGCCCGACCGGCACGTGAGCGCGACCTCGGGATAGGTCCCGGTCTGCGGCGCCCACGCGTAGGTGTTGTCGGTCGTCACCTGGCGGACCACCTCGGAGAAGGAGATCTCGATGGGACCGGTCACGCCCGTCGGCGTGGCGATCGCGAGGGTGGGCGGCGTGACGTCGGGGCTCGGGATCGTGACGGGGCCGAAGTCGCTCGAGCCGTACCAGTCGAGGTCCACGCAGCCCTCGATGCCCGGGATCGAACCGCAGTTGGAGTACTGCCAGAACGTCCAGCCGTTGCCGGCCCACTCGTTGGCCGGGAGCCTCGGCTCGGCGACGTCCCAGTGCGCGATCCACAGCACGGAGTAGCCGGCGTCGGCGACGGCCGTCGTGTCGCCGGTCCGGCTCTCCCACCCTGCCGGGCTCGTGTAGACCATCGGGCGCACGCCGAGCCGCTCGGTGACCCGGCCGAGCCACGTGAGGATCCAGTCGGTGACCTCGGCCTGCGAGAGCCCGCCGGTGCTCTCGATGTCCAGGACGGGGAGCAGGTTCCCCGGGACGAGCTGCGCGGTGTCGACGAAGTGATCCGCCTCCAGGATCGCGTCGTTGGGCCGGTCGTCCGGCTTGGCGAAGTGGTAGGCGGAGAACGCGATCCCGTTGGACTCGGCGGCGGCCTTGTTCGTGGCGTACATGGGGTCGACGAAGGTCCGGCCCTCGCTCGCCTTCGCGAAGGCGAAGCGAATTCCCGACGCCGCCACCTGCGCCCAGTCGATGACGTCCTGATGGTGCGAGACGTCGATCCCCGGGAGCGAGCCCACGGGCTGCGCCGTCACGACCGGCGGGCCGGGGGTCCCGGCATCCCCCGACGATCCGGCGGCGCCCGGGCCGCCGCCCGCGGCCGCCGGCGGCGCCCCGGAGAGGGCCGCCGACGCGAGCACCGCCACGGCGACGAACGCCGTCCTCGCGCGTCGAACCCGTCGAACCGTGATGGTGACCGCCCAGGGGGAGAGGGAACGGCGAAGGTACCGGACGACCCCGCAAACGTCACCCCACGGCGTCGAGACCACCCGGCGTGTAGCGTCCGGACACATGACGGTCGTTCGTCTCCTCGGGATCCCGATCGACAGCGTGGGCGGGGCGATCGGGACGACGTTCATGCCTCGGGTGCTCCGCGAGCACGGCGTCGTCGATGCGTTGGGGGCCGAGGATCTCGGCGACCTCGACGTGCTGATCGAGCCCCCGGTCCGCGACCCCGAGACCGGCATCGTCGGCTCGGACTCCGTGCTCCGGGTGACGAGGACGATCCGCGACGCGATCGCCCGGCATGCGGATCCGGACGCGAAGACGGTCGTCCTCGGAGGCTGCTGCACGCTCGCGGTCGGCGCGATCGCCGGACTGCGCGATCGCTTCGGCGAGCTCGGCATCGTGTACGTGGACGGGCACCTCGACCTGTACGACGGCACGAGCTCGCCGACCGGCGAGGCCGCCGACATGCCGCTCGCCGTCGCGCTCGGCATCGGGCCGCCGGCGTGGGTGGCCGCGGCGGGCGATGCGCCGCTCGTCCGTCCGTCCGACGTCGCGCTCGTCGGCTTTCGCGACCTCGAGGAGGCAAGGGGCTACGGCTCGGTGACGCCGGAGGAGCTGCCGGGCATCACGGCGATCGGCACGCCCGAGCTCGTTCGCCTCGGCCCGGCCGCGACGGCGAGCGCGGCGAAGGCCGCCGTCTCCCCCGGCGGCCGTCGGTTCTTCGTGTTCGTCGACCTCGACATCCTGGACGAGCGCGTATTCCCGAACGACGCCCCGGTCCCGGACGGCATCGACTGGCCCGAGCTTGCGGACCTGCTCACGCCGCTCGTTCGCGACCCGGCGTGTCTGGGGATCTCGGTCGCCTGCTACAACCCCGACCGCGATCCGGAGCGCGAGAGCGCGCGGCGGATCGTTGGGCTGTTGCGCGAGGTGGTCTGAGGCGCAGGGGCTAGTGCTCGAGCGACAGGAGCTCGGCGATCGCGAGGTCGTCCTCGAGCAGGAAGTGGAAGCCGATCAGGTCGTCGAGGGTGAAGGCCGCCGCGCCGGGGTTCGGGCTCTGGTCCTCCAGCGGGAACGACCAGTCGACCGAGTCCAGGAGGTCCGGGATCGGCGCGGGCTCGACGCCCGCCGCGATCAGGAGCGCGACCGTCTTGCGGCTCGCCGGGCGGTTCACCTCGACGAGGCACTCGGGGCAGGTGAACGCGAAGGCGCCGCGCTCCCCGTCGGTCCCGAGGGAGAGCGAGATGGCCCCCGCTCCCATGTCCACTTCCCCGCAGTCCGGGCACTTTGTCCTGATGATCGTCATGGCATCTTCTCTATCGGTCGCGCAAGGGAAAAGCCGCAGCGAAAACGACCACGACGGGGCTACTCGGCGCGGGTGATTCTGTCGCGGCGAGCCCTCCCATGGATCGGGTACCGCATCGACGGGGATCGGGTAGCCGCACGGTGCTACCAGCCGTTTCGATGGATCTGCTCGGCGAGCGGGCGGCGACGACGCGAGGTCCCCGACCCCCGTGGCGCCTCGTCCTCGGCTCGATACCCGAGGCCCAGGATCCCGATGGGCCGCAAGCGTTCCGGCACGCCGAAGCGATCCAGGAGCCGTGCGTTCCCCGTGCGTGATGCCGAAGAACCACGCCGCCCAGTCCCTCGTCGATCGCGGCCAAAAGCATGAGCATCGCGGCCATCGCGGCGTCGACATCCCAGAAACGGACCGGCCAGTTCGACTCCACGTCCATGCCGAACGCGAGCTTGTCGGGTTCGGAGTAGCGCGCGACGTATCGATCGGCGTCCGGCAGCGGGAGCACGATCACCGTGGGCCCGACCGACAGGTCCTCGAGATCCCAGCCGAACTCCGGGTCGCGGGTGATCGCCCAGAACTCGGCCACGGTCCCCGGCTCGTCGAGCACCAGCAGCTCGAGCCCCTGCGAGAACCCCGCCGACGGGCCCCGGCGCCCGACGTCGAGGATCCGGTCGATCGTCTCGCGCGGGACCGGTCGCTGGTCGAAGCGGCGAACCATGCGCCGGCGGCGGAGGACCTCGCGGAACTCCATCGGCGCAGCCTACCGGGGGGCGAGGCGCGTCGCGCCGATGCGGAGACGGGGGTAGCCTCCCGCTCGTCGACCACGGGAGGTTCCACATGCGCACGTCACGGACCGTTCGATCGATCCTCGCCGCGGCCTCGGGCGCGGCCCTCTTCGTCGCGGGGATGGCGACCTCGGCGTCCCTTTGGTCCGCCGGCGCGAGCGCCGGCCGGGCGCCGAGCCTGCTCCCCGGCTTCGGCGAGGTCGTCAGCCTCAGCCACGTGAACGACCCGGCGCAGACGCCGATCTTCCCCGGCGACCCGCGCTTTCGGATCCACACCGTGTTCACCGTCGCCGAGGATGGCTACTACCTCGAGGTCATCCGCGAGGGCGCACACACCGGCACCCACTACAGCGCGCCGTGCCACTTCCACGAGGGGGCGCTCTGCATGGACGACCTCTCGCCGTCCGATCTCGTCCTGCCGGCCGTGGTCGTCGACGTGCGCGAGGAGACGGCCGCGGATCCGGACCACGTCGTGCGGATCGCCGACCTCGAGGCCTGGGAGGCCGAGTTCGGCCAGATGCCGGAGGGCGCCGCGGTGCTCCTGTTGACCGGATGCTCCGCGTTCTGGGGCGCGGAACCGAACGATCGGAACTACGAGAACTGCGGGAGCGGGCTCGACGGCGGCCACCAGCCGGGCTTCTCGCGCAACGCCGTGAAGTGGCTGATCTCCACGGGCGTTCTCGGGCAAACGGGTGCGCTCGGCACCGATACCTTCGGGCCGGACCCCGCTTCCGACGCGGCCTTCATGCCGACCTGGCTCACGCTGCGCCGGCACCGCCTCACGATCGAGAACCTCACGAACCTGGAGGCCCTCCCGACGGTCGGCGCGTGGATCGTGCTGGGGAGCCCGACGAACGTCAACGGTTCGGGGGCGCCGGGCAACGTGCTCGCGTTCGTCCCGTAGCCGGCGGCGACCTACGCGAGCAGGTCGACCTCGGTGAACAGGCGGTCCATGATGAGCACGAGCGGCCACTTCCCGCCCGAGCGGCGCCAGTCGCCGTTGGCGAGCGTGATGACCCCCGCGCCGTCACGCTCGCGGAAGAACATCTGCGTCGCGACGCCCGAGTCGCCGCCGTTGTGGCCGAGGAGCCGCTCCCCGTTGCGACGGATCGCGTACCAGATGAGGCCCTGGCCGGCGACGACGTCCGGGACCTGATCGCGGCGCATCTCCTGGACGGTCGACTCCTCGAGGATCCGAACGCCGTCGAGCTCGCCGCCCCGGACGAACGCGAGGAGGAAGCGCCCGAGCTCGCGGGCGCTGGTTCGCAGCTGTCCGTCCGGGTAGTCGGGGTAGCCGTACTGACCGTAGCGGCGATACCGGTCCCCGGATCGCACGTAGCGGTACGGCATCGCCACATCGGTGGGATCGAGACCGCGCAGGAACCAGCTCGTCTGCTCCATCCCGAGCGGGGCGAAGATCCGCTGCGTGCACCAGACATCGAATCCGGTCCCCGACGCCGCCTCGACCAGGTACGCGGCGAGCGCGGCCGCCTCGTTGCAGTACCGGTACGCCGAACCCGGCGACGAGGACAGGAAGTTCTTCTCGGCGTCGTAGTGGCGCCCGCCGGGCACGAGGTACTCGGCCAGGAACTCCCCGAGCGGCACCGGCGAGTCGCCCTGCGTGTAGATGGTGTTCAGCACGGACCAGTTGTCCCGGAGGCTCGAGGTGTGCGTGAGGAGCATCCGCGCCGTGATCGCGTCGTCGGGGAACTCGGGGTTTCGGACCGCGAACGGCAAGACGTCGTTCACGTCGGCGTCGAGATCCACCAACCCGTCCTCGACGGCCTGCATGACCGCGACGGCGGCGACGGTCTTCGAGACGGAGGCGAGCATGAACTCGACGTCGGCGCTCGCCCGCCGCTCGTGCGCGATGTTCGCGAGCCCGTACCCACGCGCCCAGGCGAGCTCGCCGTCCTTCACGACCGCGGCGGCGAGCCCGGGCAGCCGCCCCTCGCGCATCTGATCGTGAATGAAGCCATCCAGGACGGCGTGTCCGCCGGCGATCTCGCGCGCAGCGGAAGCCGGCGGGGGCGGCACGAGAGCAAGGCTCGCCGCTCCCGCGGTGAACCCAAGGAACTCGCGCCGAGAGAAGCCGTGGTCGAAGACGGGACCGCGCACCTGCGCCATCCTGTCACGCCCGAAGCATCGCGGGCCCGGATCGAACGCGTTCGCAGACCCCCGCTAGGGGGCTGGGATTCCATTGGCGCCGGAGTCGATCAGACCCGCGACCGCCACACCGAACGCGCCGATGGCCAGGACCGTCACGAGAACCACGAGCGTGAGGATCAGGCCGTACTCGGTCGAGACCGCCCCCGTCTCCACACGGACGAGGTACGAGAACCGCTCGAACAGATCGTGGAGCACTTCCATGATGTGACCAGGGTAGGGACTTCGTCCTTCCCCGCACATCGGTCTTCCGGGGGCCCCGAATCAAGCGCCGAACCATCCCACCGGACGGCGTCCCCGCATTCGCCGGCCCACGCCGTCCGTCCCCGAGATCGTCGATGGGCGTAGGGCGTACGCTCGGGCGCGTGGCGCACCGGCTCCTGCTCGACGTGTCGAGCCTCGCCTATCGCGCCTTCTTCGCGATGGGCGACGCCGTCGCCACGCCCGCCGGCCGGCCCGTCGGCGCCGTGAGCGGGTATCTCGACATGGTCACGCGGCTGATCGTGTCGCGCCGGCCGGACGAGGTCGTCCACGCCTACGACCACGAGTGGCGGCCGGTGGCCCGAACCGACCTCTACGCCGGCTACAAGTCCAAGCGCCCGCCGGATCCCGACGGCCTCCCCGAACAGTTCACGATGCTCCGCCAGGTGCTCGACCTCACCGGGATGCCGCAGGCGCAGACGCGGGGATGGGAGGCCGAGGACGCGATCGCGGCGCTGTGCGCCGAGGCCGCCGAGGCCGATCGCCTCGAGATCGTGAGCGGCGACCGGGACCTGATCCAGCTCGTTCGCGATCCCGTCGTGAAGCTGCTGTTCACCGTGCGCGGCGTGACCGACCTGCTCGAGCTCGACGAGGCCGCCGTGCTCGAGCGCTACGGCGTGCCCGCGGACCGGTACGCGGAGTTCGCGATCCTTCGGGGCGACCCGAGCGACGATCTCCCCGGCGTTCGCGGGGTCGGCGAGAAGACCGCGCGAGCGCTCGTGCAGACCTACGCCTCGCTCGAGGACCTGCTCGCCGACGCGGCCGAGCCCGAACCACGTCCCGGACCCCTCAAGGGCAAGCCCGCGCTGCGGGCTCGGCTGCGCGAGTCCGTCGACTACGTGGCGGCGATGCAGCGCCTCGTGCCGGTGAACGCGATCGCGCCGCTCGACCGGTGGGCGGGCGAGCGCGACGACGCCGCGCTCGCCGCGCTCGCCGACGAGCTCGGCCTGCGGGGCCCGATCGGGCGTCTGCGCGCGGCACTCGACCTGGCTCCGGCCGGCTGACCTATCGTGTCGGGATGCCGGCCCGCAAGGAGGTCGTCGAGGTCGCCGGGCGCGAGGTGAGCGTCAGCAACCCGGAGAAGGTCTTCTTCCCCCGCACCGGACACACCAAGCTCGACCTCGTCCGCTACTACCTCTCGGTGGCCGACGGCGCGCTCCGCGGCGTCGCCGGCCGCCCGATGGCCCTCAAGCGGTTCGTGAACGGCGCCGAGGGCGAGTTCTTCTTCCAGAAGCGCGCGCCCGCCTCGCGCCCCGAGTGGATCGAGACGGTCGAGCTCGCCTTCCCGTCCGGTCGCACCGCCGAGGAGATCGTCGTCCGCGACGCGGCGCAGCTCGTGTGGATCGTGAACCTCGGCTGCATCGACCTGAACCCGCACCCCGTTCGCGCGGAGGACCTCGACCACCCCGACGAGCTGCGCGTCGACCTGGACCCCGTGCCGGGCGTCGAGTGGCCGCAGATCCGGGACGTGGCCCTCGTGACGAGGGAGGTCCTGGAGGACTTCGGGCTCCTGGGGTGGCCGAAGACCTCGGGCTCGCGAGGCATCCACGTCTACGCGCGCATCGAGCCGAGGTGGACGTTCCCGCAGGTGCGCCGTGCGGCGCTGGCCGTCGCGCGCGAGGTCGAGCGCCGGGCCCCCGACCTCGCGACCAGCCGGTGGTGGAAGGAGGAACGGCACGGCGTGTTCCTTGACTACAACCAGAACGCCAAGGACCGCACGGTCGCGTCCGCGTACTCGGTCCGCCCGACCCCCGACGCCCGCGTCTCCGCGCCGCTTCGCTGGGACGAGGTAGCCGAGTGCGACCCCGCCGCGTTCACGATCGACACCGTGCCCGAACGCGTTGCGGCACAAGGCGATCCGTCCGAAGGGATCGACGAGGCCGCCGGCTCGCTGGAGCCGCTGCTGGAGCTCGCGGACCAGCACGAGGCGGCCGGGTTCGCCGACGCGCCGTGGCCGCCGCACTTCGAGAAGCAGGCCGGCGAGCCCGCGCGCGTGCAGCCCTCCAAGCGACGCCGCGGCACGCCCGAGCGCGGAGGGATCGTCCCGCCACCGGCGCCCGGCAAGTCGGTGGGCCCGACCGGCCGGCGGCGCTCGAGCATGCCGTTGATCGAGATCGCCCGCGCGGCGACCACCGAGGAGGCGATGGCGGGCCTGGAACGGTGGCGGGCGCGGCACGAGGACGTCTGGCCGCACCTCGCCCCCGCGGACGTCCTCGTCGACCAGATGCGCGGGCGCTTCACGACGTGGACCCGCATCCGGCTCAACCTGCGCAACGTGCCCGAGGCCGAACGTCCGCCCCAGGAGGCGCTCGAGGTCGACTACGACCCGTGGGCGGGCGCCGAGGGCTGGGGCCCGCCTAGCGAACCGTGAAGTCGCCGCGCGCGAGCGACACGTAGCTGTCGTCGCGGAGCAGGTAGACGCTGTACTCGCCGGGCTCCAGCGGCCACGCCCCCACCGTGTCGCGATCGAATACCGCCGATCCCTCGACGGTGCCGCCCGTGTAGACGAACAGCAGGTACGAAGCGCGACCCGGATCCGCGCCCCGGCGGTAGACGCCGATCCAGTCGGCGCGGTTGCCCGGGGAGAAGCGCCACTCGACGCCGATCGGATCGCCGGCGGCGACGGTGCGCTCGGTCGGTCGGAGCTGCGGAGCGCCCCCCTCGGCCTGGACCCACACGGGCGCCCGCGCGAGCTCGTCGCCGGTCGTCGAGCGCAGGACGAGCTCGTAGGACCACGGGCGCCATCCCGTGGTCGAGACCGGGAGCTCGCCGCTCGAGGCGCCGTCCTCATCGAGCGGGATCGTCTCGACGGCGTCGGCGTCGGGGTCGCCGTCGGCGGGGACGACGACGAGGGATGCCGCGTCGCCGCGCTGCGCGTGGTAGCGCACGAGCACCTCGTCTCCCCCGGTCACCAGCCGGCGGTCCACCGACACGAGCGTGGGCGCCGGGGCCGGCTCGACCTCGAACGTCGAGACCACCGCCCGGTGATCCGTCGGCCAGGGGCTGACCGGCACGTCGACGCCGGGGCCGCCCTCCTCGCCGACGAGCAGGCTGTCGGTCACCCGGGCGGGCCCGCCCGCGTAGACGAAGTCGATCCGATCCGCCGGCGCGCCCTTTCGGGACGGGTTGTATCCCGTGACGATCGGCCGGTTCGCGGGCCACGTGAGGCCCGGGTCGGCGACCGGATCCGGGTTGGCCGCTCGATACGAGTCCACGAGGCCCGCCTCCTCGACGACGACGCTCACCGGCCACGCGACCGGAAACCGGACGTGCTCGCGTGTGCCGACCGCCTCCGGCGTCCAGTCCAGGTGCGACGGCGCGTTGAAGTCGCCCGCCAGGAACACGGGAACACCTTGCGCCGCAAGCGGCTCGAGCGCCTCGAGCGCGCGCTCGACCACCGGGACCCGCTTGTGCTCTTCGGTGGCGACGATCTCGTCGGCGCTCGCGCCGTCGCGCGCCTTGAAGGGCCCGTAGCTCGTCGAGGGCAGATGGACGTTGGCGACGGCGACCACGCGGCCCGGCGAAACTTCGACGTAGGTGTACGGCTCGTTGCCCGGCGGGGTCAGGAGCGGATACCTCGACATGACCTGCGTCCGCGGGTCGTAGAAGGGCCAGTCCACCGACCCCGCGATGCGCGGCATGTTGGCGTAGCCCTCCTCGATCGCCACGATGTCGGCCCCGGCCGCCTCGATGGCCGCGGGGACGCCCGCGAAGTCCACGCCCTCGCCGCCGTACTCGACGTTGAACTCCATCACGCGCAGCACGATCGGCGACTCGGGGCCGGTGCCCGCGGTCGCGGCGCTCGGCGAGGGTTCCGGCGACTCGTCGGCCGGCTCCGACGTGCAGGCGGCGGCGAACGCCGCGAGCAGGAGCAGCGCGAGCGGCCGAGCCCGCGCGAGCGATCTCACCCGAGCGGCTCGCGGCCCATCGCCAGCCGGTACTCCTCGTTGAACCAGTAGAGGAACCGGTCCTGTCGCGGGTAGACGCCCGACGTGTACGCCCGGGAGCCGACGCCGGTCTGCGCGCGGGCGCAGACCTCCCAGTCCTGCCGCGAGATGAGGTCCCAGAGCTCGACGACCGGCTCGGGCTTGAACGCGGACGGATCCGCGATCACCTCGGGCCGGAACAGGAACTCCGAGACCACCTGCGTGTGGCTCGGGCCCTTGGGAAAGCCGATGTAGTACATGACGCAGTCCGGGTGCAGGTTCAGCATCAGGTTCGGGAACTCGTAGGACCCGAAGTACATGGAGTAGTCGTCCGGGTTCAGGCCCTCGAGCTTCGGCAGCTCGGAGGCGCCGGTCGCCGTGAAGCTCGTCGCGCCCTCCATCATCACGTTGCCGTCGTCCGGCTGGGTCTCGTCCCACACCTCGCCGAAGCGGAACAGCGGGACCACCTGGACGAGCTCGGGATGGATGCTCGGACAGTGCAGGCACTCGTTGTAGTTCTCGACCACGATCTTCCAGTTCGCCTCGACCTCGTAGACCAGCCGGACCCCGATCCGGAGCTCCTCCATCTTGAAGCGCTCGAACGCGGTGATCGTCTCGGCCCCGTCGGTGAGCGCTTCCATCATCGGTCGCGGCTCGGGCGACAGGTTCGCGAACACGAACCCGGCGTACTCGCCCACTGTGAACCCCACGAGCGAGTGGTCGGCGCGATCGAAGAGCTCGTCCTCCTTCACGTTCGGCGTGCCGATGAGCCGCCCGTTCAGGTCGTAGGTCCACGCGTGGTAGGGGCATCGGAAGGCCTTGCGGACCGAGCCGCGGGCGTCGTCGTCCAGGAACTTCGTCCCACGATGCGAGCAGACGTTGTAGAAGCCGTTCAGCTCGCGGTCGGCGTTGCGGACGAGGAAGACCGACTCGCCGGCGAGATCCCGCACGACGTGGTCGCCGGGGTTGGCGACCTCCTCGGAGCGCCCGATCGCGACCCAGTCGCCCCACCAGATCCGCTCCCGCTCCTCGTCGTAGACCTCCCGGGACGTGTACTCATGCCCGGCGAGGGTGGGGCGGGGCCGCCAGGCGCGCTCGTCGGAACGGAGGTGCTGGCGGTCGCGCTCGGTCTGCATCACGGGCTCCTTGAACGATGGTTCAACCCGTGCCAAGGATACGACGAGGACCGAGCCGCGGGGAAGAAGCACCCGGGCCGCTCAGAAGTTGAGGAGCCGGCTCCGCTGGATCGACTGGATCGCGATCTGTCGGAACACGGCGTCGAGGTCCTCGCCACGCGACTCGCAGAAGTAGTAGTCGGCGTCGGTGTTCTCGGTGGCCGCGCAGCCGCCGGGGGCGTCGTCGGTCGAAGGACCCGTCGCGGTGGGGCTCGCGACCGTGGAGAGGAATCGGGTCGCCCACGCGTTGGCCCACGACCCGCTGTCGTACTGGCAGCGCGCGCCGACGGCCCCGTAGGCGAGCGAGAAGACTGAGGTTCCGGCCGTCTTGGCGTTCGCCGCTGCCGTCACCGCGTAGCTGCAGGGCGAGGTGACGCCGTACGGCTGGTTCGACTCGCCGTCGGCGAAGAAGATGATGACGTCGGGCGCCTCCGGGCGTCCCTGGTTCAGCAAGGCTTGGGCCGCCATCAGCGGATCGCCGTGGTCGGTGTGGCCGTGCGAGTCGTTGTGCCCGTTGACCCGGACCGTGGGGCTCCCCGCCCGCTGAAGGCACTGGACTCGCTGCACGAGCAGGCTGCCCGGGTTGATGAGGCCGCTCACCTGGCGATAGTCGTTGGACAGGCCGACGACTTGCCACAGCGCCTGGTTCGCCGCCGGCGGCACCGGGGCCGGGTAGTTCTGCGTCGAGGCCACCCCGCAGCCGCCGGCGTCCCTGTAGGGCAGCGCGACCAGGCCGATCCGCACGTCGCTCGGGTTGTAGAACTCGAGCACCGAGTCCTCGGCCGGGCTCGTGTCGACGATCGCGTCCTTCAGGTTCGCGATGTCGGACACGCTCATGCTGCCGGTGCGGTCGATCACGAACACGACGTCCAGCGGCGAGGACGCCTGACCGCAGAACCCTCGGCAGGCGGCCGCCCGAACCGCGCCGGTGGTTCCCTGGTCGAAGCCGAGGAACGGCGCGAAGTAGTAGTCGACGGTGCTCGAGGCCGAGACCCGGATCGTGTTGCAGAGATCGCCGATGTAGGGGTTGCAGTCGTGGATCGCCTTGCCGGCCCTCGTCGTCCAGCCCCCCGTCCACGTTCCGCTGTGCGGCCCGCAGGCGAAGCCCAGGCTGAAGTCGGCGCTCACCGGAGCGGAGACCACGCACGCGAAGCTGATCGTGAGGCCGGAGGTGGCGAGCTCGGGGGCGTTCTGGACGGCGACGGCCCGCGCGGCCGCCTCGGCGGCCGACGCGCCGGTAACGTCGTGAACCGGCAGGAACCCCGCGCCCGCGAGCGAGCCGAGGTCGACGGCGGCCTGGACGAGGTGGCGCTCATGACGGAGCCGGGCGAGGTCGAACGTCATTGCGGCCGAGCCCATGAGCACCACCATGAGGACGGCGACGATGACCGCGACGACGCCGCGTTCGTCGTCGAGCCGAGCGCGGGCCCTCCGGAACCTCATTGACCCTCGAACCTCGCCTCGGAGATCGACTTCATGTCCATCTGGGAGCCGATCCCGGGGACGAAGGCCGGGAGCGGAGTGAGGAAGTCGTAGGAGTACTCGACCGTGACCCGGACGATGTCGCCCTCGTCCCAGGCGCTCGGGGCGGGGCAGGTCCCGAAGCTGCCGCTCGTGAGACCGCACTGGACGGTGACCACGAGCTGGTCCTGGTCGAGGAAGCTCGTCGCGCCGCGAACGCGCGCCTCGATCTCGGCGACGTCCGGGCTCACGGCGCCGAGGCGCGCGCCCTCGCGGGCCGCGTTCTGCGTCGCGTCCCAGGCGTGGTAGCCGAAGCCGAATTCGATGATGCCGAGGACGAGCAGGAGGAGCACCGGGACGATCAGGGCGAACTCGACCACGATGGCTCCGCGCTCGTCGCCGACGCGCCGAAGCCCGCTGTTCTTCATCGGTACGCCACCTCGCTCACGCGTGCGTCTTGTGCTTGCATCCAGTGACTACCCTCCTCGTGCAAGGTACGGAGTGGGTCGTCTCAGGGCCATAGCCCGTCCGGCGAATTCGCTGGGGAAGGTCGGACTAGACCGAAGGATGTACGTGCCTGGCGCGATCGCGGGCGCGGCGTGCCGCCCGGTCCCGGCGGGTGCGTACGATGAGCCCGTGGAGCGGCGACGGCTGGGATCGGGCGGGCCCGAGGTGGGCGCCATCGGCCTCGGGTGCATGCCGATGAACTGGGGCTACTTCGGCGGCGGGTCGACCGAGGAGTCGATCCGCGTGATTCACCGCGCGATCGAGCTCGGCGTGACGCATCTCGACACGGCCGACGTCTACGGCCCCTTCACGAACGAGGAAACGGTCGGCCGGGGCCTCCGCGGCCGCCGGGGCGAGGTCGTCCTGGCCACCAAGGTGGGCGTGAAGGTCGGCCCGAACGGTGGCTACCCGCTCGAGCGCGACGGCCGTCCCGAGCGGATCCTCGAGGAGGTCGAGGGGTCGCTGCGGCGCCTGGAGACCGACGTCATCGACCTGTACTACCTCCACCGGATCGACGAGAAGGTGCCGCTCGAGGACCAGTGGGGGGCGATGGCCTCCCTCGTCGAGGCGGGCAAGGTGCGCATGCTCGGCCTGTCGGAGGCGAGCGTCGAGCAGCTCGAGCTCGCGATGGCAATCCACCCCGTCGCCGCGCTCCAGTCCGAGCTCTCGTTGTGGACCCGCGATCCGATCGGCGGCGTCCTGGACTGGTGCGCGTCGCACGGCGTCGCCTTCGTCCCGTTCTCGCCGCTCGGCCGCGGCTACCTGACCGGCTCGGTCACGAGCGCGTCGTTCGAGGGCCTGGACTTCCGGCGCACCAACCCGCGGTTCACGCAGGAGGCGCTCGACGCGAACATGGCGATCGTGGAGGTCGCGCGCCGCGTCGCGACCCGCCACGGCGCCACGCCGGCGCAAGTGGCGCTGGCCTGGTGCCTCGCCCAGGGGGAGCACGTCCTGCCGATCCCGGGGACCAAGCGCCTGGCCTACCTCGAGGAGAACGTGGCCGCCGCGTCGCTGCACCTGTCCGCCGAGGACCTCGCGGAGCTCGACGACGTCCCCGAGGCCGTCGGCTCGCGGTATTGAGCGAGCGCGAATGACGCGGATCCTCGCGATCGCGGACGAACCGTTCCCCGGCCTGCCGGACGTGCTCGACTCCCGGCCCGACCTCGTCCTGTCGTGCGGGGACCTGCCCTGGGAGGACCTCGAGCGGATCGTCGACCTGGCCAACGTTCCGCTCCTGTACGTGCCGGGCAACCACGACCCGGCCCTCGTCGCCTCGCCCGGGCACACCGTGTGGCCGCCGAGCATCGAGATCCGAGACCTCGAGGATCCGCCCGGTCCCCGCGGCTGCATCAGCGTCGACGGCCGGATCGAGGACGCCGCGGGCCTGCGGATCGCGGGGCTCGGGGGCTCGATCCGCTATCGCGAGGGCGCGAACCAGTACACGCAGGCCCAGATGTCGCGGCGCGCCCGGCGGCTTGCGCGACGGGCTCGGATCCGGCGACTGCGCGACGGCCGGGGCGTCGACGTCGTGATCGCGCACTCGCCGCCGAAGGGTCTCGGCGACGAGGACGACCCCGCCCACGAGGGCTTCGAGGCCTTCCACGCCCTCGTTCGAAGGCTGCGACCGAGGCTCCTGCTCCACGGGCACGTGCACCCGTACGGCATCGAGCGCCCCGACCGCCGCATCGACGACACGCGCGTGGTCAACGTCGTGCCCTTCAAGGTGATCGAGGTCGAGCCGTGAGCGAGCTCGGGCAGTTCGTCCGCTCCACGTTTCGCAAGGCGCGCCGGCGCGAGGCCTACCGGCGCCTGTCGCAGATCGCCGGGCGGAACCGCTCGCGCCCGCTCCTGTCCCTCGACGAGGTCTCCAAGCGCCTGCGCGCGTTCGAGCAGACGTACGTCGGGATCCGGCCGATCCGGGTCGCCGACGTCGTGGGCACGGTGAGCCGGGTCGACGACTTCGACCGCGACTTCCTGCCGAAGCGATCGAAGATCCAGGAGCGCTGGCAGAGCCTCGAGCAGACGTTCCCCGAGGGCGACTTCCCGCCGATCGTCGTCTACGAGATCGACGGGCGCTACTTCGTCGTCGATGGGCACCACCGCGTGGCGATCGCGCGCCAGCGCGGGATCGAGTTCCTCGACGCCGAGATCACCGCGCTGCGCTCGAACACGCCGCTGCCGCCCGACGCCGACATCTCCTCGATCATCATGGCCGAGCAGCGCCGGCGCTTCATGGAGGAATCGAGCCTGCGGCGCGCGCGGCCCGACGCGCGGATCGAGTTCAGCCGGCCCCAGGGCTACATCGAGCTGCTGGAGCACCTCAAGATCCACGGCTTCCACCTGATGACCGACCGGGGCGAGCTCTGCTCGATGGAGGAGATCGCCGCGGACTGGTACGACCGCGTGTACCGGCCGACCGTCGAGGCGATCCATCGCGAAGGCCTCCATGAGCACTGGCCCGAGGCGACCGACGCCGACCTGTTCCTGTGGGTCGGCCAGCGCCGGCGCGAGCTGTTTCCCGAGCGCACGGACGACCTCGACATCGAGAAGTCCGTCCGCGCCGCGCACGAGACCGCGCCGAAGCCCCGGCGCCGGCCGCGGAGCGGCTCGTGAGCGCGGGTCCGCTGGCGCTCGTCGGCGGCGACGAGCTGAAACCGGGGAACGAACCGCAGGATGAGGTCCTGGTCGCGGCCGCCGGCGGCGGCCCCGCGTACGTGCTCGCGACGGCGGCGGGGCGGCAGCGGCCCGACCTCGCGGTCGCCCACGCCACCGCGTGGTTCGCCGGGCTCGGCCTAGAGATCGAGGAGCTCCCCGCGACGAAGCGATCGCACGCGACCTCGGCCGAGAACGCCGAGCGCGCTCGGGCCGGCCGGTTTTTCTACCTCGTCGGCGGCGACCCCGGGCTCGTGCCGAAGACGCTTGCCGGCTCGGTGTTGTGGGAGGCGATCGTCGCGGCGTGGCGGGACGGCGCCGCGCTCGCGGGCTCCTCGGCCGGCGCGATGGCGCTCTGTGAGTGGACGCTCATCCGCGACCGTCGGCCGGGCGACGACCGCCGCCGGTACGCGCCGGCGCTCGGGCTCGTGCCGGGCGTGGCGGTGCTCCCGCATTACGAGACGTTCGGACACCGCTGGATCGAGAGCGCGTCCGAGCGCGACGGGGTCGTCCTCCTCGGCCTGGACGAGCGCACCGCGGCGCTCTGGCGCGACGGCGCCTGGCGAGCGCTCGGCGCCAGCGGCGTAACGGTGATCGCGAGCGGCGAGAGGCACCGCTTCGAGTCCGGTGCGTCGATCGAGGGCCTACCGGTGCCGCGCCTCGCGTGACGCTCGCGAGTCGAGCCGTAAGCATGGATCTCGCCGCCCGAGTACAGGTGAGCTCGAAATCGCGAGCACTGACGCCAGCCTTGCGGCGATCGTCTAGCGCCGGCGATACGCGCCCCGGCGGTGCTGTGCGCGGTGGACGAGGACGACGCGACGCGAGTCGTCGATCTCATAGATCACGCGGAACTCTCCCCTGCGCGCCGAGTAGAGCCCCTCCAGCTCGCCCCTGAGCGGCTTGCCCGCTCGCTCCGAGTTCTCGGCGATCGAGCCGAGGATCGTTTCGACGACGGCGGCTCGGACCTTGTCGGGTAGCCGGTCGAGATGCCGGAGGCCCTCCGGCGTGATCTCGACCTCGTAGGCCACCTACAGGTGATCCTTGAGGCGGGACCTCTTTCCCTCGGCCGCCTCCCGGCGGGATCTCCGGATCGACTCGAGCAGCGCTCGGTCCTGGAGGATGTCGACGGTCTCCTCGAGCGACTCCAGGTCATCAGGCGAAAGCAGGACCGCCGCCGGTCGACCGTTGCGAGTCACCACGAAGCGCTCGTGCTCGCGCGAGGTACGGTCGACGAGATCGGAGAGATGTGCCTTGGCCTCGGTGAACGGGATCGTCTCGCTCATGACTGGTCAGAATTCTAACCTTCTTTTCGAGCCGCGGTCAACAGTCGGGGAGGCGTTCTCACGGACGCAGCGCCTCGATCGACGGACCGACCCACAGGGCACCGTGGGACCGATCGCTCGGCCCCAGACCTCTGCGGGTGACTCAGATCACGATCGTTCGGTACCTCTCGGCCTCGGCCCCGAGGAGCTCGCGGGCATGCGGGTTGTGGATGACGCCGCCGGAGGTGATGGGGGTCCAGACCCAGATTTCGTTGCGAAGGTAATGGGCGCCCTGGTCGAGGCGGTCGGTGCGCACGCGGAAGACCACGCCGTCGAGTCGGTAGAACCGCTCGGTCGCGCCCACGGCAACGTCCATCGGTGACCCCCTGCCGGGCGGTTCATCGTCCCGAGGCGGGGGTTCCCCGGCACCCCCCGCGCTCGATGGGCCTAGTGGTGCGGCCAGTTGGCCGCACCCGCGACCAGCAGGGCCGCGAGCGTCCCGAGCGTGATCGCCAGGGCGCGAGCCCGAACCTTCCATCCGCGTGCCCGCATCGGCTTCCTCCTTCGGGTCTCCGATGGTGCTCGCGAATGTAACCGCCTGCTTGCCCTACAGCAACCTCAATGGTTAAGTTCGGCAGGCGAGCGGCCGAGGTTTAGTGGAGGATCGAAAACAACATGGACACGATCGGGACCCGGCTGCGGCGCCTGCGCGCGGAACGAGGCCTCACCCAGCGGGAGCTTGGTGAGCCCCGATACACCCACGCGTACATCAGCACGATCGAGGCCGGGCGGCGGCGTCCCTCACGCGACGCCCTCGAGCACCTCGCGTCCAAGCTCGGCGTGGACGTGGACGAGCTGGTCACGGGCCGCTCGCCCGGCCTGCAGGCTCGGCTCGAGCTCCGGCTTCAGGAGGCGCGGATCCAGATCTCCGACGGCCGCCTCGACGAGGCCGAGACGGGCCTTCGCCACGTCGCAAGGGACGCAAAGCGGTACGCACTCCCGATGCTCGAGGCCCGGGTCGAGGAGGTCCAGGGCCTGTGGCTGCAACGGAGCGGGCTGCCGGATGAGGCCCTCGAGCACTACCAGCGCGCCGAGGATCTGCTGCGGGACGAGCCGCCAACCTCGCGGGTCGACGCGGTCCAGGGCAAGGCCATTTGCTTCCACGTCGCTCGGCGACGTGCGGTACGCGATCTTCCTTCTCGAGAGCCTCCTGGACGAGATCGACCGCGCCGGCCTCCGCGATCCCAACGCGCTCGCGCGCGTGCACGCGGGCCTCGTGTACTCGTATCTCGATCTCGGCCTCATGACCAAGGCGGCGGCGTCCGCCGACGAGCTGGAGCGCCTCGCGCCGAGGGTCGACGACCCGGCGCGGATCGGGCAGATGCACATGAACGTCGCGCGCCAGTACCTCACGGCCGGACGAGTCCAGGACGCGACCGCCTCCCTTCAGCGCGCCGAGGACGTGTATCGACAGCTCGGCCTGCTGACCGAGATGGGCGGCGCCCACCTGGCCCGCGGGTACGTCCTGTCGCGCCAGGACTCGCTGGACGAGGCGCGGCTCGAGCTCGAGGAGGCCCTGGCGATCTTCGAGCGCACGGCGAACACCAAGGACCTCACGCGAACCCTGAACGAGCTCGCGCGCGTCGCGCGGGTCCAGGGCCGGACCCGCGACGCGAAGGTGCTGCTCGAACGCTCGATCTCGCTGCTCGGAACCAACGACGACCCGATCCTCGCGTGGGCGCACCTGGAGCTCGGGACCGTGCTGAGCGACCTCGGCGACCCCCGGGCCGAGAAGCACGTCCGCATGGCGATCGAGCTCTACGAGCGCACCGAGCAGCCGGTCGGCCTCGCGGTCTCGTACCGGGCCCTCGGCGACCTCCTCCTCGCCCAGGGCGACGAGGCCGGCGGCCACGAGGCCTTCCGGACCGGCATCCTCGCGATCGAGCCGTTGCTGTAGGGGCGGTCACCCCTCGACCACCAGGACCGCGGTTCCGCCCTCGCCCCTCCGCGCCGCGTCGAGCGCCTCGTTCGCGCGGTCGAGCGGGAACGCCATCGTCCGCGTCCGGATCCCGAGCTCGGCGGCGAGCGGCAGGAACTCGAGGCCGTCGGCGCGCGTGAGGTTCGCGACGGACCGGAGCCGGCGCTCGTGCCAGAGCAGCTCGTAGGGGAACGACGGGATGTCGCTCATGTGGATCTCGGCGCAGACGACGGTTCCCCCCGGCGCGGTTGCGGCGAGCGCGAGCGGGACCAGCTCGCCGGCGGCGGCGAACAGGATCGCGGCGTCCAGCGGCTCCGGCGGAGGCTCGGTCGAGTCGCCCGCCCACGCGCATCCGAGCTCGAGCGCCTCGCGCTGTGAGGCGGTGTCCCCCGGCCGCGTGAACGCGAACACCGTCGTCCCCCGCGCCCGGGCGACCTGCGCGACCAGCCGGGCCGAGTTGCCGAACCCGTAGAGCCCGAGCGTCCGCGCCTCGCCGGTCATCCGCAGCGACCGGTATCCGATGAGCCCCGCGCAGAGCAGCGGCGCGGCGTCGAGGTCGGCCAGCCCGCTGGGGATCGGCAGGCAGAAGCGTGCGTCGGCGACGGCGAGCTCCGCATACCCGCCGTCGAGCTGGTACCCCGTGAACCGCGCATGCGGGCAGAGGTTCTCGCGGCCGGACGCGCAGAATTGGCAGGTGCCGTCGGTCCACCCGAGCCACGGGATGCCGACGCGATCGCCGATCCGTGGTGTCTCGACGCCCTCGCCGAGCGACTCGACGACGCCGACGATCTGGTGGCCGAGCACGAGTGGCAGGCTCGGCTCGTCGAGCTCCCCATCGACGATGTGCAGGTCGGTGCGGCACACCGCGCACGCGCGGACGCGGACGCGAACCTGCCCCGGCCCGGGCTCGGGATCGGGGAGATCCTTTGGGACGAGCGACCGGCCCGGGACCTCGAGCACCATGGCATGCACGACCGGAAGTATGGGACGCCTAGCGACGCCGAGGCGGCCGTCCGTACGCGATCCCCCTGTGACGGATCGCCCGCACGATGACCCGTTGGCGAGCCTTGCTGCCCTCGATCGTGTAGAGGATCCGGTAGCTGCCCACTCGACACGACCACAGGCCTCGCAGCCGCCCGCGCAGCTGCTTCCCCGTCTCCTCGGGATCGGCTTCGAGAAGCGCCAGCGTCTCGACGACCGCTTCCTGGATCGTTCGTGGAAGCACGGCCAGATCCTGCTCCGCTCGGTGCGTGAGGAGCAGCCTAGCCAAGGCCGAGCTCTCGCCTCACCTCGCGGAGCGTTCTCAGCCGGCCGGCCTTCACGTCCTCCTCGCTCTCTCTGAGCGCTTCGAGGATGTCCTCGTCCTGGAGGATCTCGAGGGTTTCCTCCAGGACCTCCTGCTCGTCCACCGGGACGAGCACGGCGGTCGGTCGCCCGTTTCGGGTGATCACGACGTGCTCGTGCCGGCGCTCCAACTCGTCGAGCAGCTCGCTGAGCTTCGCCCGAGCCTCCGAGAGCGGAACGGTCTTCGCCACGGCCGGATTGTACAGAATTCTGTCCTGCTGATGTGACAACCGGCGGGCGGGGCGGCAAGCCGGTTAGACGAACCGATCCACCAGCGCCCGCTGGGCGGCATCGAGCCACGGTCGCTCCCCCGCCGCCGCGTTCGCGAGCGCGTGGTCGACCGAGGACGTGGCGGGGATCGCGACGTGGATCCTCGGGTCCGAGAGGGTCCACTTCAAGAGCGCCAGGGACCAGGTCTCGACGCCAAGCTCGCGGAGCATGCCGGGATCCGTCGGTCCACTTCGCAGCAGGCCTCCCTCGGCGAAGGGGCGCATCGCGATCACGCCGAGGCCCAGCTCCTGCGCGAGCGGGAGCACGTCGCGCTCGGCGAGTCGTTCGCGCGGGTTGTAAGGGATCTGGATGCAATCGATCCTGCCGGTCCGCATGACCTCGAGGAGGTCAGGGTAGCGGCCCTCGTCCCAGTGGGTCGCGCCGAGCGGGCCGATCCGGCCGGCATCGCGCTCCTGCTCGAGCCACGGCAGGTGCTCGCGCCACGCCACCAGGTTGTGGATCTGCTCGACGTCGACACGTCCGCCGAAGTGCTCGAGCTGCGAATCGAGCTGCCGACGCCCCGCTGCCGCCGAAGGCGTCCAGATCTTCGTCGCGACGATCGCCGACTCGCGCACCCCCGCCGCGACCAACGCCCGCCCGAGGACGCCCTCGGCGCGCCCGTACATCGGCGACGTGTCGACGAACCGCACGCCGGCCCCGAAGGCCGCCTCGATCACCGCGCGGGGGCCGTCCTCGTCGGACGCCGCAACGTCGAAGACGCTCCACGTGCCGAGGCCGACGACCGGGACCTCGAGTCCGGACCGGCCGAAGCGGCGGGTCTCCAACTACTCTTCGGAACCGCCGTGGTCGCGCAGGTAGCGCTCGAGCTCGGCCGCGAGCTCCTCGCCGGAGAAGACCTCGGAGGGGTCGGCGCCCTCGACGAGCCCGTTCTCGGCGGCCTCCTCGAGGCGCTTCACGTAGTCGGCGAGGTTGCCGTCCTCCTCGATCGCGTCGTTCACCTCGCGCTCCCAGCTGCGCGCGGCGAGCTCCACCTCGCCGGTGTCGATCTCGAGCCCGAGCAGGTCCCGCAGCCGCTCCATCAGCGCGAGGGCGACCTTGGGGTTCGCGGTCTGCGGAAGGTAGTGCGGCGAGGCCGCCCACATCGAGACGGTCGGCACGCCGGACGTGCCGGCCAGATCGTTCAGGACGCCGACGATTCCCGTCGGGCCCTCGTAGCGCGCCGCCACCATGCCCGGCTTGACCGCCCAGACGCGATCGGACGACGTCGCGCTCACCGGAGACGCGATCGTGTGCGGCACGTCGGCCAGGAACGCGCCGAGCGTCACGAGCACCGACGCCTTCACGTCCGCGCACACCCGCAGGATCTGCTGGCAGTAGGTGCGCCACCGCACGTTCGGCTCGAGCCCCACGAACACCACCGCGTCCCGCCCGCCCACGCGCGCCCACCAGAAGTCGTTGGACGGCCAGTCGATGCGCCGCGTCTCCTCGTCGAGGAGCCGGACGGTCGGCCGGTGGACCTGGAAGTCGTAGAACTCCTCGGGGTCGATCGAGGCGAAGCGGCGTCCGCCCCATTGATCGCGAAGCTCGCGCGCCGCCGTCGTGGCGCCCTCGCCCCCGTCGTTCCACCCGGCGAACGCACAGATCACCACGGGCTCGGACAGGTCGGGCCGGGCGCGGTACTCGACGAAGCTCACCGCAACAGTCTCCGGCGTGAAACGCCGGCTGTCACTCGGTCGAAGGACCGGCGGCGAGCTGGGTCCATCGCCGCATGATCGGGCAGGTCAGCGTCCGGACGATCCCGTCGATCTCCGACATCGGGCGGAGGACGCGCTTGCCCAGCTCGTCGAGGCTGTCGGCCTCGGCCCGCACCACGATGTCGTGCGGGCCGGTCACCACGTGGACCGCGGTGACGCCGGGCAGGTCCCCGACGCTCCGCGCGACCCGGGCGTCGGTGCCCACGTGGACCTGGAGGAAGATGTAGGCCTCCATCGATGTACCGTACCGCCTCGGTCAACCCCGCGAGGCGTGCGAGGATACCCGCCCGTGAACCTACGCTCGAAGCTGCGCGTGCTCGTCGTCGCCCTCGCCCTGCTGGTGCCCGCGCTCGCCGTGCCCACCGCGGCCGGGGCCTCACCCGGCCTCGAGCTCTCGGCCTCGGACGCCGAGATCGCGTTCGGCGAGGTCGTGACCCTCTCGGGGGCGGCAACGGGCGACCCGGACTGCTCGGCCGATCGCCCCGTCGAGCTCCAGTGGCACGCCTCGGGGATCCTCGACTTCGGCGCGGTCGCCGAGGCCAGCACGGCCGAGGACGGCTCGTTCTCCTTCGAGGGGTCGGAGCCGAACACGGGGCGCTATCGCGCGGTCCTTCCCGCGTCGGGCGAGTGCACCAAGACGACCTCGGCCGAGGTCGCCGTTCGCGTGCGGGCGCTCGTGGACGCCTCGCTCGTCTCCGGCTCGGGCGAGGTGGGCTCGTGCGTCGACGTGTCGGTGGGGGTGTCGCCGCCCAAACCCGGGCAGTCCGTCGACCTGCAGCGCCGATCCGGCGGCGCGTGGTCGACGATCGAGAGCATCGTGCTCGACGCCGACGGCAAGGGGGGCGCGGCGCCGTGCCTCGGCTGGGAGGACGTGGGCATCGCCCGCTTCCGGGCGCGCTGGGTCGCGCAGGACCGGCTGAACGAGACGGCCTCGAGCATCGTCCTTGCGCTCGAGGTCACGAAGGCCGGGTGGATGCTCCGGATCGAGGACGCCATCGACGGCCGGTCCGTGTCGGTCTCGGTCTCCGAGGGAGGCGAGTACCTGTACCGGCGCGCCGACGGGACGCCCCGAGCGCCGGCGTCCAACGAGAAGCTCCTGCTCGCGATGGCCTGCCTCGACACCTTCGGCGCCGACCACCGCATCGTGACCCACGCGGCCGCGGCCTCGTTCGCCGACGGCGTGATCGACGGCGACCTCTGGCTCCTCGGGCGCGGCGACCCGCAGGTCGGCAGGACCTCGCTCGGCGCCCTCGCCGACGAGCTCGTGGCCGCCGGGGTGGCCCGCGTCAAGGGGAGCGTGATGGGGAGCACGACGTTCTTCCAGCGCGACTGGTACGCGCCCGGGTGGAACGACGCGGCGCGCGACTACATCAACCGGCCGACCGCGCTCAGCTTCGAGGGCAACGCCGACGACGACCCCGAGGCGGAGGCCGCCGGGTCGCTCACGAAGCAGCTCGAGAGGCTCGGGGTCCGCGTGGCCGGCAAGCCCGGAGCGGGGGCGCCCCCGGGGCACCTCGAGGACCTCGCGACGATCGAGTCCAAGCCGCTGCGCGTGCTGCTGTCCAAGACGCTCCGGCCCTCGTGGAACTTCGGCGCCGAGGTCCTCGGCAAGGCGCTCGGCGCCGAGGCCAGAGGCGCCCCCGGGACGATCGCCAAGGGCGCCGCCACGATCGAGGCGTGGGCCGAGGACCACGGGGTCGACTTCACCCTGTTCGACAACTCGGGCCTGTCGTACGACGACCGCGTGACCGCCTCCGGCATCGTGCAGCTCCTCACCCAGGCCGAGGAGGCCGACTGGGGCCACGAGCTCCGCAACGCCCTGCCCACGGGTGGGCAGGGGACCCTCAAGGATCGATTGGACGGCGTGCAGGTGCGGGCGAAGACGGGGACGCTGACCGACATCTCCGCGCTGTCCGGGTGGGTGTACTCGAAGGACCGCGACGCGTGGATCGAGTTCTCGATCCTGTCCGCCGGGATGTCCAAGCCGATCGCCTCCGACGTCGAGGACAAGATCGTGCGTCTGCTTCACAACAACGCGTAAACCCGCTTCGCCGCGCGGCCGATGCTCCCTGTGATGGACGCACACCTTCGTGCCCCCGAACGGGCGGGCCTCCTCGAGCATGTCTTCCACGACAGCCTCATGGGGATCCTCGTGGCCGGCCTGGAGGACGGCGTGGTCGTGGAGGCCAACGAGGCGTTCTGCGCGCTGCTCGGCCGCCCGATCGGCGAGGTTCTCGGCGCGCAGGTGGACGAGCTCGGGCTCTGGGGCGAGCTCGGGCCGGTGGGTGCCCGCGAGCAGCTTCGAGCGACCGGCTTGCTCATGGGCTACGACACGAACGTCGCCGTCGCCGACGACGAGACGCGCATCCTGCGCGTGTGGGCCGAGGCCCTGGACGCCGGCGACCCCCTCGTCGTGATCCGCGCCGCCGACGTCGACGGCCGCGTCTCCGCCAAGTCCCGCTACCAGGAGCTGCGCGAGGCCGAGATCCGCTACCGCGCCTTGGTGGAGCAGATCCCGGCGATCATCTACACGCAGGTCGAGGACCCGACCAGCCCGACGGGGTTCCGGGACACGTTCGTGAGCCCCCAGACCCGGTCGATGCTCGGCTACGCGCCCGAGGAGTGGCGGGCCGACCCCACGCTGTGGATGAAGGCGACGCATCCCGACGACCTCGAGCGCGTCGTCTCCGAGGACCGGGAATCGGTGGACGACGAGGCCCCCTTCCGCAGCGAGTACCGCATGATCTCCAGGGACGGGCGGACGGTCTGGATCAAGGACGAGGCCGTGCTGGTGCAGGACCCGTCCACCGGGGTTCGCTTCTGGCACGGCGTGATGATGGACATCACCTCGATCCGCGAGGCCGTCCAGCATCAGGCCGAGACCCAGGCCAAGTACCGCAACCTCGTCGAGCAGCTCCCGGCCGTGGTCTACCTCGGCGAGTACGGGGAGGACGGGGACTGGCTGTACATCAGCCCGCAGGTCGAGCGCCTGTTCGGCCTGACGCCGCAGGAGTGGCTGGCGCATCCCGGCCCGATGGCGACGTTCACCCACCCCGACGACCTGCCGTTCGTCCGCGCGGAGGAGGAGCGGTCGCTGGAGACGGGCGAGCCCTTCCGCGCCGAGTACCGGATGCGGGACCGGGACGGGCGCTGGATCTGGATCCTCGACGAGGCGTCCATCGTGCGGGACGCGCAGGGCAAGGCCCTGTTCATGCAGGGGCTCATGTACGACATCACCGAGCGCAAGCAGGCCGAGGAGCGACTGATCGCGCTCGACCGCCTGAAGAACACGCTGCTGCACACGCTCTCGCACGACCTGAAGGAGCCGCTGACCGCGATCCTCGGCGCGGCGAGCACGCTCGAGCGCCTGGACGAGGAGCTCGAGAGCGACGAGCGCGCCGACCTGCTCCGGACGCTGGTCGACCGCACGAGGGGCATGAACGCGCTCCTGACCGACCTCCTCGACCTGGACCGACTCGACCGCGGGATCCTCGAACCCCGCCGGTTCCCGACCGACCTGGACCGCTTCGTCCGGGAGCTGGTCGACCGGTGCGAGGCCCTGCGGGAACACCGCGTCGAGGTCGTCTCGGAGCGCTGCATGGCCAACATCGACATCACCAAGGTCGAGCGGATGATCGACAACCTGCTCGCGAACGCCGCGCGGCACACGAGGAAGGGATCGCGCGTCTGGGTCCGCGTCTGGTCCGACGACGCCGGCGCCACCATCGCCGTCGAGGACGACGGCCCCGGGGTGCCGGACGACCTCAAGGAGCAGATCTTCGAGCCGTTCCGTCGCGGCCCGGACCCGGCGCAGCCGGGCAGCGGCATCGGCCTGTCGCTCGTCGCGCGGTTCGCGGAGCTCCACGGCGGTCGCGCCTGGATCGAGGACCGCGAGGGCGGCGGGGTCCTCGTTCCGCGTGTTCCTCCCCACGACGGACTAGCGGCCGAGCGCCCGCTCGATCTGCCTCGCGGCGTCGACGACGGCCGCCGCGTAGCGCCGCGCGCTGATCCTGCCCATCCGCGTCGCCGGGCCCGAGACGGAGACGACCGCCAGGACGATCTCGTAGGGGCCGAGCACCGGCGCGCTCACCGAACCGACGCCGGGCTGCCGCTCGTCCGTGCTCGACGCCCACCCCCGGTGGCGGACGAGCTCGACCTCGCGCGCGAACCGCTCGCGGTCCTTCGCCCTGCGCAGGTGCTGCTCCCGGTCCGGGGCGTACGCGAGGAAGACCTTGGCGGCCGAGCCCGCGTAGAGCGGGAGCGACGAGCCGACGGCGACGATCGTTCGCAGCTCGTGCGCGGACTCGACGGCGTCGATGCAGACCCGGACGTCGCCGGATCGGACGTAGAGCTGCGCGCTCTCGCCGGTGCTCCGCGCGAGCCCCTCGAGCACGGGGTGCGCGAGATCGCGGAGCGGCAGCTCACGCATCGCCTCGTTCGCGAGGCGCAGGAGCCGCGGGCCCAGCCGGTACCCGAACCCCGGGAAGTGCGCGAGGAAGCCGTGTCCGTCGAGCGCTCGGATCAGTCGATGCGCCGTCGCCCGCGGCAGGCCGGTCGCAGCCACGATCGCGGTGAATCGGTGGGCGCCGTGCTCGACGGCCTCCAGGATCGCCACGGATCGGTCGAGCACGCCGACCGCGGTCTCGGGGGCGGTCGCCATAGCTGTTCCGATGGATGGTACTCGATTCCGAAGAATGGAACATCAGTGGACGAAGCCGGCCCCCGGTGCCAGCATCCGCGCCACCATGACCTCGCGCACCCTCGCCGAGAAGGTCTGGGATCGCCACGTCGTCCACCGGGCCGAGGGCGAACCGGACCTGCTCTACGTCGACCTCCACCTCGTGCACGAGGTCACGAGCCCGCAGGCGTTCGACGGCCTCCGCCTGGCCGGCCGAACCCTCCGGCGCCCCGACCTCACGGTGGCGACCATGGACCACAACGTCCCGACGGGCCCGGGAGCGGTCGATCCGATCAGCGCCGCCCAGATGCAGTCCCTGGCGCGCAACTGCGCCGAGTTCGGGGTCAGGCTCTTCCCGACGGGCGACATCGGGCAGGGCATCGTCCACGTGATCGGCCCGCAGATGGGGCTCACGCAGCCTGGCCTGGTGATCGTCTGCGGGGACTCGCACACGTCCACGCACGGCGCGTTCGGGGCGCTCGCGTTCGGGATCGGCACGAGCGAGGTCGAGCAGGTGCTCGCCACCCAGACGCTGCCCCAGCGGCGTCCCGGGACGATGGCCATCACGGTCGAGGGCGACCTGCCGCCGGGCGTGTCCGCGAAGGACGTGATCCTGGGGATCATCGCGAAGATCGGCACCGGCGGAGGTGTCGGGCACATCCTCGAATACCGGGGCAGCGCGATCCGCTCGCTCTCGATGGAGGGGCGGATGACCGTCTGCAACATGTCGATCGAGGCCGGCGCCCGCGCCGGCGTGATCGCGCCCGACGACACCACGTACGCCTGGCTCGAGGGCCGGCCCCACGCCCCGACGGGCAAGGACTGGGAAGAGGCGCTCGAGGACTGGCGATCGCTCCCCACGGATCAGGGCGCCACCTTCGACGCCGAGGTCGAGATCGACGCGACCGGCCTGCGCCCCCACGTGTCCTGGGGGACCAACCCCGGCCAGACCGTGACGATCGACGACGTCGTCCCCGAGCCCGCCGACGACGCCGCCGAGCGAGCCCTCGCCTACATGGACCTCTCTCCCGGGACGCCCATCCGCGACATCCGCCCGGACACGATCTTCATCGGCTCGTGCACGAACGCGCGGATCACCGACCTGCGCGAGGCCGCCGCGATCCTTCGCGGTCGCACGGTCTCCCCCGGCCTGCGCGCGATGGTCGTCCCCGGCTCCATGCTCGTGAAGCGCCAGGCCGAGGAGGAGGGCCTGGACGCCGTCTTCGAGGCGGCCGGTTTCGACTGGCGTGACGCCGGCTGCTCGATGTGCCTGGGCATGAACCCGGATCAGCTCGCCCCCGGCGAACGCTGCGCCAGCACCTCGAACCGGAACTTCGAGGGCCGCCAGGGCAGGGGCGGCCGCACCCACCTGGTGAGCCCGGCGGTCGCGGCGGCCACGGCGGTGGCGGGCCACTTCGCGAGCCCGCAGGATCTCGAGGGCTGAGTGCGCGCCTTCACGACCCACACCGGGCGCGGCGTCCCCCTGGACCGTGCGGACGTCGACACCGACCAGATCATCCCCGCCGAGTACCTGCGGCGGATCGAGCGCACCGGGTTCGGGCCGTTCCTGTTCGACTCGTGGCGGAAGGACCCGGCGTTCGTGCTCAACCGACCCGAGTACGAGGGCGCGACGATCCTGGTGACCGGCCCGAACTTCGGGAGCGGCTCGAGCCGCGAGCACGCGGTCTGGGCGCTCGAGGACCATGGGTTCCGCGCGATCCTCGCGCCGTCGTTCGCGGACATCTTCCGCAACAACTGCACGAAGGTGGGCCTGCTCCCGGTCGCGCTCCCCGACCCGGTGGTCCGCACGCTCCTGGACGCGGTCACCGCCGACCCCGCGACGCGGATCACGGTCGACCTCCGGGCGCGGCTCGTGACCGCGCAGGGGGTCGAGCACGCGTTCGAGATCGACGACTTCACGCGCCGGCGCCTCCTCGAGGGGCTCGACGACATCGGGCTCACGCTTCGGCACGAGGACGAGATCGCGGCCTACGAGCGCGCACGCCGATCGCGTCTCCCGACCATTCGCTAAAGCCTCAAGGCCCTCCAGGCGGCGCCCGATGCCTGGAGGGAGCATGTCGACGCCAGACAACCTCGAAGCGGTCGGTTTCGGTCGCCGCGTGACCGATCACGCGCGGCGCCGTGCGTCCGACGCGCACGGCCCCCTTCCGGTCCTGGACAAGCCGCTGCGGCGGGACAGCGACGGATGGCTCGACCGGTGGATGGCCTCGGTGGCCGACCTCGCGCGCCTGAAGGAGTCGCATCCGATGCTCGACGCGGTGATCGACGCGCAAGAGGGGCGCAAGATCCGCATCGGCGAGCACTGGCTCTTCGACTTCGCGAGCTGCAACTACCTGGGGTTCGACCTCGACCAGGAGATCATCGACGCCGTCCCCGAGTACCTGGCCGCATGGGGAACACACCCCAGCTGGTCCCGGCTGCTCGGCAGCCCCGTCCTGTACGAGGAGATCGAAGACACGCTCACGGGGCTGCTCGGCTCCGAGGACTCGCTCCTGCTGCCGACGATCACGCACATCCACATGTCGGTGATCCCGATCCTCGCCGGGAACGGCGTCATCTTCCTCGACGGCCGGGCTCACAAGACGATCTACGACGGGGCGATGCTCGCCCGCGGTCACGGGGCCAGCATCCAGCGGTTCCGGCACAACGACCCCGAACACCTCGAGGAGCTGCTGAAGGCCACGACGCTCACGCCCCGCGTGATCGCGCTCGACGGCGTGAACTCCATGACCGGCAACGCGCCGGACATGCGCGCGTTCGC
Source organism: uncultured Actinomycetes bacterium (assembly GCA_963699635.1). Lineage (GTDB taxonomy): Bacteria > Actinomycetota > UBA4738 > UBA4738 > HRBIN12 > CALGFI01. Next base: position 770,026 of record CAVOUQ010000018.1, on the reverse strand, counting down.
CCGGGTCGCGCGCGAGCACGACGCCCTGTTGTACGTCGACGACGCGCACGGCTTCGGCGTGATCGGCGAGCGCTCGCCGGACGAGCTCTGCGACTGGGGCACGAGGGGCAACTCGATCGTGCGCCACCACGGCGAGACCTACGACGACGTCATCCTCGTCGCCGGCTTCAGCAAGGCGTACAGCTCGCTGCTGTCGTTCCTCGCGCTGCCGACCCGGCTGAAGGACGTCTTGAAGGTGGCCGCTCCCCCGTACCTGTACTCGGGTCCCTCCCCCGTCGCCTCGCTCGCGACGACCATCGCCGGCCTTCGAGTGAACGAGGAGCGCGGCGACCTCGCCCGCTACGAGATGTACCGCAAGACGCGGACGGTCCTCGAGCGCCTGCACGAGCTCGACATCTACACGCCCAACCGATCCGGCTACCCGCTGATCGAGGTGCCGCTCGCGAACCACGAGGACATCGACGTGGTCGGCCGGTTCCTCTTCGATCGCGGCATCTACGTCACGATGGCCGCCTACCCGCTCGTCCCCAAGGACGAGGTCGGCTTCCGGATCCAGGTCACGGCCGCCAACGGCGACGACGAGATCGACCTCCTCTGCGACGTGCTCGGCGAGATCAACGAGCGCTTCGAGCTCCAGCACGAGGAGCATCGCCAGCTGCTGCACGAGGCACGACGCTCGCGGGGGTAGGCGATGGCGAAGGGTCCCGTCGCAGAAGGGCTCGGCCGCGCGGAGGCGCTCTCGGACGCCGGCGAGTACGCCGCCGCGCTGGTGGAGCTCGACGACGCCCTGTCACGCGGCCCGGCGGGCTCGGCCGTCCACACCGCGCGGGGCTGGGCGCTCGAGAACCTCGGCCTCGACCGCCTGCCGGATGCCCGGATCGCCTACGAGGAGGCCCTGCGCCTGGACCCCGGGGCGATGTGGGCGAAGGAGGGGCTCTCCAACGTCCTGCGGCGACTGGGCCTGGCGGAGGACGCCGATCGCCTGTGCCGCGAGGTGATCGAGGAGGGCCTCACTCGCTCGGACGCGGAGCTCGACCTCCTGGAGCTGGTCGGCTGGTGCCAGCTCCGTCTCGGCCGCTACGACGAGGCGGTCGCGACGCTCCGGGAGGCCCTCGCGCGAGACGGCCGATGGATCGCGGTGCGCTTCGACCTCGCCCTCGCGCTCCTGTTCGCGGGCGAGCGCTCGAGGGCCTTCCTCGAGTACTCGCGGGGCGTGCACCAGGCGGTGAACGGCGGCGTCTCGAAGCTGCGCGGCGTGGTCCGCGTCGCGCTCGACGACCTCGAGGAGACCCTGAACGAACGGCCGGCGCTCGCGAGCACGGGCGAGGCGATCGCCGCCCGCGACCTGCTGCGGTCCACCCTTCGAGCGGCCTACCAGGCCGTGTAGCGCGATGGCCGCCTCAGGCTCGAACGGGGCGGCGCCCCCCCGACGCCGGGTCGCGCTCGTCGTCCCCCTTCGGCATCGCGACTTCCGCCTGCTGTGGACCGGGATGACGGTCTCCCTCCTCGGCGACGGGATCACCACGATCGCGCTCGCCTGGCAGGCCTACGAGATCTCCAGCGCTCCCACCGCGTTCGCGATGATCGGCTTCTCGATGACCGTCCCGCACGTCGTGCTGCTGCTCGTCGGCGGGGCCGTGAGCGATCGATTCGATCGCCGCAAGGTGATGCTGGCGGCCGACGCGGTCCGGATGGTCGCCGTGACGACGCTCGGCCTGCTCTCGATCAGCGGCCACATCCGCATCTGGCACATGATGGTGATCGCCGCGTGCTACGGGGCCGGCACGGCGTTCTTCGGGCCGGCGTTCGACGCGATCGTCCCGGACCTGGTCCCCGAGCGCGAGCTCACGCAGGCGAACTCGCTCGACCAGTTCGTGCGTCCCGCGGCGTTCCGGATGCTCGGCCCGGCACTCGGCGGGTGGATGATCGCCGCCTTCGGCGGAGCCGGCGGCGCGTTCCTCGCCGACGGCCTCACGTTCGCCGTCTCGATCGGGTGCCTGGCGTTCATGCGCCCCCATCCGGTCGCCCACGGCGACGGGGTCGCGTCCGGCTCGATGCTGACCGAGATCCGCGAGGGCTTCCGCTACGTGCGGACCCAGGTTTGGCTGTGGGGAACCTTCCTCGCGGCGACCCTGGCCTACCTCATCTTCTGGGGGCCCGCCGAGGTCCTGCTCCCGTTCATCGTGAAGGAGGACATGGGCCGCTCGGCGAGCGATCTGGGGTTCATCCTCGCGATGGGCGGGGTCGGGGCGATGTTCGCCGCCCTCGTGATGGGCAATCGCGACCTGCCGCGCCGGCACGTGACCTTCATGTACGTGGTCTGGACGTTCTCCACGCTCATGCTCGCCGGCTACGGGATCGCCCGCCTGCCGTGGCAGGCGATGGTGTTCTGCTTCGCGTTCAACGCCCTCGAGAGCGCGGGGTTGATCGTGTGGATCACGACGAAGCAACGGCTGGTGCCCGGGCGGCTCCTCGGACGCGTGTCGAGCTTCGACTGGTTCATCTCGATCGGCCTCGTCCCCCTGTCCTACGCCCTCACCGGGCCGGTGGCCGCCGTGCTCGGCGCCCGGAGGACGCTCGTGGCGGCGGGCCTGCTCGGCGCGATCGTGACGATCTCGTTCCTGTTCCTGCCCGGGATGCGCGCCATCGAGCGCAGCGGCGCACTCGTGGGGGGGCACCTTGACCCGGTCCCCGATCCGGGAGCCTCGGGAAAGGCCCCGGCGCCGGCGTAGGGGAACGTTCCCGCAGGTGAGCGGCTGGGGGACGTGCCGCAAAGGTCCCCCATTCAGGGTACTAAGGTCGATCCCTCTGTCTCCCGATACGCCAATCATGAGGCGCCGGGCTTGGCTCCTTTACCTTTCGTGCGGCCTCGCCGCGCTGCTCGCCTACCTCTTCGTGCCCGGCCTCCGCCAGGGGTGGGTCTTCAACCTGATCGCCCTGTCGTCCCCGATCGCGATCGTGATCGGGGTCAAGGTCTGGAAGCCCGAGGTCCGGGCGCCGTGGTACCTGTTCGCGCTCGGACAGGCGTTCTTCGTCGCCGGGCGACGTGATCACCTACAACTACGACAAGCTGTTCGGGACCGAGCTCCCGTTCCCCTCGATCGGCGACGTCCTGTACCTGTCCGTCTACCCGTGCCTGATCGCCGGGATCCTCATGCTCGTCCGGCGCCGGAACCCCGGCCGGGACCGCGAGAGCATGATCGACTCGCTCATCGTCGCCATCGGCGTCGGCGTCGTCTCGTGGATCTTCCTCATGGCCCCCACGGCCCAGGACACCGCCTCGACCCTCACGCAGAAGCTCGTGAGCATGGGCTACCCGTTCATGGACCTCATCCTGCTCACGGTCGTCGTCCGCCTGGTCATCGGGCCCGGTCGCCGCGGCCTGTCCTTCTACCTGCTCCCGGCGGCCGCGCTCGCGTTGTTCATCACCGACTTCGTCTACAGCTACATCTCCGTCCAGGGCCTGGTGTACGACCAGTCCGGCTATCTGGAGGCCGGGTGGGGCATCTTCTACCTCCTCTGGGGCGCGGCCGCGCTGCACGAGTCGCAGCGCCACCTCGCCGAGCGCGCGCCCGACCAGGAGGTCCGCGTGACGCGCGGCCGGCTGATCCTCGTCGGCGCCGGGGCCCTCATCCCGCAGGCGGTGCGGGCGATCCAGCTGCTTCGCGAGGAGCACACCGACCTGTGGGTGATCACGATCTCGACCGTCTCGCTGTTCATCCTCGTCGTGTCGAGGATGGCCGGCCTGGTCCACAAGCTGGAGCTGTCCTTCGGTCGCGAGAAGGCCCTGCGGACCGCGGGCGCCTCCCTCGTGACGGCGACGAACCGCGACGGGATCTACTCGTCCGCCATGGAGGCGGCCGGCACGCTCGCGTCCCAGGGAGATGCCCGCCTGCTCGTGCATCTGGACTCCGACGAGCCCGAGGCGTTCACCGTGGTCGCGTCCTCGGCCGGGCGCGGGGACCTCGTCGGCGCGTCGATCGAGCTCTCCGAGTCCGAGCTCGACGGCCCCGCGCTTCGACGCCATCGACCGGTCCAAGGCGCCATGCCCGGCCTCGTAGGCGGGCTCGACCTCCCCCGGGCCACCAGCTCGGTGCTCGCCATCCCGCTGTTCATGAAGAACGAGCTGAGCGCCCTGCTCGTCGTCGGCAGCGACGAGAAGCTGCCCGAAGGCCGCCGCCGACGGCCTGGAGGCGCTGTCCTCGCAGGTCGCCCTCGCGCTCGAGAGCGCCGCCCTCACCGAGGACCTCGTGCGGCAGCGGAGCGAGGCCCGGTTCTCCTCCCTCGTGCAGCACTCCTCCGACGTGGTCATGGTGGTCGACGCCGACTCGACGATCCGCTACATGAGTCCCTCGGTCGAGCGCGTGTTCGGCTATTCGGCAAACGAGGTCGAGGGCACGAAGCTCACCGAGATCATCCACCCCGACGAGAAGGCGAGCGTCCTGCAGTTCCTGATGTCCGGCGTTCGCGAGGACGACGCCCATCCCGCCCTGACCGAGTACAAGATTCGCCACCAGGACGACTTCTGGCTCCACGTCGAGACCCTGCGGACGAACCTGCTGCACGACGAGAACGTGCGGGGCATCGTGCTGAACACCCGCGACGTCTCCGAGCGCAAGGCGTTCGAGGAGCAGCTCGCCCACCAGGCGTTCCACGACTCGGTGACCGGGCTCGCGAACCGGGCGCTGTTCAAGGACCGCGTCGAGCACGCCCTGGAGCGCCAGGGCCGCGACCAGGAGCCGGTCACCGTCTTGTTCATGGACCTGGACGACTTCAAGACGATCAACGACTCGCTCGGACACGCCGCCGGCGACCGCCTGCTGGGTGAGGTCGGCGAGCGCGTGAAGAACACGCTCCGCCAGGCGGATACGGCCGCCCGGCTCGGCGGCGACGAGTTCGCCATCCTGCTCGAGGACGGCGGCGACGGCGTCGAGGCGGCCGAGGTGGCGTCCCGGATCCTCGCCTCGCTCGAGGGCCCGTTCTACCTCGACGGCAAGGAGATGTTCATCCGGGCGTCGATCGGCATCGCCTCGGCCGACCACACCCGGTCCACCGGCCCCGAGGGCGCCGAGGAGCTCCTGCGCAACGCGGACGTCGCGATGTACATGGCGAAGGAGGCCGGCAAGGGCCGCTATCAGGTCTTCGAGCCGGCGATGCACGACACGGCGCTGAAGCGGCTGGAGCTGAAGGCCGACCTCCAGCGCGCGGTCGACAACTCGGAGTTCGTCGTGCACTACCAACCGGTGATCGAGCTCGAGAGCGGGAACATCGAGGGGCTGGAGGCGCTCGTCCGGTGGGAGCATCCGGTCCGCGGGCTCGTCCCGCCGCTGGACTTCATCCCGCTCGCCGAGGAGACCGGGCTCATCGTCGAGATCGGCCGGTGGGTCCTTCGCGAGGCCTGCGACCGGGGCAAGGAGCTCCAGGAGCGTTTCCCGACCGATCCGCCGCTGCACATGTCGGTCAACCTGTCCGCCCGCCAGCTCCAGCGGCCGGAGATCGTCGACGACGTCGCGGTCAGCCTCATGGAGTCCGGCCTGGATCCCTCGAGCCTGGTCCTGGAGATCACCGAGTCAGTGATGATGCAGGACATGGATCTGTCGATCCAGCGACTCGCCGAGCTGAAAGAGCTCGGAGTGAAGCTCGCGGTCGACGACTTCGGGACCGGCTACTCGAGCCTCAACTACATCCGTCGGTTCCCCGTCGACATCTTGAAGGTCGACAAGTCCTTCGTGGACGGCGTGAACGAGGGCGGCGAGGAATCGGCCCTCACGGCGGCGATCATCGAGCTCGCGGGCATCCTGAAGCTCCGGCCGGTCGCCGAGGGCATCGAACGCGCCGACCAGCTCGAGAAGCTGCTCGCGCTGAACTGCGACCTCGGCCAGGGGTTCTACTTCGCCCGCCCGCTCCCGCTGCAGGGCATCGACGACCTTCTGACCACGCGCAAGTCGCTCGAGAAGCGCGAGACCGAGCTCTCGGGCTAGCGCAACCCTTACAGGTCGACCCGGTAGCGGACGGTGGGCCGCATCTCGCAGTCGACGCGCTCGCTGGTGACCGTCCCGTCTGGCTTCCAGCCGGCGATCTCGTAGAAGCGCCGGGCCCCCTCGTTGGTCTCGAGCACCCAGAGGGTGGCCGTGCGAAAGCCGCGGTCGCGCAGGTCGTCGATGGCGTGGGCGAACAGCTCGCGCCCGACGCCGGTTCCAACGCGGTCGGGCTCCAGGTAGATGGCGTAGAGCTCGGCGGTGCGATCCTCCGCGTCGGCGTCCTCGCTCTTCGCCGTCACCGCGAAGCCCACGGCGCGCCCACCCTCCTCGGCGAGCCACATCCGATACTCGGGCGGGGGCGACTCGAGCGCCCGCTGGTGCATCTCGAGGCGGTCCTCGACCTTGAGCTCGTCGAGGTAGTCGTCGGCAAGCTGGCCGCGATAGGCCGCCTGCCAGGAGCGGACGTGGATCTCGGCGATCGCCCGGGCGTCCTTCGGCTCGGCCTCGCGGATCCGCATCGCGACAGGGTACCGCCAGCGCGCTGAGCAGTACCGGTCGGGTCACGCGTCAAGACCTTGACGCCGCCGAAACGTTCCTAGGCCTCGTCGGCCTCCCGAGGATGGAGCAGCCCGTGGAGATAGCCGTCGACGAGCGCCTCCCACGAGGCCTCGATGATGTTCTCCGAGACCCCCACGGTGGTCCACTCGCGCTGGCCGTTCGAGGTGTCGATGAGCACCCGGACGATCGCGCCGGTGCCGTGGGTCTCGTCGAGGACCCGGACGCGGAAGTCCTCGAGCGAGATGTGCCCGAGCTCGGGGTAGTCGTTCGTGAGCGCCTTGCGAAGCGCGTTGTCGAGCGCGCCGACGGGGCCCTGTCCCTCGGCGCTCTCGATGTGCCGAGTGCCCTTCGTGACGACCTTGACCGTCGCCTCGGCGAGCGGCGGCTCGTCGTCGCCGACGTGCTCCTCGACGTGCACGCGGTAGCTCTCGATCTCGAAGAACGGCTGGGTCCATCCGCCGGCCCGACGCATGAGCAGCTCGAGGGAGGCGTCGGCGACCTCGAACGTGTAGCCGCGGGCCTCCCGCTCCTTGAGCTCATCGAGCAGGCGCGGGACGGCGCCGTCGGCCAGGTCGACGCCGAACTCGGTCGCCTTCATCCGCAGCGTCGCCGCGCCCCCGAGGTCGCTCGCCACGATGCCGCGCCGGTTCCCGACGGCCTCGGGCTCCACGTGCTCGTACGCGCGCGTGAGACGCGCGACGCCGCTCGCGTGCAGCCCGGCCTTGTGGGTGAACGCGAAGCGGCCCGAGTACGGCTGCCGCGAGTCGGGCGCGACGTTCGCGACCTCGGCCACGTAGTGCGAGACCTCGGTGAGGCGTTCGACCGAGCCCTCGGGCAGGCACTCGGCGCCCATCTTCAGGACGAGGTTGGCGGCGATCGGGATCAGGTCGGCGTTGCCGGTCCGCTCGCCGTAGCCGTTCACGACGGCCTGAACCTGGAACGCGCCGTGCTCGACCGCGACGAGCGAGTTCGCGACCGCGCACCCGGTGTCGTTGTGGACGTGGATCCCGAGCGGCGTGAAGACCTCGGGCGCGACGGCGTCCATCGTCGCCGCCACCCCCGCGGGCAGCATGCCGCCGTTCGTGTCGCAGAGCACGAGGCGCTCGGCCCCTGCCTCCTCCGCGGCCGCGAGCACGCGCATCGCGAAGCCCGGATCCGAACGGTAGCCGTCGAAGAAGTGCTCGGCGTCGAAGAACACGCGCCGTCCCTGCGAGCGAAGGAACGCGACCGAGTCCCGCACCATCGCGACGCCCTCGCCCAGGTCGGTCCGGAGCGTCTCGGTCACGTGCAGGTCCCAGGACTTGCCGACGATGCAGACGACCTCGGTCCCCGCATCCAGCAGGTCGCGGAGCACGCCCGAGTCCTCGGCGCGCTCCCCCGCCTTGCGCGTCATGCCGAAGGCGGTGAGCGTCGCGTGCCGCAGGTCCTCCTTGGTCGCGAGCTTGAAGAACTCCGTGTCGCGAGGGTTCGCGCCGGGCCAGCCGCCCTCGACGTACGGGACGCCCAGCTGGTCGAGCTTGTGCAGGATCCGCAGCCGGTCCTCGATCGAATAGGAGAACCCGGTCCCCTGGGCGCCGTCGCGGAGCGTGGTGTCGTAGAGCTCGACCTTCACGAGGCGGCCCCCTCCACGACGAGGTCGCCCACCTCGGACGTCGAGTAGCCCATCTCGCCGGCGCGCATCGAGGCCATCTTCGAGCACGCGAGGCGGATCCCGGCGTCGACGCGCCGGGCGGCCTCGGCCTCACCGAGCTGCGCGAGCAGCATCTGCACGGCGCCGATCGCGGCGAGCGGGTTGATCGTCCCCTTGCCGGCGTGGTCGGGCGCCGTCCCGCCGATCGGCTCGAACATCGACACGCCGTCCGGGTTGATGTTGCCTCCGGCGGCGATCCCCATCCCGCCCTGGATCATGGCGCCGAGGTCCGTGATGATGTCGCCGAACATGTTGTCGGTGACGATGACGTCGAAGCGCGAGGGCTGATCCAGGAGGTAGATGCACGCGGCGTCGACGTGGACGTAGTCGCGTTCGACGCCGGGGTACTCGGCCCCGACCTCGTCGACGACCCGCTGGTACAGATCGCCGGCGAACGTGAGCACGTTCGTCTTGTGGACGAGCGTGAGCCTTCCCCGTCGTGTCGTCGCGAGCTCGAACGCGTACCGGACGATCCGCTCGACGCCGTGGCGCGTGTTGATCGACTCCTGCACGGCGACCTCGTGCGGGGTTCCCTTGCGGTGGAAGCCCCCCGCGCCGCTGTACAGGCCCTCGGAGTTCTCGCGGACGACGACCAGGTCGACGTCGTCCTCGGTGTGGCTCGGCACGAGGGTCTTCACGCCGGGATACCGGATCACCGGGCGTAGGTTCACGTACTGGTCGAGCTCGAACCGGATCCGGAGCAGGAGGTCCCGCTCGAGGATCCCCGGGCGCACCCGCGGGTCGCCCACCGCGCCGAGGAGGATCGCGTCCGCCTCCCGCAGCCGGGAGAGCTCCTCGTTCGGGAGCACCTCGCCGGTGCGCAGGTAGCGCTCGGCGCCGAGGTCGAGCTCGTCGAGCTCGACCTCGAACCCGTCGCGGACGGCCTCGAGCACCTTCAGACCCTCGCGGACGACCTCCGGGCCGGTGCCGTCGCCGGCGATCACCTCGATCCGGTGGCTCACGGGACGACCCGCTCTCCCTCGCCGTCCGCCTTGGCCAGCTGCATCGCCCGGTTCACCGCGGCGAGGTAGGCGCGGGCGCTCGCCTCGACGACGTCGGTGGCCACACCACGGCCGGTGACCCGCCGGCCGTCGACGTCGAGCTGCACCACGACGTCTCCGAGCGCGTCGGTCCCACCGGTCACCGCGGAGACGTTGAAGCTCACGAGTCGGCCCTCCACAGCGGTGGCGCGCTGGATGGCCCCCATGGCGGCGTCGATCATTCCGTCGCCCATCGCGGACTCCTCGATCCGTTCCTGCCCGCGCCGAAGGCGCACGCTCGCCGTCGGCGACAGGTGCGTCCCGCCCCCGACCTGGAGGGACTCCAGGACGAACTGGTCCTCCTCGCCGGCGCCGAGCTCCTCGGACACGATCGCCGCGAGGTCCTGGTCGGTGAGCTGGATCTTCCGGTCGGCGAGCTCCTTGAACCGCGCGAACGTCCGGTTCAGGTGGTCGGGGTCGAGCTCGATGCCCATCTTGCCCAGTGCGTCCGCGAACGCGTGCCGGCCCGAGTGCTTGCCGAGCACCAGGCGGTTGCCCTCGAGCCCGATCTCGAGCGGGTCCATGATCTCGTAGGTGGCGGCGTTGCTCAGCACGCCGTGCTGGTGGATCCCGCTCTCGTGCGCGAACGCGCTCGAGCCCACCACCGCCTTGTTCGGCTGCACGCCGTAGCCGGTGGTCATGCTCACGAGCCGCGAGGTCCGCACGATCTCCTTCAGGTTGAGACCGTGTGACACGCCGAGCGCCTCGCGCCGCGTGCGGACGATCATCGCGACCTCCTCGAGGGAGCAGTTCCCCGCCCGCTCGCCGATCCCGTTCACCGCCACCTCGACCTGGCGGGCGCCGTTCACGATCCCGGCCAGCGAGTTCGCGACCGCGAGCCCGAGGTCGTTGTGGCAGTGCGTCGAGATCACGACGTGGTCCGGCGTCGCCTCGCGCACCGTCCGGACGAGCTCGCCGAACTCGTGCGGCATCGCGTAGCCGACCGTGTCGGGCACGTTGATCGTCGTCGCGCCGGCCTCGACCGCGACCCGGAAGCACTCGAGCAGGAAGTCGAGCTCGGTGCGGGTGGCGTCCTGGGCGCTGAACTCCACGTCGTCCGTGTAGCCGACGGCGAGCTTCACACCCTCGCGGATCCCGTCGAGGACCTGCTCGTGGCTCATCCGGAGCATGTCCTGCATGTGGATCTGGCTCGTCGAGATGAACGTGTGGATCCGCCAGCGCTCGGCGCCCTTCAGCGACTCGGCCGCCCGATCGATGTCGCCGGGGGTGACGCGCGCGAGCGCCGCGATCACCGGACCGCGGACGCTGGACGCGATCTCCCGGACCGCGTCGAACTCCCCCTCGCTCGAGATGGGGAAGCCCGCCTCGATGATGTCGACGCCGAGGCGGGCCAGTTGCTCCGCGATCTCGACCTTCTCGGCCTTGGTGAGCGCGATGCCGGGCGCCTGCTCGCCGTCGCGAAGCGTGGTGTCGAAGATCCGGACTACGTCGGGGTCGTCGCTCATGTCGGTGGCACCTTCCTCTCGGACTCCAGCCAGGGCATCATCCGGCGCAGCCCCCGCCCGACCTCCTCGAGGCCGGACGTCCGCGCCTCCTGCCGCATCCGGAGGAAGTTGGGGAAGCCGGCGTCGGCTTCCCCGATCCACTCCTTGGCGAAGGTGCCGCTCTGGATCTCGTCCAGGATGCGGCGCAGCTCCCTCTGCGTCTCCTCGTTCACGATGCGCGGGCCCCGCGTGTAGTCGCCGTACTCGGCCGTGTCGCTGATCGAGTACCGCATCCACGACAGCCCACCCTCGTAGATGAGGTCGACGATCAGCTTCAGCTCGTGCAGGCACTCGAAGTACGCGATCTCCGGCTGGTACCCGGCCTCCACGAGGGTCTCGAACGCCGAGCGGACGAGCGCGCTGGTGCCGCCGCACAGGATCGTCTGCTCGCCGAACAGGTCGGTCTCGGTCTCCTCCTTGAAGGTGGTCTCGATCACCCCGGCCCTGGCGGCGCCGATCCCGGCCGCGTACGCGAGCGCGCGCTCGCGCGCCTTGCCGGTGGCGTCCTGGTGCACGGCCACGAGCGCCGGCGTCCCGATGCCCTGCTCGTAGGTCCGGCGAACCAGGTGCCCCGGGCCCTTGGGCGCGATCATCGTCACGTCGACGTCGGCGGGCGGTGAGATCGTCCCGAAGTGGATGTTGAAGCCGTGGGCGAACATCAGCATGTCGCCGGCCTTGAGGTTGGGCGCGATCTCGTCCGCGTACACCTTCGCCTGCGAGGTGTCGGGCAGGACCACCATGACCACGTCGGCCTCGGCCACCGCGTCGGCGACCGACGTGACCGCCAGCCCGGCCTCGGTGGCCTTCGCGATCGAGGAGGAACCGTCGCGGAGGCCGACCCGCACGTCGTGGCCCGAGTCCTTGAGGTTCAGCGCGTGCGCATGCCCCTGGCTCCCGAACCCCAGCACCGCGATCGCCTGGCCCGACAGCGGCGAGGGATCCGCGTCCTTCTCGTAGTAGATCGTCGCCATCCCTATCCCTTTCGCGCTACCGCTTCGCTACTTGAGCGCGTCACACGCTCCCGCCCGACCAGTCCTCGGCGCCGGCCGCCGCGGCCCGCGCGCGCTTGCTCCTCTCCCGGATGCCACGGTCGCCTCGCGCGAGCGCGATCCGGCCCGTCCGCGAGAGCTCGATCACGCCGAAATCCCCGAGCAGCTGGAGCATCGCCTCGAGCTTCTCGGGCTTGCCGGTCGCCTCGAGCGTCAGCGTCGAGCGCGTGACGTCGACGACGGTCGCCCGGAAGACCGTCGCGATCTCCATCACGCGCGGGCGGTCCTCCCCGCCGGCCCGCACCTTCACCAGCATCAGCTCGCGCTCGACCGCCTCGCCGGGCTCGTGCTCCACGATCTTGATGACGTTGATGAGCTTGTTGAGCTGCTTCGTGATCTGCTCGAGCGGCTTGCGGTCGACCTGCACCACGATCGTCATCCGAGAGAGCCCGTCGTCGCTCGTGGGGCCGACCGCGAGCGAGTCGATGTTGAAGCCTCGCGCCGCGAACAACCCGGCGACGCGCGTGAGCACGCCCGGCTTGTCCTCGACGAGCACCGAGATCGTCTGAAGGCTCATGCGACCGGCGCTTCCGCGGGATCGTTCACGGGCTTCAGCCCCTCGGGTCCGACGATGATGTCGTCGTTGGAGGAGCCGGCCGGCACCATCGGGAAGCACATCTCCTTGGAGTCGACGCGGAAGTCGATGACCACGCTTCGGTCGGTGATCGACAGGGCCTTGTCGATCACGGCGTCGACCTCGTCCGGGTGCTCGGCGCGCAGCCCCACGGCGCCGTAGGCCTCGGCGAGCTTCACGTAGTCGGGAACGTCGTACGACAGGTAGACCTGCGAGTAGCGCTCCTCGTAGAAGAGCTCCTGCCACTGGCGGACCATCCCCAGGTGCGCGTTGTTGATGATCGCCGTGACGAACGGGATCTTCTCGGTGGTGCTCGTCGCGAGCTCCTGGGCGGTCATCTGGAAGCACCCGTCGCCGTCGATGGCGATCACCCGCCGGTCGGGCCGGCCCGCCGCCGCGCCGAGCGCCGCCGGGACCGCGAACCCCATCGTTCCGAGTCCACCCGAGTTCACCCACGTGCGCGGCTCGGTGAAGCGCCAGAACTGCGACGCCCACATCTGGTGCTGGCCCACCCCGGCGACGACGATCGCGTCGCCCTTGGTGTGCTCGTACAGGCGCTCGATCGCGAACTGGGGCTTCAGCGGGCCGTCGGCCGGCTGGTCGTAGCGGTAGGGATACGTGGTCTTCCACCCCTCGAGCGTCGAGAGCCACTCGGAGCGGTCGGGCACGCCGCCGGCCTCCTCCTGGAGCCGGACCAGCTCCGCGTGGAGCTTGGCGATCACGTCGCGCGCGTCACCCACGATCGGGACGTCGGCGGTCCGGTTCTTGCCGATCTCCGCCGGGTCGATGTCGACGTGGATGATCTTCGCGCCGGGGGCGAACGAGGCGAGCTGGCCGGTCACGCGGTCGTCGAACCGCGCGGCGAGGGCCACCAGGAGGTCGGCCTTCTGCATCGCGGTCACGGCCGTGTAGGCGCCGTGCATGCCCGGCATCCCGAGCGCGAGCTCGTGCGTGTCGGGGAACGCGCCGCGCGCCATCAGCGTGGTGGTGACCGGCAGGTTTCCGTCGGTCGCGAGCCGGAAGAGCTCCTTGCTGGCGTTGGCCTTGATCACGCCGCCGCCGACGTAGAGCACCGGCCGCTTCGACTCCATGATCATCTTGGCGGCGCTCCGCACCTGCTTGAGGTTGCCCTTGGTGGTCGGCTTGTAGCCCGGGAGATCGATCGTCTCCGGCCAGCTCCACGTGATCTCCTGGAGCTGCACGTCCTTGGGGATGTCGATCAGGACCGGCCCTGGCCTCCCGGTGCTCGCGATGTGGAACGCCTCGCGCACGGTCTCGGCGATCTCGTTCGCGTCCTTCACCAGGAAGTTGTGCTTGGTGATCGGCATCGTGATCCCGCAGATGTCGGCCTCCTGGAACGCGTCGTTGCCGACCACCGGCGTCGGGACCTGCCCGGTGATGGCCACCACCGGGACCGAGTCCATCTTCGCGTCCGCGAGCGCGGTCACCAGGTTGCAGCCACCGGGTCCCGAGGTGACGATCGCCACGCCCACCTTCCCGGTCGCCCACGCGTATCCCTCGGCCGCGTGCCCGGCCCCCTGCTCGTGCCGGCAGAGGACGTGGCGGATGTTGGCCTCGATCAGCGGGTCGTAGGCGGGCAGGATCGCGCCGCCGGGGATGCCGAACACGAGGTCCACGCCCTCGCCCTCGAGGGATCGGAACATCGCCTGGGCGCCGGTGACCTTCATCTCGCCGCCACCGGGGAGTCACGCTCCTCGACGGGACCGGTCGGGACGCGGCGGACCGAGGCCCCGAGCCGGTGGGCCAGGTTGCGCACCTGACGCTCGAACTCCCAGGGCGTCCAGTCGCGTCGCCGGGTGGTCATGCCCTCCTCGTTCATCCCGCCGCCGAAGTCCCAGCCCGCGTCCAGGTAGGCCACCTCCTCGCCGAAGAAGCGGTCGAACTGCGGGCGGTCGGCCGGGTCGGCGACGTCCACCGATACCTGGCCGGGGCCCTCCCACAGCACGCTCGCCAGGGTCCTGCCGCCTCGTTCGAACTCGTATCGCATCGCTCGCTCCTCTCTCATCGGGTGGGCCGGATCCGGGGTAGAAAAAGCCCCTCGCGCGGCGAGGGGCATCTGGCGCGGGACCCGGGCCTCCTGGGCCCGGCCGCGCCTACGCAATAAGTACGAGGACCTGCTGCTTCCCGAACGCAGTCCTGGTACGGCTCATGGTCGTGCCAGTCTAGAGGCGTCACCGCCGCTGTCAACCGTTTCGCGGGAACCCAGGCACGAGAGGCGGGAGGCCGCACCGGGCGCATCCCACGTGGGTGGCGAGATCGCAGCGATCGTCTCTTCGGGCGGAGCTGTCGATTTCGTCGCTCCCCGTTCGTCTTATGGGCGACCATTCCGACAAGGAGGACGCGATGAAGTACATGCTGCTGATCCATCAGGGCGCCACCCCGACGCCCGGCGCCGGACGAGTGGGCGAGCCTCTCGGAGGACGAGCAGAAGGCGGTCTACGCCGACGTACAAGGCGATCAACGAGACGCCCGGCGTCACCCCCGGGCGTCCAGCTGCAGCCCCCCGAGACGGCGACCACCGTGCGGGTGGAGGACGGCAAGACGCTCACCACCGACGGCCCGTTCGTCGAGATCAAGGAGGCGATCGGCGGCTACCTCCTGTTCGAGGCCGACGACCTCGACGCCGCGATCGAGCTGGCCGCGCGGATCCCGGCGGCCCGCATGGGCGGCGCGATCGAGGTGCGCCCGATCGTGGAGTGGTAGCGATCCTCGAGCAGGCCTTCCGCGACCAGTGGGGCCGTGTCCTCGCTGCCCTGATCGGCTTCCTCGGCGACTTCGACCTCGCCGAGGAAGCCGCGCAGGAGGCCTTCGCGATCGCCGCGGAGCGCTGGCCGCGCGACGGAGCTCCCGGCCAACCCCGGCGCCTGGCTGGTGACGACGGCGCGCAACCGGGCGATCGACCGCATCCGCCGCGATCGCACGCTGGCCGCGAAGACCCGCCTGCTCGAGGTGCCCGAGGCGGCGGAGGACGCGATGGACGCGACGACCTTCCCCGACGAGCGGCTCGAGCTCATCTTCACCTGCTGCCATCCGGCGCTCGCCATCGACGCGCAGGTCGCGCTCACGCTGCGGACGCTCGGCGGCCTGACCACCGACGAGATCGCCCGCGCCTTCCTCGTCCCCGAGCCGACGATGGCGCAGCGGCTGGTGCGGGCGAAGCGCAAGATCAAGGCCGCCGGGATCCCGTTCCGGGTGCCGCCCGACCACCTGCTGCCCGATCGGCTCGCCGCCGTGCTCGCGGTCGTCTACCTGATCTTCAACGAGGGCTACGGCGGCCGCGGCGAGCTGGCGGCCGAGGCGCTGCGGCTCGGGCGGGCGCTCGCCGAGCTGATGCCCGACGAGCCGGAGGTGCACGGCCTGCTGGCGATGATGCTGCTGCACGACGCCCGCCGCGAGGCGCGGTTCCGGGACGGCGACCTGGTGCTGCTCGCCGACCAGGACCGCTCGCTCTGGGACGCGGCGCAGATCGCCGACGGGCGGGCGGTGCTCGACCGGGCCCTCGCGCTGCGCGGCCGCGGTCCCTACGTCGTGCAGGCGGCGATCGCGTCCCTGCACGCCGACGAGCCGCGCGACTGGCCCCAGATCGCCGCCCTCTACGGCGAGCTCGCCCGCCTCACCGACTCGCCGGTCGTCGAGCTGAACCGGGCCGTCGCGGTCGCCGAGGCGCGAGGGTCCCGAGGCGGGGCTCGACATCGTCGACCGCCTCGCCCTCGACGACTACCGCTACCTGCACTCGACGCGGGGCGAGCTGCTGCGCCGCCTCGGTCGCACCGACGAGGCCCGCGACGCCTACCGCCGGGCGCTGGCGCTCGTCCACGACGACGCCGAGCGGCGCCTGCTCGAGCGGCGGCTGGCGGAGCTCGGCGGGGCCGACCCCGCCCGGCAATGACGGGGGGCGGGAGAAGGCAGCGACGGCGCCCGCCGGCTGAACGCAGGGCGCGTCCGACCCCCCCTCAGCGAACGCGCGAGGCCGTCCAGCGGCCGTCCCGGCGGATGGAGAGCGCCAGGCCGAAGCAGGCGGTGGCGAGCTCGCCGGTGAGCACGTCGCCGGCCACACCTGCCGCCAGCACGGCGCCCCCTCGGAGCAGGGCGACGTGGGTGTCCGTCGTTGGTAGCTCCTCGAGATGGTGGGTGACGAGGATCGTCGACACGTCGGCGAAGTCTCCGGCCGCCAAGCGCGCCCCGAGCGCCTCGCGTCCGGGGAGATCGAGGCCGGCCGCGGGTTCTTCCAGAAGCAGGAGCTCGGGCCATCCGAACAGCGCCCGCGCGAGGAGGACGCGCTGCCGCTCCCCTGACTGCACGCCGAGAGCGCCTGTCCGTCCAGGTGGGAGCAGCCGAGCCGCCCCAGGAGCTCGGCCGCGCGACCCCGGTCGGCGTCGTCATACTCCCGGAGCCAGGGCACCAGCGTCGACCGCTTACCGGTAAGGACGAACTCGGACACGCGCAGCCCCGCGGGGAGCCGATCGGCGACGGCGTGGCCGACGAACGCGATCCGCTCGCGCAGCGCGCGAACGTCGACCCGTCCGAGCTCGGCGCCTAGCACGACCCGGCCGGCGCTCGGCTGGCGGATCGCGCCGGCGAGTCGGAGCAGCGTCGTCTCGCCCGAGCCGTTGGGGCCGAGCACCGCCCACCGCTCGCCCGCCCGGATCGCAAACGTGACCGGCCCGAGCACGCGCCGGCCCGCGATGACGACCTCGGCCCGCTCGAACGCGACGACCTCGTCCATCGGGTCTTGAGCCGAGCCGAGCCGAGCCGAGCCCGGGACCGCGGCGACCGCGGTCCCGGGCAGCCGGCTCCCTACCCGGTCAGCACTCGGAAGACGAAGTCGTACTCGGTGCCGAGGTCGTCGCGCGCGATCAGCCGCATGCTGCCCCGGGCCCCACGGAACTCCCCGGTGCCTCCGGTAATCGCCATGACGGACGGCGCGGCGTCGAAGAACGGCCCCTCGACGGTGAGCGACCCCACCTCGAACGTCGTGACCCAGCGGCACTCCCAGCTGACGCCGACCTCGATGCGCACACACTCGCCCTGATCGGTCCCGATTACTGTCACGTTGTCCACGTCGAAGATCTCGTTGTGGAACGTCAGCAGGTCACCGGTCGAGTCTCCGTTCGTGGTCAGGTCGACCACGACGTCTGTCGTCGCGTGCTCGATGGCGTCGATGCGCAAGCTGTTTGGTCCCGCGACCGACGCCGTCACCCAGGACGTCACCAGCGCCGTCGCCGACAGGAGCGCCGCCGCCGCCCACGTAGCCTTCTTCCCCATGTCCCCTCCTCCGAGTCGCAGACGCATTAGTCTCGCCCCCAGACGCCTCGGGCGCAAAGCCGGTCGTCAGCCCATCCCCTCCACGAGCGGGGCCAGCAGGCGCTCGAGCGGCGTCGTGCCGAGATCGTGGATCTCGAGCGGCTTGCCCATCCAGGCGGCGATCTCCCGCGCCTTGGCCTCGCGCCCGCCCTCGGGATGCTGGCGGACGAACGGGATCCGCGTGATGTTGCCGAAGTAGGTGTCCTTCAGGCACGGGAACGGTCGAGCTCGAGCCAGTGGATCGCGGCGCGGTCCCAGTTCCGAACGAGCCAGTCGGTGAGGAAGTAGATCCCGGCCCCCTCGCTCACGCCGCATCGGGACGACCCGAAGGGGGCGCCCCGATGCGGGCCCATCCAGCCTGGATCGCGGCCGCCTACGCGGACGTGGCGCTGGACGAGGCGTCGCTGCTGCTCGCGTCCTCGAGCGGACAGTCTGCCTTGGAGCGCGAGGTCGAGGAGTCGGACGAGCCGCTCTGCGACTGGCTCGGCGTGGCGGTCGAATTGGACTGCGCCCACGCCGTTCCGATCCCTCCTGCGACGAGCGTGCTCGCGGCGAGCGTGCCCGCGAGAACCGCCCTTCGGATCTTCGACGTCATCTGGTCACCTCCTGTCGGGTTCGTCCCGGTTTCGCCGCGCCGTGCGGCGCGGTCCACTCGATCCCATCAACGGAGGCTGAAGAGACGCTGTGGCCGGCCTGAGGGTTGGATCAGAATGCGAGGAAGAATCCGCAGCGTTGCCCGGTTCCTAGCCGTGTTCGGCAGCACACTGTCGTTGAAGACATCGAGAGGAGATCCACCATGCCGGTCACCCGCCTGAACCACGCGGTCCTGTTCGTCCGGGACCTAGAGCGGACGGTGAAGTTCTACGAGGACGCGCTCGGCTTCCACGTGATGTTCGACATCCCGAAGCGGGCCGCGTTCCTCCAGGCGGACGGAAGCACCAACGACCACGACCTGGGGGTGTTCGCGATCGGCGAGGGTGTCGCCGACTCGCCGGCCGGGCGGGGCGCCGTTGGGCTGTATCACCTCGCGTGGGAGGTGGACACGCTCGACGAGCTCGAGCGGATCGGTGGGCAGCTCGCGTCGCTCGGCGCCCTGACCGGCGCGACCGACCACGGCACGACGAAGGCCTACTACGGCAGGGACCCGGACGGGCTGGAGTTCGAGGTCTGCTGGCTGGTCCCGGCCGATCTCCTCACCGACGACATCGGGATCGGCAACCGCCCGCTCGACATCGTCGCGGAGAAGGCCCGCTACGGGGGACAGACCCGCGGCGGCGTGGGAATCAGCTCGCCCACCGCGGTCTAGAGGGTCGGAGCCGCGGGTAAACGCATCGGGCATCCGAACGCTCTGTATCCAGGGAACGTCGGATGCGGGAGCCTACAGTGCTCGTCGTGGGGGAGGGAACGACCGGGCGGGAGCTGCGGCTCGAGACCGGCGCGGAGCTCGAACACCTGTACCGGGAGTCCGCTCCACAGCTCTGGCGCTCGATCTACGGCTTCGCCGGAGGCCGGCGGGACATCGCCGAGGACGCCGTCGCCGAGGCGTTCGCCCGGGCGATCGAACGCTTCGACCGCATCCGAGACCCGCTCCCGTGGATCTACCGGACCGCCTTTCGGATCGCGAGCCGCGAGCTGCAGCGCGAGAGGCGCCTGCCGCCGTCCGCCCCGGACGCCGTCCCGGGCCTGGACCCTGGCGAGATCCAGGACGTGATCCGGGCGCTGGCGAACCTGTCGCCGAATCAGCGCGCGGCGGTGCTGCTCCACGACCTCGAGGGGTTCACGGGCCTCGAGGTCGCCCGGCTGCTCGGGGTATCCGCCGCCACGGTTCGCGTCCACCTCTTCCGCGGACGGCATCGTCTGCGCGAGCTATTGGGTGCCGAGGAGGCCGACGATGACTGAGCGGTGGCAGGCTGAGCTGGGCAAGCTTCGGCGCGCGCAGCTCCCGAGCGACCTCTGGGACCGGATCGGCGAGGGGCCGCAGCTCGCGCCTCTCGGTCCGCCCCGGCGATCGCGGGTCGTCGCCGCCGCGACGGCGCTCGCGGTGTTCGCAGTCGCCGCGGTCCTCGTGTGGCGGGTCTTCGCGCCACCCGGGACGAGCGAGCGGACCCTGGCCGGACCGGACGTCGTCGCCGTGCCGCCGCGCGGCGACGTGGCGCCGGTGTTCCTGCCCGACGGCCGCCCCGTCTTCGTCGTGCATCACGAGGACGGCACGGTCTCGGTCATCGACGGGTTCTCGAGCCACCGCCCCTACGGACTCAGGGACCAAGTCGCCTGGTGTCCCTCGACGCACGACTTCGTCGAGATGGCCCACGAGGCGCGATTCGACGAGTTCGGGAACTGGCGCTCGGCCGGGCCGGCGCCCGACGGCCTCGCGACGTTCGCCTTCCAGGTCGTCGAGCGGGACGAGGCCGGTGACGCCGCCTCGATCCGGGTCGGCGAGATGCAGGCGCCGTCGCCCGGTGGATCGGCCCACGAGACGGACCCGTCGACCTACCCATCGTTCTGTCCGGCGGAGGACGGGCCTACAGTCACGCCGGGCACCAAGCGCGTGCTGAGCGGAGTCTCGGGGGAGGTCGGCTTCGTTCTCAGACACACGATCGATCGTGCGGACGTCTGGGGGTCGCCGGCCGAGGTCGTCACCGCCGACCCGGACGGCTGGATCGCCGTCGAGGGCCGGCTGCTCGTCTCACGAAGCGACGGCTTCGTTCAGCTCTGCGGGGAGGTCGACGGCGAGCGCTGCATCAACGGCGCGATCGTCGTGGCCTCGACGGCGTCGGGCTCCTGGTCAACGTCATCATCCCCCACCCCGACTTCTACGCCCTGGAGCCGGGCATCTGGATGGGCCGCGTGGAGGATGGCCTTCTCCTCGAGATCGGCAGGATCGAGCTGGGCGACAAGCGATGACCGAGCGCTACCGCGCGCGCATCCGGTTGGCCCTCGGCTGGTGCTCGACCTCGGCGAGGCCCAGCGCCTCCATCACCGGAGGCACGTAGTTGCCGAACCGGCCGCGCAGGCCCTTCTTCAGCCCGTACCAGCCGCCGACCGGGTTGCTCTCCGACCGAGCCCACGCCTCGACCGTTCCCTCGGCGGCGGGCTTCTGCTCGTCCGCGCTGCCGAGCGGCATCCAGTCGCCGTGCTTCTTCAGCATCGCCTCGAGATCGTCGAGGCACCGCAGGTGGTAGCGGAGCTCGGTCTTACCGACCTGGACCACCAGCGCCGGCGGATCCGCCCTCGTCGCGGAAGGCCTGGAACTCCGACCCGCCGCTCGGCGTTTGGAGGACCCACGGCGTGTCCCGGTGCCCGCCCCCTTCACGGTGCCCGCCATCTCGACTCCCTTCGACCAGCCGGCGTCTCGACTGGCGAAGCTAGCACGTTCGGCCGCGGCGACTACGCCGACTCGACGCCGAGGGTCAGCAGGCCGAGAGAGCCGTCGCCGTCCTGCGAGAGCGTCGAGCAGGAGCCGGTCGTCGCAGATCCCGTCGGTGTCGTTGAACGAGTCGCGTCCGGAATGCTCCGCGTAGGGATCCTGGGCGTAAACGCCTCGGAGACGGGCTTGTCGGTGAACTGCATGGACAGGGCGGCCGTCTGGGTCGTCGAGTGGTTGATCGCGCACACGTCCAGGAACGCGTAGGCGCCGGGACCGATGATCTGGTCGACGGACGTCGTGGTGACCGTGAGCGGCCGGATCGAGCGCAGCAGGCTGAGATCGCCGTTGAAGACACGCACGAACCAGGTCACGGCGACGTTCGACGTCGCGGTGAGGCGACGGCTGGTCGTGATGAGCTCGCCGCACACCGTCCCGTTCGGCCCGAGCACCGACGTCGTCGGCCCGAGGTTCGACCCACCGTTGGCGCCGCCGGGGCGCGGCACCGCGAACACGTGGAAGAAGGACAGCCGCGACGTCTTCGTGTTGGCCAGGCAGATCCGGTAGAACAGCGTCCCGGCGTGCGGCGCCGCGACGTTGATGCCGGTGACGTCGTAGGTCACGGCGCGGAAGATCTCGGCCTCGGCCCCGCCGGCGGTCTCGGCGATGCGAACCGTCCACGTGACCCTGGCACCCGGCGACGAGACGATCCCCGAGAGCGCCACGCCCTTGCTCGATCCGACCTGATCCGTGCAGACGCTGCTGCCCGCAGGCAACGAGCCCCCAACGCTCGACGCGTTCGCGACGCCTGCACACCCAGCAGAACCACCCCGAACGCTCCCGCGAGCGAGATCGCGCAGCCTCGCGGCGGCGCGCCTCGGCGCTCGTGAACCACGGTGGATCCCCATCAGCTCCCCCTTCCGAAGACGCTTGCGTACGACGGGACTACCGGTCGGTGGCGCCATGGAGATGTGCCGCGTGCGGAAATCGCGGGATCGTCTCGCGCGGCGCGGGCTACGCGATCGCGGCGAGGAACTCGTCGAGGTCGGGACGCACGTGGTAGCTCTGCTCGAGCGTTCCCTCGAGTGCCTCGACCGTCTTGTAGCCGTTGCCGGTGACGAGCACGACCGTCTCCTCGTCCGGCCTCACCACGCCGGACTCCACGAGACGCTTCAGCACCGCGATCGTGACGCCGCCGGCCGTCTCCGTGAACACGCCCTCGGTCTCGGCGAGCAGGCGCACGCCGTCGAGGACCTCGGCCTCCGTGCAGGCGTCGATCGCGCCGCCGGTCGACCGCGCCGTCTCGATCGCGTACCAGCCCGTCGGCCGGGCTCCCGATCGCGAGCGATTTCGCGATCGTGTTCGGCTTCACGGGCGGACCTCGTCGGCGCCCGCCACGAACGCCTGCGCGACCGGCGGCACCCCTCGGCCTGGGCGCCGCTGATCCGGCAGGGGCGCTCGGCGACCGCGCCGATCGCCGCGAGCTCGCGGAAGGCCCGGTGCACCTTGGTCATGAGCGCGCCGCTCGCGATGGGCACCACGACGTGGTCGGGAAGGCGCCAGCCGAGCTGCTCGGCGACCTCGAAGCCGAGCGACTTCGAGCCCTCGGCGTAGTACGGCCGCATGTTCACGTTCACGAACGCCCACGGGAGCGCCTCGGCGACCTCGGTGCAGAGGCGGTTGACGTCGTCGTAGTTCCCCCTGACCGCGACGACCTTCGCGCCGTAGGCCTCGGTCGCGAGGATCTTCGCGCGCTCGAGGTCGTCGGGCACGAACACGTAGCACGGCATCCCGACCTTGGCCGCGGCGGCCGCGGTCGCGTTCGCGAGGTTGCCGGTCGATGCGCACGAGATCGCCTCGAACCCGAACGCGCGCGCCATCGTGATCGCGACGCTCACGACGCGGTCCTTGAACGAGTTCGACGGGTTGACCGAGTCGTCCTTGATCCAGAGCGCGTCGAGTCCGAGGCGCTCCGCGAGATTCTCGGCCCGCCGAAGCGGCGTGAATCCCGCGCCGAGGTCGACCCGGGCACGTCTGGCCCACCGGGCAGGAGCGGCTCGTAGCGCCACAGCGACGGAGGTCCCGCCTCGACGTGCTTGCGGAAGTCCACGCCGTCGATCGACGCGAGGTCGTACGCGGGCTCGAGCGGGCCGAAGCACTCCTCGCAGATCGTGAGCGGCTCGACCGGGTAGTGCGCGCCGCACTCGCGACACTGGAGCGCGAGCGGGCTCGTGATCACCAGGTCACCGCTCCCTTCGACGCCGACCCGACGAGCTTGGCGTACTTCGCGAGCGCGCCCTGCGCGTAGCGGGACCCGGTGGGTCCACTCGCCGCGACGTCGCTCGAGCTCGGCCTCGTCGACCGCAGGTCGATCGCGCCGGTTCGCGGCGTCGATCACGATCTGGTCGCCCTCGCGCACGAGCGCGATCGGCCCGCCGACGAACGCCTCGGGCGCGATGTGACCCACGCTGTAGCCCTTCGTCGCGCCGCTGAACCGGCCGTCGGTGATCAGCGCGACGTCCTTGCCGAGGCCGGCGCCCGCGACCGCCGCCGTCACGGCGAGCATCTCGGGCATGCCGGGCGAGCCCTTCGGCCCCTCGTAGCGGATCACGATCACGTCGCCGGTCACGATCCGCCCCTTCGTCACCGCGTCGAACGCGTCCTGCTCGGAGTCGAACGGCCGCGCGCGGCCGCGGAACTCGAGCGACGCCGCGCCGGCGATCTTCATCACCGCGCCGTCGGGCGCGAGGGTCCCGTGCAGGATCGCGGTGCCGCCCTCGGCGTGGATCGGATCGCCGAAGCGCATGCACGACCGTCGCCGTCGGGCGCCGGCGACGCCACGTCGGCGAGGTTCTCCGCGATCGTCTTCCCGGTGACCGTCATCGCGTCGCCGTGCAGCAGGCCGGCGTCCAGCAGCTCCTGCATCACGACCGGCACGCCGCCGACGCGGTCGAGGTCGCTCATCACGAACTGGCCGGCCGGGCGGACGTCGACGAGGTGCGGCACCGTCCCGGCTGATCCGGTCGAAGTCGTCGAGCTCCAGGTCGACGTGGGCCTCGCGCGCGATCGCGAGCAGGTGCAGCACGGCGTTCGTCGAGCCGGCGAGCGCCATCACGACGGCGATCGCGTTCTCGAAGGCGTCCTTCGTCATGACGTCGCGGGGCCGGATCCCCGCCTCGAGGAGCTTCGCAGCCGCGATGCCGGACTCGCGCGCGACCACCTCGCGGCGGTAGTCGACCGCGGGCGGGCGACGCCGAGCCCGGCAGCGACATGCCGATCGCCTCGCCGCCGCCGCCATCGTGTTCGCCGTGTACATGCCGGCGCACGAGCCGGTCGTCGGGCAGGCCGCGCGCTCGATGCCGAGCAGCTCCTCGTCGTCGATCGTGCCCTTGGCGTGCGCCCCGACCGCCTCGAACACGTCCTGGATCGTGACGTCGCGCGCCCCGATAGGTGCCCGGCAGGATCGTGCCGCCGTAGAGGTAGACCGACGGCAGGTTCAGACGCGCCATCGCCATCAGCATGCCGGGCTCGGACTTGTCGCAGCCGGCGATGCCGACGAGCGCGTCCATCCGCTCGGCGTGCATCACGAGCTCGACCGAGTCGGCGATCAGGTCGCGGCTCATCAGCGAGGCCTTCATACCCTCGTGGCCCATCGCGATGCCGTCGGTCACGGCGATCGTCGTGAACTCGACCGGCACGGCGTCGCCCTGACGCACGCCTTCCTTCGAGAGTGCGGCGAGCTTGTCGAGGTGGTAGTTGCAGGGCGTGACCTCGTTCCAGCTCGAGGCCACCGCGACCTGCGGCTTGGCGAAGTCCTCCTCGGTGAACCCGACGGCGCGCAGCATCGCGCGAGCGGGGGCGCGCTCGGGTCCTTCCGTGACCTCCCAGCTGCGGGGGCGCCTGTCGGGCGCTCACGGAGCCCATTGGGACCTGCCTCCGTTGGGGCAGGATGGAGACCTCACGGTAGCAACCAGCGGCGGCGCCGACGACGTGACGGCATCGGCCGGCCCGGTCGACCGCATCCCATCGTCGACCCGGTGCCCGACCTCGGCCGCAGCTGGTGGCTCCGCGAGGCGCTCGCCCGACCGGAGTTCGCCGGCGAGCCCGGCGCCGCCGCTCGCGGCGACACGACCGCCGACGTCGTGATCCTCGGCGGCGGCTACACGGGGATGTGGACGGCCTGGTTCCTGAAGGAGCGCGACCCCGGCGTATCGACGTGGTGCTGCTCGAGCAGACATCTGCGGCGGCGGGCCGAGCGGACGCAACGGCGGCTTCTGCGACGGATGGTGGGCCACCTCGGCGACCTCGTCGCGCACCTTCGGCGACGACGACGCGATGGAGTTGCTCGAGGCGGTCGCGCCCTCGCCCGGCGGAGATCGGGGCGTGGTGCGAGGACCACGACGTCGACGCGTGGTTCCGCGACGGCGGCGACCTCGCCGTCGCGACGAACCCGGCGCAGGAGGGCCGGCTCGCGGGCGCCACTCGAGGTCGCCGACCGGCTGGGCGTCGCAGGACGAGTTCGAGATCCTCTCCGCCGACGAGGTCCGAACGCGGTGCGCTCGCCGCTCTTCCGCGGCGGGATGCTCGTCCCCGACGCGGCCACCGTGCAGCCCGCGCGCCTCGCGCGGGGCCTCCGCCGCGTGCTGCTGGAGCGCGGCGTCCGGATCTACGAGGGCACGCCGGTGACGCGGTTCGGGGCCGGGCACGCCGGCGATCGCCGAGACGCCGGGCGGCACCGTGCGCGCCGGCGACGCCGTGATCGCGCTCGGCGCGTGGGCCACGTGGTGGCGGCGTTCCGCCCGAAGCTCACGATCCGCGGCTCGTACATGGTGGTGACGGAGCCGGCGCCCGAGCGGCTCGCCGCGCTCGACTGGACCGGCGGCGAGGCGGTTCGAGACCTCCGCTCGTCGATCCACTACCTGCGGACGACGCCCGACGGGCGCATCGCGTTCGGGCTCGGCGGGCTCCAGCGTGAGCTCGCGCGGCACGATCGTCCCCGCTTCGACTACGACGGGCGTTCGTGCGCCAGATCGCCGACGATCTCGTCCGGATGTTCCCGTCCTTCGCCGACGTGCCGATCGAGGCGGCTGGGGCGGCCCGATCAACGTCTCCGGCTTCACGTGCCGTTCTTCGGCTCGCGCGCGCCGGGCAACGTCCACCACGGTCTCGGCTACACGGGCAACGGGGTCGGGCCATCGCACCTCGGCGGGAAGATCCTCGCCGCGCTCGCACTCCACGCCGACGACGTGCTCACCCGGCTCGCCGGTCGTCACGCGCGAGCCCAAGCGCTTCCCGCCCGAGCCGATCCGCTCGCCGGGGATGCTCGTCGCGAACGCGGCGATCTGGCGCACGGACGACCTCGAGGACGCGGACGGACGGTCGACCCGCTCACGCGATTCGTCGCCGCGCTTCCGCGGCGCCTCGGCTACAACCTGGGACCCCGCGAGGTGACCGACTTCCCCGGCCGGCGCGGCCGGAGCTGGTGGCTCCAGGAGGCGCTCGCCCACCCGGAGTTCGCGGGCGAGCCGTGTCCCGCGCTCGACGGCGACACCACCGCCGACGTCGTCATCCTCGGCGGCGGCTACACGGGCCTGTGGACCGCCTACTTCCTGAAGGAGCGCGATCCCGGCCTCGACGTCGTGCTCCTCGAGCAGGACATCTGCGGCGGCGGGCCGAGCGGTCGCAACGGCGGGTTCGTGAACGGCTTCTGGACGACCTCCCGCTCCTCGCGGAGCGGTTCGGCGACGAGGACGGCGCGCGGCCGAGCTCGGCGGCGACGATCGATCGACGGCGATCGGTGCCTGCTGCGAGCGAGCACGACGTCGACGCCTGGTACGCGATGACCGGCGACCTCGGGGTCGCGACCTGTCGAGCGCAGGACGGGCGTGGCGCGACCTGGTCGATCAGCCCGGGCGCTCGGCCTCGAGGAGGTGTTCCGAGGTGCTCGACGCCGGCGAGGTCCGCGCGCGGTTCGACTCCCCGGTGTTCCGCGGCGGCGTGCTCGTGCCCCACGGCGCGACGGTCCAGCCCGCGCGGCTCGCCCGCGGCCTGCGCCGCGTGCTGCTGGAGCGCGGCGTCCGGATCTTCGAGGGACGCCGGTCACGCGGTTCGGCGCCGGCCCGCCCGTCCGTCGCCGAGACGCCGGGCGGGTACCGTGCGGGCCGGCGCGCGCGATCCTCGGGCTGAACGCCTGGGCCATCGCTGGCGTGAGCTCCGGCGCCGCGTGATCATCCGCGGCACGCTACATCGTGATGACGCGCGCCGGCCCCCGAGCGGCTCGAGGGGATCGGCTGGACCGGCGGCGAGGGCGTCTCCGACTTCCGCACCGCGCTGCACTACCTGCGGACGACGCCGGACGGCCGGATCGCGTTCGGGGGCATGCCGCCGGATCGCGAACGGCGATCGGCCCGCGCTACCGCTACGACGAGCGCTCGATCGCCTGGCTCGTACGCGACCTCCGCCGCTTGTTCCCCGACTTCGCGACGTGGCGATCGAGGCCGGCTGGGGCGGCCCGATCGACGTCTCCGGCTGCGCACCTCCCGTTCTTCGGAACGCTCCCCGGCGGCACGGTGCACTACGGGCTCGGCTACACCGGCAACGGCGTCGGTCCGTGCCACCTCGGCGGGAGGATCCTGGCCGGGCTCGCGCTCGGGATCGAGGACGAGGTGACCTCGCTGCCGCTGGTCGACGCCGACCCGCGACGTTTCCCGCCCGAGCCGATCCTCTCGCCGGGCGAGCGGCTCGCGAGCGGCGCGATCCGCCGCAAGGAGACGCTCGAGGATCGCGGCCGGCGCCCGATCCGCTCACTGCGCGTCGCCCGGCTGCCGCGGCGCCTCGGCTACGACCTCGGGCCGTAGGCTGGATGCGGCCACATGGACGTCATCACCGTCGAAGGGCTGACGAAGTCCTACGGGAAGCGACCGGGGCGTGGTCGACCTCTCCTTCTCGGTGCGCCCGGCGAGGTGTTCGGCTACCTCGGGCCGAACGGCGCCGGCAAGACGACCACGATCCGCACGATGCTCGACTTCATCCGGCCGACGCGGGGCGGGCGCGTGTTCGGCCTCGACGCGCGCGGGGACGGCGCCGAGATCCACCGGCGGGTCGGCTACCTGCCGGGCGAGATCGGCGCTGTACGACCGGCTCACCGGCGCGCGAGTACCTCACGACCTCGCGCTCGCTCCGGGGCGGCGTCGACGTGCGGCCGGTTCGACGAGCTCGCGGAGCGGCTGGATCTGGACCTCGCCGTGCGGATCCGCGAGCTCTCGCACGGGAACAAGCAGAAGGTCGCGCTGATCCAGGCGTTCATGCACCGGCCCGAGCTGCTGGTGCTCGACGAGCCGACGCAGGGGCTCGACCCGCTCGTCCAGCAGGAGTTCTACGCGATGATCGACGAGGCGCGCGCGGCGGGAGGACGGTGTTCCTGTGCTCGCACGTGATGCCCGAGGTCGAGCGGGTCTGCGACCGCGTCGCGATCATCCGCGAGGGGCGGCTCGCGGCGATCGACGACATCGGCGACCTGAAGGCCAAGGCGCTCCGTACGTCGAGATCCACTTCGCCGCGACCGGTGCGCCCCGACGCGTTCACCTCGCTGCCCGGCGTCGGTGGCTCCGGCCGACGGGGAGCACGTCCTGCTCCAGGTGCTCGGCGCGCTCGACCCGTTGATGAAGGAGGGCGCGACCATACGACGTCGTCGACGTCGCGAGCCACGAGCCGAGCCTGGAGGACATCTTCCTGACCTCTACGGCGCGGGAGCGCCCGATGCTGGGAACCGTCTTCGCAAAGACGATCCGCGACCAGCGCCGCGCGCTCGCGTGGTGGGCGTTGGGGCTCGTCGTGACCGTCCTGATCACGACGGCGTTCTACCCAAGCGTCAAGGACAACGCGGCCTCGCTCACGAAGGTGATCGACTCGCTCCCCATCGAGGTGCGGCGGACGCTCCTCGGCGCGAGCGTCGATCTCTTCACGGCCGACGGCTACCTGCAGGCGCGCCTGTTCACCTTCATCGTCCCGATGCTGCTGCTCATCTACGGGATCGGCGCCGGGTCGCGCGCGATCGCCGGCGAGGAGGAGGACAAGACGCTGGACATCCTGCTCTCGACGCCCGTTCGGCGGCGGCGCGTCCTGCTCGACAAGTTCGTCGCAATGCTCCTCGCGACGTCCGGGCTCGTCCTCGTGATGTGGATCGCCCTCGTCGTTACGAGACCCCTATTCGAGATCTCGATCCCGGTGACGGACCTCACGGCCGTCGTCCCTAACACCGTGCTGCTCGCCTCGGCGTTCGGCGCGGTCGCGCTCGCGGTCGGAGCGGCCACGGGGAGCCGCTCGGTCGCGACGGGGCGGCGAGCGGCGCGGCGGTCGCGTCCTACCTGATCGACGTGCTCGCGCTGTCGGTCGGTGGCCTGGGGTGGCTGCAGCGACTGTCGACCTTCTCCTACTACCGTTCGTCGGACGCCCTCACTCGAGGGATCGACCCGCTGAACGCGCTCGTGCTGATCCTGGTCACGGTGGCGGCACTGCTGATCGCGTTCGTCGGCTTCGAGCGTCGCGACCTCGCCGCGTAGGCGGCGAACGGGCCACGCCCAATCAGCCGGGGCACCATGCCGTCGAGCGCGGCCGGGGTCACCGCCGGAGCCGGAGCGACGTCATCCCGCCGTCCACCGCGAGCACGCTCCCGGTGGTCGAGCCGGACAGCGGGCTCGCGAGGTACGCGACGGCGTGGGCTACCTCCTCGGCGGTGACGAGCCGGCCGATCGGCTGCCGAGCCTCCAGCGCGGCGCGCTCGGCGGCGGGGTCGGGGGCGGATTCCAGGAGCCGGCCGATCCACGGGGTGTCCGCCGTGCCCGGCACGACGGCGTTGACGCGGACGCCCTCACCGGCCAGATCCGCGGCCATCGCGAGCGACAGCGCCAGCACCGCCCCCTTGCTGGCGCTGTAGAGGGCCCGGCCGGGAACGCCGACCATCGCGACGGCGCTGCTCACGTTGACGATCGCACCTCGGGCCGGGCGCAGGTACGGCAGCGCCGCCCGCGTGACGCGCGCGACGCCGACGACGTTGACGTCGAGGACCCGTCGCCATTCGTCGTCGTCGTTCGCCGCCACGTCGCCGACCGCTCCGATCCCCGCATCGTTGACGAGGACGTCGAGCCCGCCGAGCTCGGCGGCCGCCTCATCGACCGCGGCGCGGACCGACGCGTCGTCGGTGACGTCGGCGACGAACGCCGATCCGCGCTCCGGCGCTCGGGCGGGTTCCCGGTCCACGATCGCGACTCGGGCTCCACGGTCGGCGAGCAGCGCGGCGGTCGCCGCCCCGATGCCGGACGCGCCCCCGGTCACCAGGGCCACGAGGTCGTCGAAGTCCTTCATCTCCTCGTCCTCCTCACCCGGCGAACGGAACGGTCGGCATCCCGGTGACGCCCGCGTCGCAGACGTAGAGGTCGCCCCCGTTCCCGTCCCGGTCTCGGGCCGTCGTGATCACGAGGCGATCCAGTCCGGGCCCCGCGAAGCAGCAGCTCGTCGGCTTGGCGACGGGCATCTCGAGCGTCGCGACGTGCCCTCCGTCGGGCGCGAACCGCAGCACCGCGCCGCCGCCGTACATCGCCACCCACAGGCAGCCGTCGGCGTCGACGGCGAGGCCGTCGGGGAGGCCGGTGAACGCCCCGGTGTCGACGAACGTGCTCCGCTTCGATGCCGACCCGGTCGTCCGCTCGAAGGCGAAGGCGTCGATCCGTCGCTTCGGGCTGTCCACGAAGTACATCCGCCGATCGTCGGGGCTCCACCCCATCCCGTTGCTGATCGTCGTCCCCTCGAGCACCCGGGTGAGGGTGAGGTCGGCACCGACGCGGTAGAGCGCGCCGTGGGGAACGTCTCCGGCGTCGGCCATCGTGCCGAGCCAGAGCCGTCCGTCCGGGTCGCACTTGGCGTCGTTCGTCCGATGCTCCGGACGTTCCGCCTCGATCTCCAGCGCGAGCGGGCCCTCTCCGTCCTCGTCCGCCAGCCGGAGCCCGCTCCGGCACACCACGACGGTCCCGCCGGCGGTCCTCGGGATCCAGGCGCTCGTCGTCTCCTCCGCGCGGTGTGTCGTGACGGTCCCCGCGGCCCAGTCGAGGGCGTGTCGGCGGTGACCGCGGATGTCGACCAACAGCACCCGCGCGTTCCGCTCGTCCCAGGCGGGCCCCTCGAGCAAGGTCCCGCCGATCCGGGCGAGGACGTCGACGGCGAGGGTCGCGCTCATCGGGCCGGATCCACGAGCGTCTTCGGCGCGCCGGAATCCGAGGGCGGAGACCCTCCGGCGAGCACGTCGGCGACCCCCTCGAGGCCGACGACCCGGGCGACGAGCGGCGCGGTGCGGATCCGCCCGGAGGCGAACAGCTCGATCGTCCGGTCCAGCCCGGCCGACGCCGCGAGGATCCCGACGACGGTCACGTCGCGGAGCACGGCGCGCCGGGTGTCGAGGAGGCTGGGCTCCTCCGCGATGCCGACGAGGACGACACGGCCGGACGGCTCGACCGTCTCGACCGCTCGCGCGGGGGAATCCGCCGAGGTCGACATGTCCAGCACGGCGTCGTATCCCTCGCCGCGCACACGGTCGGGGAGGTACGTCTGGCGCGCGCCGAGCTCCCGCGCGAGCGCGAGCTGCTCCGGCCGCACGCCGACCACGTCCACGACGGCGCCCTCGGCGACCGCGAACTGCAGGGCGAGGAGGCCGAGGGTGCCCGACCCCCACACGCAGACGCGGTGACCGGGTGCGAGCTCGGCGGCCCGAACCGCGCGCAGCGCCGACCCGCCCGGCTCGACCAGGGCGGCGGCGTCCGGATCCATGCGCTCGGGCAGGCGCCGGAGGGCGGCGTCCGGCACGAGCAACCGCTCCGCGAGCGCGCCCGCCAGCCCGTCGCGGACGCCGAGCTCCAGTCGCCGGTCGCACACGTGGTGCCGGCCACGCCGGCACCGGTCGCACCTGCCGCAGCCCACCATCGTGTCGCCCGTGACGAAGGCCCCGAGCCACGAGGGGTCGACGTCGGGGCCGATCTCGCTCACGCGCCCGCACCACTCGTGCCCGATGCGCAACGGGTAGGTCGCGGACCCGTCGTGCAGGTACGGCATCGACCCGGTGAACAGCTCGACGTCGGTCCCGCACACGCCGGCCCGCAGCACGTCGACCACGACCTGTCGCGCATCGGGGTGCGGCTCCGGCACGTCGCGGACCGAGGCCTCGCGGGGACCGGTGATCACGAAGGCGCGCACCGACCCTCGCGTCACGCCGTCGGCACGTCGAACGGCTCGTAGCCCGGCGCCACGACCGGCCACGGATGCGCCCGCTCCCAGGCCGCGGCGAACTCGAGGACGAGATCGTCGCGCCACCGGGGACCGACGATCTCCAGGCCGAACGGCAGTCCGTTCGAGCTGATCCCGGCCGGCACCGACAGCGCCGGGTGGCCGCTGAGGTTGAACTCGCCGGTGTTGTAGCCCTCCCCCGCGGCGACGCGGCCGGTGCCCGGCAGGGTCCCGTCGGCGAGCCAGCCCTCGTACCCGTGGGTCGGACAGACGAGCACCGCGTCGTCGCCGAGCAGCCGGTCGAGGTCGAGCGTGCACGCGAACCGGCGGTGGCGCGCGGCCAGGTAGTCCTCCAGCGTGAACCCGAGCGCGTTCTCCATCTCGCCCCGGAAGGCGAGGCCGAACTGGTCCAGGCGCGCGATCACCCACTCGCGCCCGAGCCAGTGCAGCTCCTCGACGGTGACCGTCACGTACCAGTCGTCGCGAGACTGGCCCGCGCCGTACGCGGTCGTCGGGAACAGCGCTCCGGGCGCGATCTCCTCGACCGGCAGCCCGAGCTCGCGCTCGATCCCCTCCAGCGCGTCCCGAAACGGCCCCTCGACCTCGGGCGGGAGCGGGCCGAAGTCGCGAGAGCGGACGGTCGCGATCACCCGGCTCGGCATGCCGCCGCGGTAGGACCAGGACGGCGCGGCCGAGGGGTCGCCCTCGGCCGGTCCCCGCATCACCTCGAGCAGCAGCCGCGCGTCGGCGACCGTCGACGCCATGGGCCCCTGGGTCGAGGTCTCGAGCCACGACGGGATCGGCCGGCGGCCGATCAGCCCGGCGGTCGGCTTCAGCCCGACGAGCCCGCAGAACGCGGCGGGCGTGCGGATCGAGCCGCCGCCGTCGGTCCCGGTGGCCAGCGGCGCCAGCCCGGCCGCGATCGCGGCGCCCGAGCCGCCGCTCGATCCCCCCGGCGACCATTCGAGGCCCCACGGGTTTCGGGTGGCGCCGTAGAGGTCGTTGTCGGTGTACCCCTGGAACGCGAACTCGGGGACGTTGGTTCGCCCGACGATGACCGCGCCGGCGCCGACCATTCGCTCGACGGTCCGCTCGCTTCGTTCCGCGGGCGCTCGGTCGAGCATCGTCCGCGAACCGAAGTTCGTCACCATCCCGGCCGCGTCCGTGTTGTCCTTCACCAGGAGCGGCAGCCCGGCGAGCGGCCCATCGGCGCCGCGGGCGTCGAGCGCCGCGGCCTCGGCGAGCGCCTCCTCGGCCCGCACCAGGGTGACGGCGTTCAACGCGGGGTTCAGTCGCCCGATCCGCTCGAGCGAGGCCGTGACGAGCTCGACCGCGGAGACCCGTCTCGCGCGGACGGCCTCCGCGAGCTCGATCAGCATCAGCGGCCGTCGCGCGTCCTCGCGCGCATCATCGGCCGAGGTTCTTGAGGCGGTCGACGAACTCGCCGCGCTTGTGGTCGCGAAGGATCACGCTCGCGGCGTTTCGCCCCGGCACCCCCATGACGCCGCCGCCCGGATGCGTGCCGGATCCGCACAGGTACATCCCCGCGACCGGCGTCCGGTAGTCGCCGAAGTTCGGGATCGGCCGGAAGCTGAACATCTGATCGGGCGTGAGCTCGCCCTGCATGATGTTGCCGCCGATCAGCCCGAACCGCTCCTCGATGTCGCGCGGCGCGAGCACCTCCACCTGCTCGACCGAGTCCTGCAGCTTCGGCGCGTACTCGCCGATCGCGGCGAGGGCGCGCCGGGCGAACTCCTCGCGGCCGCCGTCGTCCCACGACCCCTCGCGCAGCTCGTACGGCCCGTACTGCGCGAACCCGAGCATGAGGTGCTTGCCCTCGGGGGCGAGGCCCTCGGGTTCGTGCGCCGTCGGGAACACGACCTCGATGTACGGGTGCTCGGACATGCGCCCGTACTTCGCGTCGTCCCACGCGCGTTCCAGGTACTCGATCGAGGGCGACACGGCGACCAGGCCCTTGTGCGGCTCGCCGCCCTGATCCCACGACGGGAACTCGGGCAGATCCGACAGCGCCACGTTGAGCTTCACCGAGCCCGACCGGGTCCGGTACCGCCGCACGTCGCGAACCACGTCGCCCGGCAGGCGCTCCTCGCCCACCAGCGACCGATACGTCGTGATCGGGTGCGCGCACGACACGACGCGCTGCGCGCGGATCAGCGACCCGTCGAGGAGCGCCACCCCGATCGCTCGGCCGTTCGCGTTGATCGCGACCCGGTCGACCTCGGCGCTGGCGCGGACCTCGGCGCCGGCGGACTCGGCGGCCCGCGCCATCGCCTGCGCGACGCCGCCCATGCCGCCCTCGACCCAGCCCCACGCTCCCGCGTGTCCGTCGATCTCGCCGATCCAGTGGTGCATCAGCACGTAGGCGCTGCCCGGCGTCATCGGTCCGCACCAGGCGCCGATGATCGCCTGGGTCGCCATCGCGCCCTTGATGCGCTCGTCCTCGAACCACTCGTCCAGGAAGTCGGAGGCGCTCATCGTGAACAGGCGCACGGCCTCGTGGATGTCGCGACCGCTCCACTTGCGGAACCGGCCGGCCGTCGTGGCCCACTTCGGGAGGTCGCGCAGGTTCAGGTTCGGTGGCACGACGAACAGCAGGTCCTTCAGCAGCCGGGCGACGCGATCGAAGTAGCGGTCGAACTCGACGTAGCGCTCCGCGTCGGCGGCGCTGAACCTCGCGATGGCCTCGGCGTCGCGTTGCACGTCGCCCCAGAGCGTGAGCGAGGTCCCGTCGGGGAACGGGACGAAGTAGTCGGGCGTGATGATCGAGACCGCGTAGCCGAACCGCTTCAGGTCGAGCTCGCGGACGATCTGCGGCGGCATGAGCGACACGACGTAGGACGCGCTCGAGACCCGATACCCGGGCCAGGGCTCCTCGGTCGCCGCGGCCCCGCCGAGCACGTTCCGCTTCTCGAGGACGAGGACGTCCAGTCCGGCCTTCGCAAGGTAGGCTGCGCACGCGAGGCCGTTGTGGCCTCCCCCGATGATGACCACGTCGCGTTCGAACACGCCCAAGGGAGGCCGAGGTTACCGGGCGTACGCGCACGCCCGCAAACGGCCGGCGCGGGACGCATGACGCTCGATCCACTCCGGCGTCGGGCGCTGATCAACGGTGGGATCGCGGCGGGCGTGACGTTGATCGTCGGCCTCGGGCTCCTCGCGGGCCTGACGGCCGGCGAGGAGGAACCTCCTCCACCGGTCTCCCCCAGCGCCTCACCCACGCAACCCCCTCCCTTGTGCACTCCGGTCTGGGAGCTCGTGCAGAGCGCGGACCCGGGCGAGCTCTCGAACTGGTTGTCCGGCGTGACCGCGCTGTCGGCCGCCGAGGCCTGGGCGGTCGGCGGCTCGGGCGATCCGGTCGCCACCGTCGAGGTCCTGTTCGAACGTTGGGACGGCACCGCGTGGACGGCGGAGGAGGGCCCCAGCCCCGGGTCCCAGGCGAACGAGCTGCGGGCCGTCGACGCGGTCGGACCGAACGACGTGTGGGCGGTCGGGCGGACGGCGAGCGGCTTCGGCGACCGGCCGCTCGTCCTGCACTTCGACGGGACCGAGTGGCTGGAGGTGGAGCTGCCGACCGAGGTGACCGGCGTCCTGAACGGCGTGGCCGCGATCGCGGCCGACGACGTGTGGGTCGTCGGGTTCGCCGGCGATCCGGACCTGTCGCTCGAGAAGTCCCTGATCCTGCACTGGGACGGGCAGCTGTGGGCCGTCGTCGAGGCGGGTCGCGCGGTCGGAAGCGGCAGGAGCGCGCTGCGAGACGTCGAGGCCGTCGCCCCCGACGACCTGTGGGCGGTCGGGTACCTGCACAACCAGCCCCTGATCGTCCACTTCGACGGCCTGGCGTGGTCGCGCTCGGAGACCGAGGTCCCCGGCACGGCGAACGCGATCGAGCCGCTGACCCCGACCGACGCCTGGGCGGTAGGCGCACCGATCCAGCGCTTCGACGGGACGACCTGGACCGAGATCGCCGGCGTGCGCCCTGGCGGCGAGCTGCTCGGCATCGCGTCCGTGACCCCGAGCGACGTGTGGGCCGTCGGGCTCGTCGCGACCGCCGACGAAGGCCCCTCGAGGGCGCTGGTCTTCCGGTTCGACGGGAGACGGTGGACGGCGGTCGACGGCCAGGGGATCCCCGGCTCCGAGGCGCTCACCGGCATCGACGCGCTCCCCGACGGCACGGTCCTCGCGGTCGGCTACCGAGACGTCGAGTCCGGACGACGGACGCTCACGATCTCGGGCACGACCTGCCCGCCCACGTCCTAGGCGGATGCCATCGATGGACCTGCGCCTGGATGCCGCGGACCTCGAGCTGAAGGAGCGCGCACGCGCGTTCGCGGACGAGGTGCTGATCCCGCTCGAGCTCGAGTGCGAGGAACACGAGGGCCTCCTTCCGGAGAGCCTCGCGAGGGCCAAGGCCGCCGTCCTGGACCGGGAGCTCAACGCCATCAACCACGCGGAGGCCGACGGCGGCCGCGGCTACGACACGTTCCAGCAGATCCTGATCGAGGAGGAGTGGGGCAAGGCGACGAACGCGCTCTGGGACATCCCCTGGCGGCCGTCGATCCCGTTGCGGATCGCGACCGAGGAGCAGAAGGAGCGCTACCTGCGCCCGGCGAACCGCGGCGAGCGCCGCGACGCGTACGCGATCACCGAGGCCGGCGCCGGCTCGGACCCCACGATGGTCCAGACGACGGCGGTCCGAGCGGGCGCCGGCGCGTGGGTGCTGAACGGCGAGAAGTGGCACGTGACCTCGGGCGACGTGGCGGACTTCTTCCTCGTGCACGCGCACGTGGACGGCGACCCCGCCAAGGCGACGGTGTTCCTCGTGGACAAGGACGCGCCCGGCGTCGAGCTCGTCCGCACGCCGAAGTACACGCACACGTTCGTGTTCGAGCACCCGATCTTCGCCTTCCGCGACGTTCGGCTCGGCGACGACGCGGTCCTCGGCGAGGTCGGGCAGGGGTTCGAGCTCACGAAGGACTGGTTCGTCGAGGAACGGATCATGATCGGCGCCCGCACCATGGGGGCCGCGACGCGCGCGCTCGAGCTCTCGCTCGCGTTCGCGAAGACGCGCGAGCAGTTCGGGCGCCCGATCCTCGACTTCCAGGCGATCGAGTTCATGCTGGCCGACATGGCGGCCGAGATCATGGCCGCCAAGGCGGCGCTGTACCGGGTGGGCTGGCAGGCGGCGCGAGGCGAGATCACGCGCCGGGAGCTCCACGCGCTGGCGTCGGCGGTCAAGCTCGTGTGCTCGGAGACGGCCGGGCGCGTCGTCGACAAGGCCGTACAGATCCACGGCGGGCGCGGCTACATGCGCGAGCAGCCCGTCGAGCGCCTGTGGCGCGAGCTCCGCGTCGACCGGATCTGGGAGGGCACGTCGGAGATCCAGCGCGCGGTCATCGGCAACGAGCTCCGCAAGCGAGGCCACGAGGCGTTCACGGGCTGGCCGACCTGAGCCGACCGGGGGTTGCCTCCGCCGCACCCCGTGCGGGAACCTAGGCCGGTCGAAAGGCGGGGCGCATGTCCGAAACGTTGTTCGAGCACGCCGCTGCCGAGCCCGAGCGCGCTCCGCTCGGTGAGGCGCCCGCGTACTGGCTACCCCGCGTGGGCGTGGTACTCGCGGCCGGCCGCTCCGAGCGCCTCGCCGGCATCACGGGCGGTGGGTCGAAGGCTCTCGTGCGCGTGGGCGGGCTCTCGCTCGTCGAGCGCGCGGTGCGCGCCCTGTTCGCCGAGGGCGTCGAGCGAGCGATCATCGTCGTCGGCTATCAGGCCGGTCCGGTCGCCGCCGTCGTGAACCGGCTCGCCCCCGGCCGCGTGCGTGCGGTGTTCGCCGAGGACTGGGAGCTCGGCAACGGCGCCTCGCTCTCGGCGGCGGAACCACACCTGGTCGGAGAGGACCTGTTCCTGTTGGTCACCACGGACCACGTGTTCGCCGGGGGCGCCCTCGCCGCGCTGGTGCGGAACGCGGCGCCCGGCGTGCTGGTCGACCACGCGCCGGATGCCGACGCGTGGGCCGAGGGCACACGCGTGCGCCTGCACGAGGAGCGGGCCGTCGCGTTCTCGAAGCAGCTCGGCGACCCCTCGATCGACTGCGGGGCCTTCCTGTTGCCGCTTGACGTCTTCGACGCGCAGCGCCGGGCCGCGTCGCGCGAGGACGGCACGCTCGCCGGGGCCGTGACCGAGCTCGCGCGCTCGCAGCCGCTCGCCGCCGTGCCGCTCCCTCACGACGCGTGGTGGCAGGACGTCGACACGCCGGAGGATCTCCGACGCGCCTCCAAGATGCTGCGTCGCTCGCTGACGAAGGACTCCGACGGCCCGGTCTCGCGCTACCTGAACCGCCCGGTGTCGACGCGCCTGTCGATGGCGCTCGCGCACTTGCCGATCCATCCCGACGTGGTATCGCTCATCGCGTTCCTCATCGCGTTGGGTGCGGCGTGGAGTCTCGGGCTCGGCATGGCGATCCTCGGGGCGATCCTCGTGCACGTCTCGTCGGTGCTCGACGGCGTGGACGGCGAGATCGCCAGGCTCCAGGCTCGCGCGAACCCCGCAGGCGCGCTCCTCGACGGCGTGCTCGACCGGCTCGCCGACGCGGCGGTCATCGCGGGACTCGCGGTCTGGGCGCTCGAGACGACCGATGCCCCCGAGATGATCGCGATCCTCGCGGTCGCCGCGACCGCCGGGGCGATGCTTTCGATGGCCTCGAAGGACCGGATCGCCGCCCTCGGGATTCCCGCCGCGCCGGAGCGGTGGATCGGGTTCCTGCTCGGCGGCCGAGACGCCCGACTGCTGTTCGTCGCCGTGGGCGCGCTGCTCGGCCGGCCGGGCGTCGCCCTCGCGATCGTGGCGGCGACCTCGGCCCTCAGCCTCGCCGTCCGGCTGCTCCTCACGCGCGCCACGCTCCGGGCATGGTCCGGACCCGGCTGACATGGGCAAGCTCACGGTGGGCGTCGACATCGGCGGCACGAAGATCCAGGTGGCGGCGATCCGGGAGGGCGGCGTCGTCGGGGCGCACCGGGCCGCAACTCCACAGCAGGGTCCGAAGGAGCTCGTCGCCGCGATCGCCGCCGCGATCGCGAGGGCCCTCGCCGAGGCCGGCGCCGGGACCGGCGACCTCGAGGCGGTCGGCATGGGCGTGCCGGGCGCGGTGGACGGGGCGGCCGGGTCCGTCGCGAACGCGAACAACGTCCCGGGCCTGGAGGAAGACGTACCCGTACCGCTCGCCGCGATGGTGTCCGAGGTGGCCGGCGGAGCGACGGTGTGGCTCGAGAACGACGTGCGCGTGGCGATCCTCGGCGAGTGGAAGCGCGGGCGCGGGACGCCCGTACCGGAACCTCCTCGGCGTGTGGGTGGGGACCGGGGTCGGGGGCGGTCTCGTCCTGAACGGCGAGCTCGTCGAGGGACGGGGCGCCGCCGGCGAGATCGGCCACACGATCGTGAAGCCCGGCGGACGCATGTGCTCCGACGGGCGACGCGGGCACCTCGAGTCCTACGCGGGCCGCGGCCGGATGGAGGTGCGGGCGCGAAACCTCGTCAAGAACGGCAGGACGACGATCCTGTTCGAGCTCATGGAGAAGAAGGGTCGAACGCGGCTGTCGTCCGGGGTGATCGTGGACGCGCTCGAACGCGATGACCGCATCGCCCGCGAGCTGATCGACGACGCCGTGTGGGCGCTCGGGATCGCGCTGTCGTCCGCACAGAACCTGCTCGCGCTCGAGGCGATCGTGATCGGCGGCGGGCTCGGCGACCGGCTGGGTGCCCCGTTCGTCGAGAGGGTCGCGACGGAGATGCGGCCGCAGCTGTTCGTGCCCGACCGGGCCCCGGCGATGCTCACCTCGGAGTTCCGTGAGCTCTCGGGGGCGATGGGCGCGGCCGTGCTCGCCGGCGGCTGACGCGGTTCAGGTGGCGGTGAGGCAGCCGGCGACCTGGTCGGGAAGCCCAGGGATCGTGAGGCCCTCGCCGCCGTCCACGAAGTCGTAGGCGATGCCCGACCACAGGCCGGGCAGACCCTCGTACGCCCTCGGCTCGGGATCCGCGCTGTCGTACTGGAAGCCGATCCAATCCGGCGAGCGGAACCCGAACGTGTCGTACGGCGCGACCGCCGCGAGCCCTCGCCCGAACCGCCGCGCCTCCACCAGGAACCGGCCCTGGAACGAGAGGTCGTCCGCCGCGTACAGCCTCACGTACCAGCGCTGCACGACGAGGAGGTAGCCCTTGTCCGACGGGGGCGACTCCGAACCCTCGAAGTAGCGCATGTCCACCACCTCGAGCGGGCCATCGACCCCCGTCGTGCGGCGGATGATCCCGAGTGGCTGAAGGAACCGGGGCGAGTCCTCCCGGGGCGTGACCCACCCGTTCACGCAGTCGAGGGCGACGCCGCCGCGCGTGAGCGGCGGCTCGTCGGGCAGCGCCGGCGGCGTGGGCGAGACCGTCTGGCTCGGCGACTCGACCGGCGTGATCGACGGCGGCGTCGTCGGCGCGTCGGTCACGCCGTCACCCTCCGCGCCGTCGTCGCCGGTACACGCGACGAGGACGAGGGCGAGCGCGATCGCAACGATGGAGAACCTGCGCGTATGCATCGGACCTCGGGTCGGACGGGACCCGGCAGGATACTTCCTTGATAGGGTCGAGGCGCCGTGCCCGAACATCCTCCCCGATACGAACGCCCTCATCACGAACGCTCGCCGTTCTTCTCGCGACGCTCGTTCCTGAAGACGTCGGGCCTCACGCTGGCCGGCGCGACCCTGTACGCGTGCACCGGCGGCGAGCGGAAGGCCCCCGTCCTCGTGCCGAGCGCGACCGCGTCGGTCGTCGCGACCGAGACGCGATGGCCGATCAAGCGGGTGATCTACGTGATGCTCGAGAACCGGAGCTTCGACAACCTCTTCGGACGGTTCCCGGGCGCGAACGGCTCGACGACCGGCGTCAAGTTCGGAACCGAGGTGGAGCTGCTGCCGGCGCCCCACTGGCTGCCCGGCGACCTCCCGCACGATCGCGCCGCGCACCTGAACGACGTGAACGGGGGCGCCTACGACGGATTCGGCCAAGGGCAGTTCGGCGACCCGTGGGCGTACACGGCGTTCGAGGGCGACAAGGTGCCCGTCTACTGGCAGCTCGCGAGCGACTACGTCCTCTGCGACAACTTCTTCGCCTCGGTGGGCGGGCCGTCGTACCCGAACCACTTCTTCTTCGTCGCCGGCCAGTCCGGCGGCGCGCTCGACAACCCGGAGAACATCGAGGTTCGCGTCGAGGAGAACGGGAAGCGATTCAAGAGCTGGGGCTGCGACGCGGTCGGCGACAACGTCTTCGTCCTCGTGAAGGACGACCTCGGGAACCTCACGAAGCACGACTCCTGCTTCAACTTCCGCAGCGTCCCCGAGCAGCTCGAGGACGAGGGCGTCTCGTGGGCGTACTACTCGGCGAGCCCCAACCAGAGCGGCTACTTCTGGAACGCGCTGAACGGGATCGCCGGCGTCTACCACACCGACCTGTGGCGCGACGAGACGATCCGTCCGGTCGACCGGATCGTGAAGGACGTCCAACAGGACAAGCTGCCGTCCGTGACGTGGGTCACGCCGCGGTTCGAGCTCTCGGACCACCCGCCCGAGAGCACGTGCTTCGCGCAGAACTGGCTCGCCGACCTCACGAACGCCGTGATGCAGAGCGACGGCTGGGAGCACACGGCGATGTTCGTCACGTGGGACGAGTGGGGCGGCCTGCTACGACCACGTCCCGCCGCCGGTCGTCGACGACATCGGTCTCGGCTTCCGCGTCCCGACGATCGTCGTCTCGCCGTACGCGAAGAAGGGCTACGTCGACGACGCCGAGGCGCGAGTTCTCCACGCCGCTCAAGTTCATCGAGGACAACTGGGGCCTGCCCTACCTCACGTCGCGGATCGAGCGGACGCACAACTTCGAGCACGTCTTCGACTTCGCGAAGAACCCGCGGACGGACGCGCAACCGCTCCCGGCGATCGAGGGCTGCTACGGCACCCCGTGGGAGTTCCCGGGCGACGACTACCCGGGCTGGCCCGCCGAGACCGAGCCGGACCCGACGACGTTCGTGTAGGCGGGAAGCTCGCCTCAGCCCTGAGCCGAACCGTGCCACCTCGTCCGAGCCGAGAGCTCGGGAAGAGGTCGGCCGGTCAGCAGCTCGAAGGTGTCGACGAGCTGCTGGGGAGCGTTGTTCGGGATTGACGGCATGAGGACCCCTTCTCCTTGATCGCCGATCGCCCACGCGATGATCTCTGCCCCCTGCTCGAACCCACGCTCATCCCACGGGACCTGCTTGCCGTTCCAGGTCGTCAGTCCTCTGAGCGCGAGGAACCGGTCACGCGCCACGCCCGTGACGTTGACGTTCGACGGCTCTGATCTGATGCCAGCGGCAGTTGGAACGGATCCGTTCTGGGACGGCATGCTGCGCTACCTGTCGGATGGCCCCGAGGGCCTCGACGAGATCCTTACCAACCTCGATGCGTTGTGGCCCAGTGATTGAGCCGCGCGGAGCTTGATCAATCGGCATGCGGGATCACGAGCGCGTCGACCGCGACGCAGCCGTCGGCCCAGCAGATCACCGGGTTCGCGTCGAGCGCCTCGATCCGGTCGCCGACGTCGTGGGCGAGCCACGACAGCCCGACGATCGCGCGCGCGAGCGCGTCGACGTCGGCGGGCGGTTGTCCGCGCACGCCGTCGAGGAGCGGCCGTGAGGCCAGCGCGTCGATCAGCCGCCGCGCCCGCGCCTCGTCGAGCGGCGGCATCGCCGAGCCGCCGGTCGCGCAGCACCTCGACCAGCACGCCGCCGGCCGCAACCAGCACCAGCGGGCCGAACTGCTCGTCGCGCACGATGCCGAGGTGGATCTCGACGCCCGGGGGCGCCATCGCCGCGACCGTGACGCGCGGGCCGAGCCGGCTCGAGACGTCCGCGTAGCTCGCCGCGCAGCTGGTCCGGCGTCAGCAGGTCCAGCCGCACCCCGTCGACGTCCGACTTGTGGTGCACGCCCGGCGCGGCCGTCTTCAGCGCGACCGGCCAGATCCCTTCGGCCGCCGCGAGCGCCTCCTCGACCGACTCGACGACTCGCGCGGCCACCACGGGAACCCCCCAGTCCGAGAGCAGCGCCAGGCCCTCGACCTCGCCGAACGGCTCCCCGCTCGACAGCCGCTCCCGCCACCGCCCGCGGACCTCGTCGCTCGCGGGCGACGAGCCCGAGAGCGGCGGCAGCGCCCGATGGTCCCGGTACGCGAACAGGTGCCGGAACGCCGCGAGGCCGGTGAGCGTGCCCTC
The DNA here is from genome assembly GCA_963699635.1 of uncultured Actinomycetes bacterium. Taxonomy (GTDB): domain Bacteria; phylum Actinomycetota; class UBA4738; order UBA4738; family HRBIN12; genus CALGFI01. Next base: position 726,376 of record CAVOUQ010000018.1, on the reverse strand, counting down.
GAGCACCGGGATCCCCGCGTCCTCGAGCAGCTCGACGTCGCCGCGGTCGATGCCGCTCGAGAAGTTCGACAGCATCGCGTAGGGCTTGTCGGTCTCCGGGAACGTCGCGCGCGCCATCGCCGATGTACCCCATGTCGGGGCTGTCCTCGGTCGTGAGGTCGACCGCGAACGCGAGCGCGGCCACCGCCGGATCGTCGAGCAGGGCCCGAACGCACCCGGTCACGACCTCGTGCGCGTCTCTTCCCGTCCCCCAGAAGTCGAGCGGGTTCACCGGCGGCAGGCCCGGGTCGAGCAGCTCGGCCATCCGCGCGGTCGTCTCCTCTGAGATCGTCGCGAGCGGCACGCCCACGGACGCCGCCGAGTCGATGAGCAGTGCCCGCTCCCCGCCCGAGTCGTGCACGCTCGCGAGCGCTCCGGGCCCCGCCCGGCGCCCCGACGCGAACAGCGCGAGCGCGTCCGCCATCTCGTCGAGGCTCTCGACCCGCAACACGCCGAAGGCCTCGAACAGCGCCTCGTACGCGCCGTCCTCCCCGGCGAGCGCGCCCGAGTGCGCCTCGACCATCCTGCCGCGTGAACGCCTCGCGCCCGACCTTCAGCGCGACGACCGGCACGTCGCGCTCCTGCGCGGACCGAACCGCGTCGACGAAGCCCGCCGGGTCGCGGATCGTCTCGACGAACAGGCCGACGACCTTCGTGCTCTCGAGCCCGAGCGCGTACGCGAGGTAGTCGGCGACGGTCGTCACGAGCTCCTGCCCGGCCGAGACGGCCAGGTTCAGGCCGAGGTTCCGGCGGTTGTGGACGACGGCGCTGAACGCCGACCCCGAGTGGGAGACGAACGTGATCCCGCCGATCCGCACGTCCTTCGGCTCGTAGAAGCCGAGCGCGCGCACGCGCTTCTCGAAGTTCGCGAAGCCCATCCCGTTGCCGCCGCAGACGGCCATCCCGGCCTCGCGCGCGATCGCCGCCAGGCGCTCGAGGAGCGGCGGAACCCCGTCGACCGGCTCCTCGTACCCGCTCGCGAAGATCACGGCGGATCCGGCGCCGATCGACGCCGCCAACCGGAGCTGCTCCTCGAGCCTCGCGTTCGAAATCGCCAGGATCGCGAGGTCGACCGGCTCGTCGAGATCCGCCAGCGACGCCACGCACGGGAGCCCGAGGATCTCGTCGTACTTCGGGTTCACGGGGTAGACGACGCCGTCGAAGCCGCCCTCGATCAGCTCGACGAGGCTCTGATGCCCGACCGATCCCTCGCGGACGCTCGCGCCGACGACGGCGACCGACCGCGCCTCGAGCATGCGCTCGAGCGCCGAGCGCGAGTCCTCCGAGGCCATGCCGGTGAGGCTACTTCTTCGAGCCGACCGCTCGGTCCTTCTTGGCCTGGCGGAACGCCTGCCACCCGGGGATCCCGCAGACGCCGCCGCCGGCGTGCGTCGCGCTCGAGCCGTGGTAGAGCCCCTTGATCGGGGTCCGGTAGTCCGCGTACCCGACCGCCGGCCGCATGTGGAAGAGCTGATCCACCGAGAGCTCGCCGTGAAAGATGTTCCCGCCGATCAGGCCGAGGTCCTGCTCCATGTCGTACGGGCCAATGACCTGTCGCGCGATCACGCTGGCCTTGAAGTTCGGCGCGAGCTCCGTGTAGAGGTCGACGATCCGGTCGGCGTACTGCTCAAGCTCCTCGCGGTGCGGCTCGAGGTTCCAGTCGTCGGGCACCCACTGCGTGAACATCGAGAAGTTGTGCACGCCCTCGGGCATGAGGGTCGAGTCGAGCGTGGTCGGGATCACGCCGTCGACGAACGGGCGCTCGGCCGCCTTGCGCAGGAAGTGCGCGTCCTGAAAGGCCCTCTCCGCGTACTCCGAGCTGAAGCAGAGCTCGACCGAGCCCGTGTGGTGGTCCTGCTGCTCCTTGCCGGGGTCCGCGATGAAGTCGGGCAGCTCGCTGATCGCGAAGTTGACCTTCACGACGCCGCTGCGGGTCTTGAAGTTGCGGATGTCGCGGACGAAGTCGGCGGGGAGGTCGGCCTCGTCGATCAGGTCGAGGAACGCGATCTTCGGGTGGATGGTGGTGACGACGACCGGAGCCCGGAGCTCGTCGCCGCTGTCGAGCACGACGCCCACGGCGCGGCCGCCCCGCACGAGGATCTTCGACACCTTGGCGCTCGTTCGGATCTCGGCGCCGAAGGACTCGGCGGCGCGACGGCAGGCGTCCGAGACGCCGCCCATGCCGCCCTCCTGGTACCCCCAGGATCCGAGGTGGCCGTCGCCGACGTCCCCGATCGAGTGGTGGAGCATCACGTAGGCCGTCCCGGGCGAGTCCGGCCCGGCCCACGTGCCGATCACGCCGTTCACCGTGAGCATGCCCTTCACGGGATCGGACTCGAACCACTCGTTCAGCAGGTCGCTCACGCTCATCGTGAACAGCTTCGTGACGTCGCCGACGCCGCGGACGCCGAGCCCTCGCGCCCTCCAGGCAACCCGGAGCTGGTCGAGCAGGTCCTTGATCTTCATCGACCCAAGCGGCGGCGGGACCTGGAGGAGCAGCGGCCCCATGACGTCGGCCACGCCCGAGAGCCACGCATCCCACTTGGGAATGGCTTCGGCGTCCTTCTTGCTGAACTGCGAGATCGACTCGTAGTTCTTCTTCGCGTCGTCGGCGTAGATCTTGATCGAGCGCCCGTCGGGATACGCCTGGTAGTACGGGCCGAACGGCGTGACCTTGTAGCCGTGGCGCTCCAGCTGGAGCTCCTTGATCACCGTCGGCGGCATCAGGCTCATCACGTAGGAGTAGGTCGTGACCTTGAAGTCGGGGTGCTCGGGCCATGGGCTGCTGGTGTCGGCGGCGCCGCCGGTCTTGTCCCGAGCCTCGAGGACGACGGTCCGGGCCCCGGCCTTGGCGAAGAACCCGGCGCCGATGAGGCCGTTGTGCCCGCCCCCGATGACGATCGCGTCGTAGACGTTGGCCATGGCGGTACGCGCTCCTTGCGGTCGGATGTGACGCCAATCCTTCCATGAGTTTGAACGGTCAGTCAAGCGAGGGCGCGCAGTCCCGCGGGTTGACAGCCCTGCTCAACCCGCTAAAGTCGCTTGAACGATGATTCAATCGATCGCCCGAACGCGGGCTCGCCTGTCCGGCGTTCAGGAGGTGGATCCGAGCGCATGACCACCGCGAACCCGAAGCACGCGAAGGATCGGCACCAGGAGATCCTCGACGCGGCGGCCCGCGTCATCACCGAGCGCGGGCTCGCGGAGACGCGCATCTCGGACATCGCCGAGCAGGCGGGCGTCTCCCCCGGGCTGATCCTCTACTACTTCGAGTCCAAGGATCGCCTCCTCGCCGAGGCGCTCACGTTCGCGAACGACCAGTTCTACCTGCGCACCTCGCGCGAGATCCGGCGCCTACCGAGCGCGGTCGACCAGTTCCGCCGCCTGGTCGAGCTCTCGATCCCCGGCTACCTCCCGGAGGACGGGCCCCTGGACGAGTGGGCGCTCTGGATCGAGGTCTGGGTGCGGGCGCTCCGCGACGCGGAGATGGCCAAGGACCGCGAGGTGCTGGACGAGCGGTGGCGTGCGCAGATCGCCGACATCGTGCGGGGCGGCAAGGAGGCCGGCGAATTCACCACCGACACCGAGGTCGACGACCTCGCGCTCCGGCTGGCGTGTCTGGTCGACGGCCTCGCGATCCAGGTCGCGCTGAAGGACTCGAAGGTCACACCCGAGCGCATGCTCCGCACGTGTCTGGAGGTCGCGTCGCACGAGCTCGGCTTCGAGCTCGAGCCGGCGGCGACCGCGTAGCCTCAGGCCACGGGCGAGCCGGGTTCGACGTCGCGATCGGGGGAAGGTCCCCCTTCCGGGAGTGCGTCGCCTGCGCGCTCGACCGCCGCGTCCCTCGGGGACCGAAGTCGACGGTGAGCCGGTAGGCGGGCTTGCGGGCCTCGGGAAAGTCCTCGACCTCGGTGACCACGCCGACCGCGAGCTCGAGACGCTCGAACTCCTCCCACGTGGCGCTCATCCGACCAATGGGCGCACGCCGCGCTTCGCGAGCTGGTCCGCCACGATGTTGCGCTGGATCTCCGAGGTCCCCTCCCAGATCCGGTCCACGCGCAGCTCTCGGTAGAAGCGTTCGGCGACGTTCTCGCGCATGTAGCCTCGGCCGCCGAAGACCTGGACCGCCCGGTCGGCGACCCGGTTCGCCATCTCGCTCGCGTAGAGCTTGGCCATCGAGCACTGCGCGTGCTGCACCTTGAGGTCGATCCCGCGGTCGATGCCCCTCGCAAGCTCGTACGTCATGAGGCGCGCCGCCCACAGCTCGACGAGCGAGTCCGCGAGCATGTGCGCGATCGCCTGGAACTCGATGATCGGCCGCGCGAACTGGACCCGTTCCTTGGCGAACGCGGTGGCCTCCTCGATCAGCCGTTCTGCGGCGCCACAACATCGCGCCGCGATCATCAGGCGCTCGTAGCGGAACCATTCGTAGGTGAAGTCGAGCCCGTCGCCCTCCGCGCCGATCAGGTTCGAGGCGGGCACTCGCACTCCCTCCAGCGCGACGATCGCGTGGTGGTCGGCGTACGTGTGCGAGTACGCGGGCTCGCGCACGAGCCTCACCCCGGGGGTGCCCTTGTCGACGAAGAACATGGCGTGCGCGCCGGCGTTCGGGCCGCCGGCGATCTTCGCCTGGACGAACAGGTAGTCGGCCGAGTTGAAGGAGGTCACGTGCCACTTGAGACTGTCGAGGACGTAGTCGTCGCCCTCGCGACGGGCCGTGGACGCGATGGCATCGACGTCGGAGCCCGCGCCCTCCTCGGTGATCGCGTAGCACTCGTGCCGCGTGCCCTTGATCGTTGGGACGATCCAACGCTCGAGCTGCTCTGGGCTGACGACCTTCGGCGCCCACGCGGCCGGGGTGTGCACGCACCAGCCGAGGGCGTTGGTGACGCGCCCGAGCTGCTCGGAGACCAGGACCTGCTCGAACGTCGTCATCCCGCCGCCGCCGAGCTCCCTCGGCATGTTCATCGCGTACAGGCCGAGGTCGATCGCCATCCGGTGATGGCGCTCGCGAAGCTCGTCGGAGAGCCGACCGTCGTGCATCTCGGCCTCGACCTCGTGCGGGATCAGCTCCTCGTCGACGAATCGCCGAGCGCGCTCCTGGATCTCGCGCTCGTCGTCAAGCATCGCGTACGGGCTCACGGGCGGCAGACTACACCCCGGTTGAATGGCCGTTCAGCGCGGCGGGTGCGGGTGTTGGTGTCAAGACCTTGACGCGGGGGAAGGGCACCCACCCGGTTGGGTGTCAACGTCTTGACGCAACGCCGACGGCGGACGCCGCTACGAGATGAACTCGAGGCGATCGCGGTTCGACTCGATCTGCGCGAGCGATTCCGGGTCGACGGCGTGGTCGCGATCGGGGCTGTGCACGTCCGGGCGCTCGCCGAACAGCTCGCCCGACAGATACCGCTGGCCCGTGTCCGGGACCACCGTCACGATCCGCGTCATCTCCGGGTGCTTCCCGGCGACCTTGATCGATGCGACCACATTCATCCCGGACGACGGCCCGCATAGGATCCCCTCCTCCCGCGCCATCCGGCGAGCCATCGCGAGCGACTCCTCCGTGCTGACGGTGACGATCCCGTCCACGCAGGACAGGTCGAGGTTGTGGGGCACGATGCCGTCGCCGATCCCCGGCACGCCGTGGGTCCCCCATCGCTGCTTCGAGATCAGCGGGCACTCGGCGGGCTCCACCGCATACGCGCGCACGCGCTCGTCGCGCGCCTTCAACGCCCGCGCCACCCCGGTGATCCAGCCGCCCGTGCCCTGCGAGGCGACGACGGCGTCCAGGTTTCCCTCGAGCTGCTCCCAGATCTCGACGCCGGAGGCCTCCTGGGCGGCCGGGTTGTCCGGGTTCTCGAACTCGCCGGGGAAGAAGTAGCGGTTCGGGTCGGTGGCGACGATCTCGCGCATCTTCGCGAGCGCGAGGTCGATGTCGGTGCCGGCGCCGGGTGTGAGGACGAGCTCCGCCCCGTAGGCCTCGATCATCCGCTTGCGCTCGGGGCTCATTCCCTCGGGCATCACGATGACGCACGCGTACCCCATGATCGCCGCCGCGGCCGAGCACGCGATGCCGGCGTTGCCGGTCGTGCACTCGATGATCGTCATCCCCGGCCGAAGCGAGCCGCGCTCCTGCGCGCGATGGAGCATCTCGCGGTAGATCCGGTCCTTCACCGAGCCGGTCGGCCCGTACCACTCCACCTTCGCGAACACCTCGAGACCCTCGGGCGCCACGCGGTTCAGCAGCACGAGCGGCGTGCGTCCGACGGCCTCGAGCATCGAGGGCGCCGGGCGCCGCGCGCCGTCCCACCCGACCGTCATCGAACGCCCATCCTGCGCTCGACGTGGCCGAGGCGGCGCGAGATCTTCTCGGAGGCGTCGATCGTGAGCCGCCCGAGCCTCGGCAGGTCGACCGGGCGCACCCGGAAGGCGGGCCCGGACACCGACAGCGCGGCCACGACCTCGCCGTCGGCCTGGCGGACGGGCGCGGCGACGGCGTTCAGGCCCTCTTCGAGCTCCTCGAGCGTCTGCGCGTACCCGCGCCGGCGGACGTCGTCGAGCTGGGCTCGAAGCTGCCCCGGCTCGACGAGCGAGCGCTTGGTGGCGCGCTCGAGGGGCTGGGCGAGCCGGCGCTCGCGCTCGAGGTCGTCCATGAACGTGAGGAAGATCTTGCCCGTCGAGGTGGTGTGCAGCGGGTTGCGCTTGCCGACCCAGCTCGCGCTCACGATCGAGCGGGCCCCCGTCACCTGGTCGATCGAGACGACGTCGTCGCCGGAGAGCACCCCGATCGTCACGGTCTCGCGCGTCTGCTGAGCGAGGTCCTCGAGGACCGGCCGCGCCGAGCTGACGAGGTCGAGCCCGGCCATCGCCGCGCCGGCGAGCCGGATCAGGCCGAAGCCGAGCCGGTAGCGCTCGGTGCCGGGGTCGCGCTCGACGAGCCCGCGCTCGGCGAGCGTGGCCGCGAGTCGAGAGGCGGTCGCCTTGTGGACGCCCAGCCGACGTCCGAGCTCCGTGACGCCGAGCTCGCCCGCCTCCGCGATCAGCTCGAGCGACCGAACGGCGCGCGAGACGGACTGGAGCCCTCCGCCCTCGCTGTTTCGCATCGCGCAACATCCCGCCTAGCGCCGCAACGTGCCCGGACGCTACGCTGCCCGCTCGAAGCGTGTCAACGCGCGCCGTGCGTAGGAAAGGCGTTGCATGGCAGGGGACGGAGCACGGTACTGGCGAGCGGCGGATCCGAAGCCACGCTACGAGGTCGTGATCGTCGGGGCCGGCGGCCACGGCCTCTCCACGGCCTACTACCTCGCGCGCAACCACGGCATCACCGACGTCTGCGTCGTCGAGAGGGGATGGCTCGGCGGCGGCAACATGGCACGGAACACGACGGTCATCCGCTCGAACTACCTCTGGGACGAGTCCGCGGCCATCTACGAGCACTCGCTGAAGCTGTGGGAGGGACTCGAGGAGGACCTCGGCTTCGACCTCCAGTTCAGCCAGCGGGGCGTGTTGAACCTCGCGCACCACCTGGGCGACGTGCGCTCGTCGCTCCGGCGCCTGAACGCCAACCGCCTGAACGGCGTCGACGCGGAGTGGCTCACCCCGGAGGACGTGAAGGCGTTCTGCCCGATCGTGAACGTGTCGCCCACGCTCCGCTACCCGGTGATGGGCGCGACGCTCCAGCGCCGGGGCGGTGTCGCGCGCCACGACAAGGTCGCGTGGGGCTACGCGACGCGCGCGAGCGAGCTCGGGGTCGACATCGTCGAGCACGCCGAGGTGACCGGGTTCGTTCGCGGGGCCGGCGGCGGGGTGGAGGGCGTGGAGACGACCCGGGGGACGATCCGTGCCCCGAGGGTCGCGCTCGTCGCGGCCGGACACACGTCGGTGCTGGCCTCGATGGTCGGGCTCCGGCTGCCGCTCCAGTCGCACCCCCTGCAGGCGCTGGTGTCGGTGCTGCTCGAGCCGATCCTCGACTGCGTCGTCATGTCGAACACCGTCCACGTGTACGTGAGCCAGGCGGACAAGGGCGAGCTCGTGATGGGTGCGGGGATCGACGCGTACAACGGCTACGGGCAGCGCGGCTCGTTCCACGTCATCGAGCATCAGCTCGCGGCCGCGATCGAGCTGTTCCCGATCTTCGCGCACGCGAAGCTGCTCCGAACGTGGGGGGGCATCGTCGACGTCTGCCCCGACGCCTCGCCCATCCTCGGGCTTACCCCGATCGACGGGCTGTTCCTGAACTGCGGCTGGGGAACCGGCGGGTTCAAGGCGACGCCGGGCTCGGGTTGGGCGTTCGCCGAGACGATCGCGCGAGGCGAGGCGGCCGAGCTCGCGCGGCCGTTCGCGCTCGAGCGGTTCACCACCGGCGCGCTGATCGACGAGCACGGCGCCGCGGCGGTCGCGCACTGATGCAGGCGCGGACCGTTCGAAGGCTCGCGCTCGAGCTCCCCGAGGCCGAGGAGCGCGAGACGTGGGGCACGCCGACGTTTCGCGTGCGCAACAGGATCTTCGCGATGTTCGGCGAGGAGGGGAAGCGCGTGTGGATCAAGTCGACCCACGACGAGCAACGCGCCCTGATCGCCATGGATCCCGAGACCTTCTCGTACCCGCCGTACGTCGGCCCGAGCGGATGGGTCGGCGTGCGCTTCACGACGGCCGACCGTGGCGAGGTGGGCGAGCTGCTGATCGAGGCGTGGCGGATGACGGCGCCGAAGCGGCTCGTCAAGGCGTTCGACGGCGACGAGGCCGGCTGACGTGCTGCTCGTCCCCTGCCCGTGGTGCGGTCCCCGCGACGAGGTGGAGTTCCGCTACGGGGGGCAGGCGCACGTCGCGTACCCGGCCGACCCCGACGCGCTTTCGGACGAGGAGTGGGCCGACTACCTGTTCATGCGCGACAACCCCAGGGGCGAGTGGGCCGAGCGCTGGTTCCACTCGGCAGGGTGCCGCCGCTGGTTCAACGCGATCCGGAACACCGCCACGTACGAGTTCGGCGCGACCTACCCACCGTTCAGCGAGCCGCCGGGATGACGGCCACTCGACTGCCCGCAGGCGGCGCGTGGATCGATCGATCGACGCGACTCCGCTTCTGGTTCGACGGGATCGAGCACGGGGGACACGAGGGGGACACGCTCGCGAGCGCGCTTCTCGCGAACGGGGTGGACGGCGCGTTCCGCAGCCCGATCCACCGGCGATCGCGCGGCGTCATGACGGACGGCCCCGAGGAGCCGAACGCGTTCGTCGCCGTGGTCGAGCCGTGGGTCGACCTCATCGCGCCGGCGACGACGGTGCCGCTCGTCGACGGCCTCGTCGCCAAGTCGCTTGCCGGCGTGGCAAACCTCGCCGATGTGGAGTCCGCGCCGGGGCGCGGCCGCCACGTCCACCGGCACGTCGAGACGCTCGTCGTTGGCGGCGGCGCATCCGGGTGCGACGCGGCTCGGGAGGCCGTCGAGCGCGGCGATCGCGTGCTGCTCGTCGAGGAGCGCTCGCGGCTCGACGGCGACCCGCCGAGCGGCGACGACGTCACGGCGCTCACCGCGGCGACCGCGCTCGGCGTCTACGACGACGGGTACGTGGTCGTCCACCAGCGGTCGGGCTCCGAGGAGCGGATCTGGCACGTGCGCGCCCGGCGAGTCGTGTTGGCGACCGGCGCGGTCGAGCGGCCCATCGCGTTCGTCGGCAACGACCGGCCGGGCGTGATGCTCTCGGGCTCGGCGATGCGATTCGCGGAGCGCTTCGGCGTACTCCCCGGCCGGCGCGTGGTGGCGTTCATCACCAACGACTGGGGGCGGCAGGCGGCCGAGCACGTCCGCGACGCGGGCGCCGAGCTCGTCGAGATCGTCGACGTCCGCGCCGGTCGCGCGGTCGTTCGAACCGACGGAGAGCCTCGTCTTGCCACCGTGACGATCCGAGAGCCGGACGGCTCGGCGCGCGTCGTCGAGACCGACCTCTTGCTCGTTTCCGGTGGCTGGAACCCGAACCTCACGCTCTGGCGCGCGATCGGCGGCGGTCTCCGGTACGACGAGCCGCGCACCTGCTTCGTCCCGGACGGAGCCGGCCCGCCGTGGCTGAGCGTCGTCGGGGCTGCGGCGGGCGCGCTCCCGGAGACCGCCCCGCTGTGGTTGGTCGAGGAGGGTGACGATGCCGAGAAGTACGTCGACCTGCAGCGCGACCAGACCGTCGCGGACGTCCGGGACGCGGTCGCGGCGGGCCTTCGGTCCGTCGAACACGTGAAGCGCGCCACCTACATCGGAACCGCGGTCGACCAGGGTCGGACCTCCGGCGTCCTCGCGGCCGAGATCGTGAACGCGATGCTCGCCACCGCCCCCGGCGACCAGGGTCCGACGAGCGCCCGGCCCCCGGCCTCGCCGGTCTCGTACGAGGCGCTGGCGGGCCCCTATCGCGGCGACCTCCTCGACCCGATCCGCACGACCCCGATGCACGCCTGGCACCTGGAGCGCGGCGCGGCGTTCGAGGACGTGGGGCAGTGGAAGCGCCCGCGCTTCTTCCCTCTGGAAGGAGAGGACCTGGACGCGGCCGTGGCGCGCGAGTGCCTCGCCGTGCGGAACGCCGTCGGACTGCTCGACGCGTCGACGCTCGGCAAGATCGAGGTCGTCGGACCGGACGCGGCGGCCTTCCTCGACCGCATGTACACGAACCGGATGTCGAACCTCGCGGTCGGCTCGATCCGGTACGGGCTCATGCTGGGGCTCGACGGGATGGTGGTCGACGACGGCGTCGCGATGCGCCTGGCCGAGGATCGCTTCCTCGTCTCGACGACGACGGGCGGCGCCGCGACGGTGCTCGACCGGTTCGAGGAGTGGCTCCAGACCGAGTGGCCGGACCTTCGGGCCTTCTGCACGAGCGTGACCGAGCAGTGGGCGGTCGCGGCGCTCGGCGGGCCGGGGGCGCGAGACGTCCTCGCCGCCACCGGCACCGACGTCGACCTGTCCGCCGAGGCGTTCCCGTTCATGACCTGGCGCGAGGGAACCGTGGCCGGCGTCCCGGCTCGCCTGTGCCGCGTGAGCTTCACCGGCGAGCTCTCGTTCGAGGTCCACGTGGCCGGGTGGGACGGGCCCCGGATCTGGCAGGCGTTGATGGACGCCGGAGAGCCGTTCGGCCTCGCGCCCTACGGCACGGAGGCGATGCACGTCCTGCGCGCCGAGAAGGGGTACGTGATCGTCGGCCAGGACACCGACGGGACCGTGACGCCGCACGACCTCGGGATGGACTGGATCGTGAACCCGAGCAAGGGGGACTTCGTGGGCCGCCGCTCGCTCGGCCGGGCCGATCTCGTTCGCATGAACCGAAAGCAGCTCGTCGGGCTGCTGCCCGAGGACCCGGAGGCGCTCCTGCCCGAGGGCGCGCAGCTCGTGTGGGAGGACACCGGACGGATCCCGATGCCGATGGCGGGCCACGTGACCTCGAGCTACCGGAGCGCCGCGCTCGGGCGGGCGTTCGCGCTCGCGCTCGTCGAGGGTGGCCACGACCGGCACGGCGACAGGATCCTGTCGCCGCTGCCCGAGGGGACGATCGCCGCGACGATCACCGCCCCGGTCCTCTACGACCCCGAGGGGGCGCGGCGCGATGGGTGAGCCTCGAGGGGCCCGGCTGGACGAGACCGCGCTCGCGAGGATCGGCGGGCGGGAGGTCGTCCTGGCTCAGGTCGACCTTCGCCTGGACGTTCGGGGGGACGAAGGAGCGCACGGCCTGCTCCTTCCCGCCGTGCCGAACACGTGGACCAGCGCCGAGGGACGCGAGTGGCTGTGGCTGGGCCCGGACGAGTGGCTCGTGGTCGGCGCGCCGGACGCGTCGGCCGAGATCGCCCGTCGGCTCGAGGACGCGCTCGCGGGCAGGCATCGTTCGGTGATCGACGTCTCGGCGAACCGCGCCGTGATCGAGATTTCGGGCGGGCGTCGGTTCGACCTGCTCGAGCAGGGATGCGGCCTCGACCTGCACCCACGCTCGTGGCGCGCGGGGATGTGCGCGCAGACGATGGTCGCGCACATCCAGGTGATCCTGCAGGAGCGCGAGGCCGCGACGCGCGTCTTCGTCCGGCCGTCGTTCGCCGGATCCCTCGTCGACTGGTTGCTCGCCGTCTCCTAGGGACGCGGTCAGGCCTCGGCGCCGTTGCCGACGAAGAGGTTGACGGCGGTGCCCGCGGCGACCGCCTCTCCCTGGGTCGGCTCGCTCCGCACGACGACCCCCGCCCTCCCGGGCACCGTCGTCACGCTTCCGACGACCAGGCCGGCCTGCTGGAGCAGCTCGGTTGCGGCCTCGACCCGCACCCCGAGCACGGCCGGAACGGTCGCGGGCTGGGGGGCGGCCGTGACCGACGGCGTCACCGAGGTCGCGGCGGAGGGGCTGGCGGCACCGCTCCCCACGGGACGATGCCGGCCTCCGCCGGTGTCGCGGAGCGCGAGGAAGGCGCCGACCGACGCGCCGATCACCACGACGGTGCTCAGGAGCGCGACGAGAACGACCCGGCGCCGTCGACGCCCTCGCCGGATCGCCTCTCGCGGCTGCGGTTCCTCGAGCGCCTCGCTCACCGGCCGCGCCGGGCGCGGGGAGCTCGTCTCGGCGCCTGCGGCCGCAGCGATCACCGATCGATCCGGCCGCGGTGGGGCCGGCAGGCCCGGCTCGAGGGGCGGCACGTCCTCACCTGAGGCATCCGGACCGCGCGGCGCGGTGAACCGGGCGGCGTCGGCGACCACGGGCTCGTCCTCGTCCGTCGCCGCGAGCGCGGGCGCGAGCGTCGCGGCGAGCTCGGCCATCCCGGGTCGCTGGAGCCAGTGCGGAGAGAGCGCGCGGCGCAGGACCGCGCGAATCTCCGCGGTGACCTCGGCTTCCCACGCGCGGGGCGCGTCGACCTCCGAGGGCGGCCGGTGAGCCTCGGGCCCCGAGACCAGCCGCTCGAAGAGCAGGCCGACCGCGAGAACGTCCGCGGCTCGCCGGTCGGTGAGGTTCGTCGCGTGGGCGACCCGGCGCCCGTCGTCGCGAGCGACGAGCAGCTCGCCGAGCCCGACGTCCACCACCTTCGCGACGACCAGCTCGTCGACGAGCACGCTGGACGGGGACAGGGCCCCGTGGCTGACCCAGACGTCGTGAGCCCCGGCGAGCCCGTCGGCGACGGCAGCGACCACCCGGAGCGCCCGCCGTGTCGAGAGCGCCCCGACGCGTTCCAGGTGCCGGGCGAGCGTCTCGCGGCCCGACCCCTCGGTCACCGCGATCGCCGGACGCTCCGTGAGCCGGAGCTCCAGGACCCGCGGAAGGTGCGGGTTCGACGCGTTCCAGAGGACGCGCTGCAGGCGGGCCGCCACCCGCTCCGCCGCCTGCGAGTCCGACGTCAGCCGCTCGTCGAGGACCCGGACGGTAACCGGCGCCCCCGAGCGGACATCGGTCCCCCGCCAGAGGGCCCCGAGCTCGTCCTCGCCCAGGGCATCCGTGCGTCGATACCGCTCGGAACCCGTGACCGCCGGACGCATAGGCAGAATCTAGTCCGAACGCCGTACATTCGGCCCGGCGAGTCGAGGGTTGCGCCTCAGGCCCTCGCCGCCCCAGACTTACGCGAGATCCGGTCCGGGGGCCGATGACGATGCCTGGCGAAGGGGAGCACCAACTCTCGCGTCGCGACGTGCTGCGTTCGCTCGGGGCCGGCGCGCTCACGCTGACGTCGCTCTCCGCGCTCGTGGCGTGCGAGACGGACGCCACGTCGCAGGGGCCGAGCGCGACCGGGCCTGCGTCGAGCCCCTCGCAGGGTCCAGCGTTCGACTCGGCCGCCTTCTGGGCCGAACAGACGATCGCCGGCGAGCTCGACTTCGCGAACTGGCCGTACTACATCGACCGACGCCGCGACAGCAGCCACCCCTCGCTCGAGTTCTTCACGGCCCAGACCGGGATCACCGTCCACTACACGCGGTCGATCCGCGAGAACGCACGCTTCCTCGACAACATTCGCCCGGCCCTGGAGGCCGGCGAGCCCACCGGTTACGACCTCATCGTGATCTCGAACGGGCCCGAGCTCTCCGAGCTGATCGGCAACGGTTGGGTGATCCCCCTGGACCACGCGCGACTGCCGAACTTCGAGCGCTTCGCCGGCCCGCTCGTCCGCGGGCCGCTCTGGGACCCGGAGAACCGGTACTCGCTGGCGTGGCAGTCCGGGCTCACGGGCATCGCCTACGGGCCCGAGGCGGTGCAGGCCCTCGGACACGAGCCGACGAGCTTTCAGGACCTCTGGAACCCGGCCCTGGCCGGCAAGGTCGGCATGATGAGCGACCTGGTCGAGCTCGGGAGCGCGGGGCTGCTCGCCGTCGGCGTCGACCCGTCCGTCTCGACGCCGGACAACTGGCAGACGGCCGCGGAGATGCTCCGTCGCCAGCAGGACGCCGTCGATCCCCGCTATTACGACCAGACGTACGTCGACGCGCTCTCGAGGCGCGACATCTGGGCCACGCTCGCCTGGTCGGGCGACATCTTCCAGATGAACAACCTCGGCCAGCCCGAGCTGCGGTTCGTGGTCCCATCCGAGGGCGCGATGTTCTGGACCGACAACATGCTCATCCCCGCGAACGCGGCCCATCCCATGGACGCGCTCACGTACATGGACTTCGTCTACCGGCCGAAGGTCGCGGCGATGATCGCCGACTGGGTCTGGTACATCTGCCCGGTGCCCGCCGCCAGGCCCATCATCGCGCAGGAGTTCGGCGATCCCGCGGTCGCCCGCAGCCCGCTCGTGTTCCCAGGAGCCGAGCTGATCGGCGACACGGTGAACGGAGGGGAGCTGCTCGGCTCCCGCGTGAAGAACTACTACGTCTACGCGGACGCGGACGAGTACGGGGAGTGGGAGTCCGTGTTCGAGCCCATCGTCTACTCGTGAGGCCCGCGCCGCAGCACGGCGCCTCGTGACGGCGGCGGCCATACGGTCCGTCGAGCTCCCCTGGGGGCGGATGCGGGTCTGGGAGGCCGGCGCCGGGAGCCCGATGCTCGCGATCCACGGACTCGGGGGCTCCGGCCGTTACTGGCGGCGGCTCGCCGATCGCATCGGCGACCGGTACCGGGTGATCGCGCCGGACCTCGCGGGCTTCGGGGCGTCCGACAAGCCGAGCGATCCGAGCTACGACATCGCGTTCCACCTCGCGAACCTCGACGCCGCGCTCGAGGGGTCGGTCGGGCGGGTCGCGGTCGTCGGACACTCCCTCGGCGGGGTGCTGGGGGCGTTCTGGGCCGCCGAGCGCGCGGAGCGGGTCTCGGCCCTCGCGCTCCTCGCCGCGCCGTACCCGAACGGCGACGGCGAGAGCGCCTGGATGCGCGAGGGGAGGCCGCCGAAGGGGGCGCGGACGTACACGCGAACGCTTCGGATCCTGGTATCGACGCTGTCGTTCCCAATCGGGGTCGCGCGCGGGTATCCGCCCTCGGTGGCGCTCGACTACGGACGCCAGCGCTTCCTTGGCCGGGCCCGGACCACGTGGTGGGCGCTGCACGATCCCGCCGTGACGGACCGGCTCGACGACGTGGCCGGGGCGCTCGCCTCGGTTCCCACGCTGATCGCCAACGCACCCGACGACCACACGGTCGAGATCGCGGCGCAGGACCGTTGGGCGCGACTGCTCCCGGCCGCCGAGCGGGTGGTCGTCCCGAGCGGCGGCCACCAGTTCCTGCTTCGCGGCGGCGACGATCCGCTCGTCACCTGGCTCGACGCTACGCTTCGGCCATGACCGAGCCCGACACGCCGGCGCTTCTCGCGCTGGCGGGATCCGACCTCGCGTTCGAGGTGGTCCGCACGCAGCGCGCCCGAAGCGCGGAGGAGAGCGCGGCGTTCCAGGGGATCGAGCTCGGCCAGCTCCTGCGCACGATCGTGGTCCGCCGCGGCGCCGACGACTACGTCTTCGTGCTCGTCCCCGGGGGGCGAGAGATCGATTGGAAGAAGCTGCGTTCGCACCTCGGCGTGAACCGCCTCTCGCTGCCCGACGCCGAGGAGGCGAAGGCCGCGACCGGGTACGAACGTGGCGCGATCACGCCGTTCGGCTCGGCGAACGCGTGGCCGGTGGTCGCCGACGCGACGATCCCCTCGCTCGAACGGGTCGCGATCGGTGGCGGGGGCCACGGAATCAACCTGCACCTCGCGGCCCGCGACCTCGTCGCCTTCCTCGACGCCCGGGTCGCCGAGATCACGAAGCCCGACGACCCCCGTGCCGCCGACCCGGGTCCGTAGCGACTACCCCTTCGGGATCTCCTTCGTCGGATCCCAGTGCGGCATCGGCACGACCGTCGCCGACACCTTGCCGGCCACCGCGGTCTCGACCTCGAGCTCGTTCCCGAGGTCGGTGTGCTCGATCGGGAGCATCGCGAAGCCGATGTTCTTCTCCAGCCGCGGCGAGTGGCAGGCGGACGTCACGCGACCGACGACCCTCCCACCGACCGACACCGGGAAGAAGTCGACCATCTCGTTGTCGATGTAGCTGCCGAGCGGCTCGCCGGCGATGTCCACACCGACGAGCTTCTGCTTGACGCCGTCGGCCTTGATCCGCTTCAAGGCTTCCTTGCCCATGAAGTCCGCTTCCTGGTCGAGGTCGACCATCCAGGTGTAGTGGTAGCCCACCTCGAAGGGGTTGTTCTCGTACCACATGTCCGCGCCGAAGGCGAGGATGCCTCCCTCGATGCGGCGGATGTGGCACGGCCCGATCACCTGGAGACCGTGCGGTTTGCCGGCCTCGAGCACCTTGTTCCAGAGCTCGACCCCGTGCTTGGACGCGTCGCGCAGGTAGATCTCGTAGCCGACCTCGCCCGTGTAGCCGGTCCGCGAGACGACCACGCTGAGGCCGTCGAGCTGGGCCTTCATCAGCCCGTAGTACGGGATTTCGAGCACGCGGTCGCCGAACAGGTCCGTGAGGACCTTCTTCGCGTTCGGTCCCTGGATCTGCACGGGCGCGACGTCGATCTCCCGCACGGTCACGTCCATCCCCTTCGCCCCCGCAATGCCGAGCGCGTACAGGTTCACGTCCGAGTCGGCGAGCGAGAGCCAGAACTCGTCCTCCTCGACGCGGAGCAGGACCGGGTCGTTCAGGATCCCGCCGTCCGGTCCGGTGATGAACACGTACTTGCACTGGTCGACCGCGCACTTCGTGAGGTCGCGGGGCACGATCATGTTCGTGAGGTCGAAGGCGTCCGGCCCCTTGATCTGGATCTGCTTCTCGACGCCCACGTCCCACATCGTCACGCCGTTCACCAGGTGCCAGTACTCGGCGATCGGGTCGCCGTAGTGGCGCGGGTGGTACGTGTGGTTGTAGACGCTGTAGCGCTGGACCCCGTGCTTGCGCGACGCGTAGAAGTACGGCGACTTGCGGATCCTCGTGTAGAGCAGGATGCCCGGATTCTCGACGATACCCACCGCGACCTTCTCCTCTCCGCGTGACGGTGTCACGCCCTCAGTCGTTCGCCCTTGGGATCGAACAGCGGCTCGGCGGCGACCGTCGCCGCGAACCGCTCGTCGAAGTACTCCACCTCCACGTGCGTGCCCTCCGCCGCCAGCTCGACCGGCAGGTAGCCGTAGGCGATGCCCCGCCCGATCGAGTAGCCGTACCCGGCCGAGGTCACGAAGCTCACGACCTCTCCGCCCGCCCGGATCGGCTCCTTGCCCATCACCACGACCGACGCGTCGTCGAACGTCATCGGGGCGAGCCGGCGGCGCACGCCGCGCGCCTGGATCCGCTCGAGCGCGGGCTTTCCCTGGAAGTCCTTGTCCCATCGCACCGCGAAGCCGAGCCCGGCCTCGAGCGGATCGTGCTCGGTGTCGATGTCCTGCCCCCAGAGCCGGTAGCCCTTCTCGAGCCGGAGCGTGTCGAACGCGCCGAGCCCGGCCGCGACGAGCCCGTGCTCTGCGCCCGGCCTCCCACAGTAGGCCCCACGCTCGGTCGCCCATCGCGAACTGCCCGTACAGCTCCCACCCGAGCTCGCCGGCGTAGCTGATCCGCTGGGCCCACACCGGGCCGACCTCGCCGACGTTCAGGTATCGGGCCGTGAGGTACGGGAACGCCTCGTTGCTCACGTCCTCGTCCGTGACGGCCTGCAGGACGTCGCGCGCCCTCGGCCCCCACAGGCCGAGCGCGAACAGCGACCCCGTCCGCTCGGTGATCGTCACGCGCTCGCCGCTTCGCAGCTGCGCGCCCATCCAGGCAAGGTCGTGCTGTCCGGAGCCGCCGCCCGTGATCACGCGAAACAGGTTGGCCCCCTTACGGATCACCGTGAGATCGCAGCGGATCCCGCCGCGCGGCGTGAGCATCGCGGTGTAGACGATCGAGCCGACGGGGCGGTCGATGCGGTTCGCGCAGATCCGCTCGAGGTAGGCGAGCGCGTCCGGCCCTTCGACGTCGAGCTTGGCGAACGGCGTGATGTCGAACAGCGCGACGGACGAGCGGGTCGCGAGGTGCTCGGCGCCCTCGATCGGCGACCAGAACCGCGCCGCCCAGCCGTCCCGCCCCTCCCACGACGCTCCGGTGAGGAGCGCGCCGTTCGCCTCCAGCCACTGCGGCCGCTCCCACCCCGCGCCGGTCACGAACTCGGCGCCGAGGTGCAGGTGCCGCCGGTAGAAGGGTGTGAGCCGGAGCCCGCGCGGCCGGAGCATCTGCTGGCGCGGGTGGATGACGTCGTAGACCTCCCGATACTGCTGCTTCCCGCGCTCGAGCACGTACGGCGGCGTCGTCGCGTAGGGGTAGAAGCGGTTGGCGTCGGCCTCGGCGAGGTCGTAGGACGGCTCGCCGAGCGTCATCCACTCGGCGACCTGCCGGCCCATGCCGCCGCCGTGGGTAACCCAGACCGCCTCGCACACCCAGATGCCGCGGACCCGGGCCGACTCACCGACGATCGAGCCGGCGTCCGGCGTGAACGAGAACATCCCGTTCAGCGAGCGCTCGGGATCGGCCGGGCGCAAGCGGCCCGCGAGCGCCGGCAGCAGGCGCGCCGCCTCGGCCTCGGCGATGTCGAAGTCGGCAGGCGTGAATGGCATCAGCGAGGGTTGCATCGCGCCGCCCGGCGGGCGGAGCTCGGACTGGGACGTCGCGATCGGCTCGTGCCGGTAGTTGCCCACCGCGTAATGGTCCTCGCGATGGCGGAAGTACATCGCCATGTCCTGGTGGCGAAGGATCGGGTGGGCGACCTCGCGCGTCTCGCCCTCGAGCTCGGGGACGGGGTCCGTCCAGACGAGCTGGTGCTGCACGGCGACGAGGGGGATCGGCACGCCGGCCGCCGCGCCGACGGTCGGTCCCCAGATGCCGGCGCAGATCAGGACGCGCTCGCACTCGATCCGGCCGCGGTCGGTCAGCACCCCGTGCACGCGTCCCTCGCGGACGTCGAAGCCGGTGACGGTGACGCCGCCCTCGAAGGCGACGCCCTTCGCCGACGCCTTCCTCGCGAGCGCGGTCGCGAGCCGCACCGCCCTCGCGATCCCGTCGGAGGGCACGTGGTACGCGCCGAGGATCGTGGAGGGGTCCAGCAGCGGGATCTTCTCGGCCGTCCGTTCCGGCGACAGGAGCTCGGCCCCCTCGATCCCGTAGGAGCGCGCGTAGCCGATCCTACGCTTCAGCTCATGGAGACGCTCGGGCGTGGTCGCGACCTCGATGCCGCCCACGCCGTACCAGCACGGCTCCCCGTCAAGGTCGAGCGTCGCGTACAGCGCGACGGTGTCCTGCGCGATCCGGCACATGGCGCGCGAGCCGTTGGTCTGGAAGACCAGTCCGGGCGCGTGCGACGTGGAGCCGCCGGTCTCGAAGAGCGGCCCCCGGTCGATCACCAGGACGTCGGTCACGCCCAGCTCGGCGAGGTGGTACGCCGCGCTCGTGCCGACGATGCCGGCGCCGACGATCACGGTCTCGGCCCGGTCGCGCATCACGCCCGAGATGTTCGTCGCCACCCGTTGCGTGAGCAAGCGTCAGGTTGCGAACTCTGCAACAGGGCGTCAAGACCTTGACGCCGACAAGGGTCGGCACCCCGAACGGTCGTCAAGGCCTTGACACCTGCCGCCGCCTCCGCCACGTCATCTCCCGGCCGCCGCCGATCGCAGCAGGGCGAGCCCCAGGACCAACGCCCCCGCGGCGGGGACCAGCCCGATCCAGGCGAACCCGAGCGTCTGGGCGACGGCGCCGCCCGCCAGCGGACCCACGAGGTACCCGACGATCCCGATCTGCGACCACACCACCATTGCCGTCACGCTCCGCTCGGCGGGGACGGCCTGAAGGAGAACACCGACGGACCCGGTCTCGCCGAAACCCACCCCGATCCCCGCGACCGCGAGCGCCACGAACCACGCGATCGGCGTGTCGGCCACGCCGGCGGCCGTGATCCCGATCGTGGCGAGCGCGGCTGAGGCGATAAGCGCCGACCGCGGCCGGGCGCGGCCGGCAAGTGTCGCCCCGACGGCGTGCAGCGCCGCGACCCCGACGAACAGCACCGCGATCCCTCGCTGCGCAAGGCCGGTCGCGAGATGGAGCGGCAGGACGCCGTCCATGACGCCGAGACACAGGACGGCGAACGCGACCCCGATGGAGGCGAGCGCGAAACCCGGCGCATGCAGCGCCGAGCGATCGGCTCGGAACGACCGGCGCGCCTCGGGAGGGCCCATCAGCGAGGCGGCCCCGGCGGCGAGCACGGCGAGCGAGAGATAGGCGACGAACGGCAGACGCACTCCGCCGAGCGCCCCGAGGGCCGGGCCAAGCAGCGCGCCGGCGGAGTACGCGGCGAACACGCGGCTCATGCACACGTACTCCATGCCCGGCCACCGCTCGAGCGTCGAGTACGTCACCCCCATCCACAGCCCCCCCGAGCCGAGCCCCATCACGAACCGGCCGAGGAAGAACGCGGGCAGGCCGTGGGCGAGCACGAACGGAACGGTCCCGGCGGCCACGACGAGCGCCGAGATCGGCAGCAACGTCTCGGCGCCGCGGCGCTGGATCCAGCGGCCCGCGACGGGAAACCCGGCGATGACCCCGAGCGGGAACGTGGCGGCGAGCACCCCGATCGCGGCGGGTCCGGCCCCGGTCTCGCGCGCGATCGCCGGCAGCACGGGGGCGATGACGCTGTAGCCGGCGGCATCCAGCGCGGACAGCCCGAGGATCAGCGGGTAGGCCAGGGACCGAGACGGCGAGCGGGGCGCCGGGGCGACCCGGCTCATCCCAGGTCGATCACGATGGTCTTGAGCTCGGTCAGGCGCTCCATCGAAAAGCGGCCGCCGACCCTCCCGACCCCGCTCATCGACCCGGCCCGGCCGCCGAACGGTAGGTGGGACTCCCAGTAGTTCGTCCCCTCGTTCACGTTCACCCAGCCGGTGCGCACGGCCTCGGCGAACCGCAGGCCGCGGCGAAGGTCGCGCGTGAAGATCGCCGAGAGCAGCCCGTACGGCGAGCCGTTCACGATCGCGATCGCCTCGTCCTCGCTCCGGATCGTCGACACCGGGACGACCGGGCCGAACGTCTCCTCGCGGGCGATCTCCATGTCGTCGGTGACGCCATCGAGCACCGTCGGCTCGAAGAACAGGTCGCTCCCGTGTTGCGGCGCGCGCTTGCCGCCGGCCACGACGCTCGCGCCGCGCTCGAGCGCCTCGGTGACGTGGCGCTCGGTCTTCGCCGCGGTCGGTTCGTTGTTGACCGGCCCCATGGTCGTCGCGTCGTCGAACGGGCTTCCCAGATGGATCCGCTCGTCGATCGCCGCCGAGAGCCTGGCCAGGAACTCATCCTTCACGTCCTCGTGGACCAGGAACCGCTCCCCTGCCGTGCAGCTCTGCCCCGCGTTCAGGAACGAGGCGACGAGCGTCGCCTGCACGGCCTTGTCCAGGTCGCCGTCCTCCAGGATGACGAGCGGCCCGTTCCCGCCCATCTCGAGCAGGAGCTCCTTGCCGGCCGCGCGCTGCGCCACCGCGTGTCCCGTCGCGATCGAGCCGATGAACCCGACGGCCTGCGTCCCCGGGTGCGCCGCGATCTCGTCGCCCGACCACCGCGCCCGGCCCGGTGACCATGTTGACGACGCCGGGCGGCAGGTCGGCCGCCTCGAGGCACTCGGCCAGGCGCGCCGCGCAGACCGACGTGGTCGGTGCCGGGACCCAGACGACCGCGTTCCCGTACGCGATCGCGGGCGCGAGGATCTCGCCCGGCATCGTGTAGGGCCAGTTCCACGGGCTGATGATCGACACGACGCCGCGCGGAACCCGCTGGAGCAGGACTCGCTTGTTCGCGTCGACCGAGGGCGGGAGCAGGCCCTCGGCGCGCGTCGCGTCGGCGGCCGCCATCTCGAAGTAGGCGATCAGCTCCTGGACCTCGTCCTCCGCCTCGGCCTTCCGAGGCTTGCCCTGGTCGAGCGCGAGCGTGTGCGCCGAGCCTCGCGGCGCGCGTCGATCGCCTCGGCCACGCGCTTCATCGCCGCGGCACGACCGAACGCCGAGAGGCCGGCCCAGGCCGGCGCCGCGCGGTTGGCCGCCCCGATCGCGCGTTGGGCGTCCGCGCGGGTCCCCTCGGGCACCGTACCGATGACCTCCCCGGTCGAGGGGCTCGTCGCCTCGAACGTCGCGCCGCCCTCGGCGTCCACCCACTCGCCGCCGATCCACATCCGCACGTGCTCGCTCATCGCGTCATTCGTGTCGCCATTCGCGTTCGGCCCGACGCACAGCACGGGGGCGGTCCCGAGACCGCCCCCGGATGCGCGAACCTATCGTTCGGTCAGGCCTGAGCCGCGTCGACCCAGGGCTGCCACACGTCCTGATTCGCGTCGACCCACGCCTGAGCCGCCTCCGCCGGTGTGCTGCCGTCGACGTCGATCGCGTACGCGACCTCCTCTTGGGAAGCGTTGTCGTACTGCATGGCCTGGATGAACGCGAACGCCTCTGCCGAGCGATCCTCCAGATCGGCCGCCGCCGCCTTGTACAGGGTGTCGGCGGCGTAGTCGCACGCGTAACCGTCGCCGTCGTTGTTGGCCGCGGCGTCGCTGCATGCTTCCGTGACCGCGGGCAGCTCCACCTCGGTCATGTCGTAGACCTGGTTGGCCCACAACGGCGTGTACCAGTACACGAGGATCGGATCCTCGTTCTGGTACGCCGCGTCGACCGCCTCGATGAGAGCGGGCTCGGAGCCCGCAACGACGACCTCGAAGTTCAGACCGAGGTTCTCGACGATCTCCGCGTCGTATGACACGAAGCTCGGGTCGCCATCGAGGAGCTGTCCCTTGTCGCCCGTCTCCGCCGTCGCGAACAACGCCGCGTTGTCGTTCAGCCCCTCGAAGGTCGCGAGGTCCGGATTCGCCTCGACCATGTAGGTCGGCACGAACCACCCAATGTTGCCGACCACGCCAAGGGGGCCCATGTCGACGACCGCTCCGTCGCCTTCGATGTACGTGGCGTAGTCCTCAGCGTGGCCCGAGGGCCAGATCTCGAGGGTCGCGTCGAGATCACCGGAAGCCATCGCGGGAAACTGCGCCGACTCGTCGACCTCGACCAGTTCCACCGAGAGACCGAGCTGGTCCTCCATGACGATCTTGGCGATGTTCGCGTTGACCGCCGACCCCGTCCACGGGTTGACGGCGATCTTGATCGTCTCACCGCCGCCGCTGCCCTCGTCCCCGCCACCTGCATCCGAGCACGCCGCCGAGGCGAGCGCCAAAACCGAGGCGAGCGCCAAGGATGCGAACCATCTCGTCCGCGTCATCCGTCCTCCTTCCTTCCCGTCCGTCAGATCGTTTGCGACATCGCGCGGGCCTTGGAGATCTCCTTCCGTTTCATACCTTCGTCGACGCCCATCTTCTGAGAGATACGGTCCAAGACCATCGCGAGGAGCACGATCGCGGTCCCGGCTTCCAACCCGAGCCCGATCAGCCCCTTCGTGAGCCCGTAGACGACCTGGAGCCCGAGCCCGCCCGAGCCCACCAGACCCGCGATGATCACCATCGAGAGCGCCAGCATGATCACCTGGTTCACGGCGAGCATGATGCCGGGGCGAGCGAGCGGCACCTGGACCTTCGAAAGGGTCTGCCAGCTGCTCGACCCATAGGCGTCGGCCGCCTCGACAGTCTGGGCGGGGACCTGCCGGAGGGCGAGGTTCGTGATCCGCACCCCCACCGGGAGCGCGTAGATCACCGAGGCGATCACCCCCGGCACGCGCCCAACGTGGAACAGCGCGATCACGGGAACCAGGTAGACGAACGCGGGCATGACCTGCATGGCGTCCCATACCGGCTTCGACCATCGGTCGAATCGGTCGCTCCGCGCCGCGAACACGCCGAGCGGGATCGCGAGGACGAGCGCGATGATCACCACCACGATCACCTGGCTCAGCGTGTCCATCGCGTCGTCCCACATCCCGAGCAACCCGATGCCGTAGAACGCCGCCGCCGAGAACGCGGCCAGACGCCAGCGGCCGAACCGCCAGCCGAGGATCGTGACGAAGCCGATCACCATCCACCACGGGAGGCCGAGCAGGAGGTCGCGGATCGGGTCGAGCCCGTACGTCACGAGCGCGTCGCTGATGGCACCGGTGATCCCGCCCAGGTTGGTCTTGATGTAGTCGACGATCTCGTTCGTCGGTGTGACGAGGTCGATCCGCGGGTTCTCGGGGAAGCCCTGCTGAGCGATGACGTAGCGCCCTACGCCGACGGCGATCGCCGTGACCACGACCGCGGCGACCGCGAGCTGCCACCGAGGGATCTCGCGCCCGAACAGACGGAGACCCCGCCCCCGCGTCACGCGGTCGCGCTTGCTCCACGCGTCGCTCACGCGGTCGAGGACGATCGCGAGGGCGACGATCGCGATGCCGCCGTTCAGGGCGATCCCGACGTCGAGGTGCTGCAGTCCATCCAGAACCTCGCGGCCCAGGTTCTCGACGCCGACGATGGCCGCGATCACGACCATCCCGAACGCCAGCAACAGGCTCTGGTTGAACCCGAGCATGACGGAGGGCTTGGCCATCGGGAGCTGGATCTTGCGCGTGATCTGCTGTTCGGTGGAACCGAAGGCGCTCCCGACCTCGAGCGCAGCGTGTGGGACGGTCCGGATCCCGTGGCTCGTGAGGCGGATCACCGGAGGCAGCGCGAAGACCACGGTCGCGATCAGCGCGGTCGCCACGCCGATGCTGAAGAAGATCACGAGCGGGAGCAGGTAGACGTACGCGGGCAGCGTCTGCATGGTGTCCATCAGGGGCCGGAGGAACCGCTCGACCTTCCGGTTCCGGCCGGCCCAGATCCCGAGCGGGATGCCGATCACCATCGAGACCGTGACCGCAATGATCATCAGCGCCAGCGTTTGGAGCCCGCGCTCCCACAGTCCGATGAGGCCGATGAACGTGAAACCCGCGATCGTGAGCACGGCCTTGCGCCACCCGGCCAGGACCGCGGCGAGCGCCCCGGCGCCCACGATCACCCCGAGGAACGTCATGCGCTCGAGGACGAGCAGCAGGTTGTCGTAGACGGCGTTCGACACGTCCTTGATCGGGTTGAAGAAGTAGATGAACAGCGGGCTCGTCTCACGGTTCTCGAGCGCCCATGCCTCGAGGTTCTCGAAGAACCGGCCGATGTTCACGTACCAGGAGGCGGGAAAGTTCCCCCCGATCTGCAGGCCGACGACGATCGCGACGATGGTGCCGCCGCCCCACAGGGCCCACCGAAGCCAGCGGCTGCGATGCGGCCCGGCGACCGGTGACGGGGGCGGTCCAAGACCGGCTTGGGCTGAGCGTGTCGCGGTCGCCGTGCCGGCCATCAGCGCCCAGCCTCGTCGAGGACGGTACCTCTGTCCCGTTCTCGGTCCGTCGGCCGAAGGCTCACGTGCGGACCTCGATCAAGGAGGCCATGACGGCGCGGCGATCGATCACGCCGACCACCGCGTCACCTTCGACGACCCGAACGACCAAGTCCGAGTCGGCCACGAGCGGCAGCAGCTCCTGCACGACGGTCTCCGGCGTCACCGTTGGACCGTCGCCGTGCCCGTCGCCGCCCACCGGCTGCATGATGCTCCGGGCCGTGAGAACGTGCGCCCTCGGGACGTCCTTCGTGAAATCGGCGACGTAGTCGTCGGCCGGCCGAGCCACGACCTCCTCCGGCGTCCCGACCTGGACGAACTTCCCGTCCTTCATGATCGCGATGCGGTCGCCGAGCTTCAGCGCCTCCATGAGGTCGTGCGTGATGAAGATCATCGTCTTGCGCAGCTCGCTCTGAAGCCGAACGACCTCGTCCTGCATGTCGCGGCGGATCAGCGGGTCGAGCGCGCTGAACGGTTCGTCGAACAACATGATCTCGGGGTCGGTGGCCAACGCCCGCGCAAGCCCCACGCGCTGCTGCATCCCGCCTGAGAGCTCCTCGGGATAGTGGTCGCCCCAGCCCGCGAGCCCGACGACCTCCAGGACCTCGTTGGCCCTGCGAGCGCGCTCGTCCTTGTCGACTCCCTGCACCTCGAGCCCGTACCCGACGTTGTCGATGATCCGCCGATGCGGAAACAGGCCGAAGTGCTGGAACACCATGCTGATCTTCCGCCGACGGACCTCGCGCAGCCGCTCGGCCGAGAGCGTCAGCACGTCCTCGCCGTCGATGAGGATCTGGCCCGACGTCGGGTCGTGCAGCCGGTTGATCATGCGGACGAGGGTCGATTTGCCCGATCCCGAGAGCCCCATGACGACGAAGACCTCGCCCGGGCTCACGTCGAACGAGACGTCGCGGACCGCGGCGACACATCCCGTCTTCTCGAGCAGCTCGGCCCGTGGCAGGTCCGCGTCCGGGGAACCCACCAGTCGGTCGGCGTGCGGCCCGTAGACCTTCCAGACCGCGCGGCACGAGACGGTCAGGTCGTTCGACTCGTCGGCCACTCCGGCTCCTCCCCCAGGCGCTTGGGTGGGACCTCGTTGCGGACTCCGCACGCATCTTGGGTCGGGCCGCCGAAGCGCGCAAGTGCGGGAGTTGCGGCATCGGCAACGCCGGCGCACGGCGAGCGGCGGGCGGGTGCGCTTCCTCGGCGGGGCCGGGGTACGATCCTCGACCTCGGCCTCATGGGGGGTGGGTGCCTCGCACCGGCGTCGCTCTGGGCTCGTCGTCGCGCTGATCATCGCGTTCGCGACGCTGGGCGCGACGGCCGCCGACGATCAGGACGCCGCGCGTTCGACGGACTGGCGCCTGGGGTACGACCAGGCGTTCGACGGGAACATCAACGTCTTCAAGGCGCAGGTCTCCGCGTCGTATTTCGTCTTCACCGAGGTCTACGACACCTTCCCCTACAACTGGCGGCTGTCCGACGCCGGACCCGACACGGAGAACTCCCTCGTCACCAGCCACGAGATCTCCGATGACGGGCTCGTCTACACCTTCCACCTCCGTGAGGGCGTGCGGTGGAACGATGGCGAACCGTTCACGGCAGACGACGTCGTCTTCACGTACAACGCCTACCGCGACGCGAGACCCAACGTGCTCGTCGGCTACGTCGCGAACATGGAATCGATCGAGAAGGTCGACGACTACACCGTCGTCTACACGCTGAAACGACCCGACGCGCGCGTTCTCACCGCGTTCACACCGGTCCTGCCGGAGCACATCTGGGGCGAGATCCCCATCGACGAGATCCCGGACTTCTCGCCGTGCTGCCCGATGGTCGGGACCGGCCCGTTCATGATCACCGAGCTCGACCCGGAGGCGACCACGATCCTCGAGCCCAACCCCTACTTCTGGGGCCCGAAGGGTCAGATCGAGCGGATCCTGATGATCAAGTACGGCGACAAGGAGGGTCAGCTCCGGGACATCAAGCTGAACCTGCTCGACGCGATCCTCTCCGGCGACGCCAAGTGGGTGGCCGACCTCGACAGCGACCCGCTTACCCAGGCGTGGACGATCCCCTCTCCGGGATTCACGTCGATCGCGTTCAACATGTGCCCGCCGGGCGGCGGAGACCCCCGGAACACCTGCACCGGTCCGGCCGAGGGCGTTCGGTGGCAGGTCGTCCAGGATCCCGCGATCCGGCAGGCCCTCGCGTGGGCGATTGACCGCGAGGACCTGGTGAACACCGTCTACAGCGGTCAGGCCACCCCGGGGAACGGACTCATCTCGCCCTTCTACAAGCGCTACTACCAGAGCTACGCGGACGACCCAGACATCGGGTACCACTACGATCCGGGTCGAGCTCGCCAGGTCCTCGCCGAGGGCGGGTGGGCCTGTCCGAGCGACGGGATCTGCACCAAGGACGGGATCCCCGCGCAGTTCGAGCTGCTCGTTCGCAGTGAGAACCAGGAGAACCAGAACGCCGCCAAGCGGATTCAGGCGTGGGCGCGCGACGTCGGGATTCAGATCGACATCTCGATCATCACGTCGAAGGCGTTGGTCGATCGCAACTACGAGACGAGCCCAGAGGACAAGCACAAATACGCGCCCAACTACGACGCGTTCCTGTGGGGCTGGGCGGGAGACCTCCCCAGCCCGGACTTCAACTTCGAGGTCACGCTCTGCGGCGGGGGGTGGACCGACACGTTCTACTGCAATGCGGACGAGTACGACCCCCTCCCGAAGCAGGCGCTGCGCGAGCTCGACTTCGACCGCCGCGTCGAGTTGATGCACGAGGCGGAGCGGATCATCCTGCGCGACTCGCCGTACCTGATCCTCGTCCACGATCCGCAGATCCAGGTGACCCGGACCGACACCTGGACGGGGTATGTCCCACAGCCCGAGCCGGACGGGTTCCCCTTCTCGGCCTCGTGGCTTCAGCTACAGCTCATCGAGCCCGGCCAGGCGTCCTCGACCAGCTACGCCGGGGCGACGTGGGCGATCATCGGCCTGATCGCGGGGATCGCGGCCGTTCTCGAAGTCTCGCGATGGAGGCGGCGCCTCGAGGAATCCGGCCCTCTCGAGCTTGCGCCGGCCAGGGCCTCGGGATCGGGCGACCTCGTCGGAGCGGGTGACCGTCGGGCGTGAGACACGTCCTCATCAAGGTAGCGGTGGCGTTCGTGACGCTGCTGTTCGTCTTGGTCTTCAACTTCTTCCTGTTCCGCATCGCCGGCGACCCCGAACAGGACCTTCTGCGCAACCCCAGGATCTCGCCAGAATCGCGCGAGGCGCTGATCGAAGAGCGTGGACTCAACGAGGGCCTGTGGACACAGTTCACGATCTACCTGCGGAACACGCTCACCGGCCAGCTCGAGACCAGCTACACGACGAACCGTCCGGTGCTCACCGAGATCAGGGAGGCCATCCCGAACACGATCCTCCTCGTCGGGACGGCGACGATCCTGTCGGCGTTCATCGGGTCGTGGCTGGGGGTGGTCGCGGCGTCTCGGCGTGGCAGCGCCGCCGACACGGGCATCACGCAGGGATCACTCATCCTGTACGCGATGCCGGAGTTCTGGCTCGGGATGATCCTGATCTGGGTCTTTGCCGTGACGCTCGGCCTGTTCCCCACCGGCCTCAAGACCGATCCCGGTGCAGAGCTCTCGGGGCTTCCGTACGCCTGGAACGTGATCCAGCACGCGATGCTCCCGATCATCACGCTGACATTGGGCCTGCTCGGGCAGTACGTCGTGATCATGCGATCGGCCCTCGCGGACGTGCTGAACGAGGACTTCGTGACCACGGCCCGGGCGATTGGGCTGCCGCGGTCCCGCGTCCTGCGCGACCACGCCGTTCGCAACGCCCTGCTTCCCGTCGTCACCCTCGTGTCGCTGAACCTGGGCTTCGTCGTCTCCGGCGCCATCACGATCGAGGCGTTGTTCTCCTGGCCGGGGATCGGGACGCTCACCGTCGACGCGATCGACAACAACGACCTGCCGATGCTCCAGGGCATCTTCCTGCTGACATCGGCCGCAGTGATCGTCGCGAACTTGTTCGCGGACCTTCTCCTCACGTACCTCGACCCTCGGGTGCGGGTGAGCTGACATGGCGGCGACCGGCGCCCCGCAGCCCAGCCCGTCGGTCACCGCGGTCGTGCCCGGCACGAAGGGGCTGTTCGGACGGCTCTCGACCAGCGCGACCCGGTCGTTCCGCGTCCTCCTGCGCTCGAAGTCGGGGCTGGTGGGGCTGGTGATCCTGGCCTCCTTCACCCTCATCGCGATCATCGGGCCCTGGATCGCGCCGCAGGACCCGAACGCCACGAGCTCGTTCTCGGACCAGATCCTCGCGCCGCCGTCCTCGGAGCACTGGCTCGGCACCGACGACAACGGGCGCGACGTCCTCTCGGAGCTCATCTACGGGACGCGCATCTCGATGCTCGTGGGATTCTCGGCGGCCATCATGTCGGCGGTCATCGGCTCGCTCATCGGCATCAGCGCCGGGTTCTTCGGTGGATGGACGGACCGGATCCTGACGGCGATCGACGACTGGTTCCTCGTGATCCCCTTCCTGCCGCTCGCGATCGTCCTCGCGACGCTGCTCGGCGACACCGCGAACTCGCTGCCGTTCGGCCGGGTCTTCATCCTGATCCTCGTCATCGGGCTGACGGGCTGGGCCGGGACATCCCGGATCATCCGCAGTCAGGTGCTCACGGTGAAGCAGCGGATGTTCGTCGAGCGGGCCAGGGCGCTCGGCTCGACCACCCCCTGGATCATCCGGAAGCAGATCCTGCCGAACGTCCTGCCCCTGATCTTCGCGAACACCGTGCTGATCATCGCGATCGCGATCCTGACCGAGTCCACGCTGTCGTTCCTCGGCCTCGGCGACCCGGCGAGGGTGTCGTGGGGCCAGATGCTGAACGCGGCAAACGACTCGGGCGCGATGGCCCAGGGCGCGTGGTGGTTCTTCGTCCCGCCCGGCGTCTGCATCATCCTGGTCGTGATCGCGTTCACGATGGTCGGGTACGCGATCGAGGAGATCGTGAACCCGAAGCTGCGGGAGCGGAGGTAGGTCGTGTCGACCACCGCGTCCTCGACCCCGACCGAGGCCGATGGCGCCCGTCGCACCGGCGACGTCCTGCTCGATGTCGACGGCCTGGCGGTGGCTTACCGCGATGCGCGGGGCGACGAGGTCCGCCTGGTCGACGACGTCTCCTTCACGCTCCGCCGCGGCGAGGCGCTCGGACTCGCGGGCGAGTCGGGGTGCGGGAAGACCACGACGGCGCTGTCGATCCTCGGCCTGCTGCCGACGAACCTGTATCGGGCGGCAGGGACGATCACGCTCAACTCTGATCGCGGCATCATGCACATCGACCGCCGCACGGACCGCGGCTTTCGCGACCTGCGCTGGCGCAACGTCTCGATCGTGTTCCAGGGGGCGATGAACGCGCTCGACCCGGTCATGAGAGTGTCCAAGCAGATCGGCGAGGCGCTCCAGCTCCACGACCCGGAGATGGACGACGCCGGCGTCCGCGGCAGGATCGACGCGCTGTTCGAGTACGTGGGGATCAACCCGAACCGGGCGAACCAGTATCCGCACGAGTTCTCGGGCGGGATGCGCCAACGCGTGATGATCGCGCTCGCGCTGGCGTGCGGCCCCGAGCTGATCATCGGCGACGAGCCGACGACCGCGCTCGACGTGATGATGCAGGCCCAGATCCTCGAGCTGCTCGAGCACCTGCGCACGGAGCTCGG
Source organism: uncultured Actinomycetes bacterium (assembly GCA_963699635.1). GTDB lineage: Bacteria > Actinomycetota > UBA4738 > UBA4738 > HRBIN12 > CALGFI01. The sequence goes on along the minus strand of CAVOUQ010000018.1, from coordinate 694,835 downwards.
GCTCGCGATGATTCTCATCACCCACGACCTCTCGGTGCTGGCGGAGACGTGCGACCGCGTCGCGATCATGTACGGGGGACAGATCGTCGAGACCAGTGCGATCGACACCCTGTACTCGTCGCCCCAGCACCCGTACACCCATCGCCTGCTCGGCGCCTTCCCGGCCGTCGGCGGGCCCCGCGAGCTCGCGCCGCCGATCCCGGGGGTTCCGCCGGACCCGAGCTCGCTGCCGCCCGGTTGCCGCTTCCAGCCCCGATGCCACAAGGCGCAGGACCGGTGCGCCACCGATGAGCCGCGGATCCTGTCCATCGCAGACGGCCACGAGGCTCGGTGCCTCTTTGCGCCCTGGCCCGAGGGCGAGCTGTCGCCGCTCGGACCGAAGCCGAAGGAGACCGAGTGAGCCAGGTCGTCGAGCGCGCCGAGCCCCGGCCCGAGGGCACCGCGCCGCCGATCTTCGAGGCGCGCGACCTCAGCGTGCACTTCGAGAGCCGAGGCCGGCGCGGCAACAAGCGCCTGGTGCGAGCCCTCGACGGCATCGACCTCGTGTGGAACCGGGGCGAGGTGCTCGGCGTCGTCGGCGAGTCGGGATGCGGCAAGTCCACGCTCGGGCGAACGCTGCTCGGGCTGGAGCCGCCGACGAGCGGCGAGGTCCGGTTCGAGGGCACGCCGCTCGCCAAGACGGACATGCGCGCGCTCCGGCGCCGCGTCCAGATGATCTTCCAGGACCCGTACCAGTCGCTGAGCCCTCGCCAGACCGTCGGAGCGCTCGTGCAGGAGCCCCTCGCGATCCACGAGATCGGCAAGAAGGGGATCGAGCGGATCCAGCGGGGCGTCGACGCGCTCGAGGCCGCCGGACTCCGGCCGGCCGAGCGCTACTGGGAGCGCTACCCGCACGAGCTCTCGGGCGGCCAACGTCAGCGCGTGGTGATCGCGTCCGCGATGGTGCTCGATCCCGAAGGGCTTGTGTGCGACGAGCCCGTCTCGGCACTCGATGTCTCGGTCCGCGCGCAAGTGCTCCAGGTGCTGATGGAGCTGAGGGAGAGTCGCGGCCTCGCGCTGATCTTCATCACCCACGACATCGGGCTCGCCTGGGCGCTCTGCGATCGGGTGGTCGTGATGTACCTCGGCCGCGTGGTCGAGAGCGGGACGACCGAGGAGGTCATCGGCGACCCGCAGCACCCCTACACGCGCTCGCTGCTCTCGGTCGTGCCGACGCCGTTTCCCCGCAAGGACCTGAAGCGGATGATCCTGGAGGGTGAGCTCCCCGACGCGTCGCGGATCCCGAGCGGCTGCCGCTTCCACCCCCGGTGCCCGGCGGTGATGGAGCGATGCTCGTCCGACGACCCGATGGCGTTGCTTTCGGTCACGGGCGCCGCCACCCACGGCGCCGCCTGCTGGCTCCTCGACGCCGCGCCCAGTTAGCATCCCCGACACGGCACGCGGAGGACGTTCACATGGCGTCGGCGCAGTACGACTTCGTGATCGTCGGCGGCGGCTCGGCCGGCACCGCCCTCGCGAACCGTCTCTCGGCCGACCCGTCCAACCGCGTCCTGGTGCTCGAGGCCGGACGGCCCGACTACCCGTGGGACGTCTACATCCACATGCCGGCGGCGCTCACGTTCCCGATCGGCAGCCGCTTCTACGACTGGAAGTACGAGTCCGAGCCGGAGCCGCACATGCACGGCCGGCGGATCTACCACGCACGTGGCAAGGTGCTCGGCGGGTCGAGCTCGATCAACGGCATGATCTTCCAGCGCGGGAACCCGCTCGACTACGAGCGCTGGGGCGCGGACCCGGGCATGGAGACCTGGGACTACGCGCACTGCCTTCCGTACTTCAAGCGGATGGAGACCTGCCTCGCGGCATCGCGCGAAGACGCCCTCCGAGGCCACGCCGGCCCACTGGTCCTCGAGCGCGGTCCGGCGACGAGCCCGCTGTTCGGCGCGTTCTTCGAGGCCGTCCAGCAGGCCGGGTACCAGCTCACCGACGACGTGAACGGCTACCGGCAGGAGGGCTTCGCGCCGTTCGACCGCAACATCCATCGGGGCCGGCGTCTCTCCGCCGCACGGGCGTACCTCCACCCGGTGATGGGTCGGCCGAACCTCGAGGTGCAGACCCGCGCGTTCGTCACACGGGTGCTGTTCGAGGGGACCCGAGCGGTCGGCGTCGAGGTCACGAAGGGACGAGGGGGGCCGAGAAGGATCCGAGCCGGCGAGGTGATCCTGTGCGGAGGGGCGATCAACTCGCCGCAGACCCTCCAGGTCTCCGGCGTCGGCAACGCCGACGAGCTGAGGGCGATCGGGATCGACGTCGTGCACCACCTGCCCGGCGTCGGGGAGAACCTCCAGGACCACCTCGAGGTCTACATCCAGTACGCGTGCAAGCAGCCGGTCTCCATGGCGCCGTACATGAAATGGCGCTACCGGCCTTGGATCGGCTTCCAGTGGCTCTTCTTCCGCTCGGGACCGGGCGCCACGAACCACTTCGAGGGCGGCGGGTTCGCCAGGAGCAACGACGACGTCGCCTACCCGAACCTCATGTTCCACTTCCTGCCGATCGCGGTGCGCTACGACGGCTCGGCGCCGGCGGGCGACCACGGCTACCAGGTGCACATCGGCCCGATGTACTCGGACGCCCGCGGCTCGGTGAAGATCACGAGCGCGGACCCGCGCGTGCACCCGGCGCTGCGCTTCAACTACGTCTCGACCGAGCAGGACCGCCGCGAGTGGGTCGAGGCGATCCACGTCGCCCGCACCATCCTGAACCAGCCCGCGATGGACCCGTTCAACGGCGGGGAGATCTCGCCCGGACCCGGCGTCTCGACCGACGAGCAGATCCTGGACTGGGTGGGCCGCGACGGCGAGACGGCGCTGCACCCCTCGTGCACGTGCACGATGGGGACCGACGAGATGGCCGTGCTCGACCCCCTCACGATGCGGGTCCACGGCATCGAGGGACTCCGGGTCGTCGACGCCTCGTCGATGCCGTACGTGACGAACGGGAACATCTACGCGCCGGTCATGATGCTCGCCGAGAAGGCGGCGGACCTGATCCTCGGGAACACGCCGCTCGCGCCGGAGCCTGCGGAGTTCTATCGCCACCGGCCGTAGCGCTTCGGCGAGCGAAATCCGAGCACCACGTGTCGGCGTAGCATGCCCACACCCCGTCCGACCGCGAGAGAGGGAACGTCGTTCGATGAGCGAGCCGCTCGAGACGGACGGCGTCCCCACGCGAGCTCCCGGGCCGCGCGCTTCGAGGGCGGAGCCACGCTGGCCGATGGCCACGGCCGTGCTCGTCGCCGTCGCGCTGCAGGTCGGCCTGCCCCATCGCGGGCGCGTGGCGTGGGCGTGGGTGTTCCCGGTCCTGGAGGTCGCGATGCTCGGGATCCTGATCGCGTGGGACCCGGGTCGGATCGACCGCCGCTCCACGGCGATCCGCCGCCTCACGCTCTCTCTGATCGCGGTCTTCACCGTGGCCAACACCGTTGGGGTCGGCATCCTCCTGTACGACATCTTCACCACGGAGCAGGGCCTGTCCGCCGGCAACCTGCTCGGCAGGGGCGGAGCGCTGTGGGTGACGAACGTGATCGTGTTCAGCCTGTGGTTCTGGGAGCTCGATCGTGGCGGTCCGGCGGAGCGCGCGGCCAGCTCGCAGATCGCGCCGAGCTTCGCGTTCCCGGAGAACGCCATGCCCGAGCTCGCGGAACGGGGGTGGACGCCGCAGTATCCGGACTACCTGTACCTGTCGTTCACCAACGCCACGGCGTTCAGCCCGACCGATACCCTCCCGGTCAAGACCTGGGCGAAGATGACCATGATGATCGAGTCGGCGGTGTCGCTCGTGACGGCGATCCTCGTGATCGCGCGCGCCATCAACGTCCTCCCCGGATAGCGATCGCACGATGCGGCAGTGGATGGGCTCTCGCGCGGCGAGGAAGCCGACTCCGAGGGTACGGTCGGGGGCACCAGCGTCCTTGATGCTGGAGATCGTCCAGCCGTCTGCCCGAGACCGTCGAGCGCCTGGTGCGGCTCCGGCCGTGTAGTCGAACTCCCGCTCGGCGTCGTCGTGAAGGACGAGCAGTCGCAGCGACGGCTTGTCCTCGTGCTGGGTGAACTCGAGCATGGGGACGTCGCCGTTCGAGTTGCCGGCGGCGAACAGCGGACGGCGGCCGGTGCGGCTCCAGATGCGGACCGGTTTCTGCGGACCGTCATCGAGGTACTCCGGCGCCGCGGTATGCGTGATCGTGCCGCCCAGCCCGTCGCTCGGACGCCAGCAGGCTCGTTGCCGACCGCCTCCGCGACCGTTCACCGGCTGGCTGGACGGCGCAGAAGCCGCCCGCCGGGGGCGTGGAGTTCGTGAACCGTTCGCCTCCAGTAGCTGGGAGCTCGACCATCGGCGTGTAGGCGCACTCCAGATACCCTCGACCAGGGTCGGATGCTGCGTATTCCGAAGAAAGGCGTCCGATTGCGCCTCGAAGTCGTCGACGCTCATCCCGTCGTAGGCGGCGAAGGACCTCTTCGTGCGGCGGTTCACGCCCGAGTATCGAATCGCCTTCGACGCATGGCTGGAGACCGACCCGTTCGACGACCCGCAGGCTCCGGCCGGGCCGGCTCACATGCCCGAGTACCGCAACCCGAAGATGGAAGAGGCGACGCGGCTGAACGACTCTGCGTCGGCGCTGTTCGACAAGGGCACGCAGGCGCGGGAGACGTCCAACCGGTTCACGTGCGCGCCACCGCGCGGCGCCGAACAGTCGGCGCGCCGCGTGCTGTTCGCCACCGTGCTGTTCCTGATCGCGATCGCCCAGCGCTTCAGGGTTCGGAACGTGCGGATCGGGGCCATCGTGCTCGCCTTCACGCTGCTCGCCTACACGATGTTCACCGTGTCCACGCTTCCGAGGACCTGAGCCCGCCCGCGTGCCGTTGGCCACCCACCTCCGAACCGCCCGGACGGTCGATCTCAGAAGACGGTGGCCCAGTCGTCCTTGATGCTGGCGATCGTCCAGCGGTTCGCCCGGTCCCCTCACGCCGTCAGAGAGGTCGGAGGCCTTCACGTTCTCGGGACGTTGGGTCCGTCCCCTGGTCGGTCGTGCTCCGGCTCAGCCGAAGCCGAGAAGGAGCAGCCCCGCCACGACGAGTCCGACCCCGGTCCACTGGTTCGCCACGAGCCGCTCGTGCAGGAACCCGATCGACAGGCCGACGGCGATCGCCGGGAAGACCGCGCTCGCGGCAAGGACGATCGAGAGGAGGCCCGCCTCGGCACCGGCAGAGTAGGTCGTCACGCCGAGCAGATCCGCCGCGCCCGCGAAGAGCGCGATGGCCACGCCGGCCGCGGCGCCGGGAAGGCTCGGTACCCGAGCGAAGGCCCTCCAGCGCACGAGCACCAGCGGCACGTAGCAGGTCACCTGCGCGACCCGCGACGCGGCCAGCCCGAGGATCCAGCCGAGCTCCTGCGCCGCCGTTCCGAGGAGAAACGCCGCGACGCCGAAGCTCACCGCCGCGACGATCGCCCACGGAGCCCCGGGCGCGTGGCCGCGGATCCCGGCGCGAAGCTTCCGCAGATCGGTCGACACGAGCGCGACGCCGACCACGGTGATCCCCGCCCCGAGCAGCGCCACGGCGACGGGCTGCTCGTCGCCGATCAGCATCGCGAGCGCGATCCCCACCACGGCGTACGACGCGCCGATCGGCGACACGACCGCCACCGGGCCGAGCTCGAGCGCCCGGTAGTGGGTCGAGTATGCGAGCGCCGTGAAGATCCCGTTCAGCGCGATGAGCCCGAGGAAGGACGTGACGCGGGAGACGTCCTGTCCCGTGACGATCACCAGCACGACCATGAACGCCGTCGACAACAGCTGCCCGATGACGACGGCCGGCAGGCTCCCGATCCGCCGGCCGCCGATCGCGCCTGCGTAGTCCGCCAGGCCCCAGCCGAGCGCCGCCGCCAGGCCGAAGATCACGCGGGCGGTCGGACCTCGGCGAGCGCGTCGACGGCGACCGCCCCGCGAGAGCCGACGAGCAACGGGTTCGCCTCGAGTGAGACGAGCCGGCCACGGAGGTCGTGCGCCGCACGCGCGATCGACCCCACCGCCCGGGCAAACGCGCCGAGGTCGTGGCGCCGGGGATCGAGCCCGCAGCGCGCCGCCTGCTCCCGCGCGTAGCGGCGCGCCTGCGCCGGGCTCAGCGGCGCGGGGACGAACGTCGCCTCGCCCGCCTCCGCGAGGACGCCCCCCGGCCGGACCGTCACGAGCGCGCCAAAGCCCTCGTCGACCACCGCGCCGACGAGCACCTCGGCGCCCGAGGCCATCGCCTGCACGAGCACCCGCGGCGCCCTCGCGCCCGCGCGTCGGGCGGCCCGGAGCACCTCGGCGGCCGCGGCCTCGACCTCGGTCGCGCTCGGCAGGCCGAGACGCACCCCGCCGAGCTTTGCTTTGTGCGGGAGCTCGGGCGCGAGCGCCTTCACGGCGACCGGGAAACCGATTGCCTTCGCCGCCGCCCCGGCGGCCTCCGGCGTCTCCGCGACGCGCTCTCGTGGGCGTCGCACGCCGTAGAGCGCGAGCACGGCTCCCGCTCGGGCCTCGTCGAGCGGGCCCGACCGTCCTCGAAGGAGTCGCCCGGCCTTCGTTCGGTTCGGGTGAGGCGGCACCTCGGCGATCCGATGGGCGCGAGCGCTCTGGAGGTCGACGAGCGCGCGGATCGCCCCGGTGGCGGCGCGGTGGCCCTGGAGGAACGGGAGCGGCTCGCGCGCGACGAAGCGCCTGCCCTCCGGGCCGTACGAGAGCGGACTCATCGACACCGACGCGAACGCGACCCCCGTCGCGCGCTGGACCTCGCGGACCCTCCGCAGCACCGGCTCCGCCCAGACGTTCTCCTCTCCCCGCGGCGGGAACGCATCGAACGCGACGAGGCCGATAGCCGGGTCGTTCGCGAGCGCCTCGAGCGCGCCCTCGAACATCTCGGTCTCGACCGCGGCCTGCCCCGTGACGTCGAGCGGATTGTGCTGCGAGGCGAAGTGCGGGAGCGCGCGACGGAGCGCGGCTCTCGTCCGCGACGAGAGCTCCGGGAACACAAGGCCGTGCGCGCCCGCCGCCTCGGCGAACAGCGTGCACGCGCCTCCGGACTGGAGCGCGGCCGCGACGCCGTTCGTTCGAAGCCGCCGGTGGTGCGAGAGCAGCACCGCCGCCTCGAACATCGTCACCGGATCCTCGACGAGGATCGCGCCGTGCCCGCGGAGCCACGCGTCCCGCAGCGCCGTGTCCCCTGCGAGCGCCCCGGTGTGGGCGACGATCGCGCGGCGCACCGCTTCGCTCCGTCCGGCCGGCGCGCAGACGAGGACCGGCTTTCGGGCCGCCGCGAGCGCGTCGAGGCCTCGTCCGATGCCCTCGACGTCGCGCATCGCCTCGACGTAGGTCGCGACGAGCTTCGTGTGCGGGTCCTCGGCCGCCCACGCGAGCAGATCGCCGAGGCCGATCACCGCCTCGTTCCCGACACCGACGATGATCCTGAGCCCGACGGCGCGATCCGAGGCCTGCTGGCTCATCGCCCAGGCGACGGTTCCGGACTGGCTGATGACGCTGATCCCACCGGACACCGGATCGGGCGGCGGCGTCGTGCCGTACGGCGCGACCCGGTCGATGTAGTTGACGAAGCCCTCGACGTTGGGTCCGAGCACCGGGAGGCGGTTGCTCGTCGCGCGGGCCCACAGCTCGTCCTGGAGCGCCCGCCCCGGCGTGCCGGCCTCGGCGAACCCCGACGAGACGACCATGACCGAGCGCGCCCCGGCGCGTCCGCAGTCGTCGATCATCCCCACCACCACGCGGGCCGGGACGACGAAGACGACCAGATCGACCCCGCGCGGCAGCTCGGCGATCGACGAACGGCACGGGAGCCCCCACACCTGCTCGTACTTGGGATTGATCGGGTACAGCTCGCCCGCGAACCCCATGTGCCGAAGCGAGCGGTGGATCTCGGGCGCCCACGAGTCGGGCGACTCGGACGCACCGACGATCGCGATCGACCGCGGCGCGAGGAGCGGACGCAGGTCGAAGGGGCTCACGCCCCGTCTCGGTACTGCGCGTCCCGCCAGGCGATCGCGGCCTTCAGCCCCTGCTCCTGCGTGATCCGGCGGAACTCGTCGCGCGCCGGAAGGTTCGCCGTCTCGATCCCCACGTCGATCTCGACGTTCGATTCCATCGCGGGGCGGAACCCGGCCACGTCCCACGCGCGGTTCACCGCGCGCTTGGTCGACTGCACGACGAACGGCTCGTTCTTGGCGATCTCCTCGGCGAGCGCGAGCGTCGCGGCATCGAGCTCGTCGCGCGGCACGACGCGGTTCACGAGACCGAGCCGGAGGGCCTCGGCGGCCGAGACGCGGTCCTCGCCGGTGAACAACAGCTCCTTGGCCGCGCGGACTCCGATCACCCACGGCAGGAACATCGAGACGACGCCGGAGCCGAACCGGACGTCGACGTAGCCGAAATAGGCGTCGTCGGCCGCGACCGCGAGGTCACAGGCGAGCATCAGGTCGGTGCCGCCCGCCAGGCAGTAGGAGTGCACGCTCGCGATCACCGGCTTGGGGTGGTCGAGGATCCGCAGCATCCGGTCGTTGTCGTGCTTCAGGACCCGGTGCCACTCGCGGGCGTCGATCTCGCCGCCCTCGGCGTCCTCGGCGAGGTCGTAGCCGGAGCAGAACGCGCGACCCGCGCCGCGCAGGATCACCACGCGGACGTCCGCGTCGGCGGCCGAGGCATCGAGCGCCCCCATCAACGCGTCCATGAGCTCGCCGTTGAGGGCGTTCAGCGCCGATGGGCGGTTCATCGTGAGGCGCCGGACGGGTCCGAGATCCTCGGTCAGCAGGACCGGCTCATCGGCCACCAGACTCTCCCCTCGGCACGGACGGCCGATGATACACGTGGTCCTGAACGGCCCTTCAAACGCGCCCGACTCGATGACCTGCGCGGCCGCACGGCGACCGCTCCGAAGCGCCCCCCTCGAGCGTTCCGTGCCACCGGAGCCCGGCCGTGTGCTCGCCGGCGAGCACCACCCGACCGAACGGCCGCTCGAGGTCGAGCTCGGCTGGCAGGCCGGCGTAGCCGGCGCCGACCACCGCCGCGTCGGGGCTGCTCATCGAGCTGGGTTGCGCGAACGCCGACGCCTATGCTACTCACGCGCTTGTACGGCCGTACAAACTTGGGACGGTCGGAGGGGAACGAACCGTTGGCGCATCCGCCTGCACGCCGCAGATCCATGTCCCGCCGGGACTTCCTGCGCACCTCGGCCGGTGCCGCGGTTCTGCTGCCGAGCGCCGCGGCGATCCTGGCCGCCTGCGGGAGGCCCGGCGTCGGCGCGCTTTCGCCCGAGGATCGCGACATCCTGGAGCAACCCGCGCGACCCGACCACCCTCAGCTGCTACCGCTCTACGGGGAGCCCATCCCGACCGACACGCCGATCGAGCGCAACACCACCCTGCACGTCTACAACTGGGCGGACTACCTATGGCCGCGGCTGTTCCGAGACTTCGAAGAGGCGTACAGCGCCTACGGCGTGACGGTCGAGCTCACGACGTTCAACGACATCGCAGACGGCATCCAGAAGATCACCTCGGGCCAGGTCGCGGCCGACGTGTTCTTCCCGGATCCCTCGTGGATCTCCCGGCTGGTGATCGCGGGGCTCCTCAGGCCGCTCAACCACGACCTGATCCCCAACCTCGCCGAGTACTTCTGGCCGGCTTTCCAGAACCCTTTCTACGACCAGGACTGGCGCTACACGGTCCCGTACACCATCTACACGACCGGCATCGCGTATCGCCGGGACCACATCTCGGACGAGGAGGTCCGCTCCCGTCGCGAACCCGTACGAGATCCTGTGGGACCCACAGTACGCGGGCAAGGTCACGATCTACGACGACTTCCGCGAGACGCTGGGGATGGCCCTGCTGAAGAACGGCATCGACGACGTCAACACCGGGGACGCCGCGTCCATCGCACTGGCCAAGGACGACGTCCTCGATCTCATCGACCGAACGAACGCCCAGCTCACGATCAACGGCATCTACGTCAAGCTGCCGCAGGACGAGTTCTGGGTGGGGAGCTCGTGGTCCGGCGACCTCGGAGCCGCGTTCGCGTTCAACATGCCGCCGGACACGCCCACCTCGGTCCTCGGGTTCTGGTACCCCGAGGGCGGCGGCGGGATGATCGGCAACGACAACATCGTGATCCCCTCGAGCGGGCAGAACCCGCGACTCGCCCACGAGTTCATCAACTTCATGCTCGACAAGGAGAACTCGTACAAGAACTTCGTGAACTACAACGGCTACCAGACACCCCTCGACTCCATCAAGCCGAGCGCCGTCGTCCCGGACGTGTTCCCCGAGAACATGGCGGAGACGGTCGTCCGGCCCAAGTACTTCGACGACGGTCACTTCCTGCTGGCGCTCACCCCGTCGGCCAACAGCCTCTGGACCGCCGCCTGGGACGAGATCAAGGCCGGTGGGTAGCCAGGCCACGGCCGCGGCTCCCCCGACGGAGCGTCGCCGTCGGCGGCGAAAGCCGTCCTCGCTGACGCGACAGTCGGGGATCCGCTACCCGCGCTGGTACTGGCCCTCGTTCAGCATTCCCGCGTTGCTGTGGCTGATCGTGCTCTTCGTGCTCCCGTTCTACGTCATCTTCTCGGTGGCCTTCGGGACCGTGGACATCTTCCAGAACCCGGTGCCCGTCTACCAGCCGTGGTACTGGAGCGGCCAGACGTTCGCGCAGACCCTCGACCGGTTCTTCGGGCCCGCGTCGTTCTATCAACCCGCCCTGGTCCGGACGCTGATCTACGTCCCGATCGCCAGCCTGATCTGCCTGGTGCTCGGCTACGCGGTGGCCTACTACGTCGCGCGATACGGCGGGAAGCGCAAGGGGATGTTCCTCGTGCTGCTGATCGCGCCGTTCTTCATCAGCTACCTCATGCGGATCTACGCCTGGCAGGGCCTGCTGGTGTCGGACGGGTTGTTCAACCGCCTCATCGTGTCGATCCACGTCGTCGGCACGCCCGTCGACTGGCTCTCGGGGAAGCCGGCGACGGTGATCCTCGGGCTGGTGTACGGCTACGTCCCCTACATGATCCTTCCCCTCTACGGACAACTCGACCGGATCGACAAGAGCATGCTGGAGGCCGGGCGCGACCTCGGCGCGGGGCCGTTCGGGACGTTCCGGCGGGTCACCATCCCGCTCTCCCGGCAGGCGATCCTCGCCGGGCTGGTGATCGTGTCGCTGCCGATGTTCGGCGACTACTTCACGAACAACCTGCTCGGCTCGACCAGGACATCGATGTTCGGCAACCTCATCGACAACGCCGTGACGAGCCCCGGCGGCGCTCCCCAGGCCGCGTCCCTCGCGATCATCCTCGTCGTGCTGCTGATCATCCCGCTCTGGTACTACCTCAGGGCGACGAAGCGATCGCAGGAGTCCGCGTGAGCGCCCAGGCGGCGCGGCCGGTCCGATGGCTGTGCAGCCCGTGGCGCAAGCCCGTCTTCCTGGCGACCATCACGTGGGCGTACCTCGCCTGGTCGATCCTGCCCGTGCTGATCGCCATCGCGTTCTCCTTCAACGCCGGGCGGTCGCGGAGCGTCTGGCAGGGCTTCTCGTTCCGCTGGTGGGTGGGGACCGAGGACGCCCAGGAGTCGCTGCTCTACTCGCCGTCCCTGCGTCCGGCGATCTTCCAGAGCCTCCGGCTCGCGATCGTGACGACGCTGATCGCGGTGCCCCTCGGCACCCTGTTCGCGATCGGGCTCGACCGCTGGCACGGCCGGGGTCCGGGGGTTGCGAACTTCGCGATGCTCCTGTCGTTCGTCATCCCGGAGATCATCCTCGGGATCTCGCTGTTCCTGTTCTTCCTGTTCTTCCTCAAGGACGTCGTCCACCTGGGCACGACGGCGCAGATCATGGGGCTCACCACCTTCCAGCTCTCCTACCCGGTGATCGTGGTCCGCGCCCGATTACTCTCGATCGGCCCCGAGTTCGAAGAGGCGGCGATGGACCTCGGCAGCTCGCCGACGCAGGCGGTCCGGCGCGTCCTGATGCCGCTCTTGTACCCGGCGATCTTCGCGTCGGTCGCCCTGGTGTTCGCCGACACGATCGACGACTTCGTGACGGTGCGATACCTGTCCGGCCCGGCGTCGAGCGAGCCGCTCTCGGTCAAGATCTACGATTCGGCGCGGGCGGCCCCCACGCCGGGGGTCAACGCTGCGGCGACGTTCATGCTCGTCGCGACGATGATCGTGATCGTGATCGCCGTCCTCGTCCGCAAGGTCGCGTCGCGCGGGGAGAAGGGCGAGGGCGCCACCAAGGAGTTCCTCGAGATCCAGGTGTGAGGGCGGCACTCGGTCGAACTCAACCGACCGGCGCGCCCGTCTCCTCGCCCTCCATCACGGCGAGCTCGGCCTGCGAGGTCGTGTCCACGAGGACCCGGAGCGCGTCGGGGGGAAGATTCACGGCCACGGCGTCGCCCTGCGCGTACGGCAAACCCTCGCCCTGGTTCTGCACCCATACCTGGAGGGTCTGACCGGGGGCGAGGTGCACGATCACCTGCATGATCGAGCCGACGTACACGACCCGCTCGACCATCCCGGGCACGCGGTTCGCCCCGGTCGTGCCGCTCGCCTCGAGCCGAACGCGCTCGGGCCGGATCACGACCTTCACGTCGCCGAGGGCGTCCGTGTCGCCCTGCGCGGCGACCAGGTGGAACTCGCCGAGCCGGACCTTGCCCTTCCCCTCGGAATCGATGCCGTCACTCTGGGCGTCCATCAGGTTCGACACGCCGAGGAAGTCGGCGACGTACGAGGTCCTCGGCTCCTCGTAGACCTCCGACGGCGAGCCCACCTGCTCGACCCGGCCGTTGCTCATCACGGCCAGGCGGTCCGACATCGTGAGCGCCTCCTCCTGGTCGTGCGTCACGTAGACGAACGTGATGCCGATCTCCTCCTGGAGCGCCTTGAGCTCGATCTGCAGGGCCTTGCGGAGCTTGGCGTCGAGCGCCCCGAGCGGCTCGTCGAGCAGGAGCACCGCGGGGTTCAGCACGAGCGCCCGCGCGAGCGCCACCCGCTGCTGCTGGCCGCCGGACAGCTGGGAGGGACGGCGCTTCTCGAACCCGTCCAGCCGCACGAGCGCGAGGGCGTCGGCGACCCGCTTCTTCGCCTCCTGCTTCGTCGCGGTCGTGTAGCGCAGGCCGAAGCCCACGTTCTCGGAGACCGTGAGGTGCGGGAACAGGGCGTAGTTCTGGAACACCGTGTTGACGTTGCGCTTGTGGGGCGGGGTCTGGGCCATGTCCACGCCGTCGAGCAGGATCTGGCCCTCGTCGGGCCGCTCGAAGCCGGCGATCATCCGCAGGGTCGTCGTCTTGCCGCAGCCCGACGGCCCGAGGAGCGAGAAGAACTCGCCCGAGGGCATGTCGAGGTTGATCCCGGCGACCGCGGCCACGTCCGTGAACCGCTTCACCAGGTCGACGAGCTGGACCTCTCCCCCCGCCATGGCACGGGCGACAATACACGACCCGCCGCGAGATTTGCACGGCCGTTCAAACCGGGCGCGAGGCTGCGCGATCAGGCCAGATTCACGTAGACCGACTTCTTCTCGAGGTAGTCCTCGACCCCGTCCTTGCCCAGCTCGCGGCCGATCCCGGACTGCTTGTAGCCGCCCCAGGGCATCTCGGTCGGGGCCGGCTGGGTGTCGTTGATCCAGACGATGCCGGCGCGAAGCGCCCTCGCGGTGCTGAGGGCCTTCTTGACGTCGTTCGTCCAGATCGCCGCGGCCAGCCCGTACTCGTTGTCGTTGGACATCGCAAGGACGTCCTCGACGTCGCGGAACGGGATCACCGACATCACGGGGCCGAAGATCTCCTCCCGCGCGATCGTGTCGGTGTTCTCGACGTCTGCGAAGATCGTCGGCGGCACGAAGTACCCACCGGCCAGGCGCGGGTCCGACGGCCTGGTGCCCTGGACCGCGAGCGTGGCCTCGCCCTGGCCGACCTCGATGTACCGCTCGACGCGCTCCTGCTGCTCCCTGCTGACGAGCGGGCCCATCGTCGTCTCCTCGTCGGCGCCCTCGCCGAGCCGCACGTCCTTCGCGCGGTCGACGAACGCGGAGAGCGCGTCGTCGTAGATCGCGCGATCCACGTACACACGGGTCCCGGCCGAGCAGATCTCGCCCTGGTTCCAGAACACCCCGTTGCACGAGCCCTCGACGGCGCGCTCGAAGTCGGCGTCCGCGAAGACGATGTTCGGCGACTTGCCCCCGAGCTCGAGCGTGACCCGCTTCAGCGTGTCGGCGCCCGAGCGCATGATGATCTTGCCGACCTCCTTGGACCCGGTGAAGCCGACCTTGTCGACGCCGGGGTGCGCGACGAGCGGCGCCCCGGCGGTCTCGCCCATCCCGGTGAGGACGTGGAAGACGCCGCTCGGCAGGCCGGCCTCCTCGAGGAGCTTCGGCAGCTCGAGGCAGGTGAGCGGCGTCTGCTCGGGCGGCTTGAGGATGAACGTGCACCCGGCCGCGATCGCCGGCGCGAGCTTCTGCGCCGCCATCATCAGCGGGTAGTTCCACGGCGTGATGCCCACCGCGACGCCCATCGGCTCCTTCCACACCATGAACATCGCGTCTCGCGAGAGGTGCTGGACGTCGCCCTCGATCTTCGTGGCCCAGCCGCCGAAGTACTCGAACATGAACGCCACCTCGGCGACGTCCTCACGGGCGTCGCCGATCGGCTTGCCGGAGTCAAGCGACTCGAGCCGCGCAAGCCGCTCGAGCTCTCGCCGGACGATGCCGGCGGCGCGGAGCAGGATCGACCCCCGCTCGCGCGCGGAGGTTCCCGGCCACCACTCGCCGTCGTCGAACGTCCGGCGCGCCGCGGCGACCGCCGCGTCGACGTCGGCCGATTTCGAGTGCGGCGCGGTGGCGATCACCTCGCCGGTCGCCGGGTTGAACACGTCGAACCGCTCCCCGTCGACGGCGTCGACCCACGTTCCGTCGATGAAATTCGACAGCACGTCTGCCACGATGTCGCCTCCCATTGACGATCCTGAACTGTCGTTCAGATTAGCGCGGTACGCTCCCAACCCGTGGTCGCCGAGCGGACGATCGAGCTTGACGCCGTCCGGCTCCACATACGCGAGTGGCCGGCGCGAGGGCGCTCGGTGCTCCTGCTGCACGGCCTCGCGTCCTCCTCGCACATCTGGGACCTCGTGGCCCCGAGGCTCGAGCGCGCCGGGATGCGGACGGTCGCGTACGACCAGCGGGGCCACGGCCGTTCAGGAAAGCCGACCTCGGGGTACGGGTTCGAGCGCATGGCCCGCGACGCCGCCGCCGTGATCCGCGCCCTTCGCCTCGGGCGCACGTTGGTGGTCGGCCACTCGTGGGGCGCGAACGTCGCGCTCGAGCTCGCGGTCCGTTCCCCTCGCTCGGTCGCCGGCATCGTGCTCGTCGATGGCGGGTTCCTCAACCTGCGCGAGCGCATGGACTGGCCGGCGACGAAGCGAACGCTCGCACCGCCCGACATCCGAGGCATGCCCGTCGAGGAGTTCCTCGGGTGGTTCCGCTCCCACCTCGGCAGGGTCCTCACGATCACGCCGGAGGTCGAGGCCCAGTTCCTCTCCTTCGTGCGCGTCGACCGCGAAGGGCGCATCCACCCTCGCCTGTCCCGGTCCAACCACCTGCGGATCCTGCGGGCGATGTGGGAGCAGGACACGGTCGGGCTCCTCCGGCGGGTCCGCGTGTCGACCCTCGTGCTCGCCGCGCGCTCGGGGCCGGAGCCGGGGCCGCAGGATCCGACCGGATTCGTCGAGTCGAAGGCCCGAGGGGCACGAGCCGTCCGGGCGATCGGCGATCCCGTCCACTTCGAGTGGATCGACGGCATCCACGACCTTCCGCTCCAGCGGCCCGAGGCGATCGCGCGCCGCATCGTTCGCGCCGCCCGCTCGTAGGATTGACGGCATGTTCGTCTTCATCCTGATCCTGCTCCTGCTCGCCGCGATGGCCGGTGTGCTCGGAGCGGTACTGAAGATCACCTTCATCCTCGTGCTGTCCTTCGTCCTGTCGATGGTGCTGCTCGCGTGGATCGGGGTCTGGTACGCAAAGCGCCGATACCGCGCCTTCCAACGCGACGTCGAGACGCGCGCGGACCAGGCCAGGCGTCGTCGCACGGCGTACGACGTCGGGAGCGAGCCGGGCGAACGCTCGCTCGGCGACGGGAGCTAGCTCGCCCGCCTCCCGACGTTCCGAGGCCTCCGTCCGCGCCGACGCTCCGAGCGCTCCCGCGGTCCTGCGGACGCTCCGGGCCATGGCCGACCCGGCGCAGCTCGCGGGGATGGCGCGCTTCGGCATCAGGACCGACCGCGCGCTCGGGATCTCCGTGACCGAGCTCCGCGCGTTCGCGCGCACCCTCGGACGCGACCACCGGGTCGCGGCCGAACTCTGGCGGTCGGGGATCCACGAGGCCCGGATCCTCGCCTCGATCGTGGACGAGCCCGCGCTCGTCACCGAGGCGCAGATGGAGCGATGGGTCGCGGCGTTCGACTCGTGGGACCTCTGCGATCAGGTCTGCGGAAACCTGTTCGATCGCACGCCGTTCGCGTTCGCCAAAGCGCTCGAATGGAGCGGACGGGAGGCGGAGTTCACCAAGCGCGCGGGGTTCGCCCTGATGGCCTGGGCGGCGGTGCACCGCAAGGACGTGCCGGATCGCGAGTTCGAGGCGTTCCTGCGACCGATCCGAGACCAGGCGACCGACGATCGCACGTACGTGAAGAAGGCCGTGAACTGGGCGCTCCGCCAGATCGGCAAGCGGAGTCCCGGCCTGCACCGCCGGGCCGTCGCGACGGCGAAGGCCATCCAGCGGATGGACGCACCCTCGGCCCGCTGGATCGCGCGGGACGCCCTGCGCGAGCTCGAGACCCCCGCGGTCCGCGAGCGCCTGGCTCGGATGCGCCGCTAGAGCTCGAGGAGCGCCGGCGCGAGCTCGCGGAGCTGCTCGAGCGCCGCGTCGCCGTCGTCGCCGGTCGCGACCTGCACGCACACGTGGTCGGCGCCGGCATCGAGGTGCTGGCGCACGCGCACGGCGATCCGGTCGACGTCGCCCCAGGCGACGACGGCGT
The DNA here is from genome assembly GCA_963699635.1 of uncultured Actinomycetes bacterium. Lineage (GTDB taxonomy): Bacteria > Actinomycetota > UBA4738 > UBA4738 > HRBIN12 > CALGFI01. The sequence continues at coordinate 677,714 of CAVOUQ010000018.1, read as the reverse complement.
CGATGACCGCGTCCGACCCCTGCCCCGACAGGTCGGCGGCGGTCCAGCCCATCCGCTTGAGGTTGCTCGCGTAGTTGGGCGTCCGAAGGTAGTCGGCCGCGAACCCCCGCGCGATCGAGCGTGCCTCGGAGGGATCGGCCTCGAGCACGACGGTCTGCTCGACGGCGAGCACCGGTCCCGATCCGAGCCGCTGCCGCGCGAACGCCGTGTGCTCGACCGGGACGAAGTAGGGGTGGGCGCCCAGGGAGCGCTCGGCGGCGAGCGCGAGCATCCTCGGCCCGAGGGCCGCGAGCACCATCCGCGGATACGCGTCGGGCTCGGGGGCGGACGACGGCGCCCGATCCATCGCATCGAGGTACTCGCGCATCGCCGAGATCGGCCGCTCGTACGTCGATCCCCGGCGCGCCACCGACCCCTCGTGGCTCACGCCGATCCCGAGGAGGAACCGCCCCGGGTATGCATCGGTCAGCGTGCGCCAGCCGTTGGCCATCGCGTTCGCGTCGCGCGCCCAGATGTTCGCGATGCCGCTCGCGATCACGGCGCGCTCGGTGGAGGACAGGAGCCACGCGGCATGGCTGAACGCCTCGCGACTGTCGACGCCCTCGCCGAACCAGATCGCCGGGTAGCCGAGGGACTCGATCTCGGCCGCCGCCGCGCGTTCCTCCGCAGCGGTCTGCGCCCCGAGCGCGAAGCTCCACACGCCGACCCGGCCGAGCGCCGTGCGGAGCTCATCGCGCTCCTGCCTAAGCTCGAGGTCGGCCGCCTCCTCCATCGCCGTCGGACCCTACCAGGGAGGAAGAAGCGGGGGGCTCCGAACGGAGCCCCCCGCTTCGCGGGCACGACCAGGTGAACCTCAGCCGTCGTCGCGGGCCGGAACGACCTCCACGCCGACCCGACCGTCGCCGGCCGGCTCGAGCTCCGGGATCAGCACGTCCTGCTCGCGCGTCGGCTCGTGGCCCTCGACGTTCAGCTGCGGGAGCCATTGGAGCCAGTTCGGCAGGTACCAGTTCCAGTCACCGAGCAGCCGCATGCCCGCCGGGACCAGCAGAATCCGCACGATCGTCGCGTCCAGAAACACGGCGACGGCCAGGCCGAAGCCCATCTGCTGGAGCGGCCCGAGCCGCCCGGAGGCGAACCCGGTGAACACCACCACCATGATGATCGCGGCGCCCGTGATGATCCCGGCCGTCGTCCGCAGCCCGTAGGCGACCGCTTCAGTATTGTCGTGCGTCTTGTCGTACTCCTCGCGGATCCGCGTCAGCAGGAACACGTGGTAGTCCATCGACAACCCGAACAGGATCGAGAACAGGAACAGCGGCAGCCAGGCCTCGATCGCCTCGCTCTGGTGGAAGTTGAAGCCAATCGCGTTGAAGAAGTCGATCCCCACGCCCTTCTGGAAGACGAGCGTGACCGCGCCGTACGCGGCACCCACGGAGAGCAGGTTCATCAGGATCGCCTTGATCGGCAGGATCAGCGATCGGAAGACCACCAGGAGCAGCAGGAACGACATCCCCAGCACGAACGCGAGCACGATCCATTGGTACGAGTCGGTGACGCCGAGGAAGTCGTAGAAGATCGCGGTGTTGCCGCCGACGAACACCTCGACGCCCGGCACGTTGCCGAACGCCGCGGGGACGGCCTCGGTTCGGAGCTGTTGGATCGTCGAGAAGGCCGCGTCGTTCTGCGTCTGCCCCTGGAAGAACGTCGAGATCCGCACCGCCGAGCCGTTCTCGGCCGGCACGACCTGCGTCTGCGGGGACAGGGTCGGGATAGCCGCGATCTCCTGCTGCAGCGTCGCGATCGCGCCCTGCGTGGCGTCGCTGCCGACGTCGCCCACGACGACGATCTCGACGGGGTCGGCCAGCCCGCCGGCGAACTCACGCTCGAGCGTCAGGAAGGCCGCCTTGGCCGGGACGTCGGGAAGCTGATCGATGTCGGTCGAGCTCCCCTTGTTCAGCTGGAAGTAGAACGAAGCCAGGCCGCCCATGATCAGGACGCTCACGATCAAGTAGACCCACGGCTTGGCCATCACGCTGCGCGCCAGGCGGTCCCAGACGCCGCCCGGAACGTCGTGGGGCGTGTCGAGCCGGGCGCGCTTGGACAGACGCGGCCAGTTGATGCGATCGCCCGAGCTTGGCCAGGATCGCCGGCAGCAGCGTCATCGACGAGACGATCGACACGAGCGTCACGAAGATGGCGCCCGCGGCGAGCGCCCGGAAGATCGTCGTCGGGATGATGAACATGCCGAGGAGCGCGAGGACCACCGTCATCCCGCTGAAGAACACCGCGCGGTTCGCCGTCGCGCCCGCGGCCCCGATGGCGTCGAGCTTCTCGAAGCCCTTCTTCCGCTCCTCGCGGAACCGCGACACGATGAACAGCGAGTAGTCGATGCCGACCGCAAGGCCGATCATCGAGATGATGTTCGAGACGAACAGGTTGAACTGCACGAGCTGGCCCACCAGAGCCGTGATGCCGAGCGCCACGGTGATCGCGACGATCGCCATGCCGATCGGGACGAGCGCGGCCACGATGGCGCCGAAGACGACCACCAGAACGATCAGCGCGACGAACAGCCCGATGCCCTCACCCTTGCGCGCGTCCTCCTCGGCGATCTTCGTGAAGTCCGCGTTCAGCGTGGCCTGGCCCGCGAGCTGGGTCGTGAAGCCCTCCGCCTGGTTCGAGGCGAGCGTCTCGCGGAGCGCCTCGACCGTCGAGTCCTCGATCTCCGTGATCGGCACCGAGATCAGCGTGTAGTGCCCGTCCTGCGAGACCATCCCCGCGGCCTGCTCGGGCGCGACGTCCTGGAGGTCGTAGGTCGTGGTGGGGGGCGAGGCGAGCAGGTCGCCGTGCTCCGCGATCGCCCCCTGCAGCTGCTGGACGTAGGCCTGGAACTCCGGATCGTCGGCCGTGAGCGACTCGGAGTGCACGATCACGAACTCCGTGCTCTTGCCGGCCCCCTCCGCCGTGAACCGCTCGTCGATCACGTCCTGGGCCTTGATCGACTCGGGTGAGTTCGTGAAGGAGATGTCGTTCGTCAGCACGCCCCCGAGGAGCGCGCCGGCCGCCGCGCCCATCAGCACGGTCACGACGACCCAGATGCCGATCACGCGCCACGGGTGGCGACTCGACGCTCGGGCCAGCGATTCCGGATTGAGTCGCATCAGCTTCCCCCTTAGGGTCCGGTCCACGTATACTTACGGCATATGCTTACAATGTACGGAGTATAGGCGTACGATGTAAGCTGTCAACCCAAAATATCCGACGAAGCTTCCCAGCCGCCTGTGACAGGGAGATGAACGTGAGAACCGCCGGAAAGCCCGCACGGGGCGGGGAGAACGAACCCCCCCGGCGACGGCTACCCGTCACCCGCGCACGGGTGATCGAGGCCGCGCTCCGGATCATGGACGCCGAGGGCCTCGAGGCCGTGACGATGCGACGGATCGGGCGCGAGCTCGGCGTCGAGGCGATGTCGCTCTACAACCACGTCCGGGACAAGGACGACATCCTGGACGCGGTGAGCGAGCTCGTGATGAGCGAGTTCCAGCTCCCGGCGCCGAGCGGCGACTGGCGCGAGGACGGCAAGAACGCCGCGCGCGAGTGGCGGCGCCTCCTCCGGACGCACCCGAACGTGATGGGGCTCATGGCCGAGCGCCGGAAGCCTCTCGCGAACCCCGAGTCGCTGAGACCGATGGACACCGCGCTCGGGATCCTGCGCGGCGCGGGGCTGGACGTTCGCGACGCCGCCCAGGCCTTCAACGCGTTCGGGAGCTACATCATGGGGTTCGTGCTCATGGAGCAGGGGATGATGCTCGGTCACGAGGGACCCGACGAGGGGCACGTGCGGATGCACGAGGAGCTCGCTCGGATGCACGGGACCGAGTTCCCGTTCCTCGTGGAGGCCTTCCCGGTGATCCACGAGTGCTCGACGGACGAGCAGTTCGAATTCGGCCTCGACCTGATGATGCAGGGCCTCGAGGCGCGGGCCGAACGAGGCTCGCGCTAGAGCAGCCCGAGCTCCTTCCCCACCCGCTCGAAGATCGCCAGCGCCTCGGCGAGATCGTCTGCGTTGTGCTCGGCCGTGACGATCGTGCGAACGCGCGCGCGTCCCTTCGCGACGGTCGGAAACACGATCGCGGGGCAGAACACCCCCTCCTCGAACAGTCGCCGGGCGAGCGTCTGCGTTGCCTCCTCCTCGCCGGAGATCACCGGCGTGATCGGCGTCTCGCTGGCGCCGGTGTCGAACCCGAGGTCCGCAAGACCGGCCTTGAACGAGCGCGTGTTCTCCCAAAGCCGCTCGAGCCGCTCGGGCTCGTCGCGAATGATGTCGAGCGCCTCGAGGCACGCGGCGATCACGGCCGGTGGCGCGCTCGTCGAGAACAGGAACGGGCGGCCGCGGTTCACGAGCCACTCGGTCAGCTCGTGCGGCCCGGCGATGAACCCGCCGAGGACCCCGATCGCCTTCGAGAGCGTGCCGACCTGGACGTCGACGCGCCCGTGGAGCCCGAAGTGGTCGACGGTCCCGGCGCCCCCGGCGCCGAGCACGCCCGAGGCGTGGGCGTCGTCGATCATCATGATCGCGCCGCGCCGCTCGGCGACCTCGACCAGCTCGGGAAGTCGCGCGATGTCGCCGTCCATCGAAAACACGCCGTCGGTGACCAGGAGCTGCCGCCGGCCGGGCCGCGCCGACTCGGCGAGGAGCGCGTCCGCGTGCTCGGCGTCGCGGTGCTCGAACACCTTGATCTCGGCCCGGGACAGGCGCGCGCCGTCGATGATCGAGGCGTGATTCAGCCGGTCGCTGACGATCACGTCCTCCTTGTCGAGGATCGCGGCGACCGTCCCGGCGTTCGCGGTGAAGCCGGACTGGAACATCAGCGCGTCCTCCGCGTGCTTGAACTCCGCGAAGCGGCGCTCGAGCTCGCGGTGCATCGTCATCGTCCCGGCGATCGTGCGGACGGCCCCGGTCCCGGCCCCGAGCTCCGCGGCGGCCTTGGCCGCCGCGGCGTTCATCCTCGGGTGGTTCGCGAGGCCGAGGTAGTTGTTCGAGGCGAGGTTGATGACCTCGCGACCGTCGAACCGAGCTCGGGCGCCGGTCGGCCCCTCGAGCGTCCGAGGGTGGATCGCGAGCCCCTGCTCCTCGAGCTCGTGCAGCCGTTCCTTCAGGAAATCCAGCGCACCCATCGCCTCAGCCCCCCGGGAACATGATCACCTTCGCGGCGTGGCCCGAGCGGGCGGTCTCGAACGCCTCCTCGAATCGCTCGAGCGGGAGCCGGTGGGTGATCACCGGCGAGACGTCGACCCGCCCGGTCGACAGCAGCGTCGTCGTCTGCTGCCACGTCCGGAACATCTCCCGGCCGGTGATGCCGAGGATCCGCGCCTCCTTGAAGATCACCTGGTCGTTCAGGTCCAGCGTCACCGGTCCGTCGGGCAGGCCGAGGAGCGACATCCGCCCGCCGCGCGCGACCATCCGCGTCCCCTGGTCGATCGCCCGCGCGTTCCCCGACATCTCCAGGACCACCTCGGCGCCGTTGCCCTCGGTCTCGCGAAGGACCACCTCGACGGGATCGTCCGCGCGGGGATCGATCAGCAGGTCGGCGCCCATCTTCCCCGCGAGGGCGCGCCGCTCGTCGTTCGGCTCGATCGCGAACACCTTCCACGCGCCGAGCGCCCGGGCGATCGCGACGGCGAACAGCCCGATCGGCCCGCACCCGATCACGGCGACCGGGTTCGTGAGCAGATCCTCGCCGCCCTCGGTGCCGAAGGTGGCGTGCACGGCGTTGCCGAACGGCTCCATCACCGACGCGTGGTCGGGATGGATCCCCTCGCCCACGATCCACGCGTTCGCGGCGGGGACGACGACGTACTCGGCGAACGCGCCGTCGGTATCGACGCCAAGGATCCGCAGGTTGCGGCAGATGTGTGCCCGGCCGGTGCGGCAGGTCGAGCACATCCCGCACGCGATGTGGGTCTCCGCGGCCACGAACGCGCCGGCCGGCACGTGATGGACCTCGGGGCCGACGGCCTCGACCCAGCCCGCCACCTCGTGCCCGAACGTCATCGGCACGCGGGGGATCCGGCCCTCGGCCCATTCGTTCCAGTCGTAGATGTGCAGGTCCGTCCCGCAGATCGAGGCGGCGTGGACCCGGACGAGCACCTCCGCCTCGCCGGGCTCGGGGATCGCCACATCCTCGAGCGCGGCGCCGGAACCCTTCGACGTCTTGCGCAGGGCGCGCATCGTGCCCATTCGATCGGCAGCCTACCCGCTCGGGCGCGAGCCTCGTGCCTCCCAGGAACCCGAGCGGCGCCGGGTACCGTCCAAGCGCGAACGCGACGGACGGAGGCACCGATGAGGACGAAGACGTTCGCGATCTCCCTGCTGGTCCCGGCCCTGATCCTTTCCGCCTGCGGTCGGCTGAACGACGGCGACGGGGGCACCGGTCGGGTCCGGCGGCTCCGGAGGCGGCCCGGAGGGAGTCGATCACCCGACCGGAGCGGACGAGCTGGTGCTTCGGATGGCGACCGGCGGCGGGTTCGTCGCCATCGAGTCCAACCTTCGAGCCGTTCCCGGCTTCTCGCTGTTCGGAGACGGCCGGCTGATCGTCGAGGGGCCGGTGATCGAGATCTACCCGGGTCCGGCGATGCCGAACCTCCAGGTCTCGCGCCTCACCGAGGAGGCCGTCCAGGCGATCCTCGCCGAGGCCGAGAAGGCCGGGCTCCTGGGCGAGGACGCGAGCTACGACTACCCCTGCGTCGCCGACCTTCCCACCACGACCTTCACGGTCGTCTCCGAGGGACAGACGCACACGGTCACGGCGTACGCGCTCGGCTTCGAGGAGGGCACCACCGCCGCCTGCGGCGACGCCGAGATCGACGTCGAGGCGCGCGCGAAGCTCCTCGACTTCTCGCGCAAGCTCGGCGACCTCCAGAGCTGGCTGCCCGAGGGCTCGTTCAGCGCCGAGGAGCAGTACACGCCCACCGAGATGCGCGTCTACGTCCGCCCCTACGTGGGCAACCCCGAGCTCGAGCAGGCGGCCGTCCCCTGGCCGCTCGAGGGCTCGCTCGCGGACTTCGGCAAGCCGGACGGGAACCTCGACGAGACGCGATGTGGCGTCGTCTCGGGCGCCGACCTCGAGACCCTGCTGCCGGAGGCGTACGCCGCGAACGAGCTCACGCCGTGGACCAGCGACGGCGCGAACTACGCGCTGATCTTCCGACCCCTGCTCCCGGACGAGCACACCTGCTGAGGCGCTCGCCGGTCGCGGCTCGCTCGCGCTAGCCCACGGGCGCCGGGGACGCCGAGCTGCTCGGAACCGGCGCCGGCCGAAAGCCGGGGAGCACGATGCGGAAGGTCGCTCCCCGGCCGGGCGCGCTCTCGGCCTCGACGGTTCCCCCGTGCGCCTCCGCGATCGCCTTCACGATCGACAGACCGAGCCCGGTCCCCCCGATCCGGCGCGTGCGCGGGGCGTCCACCCGTGTGAAGGGCGCGAACAGGGACGGCAGCTGCGCCGGGTCGACCCCCACACCGTCGTCGGAGACCTCCAGCACGAAGCGACGGTCTCGTCGCTCACCCGCGATGGTGATCGCGTCGCCGGGGCCCGTGGCGTTGAGCGCGTTCTCGACGAGCGCGTCCACGGCGTCCCGGAGGCGGCCGGCGTCGCCGGGGACCATCCCGCTCGCCCGCGCCTCGACGCTCCAGGTTCGGTTCGCGGCGGCGCTCCACCGATGGCCCGTCTCCTCGACGAGATCTCGGACGTCCACCTGCCCGGGGTCCAGGAACTCGGCGTGCTCCGCGGCCGCCAGGATCAGCAACCGTTCGGACAGCCTGGAGAGGCGAGCCAGCTCGTCGATGACGACGTCCGCGTCGCTGATCGCCTGCGGGTCGGTGGCGACCGCGCGAAGGAGCTCGGCATGCCCGCGGGCGACGGTGATCGGCGTCCGCAGCTCGTGCGAGGCGTCGCGGACGAAGTCACGCTGCCGCTCCCGCAAGCGCTGCTCGGTCGCCGCCATCCGTTGCGCCTCCTCGATCGCGGTCTGGCGGCGTCGCGCGTGCCAGACCATCGCGACGAACATCGCCGCCATCAACGGGACCTCGGCCATCTCGTCGAACCCCTCGTTCGACCGCACGACCGCGAAGAAGAGGGTGGAGCCCGTGAAGGCCATCACGCCGACCAGCAGGAGTCCGGTCGTCTGAGCGGACCAGATCCGATACCCGTACAGGATCGTCAGGCTGACCCAGATCAAGTGGAACGGGATCGTCTCCCAGTCCGCCAGGAACACGATGACGGCGGCGTTGGCCAGCGCGAAGACCCCCCACAGGGCCTCCACCCAGTGCCTACGAACGACCGAACCGATACCCGACACTTCGCACCGTCTCGATCACGTCGGAGCCGAGGCGAGCCCGCAGCCTGCCGACGCACACGTCCACCACGTTGCTGCCCGGATCGAACCCGTACCCCCACACCTCCTCGAGGAGCCGCTGGCGGCCGCACACCTCGCCGCCCCGGAGCATCAGGGACCGGAGCAGGAGGAACTCCCGCTCGCGGGAGCGCCACGGGCCCCGCACCCACGTCGGCGACCCGGCGGGTGAGATCGAGCGTCACGCCCCCAAGGCGCACGTACCGCTCATCGGGTCCCGAGGCCGGCTGACGCAGGCGCGCGCGGACACGAGCGATGAGCTCGGCGAGCGAGAACGGCTTGGGGAGGTAGTCCGACGCGCCGAGCTCGAGGCATTCGACCTTGCTCTGGACGTCGGAGATCGCCGACAGGACCAGCACTCGCTGATCCGGCCGAACCTGCATCAGGTCTCGGAGCACGCTGACCCCGTCCATCCCCGGGAGCAGGAGGTCGAGGACGACGAGCGCGTACCGGCCGGAGCGGGCGAGCTCCAGACCGCGACGCCCGTCCGGCGCGGCGTCGACCTGGAACCCCTCTGCCGAGAGGGCCCGCGAGACGAAGCTCGCGATCCGAGGCTCGTCGTCGACCACCAGGACCCGCGCCACGTCCGCATCCTAGGCCGAGGGCCGTCGCGAGCGCTCGCCGTGTATGACGTCGGCGTCATCGAAGCCGCCCGGCAACCTGACCGCCGGATGACCGTTCGGTGACACCTCGGTGAGACGGCGCCCCGAAAGCGGACGCGCTCCTACACTTCGACGCCTCCGACAGACACGAGGGGGACCGATGTCGCGTCGAGCGATGGTCATGGTGTGCCTGGTCGCCGCGGTGGGGCTGGGACTTCCCGCGTGCAGCAGCGACGACGACGGGGACGGCGCCGAGAGTGGCACGACCGGGGGCGGCGGATCCACCGTCGAGATCACGCTCCAGGAGTTCGCCGTGGTCCCGGGCGCGACCTCCGCAGCGGCCGGGAGCATCACGTTCGAGGCGACGAACAACGGCCCGGAGGACGATCACGAGCTCGTCGTGATTCGGACCGATCTGGCGCCGGACGCGCTGCCGACGAACGACAACGGGTCGGTCAACGAGGAGGGTGAGGGCGTCGAGGCCATCGACGAGATCCCGGAGTTCGCGCCCGGCGAGACCCAGTCCTTGACCGTCGATCTCGAGGCCGGCGCCTACGCGCTGATCTGCAACGTGTACACCGAGTCCGAGCAGGAGTCGCACTACCAGGAGGGCATGCGCGTCGCCTTCACGGTGACGTAGCGAATCTTCCGCGACCTTGGCGCGCGCCTCCGGCCTAGAAGGGCCGTCGCCGGCGCGCCCGCAGGCCCGAGCGGCGCCCGGACGGCGAGGCGGAGAAGAGCACGCGGGGTGGGGCGACCTTCATGCCGCCATCCTCGAAGTCGCCGTGCAGGTCCAGCCGCGCCGCCATCCGTCCGACGTCGCCCTGCTGATCCGCCGTGACCAGCGTGATGCCGGTCCCGGTCTTGCCGGCACGCGCGGTGCGTCCGACCCGGTGCACGTATCCCTTGTCATCTTGCGGCGGGTCGTAGTTCACGACGTGGCTGATGCCCTCGAGGTCCAGCCCGCGCGCGGCGACGTCGGTCGCCACGAGGACGTCGATCTTGGCCGTCTCGAAGCAGTTCGAGCGCGCGCTGCCGCGCGCGCTGCTGCATGTCGCCGTGCATCGCCTCCGCCTTCACGCCTCGCTGCTTCAGCTTCTGGACGAGCCGGTCGGCGCCGCGCTTGGTCCGCACGAAGACGAGCGTGAGCTGTCCCTCGTGCTCGAGCAGGTCCACGAGGGCGTCGATCTTTCCCTGGGCCGAGACCGAGACGAATTGATGGTCGACACCCTCGGCGGTGTCTCGCACCGACTCGACCTCGTGAAGGACGGCTTCGTGCGTGTAGGCGCGGGCGACGTGGCCCACGGCGCCGTCGAGCGTGGCCGAGAAGAACATCGTCTGGCGCTGCTTGGGAAGCTTGCGGACGATCCGGTCCACCTGGGGCTGGAACCCCATGTCGAGCATGCGGTCGGCCTCGTCCAGGATCAGGATCCGGACCCGGTCGAGCTTCACCATGCCGCGCTCGGCGAGGTCGGTCAGCCTGCCGGGCGTCGCGATCAGCACGTGCGCCCGCTCGAGCCCGCGGGACTGCTCCCGAACGCTCGTGCCTCCATACGCGACGCCGACGCGAAGGCCCTTGGCCTTCGCGACACCTTCGAAGTCGTCGGCGACCTGCTGCGCGAGCTCCCGGGTCGGGACGAGCACGAGCGCCACCGGCGCGGGCTCGTCGGGACGCACGCCCTCGACGATCGGCAGCGCGAACGCGAGGGTCTTGCCCGACCCCGTCTGCGAACGGGCAAGGACGTCCAGGCCGGCCATGGCATCGGGCAGGACGAGGCTCTGGACGGGGAACGGGGTCTCGATGCCTCGAGCGCGGAGCGCCTCGATGGCGGGGGTGGACACGCCGAGCTCGGCGAAGGTCACGGTCATGGTTCTCCTTCTGCGGTTGCGATCGCGGCACCCGCCGCAATCCGATCACGGGGAGGTTCGAGCTGGTGCCCCGAGACCGCCGGCCAGAAGAACCCGGAAGGAGGGAACGAGGGAACGAACCTCACGGGACGGCAACGCCGTCCGTATTGCCAACGGTACCAGATGGGGATCAGGCGCCGTGGATGACGAGCGCGATCATCGCGAAGTGGCAGGCGGCGGCCGCGACCATGAACGCGTGCCAGATCTCGTGGTATCCGAAGCTCAACGGCCGCGGGTCGGGCTGATGGGTCGCGAACACGATCGCCCCGGTCGTGTACAGGGCGCCCCCGGCGACCAGCAGGGTGAACTCCGCCACGGTCATCCCGTCGAGGAGCTGGGGGAGCGCGAGGATCACCAGCCACCCGAGCGCCATGTAGAGGACCGCGGTGACCACATGCAGGCCGTCGGGGCGGGCCAGCTTGAGCGTGACGCCGACCACGGCCCCGGTCCACACGATCGACAGGATCACCACCTCCCACGGTCCGTGGAAGACCAGGACCGCCACCGGGGTGTAGCTCGCGGCGATCAGCACGTAGATCATCGAGTGATCGAGCCGCTTCATCCACCGTCGCGCGTTGGGTGACCACCGACCGCGGTGGTAGGCGGCGCTCGCCCCGAAGACCGCGGTGAGGCTGACCGAGTACACGATCGCGACGGCGGTCGCGGCGGCGCCGCTCGCCAAGACGACGAGCCCGACGCCGAGCGGGATCGAAACGAAGAAAGCAACCTGGTGGATGCGGCCGCGGAGCCGTGGGGTCGGGATCGCCGCGTCCATACGAATTCCATGGTACCTGGCGTCGTCGCCCATCCCTCGAACGGACCCGTTTCGGTACCCTTCGACCATGGCGCCTGGCCTCGCCCGCCGGCTCGCCGTCGCCCGGGGCGACGAGCCCGCCGACCTCGTCCTTCGGGGCGCCCGCGTGCTTTCGGTCTTCACCGGCGAGCTGCTCGAGGCCGACGTCGCCATCTCCGGGGAGCACATCGCGGGCGTCGGACCCGGCTACGAGGGCACCGAGGTCGTCGACGTCTCCGGTCACGTGCTGCTACCGGGGTTCGTCGACGGGCACATGCACCTCGAGTCGACCAAGCTCATGGTGGACGAGTTCGCCCGCGCGGCGCTTCCGTGGGGGACGACGACCGTGGTGCTTGACCCGCACGAGATCGCGAACGTGTTCGGGCTCGACGGCGTCCGCGCGATCCTGGCGCACGCGGCCGAGGTCCCGCTGGACTGCTACGTGATGGTCTCCTCGTGCGTCCCGGCCTCGCCCTTCGAGTCCAGCGGCGCCACGGTGACCGCCGAGGACATTGCGAGGTTCCTGGCGGAGGAGCCGAGCGCGATCGGCCTCGCGGAGATGATGGACTATCGCGGCGTCGTGGCGGGTTCGGACGAGGCCGTCGCGAAGGTCGAGGCGGCGGCCGGCCGCCACATCGACGGCCACGCGCCGGGCCTGACCGGCAAGCCGCTGAACGCCTACCTCGCCGCGGGCGTTCGCAGCGACCACGAGTGCACGACCTACGCCGAGGCGCTCGAGAAGCGTCGCCTGGGGATGTGGATCATGATCCGCGAAGGCTCCGCGGCGCGGAACCTCGAGGCGCTGCTCCCCCTCGTGCTCGAGCACGGCCCCGGCAACTGCCTGCTCTGCACCGACGACCGAGAGCCGGACCACCTGCTCGAGGAGGGCCACATCAACGACGTCGTCCGCAAGGCGGTTGCGCTCGGATGCCCCCCCTCGGACGCGGTGATCATGGCGACGCTGAACGCCGCGCGATACCACCGCCTGCACGAACACGGCGCGATCGCGCCCGGCTACCTCGCCGACGTCGTCGCCGTCCCGGACCTGGAGACGTTCCGGCCGCAACGCGTGTGGAAGCGCGGCCGCCTCGTCGCCGAAGACGGCGTCGCGATCGGCCTCCCCAAGGTCGCCGCCGCCCGACTGGATGCGCGGCAGCATCCACGTCCGCCACCTCACCGAGGACGACTTCGCGATCTCGGCGAACGGCCGCGTCCGCGTGATCGGCGTCGAGGCCCGCCAGATCGTCACGAGGGCGCTCGTCGACGATCCACCGATCCGAGAGGGCCGGGCGATCGCCGAACCGGGCCGCGACCTCGCGAAGATCGCGGTGATCGAGCGCCATCGCGACACGGGGCGGATCGGCCTCGGGTTCGTGCGCGGCTTCGGCCTGCGGCTGGGAGCGCTCGCGTCGAGCCACGCGCACGACGCCCACAACGTGGTCGTCGTCGGCGTCGACGACGCCGACATGGCCGCAGCGGCGAACCGCCTGCGCGAGATCGGCGGCGGTCAGGTGGCGGTGGCGGGCGGCGCGGTCCTGGCCGAGGTCCCGTGCCCGATCGGCGGGCTGCTTTCGGACCGGCCGGTCGAGGAGGTCGCCGCCGCGGTGCACGCGATGGACGAGGCGGCGCACCGCTCGCTCGGCGCCACCCTGCCCACGCCGTTCATGGCGATGTCCTTCATGGCCCTCTCGGTGGTACCCGAGCTGAAGCTCACCGACCGGGGTCTCGTCGACGTGGACCGGTTCGAGCTGGTCCCGCTCCAGGTCTCGCCGCTCAGCTGAGCAGCGCGCGAACGGCCTCGGCGATCCTGGGGGCGGAGATCCCCGCCCAGTCGCGAAGCTCCTCGGGCGCACCCGATCCGGGCATGCCGTTCACCGCGATCTTGTGGACGCGGCCGGACAGCTCCCCGCCGGCCGCGACCGCGGCGAGCACGGCGTCACCGAGACCGCCCTCGGCCCAGTGATCCTCCACCGTGACGACGAGCCCGGTCTCGGCGAGCGCCCGGCGGAGCGTGTCGCCGTCGATCGGCTTGATCGAATAACAGTCGATCACGCGGGCCGAGATGCCCGTCGGCCGCGAGCGCCTCGGCGGCCTCGAGCGCCTGGAAGAGCGTCACCCCGGCGCCGACGAGCGTCACGCGGTCCCCGGCGCCGGAACGGACCGTCTTGCTGCCGCCCACCGGGAACTCCTCGTTCGCCTCGTAGAGCTTCGGCGTCTTCTCCCGCGTCGTGCGGAGGTACGAGATGCCGGGCAGGTCCGCCATCGTCGCGACGAGCTTGGCGGTGGCGTTGCCGTCGGCCGGGTACAGGACGGTCGAGCCGTGGACGGCGCGCATCATCGCGAGATCCTCGAGCGCCATCTGCGACGGCCCGTCCTCGCCGATGGACACGCCCGCGTGCGAGCCGGCCAGGCGAAGGTTGGCGCGACTGATGGCGGCCATCCGGATGAAGTCGTAGCCGCGCGTGAGGAACGCGGCGAAGGTCGCGGCGAACGCCACCTTGCCCAGGACCTGCATCCCGACGGCCATGCCGAGCATGTTCTGCTCGGCGATGTAGCTCTCCACGAAGCGATCGGGCGCCACCTTCTGGAGGTCCTCCGTGTACGTCGAGTTCGAGACCTCTCCATCGACGGCGACGACGTCGCGGCGGACGGAGAGCGCGGCGAGCACCTCGCCGAAGGCCTTGCGGGTCGCGATCTCGTCCTCGTAGACCGGAAGCGCCGGGGGCGTCTCGTTCGCGGGCGGAGCCAGGCCGTCCCTCAGGCTCCGGTGGCGTGATCCGGAGGTCTCGAGCGCCGCCGAGCTCGGCGATCGCGCGCTCCGCCTCCTCGGCGGAGAGCGCCTTGCCGTGCCAACCCTCGGCGTTCGCGAGGAACGAGACCCCGTGACCCTTCTCGGTCTTCGCGACCACCATCGACGGCCGGTCCGCCGCCTCCGCCTCGCGATAGGCCGCGTCGATCGCCTCGACGTCGTGGCCGTCGACCGGGATCGCGCGCCAGCCGAACGACTCGGCCCGCGCGGCGTACGCGTCGCCGTCCCACTGGAGCATGGTCGGGCCGCGCTGGCCGAGCCGATTCATGTCCAGGATCGCGACGAGGTTGGCGGCGCCGTGGAACGAGGCGTTCGCCATCGCCTCCCACACGGAGCCCTCGGCCGACTCGGAGTCGCCCATCAGGACCCACACGCGGGCCGGGTTGGCGTCCATCCGCATCGCGAGCGCCATGCCGAGCCCGATCGAGAGCCCCTGTCCCAGCGACCCGGTCGCCACGTCGATCCACGGCATGTCCGGCAGCGGTACCGGATGCCCCTGGATCGGCGATCCCAGGCGCCGGAACGAGAGCAGCTGCTCGTCGGTGATCGCACCGACCGCCTTCAGCACCGAGAACATCAGCGGTGAGGCGTGCCCCTTCGACAGGACGAACCGGTCGTTCGCGAGCCCCCTGGGGTCGGAGACGTCGGTCCGCAGGTGGTGGGCGTACAGGACCGCCAGCAGGTGCGCCGCCGACAGCGACGAGGTCGGATGCCCCGAGCCCGCGGCGGTCGAACAGCGGATCGAGTCGACGGCGAGCTGCGCCGCCAGCTCGTTCCACTCGTGGACCTGGTCCCCCATCCTCGCCTCCCGCACCTCCGTGCCCGTCGCCGGGTCGGCAGCTTACGTGCCCGGGGGAGCTTCCACCCGCCCTGCTACCCTGTGGCGGATGGCCGACTACAAGGAGTCCCGGGTCGAGCGCCTGTACGTCAAGGTGCCCAACACGGAGAAGCTGCGCAAGAACGCCGCGGGCCGCCATCGGCACCTGCTGGCGGGCGGCTGGCGCGAGGTCGAGCGCAAGCTCCAGATCGACCACGTCTGGGTCCGGTACGAGCGCTCGGGACCGACGCCGCTTCGGCTGCGGATGCCGCGCCCGGACAAGGACCAGGGCCGGTTCGAGCGGCGCCCGAGGATGGGCGGTCGCGACGGCGGATTCCGGGGCGGCGGGCGGGGTCGCCGCTAAGCCTTCGGCACCAACGCACCGATCTTCTCTCGAGACTCGATCCGACATTCCACCGCCCGCGACCCGCAGTCACGTCTGCCGAAGGATATTCGGCAAACCGGCTGTTCGGCCGGATGAATGGCGGGTATGATGGCGATCTCGGCCGTTCCGTTCCGTCGAGTCTCGGTGAGACCGTCCCATGAGGTGACGCGGTGAGCGAGCAGATCCGACCCACCCCGGCCACGAAGGTTCGCCCGGTCCACGAGGCCGGCCGCGCGCACGCGTCCGATCAACCCTTCGAGTACCCGCTTCGGCGCGAGTACGTGGAACCGGACTGGACGCGCCTGCCCGGGTTCGCCGACGTGACCACGGAGCAATGGGAGTCCGCACAGTGGCAGCGGGCCCACAGCATCAAGAACCTCGTCGAGCTCAAGCGCGCCTTCGGGGACCGGCTCACCGACGAGCTCTACTCGGACATCGAGCGGGACCAGCAGGAGCGCGCCACGATGTCGATGCTCATCCCGCCGCAGATGGTCAACACGATGGACGAGACCGACCTGCGGAGCGACCCCGTCCGCCGGTACATGGCGCCGGCGTTCGGCGACCGCGACCCGGAGTTCCCCTCGCACCCGATGGCCACGCGCGACTCGCTGCACGAGGCCGACATGTGGGCGGTCGAGGGCCTCACGCACCGGTACCCGACGAAGGTCCTCGCCGAGCTCATCCCGACCTGTCCCCAGTACTGCGGCCACTGCACGCGGATGGACCTGGTCGGCAACGACACCCAGCAGGTGCTCAAGTACAAGTTCGAGATGAAGCAGAACGATCGGTGGGACGCGATGCTCGACTACCTGCGCAGGACGCCGAGCGTCCGCGACGTGGTCGTCTCCGGCGGTGACATGGCCAACGTCCCGATCAAGCGGCTCCAGGAGTGGTTGTTCGCCCTGATGGACATCGAGAACGTCCGCGACGTCCGGATCGCCACGAAGGGGCTGATGGGGATCCCCCAGCACTTCCTCCAGGACGACGTGCTCGCGGGGTACGAGGCCATCGCGAACCGCGCGCACGAGCGGGGCGTCGAGATCGCGATCCACACGCACGTGAATGCCGCCCAGCAGGTCACGCCGCTCGTGGGCTCGGCCGTGCGCAAGCTCCTCGACATGGGCTACCGGGACGTCCGGAACCAGGGCGTGCTGCTTCGCGGCGTGAACACCACCACGAACCAGATCCTCGAGCTCTGCTTCATGCTCGTGGACCACGCGAAGATCCTGCCCTACTACTTCTACCTCTGCGACATGATCCCCAACAGCGAGCACTGGCGGCTCGCCGTGTGGGAAGCGCAGGACCTTCAGTTCTCGATCATGGGCTACCTGCCCGGGTTCGCGACACCGCGGTTCGTCTGCGACGTGCCGTTCGTCGGCAAGCGCTGGGTGCACATGGTGAGCGACTACGACCGGGTCAAGGGCATCACGTATTGGAAGAAGAACTACCGGACGGGGATCGAGTTCGACGATCCCGAGGCGCTGTCTCGCGAGCATCCGTACTACGACCCGATCTCGACCCTGCCCGACGAGGGCCGGGAGTACTGGCGCGAGTTCCTGGCAACGGAGCAGGGTCGGAGCCTCCAGCCGGTCTGATCGGGGCCCGATCTGCGCCGACGGTGCCGTGAGGTCGCGCCGTGTGGGCTGCGCCCCCGGGACGCCTGATCCCCCGAGAACGGCGTGGGCGGTCCGTCGCCCTAGGTCCAAGAGCCCGATGCGCGTACGACGCCGACCGATTCGAATCGCGACGCCCGGCGGATGTTCTGTAGGCGGCTTCGCACCGACCATGGAGTACGTGCAGCGACGACGGGCCCCGGCCCGGCGCCGCGTTTCGTGATCGTCTGCTCGAGACTCGGAGGAGGTGAGTGATCTTGAAGGAGAAGCTGGCGCGCCTCGCCCTGGCTGTCGCGGCGCTCGCGATGGTCGCCTTCTGGGCGGGGCTCGGCGACATCGTCACGAACGGGCTGAAGTGGGGATAGCGCGGTGAGCGCTCCAAGCGTGTTGCCCAGACCCGGCCTGGAGAAGCCGACGCTGCGAAGCGCGAGGTCGACCACCGTCGGCGGTGCCGCACCCGCAGGGCAACCGGCGGGCGCGACGAGGACGCGAGGTCGCGTCCGCTGGATCGACGTCTACGTCGCCGGGGTCTCGACCGTCGGCGTGGCGGTGTTGGCCGCGCTCGTCGCCACCGGCGGCGTCCGCGAGATCGAGAGCGCGCCCGGCACCTTCTGGCTCCTGAGCATCCTGGCGGTGATCGGCGAGCTCTTCCCGATCCGGCTGCCGCGACGAGACGACGTCGAGGAGATCACCACCTCCACGACGTTCGGGTTCGCCATCATGCTCGGCTGGGGCACCAGTGCCGCGGTCGTGGCCATGGCCGCGGCGGTGCTCGCCGCCGACCTCGGACGCAAGCAGCTGTGGAAGGTCCTGTTCAACATGTCCGGGTACGTCCTGTCGGCGGCGGCGGCCGGGGGTGTCTACGAGGCGCTCGGGGGATCTCCGAACCTGTCCTCGAGCGACCTGTGGCCGGTCTTCGCCGCCGGGTTCGCGTTCTTCGTGGTGAACACCGCGATCGTCGAGGTGGCGGTCGCGCTCGCGCAGGACCTTCCGCCGCTGCATCACCTCCGACAGAACCTCGCGTTTCAGGCCGTGGCGGCCGGGGTGTTGCTCTGCCTCGCCCCGGTGGTGGTCGTCCTGGCCCAGGACAACCCGATGCTGCTCCCGCTGCTCGCGCTCCCCGTGGCCTCGGTCCACTGGGGGGCGCGCGCGTCGCTCGAGAACTCGGAGCTCGCGGAGCTGAACCGGCTGAAGGACGATCTCATCGCCGTCGTGTCGCACGAGCTTCGCACCCCGCTCACGTCGATCCAGGGCTACGTCAAGACCCTCCTCCAGCTGGGCGACCGGCTCGACACGCAGGAGTCCCGGGAGTTCCTGGAGGGCGCGGCTCGACAGAGCGACCGCCTCCAACGGCTGATCGAGGAGCTGCTCGTCGCCGCCCGCCTGGACGCCGACGTCGAGTCGCTCGACCTGTCGATGCTGCACGTGCCCGCGCTCGCCCGGCGGGTCGTGGACGAGCTTCGCGATCGCGCCGACGACCACGTCGTCACCCTCGGGTTCGATCCCGACCTGCCCCCCGTCCGAACCGACGCGGCGAAGGTGCACCGCATCCTGTCGAACCTGGTCGAGAACGCCCTCAAGTACACGCCACCCGGAAGCACCATCGCCATCCGAGGCAGCGCGAGCGCCGCGGGGACGGTCATCAGCGTCGAGGACGACGGTCCGGGGATCCCCGAGGACGCCGGGGAGCGGGTGTTCGAGCGCTTCTACCAGGTCGACCAGAGCGCCACCCGGCGGGTCGGCGGCACCGGCCTCGGCCTGTACATCTGCCGCAGGCTCGCCGAGACGCTCGGCGGCGAGCTGACGCTCGAGCGTTCGAGCCCTCGGGGCTCGGTCTTCAGCCTCCGGATCCCCGGAGAGCCCCCGGTCGCCCCGACCGAGCGAGAGTCCGAGGACTAGCGGAAGGCGTCGAACCCGGCGTCAGTCGTTCGGGTTCCCGATCGTGCGAAGGAACGGGTACGCGGCCGTGAACTCCTCCGACGACGTGCCGTAGGAGGACAGTCCTGTCGCAGGTCCAGCACGAGCTTGTGGAAGTCGGGATGCTCGAAGTCGAAGGCCCCCAGCAGCGGGGTCGCGTCGGCGTCGCGGTCGGTCATCGGCTCGAGCCCGAACACCTGCTCGATGAACGCGAGCACCGAGCTGAACTCGTAGACGGTGGAGTCCACGAAGCCGCCGTCGGGGTTCGAGCCCGTTCGCGTGTACGGGCTGATGATCAGCGCCGGCGTCCGTGGGCCGAGCCCCATGATGTCGTACTGCGGGGGCGCGACCGGGTCGTAGAACCCGCCGAAGTCGTCCCAGACCTGGACGATGGCGGTCGAGCGCCAGTACTCGCTCTTCATGACCGTGTTGACAAGATCGACGGTCCAGTTCTCGCCGGCACAGGTGCTCTTCCCGCCGCCGGGGTGCTCGTTGTACGACTCCGGCGGGATGACCCACGACACCGCGGGCATCTCCCCGTTCTTCACGTCCTCGACGAACTGCGTCGGCTCGTGCACCTTCTGCCACATCGGCCCGTAGCGCACGTGGCGGATCATCTGCAGGACGTTCATCCAGGCGTTCTCGCTCGCGTAGTACCCCCAGCTGATGCCGGCCTCCTCCAGCTGGTCGGGGAGCACCTCGATGTCGAAGCACAACCGGATCCTCCCCCAGTAGTCCGCGATGTCGTACACGTTCGAGCCGTTCGCCGTGATCTCGCGCTCGAGCTCCATGATCCGTTCCTTGTTCTCTCGCGCCTCACGTGGAACGAACCGGGTCGCGTGCTCCGTCGGGTCGTCGCAGTAGCTGTCCTCGTGGTCCGTGGTCGACTTGTTGTCGACGATGAAGTTCGCCTGCGCGGCCACCGCGTACAGGTGCTCGGGCAGCGTCGGCCCGTACATCGGCGTGAAGAAGTGGTCCGCAAGGACGAACCGGTCGGCGTACGCCCAGTAGTTCGGGACGCCCTCGCGATCGAGGTAGGAGTAGCCGGACAGGTCGGTCCCGAACACCGTGGGGTCCTCGGACAGCGAGATGACGCCGTTCATCTGGTTGAAGCCGTTCATCTTGCCGTCGTTGATCGCCGTGAGCCCGCACCGAAAGCAGTGCGTGAGGTCGTGGGGGTACACGTCGGGACCGTGCGTGAGCTGCACGATCGGCCCGTCCTCGCATCCATCCTCCGTGCATTCGATCGTTCCGCCCTCCGTCGCGCCTTCGGCGCCCGGGTACGTGGCGAAGTAGTTGTTGAACGTCCGGTTCTCCTTGACGATGAAGACCACGTGCTCGATCGGCGTCTGCCCGGGCACGATCTGCGTCCCGCCTCCACCGCTCCCGGTGCTGCCGCTTTGACCCCCGTCGGGGCCGGTGGCGGTCGAGCCGGACGGGCCGGTGCTCGCCCGGTCCTCGTCGCCGTCGCCCCGGGTCGCCCACGCCATCACGCCGATGGACAGGAGGACCAGGACCAGGAACGCGACGAACCCTCGACGCCGGGCCGCGCGGCGGCGGTTGAATCGCAGCCGGTTCCGTGGCACGGGGACGCGAGAGCCGGGGCCGGGGGTGTAGCTCACCGCGACAGCCTATCGTCGGGTCTGGCTCAGGATCGTCGGAATCGCTCGAGCGCGGCCGCGAGTCCGGCGACGATCTCGGCGCGCGACGGGTCCCCGATGACGTTCTCGAGTTGGAACGGATCGTCGCGAAGGTCGTAGAGCTCGCGCTCCCCGGTGCCGAGCTCGATGTACGCGACGTCCCCGGTCCGGATCTGCCACCACGCCGGGACGTCCTCGTCGCCCACCCACTCCGAGTACACCGTGCCGGCGCCCTCGGCCGGGTCGCCCTCGAGCAGCGGCACGAGGCTCGTGCCGTCGACGGCCCCCGGCGGCTCGATCCCGGCGATCTCGGCGATCGTCGGCGCGAGGTCGACCGTCGACACCGGGGTCCGCTCCGTCCTTCCCGCCGCCGTCGGATAGCGGACGAGGAGCGGCACGCGCGTGCACTCCTCGTAGGGACATCGCTTGGCGATCCAGCGATGCTCCCCGAACGAGTAGCCGTTGTCCGAGACGAACACGATCAGGGTGCGGCCGAGGTCTCCCCGCTCCCCCAGGGCCGTGACGATCGCCCGCACCGCGTCGTCGACGGCGAGCAGCGCCTCGAAGGATCGCCGGTGCGCCTGCACGAGACTCGCGCGCTGCGACGGATCGAGCGGAGGGAGGGCGCGCACCCAGGCGGGCTTGTCGGTCACGTCGAGCTCTCCCACGCTGGGGCCGGGGGTGATCGGCAGGTCGGCCAGGTCACCCTCGTGCCGCGGCGCGGAGACCCACGGCGGGTGCGGCGCCGTGGGCGCGAACCAGAGGAAGTACGGTTCGTCGAGCGGGGCCTCGCGGATGAACTCGACCGCCCGATCGGCGAGGACGTCGGTCGCGTAGTCGCCTTCTTCGTTCCCGAAGCGGGAGGGCGATCCCTGCTCGATCAGGGTGTAGCCGTAGTAGAGGGTCGACGCGGGACCCTGTGCCTTGGCCCACCACCGATCCCATCCCGTCGGGATGAACGGCGCCCGCCCGAACGGGTAGCCGTTGAGGTATTTCCCGACGAGTCCGGTGTGGTAGCCGGACCCGTCGAGCCATGCCGCCACGGTCGAGGACTCGTCGAGCACGGACCCGTCGTCGTTGGTGAGCACGCCGTGATGGTGGGCGTACCGTCCCGTGAGGAGCGTCGCCCTCGACGGGCAGCACAGGGGGGTGTTCGCGAAGGCCTCCGCGAACGTCACCCAGTGCTCGGCGGGGTCGGCGGCGGCGCCTTGGAGGTACGGCATCACCGGCGGATCGTGCGGGATCGAGTCGAAGGTCTGGTCGTCGGTCAGGATCACGACGACGTTCCAGCGGGGATCGCGGTCGGCCGGGGTCCCGGCGGAAAGGACCGCGAGAACGGCCGCGACCGCCGCCGTCGCCGTCGCGATCGCCGCCCCCACGGCGAGCCGACGTCGGGCGATCACGCCTCCCGCTTCCGCAGCTTCCAGATGCTCTCGGAGGGGAACCGTCGCGCCCACTCGAGCGGCGCGAACCACGGATAGGTCGTGCGGGCGTTCGCCGAGGGCCGGGGCTCGATCAGGTCTTCGACCTCGAGCCCGTTCGAGCGGAACAGGCGGATCCAGTCGCCGTAGGGCAGCATGAAGTCGACGGTCTCCTCGTCCCACACGCGCATGCCGAAGTAATCCCGCGCGAGCCGCTCCGTCACCCGGTCCTTCGCGTCGTCCCAGCAGACGAACTGGATCGGGCTGGCGTGGCTGAAGGCGAAGACGCCGCCGGGTCGGAGGACGCGCGCGGCCTCGGGCACCGTCCGGTAAGGGTCGGCGAAGGTCATCGCCCCGTGGTCGCACATGACGAGGTCGAAGCTCTCATCGCGAAACGGGGTCCGCTCGGCGTCGGCGCTCACGAGCGGGAGGCGCAGCCCCGACCGCGCGAGGAGGGCGGCCGCGTGACGGAGCTGGTTCAGCGACAGGTCGAGGCCCACGGGGCGGGCGCCCGCCTCCGCGAGCCAGCGGGACCATTGAGCGCCACCGCACCCGAACTCGAGCACGCGGCGCCCCGAGACGTCGCCGAGGACCTTCAGCCGGGTCTCCGGGACGGCCCAGACACCCCAGACGGGCCGACTCCCGCCGAGCTGGGACGCGTGCTCGCGTTGGTACCGCTCGCTCTCGGCCTCCCAGTACCGGCGGTTCTTCCGGACGTGCCGGGATGTGGAGGTCACCGCTCGTCGAGCCATCCGCCGTTCCGTCCGTGACGGGAGGCGACGAGCCCGGCGGCGATGGACAGCGCGATCTCGTCGGGCTGCATCCCGCCGAGGTCGAGGCCCACCGGCGAACGGATCCGTCCGATCGCCTCGTCGCCGAAGCCCTTCGCGCGCAGCTCGTCGAGGTACGGCCCGACGTGGCGGCGGCTGCCCATCACGCCGACGAACCTGGCCGGCGAGCGCAGCACCTCGGCGAGGAGCTCCGCGATGCCCGGCGTGTCGTGGTCGGTGAAGACGACGTCGGTGCGCCCGTCGATCGCCGCCTCGCTCATCGAGGCCACGACGCCGCCCGGCTGGGCTCGATCGGTCGCGGTGACGCGCTCGGATCGAGCCTCGACCATCAGTGTCTGCGTCGCCGAGGCGGGCCGCGTGCCGCCGGAGCTCGCGAGCCACGTCCGTCGCCGACACGACGACGAGGCGCGATCGCACCGGCGGCGGGTCGAAGAAGACGACGACCGACCCGTGTTCGTGCCGGTACCGGCGGCTCTGCGGTTCGCCCGATCGCGCGATCTCCGCGGCGTCGCGCACGGCGGCCTCGTCGAACTCCGCGCAGCCGAGCGTGCCGCCCACCTCCCCACCCGGCACGATGCGCATCGCGTTGCCGACGCGGCAGGGCGGGGAGCCCTCGACCTCGACGGCTCGGACGTCGACCCACGGCACGGGCGCCGGCGATGTCGGGGGGCTCACCCGTTGGGGAATCGGCGGGATCGGCGACGTGGGCCCGTGGGGTGCTCGCCGGTGCGACCGCCCATGAGCTCGATCGCGTGGGGCAGTACGGGCAGGACCGCATCGAGGCTCTCGCGAACGCCCTTCGGGCTCCCCGGCAGGTTCAGGATCAACGTGGCCGCGCGACTTCCGGCGACGGCCCGCGAGAGGGCGGCCATCGGGGTCGCCTCGAGCCCGGCACGGCGCATCAGCTCGGCGAGGCCGGGGGCCTCGCGCTCGATCACCGCCCGCGTCGCCTCGGGGGTCACGTCGCGGGGGCCGAATCCCGTACCCCCGGTCGTCACGACGAGCGGGACGGCCCGCGCGTCGGCGAGCTCGCGCAGGAGCGCCTCGATCTCGGCTCGCTCGTCGGGGACCACGACGCGTTCGGCGACCTCGAACCCGGCCTCGCGCAGCAGCCGCTCGGCGACCTCGCCGGACTCGTCCACCCGTGTCCCGTGCGTGACCCCGTCGGAGACCGTGACCACGACGGCCGAGCGCGCTTCCCGCATCGCACCATCCTAGCCAGCGCCATGCCGGGGCCGGGACGCCGGGCGCGAGCGGCCAGGCGGTACGGTTGGCCCCCGGACGCGAACACGAGGAGGCGGAGATGCAGGGTTGGCTCGACCGGCTGGCCGAGGGACTCGGAGAGGAGGCCTTGTCGGAGCGGGAGCAGGAGCGGCTCCTCGGCGTCGCGCGAGACGTGGCCCACCGGGTCGAGCGGAAGGTGACGCCCCTCGCCGCGTTCCTGGTCGGCGCGGCCGTCGGCCGCGCCCATGCCGGCGGGACGAGGCGCGAGCAGGCGCTGACCACGGCGCTCGAGACCCTCCAGGGCCTCCTCCCCGAACCTCTCGCCGAGGCATGAGGCCGAACGGGGTACGCTGGTTGACCTGATGGACCTCTGGCAACCGCCGACGTCCCCTCCCCCGGCGGAGGGCCCACTCCTCGACACGTTCGACCGGGTCGCCGACGACCTGCGCCTGTCCGTGACCGACCGGTGCAACTTCCGCTGCACGTACTGCATGCCGGCCGAGGGTCTGCGGTGGCTGCCCAAGGCCGAGATCCTGACGTTCGAGGAGCTGACCCGCCTGCTTCGCCTGTTCGTCGGCCTCGGTGTGCGCTCCGTGAAGGTGACCGGGGGCGAGCCCACCGTGCGCGCCGACCTGCCCGAGCTGATCCGGATGCTTCGCGGCGTCGCGCCCGAGATCGACCTGTCGATGACGACGAACGGCGTCCTGCTCGACCGTCTCGCCGCACCGCTCGCCGAGGCGGGCCTCGACCGGGTCACCGTGTCCCTGGACTCGCTCCTGCGGCACCGATTCGAGGAGATGACCCGCCGCGACGCGCTCGACCGGGTGCTTGCGGGGATCCGGGCGGCCGAGTCGGCGGGCCTGCTGCCGATCAAGATCAACTGCGTCGTGATCGGCGGGACCAACGAGGGGGAGGTCGTAGACTTCGCGCGCTGGTCTCGCGAGCACGGACACTCGGTCCGGTTCATCGAGTACATGCCTCTCGACGCGCAGCACGCGTGGGAGCGGGCGAAGGTCGTCCCGTCGGCGCGGATCCTCGAGACGATCGACGCCGTGTACCCGCTCGTCTCCGAGGGGCCCGACCACGAGCCCGCCACGAGCTACCGGTTCGCGGACGGCTCGCCGGGCGGCGTCGGCGTGATCGCGAGCGTGACCGAGCCCTTCTGCGACGACTGCAACCGCATGCGCATCACCGCCGAGGGGCAGGTGCGGGCGTGCCTGTTCGCGCTCGAGGAGACGGACCTGCGTGGGCCGTTGCGTGAGGGCGCGACCGACGAGGAGCTCGAGGCGTTGATCCGCCGGAACGTGTGGCGAAAGTGGTCCGGGCACCGGATCAACCACCCGGACTTCGTCCAGCCCGAGCGAAGCATGTCGGCGATCGGCGGCTGAGCGCCGATCCTCAGCCCTGGTCCTCGACCCCGGCCAGGCGGGCGAGCCCCGAGATCTTCTTCAGCACGAAGCGCCGGCCGTCACGCTCGACGAACCCGCGACGCTGGAGGTCGGACAGGATCCGGGTGACGTTCTCGCGACTTCCGCCGCACAGGCTCGCGAGGTCGGCGTGGGTGACGATCGCGGGCAGGATCGCTCCGTCCTCCGGCAACTCGTCCAGCGACGGGGCCACGAGCTGGAGCAGGCGCTTGGCCACGCGCCCCTTGAGGTCGAGGTAGAGCAGGTCCTCGACGAACGCCTCCTGCGACTGCACGTTGCGGGCGAGGGCACGCAGGATCGACCGTGCGGCTACGGGCTCCTCGGAGAGGAACTCGAGGAACGCCGAGTCCGGGACCAGCCACACGGAGGACTCCTCGAGCGCGAGGGCGGCCGCGGTTCGCGTCATCCCTCCGAGGACCCCGAGCTCTCCGAAGAACTGCGGCCGGTCCAGGGTCGTGTGGAGCTGTCGATGCCCGTTGGCCGACAGGGAGCTGATCTCCACCCGGCCCGCGAGCAGGAAGAAGACCTCCGGGGAGGCATCCCCCTGATGGAACAGGTAGGTGCCGCGACGGTACCGGCGGACGATCCCGCGTTCGGCGAGGCGCGCGATCGTGGGTTGGGCGGCCCCGTCGAAGAGCGGCGTTCGCGCCATCTCCGCGACGAGCGTGGAGGGCGCCAGCGTGGTTGCCATCAGGGCCAGGGTAGCCAAAGGCGCGTTCCTTCGAAAGTCGGGCTCTGGAACCCGGCGGAGCCCGAACGCGACGGCGGGCCCGGCGCGATGCACCCGGGCCCACCGAGCGGGTATCAGCGGATCGACCGATTAGGTCTTCTTGAAGGCCTTCCTGTGCGCCTTCCTCTTCGTCACCCGGGTCGCCGCCGCCTTCGTCGTTCCCTTCGTGCTCTTCGAGGACGCGGCCTTCGGGGAGATCTTCTTCTCCGCCACCTAGATCACCTCCCTCCCGCGATCCTGGCCCCCTCCTGGGGCTGGTCTCACGTTCGACGCCATCCTCGCGCCCATGTCACCGAATCGATGTGTCGGGCGTCACCCAACTGAGGGTGACCTGCGTCACAGCTGATCGTGTGACGTACGTCACGTTTCCCCGTCGAGCTCCGGGAGGTCGAGCGGATCGGGTCGCGGCGTGCAGGCCCCGCAGTACAGGGCGTCCTCGACGATGAGCGCCTTGGTGACGTCCTTGGAGCGGAAGAGCTCCAGGACGTAGGGGAGCGTCTCGACGTGGTCCTCGCAGATCCCGCGACCGCAGAAGCGACAGGTCCCGACCGCGGTCCTCCGGCAGTGCCAGCAGTCCATCTCGCCCCTCGCCCCCTTGCGACGGCTAATGCTGCCAGGTTCGGCCGATCGACGCCGAGGGGTTCAGGGTGCCGCGTCGAAACGCCCCCGCGATCGCCCGCTCGAACCCCTCGCGATCGAGCCGGAACAGCCGGACCGGCGTCCGCGCGCGGACCGTCGCCGTGCGGGGCACATCCATCAGGAGCGCGATCTCCCCAAAGTGCCCACCGGATCCGATGGTCCCGACCAGGTCGCCGTCCCGGAACACGTCGACCTGGCCGGACCCGATTGCGTAGAACGCGTCTCCCTCCTCCCCCTGCTCGATGATCGCTTCCGCGGGGGGAACGTTCACCCAGGCACCGTGCTGGAGCACCTCCGCCAGGTCGTCGGCACCGAGGACCGCGAACGCAGGAAGTCTTCGAAGCTCGGCGACGGCCTGGAGGGTCGGGGCGAACTCGGGAACGCTCACCATCTGGGCCAGCAAGCGGTCGAAGGTCGCCTCGTCGACCTCGAAGAGCTGACTTTCCCGCACCGCCCGAACGGTCGCCGTCCTGGCGTTGCCGTCGACGAGCCCGAGCTCGCCGAAGGACTCGCCCCGTCCCAGGGTCCGCAGAACCCGCTCCTTGCCGGTCTCCGGATTCTCCTCGAGGACGTGAAGGACGCCCCGGCGGACGACGAAGAACGCCCGAGGCCGGTCTCCCTGACGGAACACCGACTTGCCGGCCGGAAACGTGCGCAGCTGCACACGGCCCGCGAGATCCGACAGCGCGTCCTCGGGCAGGTCCTCGAAGATCGGAAGCGCGTCGATGAGCTCGGCCGCCTCGACCCGCCACTTCGTCTGGAACCGGAACCGGATGGCCCGGATCGCGGCGCGCGCCGCGCGGACCAGCGAACGCGCCAGCGTGATCGCGCCGCGCAGGACGGGGCCGGTGACGAACACCGCCAACCCCACAAGGAGGATGCGCCCGAGGACGCCCCCGTCCCACAGCGCCCGGATCAGCCCCCCGAAGACCTCCTCCCAGAAGACGTACGACCACCACAGCGACAGGATCGTGAACCCGACCCCGAGGACCGCGTACAGCCCGAGCCCCGCCTCCTGCTTGGTGAACCGCTCGCGGCGACGGAGCTTCTGCCAGAGGTCGTACCGGATGAACTGAAGCGAGCGGGGCCGCAGGTCGGGAACCTGGATCAGGTCGGAAAGGATCCAGTAGCCGTCGAGCTCGAGCATCGGGACCAGGTTCAGGAGGATCACGAAGTAGTTGAGCGCGGCGAACTTGTAAAGGACGGGCGAGAACACCCATTCGGGGAACGCCCATGCAAGCGCCGCCGCGGCGCCGGCGATGATGAGCTCGGCGTACGGACCGGCGAACGACTGCAGGATGCGCTGATGGCGGTCCATCATCAGCCCGTCGGAGGAGTCGACGAAGAACGCGGGCGAGCCGAAGTAGAGCATGAAGCCAGCGCTCTTGACGCGGCGCCCGTACCGCGTGAGGACGACCGCATGTCCCAGCTCGTGCATGAAGGTCAGGAAGTAGTTCATCGCGAGGAGCAGGAGGGACGCCGCGGCGGCGGACTCGCCCGAGAGCGAGAACCGCCCGGATCGGAAGAGCGACCAGAAGGCGACGCCACCGGCACAGGCCGCGAGGAACGCGATCGCGGCGACCACCGGGATGAAGAACCACCGGAGCAGGCGGCGGTACGCCCACTCGACGAACCGGTTCGCTCGCCGCCACTCGATCGAAAGCGTCTTCGCGAACTCGCGGGCCTGGGTTCTCGCGGCCGAGGCCGGATCCATCGCCCGTCGAACGGCCTCGTCGACGTCCACGAACGGGGTGGTCAGGAAGTTCCCGACCCGGAGCTGACGCACGAGGTCGGCCACGGCGGACAGCTCGATGTCCCCGGCCTCGCGAAGCCGCTCGACGACGATCTCCTTGACCGTCCGCGTGCCGTCCATCAGCGGCAGCAGCTCGATCTCGCCGGGCTCCAGCCGATAGTGGAGGAGCTCCCGCGGGTTGGCGATCATCGCGTAGTCGTTGCCCCAGCGGAGCGTGAACTTCTTGACCTCGACGTCGGGGGCGAGCTGGGGTCGGAGCTCCGCGGGATCGACCCGCTCGGCGAGCCCCTCCCACAGGCCCCCCGCGTGCTGCCCGCACCGGCGCCGCGGCCAGAGCCGCGCCGATCGTCGCGTAGAGCCCGCGGCCCGTCGGAGGCTCGCTCAGGTCGACCTCGAGCCCCGCTCGGCGTCCAGACGGCGCCGGATCGCCTCGTAGACGGAGATGCGAGGCGTCCGCCGCCTTCGGGACGCGAGCAGGTTCCCCACGAACGCGCTGGCCAGCAGCAGCACCGCCACAACCGCGACGAACAGGCCCCATCCACTCACGCCTGGGCATCTTGGGACCCCGCCCCGCCGAGCGCAACGTGATCGACGTCACCGGAGGTTGGTGCACGGCGTCACCGAAACCACCCGGCGTGGCGCGTACCGTCGCGGCTGACGTCGGAGCCGAGGAGGTTGCGGAGATGCTGAACGGAGAGATGGCCAAGTTCCAGGTCAGCGACAGGATCCGCGAGGCCGAGGCCGAGCGGAGGGCGCGGATGACTCGCCGGTCGAGGATGGCCGACGAGCGCAGCTTCGCCCGTCGCGTGAGCCACGCCGCGATCGCGGCCGTGGTCTGGCCGGTCCGGCACTGAGCGGGCCAAGGCGGCCCGGTGTTCACGAGCACTTCATACGGGCTTCGCGAGCACGACACGGGCCCTCGGTAGCGTTCGGCATGCCAAGAGGCATGCGCCCCTCTGGAGCGGGGGGCCGGTCCGTCACCCGGCCCCCCGCACCCCCCTCCCCCGATCCGCTCTCAGGTCAACGATCCGATGACCTCGCGCAAGGTGGCCTCGTCGACCTCGCCCTCGAGCTCGCGAACGACCGTGCCGTCGGATCCGACGAAGTACAGGGTGGGAAACCCGCGGATCCCGAGCGCACCGGCGATCGTGCCGGCCGAGTCGTCGACCGCCGTCGGTGCGGCGATGCCGTGGTCGCTCAGGAACGTCGCGGGGTCGGGCCCGGGCTTGTCTCCGATCGACGTCACGACCGTGAGGAACCGAACCCCGGCGTAGTCCCGCATGATGCGCTCGACCACCGGCAGCTCGACCTGGCAGTGGGGACACCAGGGGGCCCACACGGAGAGCACGACCGGCCCCGGCGCCCGATCGGACCAACGCATCGTGCCACCGCCGATCGCGGGAGCGGCGAAGTCGGGCACGGCCTCACCCGTCGTGAGCGGCTCGGCTCGCGCAGGCCCGGACACCGAGACCTCCCCCATGCGCGACGGACCCACCGTCTCGCCGTCGTCCCCCGAGGACGCGAGCACGACCAGGACCACGGCCGCGACGAGCGCGGCGGCGCCGAGGAGGTAGCCGAGCGTTCGGCGTCGCATCTTTCGTCTGCGGGCCGCCGTCCGGGCCTCAGCCGCGATCCGCTGCCGCTCGCGCTTGACCTGCTTCTTGGGGTGTCCCGTCGTCTGCGCCATCGTCCACCTCCACGTCCCGGAATCGGTTGTCCAGCTGGAACGGCCCGTGCGGTCGCGCGGCGAGGAACAGGCCGCACAGGACGACCGGCACGTCACGCACGATGTCCCACCAGCTCACGCCGTCGCCGGGGCCGCCGCCGCCGAAGCACCCGCAATCGATCGCGAGCCCCCGCGCCTTCGCCTGTGCCAGCGCGGCGATGAACGTCGCGCCGAGCACCGCGGTCGCCAGACCCGCGAACCGCACGAACAGCCCCAGGATCAACAGGACCCCGACCCCGATCTCGACCCAGGGCAGGAGGGCGGCGACCGGTCGGACGAGACCCTCGGGCAGGACGTCGTATGCATCGACGGCGAGGATCGATCCCTGGCGATCGAAGGCCTTGGCCAGCCCCGCCCACAGCAGCAGCGCGGCCGGGAGCGCGCGCACGAAGAGCCGGGCGAAGACGGTGATCGCGCGGGACATGTCCCACCCATGCTCGGCACCCGGAACCTCGCGAGCGTGGGCCCTTCGCCCCGTCACGGACGGGACAGGTGCCCCGGGTTCAGGAGCGGCCGCGGATCTCGAGCGCCGGGAGGTCGTCGGCCGGCTCGAAGCCGAGGATCCGCCCGTAGAACGCGAACTCGGCCTCGAGGGCCAGCACGATGCTCTCGGCCCTGCGAAAGCCGTGCTGCTCACCCGCGAACGCGACGTAGGCGTGGGGCACGCCGTTCGCCTGAAGGGCCGCGATCATGACCTCGGCCTGCGAGGGAGGGACCACGGCGTCCTCCAGGCCCTGGAGCAGCAGCAGCGGGCGCTCGATGGCGTCGGCCCGATGGACCGGCGACCGCTCCCGCCAGAGCGGGCGTGAGAGGAGGTTGTCGAGGTACCGGCTCTCGAACTTGTGCGTCCCGCTCGCGAGCGACTCGATATCGGAGACGCCGTAGGCGCTCGTCCCGGCCGCGAACGCCTCCGGCCGAAAGGCCATCGCCGCGAGCACCACGTAGCCCCCCGCGCTCCCCCCGGTCACGACCAGCCGGTCGGGATCGGCTCGGCCCGTCTCGGCGAGATGGCACGCCGCCGCGACGCAATCGTCGACGTCGACCTGTCCCCATCGCCCGTACAGCCGCTCGCGGAACGCTCGGCCGTAGCCGCTGCTCCCCCCGTAGTTCACGTCGGCGAACGCGAACCCACGCGACGTGAAGTACTGCACGTACGGCTTCAGGTCGGGCGTGGCTCTCCGACGTCGGGCCTCCGTGCGCGCGGACGACGAGCGGCGGGCGCTCGTCCTCGGGGCCCCGGAACCCGGGGTTCCGGGGCGGGTAGTAGTAGGCGTGCGCCGTCGCGCCGTCGTCGGTCCGGAACTCGACCGGCTCGGCGATCGAGACGAAGGCCTCGTCGACGCCCAACTCGTCCGCGTGACGGAGCACGTCGACGCTGCGCGAGGTGAAGTCGAGCGCGACGACCTCTCGCGCGGTCGTGGGACTCGAGCCGATGAACGCGATCCGGCTCCCCGACGCGTCGACGAACGGAGGCGAGAAGCACGAGTAGGGCACGTCGACGTCGATCAGCTCCGACGTCGACGGGTCGAGCATCGCGAGGTGGTGTTCGCCCGAGCGCCGGTAGGCGCACACGATCCGGCCGTCCTCCAGGAACGCGAACGAGGAGTAGCCGAACTCCCAGGCCGGGACGCCGAACTCGGCCGCCATCGGGGTCAGGTTCGTCGCCGTTTCGTCGGCCTCGAGCCGATGGAGATTCCACCAGCCGGTTCGGTCCGAGACGAAGTGGAGGGTGCCGTCCGGGGACCACGCCGGCTGGAAGATCGAGTCGGCCGGCCCGCCGGCGACGACGGCGGCCTCGCCCGCCTCGCCGTCCACGAAGGGAGCCACAAGGAGCTCGGTCCCGTCCCAGGGCATGTGCGGCATCTCCCAGCGGAGCCACGCGATCCGATCGCCGGATGCCGAGAACCGAGGGGAGGCGAAGAAATCGCTTCCCACGGCGAACGCGGCCGGCTCGGCCGAGCCATCGCTCGGCAGCAGGACGAGCTCGTTCGTCGGCGTCCCCGAACCCTCGTGACGCTCGCGAACGCATGCGATCCACCGGCCGTCGGGCGAGACGTCCGGGTCCGCGTAGCGGATCGCGCGGTGCTGTGGAGGCTCCGGCGTGATCGCGTGGGGGGCATCGCCCGGCCCCTGCCGGTACAAACGCTGGTCGTCGTGGTTCGAGAAGAACGCGGTCGAGTCGTGGACGGCGAACGCGCCTCCGCCGTACTCGTGAACGAGCGTTCGCACGTCGAACCCCTCCGGCGTCACGTCGACCGGGTCGCCCCACGGATCCGCGCGCACGAGCACCGTGCGACCGCCCTCCGCCGGCCGAAGCTCGAGCCACCACGCGCTCTCACCGTCGAGGCGGACGCCCGACACCGAGGTCATCGCGCGGGCGACGACGTCGGCGCCGATCGGCGACCGCCAGGTGCCATACGGCGCGACGCCGGGCTCTCTCACGACCAGCGGCCCACCATCACGCGGGTCACCTTGAACCCCCGATCCAGCGTGCTGCGGACCTCGCGGAACCCGTGCCGCCGCATGACGGTGCCCACCGCCCGGGCGCGATCCGGACTCACCTCGATGAGGAGCCATCCGCCGGGCTTCAGCCACTCCCCGGCCTCGGCCGCCGTCCGTCCGACGAGGCCGAGCCCGTCCCGGCTCTGATCGGTGAGGGTGTGGGCCGGCTCCCACCGTCGGATCTCGTCGGGGAGCTCGCGCACCTCCTGCCTCGCGACGTACGGCGGGTGCAGCGTCACCACGTCCGCCGCCCCTCGAAGGCTCGACGGGAAGGCGCCGAACAGGTCACCGACGAGGAACGTCGCCCGCAGCCCGAGGCGCTCGGCGTTTCGGCGAGCGACGCGGATCGCGTCCCGCGAGATGTCCGATCCGAACGCTCGGACGCCCCGCACCTCGTTGGCCACGGCGAGCGCGACGGTCCCACCCCCGGTCGCGACGTCGACGAGGACCGGGCGCCGCCGCCGGCGCAGCCGACGAACGGCCTGCTCCGCCAGGAACTCGGTCGAGTCCCGGGGGACGAAGACTCCGGGGCTCGCCAGGATCTCCAGGTCCCGGAACACCGCGTACCCCTTGATCAGCTGGACCGGCTCGCCGTCCGCACGGCGCGCGATCATCCGCTCGAACCGCCGGGCGGCTGCGGGGGGCACCTCGTCGTCGGGCCCGACGTCGTCAACGCCGAGCGAGTGGCACAGGAGGTCCTCGGCCTCGATCTCCTCACGGTCCTTCTGCCAGTGGTCGATCGCGGGCGAGGCCTCGAGCGTCCGGACGGCGCGATCCAGGACCTCTGAAGCCTTCACGGCCGAGGACGGTACCAGCACGATCGGCCCGTTACCCGCGTGGGACAATCGCGAGGTGCCGAAAGCCGCCCCACCCAAGCCGCGGAAGCGGCGATCGTCGGTCGACGACGTCCGTTTGACCGGCGACCGGATCGTCGTCGAGCACCCCGACGACGGCGAGCGGAAGACGCGCGCCGGACTCCTCATCCCCGCCACGGCGATGCCCGCGCCCAAGCGCTGCGTCTGGGGACACGTGAGCCTCGTCGGCCCCGACGTCCGTGCCGTCAAGCCCGGAGACCGGATCCTGTATCTGCCACAGGCCGGCCTCGAGGTGGAGCTCGACGGGCACGACTTCCTCCTGCTGCGCGAGCGCGACGTGCAGGCGGTCTCGTCGCCGGCCGACGGCACGGACCGTCAGCCCGGCCAGTATCTGTAGGCGTGCGAGCCGGGTCAGCCGGCGAGGAACGCGAGTCGGAGCCTGCGCACATCGTTCTCGCGGTTCGGGTCCACGAGCACGACGCGCTGCCACGTCCCGAGGATCAGCCGTCCGCCCTCGACCGACAGGACCAGCGACGGGGGAACCAGGACCGGGAGCAGGTGGTCGCCGCCGTGGCCGACCGGACCGTGTCGATGGGTGTACCGGTCGTCTCGGGGCAGGATCCGTTCGAGCAGCTCCTCGAGGTCCTCCTCGGATCCCGAGCCCGTCTCCATCAGCGCGAGGCCCGCGGTCGCGTGCGGCGCGAACACGTGGACGAGGCCGTCCCCTCCGCTCGCGGAGGCGAAGGCGCGGACGGGTTCGGTGACGTCGACCACGCGGCGGCCGCGAGTGTCGAGCGTCAGCTCCTGGACGTTCACGGCTCGGGCGGGGCGTCCGGTCGCGGCGGGGCGTCCGAAGGCGGGCTCGCCCACGGGCTCGGGACGGGTCCGGGCGGGTCCTCCGCCGGCATTCGGCCTGCGGGCCCGTCCTCGGAGCCGAGCGGCGACTGCCAGCCGCGCAGCCCGAGCCCGGCCGGCCCGTCCGCAGGCGGGGCCGCCTCCGCGCGCCCGGAGGTCAAGACCAGCACGCCCGCCACGATCCCGAGCACCCCCGCGATCACGACGAGCCAGAGCCCCGGAAGCAGGCTGACCTCCAGCCGCCCGCTCTCGACCGCCTCCCGCGCCACGGACTCCGGGATGCCCGCCTCCGTCGCCGCCGCGAGGAACTGCTCGTTCAGGGTGAACGCGTCGTACAGCGCGGGACCGGCCGCGAGGAGCCCGCCCAGCACGCCGCTCCGAAGTCCGCGGAACGCGTCGGGTGCGCCCGCGAACGCTCGGATGGCTGGGATCAACAGGATGGCTCCGCCGACCACCGCCAGCTTGCCCTCCCAGCCGTCGACGCCCTTCGCCTGCTGCGCAACGGGCCCGACCGAGAGCTCCGCCCAGCCCAGGAACGAGCCGGCGATCGCGCCGACGCCGCCGGCGAGCGCCAACGCGGGCGCGAGCGTCCGGCGCACGGGGTCTAGGGCGACGGCGCGTCCGGCGGCGGGGCCGGGGGAGCAGCCGGCGGCGGTGCCATCTCGCCCGGCATCGGCGCCATGGGCGGCGGGGCGGCGGTCGCGGTCGCGAATCCGGCCGGCGCCGCGGGCTCGCTCGTGCTCGCGGCCTTGCCGCTCATCAGCATCACGCCGCCGACGAGAGCGAGCACGCCCCCGCCGATCACGATGTACAGGCCGAAGCTGATCGAGATCGAGAGCTGCCCGGCGTCGATCGCATCGTCAAGGAGCGCCCGAACCTCCTCGGGCGTGGCGCCGACCTGCGTGGCCACCTCCTCGGAGGCCGCGTCCAGAACGCTGTCCTTGGCGGTCATCGCGTCGTACAGGCCCAGGCCCGCGCCGGCGAGCCCGGCGAGGATCGTGAGCACCGCGAGGACCCGCCGACCGGTCTTCATCGCGGCGAGGCCGCATCCGAGCGCCACGACACCCGCGACCAGCGTGACGACTCCGTCGGAGCCATCCATCCCGGTCGCCGAGACCTCCGTCCCGGCCCCGGAGACCGTGGCCCACGACAGGAACGAGCCGATTGCGAGGAGCGCGCCACCCACGATTGCGAGGATGGCCCCGATGGGCATGCTGCGGCTTCCGGTGCCTTGTTGCATCTTCCCCTCCCACTCAGCGGAAAACCGACGGCCCATCCTTCCACCGCCGACTGCCCGAGTCGAACATCTGCGACCGATCCGGAGCACGCGCTCGAGCGCTACACCTCGCGGCGCGCGAGGAGTCGGACCGACCCCCACACGAGCGCCGCGCCCGCGGCGACCGTGACCGCCGCAGCGCGCAGGAAGGCGCTCGCGGGATCGCCGTCGGCGATCGCGGTGGGGGCTCCCACCAAAGCGCTCGGCAGCCACGGCTCGAGCGCCGGCACCTGCGCGAGGACCGGCAGCAGCACCAGGCCGCCGAGCGCGAGACCTCCCGCCCCGATCACGCTGCGAGCTACGCCGGCCGCACACGAGACGACGGCGATCGCGAATACGAGATACAGGACGCCGAACCCCCCTCCAGCCAGCAGGGCCGCCGGCGGCACCGATCCGATCAGCGACACGGTTCCGATCCAGGCCGCGGTCAGCCCCGCCGCGTAGCAGGTGGCCGTGGCGACCGCGTGCACCGTGAACTTCGGTACGACGAGGCCGCCCAGCTTCGGGGACCGCGTCCGGAGGAACGCCGCCCACTCCGGCTTCGCGTCGAACGCCAGCGACCCCGCCGCGATCAGCACGGAGACGAGCAGCCCGATCTGCATCGCGTTCTGGAGGTACGCCGCGATCCCCTGCGGGGGCATCGCCGGCGGGACGATCACCTGCACGTCGCCGCCCAGGTTGCGAAAGATCACGTCCTGATACCGGGTGAGGATCGGCATGCCGATCCCGAACACCAGAAAGGAGGCGAGCAGGCCAACCCACCGCATCGTCCGGAACAACCGGAGCCACTCGAGACGCCACACGCTCACCGGGTGAGCTCCAGGAAGACGGACTCGAGATCGGGGGCCTCCGGCTCGACGCTGATGACCCTGGCGCCGCCTCGAGCGAGCACCTCCACGATCCCCCGCTCAGCTTCCGGGACGGACGTCACCTCGACCCGCAGCCGGTCGTAGCCCGCGTCGGTCACAGCGGCGGCCCATGGGGCCGCGCGGAGCGCCTCAGCCACCGGCTCGACGGGCGGGCGGACGCGGACCAGGTACGCGGGCTGAACGCGTTCGGTCAGCAGGGCCTGGAGCGGGCCCTGATAGAGGAGCCGGCCCTCGCGTAGGACGCCGACGGTGTCGCAGACCCGCTGCACGTCGGACAAGATGTGGCTCGAGAACAGGATCGTGCTCCGCCGGGCCAGCCGGCCCACGAGCTCGAGCACCTCGAAACGGCCGAGCGGGTCGAGCGCCGACGCGGGCTCGTCGAACACCAGCAGCTCCGGATTCGAGACGATCGTCGCCGCGATCCCCAAGCGCTGGAGCATCCCCCGGGAGAAACCGCCGACGCGGCGGCCCGCAACATCGGACAGGCCGGCCTCGTGCAACGCCTCGTCGTCCGCGGAGGTCGGGACGTCAGGCGCGACCATCGCCCTCGCCAGGTCGACGACCTCGCGCGCGGTGAGCCACGGATCGAACCGAGGCGTGTCCGGC
The DNA here is from genome assembly GCA_963699635.1 of uncultured Actinomycetes bacterium. Classification (GTDB taxonomy): domain Bacteria; phylum Actinomycetota; class UBA4738; order UBA4738; family HRBIN12; genus CALGFI01. The sequence continues at coordinate 640,184 of CAVOUQ010000018.1, read as the reverse complement.
ATCACGGCGACCCGGCGCCGATCGACGCCCACGCGCACCCCTCCCGAGGTGGGATGCCGCAGGCCCGCGACGAGCCCGATCAGCGTGCTCTTGCCGGCCCCGTTCGGCCCGACGAGCCCGTAGACGCTGCCGGCTTCGACGCGGAGATCCACGCCGTCGAGCGCGACCGTTGCGCCGTAGACCTTCCGCAGCGACGAGGTCTCGACGACCGGCGCCACGGCCCGCCCCCCGCGCGCCCTACGCGACCGAGCCCTCGGCGAGGGGCTCCTCGTGCAGCCCCTCTTCGAACGCGTCGAAGGACTGCGGCCAGGTGAACGTCGGCCACCGGTACTCGGCCCGGGCCTCGGTGACCCAGTAGACGGAGGTGTACAGCGTTCCGAAGCCGCGGTCGTACGCCTGGCTGAACAGCGCGGGCTGGAGGAAGGCGTCGGCGAGCTCGTCGGCGGTCATGTGGGGGCGGTGGAGAAGCTCCAGCAGGTGCTGCTCGCGCTCGAGCGTCCGGGTCACGCGCGCCTGCTCCGGCCAGTCGACGAATCCCTGGTGGTTCGTAGCCGCCGGGGAGCGGCTGAAGACCGGCTCGCGGTCCGGCGACAGATAGGCCGTGACCACGTCGCCCGATCGGTCGACCACGGTCACGTTGTGCGCGAGGTTGCAGGGGACGCGGCCGAGGACGTCTTGCGCCTGAGCCGACGTGGCACACGTCTCGAGCAGGTACCGCAGAATCAGCGGGATCCCGAATCCGTCGCCGAGGACCCTCCGTCCCCCGAAGGTGAGCGAGACCGCGAGCCCGTCCTCGTTCATCCCGTCGAGCGCACCCCACAGCCCGTCGCTCATCGCGATCACCCGCCGCCCCATGAGCCGGCTGTGCCAGATCAGCCCCTCGAGCCTCGACGGCGCGTAGTCGTAGTTTCGAACCAGCACCGGCCCACGGTGGCCGGTCCAGACGCCCTGCGTGCACGCCGCGAGGTAGGGAGGCGGCCGGTAGATCGACAGCATCCGTGCGGCGAGGTCCCCGCCTCCCGCGAGCTCGACCAGGCGCTCGAACACCGGAAACAGCTCCGGCATGTGCGCCTTCAGCATCCGTGCCGACGTCGCGAAGGACGCCCGTGCCTCCTCTCCCTCGGCCAGGAACCACTGCCGGTAGGCGGGCCAGCGCTGCTCGAACACGCCCTGCCACTTCGGGCCGGGCTCGAGCTCCTGCATCGCTCGGAAGGTGAACGGGATCAATCGTCTGCGCCCCTGCACACGTGGTCGACGCGCCGCTACAGCATCTTGAAGCCGAACGGCTCCGGAGCCGGGAGCGCCGGGGCGGTTTCCTCCTCGACGGGGATCCCGCGGAAGGCCGCCTTGATCCCCTCGATCCAGGCGCGCGCGCGCTCGGTGAGCTCGTAGTCGTCGTCCATCAGGCGCCCGCGCGTGACGAGGATGCCCAGGTCGGCGCCCTTGTAACGGTACTGGCCCGCCCCCGCGATGCGCAGGTAGAACGCCTCGCGTTCGTCGCCGACCGTGTGCCAGTCGGTGTCCGGCCGGACGAACTCGACGCCCCCGCCGCCCATCCGCCATCGCCCGGACGGCGGCGCCTCGGTGATGAGCTCGACGACGTCCTCGCTTTGCTTCATGACGAACTGGGCCCACTCGTCGATGTTCGCGGGGTGGGTCCACCGCTCGTTGAGCTCGTCGACGTCGAGCTCGTAGTCCACGTCCATGAACTCGAGCAGGTGGAACAGGAACAGGGGCATATCCCCGTACGCGGCCGCGGTCACGTTCGTGATGCTCGACGCGCCGGTCACCCGAGGGTTGAGCTCGCCGAGGTAGATCTCGCCCGAGGAGGTGTCCGCGAGGAAGTCGATCTCGAAGTAGCCGCGGTAGCCCTCCTTGCGCAGGCGCTCCCCCATCGCCTGCATGGAGGCGCGCGCCCGCGTGCGGTGCTGTTCGGTCAGCACGTCCGCGAACACGTCGTTGCCGCACCACCCTCCGGCGTACGGCGTGAGCTCGGGGAAGCCGGCGAGCTCCGTCATCAACGGGCCGACGAGCGTCCCGTGCCGGGTGACGACGCCCTCGATCGCCGTCTCGCGCGGCTCGATCCGCTTCATGACCTTGAGGTCCTCGTCGACCATCTCCCGTTCGTGTTCGTTCCAGCCGCGTTCGTTCCGAACGAAGAACGTGGTCTGGCCCGAGTCGCCGTACGGCGTCTGGACGACCAGGTCCCGCCCGAGCCCGGCCGCCTTCGCCAGGTCCAGGAGCTCGCGGTAGCTCCTCGCGCGGCCGAGGACGTTCGGCACGCTCGAAACCCCCGCCTCGTTCCCGAGCCTGGTCGTCACGATCTTCGAGTCCAATCGGTGCCGGAGCTCGGCCGAGGGAAACGCGACGTCGAGGCCGAGCTCATGCGCCAGCTTCTCGGTCTCCTCGTCGAACATCAGGAACGTCGCCTTGCCCCCGCTGCGGAGCCGGACCCAGTCGACGACCTCCTTGTGGCCGAGGAGGTAGTTCACGATCTCCTCGATCGAGGTGAACGGCCGCCGCTCGCGCTCGCCGGGAACGAAGACGTGGGGGTGGTGGCCGTCGAACGAGTCGTAGTAGTTCACGAACCGGAAGTTGCGGACCCAGCGGTCGATCCCGAGCAGGTTGAACGCCGTCGCGGAAACGAAGTAGACCGGCGTCTCGTTGGTCCGGAAGAACCGCCGGATCTCCGGGACGCCCCGAAGCGGCGTCTGCGTCCCCACCCTCGCGACCCCCTTCCCGCCGGTCAACCCGACAGGCCGCACCAGTCCCGGACGAACGATGCCATGACCTGGGCGGTCTGCACCACCGAAGGGAACCACACCCGCTCGTCGACGGCGTGCGTCCGCTCCCCATAGGGCCCGAAGCAGACGGCGGGCGTGCCACCCGCCGAGCCGAGGACGGCGGCGTCCGTGGTCGAGGTGGTCGCCACGAGCACGGGCGCCTCCCCGGCCTGCCGGGTGAACGCCGAGGCGAGCGTCGCGACGAGCGGATGATCCTCCGCGATCTCGTACCCCTCCGAGGTGAACCCGGCGTATCGGATCTCGGGCGGGTGCGCCTCGATCTCGGGGTCCTCGACGGCGGCCTCGGCCACGACGGCCTCGATCCGGTCCTGGAGGTCCCGGATCGCCATCCCGGGATACAGGGCGATCCGGTACGAGGTCTCGCACTCCGCGGGCACGGTCGACGCCCAGTCGCCGCCCCGGATCGCCCCCACGTTCAGGTGGATCGGGTGCGGGAACGCGTCGAACGGCGGCGGCGGCGACACGTTGAGCTCGGCCTCCAGGCCGCGGAGCGCCTGCAACACCGTGTAGCTCTTCTCGATCGCGTTCACGCCGCTGCCCGCCTCAGCCGCGTGCGCCGACACGCCGCGAAGGCGCACGTGGAACCAGAGGACGCCGACCTGCGAGGTCGTGATCGCGGCGCCGTAGGGCTCGGCGATCACCGCGGCGTCCGCCGTGAAGCCGGCCATGACGGTCGCGAGCGTCCCGTTGCCCGAGCACTCCTCCTCGACGACCGACTCGAGGTGCACGCGCCCCTGCGGCTCGAGCCCGAGTCGCCGGATCCCGCGCACGGCGCCGACGATGGCCGCGAGGCCGCACTTCATGTCGGCGGCGCCCCGGCCGAGGACCCAATCGCCCTCGCGCACCGCCGAGAACGGCGCACGCGACCACCCCGCGAGCGGGTCCGGGGGGACGACGTCCACGTGGCCGTTCAGGATCAGCGAGCGTCCGCCGACCTCTCGGCCCCAGGTCGCCACGACGTTCGCCTTGCCGTCGACCTCCCAGTCGAACGGGGCGGCCGCCGGGTTCGACCGCAGGGCCTCAGCGTTCATCGGCACGTCGACCGGCTCCAGGCCGAGATCGCGGAAGGCCTGCCGCATCACGGCCTGCCCACCCTCCTCGTTCCCGAGGGTCGTCGGCTGCTCGATCAGCGTGATGAGCAGGTCCTCGATGGCCTCGGCCTCGGCCGCCACGGCCTCGTGGAGCTCGCGCTCGAGCTCGTCGGGGCCGGCGGGAGCCGACGGTGCCGGGTGGCCGATCCCGTCGAACGCGTGGGCCGGCGGGCCGGTCTCGATGGGCCCGCCGCCGCCGTGCGCACCGCCTTCCCGGGCGGAGACGGCGGGCTCCATGGGGCGAGAGGCTACCACCGAGCCACGGGGCGGCCGCCAAGCCGTTGACGCATTCATGTAATGATGTAATCATTCGTGCATGGAGAGATCACAGGAGACAGACGCACAAGAGCTCCAGGGTTGGTTCGCGGGGAGGCTGCCAGGCGACTGGTTCGCCGGAGCCCCCGAGGTGAGCGCCGATCGCGAGGAGATCCTCGTGGTGGGCACGCTGTCGGATCCCGAGCTGCCCGAGGGTTCGACCCCAGAGGCTGCCGCCGCGGCCCGGCTGGCTCGGATCGACGGCTTTCGCGAGGACACGCGCGAGCGGCGGATGCGGATCGCGCAGGAGGCACAGCACCGGTTCGGGCGACGGGTGTCGTGGGGCGCCCAGTGCGGCGACGCCCGACGTCTGTTCACGACCGTGAGCGTCCCGGCGATGACCCGGCTACGGATGCCCGAGCGCCGGGTGCTGGATACGCTCGTGGAGGCCGGCGTCGCGCGGTCGAGGAGCCACGCGCTCGCCTGGTGCGTCGGCCTGGTGGCCGACCGGCAGGACGAGTGGCTGAAGGACCTTCGCGACGCGCTCACGCACGTCGAGAAGGTTCGCGGGGAGGGACCGAGGTCCCAATAGCCGTTCGACTGTCGACCTACTCGGCGCCCAGGCCCATCCGGTAGACCCTGCGGCCCCGCCCCTGGTCGAAGAGCACGACCTCCTCGATGCCGTTCTCGAGCAGATCCTGCCAGGAGGTCCCGATCCAGTCCTCGGCGGCCTCCGCGTCGGGAAAGTGCGGCGAGCTGCCGACCTCCTCCCCGCTCTGATCCAGGTAGGTCCAGGCGAACATGACGGCTCCCGGGTCGCTCGGACAAGCGTGAGCCCCGCGTCGAGTGGTCTCAAGCACCGCCACCGCGGCCTGACCCTCCGGCACGAGCGCGAAGGCTAGCGCACGGCCCCCGTCGCGCCCTCGCGCGATCGCCGTGTTTCTGTTCGCGCTCCGCGCACAAGTGCTTGCACTCAAGGATCCGCCCGCTAGGGTCGAGGACTCTTCGAGATGAGCTCGCGGCCCCTGCGGCGTCTCGTCGCCGTTCTCGCATGCTGTGTCGTCGTGCTGCTTCCGCAGCCGGCCTTCTCGGCGCGCACCGGTGGGACGAACCCCGCCGGCGACCGCGTCTCCGGACCGCCGCCGTGGCGCACCTTCGCCCCCTCGGCCACCAACGGCATCAGGTGGGACGACGTCAACAAGAAGCACTGGGCGCGCGCCGCGGTCGACTACGTCGGAGCCACGAACGACTGGATGCGCGACTACCACGAGGTCGAGCCCGGCGTGTACCCCTTCCAGCCGGACACGCTCGAGAGCCGCGCGCTCTTCGCCCGCGCGCTCTACCGGGCCTTCGGAACCGGGCTGGTCGCGGATCCCAAGGTCTCGTTCGAAGACCTCCGTAAGGACGACCCGTTCTTCACCGCCGCGAACGTCGCCGTCGCTCAGGGGTGGCTCGAGGTACAGGACGGCAGCTTCCTCCCGGAGGAGCCGGTGACGACCCGCGTCGTGCATCGGGCGCTCGTGCTCGTCCTGGGTCTCGGCGACCTCGCGGCCGGCGCGGACGCGCTCCACCTCCGAGACGGCACGAAGATCCCCACCCCGGAGGGGTTCGGCACGATGCTCATCGGGATGCGGCTCGGACTGCGGTACAACCACGACGACGAGTCGCTCGACGTGACCGCGGACTCACCACTCCCGCGGGCCGAGGTCGCCTGGTCGCTCTACCGGGCCGCGACGGCGCCGGAGTGGGTGCACGACTCACTCGCGCCGTACGCCACGATCGAGCTCCCCAACCTCTCCGAGCACATGCAACGGGTCGTGCGATGGGGTGTCGGATACGTCGGCTACCCATACCTCTGGGGGGGCGAGTGGGCCGAGGCGACGCCGGCGGACTACTGCTGTGGGTGGCAGCCCCAGGGCGGCTTCGACTGCTCTGGGTTCACGTGGTGGCTGATGAAACGGGCGAGCGAGGGCTGGGACAACACGCCTCCGCGCGACTACAACGGCTGGGACCTCCCACAGCGGAGCTCGGCGCAGATGGCCTCGATCGGGGGCCACGTGAAGTGGGACGAGATCAGACCCGGCGATCTGCTGTTCTACGACGGCGACGGCGACGGCACCGTCGACCATGTGGACACGTACATCGGCAACGGCTGGGCGATCGACTCCGGGAGCAGCAACGCCGGCGTGACGATCACGCAGGTCGAGGGCACCTGGTACCAGGAGCACTTCGTCCACGCTCGGCGGATCAAGGCCCCGCCGGCGCCCCCTCAGCCCTCCTCCTGAAGCTCGCCCTCCAGCGCCGAGCGCTCCTCGTCGGTGAGCGGCCGCGACCTGCCGTCAGCAGGATCTCGGGGCACGATCACCGACTCCGCGACCGCCGAGACGGTCCCGTCGAGCTTCACGATCTCCTCGTGCGTCCGGATGCTCCCGCGACCGATCGAGCCGAGCCCGCACCGGACCAGGACGGCCCCGTCGTCCTGCACCAGCTCGCGCTTGTAGTCGATCGCGACCCGGGCGAGCACGAAATCCCACGTGTCGGTGACCTTCCCGAGCGCCTGGTGCACCCAGGCGTCGCGCGCCTCCTCCAGGTACGTGAGATACACGGCGTTGTTCACGTGTCCGTAGGCATCGAGGTCGCGCCAGCGGATCTCGATCCGGCGCTCGAGCATCAGTCGTCGATCCGATCGACCTGGAGCCCCTGATCGGCGAGCCAGGCGATGGCGGTCGCGATCGCCTCGTCGCCGCCATCCACCTCGAGGATCACCCACCCGCCGCGTTCCTCCTCCAGGTTCGCGCGCCGGATGTTCACGACGAGCCCGAAGTCCGACCCGACCCGGTGCACGACGGGCTCGGAGATCAGGTGCGGAGGAAGCGTGAGATGCAATCTGGCCCGAGTCACGGGCGGATTCTCGCACGCGAGCACCCGCCGCTCGGGTCGGGTCTTGGGCCTCAAGAAGCGAGCCGACAGGCGAGCGTTAGGCCAACGCACGAAGAAAGGGGCTCCCCGAAGGGAGCCCCTTTCGCAGTGCAAGAAGGAGTGCGCAAACTAGAAGTCCATGTCGCCGCCACCCGGCATGGGCGGCGCCTTCTCCTTCTCCGGCTTCTCGGCGACGACGGCCTCGGTCGTGAGGAACAGGGCCGCGATCGACGCCGCGTTCTGGAGCGCGGACCGCGTCACCTTCGTCGGGTCGATGATCCCCGCCTTGAACATGTCCTCGTACTCGCCGGTGGCCGCGTTCAGACCCCAACCGAGGTCGAGGTTGCGCACCTTCTCGACGACCACGCCGCCCTCGAGCCCGGCGTTGTGGGCGATCTGCTTGAGCGGCTCCTCGAGCGCCCGACGCACGATCGCCGCGCCCGTGAGCTCGTCCGCCTCGAGGTCGACCTTGTCCAGCGCGGCCTGAGCGTTGAGGAGCGCGACGCCCCCGCCGGGCACGACGCCCTCTTCCACGGCCGCCTTCGTGGACTGCACCGCGTCCTCGATACGGTGCTTCTTCTCCTTCAGCTCGACCTCGGTGGCCGCGCCGACCTTGATCACCGCGACGCCGCCCGCCAGGCGCGCGAGGCGCTCCTGGAGCTTCTCGCGGTCGTAGTCGGAGTCGGTCTTGTCGATCTCGGCCTTGATCTGGTTGATGCGACCCTTGATGTCCTCGTCCTTGCCGCCGCCCTCGACCAGCGTGGTGTCGTCCTTGGTCACGACGATCTTGCGGGCGGTGCCGAGAAGATCCAGCGTCGCGTTCTCCATCTTCAGGCCGACCTCCTCCGAGATCACCGTTCCGCCCGTGAGGACGGCGATGTCCTGGAGCATGGCCTTGCGGCGGTCGCCGAACCCGGGCGCCTTCACGGCGACCGAGCGGAACGTGCCGCGCATCTTGTTGACGACGAGCGTCGCGAGCGCCTCGCCCTCGACGTCCTCGGCGATCACCAGGAGCGGCTTGCCCGTCTGCATGACCTTCTCGAGCACCGGCAGCAGGTCCTTCACCGCCGAGATCTTCGAGTTGGCGATCAGGATGTACGGCTCCTCGAGATCGCCCTCCATCCGCTCGGGGTCGGTGACGAAGTACATCGAGATGTAGCCCTTGTCGAATCGCATGCCCTCGACGAGCTCGAGCTCCATGCCGAAGGTGTTGGACTCCTCGACGGTGATCACGCCGTCCTTGCCGACCTTGTCGACGGCCTCGGCGATCTGCTCACCGATCTCGGGGTCGGCGGCGGAGATGGCGCCGACGTGGGCGATCTCCTCCTTCTGCTCGACCTCCTTGGACTGGTTCTTGATGCTCTCGACCGCGAGCTCGACGGCGCGCTCGATGCCGCGCTTGATCGACATCGGGTTCGCACCGGCCGCGACGTTGCGCAGCCCTTCCTTCACGATCGCCTGCGCGAGGACGGTGGCCGTCGTCGTGCCGTCGCCGGCGACGTCGTCCGTCTTCTTCGCGACCTCCTTCACGAGCTCGGCGCCCACCTTCTCGAGGGGGTCCTCCAGCTCGATCTCCTTGGCGATCGATACGCCGTCGTTCGTGATCGTGGGGGCGCCCCACTTCTTCTCGAGGACGACGTTGCGACCCTTGGGCCCGAGCGTGATCTTCACGACGTTCGCGAGCTGGTCCATGCCGCGCTCGAGAGCCCGACGCGCCTCTTCGTCGTACGAGATGAGCTTCGGTGCCATAGCTTGCCCTCCTTTGGGCCTTCGATGACGTTCCCGGATCCTGCGCCTCTCGGCTCAGACTGCTAGCACTCTGAGCCAACGAGTGCTAAAGCATCGTAGCGAGGACCCGGGCGAGTGGCAAGCGCCGGCCCGGCCCGGATCGGGCCTCAGGGCGGGCCGGCGCAGTTCCGAGCGCCCTCGGCCGCCACGAGGAGATCGCCCGGGTCCGCGTCGACCGCGTCGAACCCCGGGCCCCCGTTGGCCACGTCGTTGCCCCCCACCCCGTCCTCGGTGGCGACGCAGAAGTCGAGCCCCCGACCGCCCTGGACGATGTCGGAACCCGCGTCCCCGTTCACGGCATCTCGTCCGGGGCCGCCCTCCACGTGGTCGACGCCGCTCCCGCCGGACACGAGGTCTGCCCCCCGTCCGCCGTCGACCTCGTCGTCCCCGGCCCCCCCGTCGATCCGGTCGTTGCCGCGTCCGCCGAAGATCAGGTCGTCGCCGCCCAGGCCGACGATCGCGTCGTCGCCGTTCAGCCCGCAGATGACGTCGTCACCCTCGGTCCCGCGGATCATGTCCCCCTCGTTCGTGCCGACGATCGTGCACGCGACCTCGGACTCCACGGCCGGCAGCGTCACAGGGGGCGATGCCGAGGGCGTCAGTCGAAGGGGCGACTCCGGCGCTCGACGTGCAGGCAGCGATCGCGGCGAGGCCGGAGCGAGCGCGAGGACGCGAGCGCGTCTGCGGATCGCGATGCGCCTCACCCTTCGTTGATACCCGATCGATCGTGACCTCGACCACGCGGTCCGGCCGGGAACGATCTCCGCTTGCCCTTGTACCGGCGGAATCTCTCGAGAGCGGATGCGCCCGCCATCCCACTCGGTCCGTCCTCGATCAGCCGGGCCGATCCCAAGACGGACCCGGCGGAGGGCGTACCAGTCCTCGTCGTAGATCCACCCCGAGCGCCACGCGACTCGCGCTCATCGCGCGGCCGTCGCCCGCGGTTACTCGTCGGTGCGCCGGCGCCCGACTCGACCATCGTGTGGATCTGGTCGACGATCTCCGCGTTGGCGAGCGTCGTCACGTCGCCGAGCGTTCGCCCCTGCGCGACGTCGCGGAGCAGCCGCCGCATGATCTTGCCCGAGCGCGTCTTCGGCAGGTCCGCGGTGAAGATGATGCCGTGCGGGCGCGCGATCTTGCCGATCTTGTTCGACACGTGCTCGCGGAGCTCCTTGGCGACCTCGTCCGTCCCCTCGAAGCCGGACTTGAGCGTGACGAACGCGACGATGGCCTCGCCGACGAGGTCGTCCGGTCGCGAGACCACCGCGGCCTCGGCCACCTTCGGGTTGTCGACGAGCGCGCTCTCGATCTCGTAGGTCGAGAGGCGATGCCCCGCGACGTTCATCACGTCGTCGATGCGGCCGAGGAGCCAGTAGTAGCCCTCCTCGTCGCGCTTGGCGCCGTCGCCCGCCACGTACGATCTCGGGGCCGTACTTCGCGAAGTACGTCTGGACGTAGCGGTCCGGATCGCCCCAGATCGTCCGCGCGATCGCCGGCCAGGGCCGCTTCAGCACCAGGTACCCGCCCGCCGCCGAGCGGCACCGAGTGCCCGTGCTCGTCGAAGACGTCGGCGAGGATGCCGGGGAACGGAAACGTGGCCGACCCGGGCTTCAGGGACGTGATCCCGGGCAGCGGGCGTGATGAGGATCGAGCCCGTCTCGGTCTGCCACCAGGTGTCGACGATCGGACAGCGCTCGCCGCCGATGTACGTCCAGTACCAGACCCACGCCTCAGGGTTGATCGGCTCGCCGACCGTCCCGAGGAGCCTGAGCGAGGACAGGTCGTGCCTGCGCGGGAACTCCGTCCCCCAGCGCATGAAGGCGCGGATCGCGGTCGGAGCCGTGTACAAGATCGTCGCCCGGTACTTCTCGACGACCTGCCAGAGGCGGTCCTTGTCGGGCCAGTCCGGCGCGCCCTCGTAGATGATCCCCGTCGTGTGGTTCGCGAGCGGCCCGTACACGATGTACGAGTGCCCGGTGACCCAGCCGATGTCGGCCGAGCACCAGAACACGTCGTCCTCGTGGATGTCGAAGATCATCCGGTGGGTGGCCGCCACCTGCGTCAGGTAGCCCCCGGTCGTGTGCACGATGCCCTTGGGCTTGCCCGTCGTCCCGCTCGTGTACAGCAGGTACAGGAGATCCTCCGACGTCCATCTGCTCGGGCTGCGCACTCGGGCGACTGCTCGGCGATCAGCTCGTGGTACCAGACGTCGCGGCCGGGCGTGAACGGATGCTCGCCGCCGGTCCGGCGCACCGTCACGACGTGCTCGATCGACGGGCACTCGCGCGACCGCCTCGTCGGCGTTCGCCTTCAGCGGGACGACCTGCCCGCGCCGGTAGCCGCCGTCGGCCGTAACGAGCACCTTCGCCTCGGCGTCGTTGATCCGGTCACGAAGCGAATCGGCCGAGAAGCCGCCGAAGACCACCGAGTGCGGCGCCCCGATCCTGGCGCACGCGAGCATCGCGACGGGGAGCTCCGGGATCATGCCGAGGTAGATCGCCACCCGGTCGCCGCGCCGCACGCCGAGCGACCTCAGGACGTTGGCGAACCTGCAGACCTCGTCGAGGAGCTCCTTGTACGTGATCGAGCGCTCTCTCGCCGGGCTCGCCCTCCCAGTGATACGCGACCTTGTCTCCGCCTCCGGCCTCGACGTGGCGATCCAGGCAGTTGACCGAGCATTCAGCGTGCCGCCCGAGAACCAGGTCACCCACGGTGGGGTCCAGTCCATGACCCGGTCCCAGCGCCGGTACCAGGACAGACGCTCGGCCTGCTCGGCCCAGAAGGCCTCGTGGTCGGCGTCGGCCGCCTCGTAGGGCGAGCGATCCCGGACGACGGCCCGGGCTCGGAACTCCGCGGAGGGCTCGAAGACGCGATCCTCCGAGAGCAAGGCGGAGATGTTCTGCTGCGGGTCGGTCATGGGCCGGCAACCCCCTCGTTCGTGGCTTCGGGCGGCATCCTAGCCCGCGGGCACGGACGTCGGGGACCCGCCCCGCCCGCCGCCTTCGGCCCGTACGGCCCGCCGAGACTCCGCGAACCGAAGGGGGCGGATGCTTGCATCCGTGCCTGGGACGGGGAAGCATCGTGCCTACGGGGCCGCCGAGCGGCGGCCTCGATGCCTGTCGGGGAAGGAGGCCGTGGTGGCGATGTACGAGGCGTACTGCGTCAAGTGCCGAGCGAAGCGGGAGTTCGAGGGCACCGTGGTGGAGCTGAAGAACGGCCGGAAGGCCGCTCAGGGCATCTGCCCGGTGTGCGGCACGAAGGTCATGCGGATCCTGGGCAAGACCGCCTAGGAAGGCATTCACGCAGGCCGGCCGGGCCGAGGCCCGGCCTCTCCTGCCTCCCCCGGCCTCAGTTGAGGCCGGACAGCAGCTGTTCGGGCGTGAAGACGGTGGGTCCCGTGCTCCGCTGGTGCCGGCGGACCAGATCGGCCACCGTGGTCTCTTCGAAGACCCGCTGGATGGCCCGGGCGACCTCGCCCCAGAAGCCCTGGAGGCCGCACCGCGAGTCCGCGAAGCAGGTGTGGTCCGTCGGCTCGAGGCAGAACATCGGATAGAGCTGCCCCTCGATCGCGTCCGCGATCTCCGCCACCGAGATCTCGGCGGGCTCCTTCGCCAAGCGGCAACCGCCCCCGGCCCCGCGAAAGCTCTCGACGAGCCCGGCCTTGTGGAGGGCGCCGAGCTGTTGCTCCAGGAACCGCAGGGGGACCTGCTGGGCGGTGGCGATCTCGCGGGCGGGGACGAGGGCGCCGCTGTCGCGGCGAAGCGCGAGCTCGATCATCGCGCGCATGGCGTACTCGAGTTTTTGGGAGATCTTCAGCACGGGTGACCCTTGGGGCAGGGTAGGGACGAGGTCATGGGGTGTCAACGAGCTCCCCCACCACCGCCCGCGCTCCCCACCTTCGGGTACCCGGAGATGGCCAACTCAGGCGATGCGCGATCGGGCCGGGCGTGCCGAGAACTGATGAAGGAACCATGCGCGTCCTGGTGATCGACGACGAGCCGGACGTCCTCCTCCTGTGCCGCGTGAACCTCGAGATCGCCGGCCACGAGGTCCTGGAGGCGTCGAACGGCGAACGCGGGCTCGAGCTGGCCCTCAGCGAAGAGCCCGACGTCATCGTGCTCGACGTGATGCTCCCGTCCAAGGACGGGCTGGAGGTCCTCGGTGAGCTGCTCTCGGACGGGCGGACCCGAGGCACGCCGGTGATCCTGCTGACCGCGAAAGCGCAGGTCGAGGACCGCCTCGCCGGGTGGGAGGCGGGCTGCACGGAGTACGTCACCAAGCCCTTCTCCCCGGTCGCGCTCGCCCAGATCGTCCATCGCGTGGCCGAGATGCCGCTCGCCGAGCGCAGCGCCCGCCGGGACCGCGAGCTCGCGCGGCTGTCGGACCAACCCTGACGAGTCCCCGGCGAATCGCCGAGGCTAGACTCGCCGCGTGCTCCCCGTCGTCCCCGTGCAGCAGCGACGGCTCGTCGATTACGCGGCGGCGGCCGGTGAGGAAGCCGTCGAGCGCCTTCGAGCCGCGGCGGCGCCGCTGCGGGGCGCCCGCCTGCTTCAGGTCAACAGCACGGCGTTCGGCGGGGGCGTCGCCGAGCTGCTCCACACGCACGTCCCGCTGCTGAACGACCTCGGCATCGAGACGACCTGGGTCGTGCTCGAGGGGACCGACGATTTCTACGCCGTCACGAAGGCCGTGCACAACGCGCTCCAGGGCGCGGAGCATCGACTCACCGAGGAGATGCTGAAGGTGTACTGGGAGCGGATCCGGGGAAACGCAGCCCGGATGCCGCGCGACTTCGACTTCGTGCTCATCCACGACCCCCAGCCGGCCGGCCTGCTCCAGGTGATCGAGGAGCAGGGTGGACGGACGGGTCGCTGGCTCTGGCGGTGCCACATCGACCTCTCGGCGACCTACCGGCCGGTCTGGGAGATCTTCGAGCCGCTCGTGAACCGGTTCGACGCGGCGATCTTCACGGCCGAGGAGTTCGTGCAGCCGGGGGTCGACGTCCCCGAGCGCGCACTGATCCCGCCGTCGATCGATCCCCTGAGCCGAAAGAACCTCGAGATGGGCCCGGCCTCGGTCCTCGAGATCGCCGAGGGGCTCGGCATCGACCCGCGGCGGCCGGTGCTCGCCCAGGTCTCGCGGTTCGACCCGTGGAAGGACCCGCTCGGCGTGATCGACGCGTATCGCCTGGTCCGCAGGGAGGTCCCGGACGCGCAGCTCGTGATGATCGGCTCGCTCGCGAACGACGACCCCGAGGGCATGCGCTACCTCGAGCTCACGGCCGAGCACGCCGGCGGAGATCCCGACGTGCACCTGCTCACCAACCTCGACGGCGTCGGGGACGAGGCCGTCAACGCCGTCCAGCGACTCGCCGGCGTCGTGATCCAGAAGTCCCTGCGCGAGGGCTTCGGCCTGGTCGTGGCCGAGGCCATGTGGAAGGGCAAGCCCGTGGTGGGCGGCGACGTCGGCGGCATCCGCCTCCAGGTCGAAGACGAAGAGACCGGCTACCTGGTCCGGGACGTGCCGGCGTGCGCTGAGGCCGTCACGCACCTCCTGCGGGACCCGGGTCTCCGCGACCGGATGGGCGCCGCCGGACGCGAGCGCGTGCGCGAGCGCTTCCTCACGACGCGCGAGCTCGAGGACCACGTCCGTCTGATGGGCAGGCTCGCGTGAGCGCCTCCCGACGGCCGCTCGTCGTGGCCTCCAACCGCGGCCCGGTGACGTTCGAACGCGCTGGCGACGGCGAGCTCACGCCTCGCCGCGGGGCGGGCGGGCTCGTCACGGCGCTTCTCGGGGCATTGCAGGAGGCGGGTGGCCTCTGGGTCGCCGCGGCGATGTCCGAGGGCGACCGGGAGATGGCCGCGCGCTCACCGGAGGGCCGGATCGACATGCAGGCCTTCGGATCCGGGTACCGGGTCCGATACCTCGACGTTCCGCCGAAGATCTACGACGGCTACTACAACCGGATCTCGAACGGGGTCCTGTGGTTCACGCATCACTACCTCTGGGACACCGTCCGATCGCCGACGTTCGGAGACGACCTGGCCGAGGACTGGGAGCACTACGTGGAGGTCAACCGGCGGTTCGCGCAGGCCCTCGCCGAGGAGGCCGAGCGCGTCGGGGAGGAGCCCGCCATCCTCGTCCAGGACTACCACCTCGCCCTGGTCCCTCGGTTCCTGCGCGAGCTCCGGCCACAATCGCTGATCGCGCACTTCTCGCACACGTCGATCGCCGGGCCAACGTACCTGCGGATGGTTCCGACCGAGATGCACGACCAACTCCTGTTCGGGATGCTCGGCGCCGACGTCCTGGGCTTCCATTCGCAGAACTGGGCGGAGAACTTCATGCTGTCGGCCCGGCAGCTCTCGGGCGTGCGGGTCGACCTGGCGAGGTCGCGGATCCGGGCGGGCGGGCGCGACGTCGCGGTGCGCATCCACCCGATCTCGGTGGACGCCCTCGCCATGCGCGAGGAGGCGAGCACCGACGAGGTGCGAGGCCTGCGACGCAGGCTGCAACGATGGCGGGGCGATGCCCGGCTCATCCTGCGCGTCGACCGGCTCGAGCTCACCAAGAACATCGTCCGGGGATTCCTCGCCTACGAGCTGCTGCTTCGGCGGGAGCCGGCCTGGCGCGGGAGGGTCCGGTTCCTCGCACTGCTCTCGCCCTCGCGGGGGGAGGTCCCCGAGTATCGGGAGTACGCGGAGGCGGCGCTTGCGGTGGCCGAGCGGATCAACCGCGAGCTCGGCGAGGATGGCTGGACGCCGATCGAGATCCGCCTGAAGGACGACTACCCCGGCGCGCTCGCGGCCTACGGCCTGTACGACGTGCTGTTCGTGAACCCCGTCATCGACGGCATGAACCTGGTCGCGATGGAGGGACCGGTGCTGAACCGGCACCAGGGCGTGTTGGTCCTCTCGCGCAACGCCGGCGCGTTCGGCAGGCTCGGCCGGTACGCCGTGCCCGTGAACCCGTTCGACCTCGACGAGATGGCCGACGCGCTGCGAACGGCCCTCGAGATGCCCCGGGACGAGCGCACGCGCCGGGCGCGCGGCCTGTCTCGGCTCGTCCTCTCGAACCCGCCGGCCCGCTGGGCCCGGGGCCAGCGCGAGGACCTCGAGCGCGCGCGGCGACGCCGAGGCGAGAGCGAGGGGACGGCTCCGCGCGTTCAGGCGAGCTGACGCAGCAGCGCGACCAGCCCGCTCGGCTCCTCGACCACCAGGTCGGCGGCCTCGACCAGGGCCGGCGGGGTCTCCGGCCCTCGGACGGCGACCTTGACCGCGAGGACGCCACGCTCGGCGAGTCGGTCGAGCGCGGCGAACGCGTCGAGGTCCGCGTGGTCGTCGCCGGCGTAGAGCACCGCCTCCAGCGCGTGCGCTCCCGCGAGGCGCTCGACGGCGCCGCCCTTCATCGGGCGGCCCGGCGGCACCAGCTCGAGAACCATCTTGCCCTCGAGCAGCTCGAGCCCGCCCTTCGTCGCAAGCGCTTGCAGCGCAACCAGAAGGAGCGCTCGCGCCCCTGCCGGATCCGGGGCCTGGCGGTAGTGCACCGCGATCGACGCGCCCTTGTCCTCGACCCAGGCCTCGGGCACGACCGAGGCTGCCGCCTCGACGCCCGGAGCCAGCACGGACACGAGCTCAGGCGCCTCGCCCTCGAGGCCGTACAGCCCGAAGAAGTGCAGATGCCGGACGTCCAGCATCGCGGCCACCTCCTCCGAACGGCGCCCCGTCACGATGCCGACCAGACGGAACCGACGCACGAGCGCTCCCAGCACCTCGGGCGCGCCCTCCACGGGCCGAGCGAGCTCGGGACGCGCGACGATCTGAGACAGCGAGCCGTCGAAGTCGAGCAGGATGCCGGCCGAGCCGGCCCGCGCCGTGAGCCCCTCGAGGTCAGGCGACGGCGGCGTAGTCCGTGCCGATGTAGATCGCGAGCTGGACGCTCGGGTCCAGTTCCTGGTCGTCGGGCAGTGGAGCCACGCGAACGGTGTCCTCGATCTTCTTGAAGAAGTCGTTCGCGAGGTACTCGGCCTCGATCTTGTCCTTCCGCTTCGCGTAGTAGATCGTCGTGTTCGACGAGAGCGACGGTGCCGTTTCCGGATCCAGGGCCACGTAGCCGTAGTCATCGACGAGCGCGGTCGTGACGTCGCCCGCCAGGCCGTCGACGCCGGCCGCGTTCACGACGACGATGACGGTGCCCTCCACGGTGGGGCTCGGCGCCACGGCGGAGGGCGACGCCGAAGGGCTCGCAGAGGGCGAGGGGGAGGGGGAGGCGTCGATCCCGCCGCCGTCGGGGAGCGTCCCGGTCTCCCCCGCGTCCGAGCTGCCGGGGAAGGCCTGGTTGATCACGACAACGCCGCCGACGACGAGCGCCACGATGATCGCGAACCGGAGGGTGCTGGCGGCCACGGAGAGGTAGAAGCTCCTGTTCGTCGTCGGCTCGTGCCGGCCCATCCTACTCGTGGGGGGCGGGATGCCCAAGCCGACGCGCGAGCCGCGTCCGCCGCCGGACGTCCCGTAGGCGGCGCAAGCGACGCACGAGCATCGGGTCGAACGCGAGGGCCTCCGGGAGGTCGATGGCCCCGACCAGGACCTGGTGATAGCGGGTCGGCGAGATGCCGAGCCGCTCGCGGATGGCCCGGCCCTTCGCGCGCCCGGGCCATGACCCGGCCCGCTCGAACTCGAGGACGCGGCGGGCGAGCTCGTCCAGTCCGGGCGCGAGGTCGATCGGCAAGGCGCTCACGGCAGCAAGGCTAGCAATCGCCTCCGACGTGCGACGGAGGGCTCAGCCCGCCAGGGCCCGGATCTGGCGAACGGCCACGGTGACGGCCGCGAGGTCGCTCTTCTCCTCCAGCGCGAGGCCGCGCATGAACCGCGCGAGCCGCTTCGTGGGGTCGTGATGCTCGGCGGCGAAGGTCGCCATCGCCTCCTCCACCGATCCGCCGCCCGCGTGCGCGAGCACCCGCTCGGCCAGGCTGCGCCGGGCGGTGAGCAGGTCGTCCTCCACGGCCTGCAGGGCCCACCGGTGCCAGCGGGTCGTCGCCGGCACCTCGGACAGGCGCGCCTCGAGCCAGTCGATGTAGGCGGCGTCGCCGACCAGGAAGAAGGCGTGGGCGACGTCCTCCACGGGGCGACCGGTCGCGGCCACGACGGTCACGACGTTCGGCCCGTGGACGAGGAACGGCTGGACCGCGTGCCGGCGAGAGACGGCCTCGGGCACGCCGCGATCCATGAGGCTCCACGCCTCGCGCTCTCGCTGGAGTCGCCACGGCTCCGGGGCGACCTCCGACATCGACTCCGCGAAGCGCCCGAACGGCTCCCGGTGGGCCTCGATCGCGCGGCCGAGCTGTCCCGGCGAGTGCTGGAGGTACCAGCGCGCCGTCACCTCGACGAGTCGGTCGACCCCGGCCATCAGCTCGTCGAGGATCGCCGGCTCGAGCGCGCCGACCAACTCCTCGATCGCCGCCCAGCGCTCGACCGCCCCGGTCACATCGCGAGCGATCCGGTAGGCGCGCACGACGTCGGCCGCCTCCGCCCCGGTCTCGGCGACGACGCGCGAGACGAACGTGATCCCTTGCGAGTTCACGACGTCGTTCGCGACCAGCGTCGCGATCAGCTCGCGGCGGAGCGGGTGATCGGCCAGCACGTGCCCGAAGCGCTCGACGACCTTCGGCGGGAAGTAGGAACGCAGGTCCTGCTCGAGGTACTGCGAGTCCGGAAGCGACGAGGAGAGCAGGGAGTCCGTGAGGCTCTGCTTGGCGTACGCGAGAAGGACCGCGAGCTCGGGGCGCACCATCCCCCGGCCCGCGCGACGGCGCTCGGCCATGTCCTCTCCCCCCGGGAGGGCCTCGAGCGAGCGGTCGAGCAACGCCTGCGTCTCGAGCCCCTGCATGAGGTCCTCGAACGCCTCCATCCGACCGAGCGAGAGCTCGGCCTCCTGCGACAGGACCTGGGCCTGGAGGAAGTTGTCGTACAGGACGTGACGGACCACGTCGGGCTCGACCTCGTGCAGGAGCTCGTTCCGCTGCTCCAGCGAGAGCTCGCCGCGCTGGGCCGCGATGCCGAACAGGATCTTCAGGTTCACCTCGTGGTCCGAGCAGTCGACGCCGCCGGAGTTGTCGATGAAGTCGGTGTTGATCCGCCCGCCGCCGAGCGCGAACTCGACGCGGCCGCGTTGCGTGAGGCCGAGGTTCCCGCCCTCGGCAACGACCCGGCACCGCAGCTCGGCGGCGTCCACCCGGAGCCCATCGTTCACGCGATCGCCCGCGTCCGCGTGAGACTCGGTCGACGCCTTGACGTAGGTCCCGATCCCGCCGTTGTAGAGCAGGTCGACGGGCGCGCGCAGGATCGCGCCGATCAGCTCGTTCGGCTCGAGCTCCTCCTGCTCGATCCCGAGCGCCAGCCGCGCCTCCGGCGCGACGGGGACCGACTTCAGCGTGCGGGCCCACACGCCGCCCCCGCTCGAGATCCTCGAGCGGTCGTAGTCGTCCCAGGACGAGGCCGAAAGCTCGAACAGGCGCTTGCGCTCGGCGAACCCGATCGCCGGGTTCGGGGTCGGATCCAGGAACACGTGCCGGTGATCGAAGGCGGCGACCAGGCAGATCTGGTCGGAGTACAGCATGCCGTTGCCGAACACGTCGCCCGACATGTCGCCGATCCCCACGACCGTGAACGGCTCGTTCATCACATCGGTGCCGATCTCGCGGAAGTGGCGCTTGATCGACTCCCACGCGCCTCGTGCGGTGATCCCGAGCGCCTTGTGGTCGTACCCCGCCGAACCACCCGAGGCGAACGCGTCGCCCAGCCAGAACCCGTACTCGCTTGCGACGCCGTTCGCCGTGTCGGAGAAGGTCGCGGTTCCCTTGTCGGCGGCGACCACGAGGTAGGGATCGTCCTCGTCGTGGACCACGACGTGGTCGGGGTGCGCGACCGTGTTGTCGATCAGGTTGTCGGTGAGGTCGAGCAGCCCGTGCATGAACCGCACGTACTCCCGGGTGACCTCCTCCTTCAGCGCCTTCGGGTCCGCGATCTGACGCTTCAGCACGAACCCGCCCTTTGATCCCGTCGGCACGATGACGGCGTTCTTCACCATCTGCGCCTTCATCAGGCCGAGGACCTCGGTGCGGTAGTCCTGGCGGCGGTCCGACCAGCGGATCCCCCCGCGGGCGACCTTCCCGCCGCGCAGATGGATCGCCTCCATCTCCGTCGAGTAGACGAAGATCTCGTACAGCGGCGTCGGCTTCGGCATCTCGGGGACGTCGCCCGAACGGAACTTGAACGACAGCGTCGTCGCGCGCGGCTTGTAGGCGTTGGTCCGAACCGTGGCGTCGATCACGCCGAGCGCGTTGCGCAGGATCCGATCCTGCTCGAGCGACACCACGGCGTCCAGGTCGGCAAGCACCTCCCCACGGAGGGCGTCGAGGGCCTCCGGGTCGCGCCGGCCCGCCGGGTCGAACTTCTCCTCGAACACGCGGACGAGCTTGGCCGCGATGTGCGGGTGCGCAGCGAACGCCTCGTTCTTGTACTCGACGGGAAAGCTCGCGTTCACCCGGTGGTGGTACTTGCGATAGGCGCGGAGGATCTGGACCTGCCGCCAGTCCAGGTCCGCGGTCACCACGAGCCGATTGAGCGAGTCCGACTCGCAGTCGCCCTTCCAGACCGCGACGATGCACTCGGCGATCCGGGCCCCGGTGCCCTCGACGTCCAGCGGCCGGTGATCGGCGCCCAGCACGCCGAAGTCGTGGAGGTAGCGCTCCTCCTCCCCCGCGAGGTGCGTCGGCCACTCCTCGACGACGCGGAGCCCGAGCGACTCCAGCGTGGGCACGAAGTCGGAGAGCTGGATCTTGCCGCCGACCTTGTAGAGGCGGACGCGCGTGAGCGTCTCGCTCTCGTCGGTCTCGTTCGCGAGGCCGACGATGAAGGCCTCGTCGCCCGCCTCGAGCTCCTCGAAGCGGAGGATGTCCTCGGCCGCGAGCTCCACGGCGGTGGTCGCCTTGTAGTAGTCGGGGAACCGGTGCGCCCACCGGTCGAACAGGACCCGGGCGCCCTCCGGACCGTGGATCTCGGTCAGCCGCTGGACGAGGCGGTCGTCCCACGTTCGGGCGATCTCGACGACGTCGCGCTCGAGCTCGTCGAAGGAGACGTCGGGGATCTCGCCGATCGCCACGTGCACCGTGTAGTGCAGCTGCGCGAGCCCGCTCTCACCGAACTCGAGGTGCTCGTCGATCGAGGAGCCCTTGAAACGCCGGAGGAACAGCTCCTGGAGGCGCTGGCCGAGCTCGGCCGTGTAGCGATCGCGCGGGAGCGCCACCAGCAGCGAGACGCTCCTCCCGTACAGGTCGCGACGCACGAACAGCCGGACGTGCTGCTGCTCCTGGAGCGCGAGCAGGCCGACCACGTGCGCGCGGATCTCCTCGGCCGAGGCCGCGAACAGCTCGTCCTTCGGGAAGCTCTCGTAGATCGCGACCACGGCCTTGTAGTCGTGCGATCCCTCGAACAGGTCCTCGGCCTCGAGGATCTGGCCCAGCTTGCGCTGCAGGAGTGGCGTCTTGCTTGCGGGCTCCATGTAGGCCTTCGAGGTGAACAGGCCGACCATCCGGGCCTCGCCGACGATCCTCCCGTCCGCAGACACCTTCCGGACGCCGATGTAGTCCATTCGCGCCCGGCGGTGGACCGTCGAGGGCCGGTTGGTCTTCGAGTAGATGAGGAGGTCGCCGCCCTCGATCCGGCCCCGCAGGTTGGGCTCGATCGTCGAGAGCAGCACGGGCTTCTCGTACGCCGACCAACCGCTCTTCGAGAGCATCCCGAGCCCGCTCCCGGGGACCGCGGCGAGCGCGCGACCGTCGGGGGTATCCAGGAGGTCGTACTCGCGATAGCCCAGAAGCACGAAGTTGAGATCGAGGAGCCACTCGAGGAACGCCACGGTCTCGGCGACCTCGGCCTCCGCGTAGAGCGGGGAGCCCTCGCGCGCGATCTCGATCATCCCGCGGAGGGCCTCCTGCATCGCCCCGAAGTCCCGGACGACGAGGCGAACGTCGCCGAGCACCCGCCGGATCGCCTCCTCGAGATCGGCGAGCTCGGCGCCGGGGAGGCGGCCCTCGAGGTCGAAGTGCATGACCGACTCGCGTGACGCTGCCTCGCGTACGTGCAGCACCCGCAGGATCCGTCCGTCGGGCCCGCGCTCGATGCCGATCACCGGGTGGATCACGCGGTGCACCGAGATGTCCCGCGCCTCGAGCTCCTCGTTCACGGAGTCGAACAGGAAGGGCGAGTCGACGGTGTTGGTCTCCAGGACGCTCCCGAGGGTCTGATACCCCTCCCGCGCGATCGTGGGGTTGAACGCGCGCACGGCCACCTCGTCGGGGCCGCGGGCGTCGGCGAGACGAAAGGCGCCGAGCACCATTCCGTACAGCTCGTCGGGCGACAGGCCCGCCAGATCCTGCGGCGCCACGCGCTTGGTCAGGGCCCTCGCGAAGGCCTCGACGGCCTCGGCCTGCTCCGGAGCGACCGCGGACGGGATGCGCTCGACCAGCCGGTCGAGAAGCGTCCGGCTGGCCGGAGCGGCCTCGTCCGTCGCGCTCACCGGCCCATCGTACCGGGGACGGGTGAGCGACCGGCGACCGGCGGCTTCACTCGGAGGCCCGGCGCGCCGACTGAGAAGATGGGGCCGGAGGCGCCGGCCCGAAGGCCGGCCGGAGAGCGGCGTGGTGGACGTGCGTGGCGACGCGGGTACGCCGGTGGGCGATCACGAGCTGCGCTCGGTGGCGCAGCTCAGGTTCCTCCACGGCCTCGCCCCGCGCCTGAACGCCCTCGACGACGTCACCCAGATCGCCGAGGCGATCACGGTCGAGCTCGAGACGCTGATCGACTACCACAACTGCCGCATCTACCTGCTGCAGGAGGACGGCATCACCCTGCAACCCATCGAGTTCAGAGGCTCGCTGGGGGAATACGAGAGCGAGACCTACGAGGAGCTCGTCACCCTGGTCGGCGAGGGCATCACGGGCCACGCGGTGGAGGTCGGGGAGACCTACTACTCGCCCGACGCGCTCCACGACCCGATCGGGGTCCAGATCGAGGGCACCTCGGACATCGACGAGTCGATCCTCGCCGTCCCGATGAAGATCGGCGAACGGGTGAACGGCGTCATCGTCCTGTCGAACCTCGGCACCGACCAATTCGACGCCGAGGACGTCCGGGTGCTCGAGGTCCTCGCCTCGCACGCCGCCGTCGCGTTCGAGAACGCGCGGCTGCTCCAGCAGGAGCGCGAGGCGGCCCAGACCGCCTCGGCGCTGCTCGGCCTGTCGCAGGCGCTGACGGGCGCGCACGAGACGGCCACCGTCCTCGAGCGAGCGGTCGCCGCCTTCCCGCTGCTGACGGGTGCGGCGGGAGTCTTCGCCTGCGTCCGCGACCCGGAGACCGGCGTGTTCCACCTCGTGACCCAACGCGGGCTGACGGCCGAGCAGCAGCAAGCGCTCGCCGAGGTCCCGCCTGACGTGGCGGCTGCGCTCCTGTCCTCGATCGCGAACCCCTTCGTGCTCTCCGCCGAGGTCGCCGCGACCGCGCCTCGCGAGTACCTCGTGTTCGGCGAGCCCAGACCGGCGCTCATCGTCCCACTCCGGTGGGATCCGGACGGGTTGGCGGTCGTCGTTGCGGTCGCGTCGCACGCAGGCGCGACCTTCTCGGAGCGAGATCTGTCGCTGGCGCGCGGCATCCGCGACATCGCCTCGCTCGCGCTGGGGAGCGCGAAACGGTTCCACGAGCTCGAGCGCTTCCACGAGCTCGTCGAGAGCCTCGACGCGATCTTCTGGGAGGCGGACCCGGAGACGCTCGCCTTCACCTTCCTCTCGCGCCGGGCCTCGGCCGTGTTCAAGGCGACCCCGGCATGGAACGGCGACGACCCCGCGACCTGGGGCGACCACGTGCACCCGGAGGACCGCGATCGCGTGCTCGCCGCCGTCCGGGCGCGGATCGCCGCATCGGGTCAGGACCTGACCCTCGAGTACCGGGCGCTCGGTCCCGAACCGGATCCGATGTGGATCCGCGACCTCGTGCACGTCGGCGCCGACGCTCGCGGCGGGACGCTGCTGCGCGGCCTCATCGTCGACATCACCGAGCGCAAGCGGGCCGAGCAGGCCCTCCGGCGCAGCGAGCAGAAGTACTCCGAGGCCTTTCGTCGCGAGCGAGAGGCGACGCAGCGGCTGCGCGCGCTCGACGAGATGAAGAACACCTTCCTCGAGGCCGTCTCGCACGACCTGCGGACCCCGCTCACCTCGATCCTGGGCTCCGCGGTCACGCTCGAGCAGGCGGGTCTCGAGATCCCCCGCGAGGACGCCCTCGACCTGCTGCGACGGATCGCCGCGAACGCGCGCAAGCTCGAGCGGCTGCTCTCGGACCTGCTCGACCTCGACCGGCTGCAGCGGGGGATCGTGTCCCCGCAGCGACGGAGGACCGACCTGTCGGACCTCGTCGCCCAGACGGTCCGCGAGTCCGACCTGCTGACCGGCCGGTCGGTGGACATCGACGCCGCCGACATCGTCGCGAACGTCGACGCGGCAAAGGTCGAGCGGATCGTCGAGAACCTCCTCGCGAACGCCGGGCGACACACGCCCCCGGGATCTCCCCTGTGGGTCCGCGTCACGAGGGAGGGCGACGGTGTGCAGATCGTGGTCGAGGACGAGGGGCCCGGCATCCCCGACGACATGAAGGCGGCGGTGTTCGAGCCCTTCCGCCAGGGCGACGGCGGCCCCAACCCCTCACCCGGCGTCGGCGTCGGGCTGTCCCTCGTCGCCCGCTTCGCCGAGCTCCACGGCGGGAGGGCCTGGGTGGAGGACCGACCCGGCGGCGGGGCGTCCTTCCGCGTGTTCCTGCCCGACGCCGCCTGAGCGTACTCATGGCGTGGTGAGGGCCGGGAGGCGGTGGGGGACGTGCCCTCCCGGCCCTCGTTGTCGGGGTGCGATGGACGTTTCCCGACAATCCCTCAGATGAAGAGCGTGATCGCGTCCTGCGCCTCGAGCAGCATCGCCGTCGCCCCCGCGGGTTCGCCGAGCGCCTCGATCATGTCCTCGCGCTCGAGCCCCAGCAGGTCCATCGTCATCTGACAGGGCACGAGCTTCACGCCGAGCTCCACGGCGAGCTCGAGCAGCTCGCCAGGGCTCGCGACGCGGTGGTCCTTTGCGAGGCGCTTCATCATCGCGGGCCCCGCGCCCACGAAGTTCATCTGACCGAGCTTCAGGTGGTCGATGCCCGGCCGGTCCATCATCGAGAGCATCTTCTGCATCCAGTTCTCGCCGGTGATGCGCCGGTCGTCCTTCGCCACGGCGAGCAGGCCCCAGAAGGTGAAGAAGATCGTCGTCTCCATCCCCATCGCGGCGCCGGTCGTCGCAAGGATCATCTGCGGCCACACCTTGTCGAGGTCGCCCGACCAGGCGATGATCACCAGCTTCTTGTGCGGGGCGTGCCCATGCTCGTGGGCGGGAGCCTCGAGCTCGGCCTCTGCAACCGCCATCGTCGACACCTCACTTCTTCCTGATCACGAAGCGATACACGCCGTCGGACTCGGTCTGTCCGACCAGCTCGTTGCCCGTGCTCGTGCACCACGCCCTGAAGTCCGCGACCGAGCCGGGGTCGGTGGCGAGCGCCTCGATCAGCTCGCCGGACCCCAGCTCCTTCGCCGCCTGCGCCGTCTTCACGATCGGCAGCGGGCAGGACAGGCCCTTCAGGTCGAGCGTCCTGACGATCTGCGTGCTCATGACGTGCTCCTTCCCGTGGAGACCGGGCCGGTGGGGATCGGCAACGGCAGGTCGTCGGGCAACCGGCCCTTCGGGACGGTCTCCCAGTAGATTCGGTTGAACATCCACTTCGCCGAGTGCCAGAGCAGGCTCGGCCGAGGCGGCGCGGGCGGACGCTCGTAGTCGAAGCGGAGCACCGTCGCCTTGCGGTTGCCGGTCTCGAGGAAGCACATGACCCGGCCGCCGTAGTTGATCTTCGGCGCCGTGCCCCGGACGAGGCTCGCGATGCGGCTCGCGACGACCGGCGCCTCGAAGTGCGCGGTCGAGCCGCTCTTGCTGATCGGCAGGTTGGTCGCGTCGCCCATCGCGAGAATCCGCTCGTGACCCGCGACCTGGAGCGTGTGCTTGTCGGTCGGCAACCAGCCCGAGGGGTCACCGAGCTTCGAGTCGGTCACCACGTGCTGTCCCCGGTGGGGCGGCACGAGCACGAGCAGGTCGTACTCGTCCTTCTCGCCCTCGAGCGAGGACACGATCTGCGCCGACGGATCGACCTCCTCGACGTTGAAGAACGTCGTCAGCCCGATGCCTCGCGCCTCCAGGATCGGCTGGATCACCTTGCTCGCGGACTCGATCGTGAAGGCGCGGTTGAGGGGTGACAGGAGGGTGACCTCGCTCCGCTTGCGGATCCCCCGCCGGCGCAGGTGCTCGTCGAGCATGAACACGAACTCCACCGGCGCCGGCGGACACTTGTACGGGATGCCCGCGATCCCCACGAGCACCCGGCCCCCGGTGAAGCGCCGGAGCTGCTCACGGAGTCGCTGCGCGTCCTCGAGCGAATAGAAGCCGTACGCGCCCTCCGCGAGTCCGGGCACCGCGTCGTGCACGAGCCTCGCGCCCGTCGCGATGACCAGGTAGTCCCAGTCCAGGTCCCCGCCGTGCTCGAGCCGCACGGTACCGGCGTCAGGACGGATCCGGATCGCCTTCTCGACCGCCAGGTCGACGTCCCCGCGCAGGAGGGTGCGCTCGTCGCGGACGAGCCAGCGGCCGTTCGCCTGCCCGAGCGCCACGTACAGGTAGCCCGGCTGGTAGTGGTGCATGCCGGTCGGGTCCACGACGGTGATGCGCGCCTCGCGGCCGAGCTCCTTCGACAGGAGGTTCGCCGCGAGCGTTCCGCCGACGCCGCCCCCAAGGACGACGACCCTGGCCGGCATGCCGGGTCACCGAGTCTTTCGGACCACGAACCGGGCGTGGCCGTCCTCGTCGACGATCTCGACCATCTCGTGCCCGGCCTTGCGGACCCACGCCGGGATGTCCGTCCGCGAGCCCTCGTCGGACGAGAGCACCTCGAGCAGGTCGCCGACCTCGCCCTCGCGGATCGCGCCGATCAGGCTCATCAGCGGGCCCGGG
The DNA here is from genome assembly GCA_963699635.1 of uncultured Actinomycetes bacterium. Classification (GTDB taxonomy): domain Bacteria; phylum Actinomycetota; class UBA4738; order UBA4738; family HRBIN12; genus CALGFI01. The sequence goes on along the minus strand of CAVOUQ010000018.1, from coordinate 613,194 downwards.
CATGGCATGCCGCGCGCGTCGATCGAGCGGGTCACGTTCGCAATGGTCATGCTCCCCACCTCCGTCAGATGAAGGTCACGGGACCGTCGACGTCCATGAAGAACGAGGCGACCCCTTCCTGGTCGTCCACGAGCGGGTCCAGGTCATCGGCCTTGAGCCCGAACATCTCCATCGAGAGCGAGCAAGCGTGGATGGCCACGTCGCCGACGCCCTTGGCCTGCCGAAAGATCTCGCTCCAGTGCTGCCCGCCGTGCCGCTGGTAGGCCGCGAGCCCCTCGGGACCCGCCTCGGGCGCGACGCCGTGATCCTTGTGGATCCGCTCGGCCCGGAAGGCGTCCAGGGCCCAGTACTGGAGGAACACGTTCACCTTGCGGCCCATGGCGGCGGCCCCGGCCGTGAGCACCGAGGCGGCGTTCAACTTGTCGTCGGTGCCCGAGAACAGCACCAGCGACAACGTGGACTCGTCCATCTCGCACCCCTTCGTTTCCGTGGTCCGCCCCCAGGGTGGGCGGAGGGCGTACGGACGGGAGGGGTCGCCCCGCCCTGCCTCCGAGGGACCTTCGGGCCGCCGCACGTGGACGCACGGATCAGAAGAGTCGGTCCGTTCGACGGTTGTCTCGGCGAGGAGGCGCCGGTAGCGTGGCCCGGACCTTCCCCATCCCACGACGGACGAGCTCTTGGACGAGACCGACCTGCCCGATGACGCCGTGCCGAGCCCGGCCCTCGTGCCGACGCTGACGGCGGACGCCGCCGACCCCGATCCGGCTCCTGGCGCCCCCGTCCGAGACGTCGGGGGCCGGAACTGGGCCGCCCTGGCCGTAAGGATCGCCTTCTTCCTGCTGGCGCTCTTCCTGTTCGTCCTGGCGATCCAGCTCATGAAGGAGGGGGCGAAGGCACTCGCGCCGGCCCTCACGGACAGCCCGTTGTTCAGCAACGCCTTCTCGACACTCGGGGCGGGGTGGCTCGGCGCCTACATCGTCCTTTCCGGCTCACCGGTCGCCGCCGTGGCACTCAGCCTCTACGTCGGGGGCGCCACGACCGAGCTCCAGACGTTCACGATGCTCTCGGGCTCACGACTCGGGGCCTCGTTCGTGGTCCTGCTCGTCGGGTTCCTGTACGCCGTCCGCAACCGAGGTCGAAACCGGAGCGAGTCGATCGGCATGGGCGTGCTGGCGTTGTCGCTCACGGCGATCGTCTACGTGCCGGGCATGCTCATCGGATACTGGATCCTGAAGGCGGGGATCCTGGACCCGATCCAGGTCTCGGCGTCCAAGGACGTCCTGTCGCTCATCGACTACGTGTGGGGACCCGCGCTCGAGCTCCTCACGAGGCTGCCCGGCTGGTCGCTGTTGCCGCTCGGGCTCGGCATCGTCCTGATTTCGTTCCGGTTCCTCGACCGCGTGCTGCCGCAGCTCGACGGCGAGCGTCACGCGAGCCGCCGCGTCGAGTGGCTGAAGCGACCGTGGCCGATGTTCGCCCTCGGCTGCGTGGTGGCGACGATCACGCTCTCGGTCTCGGTCGCGCTGACGGTGCTCGTCCCGCTCGCGAGCCGGGGCTACGTGAAGCGCGAGGAGTCGATCCCCTACATCATGGGCGCGAACATCACGACGCTCGCCGACACGTTGGTGGCCGCGATGGTCCTCGGCAACGACGTCGCCGTGCACATCGTGCTCGCCGAGGCGATCGGCGTGTCGATCGTGTCGTTGGTGTATCTGGCATTCCTCTACGGCCCGCTGAAGAGCGGGATCATGGCCCTCGACGATTGGGTGGTGACCTCGAACCGGCGGCTGTGGTTGTTCGTCGCCGTCCTGTTCGTCCTGCCGGCGATCTTCCTCACGTCGGGTATCTGGATCGGTCCGATCGCGCGCTGAGGCGGCCGTGAGCGACCTGCTGATCGCCGGTGCCACGATCGTGGACGGGACCGGGAGCCCCGCGCGGCCGGGTTCCGTCCTGGTCTCGGACGACCGGATCGAGGCCGTGCTCGAACCCGGCGATCCTTCGCTCGCGGACATTCGGCGCATCGAGGCGGCGGGTCGGGTCCTCGCCCCCGGGTTCGTCGACGCCCACAGCCACTCGGACCTGACGCCGTTCGTCGAGCCGACGATGGACTCGATGCTCGGCCAGGGCATCACGACGCTCGTCGTCGGCAACTGCGGCACCTCGGCGTACCCGGTGGAGGGAGCCGCCGAGACCGCGGCGCTCGTCGGCGTCGAGGTCGAGGATCTCGCGGCCGACTGGGGGTCGTTCGCCGAGTACCTCGAGCGGGTCGAGGCGTGCCGGCCGGCGCTGAACGTGGCGGCCCTCGTGGGTCACGGAGCGCTCCGCCAGGCGGCCATGGGGCAGGACCAGCGACGCGCCCCCACCACCGAGGAGCTGCAGGCGATGCGCTCGCTCCTTCGCGAGGCGCTGCAGGATGGGGCGTTCGGGATGTCGACCGGCCTTATCTACGTGCCGGGGCTGCACGCGAGCACGGACGAGCTCGTCGCCCTCACCGAGGCGGCGCGCGAGGCCGGGGGCGTGTATGCCAGCCACGTCCGCGGCGAGAGCGCCACCGTGTTCGACGCCGTCGCCGAGGCCATCGAGATCGGTCGGCGCGCCGGCGTCCCGTCGCACGTGAGCCACCTGAAGGTCGAGGGCCGCTCGATGTGGGGGCGAGCCGACGAGCTCCTCGACCTGATCGACGGCGCGCGGGCGGGCGGCGCCGACGTGACGGCCGACCAGTACCCCTACACGGCGTGGGAGACGTCGCTCTCGTCCGCACTCCCACCCTGGGTGACCGCGTCCGAGCTCCCGGACGCGCTGTCCGACCGGTCGGAGCGCGAACGGCTGCTGCGAGCGATCGCCCTCGAGGATCTCGGCTGGGAGCGAGTCGCGGTCGGCGCCCACCACGCGGAGCCCGGGCTCACGGGTCGTACGATCGCCGAGATCGCGTCGGACCGAGCGGTCGATCCCGCCGAGGCCGTCGCGCAGCTGCTGCTCGCCGACCCCAATACGGGGATGGTCGGCCACGGCATGCACGAGGACGACGTCCGGACGATCGTCGCGCGCGAGGACGTCTTCGTCGGCACCGACGGCGTGGCGGTCGCGCCGGAAGGGCCGCTCGGCGGCTACGCGGTGCATCCGCGCTACTACGGCACGTACCCCCGCATCCTCGGTCGCTACGTTCGCGACGAGGGCCTGCTCACGCTCGAGGCGGCCGTTCGAAAGATGACCTCGCTCCCCGCCGCCCGGTTCGGGCTCGCCGGCCGGGGGCGGATCGAGCCGGGGGCCTTCGCGGACCTGGTGCTGCTCGACCCTGCGCGCATCGCCGACCGCGCGACGTACGAGCGGCCGCATGCCTTCGCCGAGGGCGTCGACCTCGTCGTCGTGAACGGACGGGCGTCGTGGGACGGATCGCCGCTCGGCGAGCGCGCCGGCCGGGCGCTGCGCCGAGGAGCGCGTTAGGCGGGACAGTCGGCCTTGCCGCTGTCCGGGTCGACCATGCAGGCGGACTCGTCGACCGCCTCGAACGCGGATGCCGGGATCGTCTTCAGCTGGTCGAGCAGCCCGTTGCGCCAGTGCTTGTCGCGCGTGCCCTGGAAGTACCAGTCGGAACCGTTGTCGGTCACGAACATCCCGTAGCGCTCCATGGCCCGCAGGATCACCTTCGCCTTGGCGCTGAAGCCGTCGAGGTCGAAGCTCGACTTCAGCCGGAACCGGGCGCCCATCGGCGGACAGTCGGGGTCGCTCTCGCCGGCCTGGTGCCGGGCCGGCCAGAGGTAGTCGTCGGTCGTGCACGAGACGGTGAAGCGGATCGCGTGGTCGATCTCGCCGGCCTTCACCTCGTCCCAGCGGACCAGGCCCGCGAAGATCGGCATGCCCGCCGCGTCCGCCGAGGTCCACGTGTCGGGCCGCAGGCGGTTCTTGTCGAGGTCCCAGATCGCGCCGCTCCCGGCCTGCGGGTTGCCGTCGTTCCACTCGGCCGCGAACAGCTCGTACAGGCGGCAGGTCCCGCTCTCGACGATCAGCGCGTGGCGGTCCGAGCCGCCCTCGATCGGCGTGTTGCCGTCGAACGGGTAGGGGCCGGGATCGCTTTCGTCGTCGTACTGGAAGTCGACCGGCACCTTCGCGTGGTTCTTGTTGACGGTCGTGTAGGGCATCCCGTAGCTCGGCGGCCCGAAGTCCGGGTGCAGGTCGGTCGACGAGGCGTGCATCGACTCCATCCACGTGTCGCTCATGTCGTGGACCGGGAGAGCGTCGATCCGCGTGTTCCAGATACTGGTCTCCGGGAAGACCGTGCAGTCGGTGCCCGGCACCTCGCCGGCAAGCGCGGACGCGGCGCCGAGCACGAGGGCGCTCGCGACCGCGAGGGCGATGATCGGGATCCTCCGCATCAAGGGTCCCATCGGCACGCGGGAGGTCGAAACTTGACCCGCCGAGCGCTCGGACGAGAAGCCGACACTTCCCGACCGATACCCGACACTCCACAACCGAAACCCGACACTTCCCGGCCAACGCCCACCCGTACGAACGGTCGATCGCAGCGGATCGCGATCGCGGGTGCTCGTCGAGGGAGGTGGAGGGTCCTTCTTGCCGGCAAACCGGTCCTCCAGACGGTGAGCGCGAGCTCCTCGTGGCTCGGCGGGATCGGCGTGGTCGTGACGGCCGTGTTCGCCGGAGGGCTCGTCATGCGACCCCCGCGCAAGCTCGTGGGGGTCGGCCCCGATTCGTGGTTGGTGGTGCTCTTCTACCTCATCGGGCTCGCGGGCCTGCTTCGGATCAGCTGACGGAGCTTCGATCCGGGAGTTCCACGTGGGCCGAGGTCAATAGTCGCCCGTGTCGGGTACCCGCGGCCAGCAAGCGTTTGGACGTGAGAGCGCGCTGCCTTCGCCCGATCGGTCGCGGGTCACGCTCGCGGCCGGCGAAGCAGCTTCCAGATCCCTACAACAGCGACCGTGATCACCATCACGAACGCCACGACGATCCACTCGGGGCCCATATCCCTCCCTCGAGGTTCTCTCGAAGCGTACCCCTGCGAGCCTCGGGTCTGATGCCGAGCGGTCGCGAGCACGCGGCCCCCTCCGCTACCCGACCCTCGTGGAGGTGCCGACCGCCAGGCTGGCTACGCGATGCGGACCACCTTCGAGCGTTCTGCTTCCGATGGCTGCGGCTCGATCGCGTGGTCGGCGTATCGCGACCTCGATTGAGCACCGTGGCAAGAACTCCATGTGCCCCGGCGCCGGACCAGGTGACCTGCGGATTCGAATCCGAGCCGGCGGTCGGATTCGAACCGACGACCTGCTGTTTACAAGACAGCTGCTCTACCCCTGAGCTACGCCGGCGCAACAGCGAGTCTACGTGCCGCCGTTCTCCCGGGGGGGAAGGACGAACGCGTAGAGCACGGCCGCGAGCGAGGCGGAGGCGTTCAGCGAAGCCACGCGCCCGCGCATCGGCAGCGAGACGAGCACGTCGCAGGCCTCGCGCGTGAGCCGAGCCATCCCGCCGCCCTCGGAGCCGAGCACGACGGCCACCCGGCCTTCGGGCGGCTCCGCCTCGTACACGCTCGTCGGCGACCCCTCGTCGAGCCCGACGACCATGAACCCGACGTCCTTCAGCCGCTCGAGCGCGCGCGCGATGTTCGCGACCCGGGCGTGCGGCAGATGCAGCAACGCTCCCGACGAAGCCTGGATCGCCGCCGGTGTCACGTCGGCGGCACGACGAGTGCGTGTCACGATCATGGCCGCGCCAGCAGCCTCGGCCGAGCGCGCGGCCGCCCCGAGGTTGTGCGGGTCCTCGATCCCGTCGAGCACCACCACGAGTGCGTCCTCGGCGAACGCCGTCATCGCGAGCTCGCGCTCGCCGATCGGCTCGCGCGGTCGCACGGTGGCGACCACGCCGTGGTGATCCGCCGCCAACGCGTCGAGCTCCCGCCGGTCGACCTCGCGCAGCGAGACCCCCGCGCCGCCGGCCGAGTCGAGCAGCTCGCGGAGGCCGGGCGTCGTCCGCGAGCCACGGCCGATCAGGACCTCGGTCGCCAGACCCGCTCGGACGGCCTCGAGCACCGCGCGCCGGCCGGCGACGATCCCGCTCGAGCTCAGCGCTGACGAAGGACGGCGAGCGCCAGGCACCCGATCCCCTCACCGGACAGGCCGAGCCCCTCGGGCCGGGTGGCCTTGACCGAGACGCGCTCGACCGGCACGCCGACGACGCCGGCGAGGCGTTCTCGCATCTCCGCACGGGCGGGCCCGATCGCGGGGCGCTCGGCGATCACGGTGACGTCGGCGGCGTCCGGCTCGAACCCCGCGGCGCGAACCGTCTCGACGGTCTGCGCCAGCAGGTCGAGGCCGGCGATGCCGGCGATCTCCGGGTCGGTGTCGGGAAAGTGCTCGCCGATGTCGCCGAGCGCGGCCGCGCCGAGCATCGCGTCGGCGAGCGCGTGACACACCGCGTCCCCGTCCGAGTGGCCGGCGAGCCCCTCCTCGCCGTCGAAGCGCACCCCACCCAGCACGAGCGGCCGGCCGGCCGCCCACGGGTGGACGTCGAACCCGAGTCCGGTCCGCATCTCACTCACGCGCGAGCTCCGATACCAGCGGCTCGGCCCGCGCGAGGTCCTCGGCAGTCGTGATCTTGAAGTTGCCCGGGTCGCCGGCGACCGCGCGCACCCGGTAGCCCGCGAACTCGAGTGCCGCCGCGTCGTCGGTCACCGCGACGCCCTCGCGCTCGGCGCGGGCGTGCGCGTCTCGAAGCGCCGACGCGATGAAAGCCTGCGGCGTCTGCGCGAACCCGAGGCCGTCCCGAGCCTCCGTGCCTTCGACTTGCCCGTCGCGAACGCGCTTCACGGTGTCGCGCACCGGCACGACCGGGACGACCCCGTCCCAGCCCTCGAGGGCCTCGAGCACCCCGTCGAACAGTCCCGGCCGGGCGAGCGGCCTGGCGGCGTCGTGGCAAACGATCACGCGGGCGTCCGGCGCGACCGCCCCGAGCGCGGCCCGGACGGAGGCCTGTCGGGTCGCCCCGCCCGCGACCACGACGCACGACCCGAGTGGGGCCACCATCTCCCGCGCCCGCTCCTCCCACCCCGCGGGAACGGCGACCACGACCTCACCGATCGCCCCGCAGGCGCGCGCGGACGCCACCGCGCGGGCGAGCATGGGACGGCCCGCGAGCGGGACGAAGGCCTTGGGGATCTGCAGACCGAGCCGGTCGCCGGTGCCGGCGGCGAGCACGATCAGCGCGGCGCGCTCCACGGCGCGGAGCCTACTGGAGGTTCGCGAAGACCATCCGGCCCGTCGTCGTCGCGATCACGTTGCGCACGACGACCACGACCTCCTCGCCGATCCGGTCACGGGCCGACTCCACCACGACCATCGTCCCGTCGTCGAGGTAGCCGATGCCCTGCCCGTGCTCGCGTCCCTCCTTCACGAGCTCGAGCTGGAGCTGTTCGCCCTGGATCACCGGCACGCGGAACGCCGCGGCGAGGTCGTTCAGGCCCGGAACCGGCACCGAGAGCGCTTGGGCCACCTTGGCGAGGTTGTGGTCGGTCGTGATCAGCGAGGCCCCCCGGTCGCGGGCGAGCGCGAGGAGCGCCCCGTCGACGTCGGAGATGCCGTCCTCCTCGACGAGGTGGACGTCGACGGTCGCCGAGCGCTTGAGCTGCGCCACCGTGTCGAGGCCGTGGCGCCCACGTACGCGCCGCTTCGGGTCGGAGGAGTCGGCGATCGTCTGGAGCTCTCGCAGCACGGCGGTGTGGATCAGCAGGTCGCCCGAGAGGAACCCGGTCTTGACGAGGTCGAGCACCCGGCCGTCGATCAGCGCGCTCGTGTCGATGACGCTCACCTCGCCCCGCGCGACGCCGGCGGCCCGAGGCTTCAGCCCGATCAGCCCGAACAGCTCCTCGCTCTTGGTTCGCCCGACCCGGAAGCCGACGTACCCGAGCGTCACGTACGTGAACGCCACCGACGTCCAGGCAGCGAGCGGCGGGAGGCGGAACACGGGCACCGAGAGCAGCGCGGCCATCGCGAGCCCCATGAGCAGCCCGGCGATGCCGGCGACGACCTCGGCCGCGGGCACCCGTCGGAGCTCGGCCTCCATCGTCTTCACGGCCGTCGCCGTCTGGCGCCCGAGGACCCCGCCGAGCACGAACCCAGTGGCGGACCCGAGCACCATGGCCAGGATCGTCTTGGACGTGGTCGCGTCGCCGATCTGCGTTCCGATCGTGTACCCGGCGACCGTGAACAGGAGGACGAAGAGGAGCCGGACGAACTCGACGAGCCTCCCCCGGGGGAGGCGCTGTCGGTCGTCCGCCACACGCGCGCGCAGGCGGCCGGCCTTGGACCGGGCACCGTGGACGAGCATCTCCCTCAATGCCTCGACGCCGGCCGGTGCAGACTTGACCGGAGCCACCCCGATTCCGGCCGTTCGGGCAGGCCGGAGGCGGACCTCAGGCCTGTGCCATCACCCGCGTGCCGTGGGACTCGTCCAGGACCTTGTCGATCATGGCCTCGGCCTTCTCCTCGTCCCCGCCCGTCGCGTAGGTGAGCTCGGAGACCAGGATCTGCCGAGCCTTGGTGATCATCCGCTTCTCGCCGGCCGAGAGGCCACGCTCGCGCTCGCGGATGGAGAGGTTCCGGACGACCTCGGCCACCTGGTAGATGTCGCCGGAGCGCAGCTTCTCGATGTTGTTCTTGAAGCGGCGGCTCCAGTTGGCGGCCATCTTGGACTCGTCCTCCCGTAGGACGTTCAGCACCTTCTTGACCTCGTTCTTGCTCACCACGGAGCGGAGGCCGACCTCCTCGGTGCTGTCGATCGGGACCATCAGGGTGAGGTCCCCGTAGGAGACCCGGAGCTTGAAGTACTTGCGCTTCTCCCCAAGGAACTCCCGGACGCAGAGGTCTTCGATCACTGCTGCGCCGTGTTCCGGATGCACAACCGTGTCGCCTTTGCGGAACACAAGACCCCCTCGGATCGACGGCTGGTCGGGATGAGCTTGTGTCAGGGTAACACGCGGACGCCTTGCGCCGCAAATGAAAAGCCCAGGTCAGAGGGCATTTCCGCCCCCTCGAGCCCTATGTCGAACGGGCCGCCCTCCCGCCAGTCGCCCAGGTCAGGGCCTCTTTGAGGTGGTGGACCGGCACCACCCGAAGACCGTGCTCGGAGCCCGTCCCCGAGGGCGCGAAGACCGTCTCGATGCCGACGGTCCGAGCCGCCGCCATCCGTTGCCCCATGGCGGGGCCGGGACGCACCGTTCCCGTGAGCCCGATCTCCCCGACGAACGCCGACGCCCGCGGGGGGGCGACACCGGAGGCCGCCGAGGCGAGCGCGGCCGCGACCGCGAGATCGCAGGCGGGGTCGTCGACGCGCACGCCGCCCGCCGAGGCCCCGAACAGATCCGCCCGACCCACCGGGACCCCCGCCCGGTCCAGGACCGCCGCGACGAGCTGGAACCGCCGCAGGTCGAGCCCGGTGACCTGGCGCCGAGCCGGAGCCTCGGTCCGCGCGACGAGCGCCTGCACCTCGACCGCGAGCGCCCGGCGCCCGGCTCGGGGGAGAGCGACGGCCGCCCCCGCCTCCCCCTGCCCGGGGACCAGCAGGTGGGTGGGGTCGAGCTCGCGCAGGCCGGCCCCGGTCATCTCGAACCAGGCCACCTCGCCCTCGGCACCGAACCGGTTCTTGCCGCCCGTGAGCATCCGCAGCTCCGATCGAGGGTCCCCGTCGAAGGTCAGGACGACGTCGACCGCGTGCTCGAGCGTCCGGGGGCCAGCGACGTCGCCCTCCTTGGTGACGTGGCCCGCGAGGACGACGGCGATCCCCTCGGCCTTCGCCAGCCCGACGAGGGCGTCCGCGCAGGCCCGGACCTGCGCGGGTCCGCCCGGGACCTGCGCCGCCACGGGGTCGCGGAGCGCCTGGATCGAGTCCACCGCGAGGAGGGTCGGGCGGGCGGCCGCGGCGGCGTCCAGGAGCCCGGGAAGCTCGCGCCCCGAGACGAAGGAGACCGTCGAGCCGTCGAGCCCGAGCCGTCGAGCCCGAGCCGCCACCTGGCGACGCGACTCCTCGCCCGAGGCGAGCAGGCAGGGGAGCCCGGCAGCCGACAGGTTCGCCACCAACTGGAGGAGAAGGGTCGACTTGCCGATGCCGGGCTCGCCGGCCAGGAGGGCAACGGTGGCGGGGACGAGGCCCCCGCCGAGCACGCGGTCGACGCCCGCGAACCCGGTCGCGATCCGGCGCTCGTCCTCGGGCTCGTGCGCGAGGGTTCGAAGATCGATCCCGGAAGGTGCCGTGCCGACGGCCCGGTCCTCGATCGTCCCCCAGGCCCCGCAGCCGGGACAACGACCTGCCCACTGCGCCAGCTGCTGCCCGCAATCGCGACACACCCGAAGCGTCCGCACCTTGCCCACGTCGCGGACCCTAGCGATGGGGTCTGACACCGACGCCTCGGGCGGTGTCGGCACCGAGGGATACGGTCGCCATCGGCCCTAACCCGCCCCGCCGCGGAAAATGCCCTCCCTCGACCATGTGCTCGGCCCCCGGAGCGTCCGACACTTCTTGGAAGGAGGGACGAGATGCAGGCCATCGAGCCGAACGGCCGCAGGGAGCCTCGCTCACGCCGTTTGGACGACCTCGAGCCCATGGCCGTCGCGGCGCCAAGCCCTTCGCCCGAGTACCCACTCGTCCTGGTCGAATGGCACGACGCCTGGTTCGACCTCGATCAGGCCGGCCCGGACGACTGTCGTCCCTGCTACCCGGTCCGAACGGTCGGGTTCCTCGTCGGGGACGGCCCGGGGGTCCTCTCGATCGCACAGGAGATCCTGCCGGACGGAGAGGGCTTCCGCGCGGTGACGCACATCCCGGTCTCGATCGTCGAGCGGGTCCAGCGGCTGTCGGCGCACGAGTCATGACGCCGTATACTCCCCGGGTACGTCGGTCGAGCGCTCGAAGGGAGGGATGACCACATGGCCGCGATCTCCGTCGCCGTGATGCCGCATCCCTCGCGGAGCGTGCGTTAGCCGGGCCACCGCGGACCCGCGACGTTCCTTCAGCCGCCCCGAGGGGCGGCTTTCTCTTTGCCCGGGACGGAGCATCGCCGTGTCCGCGAAACGGCTGCACCGCAAGGTAACGCACACATCGACCGAAAGGAACTCGCGTTGAACGACATCGAGAACCAGCAACGGGGCGCCATCGAGCATTTCCTCGACGAGGGACTGATCGCCGGCGTCGTGCGGATCATCAAGACCGGGAAGGAGGCGTCGGTCCATCTGTGCCGGGCGAACCCCTCCACGACGGGCGAGGACCTGCTCGCGCTGAAGGTCTACCACCCGCTGAACCGTCGAGACTTTCGCGACGAGTCGCTGTATCGAGACGGCGAGTGGATCAAGGAGCGGCGGATCCGCGTGGCGATCGAGAAGAAGACGCGGTTCGGCCGCGAGGTCCAGGGGGCGATCTGGGTGAACCGCGAGCGGGAGACGCTCCAGGCGCTCTCCGGCGCCGGCGCGCCCGTGCCACGACCTCTGGCCGCCACGGAGGACGCGATCCTGATGACCTACATCGGCGACGAGGCCCACTCGGCGCCGCAGCTCCGCGCATACCGGCCCGATCGCGAGGAGGCGGACGACCTGTTTCGCCAGGTGATCCGCGCGATCGAGTCGATGCTGTTCCGAAACGTGATCCACGGCGACCTGTCCGCCTACAACGTCCTCGTCTGGGAGGGTCGGGCCACCGTCATCGACTTCCCGCAGGCGGTCGACCCGCGGAAGAACCGGCACGCGCCCGCGTTGCTCGAGCGAGACGTGGCCAGGATCGGCGATCACTTCGCCCGCTGGGGTGTTTCCTCGTCACCGCAGCAGATCGCGGGCGACCTGTGGACGGGGTGGGAACTCGCAGACCTGGTGCCCGAGGAGCTGCGCGTCGACCTCGAGCTCGAGCGCTAACCCTCGCGCGCGCCGCGGAACTCGAGCGAGTAGGTCCACGCCGAGCCGTCCTCGGCGTGCTCGAAGCGGAGGAGACGTCCCTCCTCGCCGCCCGGAAGCACGACGGGGAGCCCGACGTGCTCCTCGCCCGGCCAGAGGTGATCTCGAGCGCGCTTCTCCATGTGCACGAGCGTCATCGGATGATCACCCTCGGCCTCGAGCGGTTCGCACCACTCCGGGTCCTCGGTGGGATGGAGCTGCCGGAAGCGAACGTACCGCGGCGCGGCGTGCAGGAGCACCGGCTCCCCCGGCGACTTCCAGGCCCGCCCGAAGAAGCGCCAGCGCTCGCCGTCCTTCGACGTCTCGACCGCCCAGCACTCCTCGTTCCCCAGCACGACCGCGAGCGTACGCGGTCGCTCCGACGGGCGACACCCAACCGCGGCCCGTTCAGGTCGTGGCGGGCCTGCGGGCGGGAAGCGTGCCGCCCCCGGAGCGCCTGGACCACCATCGACGGGCTCGCGCGGGCGGCGCGGCCTCACCGTGCGGTCCCCGGACATCGGACCGTTTGCGGGAAGGGATGGCGTCGCGAACGATCACCTCGGCCACCGTGAGGGCCGCGAGTGGGTGGGTCATCGGATCGCTCCTTTCGTCGGTTCGACTCCCACGAACCTACGGAACCACCCGAGTGCGCACGAGCGAGTATCCCCTCGACCTCCCTCCCCAACCCCTACCCGGGACCCAGGGGGGCGTCCTCCTCAGGCACCACGAGCCTGCCCTCGGCCACCAGCCCGGCGAGCTCGCTCCGCGTTCGCACGCCGAGCTTCCGATAGGCGCGCGTGAGGTGGGACTCCACGGTGGCGACCCCCATGAACAGCGTGTCGGCGATCTCGCGGTTCTTGAGCCCCCGCACGACGAGCCCGGCGACGCGGAGCTCGGTCTCGGTGAGCCGCCCTCCGGCGGAGCCCGGGGCGGCGCGATCGAGCTCCTCGGTCGCCCGGGCCTCCCAGAGCGCCGCGCCCATCTCCGCGAAGCGGCCCCGGGCCTCGGCCAGGACCTCGGCGGCCGGGACCCGATGACCGGCGGCGAGCAGCGCTCGGCCGCGCGCGAGGACGGCCCGGGCCGCGTCCGGGCGATGGCCGAGCCTGTCGAAGGTGCCCGCGGCGTCCTCGAACGGGGCGATCGCGGCGTCGGGATCCCCACCCGCGAGCGACAGGACGCCTCGACTCCGCAGCACGGCGGCCCGGGCCCACTCGTGGCCGAGCGCGCCGGCCTGTTGCTTCAACCGCGCCAGGACCGCCTCCGCCGCCGGGAGGTCGCCGGAGCGCGCCAGCGCCTCGACCAGGTCGGGGAGCACGGGGAGCGCGCCCGGATGCGCGAAGCCCCAGCGCTCCAACAACCCGTCGGCCTCGACGAGCTCGCGAACGGCGGCCTCGGCGTCGCCCTCCGAGAGCGCGAGCACCCCGAGGACACTCCTCGCTCGGGCGGCCCCGGGGAGTCCGCCCCGGCGCCGCTCCCAGTCGAGCATCCGGTGGGCGGCCGAGCGAGCGTCGTCCGCGCGCCCGAGCCAGGCCTGCGCGAGGGACTCGGGGTACCCGAGCCACCCCTCGGCGTCGGCATTGTCGGCGTCGCGGGCGGCCTCGATCCCCTGGCGCGCCAGCGCCAGGGCGGCCAACGGGCTGCCTCCGGCGCACTCGACGAGCGCGAGGTCGTAGAGGCGGTACGGGCGCTCGAGCTCGTTGCCGGAGCGAATGTCCTCGTCCAGAACCGCGTCGAGCAGGGCCTTCGCCGAGGGAATGTCTCCGGCCCAGAGCAGCTGCTTGGCCTGCCACGCCCGCGGGCCGCCTCCCAGACGGGGCCCGCCGATCTCGTCGGCGAGCGCCACCGCCTCGGCCATGCGCTCGGGCCGGGGCGACCCCGACAGGGCCTGCATGTGGGCGAGATGTGCGATCGCGAGCATGCGAAGCCCCGCATCGCCGAGCCGATCGGCGATCTCGACCGACCGACCGGCGCACTCGATCCCGCCGCGCAGGTCGCCTCGGAACATGCCGCGCAGCCAGCCGAGCATGTCGAGCACTCGGCCGCGCAACCGGTCGTCGTCGCCGGCATCCTCGAGCGCCCGCTCGAGCAGCGCGTCGCCGCGCTCGAGGTGGTCGTCGCCGACGTAGAAGCGCTGGACGAGCGCCTCCGCCCGAGCGGGACCGGCGGGAAGCGTCGCCACGAGCCGATCGACGAGTGAGAGGGCACGCCTCGCCTCGCCGGCGGCGGCGAGGTCGACGATCTCCGCCACGGCGCGGCGCCGACTCGCGCCCTCGTCTCCCGCGGGCGTGAGGCGAAGGCTGTGCCGAGCGAACTCCGCAGCGAGGTCGGAGGCGCCACGGCTCCTCGCCCGCTCAGCGGCCTCCTCCAACAGCGACGCGATCCAAGCCGCGGGCTCGTCCGTCGAGAGCGCGAGGTGTCGCGCGCGCCGGTCGGCGTCGATCGCGCGATCGGCGAGCTCCGCGTGCAGCGCGCGTCGCTCCAGCGGGCTCATGCGGCCGTAGACGGCGGAGCCGACGAGCGGATGCGAGAGACGAACCTCGAGGTCTTCCTCGACGACGACGAGGCCTGTCTGCTCGGCGACCTCGAGCAGGTGATCCACCTCGAGGCCGGGCAGGGTCTCGCGAAGCTCCCTCACCGACGCCGGCCCGAGCGCCGAGGCGGTTCGGAGCAGCGGCGTGAGCTCGGACGGCATGCGATCGAGACGGCGAGCGATCGCCCCCTGGAGTGAGTCCGGGAGCGGCACGGCGCCGTGAGCGCTCGCGACACCTCCGTCCGGCTCGAGACCGCGCGCGAGCTCGATCGCGTAGAGCGGGTTGCCACCGGAGACCTCATCGATCCTGCGAAGGGTCGGCCTGGAGATCGACGCGACGGTGCCCGCGAGGACCCGTCGCAGGTCCTCGAGCCCGAGCGGCCCAAGGTCGAGCACCTCATACCGCTCCGGCGGCAGGCCGGTCGACAGCGCGAGCGGGTCCGACGCGTGCGCTCCCGGGCGGACGGTCGATAAGACGCCGATCGGCTCGACCTCCATCCGGCGAAGCGCGTACCGAAGGGCCTGCGCCGACACGGGATCCAGCCATTGGACGTCGTCGATCGCGACCACGGTGGGAGCGCGGTCCGTCAGCGTACGCAACGCCTCGAGCACGAGCCGGCCGCGCGCGAACGGGTCGTCCTCCCCGCGCAGCGCCGCGAGATCGAGCTGGACGTCCTCGAGCAGGTCGACGAGGCCGACGAGATCGAGGGCCATCTCCTCCTCGGCGGGCCTGGTGACCTGCACGTGGAACCCGGCCGCGCGCGAGCGGGCGACGGCGTGGCGCCACAGCGCCGTCTTTCCGATGCCGGGCTCGCCGCGGACGACCAGCGCCCTCGGCCCCTGGGCGAGAACGGCGGCGAAGGCATCCACCCGCGCGAGCTCGCCTTCGCGGCCGACGAGGTCGGATGCGCGGCCGGGGGAGGAGGGCGCATCCCTCATCGCCCGATTATGCGCAGGATCAGGTTTGGTCGCGCGTGTCGACCTCGACGCTGCCGTCGGCGACCAGCCGCGCGAGATCGCTGCGGGACCGGATGTCCAGCTTGCGATAGATCCGCGTGAGATGGGCCTCGACGGTCGCCGTGCCGATGAAGAGGGCCTCCCCGATCTGTCGGTTCTTCATCCCGCTCGCGACGAGCTGAGCCACGCGCTGCTCCGTCGGCGTGAGCTGCGCGTCGGTCCGCTCGGCGCCGGCGCGGGCGAAGTCCTCCGTCGCGCGCGCCTCCCACAGCGGAGCGCCCATGCCGGCGAAGCGATCGCGGGCATCGGCGAGGACCGCGGTCGCGAGCGACCGCTGGCCGCCCCGCAGCAGCGCGCGACCGTGGGCAAGCACGGCTCGGGCGGCGTCGGGCCGATATCCGAGCCGATCGAAGCTCTCCGCGGCGCGTTCGAGCGGCGCGCAGGCCTCGTCCGCGTCCCCTCGCGAGAGCAGGAGCACCCCGCGACAGCGGTTGACCGCAGCCCAAGGCCAAGGGCAGTCGAGCGCGGCCGCCTGCTCCTCGAGCCGAGCGAGGAGCGACTCCGCACCCTCGGCGTCACCGGAGCGGGCGAGGGCTTCGACCGCGTCCGGGAGTGCCGGGATCGCTCCCGGGTTCGCAAACCCCATCTCGTCGAGCAGCCGCGCCGTCTCGCCGAGCTCGCGGGCGGCCGCCTCCGCGTCTCCCTCCGACAGCGCGAGGAGCCCGAGCACGCTCTGCGCGCGGGCGATCCCCGGTCGCTCACCGCGACCGACGGCCTCCTCGCGGCGGCGTCCCGCGATCGCTCGCGCTTCCGCGGCCCGCCCCCGCCAGGCGAGCGCGAGCGCGAGCGGGTACAGGAGCAATGCCTCTGCCCACGTGTCCTCGGCGTCGCGCGCCGCCTCGATGCCCTCGCGCGCGAGCTCCTCCGCAGCCGCCGGGTTCCCGCTCGAGCATTCGGCCAAAGCGAGATCGTAGAGGCAGTACGGGCGCAGGTTCTCCTCGCCCGCGCGCACGGCGTCCGCGTGCACGGCGTCGAACAAGGTGCGCGCGGACGAGAGGTCACCGGCCCACAGGAGGTCCTCTCCGAGCAGGGCGCGCGGGCTGTCCCACAATGCCGGCTTGCCGATCCTGGCCTCGAGCTCCACACCCATCGCCAGACGGTCCGGCTGCCGAGAGCCCGCGAGCGAATGCATGATGGCGCGAGCGCCCGAGAGCATCTGGAGCTGGACGTCGCCGGTCCGTTCCCCGATCGCGGTGGCTTCCTCCGAGTATCGGAGCCCTCCCCGCAGATCGCCCCGGAACATGCCGCGGGCCCAGCCGAGCTGGTCGAGCACATTGCCCCGGAGCCAGTCGTCGTCGCCCGCCTCCTCGAGCGCCTCCAGCAGCCGCGCCTCGGTCGTGTCCTGGTCCTCGTCCTCGAGGTAGGAGCGGCGGAGGAGGGCGTCCGCTCGATGCCGCCCGCTCGGCAGCATGCGCACCAACCGATCCGCGAGCGCGAGCGCCTCGCTCGCTTCGCCTCCGTGATGGTGGCCGTCGATCTCCAGGAAGGCGCGGCGCTTGACGCTCTCGATGTCGTCGGGAGGGGTGAGCCGGAGGCTGTGGCCCGCGAAATCGGCGGCCAGGTCGAAGGCCCCCCGCCGACCTGCGCGCTCCGCGGCCGCCTCGAGCTCCATCGCGACGCTGACGTCCACGCCGTCCGTCGACAGCGCGAGATGCCGCGCCCGGACGTCGGGTTCGACGGCCCGGTCTGCCAGGCGCCCGTGCATCGAGCGCCGCGCCAACGGGCTCATGGCGCCGTACACGGCGGAGCCGATGAGCGGATGCGGGAAGCGCACGCCGAGATCCTGCTCGACGACGAGGAGCTCGTGCCGCTCGGCGGCCGCGAGGAGCCGTTCGACGTCCGAGTCCGGGAAGACCTCGCGCAGCTCTTTCACCGAGGTGCGGCCGAGCGCGGATGTCGTCTCGAGTAAAGGAGCGAGCTCCGGTGGAACACCCTCGAGGCGTTCCGCGATGGCGCCTTGGAGGGAATCCGGCAGTGGGAGTCGTCCCGCGGAGGAGCCCTCGTGGTGAGCTCCGATTCCGCGCGCGAGCTCGATCGCGTACAAGGGGTTCCCCGCGGACACCTCGTGGATGCGCCGGAGCGTCGGTCGCGAGATGGCGGTGACGGTCCCGCTCAGGACTCGGCGAAGATCTTCCAGGCCAAGTGCTCCCAGGTCCACGACCTCGAAGCGCGTCGATGGCAGGGGCCAGACCGCGTCGAGCGGATCGTCCCGATCGGAGCCGAGCCGAACGGTTGCCAGAACGCCGACCGGCTCGTCGTCCAACCTGCGGAGCGCGAACCGAAGCGCATGCGCGGAGGCCGGGTCGAGCCACTGGACGTCGTCGACCGCGACGACGGTCGGCTTGATCGCCGAGAGGCGCCGCAGCTCCCCGAGGATGGCTCGCCCTCGTGCAATCGGATTCGCCTCGGAGCGAAGCGCGTCGACGTCGAAGTCGGAGTGCTCGAAGAGGTCGAGCACGCCGCTCAGCGCGAGCGGCATCTCCTCCTCGGCGGGTCGCGAAAGCCGGACCTCGAAGCCGTCGTCGCGACATCGGTCGACCGCGTGGCGCCAGAGGGAGGTCTTGCCGATGCCCGGCGCTCCCCGGAAGACGAACGCCCGGGCGCCATCGGGAAGCGCGTTTGCGAAGGCGCTGATGCGAACGAGCTCGGCTTCGCGGCCGACGATGATCGGCGCTCGCGTGCCACTCGCGAGTTCGTCGCTCATCGCGCGATGATAGGTCCCTGGGCGGGACGCGGTCGTGGCCGCGGGCGACGCGGATCGTCTACCCGTCGCGATGCTCGGCGGCCGAGGACACAAGCGGTGTCGAATCCGTCGCGAACGGGAGAAGGATCGGTTCTCGCCTTCCGTCCCGATCGCTCCGATGCGACCGGTGGCGGTCGCCCACCAAGCAGAAGACGGTCGCGATCGTTCCGAGGATCGCGAGCGGAACGAGCTCGCTCAATGTGAACGCCAGCCGCTGGCCTTCGAACCCCGCCGGGAGCGACGCGTCCGGGTCGGCCAAGCCGAGGCCGGGGAAGAGCACCGCCGCGATTGCAAGCAGGCACCATGCCGTGGAGAGCCCACTCGCGAGCCAGGCACCCACCGCCCCTCCGGGAACGCGGAAGGGGCGCGGAACGTGCGCAAGGGTACGTCGCAGCCGAACGAGCGCGGGGAACACCGAGAGGTTGGCAAGCGCGAGCAGGGCGATCGAGAGCCCGAGAACCATCGCGAAGTACCGGTCGGCGTCGTTGCCGGAAACGGCGAAGGCCGCGACCGAGACCTGCGTGGCCACGAGGCCCGACACGAGGATCATGGCGACCGGCGTCCCGGTCCGCTCGGAGAATCGGCCCAGACGGCGGGGTCCCGCACCGTCGAGACACGCGATCGCCTGATTCCTCGCCGAGCTCATGACCCAGGCGAGCCCGTTGGTGAGCAGCACCCACACGAATGCTGCGGCGGCGAGGCTTCCGAGCAGGTGCCCGGCCCCCGTCAGCACCGGCGTTCCGTCCGACGCCACGTAGCCCCCGTACACGGTGAACACGCTCCTCATCGCGTCGATGAGCCCGCCGAGTCCGGTGATCCGCTCCGTCGGCAGGACCAGGAGGATCGCGAGCGTGGGAACGGCGTACAGGATCAGGGTGAGCGTCCCCGCGCGCGCGATCGCTCCGGGCACATCTCGCCTCGGGTTCCTCATCTCCCCCGCCGCGGAGGAGGGCAGCTCGAAGCCGATGAAGCTGTAGACGAGCACGGGCGCCACGACGAAGAAGCCCGTCCACGCCGGCGCGAGGTCACCGGCGGCGATGCCGTGCACCCCATGCCTCGCCGCGTAGATCGCGGCCGAGACCGTGAAGAACGCCAGGAGCAGCACCTGGGCAACCGCACCGCTCGCCGTGAACCACTTGCCTTTGTTCACCGGCAGGAGCGCCACGAGAATCGTCGCCCACACGAAGGTGAGCGCCACCGCGAGGCGCCAACCGCCCTCGAGTGGACCGACGAACTGGTGGATCACGGTCACCGCGACGATCGCGAGCGATCCTCCGAGCCACACCGGCGCCTCGACCCAGTAGAGGAAGGCGTTGAGCGCGCCGACGAACCGGCCGAAGGCCAGTCGAGCCCAAACGTACGGACCGCCCTCGTCCGGAAACGCCGTCCCGAGCTCGGCGACCACGAGGGCGGCGGGCACGAAGAACAGGACCGCGACGATCCCGAGCCACGTGAGGGCTCCGGCCCCGCCCCTCGCGACCGCACCGATCGTGTCGATCGCGACGATCCCCGTGATGAGCAGACACACGGTGTCCACGCGGCCGAGCTCCCGGCGGAGCTTGGGCCTCACGACTTCCGCGAACTCGAGATGCTCGAGATGCCCGGCGCGCCCCGGTGCTTCGAGCTCGGCGTTCACCATGCGTCGACGTTAGGAGTTGACCGGTGATGCGAGTAGCGGGACTTCCCTATCGTCGCTGGGCCGATGCCCTAGAACGCTGGGGGAGTCTCGTCCTTTGGCAACGCGACGCTTCCGTCGGCGACCAGACGCGCCAACTCGGTCCGAGATCGGATATCCAGCTTACGGTAGATGCGGGTCAGGTGTGCCTCGACGGTCGCGACGCTCAGGAAGAGAGCCTCGGCGATCTGACGATTCTTCATGCCCCGAACGACGAGGGCTGCGATGCGTCGCTCCGTCTCACTCAGGTCGCCGCCAGGTCGCCCCGGGGCGGCCCGCTCGAGCTCCTTCGTGGCTCGAGCCTCCCACAGCCCGGCGCCCATGCCCGCGAATCTGGCGCAGGCGTCCGCAAGGGTCTCGGTCGCGAGCGTCCGATGGCCGGCGCGCAAGAGCGCCGATCCGCGAATGAAGACCGCTCGAGCCGCGTCGGGCCGGAACCCGAGGCGATCGAAGCTCACGACCGCCGCCTCGAGGACCGGGCCAGCGGCCTCCGCATCGGCCCGCGCGAGCATCAGCGCGCCACGACATCGTTGAGCCGCCGCCAACGCCCAGGCGCTCTCCACGGCGGTCGCCCGATCCTCCAGCCGCTCCAGCAACTTGGCGGCCAAGGCCTGGTTCCCCGAGCCCACGAGCGCCTCGATCGCATCCGGTAGCACCGGAAACACCCCGGGATGCGCGAAGCCCATCTCCTCGAGCGACCGAGCGGCCTCCGTGAGCTCGAGCGCCGCCGTCTGCATCTCGCCGTTGGAGAGCGCGAGCAGCCCGATCACCCTTCGAGCCTGAACGACGGCGGGCGGCTCCCCCTGCCGCTCGGCCTCCTCAAGAAGCCGTCGCGCGGTGGCGAGCGCTTCGGTGGTGCGACCGAGCCAGGCCTCCACGAGCGCCATCGGATACCTGAGCATCCGCTCCCCCACCGTGTTCTCCGCGTCGCGGGATGCCTCCATGCCTCCACGGACCATCTCGTCCGCGATCGGGAAGTTCCCGGCCGCACATTCGAGGAGCGCCAGGTCACACAGGCGGTAGGGGCGCTGGAGCTCGTTGCCCGAGCCGACGGCGGCGGCAAACTCCTCCTCGAACATCGTCCGCGCGGAGGAGAGATCCCCGGCCCAGAGCAGCTGCCTGGCAAGCAGCGTGCGCGCGCTCTCCGACAACGGCGGCCTGCCGACTGCCCTTTCGAGCGGCACGGCCGTCGCGATGAGTCCGGGTCTGGGTGAACCCGCCAACGCCTCGAGCTGGCCGAGGCTGGCCGCCGCGCGCGCCCGGAACTCAGGGTCTCCGATCGCGTCAGCGATCGCGGCGACCTCCCGCGCACACTCGATCGCCCCGCGAACGTCGCCCAGGAACCACACCCTGAGTGCTCCGAGGTCGTGGAGCACCCGGCCCCGGAGCGGGAGGTCCTGGCCGGCATCCTCGAGCGCCTTCAGCAGGAAGGCCTCTGCCGTCCGGGCATGGTCGTCCTCCAGATCGGCGCGATGCAGGAGGGCCTCCGCACGACCGGGCCCGCGGGGCAGCGCGGCGACGAGCCGATCGGCCAGCGCCAGCGCCCTGCTCCCTTCCCCGGCGTCGGCGAGATGACCGATCTCCGCGAGCGCTCGCCGAAGCGCCGCGTTCGCATCCTCCGGGGGCGTGACACGAAGGCTGTGACGGGCCAACTCCGCCGCAAGGTCGAACGCCCCGCGCGCGCTCGCGCGGGCGGCCGCTTCCTCGAGCAGCATGGCGATGCCGGGGTCGACTCCGTCCGTCGACAACGCCAGATGTCGCGCCCGGACGTCGGGGTCGACCGCCAGCTCGACCAGGCGCCCGTGGAGCGACCGGCGCGCGAGGGGGCTCATCCTTCCGTACACGCCTGAGCCAACCAGGGGGTGTGAGAACCGCACCTCGAGGTTCTCCTCCATGACGAGGAGCCCATGCTGCTCCGCGACCGCCAACAGCCCGACTACGTCCGAGCCCGGAAGGGCATCCTGAAGGACCCGAACAGGGGCGGGGCCGAGCGCGGAAGCCGTCTCGAGCAGCGGACCGAGCTCGGCGGGCACGGTCTCGAGCCGCTTCGCGATCGCCCCCTGGAGCGAGTCCGGGAGCGGGACGCCGGTCGCCGAGCGATCGATCGCACCTCCGGCCGCGATCCCGCGCGCGAGCTCGATCGCGTACAGCGGGTTCCCGCCCGAGACCTCGTGGATCTTCCGCAGGAGTGGCCGCGAGATCGCCGCGACGGCCCCGACCAGCACCCGCCGGAGGTCCTCGATGCTGAGCGGTCCGAGGTCGATCGCCTCGTGCCGACCGGGAGGCATCGTGCTCGCAACGGCGAGCGCATCGTCCGCGTCGGCACCGGGGAGGGCGGTCGCCAGCACGCCGACGGGCTCGGCGTCGAGTCGTCGAAGCGTATGGCGAAGTGCGCGCGACGACAACGAGTCGAGCCATTGGAGGTCGTCGATCGCGAGGACCGTAGGTCGTTCCTCCGCCAGCCGCCGGAACACCTCGAGGACGGCATGACCGCGGTCGAACGGATTGCTCGCCGCGTCGAGAGCGGCGGGGTCGACGTCGACGCGGTCGAAGAGGTCGACGAGGCCGGAGAGAGCAAGTGGTGTCTCCTCCTTTGCCGGCCTCGCAACGAGCACGTGGAATCCACCTCGCTGGCACCGCTGCACCGCATGCTGCCAGAGGAGGGTCTTGCCGATGCCGGGCTGGCCACGGAAGAACAACGCACGGGCACCTTGCGGCACGGTCGCCACGAACGCATCGACGCGAGCCCGCTCTGCTTCCCGTCCGACGACGTCGGGTGTGCGGCCGATAGCGGACGGTCTCTCGTCCATCGACCGATCATAGGGCGGATACCGAAGGGCCCGGCAGCCACATGGTTGCCGGGCCATCGGTCTTGCGGTCGGGCGGCGGGGACCGCCCGACGTCTTGGACCCTCCGCTAGCTCTCCTGCGATCCCGCGAGCTCGACGGGCGGCACGTCCGGCGGTACGCCGGCGCCCTCAAACACGATCTCGCCGTCGCGAGCGTCGATGATGATCGTCTGGCCGGCGCGGAACTCCTTCCAGAGGAGCTTCTCCGACAGCGGGTCCTCGACGAGCCGCTGGATCTCGCGCCGGAGCGGCCGCGCGCCGAGCGCGGGGTCGTAGCCCTTCTCGGCGAGCAGGGTCTTCGCGGCGTCGGTCAGCTCGATCTCGAGGTCCTTGGACTTCAGCTGCTCGCGGACGCGCTTGGTCATCAGGTCCACGATCCGCTTCACGTCCTCCTGGCTCAGCGAGTGGAAGACGATGACCTCGTCGATCCGGTTCAGGAACTCGGGTCGGAAGGAGCGCTTCAGCTCCTCCATGACCTTGTCCTTCATCCGCTCGTACGTGAGGCTCTCGTCCGGCTTGGACGCGAACCCGATGCCGGGGCCCTTCTGGATGTCCCGGGTGCCGAGGTTGGAGGTCATGATGATGATGGAGTTCTTGAAGTCGACGTGGTGCCCCTGCGAGTCGGTCAGGCGCCCGTCCTCCAGGATCTGCAGGAGCGTGTTGAACACGTCCGGGTGCGCCTTCTCGATCTCGTCGAACAGGATCACGCTGAACGGCTTGCGACGGACGGCCTCCGTGAGCTGGCCGCCCTCCTCGTAGCCGACGTAGCCGGGCGGCGAGCCGATCAGCCGGCTCACCGTGTGCTTCTCCATGTACTCGGACATGTCGAGCTGGATCAGCGCGTCCTCGTCGCCGAACAGGAACTCCGCGAGTGCCTTGGACAGCTCGGTCTTCCCGACCCCCGAGGGGCCGAGGAAGATGAACGAGCCGGTCGGGCGCTTCGGGTCCTTGAGCCCGGCGCGGGTGCGGCGGATCGCCTTGCTGACGGCCCGGATCGAGTCGTCCTGGCTGATGATCCGCTTGTGGAGCTCGTCCTCCATCCGGAGCAGCTTCTCCGTCTCCTCCTCGGTGAGCTTGAAGACGGGGATGCCGGTCCAGGTCGACAGGACCTCGGCGATCTCCTCCTCGTCGACCTCCGAGAGGATGTCCATCTCGCCGGACTTCCACTCCCGCTCCCGGCGCTCCCGCTCGGCGCGGAGCTGACCCTCCTCGTCGCGGAGCGAGGCCGCGCCCTCGAAGTCCTGGGCGTCGATCGCCGACTCCTTGCGCAGACGGACCTCGGCGATCTTCTCGTCGATCTCGCGCACGTCCGGCGGCGCGGTCATGCGGCGGATCCGCATCCGCGAGCCGGCCTCGTCGATCAGGTCGATCGCCTTGTCCGGCAGGAACCGATCGCTGATGTAGCGGTCGGCGAGGTTGGCGGCTGCGACGAGCGCGTCGTCGGTGAAGTTCACGCGGTGGTGCGCCTCGTAGCGGTCGCGCAGCCCCTTCAGGATCTCGATCGTGTGGGCGACCGACGGCTGCTCGACGCTGATCGGCTGGAACCGCCGCTCGAGCGCCGCGTCCTTCTCGAGGTGCTTGCGGTACTCGTCGCGCGTCGTGGCGCCGATCGTCTGGAGCTCGCCGCGCGCGAGCATCGGCTTGAGGATGCTGGCCGCGTCGATGGCGCCCTCGGCGGCGCCCGCGCCCACCAGTGTGTGCAGCTCGTCGATGAACAGGACGATGTCGCCGCGCGTGCGGATCTCCTTCAGGACCTTCTTCAGGCGCTCCTCGAAGTCGCCGCGATACCGCGAGCCCGCCACGAGCGCGCCGAGGTCGAGGGTGTAGATCTGCTTGCCCTTCAGGGTCTCGGGCACCTCGCCCTTGACGATGTCCTGCGCGAGACCCTCGACGATCGCGGTCTTGCCGACGCCGGGCTCCCCGATGAGGACGGGGTTGTTCTTGGTCCGGCGCGAGAGCACCTGCATCACGCGCTCGATCTCCTTCTCCCGCCCGATCACCGGGTCGAGCTTGGACTCGCGCGCGAGCTGCGTGAGGTTGCGCCCGAACTGGTCGAGCACCATCGATCCCTGGCCCTGGCCCTCGCCCTGACCGCCGGGCGTGGTCTCGCCCTTGCCGCCGGTGTAGCCGGAGAGGAGCTGGATGACGGTCTGACGGACGCGGTTGAGGTCGGCGCCGAGCTTCTGGAGGACCTGCGCCGCGACGCCCTCGCCCTCGCGGATCAGGCCGAGCAGGATGTGCTCGGTCCCGATGTAGTTGTGGCCGAGCTGCAGCGCCTCGCGGAGCGAGAGCTCGAGCACCTTCTTGGCGCGAGGCGTGAACGGGATGTGCCCGGTCGGCGCCGCCTGGCCCTGGCCGATGATCTCCTCGACCTGCTGGCGCACCGCCTCGAGCGAGATGTTGAGGGACTCGAGGGCCTTGGCGGCGACGCCCTCGCCCTCGTGGATCAGGCCGAGCAGGATGTGCTCGGTCCCGATGTAGTTGTGGTTGAGCATCCTCGCCTCTTCCTGGGCGAGGACCACGACCCGGCGGGCTCGGTCCGTGAAGCGCTCGAACATCGCTCTCCCCCGGGGCCCGCGGGCCCCTTCACTCGAAACGTCCCTCGGGGATCACCGGACCCGGTCCTACCCCCGAGGCAGGTCGGGCGCCCCGGTGGTGCGCCTTTCAGCGCGCCTTCCGAAGCGCCCCACGGCGGCCAGTATACCCCTGGCCCCCGTTACGGCCGTTCGGCCGACTCACCCGTCTCCGTACCCAACAACAACGTCCGTACCGTATATTCGGTTGCGATCGCGTCCGGGATGAGCGGCCGTGAAAGATGTAGGCCGTTTCGGGCGGATATCGGTCGAAAGACCGAATCGAGATTCCCCCTTTTGGGGCGTTGTCGCGGGTCAGCTAACCTCGGCGAGGATTCCTACGAAGCGTGCCCGGACCTTCCCCTCGAGGATCCTTCCCCAGAAGGAGACGATCGCCCTTGCGGGTCTTGGTGGTCGACGACCACCCGGCGTTTCGCCGGGCATTGACGTCGGCGCTGCGCATGGTCAAGGACATCGAGGTCGCCGGCGAAGCCGGTGGCGGTGTCGAGGCCGCGAGGCGCGCGATCGACAGCGACGCCGACCTCGTGCTGATGGACCTGTCGATGCCCGACCTCGACGGCATCGAGGCGATGCGGCGCATCCACGAACAGCGGCCCGACCTTCCCGTCGTGATCCTCACCGCCCACGCGGACCCCGGGGTGGAGAAGGAGGCCCGCGAGGCCGGCGCGTCCGGCTTCCTGGCGAAGGGGACGGCGCTGGAGCAGCTCGTCGTGGTCCTGCACGAGGCCGCCCCCGAGGTCTGAGCTCGGCGAGACCGGACTCCACCAGATCCACAGTGGGACCGCGCGACACCCGTCGCGCGGTCCCACAACCTTGCCGGTCAACGCCGGCTGCTCATCCGTAACGAACGGCGGTGAAGAGGTTCTGCGTCGCGACGCCGAAGTACGGCGAGTACATCATCTCCTGGCCGCCGACCGTCGGCTTGTAGCTGTTGACACCGTTCAGGACGCCGGTGGTGCTGCCGCGCAGCCAGCCGCCGCCACTGGCGCCACCGGTCATATTGCAGTCGATCCCGATCGTCGACGGACCCGTGTCGGCAACGTCGGTTGCGGTGGGGGGGGTCCCGTATCGACGCTCGTAGGAGATGCAGATCCACAGGTTCTGGTAGACGCCCGCGGGGAAGGACGGGCCGTACCCGTTCCAAGCCTCATACGGGTAGCCGAACGCGTACCACGCGGTGCGGGTCGAGTAGGGCTGGTTCCACGTGATGCCGATAGATCCAACCCAGGAGGCGATCTCCCAACCGTTGATCGGCTGCATCCGAATGGCGGCCATGTCGTACCGGTAGCGACGCGCTGTTCATCCATCCGGTCGTGGTGTTCATCTGCTCGACCGTACCAGATCCCCAAGGGGCAACTGCCGCCGCGGTATCCGGGGCAGAAGCTCACGTTGTAGTGCTGGCCGTAAGCGTTCGGGAAGTCTCGATCGGTGCCGTACGGGGTGTAGACGCAGTGACCGGCCGTGAAGAGCAGGTTCTTGCCTTCGCTCGTAACCACGGTCGCGGAGCAGAAGTGCTGCCACGTCGACGGCTCGCCGGGAACTTGGAAGAACAACCGGCCCATCGCCATCGCGGGCAGCCTGGTTCGTGGCGCCGTTCCACTCGTAGCTGTAGTAGGTCGCTCGCGGCGCGCGCTGTGTCTCGATCGAGCTCGCCACCGTCGTCGGCGCCAGGTCTCCTGGCTCGACCGAACGAGGTCGTGCCCTGAGAACACCGTCGGCAAGAGGTGACGAGACCGCCGGCCCGACGGTGTCCGATCCGATGCCGGGCCGACCCTCCGGGGCCGGCGGGGCTTCGCACTGAGCCCTCGTCGTCGACGGTGGGCATGGTCGCGACGTACTCCGTGGCCGTCAGTCGATTCTCGCGCGTCCAGAATCGAGCCGCCTGCTTCGCCTCCGTCCTCGAAACGGCGAGGGCAACCGTCTGCGCCGGGTCCGTGGCCTCCGTTGCGGCCGACGCCGGCGCGAACTGCACGAGGCCTGCGAGCACGCTCGCGGCCCACACGAGCGCCGCGAGTGTCCGACCCCTCTTGCTGATCCCGCTCTTCCTGGCCTGCATGGTGCTCCCTCCTCTTCGTCGGTTCCTCGTGAACCGTCCCCCCGACCTTCGTGGGAGGCGCTGAAGAGGCGCTAAAGGAGCGCTGAAGAGAGTTGGATTCAGGGCCTGCGCCGGTGCCGGCGAGGCTTTCCAGGCTCAGTGGTGCCGGAAGCCCTCGGCGAGCTTGCCCAGCAAGTCGAGCAGCACCGGTTCGGGCGGCGGAGTATTCCCCTCGCAAGAGACCCGTTCCTCACTCCCGACGCAGTTGTCGAAGCCGGCTCCGCCTTGGGTGGTATCGACCCCGCGGTCACCGGTGAGCCAGTCCTCGCCCCCGAGGCCCTGGAGGAGGTCGTCTCCGCGCCTCGCCGTAGAGGAAGTTCGCGTCGGCGTCGCCGATGAGCGTGTCGTCGCCGATGGTGCCGATGACGCCCTCGAAGCCCGAGAGCCCGTCGGTCTCGTCGGCGCCGCCGACGTGCACGGTTGCCAGGCCGTCGGCAAGGCTCGCGTCGACCGAGACGGGATCGACCGTGACCAGCGACTCGGCGAGGTAGTCGACCACGTCGAAGGCTCCCTCGCCGCCGTCCAGCTGATCGTTGCCGGCCATGCCGGAGATGAGGTCGTCGCCTTCGCCGCCGGAGATCACGTCCTCGCCCTCGTAGCCCAGGATCAGGTTCGGCTCGGCATCGCCGATGAGCACGTCGTCGAAGTGGGATCCGCTCAGGCAGTCGATGTTTCGAACCACGTCCGTACCATCGCCCTCGGCCGTGGCCGCGGTGAGGTCGACCTGGACGCCCTGGGGGCTGTCGAGGAAGTCGATGCAGTCCTGGCCCTCTCGGCCGTCGACCACGTCGTCGCCCGGCTCCTGGTTCGAACAGGTTCAGTCCCTTGTTGCCGTAGAGGGCATCGTCGAAGTCCGTCCCGAGGATGGTCTCGATCTTGGCGAGCTCGTCCGATCCCTCGCCCGTCGCCGTGTGAGCGGCGAGGTCGACCTGGACTGGGCCCGGGTTGAGGCTGAAGCTCACCGTGTCGAGGTCCTTGCCGCCGTTGACGTCATCGTTGCCAGGACCCGGCCCGAAGAAGTTCCTGTGCTCGTCCCCGATGAGCGTGTCGTCGTGATCCGATCCCATCAGGTTCTCGATCTTCACGAGCGTGTCGTTCCCCCAACCGGTGGCCGTGCCAGTGGAGAGATCGGCGACGACTCCACCGCGGGAGCGTCGAAGAAGACCGCGAAATCCGAGCCGGCGTTGCCTCGCCCTCCCCCGTCGAGGAGGTCGTCCCCACCCTCGCCGGAGAGCGAGTCCTGCCCACCCTTGCCGAAGAGATGGTCGTCGCCAGGCTCGTATTGGTCCAAGCGGAGGCGAGTCCATCGTGCCCGGCTCACCGAAGAGGAAGTTGCGACCGGCGTCTCCAACCAGGATTGTCGTCGTAGATCGATCCGGAAAGACTTTCGACATCCACGAGAGTGTCGCTGCCATCGCCGCTCGCCGCTCCGGCGGAGAGATCCGCGACTGATCGGTCCGGGGGAAGTGTCGTAGTACACGAGATCGCCGCCGACCCTGCAGGGTTGCAAGCCCGTCTTCCCCGCCGTCGATCGTGTCATCCCCAGGCCCGCCGAACAGGAGGTCGTCCCCCTCATCGCCCATCACGACATCGTCACCATCAGGCCCAGCGGGAGTCGGTCCGGAGGGAGGGAAGAGGTAGAAGGTCCCACCGCTGACGACATCATCCCCCGCGCCACCGGAGACCTGATCGGCCCCCTCCTCGCCGCGAACAAGGTCATCACCGTCACCACCGTCGAGGATGTCGTCCCCCTCGTCGCCGCAGATGGTGTCGTCTCCGCCTCTGCCGTCGATGACATCGTTGCCTTCGAGGCCGGAGATCACATCTGCGAACTCAGTTCCGGTGAGAACGTCGTCGCCTGCGGTACCGACCAGAGTCACCGGGTGGCCCATGCACACGTCGGCGTCGGCGGATGCGTGGAGCGGAACGAGCATTCCGGCAGCCGTCAACAACCCAGCCATGACCACAGAAACGAACGCGCGAAACCTCAACGGAGCCCCCTCCCGGAAACGCGGGAAAGACTAGTCGCGGCATCTCGCCTGGTCAAATCAACGTCCCACGTTTGGGGGACTCGTGGCACGACCCTCACGCCCTACCCCAAGGCTGAGCTCGGCCATCAGTGCCCGCGCGCGGCCCGATGACGGGACGACGCCTTTTCGTTCGTAGAGTTGGGTCGCCTCCGCGAGTGCCTGCACGGCGTCAGGGTCCTTGCTACTCCGGCGAAGCACCTCTGCGAGATCCATCATGGCGTCGGCGTGGTCGCGCAACTCGCCCGTTCTCGCGTAGACCGCTACCGCTTCCTTCGCGAACGCTTCCGCTTCCTCGAACTCGCCGCGACCTGGCCAGGATCTTCGCCCTCGTGCCGGCCCAGTCGGCCTTCGTGGCCTCGTCGTCACTCGCGGCGGTCCTCTCGACGAGACGCGTGAGCTCCTCGGCCTCTTCGAACCTCCCCTGCTCGTAGAGCGCCCGCGCGAGGAACGAGGCGGACACCACCAGATAGCCGGTGTCGCCGGCCGCGGTAAAGAAGTCGAACCCGGAGCGATACTCGCGCTCGGCCGCTTGCCACTCGCCGGCGAGCATCTCGACCATTCCCGAGACGTGCGTACCGCTCGCGACCGATTGCGCCATGCCGAGCTCCTCCAGCGTCGCCCGACTCTCCGCGACGAGCGCCCGCGCTTGCTCGAACTCGCCACGCATCCCGTGGAGCCCGCCGAGCAGGATCTGGCATCGCGCCTCGACCGCGCGATCGCCTTGAGCCAGTTCGAGGACCTCCTGGCAGCGGCCGATCGCCTCGTCGACCGGCGTCGGGCCCCAGAAGAGGGCCGCCGGCAACCAGGCGAGGATCTTCGCCTCCTCCCTCGCGTCGCCGGCC
Organism: uncultured Actinomycetes bacterium; assembly: GCA_963699635.1. Lineage (GTDB taxonomy): Bacteria > Actinomycetota > UBA4738 > UBA4738 > HRBIN12 > CALGFI01. The sequence goes on along the minus strand of CAVOUQ010000018.1, from coordinate 582,899 downwards.
ACGCGGGCCCCCTCCAGACCGAGCTCGAGCGCGGTCCCCGCCTCCTCGTACGCGTGCTCGCCCCACTGGACCTCGGCGACCAGCTCGTAGGCTCGCGCGAGGCCGAACGCGTCGTCTTCCGCGCGGAACACCTCGATGGCCCGGGCGGCCTCCTCGAGCGCCTCCTCCGTCCAGCCCGACCGGATCGTCGCGATGACCTCGAAGGAAGCTCCGCAGCACGCGCGATCGGGCCCCCCTGACTCGATCGCCGGCCTTGGCTGCTTCCGCGATCGTCTCGTCCAGCACCTGTTCGGCGCGCGGGAGCTGACCGACCTCGATCAGCGCGTCCGAGAGCGCGACGCCGAGGTCCAGGCGGCTTGAATCGTCGTCGAGGACGAGCTCTCGAGCCCGCGAGAGCAGGTTCGCAGCGGCGGGCATGTCCGACCGCGCGAGCGCGCGGCGACCGGCCGAGCCGAGGAACCCGGCCGCCGAGCGCGCGATCTGGCGGTCCGATTCCTCGAGGCGTGCGAGCTCCCGCCGGTAGCCGAACGCCGCCTCGAGGTGGTAGCCGAGGATCTCGTCGTACTCCGTCGCGCGGGCACCCGCCCGCGCCTGGAGCCAGGCGGCGAACCGCGCGTGGAACGTCGCGCGGTCCTGCTTACGAACCGTCTCGTACGCGGCGTCCCGGATCAGCTGGTGGCGGAACCTGAAGGCCTCCTCGCCCGCGAACTCGGAGGCGGTCGGACGGATCAACCCCTTGCGCGCCAGCGACCCGAGGCGGACCTGCAGGTCTCCGTCGGCCCCGAGGAGCTCGCCCACGCTTCCGGCGTGGAACACGGCGCCCTCGACGGAGCCACATCCGAGCAGGTCGCGTTCGGAGACCTCCAGGCGGCCGAGCCGAGCGGCGAGCAGCGCCTGGATCGTGGGCGGGATCGCCAGGCTCGTGAGGTCTCCCGCCACCGTCCACTGCCCGGCCGCTCCCCTCGCGATCAACCGCTCGTCGATCAGCATGCGCACCAGCTCTTCCACGAAGAGCGGATTGCCCCCGGCGGCCTGCGAGACCCGCGCCTGCACCATCGCGGGGATCGCCGTCTGGCTCAGCAGGTGACGGACGAGATCGGCGCTCTCCATCTCGTCCAAGGGCTCGAGCAGGATTGAGGTCGCGTTCGGCCGGCCCCCACCCCAGCCCGGCCTGGTTTCGAGGAACTCCTCACGGGCGGGACACACGACGAGCATCGGTGCGTCGTTCGAGAGGTCGGCCACGTGCTCGATGAGATCCAGAAGCGCCGGCTCCGCCCAATGGACGTCCTCGAAGACGAGGACGATCGGGCGGCGGCGGGCCTGGGCCTCGAAGAACCTGCGAACCGCCGAGAACGCCTCCTGCGGGCTCCCCACCGCATCGGCCAGTCCGAGCAGACCTCCGACGCGCTCGGCGAGCGTCGGTCCGTCCTCGACATCGAAGATCTCGGCGATCCGCTGCAGCGCCCGTTCCTGCGTGTCGTCCTCCGAGATGCCCGCGGCCTGACGCACCATCTCGGCGAGGGGCCAGTAGGTGATCCCTCGGCCGTAGGAGAGGCACCGCCCCGTCACCACGTTCGCCTGCGCGCCGGACTCGTCCAGGAACTCTCCCAACAGCCGAGACTTCCCGACCCCGGCCGGACCCAGGATCGTGAGGACGTGGCAGGCTCGATCGGCGATGACGTGGGAGAGCGCCTGGCGCAGCATCGCGAGCTCGCGGGATCGGCCGACGAAGGGACCGAGCTCCGCCGAGGACGGAGGCTTCGGGTGAACGTCGAGGACCCGAAAGACCGTCGCGTTCGGAACGGGTGACGGATCGTACGGCTCCGCGGAGACGGACCCGTGGACGAGCCGATGCGTCGCGTCGTCGATGAGGATGTCGCCCGACGCGCCGGCGGACCGGATCCTCGAGGCGACGCCCAGCACCTGTCCGCTCATCGCGGCGCCACGCGGGGCGCCGTCGTCGACGACCACGGTCCCCGTCCCGATCCCGCAGCGGAAGACGAGGTTCAGCGCGGAGGGCGTCTCGAACTCGCCGCCAAGCCTCCGGACCGCCTCGCGCAGCTCGACCGCGGCGTCGACGGCTCGAAGCGCATCGTCCTCGTGGAGCTCGGGGACGCCGAGGACGGCGAGCATCGGGCCCTCGAGCATCGGCTCGACCATCGCATCGCGGAGTCGGAAGACCGAACGCGTCTCCTCGGCGACCCGCGCCTCGATCGTGCGCAGCAACTCCGGATCGAGGTCGTCCGCCCGCTCGACCTCCACCTCGAGCACGGCGATCGTCACCGTCTTCCTGGACTCGCGTGCGGCGACCGCGAGTCCGGGCTCGACATGGTGGACGGCCGAGAGCATGTCCGCGGACGAAGCTCCGATCGCCGCCGACACCGCCTCGACGAGCTCGAACGCCGACCGGTATCTGCTCGCTTTGTCCTTCGCGAGGCCGCGGGTCAGCGGCTCGTCGAGCGCAACGGGAAGATCGGGTCGCAACAGGCTCGGCGGCGTGGGCGCCTCGTGCATCTGCGCGGCGGCGGTCGCGAGCATGGTGTCGCGGCGAAACGGAGGGGCGCCCGTGAGGCAGGCGTACGCCAGGCAGCTGAACGCGTAGATGTCGCTCCTCGCGTCGACGACGCCGCCCGACAGCTGCTCCGGCGGCATGTAGTCGATCGTCCCGTAGATCTCGCCGGCCTTGGTCAGCCCGGACGCGCCGAGCGCGGGCCGGGCCAGGCCGAAGTCGGTCAGATACGCATGGTCCCTTCCCCCGGGTCCGGCGCCCGGATCGATCAGGATGTTCGCCGGCTTGACGTCGCGGTGCACCAGGCCTTTGGCGTGCGCCGCGTCGAGCGCAGCCGCGATCTGCGACAGGATCGGGAGCGCCCATTCGAGGGAGGAGGCGCCCTTTCGCTCCAGGATGCCAGCCAGGTCGGTGCCGTCGACGTAGCGCATCGCGATGTACAGGAGTCCTTCCCATTCGCCCGCGTCGTAGACGGGGAGCACGTTCGGGTGCTCCATGCCGGCGGCGATCCTGGCCTCCTGGGAGAAGCGCGCCGCGAAGGCGTCGTCCTCGGCGAGCTCGGACGACAGGATCTTGAGCGCGACCCGCCGGCCGAGACCCGGATGATCCGCGAGATAGACGGTCGCGCTCCCGCCTCGGCCCACCTCGGAGAGGATCCGGTAGCCGGCGATCTCGGTTCCTGGGGTCGCGACGAAGCGCACGGTGACGGCTTTCTAGCATCACCGGGAAGCGGCTGGGTAGAGCGAGGAAACGCCACCGGGAGGAGCCCGAGCCTCGCTCGAGCTCTCGGTCGGTCGGTCCGCCTCCGCAAGCACGGACTCCATCTCGTTCGCGAGCCGCTAAAGAACTGCGCCGATGCTCGGGCCGCAAAGCGGGCGGCGCGGCCGCGGATCGGGTTTGCTACCGTCCGACGTCGTAGGAGACGCAGCCTATGGACTACCGGATCCTTGGACCGCTCGAGGCACGAGACGGCGACCAGCCACTTCGGCTCGGTGGCCTCAAGCAGAAGGCCGTCCTCGCGGTCCTGCTGATCAATACCAATGAGGTCGTCTCCATCGACAAGCTCGTCGACGACCTCTGGGGAGACGAACCCCCCGACACGGCGCAGAACACGGTGCAGGTCTACGTCTCACAGCTGCGGAAGCTCTTGTCTCCGAACCTCGCCAACGGGGCGCGGCCGATCCTCGAGACGCGCAAGCCCGGGTATGTCCTGAACGTCGATTCGGAGCAACTCGATCTGGACCGGTTCGATCGTCTGAGCCATGAAGGCCGCCAGGCCCTCAGCCGAGGAGACGCTTCGACGGCATCCGTGAAGCTCCACGCGGGGCTCGCCCTGTGGAGGGGAGGCCCGCTCGTGGACTTCACCTTCGAACCGTTCGCGCACGTCGAGATCGAGCGATTGGACGAGGTTCGCCTTTCGGCATTGGAGGATCGCATCGAGGCGGACCTCGGGCTCGGACGCCACCGTGAGGTGATCGGGGAGCTCGAGGCCCTCTCCAAAGCGAACCCGGTCCGGGAGCGGTTGCAGGCGCATCGCATGCTGGCCCTGTATCGCTCGGGACGGCAGGCGGAGGCGTTGCAGGCCTACCAGGACACCGCTCACGTGCTTCGGGAGGAGCTCGGCATCGACCCCGGGGCCTCGCTGCAGCGGCTCCACGAGGACATCCTGCGACAGGAGCCCTCGCTCGAGCTGGCGACGCTCGCGCTCTCCCCATCCGGGGCGCCATCGACCCCACCATCCTCGGAGCGTCAAGACGAGGAAACGACGATCGATCGATCGCTTCCTGTGGCGGATGTCGATCAGAGTCAGATGTTGACGCTGACGGCGCTCTTCGCCGACATCGTCGGCTCGACCTCGCTCGCGGAGCGCCTCTCGCCCGAAGAGGTCCGGGCGATCGTCGGAGAGTGCGTGACGCGAATGAGCCGAGCAGTCGAGGAGTTCGGCGGCATGGTGCAGGCCTACCTGGGGGACGGCATCGCCGCGTACTTTGGACTCCCGGACGCGCACGAGGACGACACCGCTCGCGCGTGTCGCGCCGGGCTACGGATCGTCCAGGTCGCCCGGGAGTACGCCCGGGAGGTCGAGACCGCGTGGAGCATCTCGGATTTCTCGGTACGCATCGGCATTAACGCCGGGCGCATGGCGACCGCCGAGGTGGGCGCGGGGGCTCCACAGGAGGTCGCGTTTGGCGATCCGCTCAACGTCGCGGCCCGCATGCAGGCGATCGCGGAGCCGGGGGCGGTCGTCGTTGGTGAGGCCGTGGTCCGTCGGCTCCCCACTGGATTCGCCTTCGAGCCGCTGGGCGAGTTCGAGGTCAAGGGCCGAGCCGCTCCCGTGAGCGCCTGGCGCCTGGACGGCCTCGAGAGCTCCGAGCGCCTCACGCCCTCGACCCCGCTGGTGGGTCGCGAGGCCGAGGTCGCCCGCCTCGACGATTTGGCGCGCGAGCTCGAGGCCGGTCGCGGGCAGATCCTGATCGTCGAGGGCGAGGCGGGCATCGGAAAGACCCGGATCCTGCTCGAGCTCATGGGTGAGCTGTCCGAGGACGTGATCTGGCTCGAGGGGCGATGTCAACCGCCTGGGACCGCGGTACCGTACGCGCCCTTCGTCGAAATCGTGCGGCGATGGCTGAACGTGAGCGAAGGTGACCCGGACTTGGTCGTGCGAACCAAGCTCCGATCGCGCCTCGAGCCGCTCCTCGATTCGCGAACAGAGGCGGTCCTCCCGTTCCTCGCCAGGCTCCTCTCCGTTCGGATGGATCCCTCGCTCGAAGAGATCGCCGGTCTGTCGCCCGAGCAACTTGCCGAAGGGATCGCCGCCGCGTACCGGGAATGGGCGGAGAGCTTGTGTCGCCGGCAGCCCATGGTGCTCGCGATCGAGGACCTCCAGGACGCCGATCGCGCGACCTGCTCGCTCGCCGAGGAGCTGCTCCCGCTCACCGACTCCGCCGCCCTGCTCCTCTCGCTCGCGACGCGCCGAGAGGCGGAAACCGAAGGGGGGCGGCTCCGCATGCGGATCCTCGGCGAGTACGGCCATCGCGTGACCGAGCTCGCACTCCAGCCACTCTCATCCGACGCCTCTGCGCAGCTGGTGGACATGCTGTCGCCCACCGGCGCCGTCGAAGCAGCATCTCGCGACCACATCGTGTCCAGGGCCGAGGGGAACCCGCTGTACGTGGAGGAGCTCATGCGGGCGCTCCTTGAGACGGATGGATTGGAGCGCGGTCGGAGCTGGACGATGTCGATCACCTCGATGGGCAGAATGCTGCCGCCGGCCCTCGAGGGGTTGTTGACGTTCCGGGTCCAGCGACTCCCCGAACCCGCGCTACGGCTCGCGCAGGCGGCGGCCGTGATCGGACGCGAGTTCTCGGTCCCGATCCTCGAACGCGTAGCCGGTGAGGCGCCCACGCGGGAGTACCTACCGTCGCTGCTTCGCGGCGAGGTCGTCCGCGAGACGCGGCGGTTCCCCGAGCTGTGGTGCGCCTTCAATCACGGCCTCCTGCGAGACGCGACGCTGTCGACGCTCCTTCCCTCGAGGATGCGCGAGCTCTACCGGAGGGTGGCAGAGGAGGTCGAGGCGAGCGCGAGTGCCACCGACGACCAGCTCGACCGGCTCGCCTTCTACTACTACCGAAGTGACGTTCCCGAGCGGGCCCTCGAGTACCTGGAACGCTCGGCCGCCCGGGCGGGGGCGATGCACGCCACCGACGAAGCCGTCGAGCTCTGGAGGCGAGCCGAGCGGGTTGCGTCGAGGAAGGGCGACCGAGACGCGGAGGAGCGAGCAGCGGGAGAGATCGCGGCGCTGACCTCGGAGTGAGCCGCTCGCCTGAGACGCGACGTGAGCGGTCCGCCGCCCGCTGGCGGGTCCCACCACACGTGTGATGGCGTTACAGTTCGGCGGGACGACGACGGGGAGAGCTCGAATGACCGACAGACCGGACACGATGCAGGGACCGATCCGGATGTGGCTGGTGGTCGTCGCGAACGGGAAACCACAGCGGGCCGTCGAGGTCGTGGGGAACCGGTTCCTGATCGGGCGCGGCGAGGAATGCGATCTCGTCCTCCAGGACGGCAAGGTCTCCCGCGAGCACGCGGCCATCGTGCCCGGGGCGCCGGGTCGGCGACTCCTGATCGACCTCGAGTCCGCCAACGGCACCTTCGTGAACGGACGCCCGATCCCTGCTCCCCTTGGCTTCGCCAGTGGATCCGAGAAGACGTCCGAGCTGTGGGGCGAGGAACGCCTCCAGTTCGGAGATACCACCGTGGTCGCCACGACGCAGGATCCGTCCGCGCACCTCGCCGGACCGGCGCCGACGTACGGGGCGCCCGATTTCCTTCCCGGCCCCCCCGCGCCGGCGAGCGACACTCTCGGAGACGCCTAACCTCATCCGGCTCCACACACCTTGACCTCCCTGGCGGTTTCACCGCGGGCGTCCCGGCACGGCCGACCGGGCGCCTGGCTCCAGTCCCCGGCTTGGTTCAGCCCACCTTCAGACGGCTTTCAACGGACGTGGGCAGCATGTCTTCCATCAAGACCGCGAACGGGAAGCGGCCGAGAGGAAGGAGTGTCAAATGAACGGACGAAGGATGCGAGTCCTGACCCTGATCGTCGCGACGACGATCGGAGTGGGTGGGGTCCTCGCCAGCGGGGTCGAGCCCGCATTCGCCGCGGGCAGCCTGCCGGTGCACTGGGTGACGGACGATTGCCAGTACAGCGGCGGGTTGGGAGGGCACTTGGGCGTCGTCCAGGCTGGCGCGTACGGCACGGTCACCTACCCAAACCAAGAGTGGGTCGCTTGGACGCCCACCCTGCAGAAGTGGACAGGTCGGACGTGGGCGAACGTTGCGAGCAGCTCGCCGGGATGGATGTACTTCCAGACGAGCGCCGGCTACGACCCGACGAAGCTGGTTCCGGGCTCGCTGATCGCGCCGCTCGAGTGGCCGAACCTGGCGGGTGGGACGTACCGGATCGCCAGCAGGTTCTACTGGTACCAGACGGGGACGTACTCCCCGTGGGAGTACACGGCACCCTGCAACGTCATCGGATTCGTGATCGGCTGACCCGATCGTGCTCGAGATGCCTTGAAGGAGCCGGCCCACGCGCCGGCTCATTCAAGGCGTGGCGTCGATTTCCGCCGTCGCGGTCCTCAGGTCCCGGGCTGTCCCTCCGGCCGGTGGTGCGGGAACAGGATCACGTCGCGGATGCTCGGCACGTCCGCGAGGATCATCACGAGCCGATCGACGCCGAGCCCGAGGCCGCCGGCCGGCGGCATCCCGTGCTCGAGGGCGACGAGGAAGTCCTCGTCCATCGGGTGCGTCTCCTCCTCGCCCTTCGCGCGCGCCGCGGCCTGGATCTCGAAGCTCCTGCGCTGCTCGTCGGGATCGGAGAGCTCGGAGTACGCAGGGATCAGCTCGGTCCCGCACAGGACGAGGTCGGCGTGCTCGACGAGTCCGGGCTCGCTCCGGTGCGGCCGCGCGAGCGGTGAGACCTCGCGGGGCAGGTCGCAAACCCAGACCGGACCCCACAGCTCGTCCTCGACGAGCTTCTCGTAGAGCTCGTACACGAGCTTGCCCGGGCCCCAGCCGGGATCGACCTCGAGCTCGTGGTGCGCGGCGAGCTCGCCGAGGTCGGCCCGCTCGAGCGTGACCTCCTCGCCCACCGCTTCGGACACGAGATCGACCATCGTGCGCCGCGGCCACTCGCTCTCGAGGTCGACCTCTCGACCTTCGTACTCGAAGCGGAGCGAACCGCGGACGGCGAGCGCCGCCTCGCGGATCAGCGCCTGGCCGACCTCCATCATCGTCTCGTAGTCCCCATACGCCTGGTAGAGCTCGAGCATCGTGAACTCGGGATTGTGGTCGCGGTCCATGCCCTCGTTCCGAAAGATGCGGCCGATCTCGTACACGCGCTCGAGCCCGCCGACGAGCAGCCGCTTGAGGTAGAGCTCGAGCGCGATCCGCAGATAGAGATCGACGTCCAGGACGCGGTGGTGCGTCACGAACGGCCGCGCGATCGCGCCGCCGGCGGTCGGATGGAGCACGGGCGTCTCGACCTCGACGAACCGGCGCCCCTCGAGCGTGCGGCGGAACGCCTTCAGGGTCTCGGCGCGGGCGGTGACCACCCGCCGGTACTCGAGGTCCGTGGCGAGCTGCAGGTATCGCTGGCGCTGCTGGAGGTCGGGGTCCTTCAGGCCGTGCCACTTCTCGGGCAGCGGCCGGAGTGCCTTGGAGAGCATCGCGAGACGCTCGACGAACACGCTCAGCTCGCCCTTGCGCGTCGTCCCGACCCGGCCCGTCGCGCCGACGATGTCGCCGAGGTCAACCTCCGCGACCAGCTTCAGGCTCGCGGGCTCCGTGTCCTGGTTGCACACCAGCTGGAGATCGCCGGTGCGATCGCGGAGCACGAGGAACACCAGCTTGCCGATGTCTCGCTTCAGGACGACCCGGCCCGCAACGGTGCGCCGGTCGTCCGTGACCGCGTCGGGCCCGAGGGACCCGTGCGCCTCGCGGACGCTCGCCGCGACGTCGGGCTCGCGAACGCCGAGGGCCTGCTCGAGGCTCAGCGCGAAGGCCCGCTCGGCGAGCCGCTCCCGGCTCTCGCGCCGCGCCTTCAGGACCTCGGCCTCGCGGCCGGTCGGCTCCTCAGGCATCGTCGGCCGGACCGACGTTGCGCTCGAACACGAGCCGGAGACCCTCGAGCGTGAGCCACGGGTCGTGCTCGTCGACGAACTGGCAGTGCGACACGATGAGGGGCGCGAGCCCGCCCGTCGCGACGACCGTCGCGTTGCCGCCGAGCTCCTTGCGCATCCGGTCGATCATGCCGTCCGCCTCGGCGGCCGTCCCGAAGATCAGCGCCGACTGGATCGCCTCGACGGTGTTCTTCCCCACGCCGATGCGCGGCGCCTGGAGCTCGACCTGCGGCAGGCGCGCCGTCTCGCGCGAGAGCGAGGCGTTCTTGGTCTGGACGCCGGGCGCGATCGCGCCGCCGAGGAACTCCCCTTTCTCCGAGATGGCGTCGTAGGTGGTCGCGGTCCCGAAGTCGATGACGATGCACGGGCCGCCGTAGCGGCTGAACGCGGCGAGCGCGTTCACGACGCGATCCGCGCCGAGCTCCCGGGGGTTGTCCGTGAGGATGGACAGTCCCGTCTTCGTCCCGGGTTCGACGAGGACCGGCGGGAAGTTGAAGTAGCGGGTCACCATGTCGCGCAGCGCGGTCGTGGACGAAGGGACCACCGAGCTGATCACGACCCCGGTGATCTGGTTCGAGAACGACAGGCCGGCCTGATCCAGCAGGCCCGCGAACAGGACGGCGAGCTCGTCCGCCGTGCGTTCGGCCTGGGTCGAGGCCCGCCACTGGTGCTCGAGGGTCGCGCCGCGGAAGACGCCTAGCACCGTGTTCGTGTTGCCGACGTTCACCGCGAGCAGCACGTGCCCCTCACCTCCTCGGACGGATCATCCTGCCACGCAGGGGCGGAGGCCGACACCTCGCCCTAGGCGCTCGGAAGCAGGAGGTTGTCGATCAGGCGGACCTCGCCGAAGCGCGCCGCGACGAGCGCTCGCGACGGCCCGTCGATCTCGCGCACCTGCTCGAACGTCGCCTCGTCCACCACCGCGGCGTAGTCCAGACGCGCCTCCGCCGTCGCGCCGACCTCGCGGGCCATCGCGGCGACGAGCACCGCCGCGTCTCGCTCCCCCGACCTCGCGAGTCCGGCCGCCTCGGACAGCGCAAGGAACAGGCAGCCGGCGGCCTCGCGCTGCGCCGGGCTGAGGCGCTCGTTGCGCGAGGACATCGCGAGGCCGTCGGGCTCGCGGACGATCGGACACGCGACGAGCTCGACGGGGAACGAGAGATCGTGCGACATCCGCCGCACGATCGCGAGCTGCTGCGCGTCCTTCTCGCCGAAGTACGCGACGCACGGACCGACGGCGTGGAACAGCTTGGCCACGACGGTCGCGACCCCGCGGAAGTGCCCCGGGCGCGAGGCCCCCTCGAGCCGCTCGCCGAGGGGCCCGGGGTCGACGGTGACCTCGGGCTCGCCGCCCGGGTACATCTCCTCGACGCTCGGCAGAAAGACGAGGTCCACCCCCAGCCCGCGCAGGGCGTCGAGGTCGCCCTCCTCGTCGCGTTCGTACGCGGCGAGGTCGGCGGGGTCGCCGAACTGGAGCGGGTTCACGAAGACGGACACGACGACGACGTCTCGCTCGTCCCGCGCGCGCCGGACGAGCGACGCATGTCCGGCGTGGAGCGCGCCCATCGTCGGGACGAGCCCGACGCCCTGCCCGCGGGCGCGGGCGTCCTCGCACACCGCGAACGTCCCCGCGACCGAGCGCATCACCTCCAGCGCGCGAGCACCTCCTCGACCGCCTCGCGCCCCTCCACGGGCAGCCGGCCGGAACGCTCGGCGAGCTCGAGCGCGAGGTCCGCGAGCGCCACGTACGGGCGCACGCCCTCGGGGGCGCGATCCGAGAGAGCCTGGAGGTTCCGCTCGACGGTGAGGGCGTCGCCGCGGACGGCGGGCCCGGTGAGCGCGTCGGCCGGCCCCACGCGCTCCAGGTTCGCGAGCGTGGCCTCCTGCAGGGGCGCGAGGACGGCCGCCGGATCCTCCACGCCGGCCGCGCGCTCGAGCTCGTGGGCGATCGCCGTGACCGTCACGAGGTAGTTCGAGGCGAAGACCGCGGCGGCGTGGTACAGCGGCTTCGCCTCGTCGGCGAGCCGGAACGGGCGGCCCCCGGCCTCGATGGCGAGGCGTTCGCCGAGCGCGTAGGCGTCCTCGGACTCCGCCGTGATCGCGAACCCCGCTCCCGGGATCCGCTCGACCGCGGCCTCGACCGTCGGGCAGGTCTGCAGCGGGTGGATCGACAGGGTCGTCGCCCCGGCCGAGCGGGCGGAGGCGAGCGCGTCGAGGCCGGTCGCCCCCGAGGCGTGGGCCACGGCCACGCCGGGACCGACCGCGCCGCCGCGGGCGATCTGCTCGCACACGCTCGCGATCGCGGCGTCGGGCGTCGCGATGAGGACGACGCCGGCGTCGCGTGCCGCGGCGACGGCGTCGAGGACCGGCACACCCGGCAGGTGCGTCGCCGCGCGTTCTGGAGTTGCGGCGCCGCCGGCGACCGCGAGGATTCGGTGCCCCGCGCGTCGCCACAGCACGGCGAGGGCCGTTCCGACGCGGCCGGCACCGACGACGGCGAGATCCATGCGCCGCAGTATCCCGCTCGGGGAAATCAAAGACCAACCTCGGCAAGCTCCTCGTCGGTCAGCGTGTCCAGGGCATCCCATCGGGGACCATTCGAGAGTTCCAACGGGGGTTCGAGTATGGGGAAGGCCCGACGTCTGCCTTCGTACCTTCGCCGGAGCCCAGTGGTAGCGCCTAGACCCGAGACCCAGTGAACTGTCCGCCCACAGTCCCTGCAATCGAGGATGAGCGTCTCAAACTCCCGCTCTAGTTCGATCTTCACCTTCAGGAGTTCGAGCCGCAGCAGCTTGGCCTGAACTGTCACCGGATGGGAGCCATCGAGGATCGCTTCAGGGGCATCATCTACAACCGTTCAAAGCTCGCCCCTCGCCCCCGTGCGTTCCGGGGCGGGAGTCACTCCTGAGGAGAACGGTCCTCGGTGAGGGTCCAGAGCAGCAAGCTAACAAGCAGCATCGCGGCAATAAGACCGATCCGCGCGTAGCCAAAGGCCACGCATGTACGCAGCCGGTCGCTGATCGTGGGGCAGTGCACCGTGTCGAGTCCAATGAGGGCGAGTGGGACGGTGGTGAACATGAGGGCGTAGGAGAAGAGATGAAGAATCCGCCGTCGCTCCATAGTGACATGGTGCCACCGGGGCGGGTTGTCGGGCAAGGGCCTGGGTCACTCGGACTCCCCGGGCTCACGGTAGGGGCTGAGCGATACCGGCTTCCGGTTCGCCGTGGATCTCATTCACGTCAAGGGCCTGGGAGGAAAGTGGCCTCTACCCTGGGGTTTCTCGCGCCGGTTCGTAACGTATTCGTTCCCGCTCAGGGAAGCCAGGCGACCGGGCCGATGGGATACGGCGCGTCCGCTCGGGAGCGACACCGGGAACAGCGCCGTCCCCCTCGAGGCCAGGATGTGTCCGGGGGCGATCGCGAACAGCGTGCCGTCGTCGGCGAAGGCCGCGCCCGTGAGGGCGCTCGTGAGCGGGTAGTCGGCGGGCGGGAACGGCTCGGCGGTTCCGCCGGCGGCGTCGACGAGCCACGTTCCCTCCTCGTCCCCGATCGCGCCGTCGAGGACGATGAACCGGCCGTCGCCGGACCACGCCAGGATCCGCTCCGGGTCGTGCGAGAGCCGCTGACGACCGGCCGCGGCGTGCCGCCGCCCGGCCAGACCAGCAGGTCGCCGCTCGGTACGTCGGACAGGAGCAGCGAGCCGCTCGCCGACGCGGCGGCGAGGTGCGCGAACCCGCGGAACAGCATCGACGGATCGCCAGCGCGCGTGGACCTCGGGCGTGCCCCGGCGAATCACGCTGACGACGGGGAGCTGGGAGCCGAGCAGCGTCGCGGCCACGAGCCGTCCGCAGGGAAGGGTGCCTCGAGTAGGCGGACGCATCGCGAAACGTCGTGAGCAGGACCCGGCGGAGCGAGTACGAGGGCTCCGGACACCCCGGCGAGCGAGCGGCGTCCGCGGCGCCGACGACGAAGTACGTTGCCATCGGTCGAGAGCGACACCACGTCGCCGCGGGCGATCTCGGCGGGCTGGATGGTCGCGGACGGACTGCGCACCAGGTACCCGACCGAGTCCGAGCCGTCACGACCGACCAGGGCGATCCACGTGTTGACCGGGCCCGCCGCGTGGAGCTCGGCGACGTCGGGAACGCTCGGGCCTTCGACGACGGAGCCGTCCTCGAGGTCCAGGACCCAGAGCCGCGGCCGTCCCGTAGCGGGATCGTCGGCGACGTACGCGAGCCGTCCGGTGAGGTTTCCCTCGATTCCAGGGGCGGGTCCCTCGCCCACCGGGCCGGCCGGTTGAGACGCCAAACCGGCTCGGTCCTCGCCGCCGAGCAGCCCGAACACGAGGGGCAGCGACGCGAGCAGCCCGAGCCCGACGACGGCCGCGAGCAGGGAGCGACCCCGGCGGACCCTCCCGGGAGCCGGCTCGCGGCCGTCGCTCATCAGGTCGACCCGGAGCGGGGGCGCGAACGGCCGGACGCCGAGCACGGCGCCGGGCGGCAGGCGGAGCCCGGCGAGCGAGCGCCCGCCGGGAAGCATCGGGTCCGGGTCGAGCTCGCCGAGCGGGACCAGGACGAACCCGCGCTCGTGCATCCTCGGATGGGGGATCGTGAGATCGGGCTCGTCGACCGTCCGCTCGTCGTAGGTGAGGACGTCGACGTCGAGCGTCCGGGGCCCCCATCGCTCGTCCCGGACGCGGCCGAGCTCCGCCTCGACCGCCCGGCAGGCCTCGAGCAGCCCGAGCGGCTCGAGGTCGGTCCGGACCTCGATCACGGCGTTCAGGTAAGCGGGCTGTGGGGGGCCGACGGGGTCGGTCTCGTACACGCGGGAGGAACGCACGACCTCGATCCCCGCGCGGGCGGAGAGCAGGTCGACCGCGTGCTGGAGGGTCGAGAGGCGGTCGCCGAGATTCGACCCGAGCGCGAGGTAGGCCGACTCGGCCATCGTTCGACGCTCAGCCGTCGCGTTCGACGGTCGCCGCGGCGGCGACGCCCTGGACGTCGTTCGAGCGCGCCGCGCCCGGCTTGTGGACGATCGCCGTGAGCCCGAACGACCCCGCCCTCCGACGACGACCGCCCGCGCCACGGCGTCCGCGACGTTCTCGAGCAGATCGAACCGCTCGCGCTCCACCGTCTCGCGCGCCGTCCGGATCAGCCCCCGGTAGTCGGCGGTGGCGCCGATCGCGTCGCCGGAGACCTCGACCTCCACGTCGAGATCGACGACGAACGCCTGCGCCACGTCCTTCTCGCCCGGGTTGGCGCCGTGATGGCCCTCGGCGCGGATCCCCGTGAGAAACAGCCTCGACGTCGTCACTCCTCGCCTCCCTCGCCCGGCGGGCGCCGTCCGAGATAGACGGTGACCGGCCCCGCCGGCTCGTGCCGGTGCTCCACCTTCAGGTATTGCGAGCGCAACCACTGGAACATCAGCGGCGCAACCGTCTCGGAGGCGTCCTCGAGCAGGAAGTGCCCGCATCCGGGAAGCAGCGCCACCGACGCCCTCGGGAGCACATCGCCGAGACGTTCCGCCACGCTCACGCCGACGAACGCGTCCTCCTCGCCCCACAGCACCAACGCCGGGATCTCGAGCGCGGCGAGCCGAGGCTCCAGATCCTCGAGCCCTCGGCCGTCGAGCGCCGACAGCACGCGGACGAACGTCCGCACCCCCTCCTCGCCCCGGAACGAACGCAGGTACTCGTCCAGATCGGCGTCCGACAGCCGGTCGCGGCGCGACATGCCGACGTCGAATGCGCCCCGGACCCACGCCCGCACGCGTTCCTCGTTCGCGATCCGCAGGTCCCGTTGGATCTCGCGCATACGATCCGAGGGCCACGCGTCGAAGGCGATCGTGTCGATGAGGATCAGCGCCTCGACCCCGCCGTCGACGGCAAGCAGCTGGGCGATGCCGCCGCCGGAGGCGTGCCCGATCGCCGCGAACCGATCGACGCCCAGCTCGTGCAGGAGCGCTCGCACCGTGCGGGCTTGTCCGTCGAGCGAGAGGTCGGCGTCGTCCGCGAGGAGGGAATCGCCGCGCCCGGGAAGGTCCGGGGCGATCACGCGCATCCAGGGCGCGAGCATCGGGGCAAGGTGGCGCCAGAGGAACGACGACGTGAGATGGCCGTGGAGCAGGACGACCGGCGGCTCCTCCGGGTCGCCGGCGTCAACGAACGCGAGCTCGCCTCCCCGGACGACGACCCGGCGCTTCTCGATCCAGGTCACGGGCCCGATCCGGCGATCGCGTCGACGACGCGCACGGCCCGGACGACCTCGCGGACGTCGTGTACCCGCAGGACGTGCGCACCTCTCGCCGCCAGCCACGCGGCCGCGCCGATCGTTCCCTCGACCCGCTGGTCCTGCGGAAGGTCGAGGATCGTCCCGATGAACCGCTTCCGCGAGGGGCCGACCAGCACCGGCCGGCCGAGATCCAGGAACGCGTCGATCCGTCGGATCAGCTCGAGGTTGTGCTCCAGCTCCTTGCCGAACCCGATCCCCGGGTCGATCGCGATGCGCTCGGGATCGATCCCCGCGAACTCTGCGGCCTCGATCCGCTCGCGCAGGTACTCGTGGACCTCGTCGACGACGTCGTCGTAGGAGGGCGACTCCTGCATCGACCTCGGCTCGCCCTTCATGTGCATGAGGACGACCGCCGCGCCACGATCGCGCACGAGCTCGAACATCCCGGGGTCGCGCCCTCCCGAGACGTCGTTCACGATCGCGGCGCCCGCGTCCAGCGCCGCGGCGGCCACCTCGGCCTTGCGCGTGTCGATCGAGACCGGGACCGCCGGGACCTCGCGCACGAGCTTGGCGATGACGGGAACCACGCGCCCGATCTCGTCGTCGACGGGCACCGGCTCCGAGCCCGGCCGCGTGGACTCGCCGCCGACGTCGATCACGTCGGCCCCGTCGGCCGCCATCTGCACTCCGTGACGAACCGCCACGTCCACCTCGAGAAACTCGCCGCCGTCGGAGAACGAGTCCGGCGTGACGTTCAGGATCCCCATGACCAGCGTGCGCTCGGAGCAATCGAGCGCGCGCTCGCCGATACGCCACACGGGGCCGCCCACGAGGCTCATGCTAGCGACGGTCCGGCGGAACGGCGGGCTTGTCGCCGGCCGGGCGATCAGGCGACCGTGAACGTCGCGTGCATTCCGTTCGCGTAGTGGCCGGGCAGGTTGCACATGACGGCGTAGGTCCCGGGCTCGAGGTCGAGGCTGAGCCCCGCGGATGTCCCCGGCGCGATGTCCTCGACCTCGTCGACCACCTCGAGCATCTCGTCGGCCCGCGCGACGTCCCCGTCGAGCGGCAGCGCGTTGGCGTCCACGCCCTCCGGCACCGCGAAGACCTCGAACTCGTGCGTCAGCGTGCCCTCGTTGATCCCCTCGAACCGGAGCTCCCCCGCGGCGAGGGTTGTCTCCGACAGCGCGATCCCGTCGTCGTGCAGCGTCACGGTGAGGTCGGCGTCGCCGCCACCACCGCCGCACGCCACCGCGACCAGGCCGAGCCCGAGCAGCGCGAACCAGAGCCTCCGAACGTTCATGTCTCCTCCTCGGATGTCCGTCTGAAGCGGTTACCCGGCCGTCGGCGCCGCGACGGAGGCGACCTGCGCCCGCCGCGGCCGCTGCGGCCAGAGCACGTAGAGCGACATCGGGACGGCGTAGGCGAGCCAGGCGACCACCTCGGCCACCGTCGGGATCGGGTGCAGGCCAAGCATCCCCGTCAGCAGCGAGGCGCGGATCGAGCCCGGCGCGACGAGCCACGTGAGATCCAGCGCCGTCTGCTGTCCGACGGTGATGACCCCCGCCTCCGCCAGGCTGTGGACGGCCGAGGAGAGCAGCCCCGCCGCGACCAGCACGAGCACGAACCCCGTGACCCGGAAGAAACGCGAGAGGTTGATCCGCACGCCACCCTTGTAGAGCGCGAAGCCCAGGCCCACCGCAACCGCCACGCCGAGAACGGCACCGATCCCGGTCGCCAGCGGGCTCGTCGAGCTCTGGAACGCGGCGAGCAGGAAGATCGCCGTCTCGAGGCCCTCCCGCAGGACCGCGAAGAAGGCCATCGCGACCAGCGCCAGCGTCGAGCCGACCAGCAGCGCGTGCTCCGCCTGATCCTCCAGCTGGCCCTTCAGTTCGCGCGAGTGCCGGCGCATCCAGACCACCATGTAGGTGACGCCGGCGACCGCGAGGAGGGCCAGCACCCCCTCCATCGTCTCGCGCTGGCGGAACGGAAGGGACTCGCCGACCAACCGGAGCACGATCGCGACGGCCGTGCACAGGCCGATCGCGATGGCGACCCCGATCCACATCGGCCGGAGCGCCCGTCCCTCGCCTCGCTGGATCAGGAACGCCGCGATGATCCCGACGATGAGCGAGGCCTCGAGACCCTCGCGCAGTCCGATGACGAACGTTGGGAGCATCGCCGCTACCTCCTGAACCGTTCCGTTCCACCCACCTCGGCGGCGCGCCGGCGCGAATCCTACTCAGAAGGTCGGATTCAAGTCAAGCTCGTTCGGTCCCAAACGATACCCCTTGACCAGCGGCGATGCAGCCCACCCCCTACGTATCGATGAGATCGATGGCTTCCTGGCGGGTCCGAGCGTCGTTTCGGAAGAGCCCCCGGACCGCTGAGGTAACGGTCTTCGAGCCCGGCTTCTTCACGCCTCGCATCGTCATGCAGAGGTGCTCCGCCTCGATCACGACGAACACCCCTCGGGGCTCGAGCGCCCGGTCGAGCACGTCGGCGATCTGGGTGGTGAGCCGCTCCTGGACCTGGAGACGCTTGGAGAGCACGTCGACCACCCGGGCGATCTTCGACAGGCCCGTGATGCGGCCGTCCTTGTTCGGGATATAGGCGACGTGCGCCTTCCCGTTGAAGGGCAGCATGTGGTGTTCACACAGCGCCGTGAGCGGGATGTCCTTCACCATGATCATCTCGTCGAAGTCGGCGCCGGGGACGACCGTGACGATCGGCTCCGGGTCGACACCGATCCCGGCGAGGATCTCCCCGTACATGTCGGCCACGCGACGTGGTGTGTCCTTGAGGCCGTCGCGCTCGGGGTCGTCGCCGACGCCCTCGAGGATCAGCCGGACCGCCTGCTCGATCTTCTCGCGATCGATCTCGGCCATGGCTACGTCGGCACCAGGTCGTCGAGGGTCTCGGGGAGCTTCGCGAGGTCGGGCAGCTCGGCCGCGCGCGGCGCGTCGGAGCTCTCGTGGAGACGGTTGATCCAGACGGCGGCCAGGCCGAGCTCCGCGGCGGGGACGAGGTCGTGGAACGGCGAGGCGCCGACGTGCACGTGGCGCGAGCGATCCGCCTTGGTGTCGGCGAAGAACCGCTCCCAGTGCCCGTGCGCCGGCTTGTACGAGCCCGCTTCGGCGGCCGTGATCCGAAGGTCCACGGGCACGCCGATGAGGCCGAGGGAGGCGTCCAGCAGGTCCGGATCGGTGTTCGAAAGGATCGCGATCCTCCAGCCTCGCTCGTGGAGCTCGGCGAGCGAGGACGGCACCTCGGGGAACGGGGGCCACGAGGGCAGCGAGTCCGCGAGTGCCGCGCGCTCGTCGTCCGCGAGGTCGAGCCCCTCACGGTGGGCGAGCTTCTCGAGCGTCTCGGTCAGCACCTGTCGGTAGGCGATGGCGCGCCCGTGCTGCACCTCGGGCTCGATCTCGTGATAAGCCCCGAGCAGCAGCTCGGCGTCGTGCTCGGGCCAGAGGTCGCCGAGCGTGTCGCGGATGCCGCCCAGCCAGTCGACGAGCGTGCCATAGCAGTCGAACGTGGCCCAGCGATCGGTCATCGGCACGGCATCTACTCGACGGGCTTGGGCGGGATCGTGCCCGGCGTGGGCGGGCGATCGCCCGTGCGGATCGCGCGTCGCGAGATCGCCAGCCCGGCGCCGCGCACGGTGAGATCGCGCTGTGCTCTCTTCGGCACCCCGGCGAGGAAGGCCTCGACCTCCTCCCGGTCGAGCGTCTCGCGCTCGATGAGCTTGGCCGCAAGCTCGTCGAGCTTGGCGCGGTGATCCTGCAGGATCTCGAGCGCCTCGTCGTGCGCCTCGTCGATCATGCGGCGGACCTCGTTGTCGATCTCGAACGCGACCTGGTCCGAGTAGTCGGGCTGCGCCTGGAAGTCACGGCCGAGGAACACCTCGTGCTGCTTCTGGCCCAGCGTGAGCGGCCCGATGACGTCGCTCATCCCGAACTCCGTGACCATCTGCCGCGCGACCTTGGTCGCGCGCTCGATGTCGTTCGCGGCGCCGGTCGTGATGTCTCCGACGATGAGCTCCTCGGCGACGCGACCGCCGAGGAGCATCGCGAGCTCGTCCGCGAGCTCCTCGCGCGTCATGAGGAACTTGTCCTCCTCCGGCAGCGTGAGCGTGTAGCCGAGGGCCCGGCCGCGGGCGATCACGCTGATCTTGTGGACCGGGTCGGTGTTCGGGAGGATGTGCGCGACGAGCGCGTGGCCGCCCTCGTGGTACGCGATCACCCGCTTCTCACGATCGCTCATGACGCGCGACTTGCGCTCGGGACCGGCCATCACCCGGTCGATGGCCTCCTCGACCTCCTTCATCGAGATCGCCTTCTTGCCCCAGCGCGCCGCGAGGAGCGCGGCCTCGTTGATGACGTTCGCCAGGTCCGCGCCGGTGAATCCCGGCGTCCGCTTGGCCACGATGTCGAGCTGGACGGTCTCGTCGAACGGCTTGCCACGGGCGTGGACCTTGAGGATCCCCTTGCGCCCCTCGAGGTCGGGCCGGTCGATCGTGACGTGACGGTCGAACCGCCCGGGCCGAAGGAGCGCGGGGTCGAGGATGTCGGGGCGGTTCGTCGCGGCCATGAGGATGACGGCGGTGCGCTGGTCGAACCCGTCCATCTCGACGAGGAGCTGGTTCAGCGTCTGCTCGCGCTCGTCGTGCCCGCCTCCGAGTCCGGCACCGCGGTGGCGACCGACGGCGTCGATCTCGTCGATGAACACGATCGCCGGGGCGTTCTGCTTCGCCTGCTCGAACAGATCGCGAACCCTGCGCCGCCCCGACGCCGACGAACATCTCGACGAAGTCGGAGCCGCTGATCGAGTAGAAGGGGACGCCGGCCTCGCCGGCGACCGCACGAGCGAGCAGGGTCTTGCCGGTCCCCGGCGGGCCGAATAGCAGGACGCCGCGCGGGATCTTGGCACCCATCGCCTGGAACTTCGCCGGGTTCTGGAGGTACTCCTTGACCTCCTGAAGCTCCTCGATCGCCTCGTCGACGCCGGCGACGTCGGTGAAGGTCGTCTTCGGCTGATCCTTCGTGACGAGCTTGGCGCGGGCCTTGCCGAACTGCATGACCCGCCCGCCGCCGCTCTGGGACTGGTTCATGATGAAGATGAACGCCCCGACGATCAGGATCACGGGGATCAGTTGGAACAGGAACCCCACCAGCGCCGAGCCGTTCTGTGGATCGCTCTCGAAGGGGACGCCCGCCGCTTGCATCTTCGCGATCAGATCGTCCTGGTAATCGAGCGGATAGGTCACCTCGTACGGCGTGCCGTCGGTCAGCTCGCCGACGACCTTCTGGTCGGCCTCGAGGAAGGTCGCGGTGGCGACGTCGCCGTCGGCGAGGTCGGACTCGAACTCCGCGACGTTCAGCTCCTGCCCCGCTCGGCGTGCGGTTGGCCAGCGCGACGAAGAGCCAGATCCCGACAAGCACGACGAGGATGTAGATCGCCGGTCCGCGGAGGAGGCGCCGGTACGGCGATCCGGGATCGGAAGCCAGGGGTGGAGCTCCTTTCGTGTGGTTGACCTGCGGAGATGCTTACGGGGCCCGAGCGGCGTCACGTCGCTCAGGGCCCTGCGCCATGGTAGCACCCCGGTTGCGTTCTGCCGAGCGCGTGCTCAGCCGGTGTCGACCGGGGCCCGAATCCCCGTGTCGAGAAGGACGGAGACCTGGACGACGGCGCCCGCTTTCACGGTGACCCGCGTCGGTCGTGAGTACATCCCGGGTCCCTCCGGCTCGACCACGCTCTCCACGAGGTACTCGCCGGCGGCAAGGTCCATCTCGAACCCGCCGTTCTGGTCCGAGACGGCGGACGCCGAAACCATCCCGTCCGCAAGGGCCTGGACCTTGACGCCGGCGACCGGGTGGTCTGGGCAGGGGTTCTCGACCGTCTCGACCGGGCAGGTGGGCCCGGCGAGCACGGTTCCGCGGATCGTCCCGAGCTCCCCCGAGCCGGATCCCGAGCCACCACCGTCGGCCGCCTCGGCGCATGCCGAGAGCAGGAGGGCGAGTGGGAGGACGGCGGTGAGGAGCCGTTTCACGACCCCTTGGACGGGGGTCCCCCTCCCACCGTTCCCCGGATCACACGTTCGAGTAGGCCTCCGGCTTGAGCGTGGCGATGTAGGGGAGGTTGCGGAACTTCTCGGCGAAGTCCAGGCCGTACCCGACGACGAAGTCCGGCGGGATCTCGAACCCGACGTAACGAACATCCAGGTGCACGCGTTGGATGCCCGTCTTCTTCAGGAGCGCGCAGACCTCCAGACTCGCCGGTCGTCGGCCCCGCAGGTTCTTGAGGAGGTAGTTGAGCGTGAGCCCCGAGTCGACGATGTCCTCGACGAGCAGCACGTCGCGGCCCTCGAGGTCGTGGTCGAGGTCCTTCAGGATGCGCACGACGCCCGAGGTCTTCGTGGCGGCGCCGTAGGAGGCGACGGCCATGAAGTCCGTCTCGACCGGCAGTCGGATGTGGCGGGCGAGGTCGGCCATCACGACGAACGCGCCCTTCAGGACCCCGATGAGCAGCAGGTCGGCCCCGGCGTAGTCCTTGGTGATCTGATCGCCGAGCTCTTGGAGCTTGTGGTGGATCTCGGCTTCGGTGATGAGCACCCGCTGGATGTCGCGCTCGTATGCCTCCGCATGCGGCGCCACGTCGGGAATTGCGACCGCATCCTCGAACTCGGACAGAACGCCCCGGCCTTCCATCTCGCCCCCCTTCACTCCCGGCTCTCGGGGGAAGTGCGAGAGAGGGAAACATACTCCCGCTCTCGTCGCGCCTTCAAACCCGCGCGGAGGTCGCGCCGACGCCCGGGCGGGCCCGCCGCGAGATCGAGGACGGCTCGGACGTCGGCCTCGGTCGCGGGCGCGCCGCAGCGGAAGATCGCCCGGCCGATCAGCCGCCTCGCGATCGGACGCGGAGCGGAACCGAGCGGGCCCGCCGCGAGCCGGATGCCCTCCTCCGTCTCCTCGAACACGCCGTCCCAGAGTCCTCGCATCTGCCGATCCAGCTCGTCGTCGTCCTCGGAGACCAACGTGGCGGTGCGAGCGAGGGCTTCTCGGACGGAGCGCCCCGTCGCCCGCTCGAGCGCCGGGATCCCCTTCAGCCGCACCGCGTTTCGCAGGAACCGCGGGTCGAGGTTCGTCGGGTCCAATCGCGGGCGAAGATGCAACGCGCGGCAGAACCCCTCGACGTCCGAACGAGCGACGTCGACCAACGGCCGGACCTGCGGGCCCGCCATCGCCTTGATCGTTCGGACCCCGCCGCCCATCAGCGCCCACGCGAGCACGGTCTCCGCCCGGTCGTCCTGGGTGTGCCCGACGGCGATGCGCGTCGCGCCGAGATCCCGGGCGACGTCGCCGGCCGACGTCGAGCGACGAGCCCTGGCCCAGGCCTCCACCGATGTCCCCTTGCCCGGGGCGTCCACGGCCTCGCGGAGGTGGAACGGGAGCTTCAGCCGGGCGGCAAGCCGGCGGACGTACTCGGCGTCGGCCCTGGAGTCGGGCCGGAGCCGGTGGTCGAAGTGGAAGACGGCGAGCCGGATCCTGAACAGCCGGCGCAGATACCACAGGCAGTAGAGAAGACAGACGGAGTCCGGGCCGCCCGAGACGCAGACCAGCACCACGCCGCCCGCCCGGAACATCTCGTGCTCGCGGGCCGTCCTGGTCACCCGCTCGAGGACGCGGGCGACGGCCGGCGGGCGGCGCATCAGCTTCCCGCGACCCTCCCCACCCAGCGGGCCGGCTCGGCGATCTCCTCGAGGGTCGGCAGGTGCTCCTCGCGCTCCCAGATGCGGTTGAAGGCCTCCATGCCGGAGGCGTCCACGACGGCGCGCACGAACCGCTCGCCCATGTCGTACTGCGCGATCTTCGTCTCGAAGCCGATCGCGCGCTGGAAACCCTTCTCCATCCCGCCGGCGCTGCGCCGGGCCTTGAGCGCCCGGCGCATCCGGTCGAGGTCCTGCACGCGCTCGGCGGCCACGCGGTTCATGACGAAGGACGCGTGTCCTTCGAGCAGCGACATCATCGCCTGCATCGTGGCGAAGAGCGCCCGCTGCTCGTCGGTCATGAGCAGCAGGATCCCCCGCGCGCCCCGCCAGTCGGCGCCGGCGCGGATCTCGTCGGCCGCGCGCCTCAACTGCGCGAGCATCTCGCGAGAGTCCACCTGAACGGTGTCGAGGTACTCGTCGATGTGCCGCTTCAGGTAGGGCTTCAGCCACGGGGTCGCGGCGAACTGCACCCGATGCGTCACCTCATGGATCGCGATCCACAGGCGGAAGTCGCGCGGCCGCAGGCCGAACCGCCGCTCGGCCTCGACGACGTTGGGGCCGACGAAGTACAGGAGCCCATCGTCGTCCGGCGGGAGGAAGACGTCGTACTGCCCCAACACCTTGCGGCTCACGTAGCCGAGCAGGCCTCCGATCTGCGCGCCCAGCGCCTTCCGGCGCAGCTCGGACCGGTTCGCGCCCGGTGGGACCAGCTTTCCGGCGAGCGGTTCGAGCAAGCGCTGAAGCCCGTTCAGGTTCGCCCGCACCCACTCACCGCGGGACATGACCCACGGGCGCGAGCGGAATCCGTCGGCATGCATGCCCGTGAACTCGCCGATCGCCCCCTCGGCCTCGGGGACGATCCCGGCCAGGTCCTCGCGCAGGCGCGCTCGTTCTACGGCGGGCGTCGGTGGCCCGTTGCCGCCCACTCTGCGCCCCGTTTCCGCGGCCGTGCCCCAGTCGACCAGCACCGCCGCGCGGGAGCCCATAGACCAATCGATGGCGGCGGCCTCCATGCGGGCGAGGGCGGCTAGCCCTCGGCCTTCTTCCGAGCCGCGATCATGGCGGCGCGCCGGGCCTGCCCCTCGGCCACGCGCCGGTCCGTCCCCTTCTCCAGAAGCTCGGCCAGGGTCTTGTCGAAGGTCTCCTGGTCGAGCGCCACCTCCTTGTGCTCGGTCGGTGGCGCCGACGTCGGCGCCGCGGCGGGAGGCGCGGTCTCGGCCGCCGCAACGGGGGCGGGGGCCGGAGCCGATGGTGCGGCCGGCGCCGCGGCGACGGGAGCGGCGGCCACCGCCACGGGCGCGGGAGCGGCCACCGCAGGCGCGGGAGCGGCGACAGGAGCGGGAGCGGCGCACCGCCACGAGCGGCGCCTGGACCACGAGCGGAGCGCTGGTGACGTTGACCGGGCGGCGGACGTCCATCCCGGGTTGGATCCGGGGGGCGCGAACCCCCTTGCGGCCCTGCTCGTCGGTCTGGAACCGTGGCGCGAATCGCATGTAGCCGAACACCACCGCCAGCGTGACGACCACGCCGAGAAGGGCCAGCAAGATCGCGGCTTCGTAGACCCATCCGCCGTTGTTGAGCGTGGGTGTCGGGGACGAGGGGTCGACGATGACCTGGCCGAGCACGGCGGCGATTCTACAGGGGACTTCCTCGTGGCGCGGGGCAGCGAGCCGGAGAGGGGATTCGAACCCCTGACCTACCACTTACGAGGCGGTTGCTCTGCCAGGCTGAGCTACTCCGGCGGCGCGGCGAGTGTACCCAACCGCGCCTCGCGTGCTGCCCCGTGAAACGGACGAGCCCAGCATCACGCGCGACGCCCGAGGTCCCTCTGCGATGATGCGGCGGTCATGGCCGATGGCAACGGGAGCCGGGGTACGCCGGGCGTGGGGCGCGTGATGGTCGCGACCGACCGCTCCGAGACCGCCGATCGCGCCGTCCGCTGGGCGGCGGCCTTTGCGAACCGGTACGAGGCCGAGCTGCTGCTACTCCAGGTGGTGCTGCCCTCGAACCCCGGCGCCACCGAGGGTGGCCAGGCCGAGGCGACCCGGGCGACGTTCGCCGCCGAGGAGCTGAAGCAGTTCGCCGAGGAGCTCGCCGGTCCGCGGGGCCGCGCGCGAGTGGTAATGGACGACGACCCGGCGCGGGCGATCCTGCAGATCGCCGAAGAGTCCGACGTCGACACCCTCGTCGTCGGCAACGCGGGGATGAGCGGACGCAAGGAGTTCTTACTCGGCAACGTCCCGAACAGGATCAGCCACAACGCGCGCTGCACGGTGATCATCGTGAACACGGCGCTCCTGGACGCGGACGGCAAACAGCGGGCGCCATCGATGCCCGTCACCCTTCCGGGCGGACGAGGGTCGCGCGAGGTGGAGCGGGAGGTCGAGCCCCGGCTGATGGGGCGCGCCACCCGGATCGGCTCCGTCCTGGCGCGCCACGGCCTGAAGGAGCTGTTCACGAGGACCGACCCCGACACCCACGCCAACCGGAAGCGGCAGGCGGAGCGGCTCCGCGGCGCGATGGAGGAGCTCGGCCCCACGTTCGCCAAGCTCGGACAGATCCTCTCGACGCGGCCCGACCTCGTCCCGGCCGAGTTCATCGAGGAGCTGGCGTCCCTCCAGGACAACGTTCCGCCACTGTCCGAGGCCCAGGTCGTCGGCGTCATGGAGGAGGAGCTCGGCGTCCCGTGGGAGGACGTGTTCGAGTCGATCGAGCCGGACCCGATGGCGGCCGGCACGATCGCCGAGGTCCATCGCGCCACCCTCGCCGACGGCAGCCGCGTCGTCGTGAAGGTGCAACGCCCGACCGCGCGCGAGGACATCATGCAGGACCTGGCCCTGCTCCAGCTCTTCGCCGAGAAGACGGAGCACCGCCCGGCCTTTCGGCAGGTGATCGACATGCCCGCGGTGTTCGAGCACCTGTCGGACTCGCTCCGGCGCGAGCTCGACTTCCGCCAAGAGGCCTCGAACATCGACCGGATGCGTCAGGTGCTGGAGCCGTATCCGCGCCTGGACGTCCCGGACGTGTACCACGACCTCTCGTCGTCGCGGCTGCTGGTGATGGAGGAGATCCGGGGCGCGCCCATCCGGACCGCGCCGGAAGGCACCGAGCGCAGAGAGGCGGCGCGCCAGCTGCTCGAGTCCTACTACGCGCAGATCCTCACCGAGGGCTTCTTCCACGCGGACCCACACCCCGGGAACCTGATGTGGTGGAACGACAAGATCTACTTCCTCGACTTCGGCATGGTCGGGCAGATCGGCCCGGAGATCCGCGAGAACCTGATGCTCCTGCTCATGGCGTTCTGGCAGGAGGACGTCCAGTTCCTCACCGACGTCACGCTCATGCTCGCCGGCGGCGCCGACCGCGCGGACCTGGACATCGCCGCGTTCCAGGACGAGCTCGGGGCGGTGATGGCGAAGTACCGCAACGTCTCGCTGCGCGAGATCCAGCTCGGGCCCATCCTCCAGGAGATCACCGAGATCTCGATCCGCCACGGCGTGCCGCTGCCGGCGCAGCTCGCGCTCACCGGGAAGGCGATGGCGCAGATGCAGCTCGCGACGGCCGAGCTGGACCCGGAGCTCGACCCCTTCGAGGTGGCGGGCTCCTACCTCATGCGCGGCGTGACCCGGCGGATGCTCCAGCGAGCCGACCCGAAGAAGCTCTTCTACGAGGCGCAGAAGGTGAAGGTGCGGCTGTCGCGCCTGGCCGAGGCGTTCGAGCGCCTTGCCGGGGCCCGTCCGGGACCCAAGCTCCAGGTCAACTTCACCGCGGAGCGGCTCGAAGACACCGTCCGGCGCGTCGGTCGCCGGCTCGCCACGGGCGTCATTGCGGGGGCCGGGCTCCTCGGGGCCGCGATCACCGTCGCGTCGGACCGGGTCGCGGCGTGGATCCCGATCTCCCTCGGGATCCTGGGCGTGGGGTTCACGCTCTTCCTGCTGGGGGACCTCCTCCGGCGCAAGCGATAGCTCAGGCCGGCGGCTTCCGGAGCTCGCTCACCGACTGCTCCGCCAACGTGGTCTTCGCCGGCGGCACGAGACCCTTCTTTCGGATCGCCTTCAATACCCGGCGCTCGATGATCCACGCGATCACGCCGAACACCACGCCGAGCGAGAACCGCTCGAACCGACGAAACGCCGAGCGCGCCATCAGGCGCCACCCGCCCGCATCGGGATCGTGGCCTCACTGCCCTCCCGGATATCCAGCTTCCCGAACACGGTCGTTCCTTCGCTGGGTTGCGATCGCACGACGAGCTCTCCCCCGAGCGCGGCGAGCCGGTCGGCGATGCCCTGCAGACCCATGCCGTACGCGGTCGCGGCCGGGTCGAAGCCTCGGCCGTCGTCCGCGACCTCGAACGTCAGGTGGCCGTTCGCCTGGGCGAGATGCACGCGGGCCGTGCTGGCGTCCGCGTACTTCGCCACGTTCTGCAGCGCTTCCAGACACGAGAAGTACACGGCGGCCTCGACCTCCTGCGGAAGGCGGCCCACACCCCCGGCCTCGACGCTGACCGGAACCGGCGACCGCCGGGCCTGCGCCTCCAGGGCCGGGCCGAGACCCTTGTCCGCCAACAGCGGCGGGTAGATGCCGCGGGCGAGGTCACGAAGGTCCTCCAGCGCGGTCTGCAGATCCGACTCGATGTGCGCGAGCATGTCGTCGGCCTTCGCCGGATCCTTGTCCGCGAGGCCGCGCGCGAGCCGGGCGCGCACCGAGAGCGCGACGAGCTGCTGCTGCGCGCCGTCGTGGATGTTGCGCTCCAGTCGACGCCGTTCCTCGTCGCGCGCCGCGACGAGGCGCCGCTGGGACGCGCGGAGCTCCTCCACGAGGCGCACGTTCCGGAGCACGAGGCCCGCCTGCGACGCGAGGTCACGGACCAGTCGCTCTTTCGCCGGGTTCATCGGGTCGTTCGCCGGCATCGAGACCGAGAGCGCGCCGAGGAGCTCGCCGCCGTCGCGGACCTCGACCGCCAGCTGGCCCGGAAGCTCGGGGAACGCATCGCCCACCGCGGGCACCGGGTCCGGGTCGGGCAGGTCCGAGGGCCAGGAGGCGGCCGGGCGCATCGTGCAACCCCACCCGGAGCCACACCCGTGCCGAGTCCGCCCCCGCGCCCTGCGCCAGGATCAGCGCCATCCTCGAGAGCACCTCCTGCGTTGCATAGGCCTCGCCCATCCGCTCGGAGAACTCCGTCAGGACCTCGTACGGCGTCGCCCGTCGCCCGTAGACGATCCGGTCGGCGAATCGCCGCGACGAACCGAGTGACCGGTCGGAACGCGAGGCCCGAGAAGCAGCGCCACCACGAACACCGACCCCGAGCTCTCGACCTCGGTGCCGAGCAGGGCGTAGAGGCCGACGACCCCCCCGTAGACGAGGATCGCGAACACGGCGAACGTCCCGGCCACGAGCGTCTTCTTCACCACCACGTCGAGGTCGTACAGCCGGTACTGAAGGACCGAGACGCGCGACGGAGACCGGCGACGGCCAGGAACGCGAGCCCGCTGATCAAGCTGTCGACGACGTGGTGTCTCGGCGCCGAACGCCCGGAGCACTTCACAACACGAGCGCAGCGACGAGGAACCCGACCGCGAGCGCGACCCACTTGATCTGCTGGCGCTCGGCTCCATGGGATCGACGGAAGCGGACGACGAGCGACGCAACCGAACCGCTCCGAGAAACCCGAACAGCCCGATCGTGAGCAAGACATCGGAGAGCGTTGACCCAGGAGGTTCCCGATGGCCGGGACGAACAAGCGGGTTCTCGACCGTGACCGTGTCGATCGACCCCGTCAGCTCGTCGGTGCCGAGCACCACCCGACGACAAGCACCGCCAGGACCGCCACGATGGCCACGCGCAAGCACCCGCCACCGCGGCGACGGGAGGTGGCCGTCGGGAAACAGGAGCGGGAGCAACAGCAACACCGGGAGGATGCCGACGACCCATCCGAGATTGTTGACGTACGCGAGCGCGACGACGCCCGCTCCCTCGGTGATTCCGTCCGCCACAGGTAGGTCATCCATTCGCCGGCGACGTACCCGATCGCCGAGGTGCACGAGCCGTACAAGAGCAGGAAGCCGATCCGGTTGCCGGGGGCCCGGCTGACCACGAGGGCTCCCACCACCCCGAACATCGTGAACGCGACGATGAAGGGGACCTGCTGGGCGAGCGACTCGTCGTTCGCGGCGACGCCGATCGAGCCGGCGATCGCGAGCGAGAAGAAGACGGCGAGCGCGACCCACGGCCAACGCGCCGGGCGGACGGCGGGACTCACGAGGCGACCCCGGGTTGGCCGGCGAGCACCCGGTAGACCTCGACCGGCTCCTCGCGACCCTTCACGAGTCGGGGCCCGATCGACTCCGAATCGACCGTCTGGGCGGCGGCGATCGTCTCCGCGCTCGCGACGATCTGCCCGCCCTCCGCCTCGGACTGCAGCCGCTGCGCGACGTTCACCGCGTCGCCGATCACCGTGTACTCGAGTCGACCACCACCGCCCACGGTGCCGGCCACGACCTGTCCGGTGTTCACGCCGACGCCGATGTGCAGTCCGTCGACCGCGTCGGTCCCCCACCCCTCGTCGTTGAGCTCACCCTGCCGTCGCTGCATCGCGATCGCGCACCTGAGGGCGCGCTCCGCGTGATCGGGGAGAGGATCCGGCGCCCCGAACACCGCCATCACGGCGTCGCCCTGGAACTTGTCGATCATCCCGCCGTGCTCGACGACGATCTCGGCCATCGCCGCGAGGTGCCGACCGACGATGTCGGCGATCTTGGGTGCCGAGAGCCGCTCGGCCATGGTCGAGAAGCCGCGGATGTCGCTGAAGAGCACGGTGACCTGCAGCTCCTCTTGCATGACCTCGCCCGCCGCGAGCTTCTCCGCCACGCGTCGCGGCATGTACGACGAGAGCGTCGCGGCGGCGGCCTGCTTCGCGACCACCGCGGCGTGGAGCCGCTTCATCTCGTCGACGGCGGCCGGAGCTCCCGCCCTCGGCCTCGGCGGCCATACGCGTGAACAGCTCCGTCACGCGGCGATCGACCGCCTCCTGGGTCGTCCCGAGCGCCTCGGCCATCTGCTCGTAGCCGAGACCCTGCGACATCAGCTCGAGGAGCTCTCGGTCTTGCCCCCCGGCGTCGTGCCGGTCCGAGAGACGCTCGGCGATCACCGGATCCACGACACTGCCGCCGGCGGCGACCTCCCGGATCGCCCGGACGAGCTCGTCGCCCTGCGCGATCCGGTCCTTGAGGAGGTACGCGAGGCCGCTCTGCCCCCTGCCGAGGAGCGCGATCGCGTAGGCCTCGTCGTCGTGCGCGCTGAGCACCACGACGCCGGTCCCCGGGTGCCGCTCCCGGATCGCGTGGGCGCAGTCGATGCCCTCGAGCTGGAAGTTCGGCGGCATCTTGATGTCGGTGATCACCACGTCGGGGGCGTGCTCCTCGGCCGCGATCAGGAGCGTCGGAGCATCGGCCGCGACGCCGACGACCTCCACGTCCTCGTAGGTCTCGAGGAGCGCGCGAACGCCCTCGCGCACCAGGACGTTGTCCTCTCCGAGCACGACCCGGATGCTCACGCCGTCCTTCCTCGCCGGATGCCCGCGTGTACGATCCGCGCATGGTCCGCGTGGTCTTCGCGGAGGATAACTACCTCGTCCGAGAGGGAACAGCCGCGCTCCTGCAGAGCTCGGGAGAGGTCGAGCTGGTGGGCATGGCCTCCTCGCTCGACGAGTTGCTGCTCGCCGTCGAGCAGCTCAAGCCCGAGGCCGTGCTGACGGACATCCGCATGCCCCCGACCAACACCACCGAGGGCATCGACGCCGCGCGGCGGATCCGCGAGGAGCACCCGGAGATCGGCGTGGTGGTCCTGTCGCAGTTCGCGGAGGAGGAGTACGCCTACGACCTCCTGAAGGACGGGGCGGCCGGGCTCGGCTACCTCCTGAAGGAGCGCGTCGGCGACCTCGACGAGCTCGTCCGGGCCTTGAAGGAGGTGTCGAAGGGCGGCTCGGTGCTCGATCCGAAGATCGTCGAGGCGCTCGTCTCGGCCAAGGACCGGATGGCGCACTCGCCGCTCGCGCAGCTCACCGACCGCGAGCGCGAGGTCCTCGAGCACATGGCGCAGGGCCAGAACAACGCCGCGATCGCGAAGTCGCTGTTCCTCACCGAGCGAGCGGTCGAGAAGCACATCAACTCCCTCTTCCACAAGCTCGGCCTCTCCGAGGAGATCGACGTCCACCGCCGCGTGAAGGCCGTCCTCGCGTTCCTGCGCGAGACCGGCTCCTGAGCGCATCACTGCGCGCGTCGAGTGTCCACGATCAGCACCGAGCACGGCGCGTGCCGCAGCACGAGGTTGGGAACGCTGTCGCGCACCCGCCACCAGGAGCCGTGGGTCCCCCGGTTGCCGACGACGATCGTGTCCACACGTTCTCGCTCGGCGATGCCGACCAGGCCCTCGGCGGGGTCACCGCTCTCGCTCCAGCTCCGAACCGGGATCCCCGGGAAGCGTTCGGTCATGCGGGCGAGATAGCCGTCGGGATCGGCCGACTTCCTCGGATCGACGGCGTCGTGTGATCCGCCGTTGGCTCGGACCTGCACGACGAGCAGCTCCGAGCCGCGCAGGCGGGCCAGGTCGGCCGCCGCCTCGACGGCCAGGTCGGCGGCGCTCGAGGTATCGGTCCCCACCAGGATCTTGTTCATCGGGATCCCTCCTTCGGGCTCGGGATCACGGTAATGCCCGCCCGTGCCGGCGGCGACCCGGCCGCCACCACAAGATGGCGGGGGTGTCAGCACCCCTGCGATGGTGAGGTTTGAGCGCGCGACCCGGCCGGTCGCCCCCCTTGGACCACGCGGACCTGAGGTGCCACGATGCCCACGTGAGCGACCGCCCGTCCTCGTGGGCACAAGCGCCGTGGGCCCTGCTGGCGTTCGGGGCGTTCCTGGTGATCCCGATCCTCTGGCTGACGATCCGCAACGGCTCGCTCGAGACGGATGGACCGTTCATCGTCGTCGCGATCGTCGTCATGGCCGGATGGACGACGGTGGGCGCGATGCTCGCCTCGCGCAACCCGTCGAACCCGATCGGCTGGCTGATGATGAGCTTCGGCGTCGGGTTCGCCGTCACGGGCCTCGCCGACGAATGGGCGACCTACACGTACGCGACGGACCCGGGGAGCCTGCCGCTAGGTGCGTTCTTCGTGTGGCTCGCCAACTGGTTCTTCGTCGCGGTGGTGGCGACGGTCCCGATCATGCTCGTGTTGTACCCGACGGGCCGGGTGCCGTCCCGGCGGTGGCGACCCCTGCTGTGGGTGATCATCGGCCTCACGGCGCTCGGGGCGGCGGGGACGATGCTGCGACCGGGCCCCGCGGAGCTGGACAACGTCGTCGTCGCCAACCCCACGGGGGTCGAACGTCTCGGCGGCCTCGCGACCGTACTCCAGTCGATCGCCGGGGTCGGCTTCGTGGTCGTCGTGATCCCGCTCTGCGTGGCGGCGGTCATCTGGCGATTCCGGCGGTCGGCCGGGGACGAGCGGCAGCAGATCCGATGGCTCGCCTACACGACGGGTGTGGCGGGAATCGCGTTCGTGGTCGCGGTGATCAGCGGCATCGGGCTCCGCGAGAACGAGACGAACGTCCTGAACGAGGCCGGGTTCTACGTCTTCTTCCTTGCGATCGGGATCGGAACTCCGGCGGCGATCGGGGTCGCGTTGCTCAAGTACCGGCTGTGGGACCTCGACGTCGTCCTGAAGAAGACGCTCGTCGCGACGGTGCTCGTGGTCCGGTGAGCGCCGTCTCGATCGTGGCGCTCCTGATCCTGTCCGGCATCCTCGTCGGACCGGTCTCGGACCAACCCCTTCTGACGCTCCTGGCCGGCCTCGTGATCGGCGCGCTGGCGTGGCCGCTCCTGCGTCTCGGGCGCCGGATCGCGGATCGGATCGTGTAGGCGGGCGCGCAACGCCGTACGAGGTCCTCACCGAGTTCTCCGACCGGATGGCCGAGACGTACTCGACCGACGACGTGCTGCCTCGGATGGCCTCGATCCTGGGCGCCGGCACAGGCGCCGAGGCGGTCACGATCTGGCTCCTCGTCGGCGGCGATCTCCGGCCGGCCGGCGCCTGGCCCGCGGAGTCGCCTCACGCTGAACCCCGGCCGGCCCGCGAGTTCGATGGGGCGGACCCCAACGCCTTCGAGGTCCGGCACCAGGGCGACCTCCTGGGCGCGATCACGGTAGCGATGCCGGCGAACGACCCGATGAACCCGTCGAAGGAGCGGCTGGTCCGAGACCTCACGTCGCAGGCGGGCCTGGTGTTGCGCAACGTCCGCCTGATCGAAGAGCTCCGCGAGTCTCGCCGGCGGATCGTCGCGGCCGTCGACGAAGGTCGCCGACGGCTCGAGCGCAACATCCACGACGGCGCCCAGCAGCAGCTCGTCGCGCTCGCGGTGAAGCTTCGCCTCGCCGACGGCGTCCTCGACCGCGACCCGGCGAAGGCCCATCAGATCCTCGCGCAGCTCCAGGCCGAGATCGAGGATGCGCTCGAGAACCTTCGCGACCTCGCCCGCGGAATCTACCCACCGCTGCTGGCCGACGAGGGACTCGCCGCCGCCCTGGAGGCACAGGCCCGCAAGTCGCCGATGCCGGTCCACGTGGCTCCCGACGGGATCGGCCGCTACTCCCAGGACGTGGAGGCGGGGGTCTACTTCTGCGTCCTCGAGGCCCTTCAGAACGTCGCGAAGTATGCGGGCGCCTCGCGCGTGGACGTCCAGCTCCGAGCGGACGCGGGCCGGCTCGCGTTCGAGGTTCGCGACGACGGCGTGGGGTTCGATCCCGCGACGGTACCGCGGGGCACCGGCCTTCAGGGGATGGCCGACCGCATCGACGCGGTCGGCGGGAGCCTGGAGATCCGAACCGCGCCCGGACGCGGCACCACGATCGCGGCGACGATCCCCGTCGACCGCATCGGCCAGCCCGATACCGTGCGCGGCCTCCCGTCGTAGGAGCCCACCCGGACCTCGGAGCTCAGCCGGAGGTCGCGGCGGCCCACGCTGCCTCGAGGCGGTCCGGCCCGAACGCCGCCTTCGGGATGTAGGCGGCCGCGCCGCATTCGGCGGCTCGCGGCGCGTACTCGTCCTCCTCGTAGGTCGACAGGAGCAGGACGACCACCGGCTCGGACCGGTCGCCGATGATCTGACGGGTCGCCTCGAGCCCGTTGATGCCGGGGAGATTCACGTCCATCAACACGAGATCCGGGGAGAGATCGCCTGCCATCGTTACGGACTCCTCGCCGGTCTCGGCCTCGCCGACGACGTCGAAGCCATCGGTCGCCTCGACGACCAGCCGCGCGGCCATCCGAAACGGCTCCTGGTCGTCCACGATGAGCACCCGAACGGTCATTCTCCACGCGCCTCCACCTCAAGGGTCCCACCGAGCCCGGCCAGCGGCAGTGATGCCAGCACCACTGTCCGGAACCCCCGGACGGGTGACCGGCCCGCTCAGGAGGTGGCGCCGAGGCGGAGGAACGCCCGCTCGATCACGAGCCGCATGTTGAGGTTCACGTCGTCCGCGAGCCCGGCCCGGGCCTCCTCGGCGGCGGCGAGCCCGGATGCGGCGGCCGGGACGGTCGCGGGCGCGACGGCGAGATCGGGATTCATCAGCAGGTCCGGGCCGCCCCCGACGGCCGCGACGACCTGATCCCGGAGCAGCGCGGATGCGGCGAGCAGCACCCGGTCCACGTACTCGCGCTCGGCGCGACGCAGCTGTCGCTCGTGGCGCTGCTGCAATCGGCGGATCGCGCCGCGGTACGCGTCCTCCGGGCGCCCGCGCTCGTCCAGGAACGGGTCGAGCTCCTCTTTCTGGGCATCGGCCAGGTCCTTCTTGTAGCGCTCGGCGGAGGCAAGGACCAGCTCGGCCGCCTCGAGCGCCCCCGCCGGGTCGCGCCCCGCGAGCTCGAGTGCCGTACGCGCGACCTCCCGGAAGGCGAGTCCGTCCTCGTCCCTGGCGAGCCGGCGGGCACGTCCGAGGTTCCCCCCCGAAAGTCGCGCCGCGAGGGTGGCGAGGGCCGGATCGATACCCTCGGCCTCGAGCGTCTCGCCGATGAACGCCTCCGACAGCGGCCGGAACGAGACCACGTGACAGCGCGAGAGCACGGTCTCGGGCAGCTCGTCGGGGCGAGCCGACAGGAGCATGAGGACCGCGTCGGCGGGCGGCTCCTCGAGCACCTTCAGCAGCACGTCGGCGGCGGCGGGGTTCAGTCGATCGGCCTCGCGGATCAGGAACACCTTGCGGCCTGGCTCGGGGGCCGTCCGGTACGCCGGATGCCAGATCTCCGAGCGCACGGTGTCGACGTGAATGTCCCTGCCCTCGGGCTCGA
This sequence comes from uncultured Actinomycetes bacterium, assembly GCA_963699635.1. Lineage (GTDB taxonomy): Bacteria > Actinomycetota > UBA4738 > UBA4738 > HRBIN12 > CALGFI01. The sequence goes on along the minus strand of CAVOUQ010000018.1, from coordinate 547,367 downwards.
CGACCACCTCGTTCGGATGCTTGTCCTCGAGCGCGAGCCGGCAGTCCCGGCACTCCCCGCAGCCGCCCCGCTTGCACAGGAGCGCCGCGGCGAACGCGCGCGCGGCGAGCTGCTTTCCGCCCCCCTCGGGTCCCGCAAACAGGTAGGCGTGGTGGGGCCGGCTCGCCGCCTGTCGCAGGAACGCCATCGCGCGCTCCTGCCCGGGGACGCGATCGAGGACCGGGTGATCAGGACTCGTCGCCGTTGTCCTCACGCTCCTTCAACACCCGCTTCAGCGCGTCCACCACCTGCTCGTGCACCGTCTCCGGCGTGGCGTCCGCGTCCAGGACGACGAACCGCTCGGGGTGCTCCTCCGCGATGCGAAGGTACGCGTCCGCGACCTTCGCGTGGAAATCGGCGCCCTCCATCTCGATGCGGTCGGGCTCCTCCAGGGAGCGAAGCAGCCCCGCCTCGGGCTCCAGGTGCAGGAGGATCACGAGATCGGGGAACAGTCCCTGGGTCGCCCACACGTTGAGCGTGAGCACGTCCTGCTCGCCCAGGCCGCGCGCCCACCCTTGATAGGCGACCGACGAGTCGATGTACCGGTCGCAGATCACCACCTTGCCTTCGGCCAGGCCCGGGCGGATGACGTTGGTGACGTGCTGCGCGCGGCTCGCCGCGAACATGAGCGCCTCGGTCTTGGGCTCGAGGTGCCCGGTCTGGTGGTCCAGCAACATCCGACGCAGCTCCTCGCCCACCGCGGTCCCGCCCGGCTCCCGGGTGACGAGCACGTCGATCCCTTGCTCCTCGAGCCACTCCTTGGCGAGCCGGATCTGGGTGCCCTTTCCGGAGCCCTCGACCCCCTCGAAGGCGATGAACAACCCGGCCGACGGCGGGCGCTTGAGCTTCGGCACGAGGCCGAGCGGCTGCGGCCGGCTGACGCGAAACCGTCGGAGACCGCGGCGGGTGAAGATCCCGGCGAGCATCGCCCCGAGGCTGGCGACCATGAGGGCGGCCCGCGTCCCCGACAGGTTCACCGTTCGCTCCCCGATCGTGACCGTGTGCTCGCCCACCGCGTCCGCCAGGATCGGGAACACCGTGAGCGACAGGAACAGCCCGAGTCGCGACAGCACCGTGAGGGCACCGAAGGTGCGCCCGCGGAACTCGTCGGTCACGTTCTCCTGAAGGAGGACGTAGCCGCTCACCCAGGCGGACCCGCAGAACGCCCCGAGCACGACCGTGATCACCGCGGCGAGCTCGATCCCGGGGATCAGCGCCAACACGAAGAGCGTGGCGGCGGCGGCGATGATCGACCAGACGAAGACGATCTCGCGCTCGACGAGCTCGACCACCTTGTTCGAGGACGCCATCCCGATCCCCATGCCGATCCCGAACGACGTCACGAGGATCCCCCACCCCGGTGTCCCGGCGGCGAGCGCGTTCTTGGCGAAGATCGGCCCGAGCGCGAGGACGGCCCCGACGGCGCTGAATGCCGCCACGATCCCGAGCGTCATCGAGGAGGCGAGGGAGTTCTCGCGCAGGAAACGGACGCCGTCGAGGATGTCCCGGCCGACCTTCGAGAGCTCGAACCGGGCCCACCCGGTCGGGGCGGGCGAGGGGATGCGGATTCCCGACACCAGGAGCGCCGAGATCGCGAACGTCCCCGCGTCCAGCCACAGCGCCAGGGACTCGGGATTGTCCTGGAGCCACGGGAGGAGGTCCGAGCCTCCCGCGAGAAACGCGAAGACCAGGCCCCCGAGCGGGAGGGTGGCGTACGTCGTGATGAGTCCCAGGGAGTTCGCGTTCGCGAGCTGGCGTCTCGGCACGAGGTTGGGGAGCGACGCGTCGCGCGAAGGCGTCCACAGCAGCGAGAAGCACTCGATGGCGAACGAGATCAGGTAGATCGCCCACAGCTGACCGAAGAACGGGATGAGCGCGTAGAGCGCGCCCCTGGCGATGTCCGCGGTGATCATCAGACGTCTTGCGATTGAACCGGTCCACGAACGCGCCGGCGAGAGGTCCGAACAGGATCGCCGGCAACATCCGCGCCACCATCACGCCCGCGATCGCGTACCCGCCGGACTCGCCTCCCTTGGAGACGACGAGCGCGGTGACCGCGACGAATCCGACCCAGTCGCCGAACGAGCTGACCGTCTGCGCGGCGAGAAGCCGCGAGAACTGCGCGTTGCGAAGGAGATCCCGCAGGGTCGCCGGACGAGTGCCTCGGAGCGCCGCGACTTCGTCCGCGAAGGTGCTCGACACCGCCGGACTATCCCTCGGCAGCTGCCGGCGTGTCACCCTCGCCCGGCGCAGGCCGCTTCGGCGCGGCTCGCTTGGCGGTGCTGCGTTTGGCGGTGGTGCGCTTGCTCGTCGACCGCTTGCCGTTGGAGCCCTTGGCGGCCCGGGCCTTCTGACGCTCCGCCCTCGCCGCCGCCTTCGCCGCGCGCGCCGCGGCCTCCGCCTCGGGATCTCCCTGCTTGGTGACGCCGAACTCCTTGTCGAGCTCGGCTCCGCAGTTCCAGCATCGGTAGCTCTTCGGCCGCTCGAGCAGCAGCGAGCCGCACTCGGGGCAGGGGTGGTCCTTCACGGGCGGGTTGCTGACGCCGAAGTCGCACTCGGGGTAGCGGTCGCATCCGAAGAACACCCCGAACCGCGTCCGCTTCTCGACGATCTCGCCCTGGGTGCACTGCGGGCACGTGATCTCCAGGCGCTTCGGGGGGTCCTTCTTGATGTACCGGCACTCGGGGTAGCCGGAGCACCCGACGAAGGGCCCGTACCGGCCGAACCTCCGCTGGAGGGGGCGGCCGCACTCGGGGCAGTTCTCGTCGAGCGTCTCCGGCTCGGGACGCTCCTGCCCGTCGAGGTTGCGGATGTACTTGCAGCCGCCGTCATCCTCGGCGAACCGAGAGCACCCGATGAAGCGGCCGTACCGGCCCAGGCGGATCTGGAGACGGCCCGGCGGCGTCCGCCCCTCCTCGAGGCACCGCGGGCACTCCTCGTCCAGGTCCTCGACGTAGCGCTCGAACTTCTCCTCGGCGCGAAGCAGGTCCTCGGAGAACGGCACCCAGAACTCGCGCAGGACGGCGCTCCGGAGGGTGTCGCCCTCGGCGATCTCGTCGAGCTCCTCCTCCATGCGGGCCGTGAAGTTCACGTCCACGACATCGGCGAAGTGCTCGACCAGCTTGTCGGTCACGACCTCGGCGACGTCCTCGGGGAAGAACCGCTTGTCCTCCAGCCGCACGTACCCGCGATCTTGGATCGTGGAGATGATCGAGGCGTACGTGGACGGCCGGCCGATCCCGAGCTCCTCGAGCGTCTTCACCAGCGACGCCTCCGTGAATCGGGGCGGGGGCTGCGTGAAGTGCTGGTCCGGCAGCACCTCGAGCATGCGAAGCACCTGCTCGGCGGTGAGCTCGGGCAGGCGGTTCTCGGCGTCCTCGTCCGGGCCCTCGTCGCGTCCCTCGGTGTACACGCGGATGAACCCGTCGAAGAGCAGGGTCTGGCCGGTCGCTCGGAGGCCGTAGGTGTCTGCGTCGGTCCTCGCCTCGACGTCGACGCCAACCTGGTTGAACCGCGCCTCGGCCATCTGCGTCGCGATCGTGCGCCGCCAGATCATCGTGTAGAGCCGCAGCTGGTCGCGGTCGAGGGTGCTCGCCAGCCGGTCCGGTGCCCGAAGCACCGACGTGGGCCGGATCGCCTCATGCGCCTCCTGCGCGTTGCGCGAACGCGTCTTGTACCGACGCGGCTCCTTCAGCGAGTACTGCGCCCCGAACTCGGTGCGCACCAACTCCGCGATCTCGCGGAGCGCGGTCTCGGCGAGGTTCACGGAGTCCGTGCGCATGTAGGTGATGAGCCCCACGGTTCCTTCGCCGGGCAGGTCGACGCCCTCGTACAGTCGCTGCGCGAGGGTCATCGTCTTGCGGGCACCGAACCCGAGCTTGCGCGCCGCCTCCTGCTGAAGGGTCGAGGTGGTGAACGGGGGCGAGGGCGAGCGCTTGCGCTCCTTGCGCTCGACCTTCGCGACCCGGTAGTCGGCGATGCGCAGGCGCTCGACGTGCGCCCCGGCGTCCTCCTGCGTCGACAGGAGGAGTCCCTTCTTGTCGGGCGAGGCGGCGAGCTTGCCGCCGGGCACCTGCGTCAGGCGCGCGGTGAACGGCTCCTCGGCGTCCCCCTCCGGGGTGAGCCGAACGTCCACGCTCCAGTACTCGACGGGCTGGAACGCCCGGATCTCGCGCTCGCGCTCGACGATCAGGCGGACGGCGACCGACTGGACGCGCCCCGCGGACAGACCGGGCCGGACCCGACGCCACAGGATCGGGCTGATCTTGTAGCCGACGAGTCGGTCGAGCACCCGGCGGGCCTCCTGGGCGTCGAACAGCTTCAGGTCGATCTCGCGAGGGTGGCGGAAGGCCTCGAGGATCGCGTCCCGGGTGATCTCGGTGAAGGTGACCCGCTTTGCGTTGACGGGGTCGACGCCGAGCAGGCTCGCGACGTGGAAGGCGATGGCCTCGCCCTCGCGGTCGTAGTCGGTCGCGAGCACGAGGTCCTCGGCCTGCTTGAGGGCCCGCTTCAGCTCGGCGACGTGCTTCTTGGAGTCCTCGGGCACCTCGTACGTGACGCGGAACTCGTCCTCGACGTCCACGCCGAGGTCGCTCTTGGGCAGGTCCCGGATGTGCCCGTACGAGGCGCGGACCGCATAGTCCGGGCCCAGGTACTTCTCGATGGTCTTCGCCTTGGCCGGCGACTCGACGACCACGAGCGTTCTCGCCATACGGGCATCACGTCCGTTTCCTTGGGGTCGAAGGCCCGGCGCCGCCGAGGGGGACCTCGCGGCGCAGGGTACCAGCCCAGGGGGGCAACCCCGGGATTATGGGCCGCACCCTTCGAGGGGTGTGCCGGGCGGCAACCCATCCGGCTCCAGGGCTCGTCACCCCGGAGCTGAGGCCGGTCGTTGGAACACGGTGATAGGGTCCCCGCATTCCCGGCAGGCACGCCGGGTGGTCATTTCCGCAGGTCCCGGGGGGTTTTCCGCTGCTCGCGATCCTGAACTCGTTCGTGACCGAGGAGATCGCCCGGTACGGCTACCTGGCGATCTTCGTGCTCATGGTGCTCGAGTCGGCCTGCGTCCCGATCCCCTCCGAGGTGACCATGCTCTTCGGCGGTGCGCTGGTCTCGGCCCCGTTCCTGGCCCCGGACCAACAGCTCGAGTTCTGGGCGGTGGTGGCCGCCGGCACGCTGGGCAACCTGGTCGGATCCTGGATCGCCTACGGCGCCGGGTACGCGGGCGGCCGTCCCCTGATCGACCGCTGGGGGCGCTACCTGCTGATCCGGCCCCACGAGGTGGATCGGGCCCACGACTGGTTCGAGCGCCACGGCGAGACCGCCGTCTTCGGCGGCCGCCTCCTGCCCGTCGTCCGCACGTTCATCAGCCTGCCGGCCGGCGTCGTCCGGATGCGGTTCTGGCGATTCACGATCTTCACCCTGGCGGGGTGCTTCCCCTGGTGCCTGCTGCTCACCTGGCTCGGCTACCTGCTCGGCGAGCGGTGGGACACGGTCGAGCGCATCGTCCGGCCGTTCGCCTGGGCGATCGCGATCGCGATCCTCGTTGCCGGGATCTGGTTCGTTCGGCGCCGCATCCACATGATCCGGAGCGAGGAACAGGAGCGACGGCTCCCTGGCTAGGACAGGTCCGCGCGCATCACCCAGGACTCGCCGACCTCAGCGACCTTGGTGAACCCCGTCCGCTCATACATCATCCTCGAGCGGTTGTGCACCGCGACCGACAGGGAGAGCGACTGGAAACCGTCCTCGCGCGCCTGGACCATCAGCGCGCGAAGCAGGGTCTCGCCGATGCCCTTGCGGCGATGGAGCGGGGACACGGCGATCCCGAGCTCGGGCGTCTTCTCGTCGACGAATCCCCAGCCGGGGTCCCGCTCGGTGAACAGCCGGTACCAGGCGGCACCCACCGGCTCGCCGTCGAGCTCCGCGATCACCCCCGCGTCGCCTCGGCGCCCCCACTCGCGGTGATAGCGCTCCAGGATCGGGTCCGCGAGCGCGGCGATCGTGCGTTCGCGAGGCCAGTCGGGGTTCCACGCGGCGGCCTCGTAGAGCATCTTCTTGAGGAACTGGACGTCCTCGGGTCCCGCCGGTCGGATATTCACTCGCTTCGCCTCCGCGGCCGGTGCCTGGGAGCTGAACCCTAGCTCACCCGCCGGTCGATCGTCCGGCACCCGGCACGACTCTGCAGGTTCCTCTCTTTCGCGTCGCGGACGTACGCTCGAAGGGTGATCGATCGGTTGATCGGCTTTCCGAAGCCCGAGCACTCCACGGAGCCGATCCTCGGATGGCGGGCATGGCGGCTGCACCGTGACGGTGGGGGCAAGCTCCGCATCGCCCCCACGACACCCCGGCCCGACTGGGAGCCCGGCATCGCCATGCACGCGCGGTGCTCGGGCTCGCACACACGCATGTACATGGTGTTCAACCCGGAGCTCGAGGCGTCGCACCGAAGCCCCGAGCCCGGGTGCACCTGCGGACTCCACGCGATGAAGGATCCGGCGCGCCTCGCGCGCGGGAGCCGGCACGCGGGCGTGATCGGCCGGGTGGCGATGTGGGGTCGCGTGCTCGAGCACACGAAAGGGTGGCGGGCCGAGTTCGCCTACCCCTCGCGGCTGCGGCTCATCTGTGCCTGGTGTCTGCCCCGCCGACGGTTCCCGGGTACCCCCGATCACGTCGTCGCGCGCGAGGGCTGGCTCCGACCGGTATGCGCCGAGCACGGGACGAAGCTCCTCATCCCCGGCGAGGCGGTCGACGCGGCCGCGATCGAGGCGGAGCTTCTGAACGCCTACGGCGTCGAGCTGCAGCCCGCCGAGGCCTTCTAGAGCTCGATCTCCCGCGCGACCTGCTGGAGTCCCTCGATCGAGACCGCGAGGAACTCGTCGAGCGGGAGGCCGATCGCCTCCTCGACCCCGGTCACCTCCTCGCGATTCACGCCCGGCGCGAACGCCTTCTCCTTGAGCTTCTTCTTCACGCTCGACACCTTCATGCCCGCGCTCCGCTCGGGTCGCACGAGCGCCGAGGCGACCAGCAGCCCGGCGACCGCGTCGGCGTGCACGACGGCCTTCGACATCAGATCCGTCCGGTACTCGGGCCAGGCATGAGCGAGCACGCCGTTGATCACTCGTTCGTCGACCTTGGCCTCGCGCAGCCATCCCTCGGCGAGCCGGGCGTGGTTCTCGGCGTCGTCGCCCGTGTGGTCCTGATCGAGGTCGTGAAACAGCCCGGTGAGGCCCCAGAGGTCCTCGTCCTGCTCGAACCGGCGGGCGAGCGCGCGCATCACGCCCTCGACGGAGATCAGGTGCCGGACGGTGGTCTCCTTCAGGCACCGCTCGCGGGCGAGGGCGTGGGCGCTCTGGCGATCCATCATCGTGTGGAGACCCCCTCCTGCTCCGCCTCGCCGAGCACGAACGGCACGCTCGAGAGGACGACGTTCGGCTCGAAGAGGAACAGCCGCTTGACGAACAGCGCGTTCTGGTTGTGCAGCAGCAGGTGACGCCACTTCGAGACGATGAACTCCGGGACGACGACCATCGCGAGCGTCCCCGGCCTCGACGTGAACCGCCGCACCTCGTCGAGCATGGGCCCGGTCAGGTCTCGGAAGGGCGTCTCGACGATGTCGAGCGGGATCCGCATCCCCGCCTTCCCCCATTCCTCCTGCATCCGGTGCGCCGCCTCCGGATCCAGGTCGAAGTAGATCGCCCGGGTCTCGGCCGCCTCGAGCGTCTCGGCGAAGTTCACCGCGCGGATCGTGGCGTCGTTCACGCCGGACACGAACACCAGGCCAACCGTCCGGTCCGGGATCAGCGGCCGGGCATCGACGCCGACCGGCCGGCCGTCTCGCATCACGACGGGGACGTCGGTGACGACGATGTTGCGTTCGCGGAGGAGTCCGGACTTCAGCCGGATCAACGCCGCGCGGCGGAACAGGTAGGCGAACAGGGTGCCCTCCACCACCTCGGGGATCACGACGTTCACGAAGTCGTTTGGCCCGCGTTCGATCTCCCGCACGTACCGTCGGAGCGCGTCGAGCTGGTTGTCCTTTCCGAGCGGCAGCGGCTCGAGGGGCGGAGCACCCCTCGAGAGCTCTCGCCACTGGTCCTGGAGCTCCGCCGGAATCGGCCCGTCGGTCGGATGGACGATGTGCAGTTCGATCGGACGCACGGACCGCATCACGCCGACCGCCTCAGCCCCGGCCGCATCCAGGTCCCGGATCACCACGACCATGTGGTTGATGCCCGCGTCGCCCGCCCGCACGGTTCCCCGCCGGACCTCCTTGGAGACGGCCGAGTAGTGACGGTGTATCGAGAGGAACAGCACGAACAGGATCGCCATGAACAGCATCGAGAGCCAGCCGCCGGCCGTGAACTTCGTGACCGTCACGACCACCAAGACCAGGGCAGTCGCGATCGCGCCGACGACGTTGATCACGATCGAACGCCGCCAACCGCGGGCCGCCTCGGCGCCCTTGTGGCGCTCTCGGAGCCAGTGCACGATCATCCCGCTCTGCGAGAGCGTGAACGACGTGAACACGCCGATCACGTACAGCTGGATCAGCCGGGTCAGGTCCGCGTCGAACGCGTAGATCAGAACCGTCGAGCCGATCGCCAGAACCAGGACCCCGTTGGAGAACACGAGCCGGTCGCCACGGTTCATGAACTGCCTCGGCATGTATCGGTCACGGGCCAGGATCGACGACAGCCTGGGGAAGTCCTGGTAGGCGGTGTTGGCGGCCAGGATCAGGATCGCCGCCGTGAAGAACTGGACGACGTAGAAGCCGAAGCCGCCGCCGAACACCGCGTCGGCGATCTGCGCGGGGATCGAGCGGACGTCGCTCGCCACCGTCCCGGGGATGTGCGTGGCGAGCCAGGAGATCCCCAGGAACATGGTGATCGCGATCGAACCCATGATCGCGAGCGTCTCCGCCGCGTTGCGAGCCTGCGGCCGACGGAAGGCGGGGACCCCGTTGGAGATCGCCTCGACGCCGGTGAGCGCCGTGGCCCCCGAGGAGAACGCGCGAAGGACCGCGAACAGCCCGATCGCGCCGGCCGTCGTGGCGGCGTTGGGTATCGGCTCCACGGCCGCGGTCGCCGGGCACCCGCCGACGCACTGGACGAGCCCGAGCACGATCATGATCAGGATCGAGACCACGAACCCGTAGGTCGGGATCGCGAACAGGACCCCGGACTCCCTCGTGCCCCGCAGGTTCGCGATCGTGACGAACCAGACGAAGAAGATCGACAGCAGGACCCGGTGTTCGTTCACCGCCGGGAACGCCGAACCGATCGCGAAGACCCCGGCGACGATCGAGACGATGACCGTCATCATGTAGTCCACGAGGAGCGCGGCCGCCGCGATCAGGCCGGGGACGGCGCCGAGGTTGTCCTTGCTGACGATGTACGCGCCTCCGCCGGAGGGATAGGCCTTCACCGTCTGCCGGTACGAGACGACTACGATCGCCATCAGCGCCGCGATCGCAATCGAGATCGGCATCACGAGGTTCTTGAACGCCAGGCTGACGATCGTGAGCTGGATGAAGATCTCTCCGGTTGCATAGGCCACCGAGGAGAGGGCGTCGGAGGCGAAGACCGGGAGGGCCAGGGACTTCGGCAGGAGTGTGTGCTCGAGCTTGTGGCTCGCGAAGGCCCTCCCGACGAGGATCCGCTTCAGGACGGGACCGGACGGCTTGGATGCGGTGTCGAGCGTCATCGCAGGATGCAGATGCTACGACGAGCCGCCGTCCGTCCGGGGCGCGATCCAGCGATACCCCACGCCGGGCTCGGTGAGGATCAGCCTCGGCGCCACGGCCTCGTCGCCGAGCTTGCGACGGAGCGAACGAACGTAGACCCGAAGGTAGTGGCTCTCCTCCACGTACCCCGGCCCCCAGACGGTTCGTAGGAGCCATTGATGGGTGAGGAGTTTGCCCGGATTCGTGACGAAGGCCTCGAGCAGCGCGTACTCGGTCTTCGTGAGATGCACCGGCTCGCCCTCCCGGGTCACGAGCCGCCGCCCGACGTCGACCGTGACCTCGCCGAACGTGAGCACGGGCGGTACCGGCTCGCCGGCGCGGCTTCGCCGGAGCGCGGCGCGGGCGCGAGCCAGGACCTCCTCCACCCCGAACGGCTTCGTGACGTAGTCGTCCGCGCCCGCGTCGAGGGCCGCGACCTTGTCCGCCTGGCGGTCCCGCACCGAGAGCACGATGATCGGGACGTCGGAGAACGGTCGGATGCGGCGGATCACCTCCGTCCCGTCGAGGTCCGGCAGGCCGAGATCGAGGAGGATCAGCTCGGGGGCGCGCTCGGCGGCCGCCACGATCGCCTCCTCCCCCGTCCCGACCGTCTCCACCTCGTAGCCGTGCGCCCCGAGACTCGTCCTCATCGCCCGGCGGATCTGCGGTTCGTCGTCGACGACCAGCACGCGCGTCACGACGACCGATCCCCGGACCCCGCCTCTTGTGCGACCGGCTCCGCGTCGCGAAGCGGAAGCTCGAACATCACGGCCGTGCCACCGGAGGGCGTCCCCTCGATCCGGATGCGGCCCCCGTGCGCGAGCACGATCGCCCGCGCGATCGCGAGCCCGAGGCCGCTCCCGACCGCCGGGTCTCGCCCACCGTCGCCCCCGCGCGCGAACGCCTCGAACACGCGCTCGCGATCCGCGGGTGGGATGCCGGGACCGTCGTCCGCGACGCGAACCTGCACCCCCGACTGCCACGGTGCCACGGAGACCACCACCTCGCCGTCCGGCGGCGAGAAGCGGATCGCGTTCTCCAACAGGTTCGACAGGACCTGGTCGATCTGGACGGGATCCGCGGGCACGTCGGGCGCATCGCGCAGGATCGTTCGAACCCGGACCTCGCGGAGCGCGGGCTGCATCCGATGCAGGACGGACTCGACGATCTCGTCGACGGCGGTCGGCTGCTTTGCGGGGACCAGCGCGCCGGCGCGCACCTTCGCGAGCTCCAGGATGTTGCCGATCAGCCGGTTGAGCCGGTCGGTCTCCTCGACCACCATCCGCAGCAACTCGGCCCGCTGCTCCGCGTCGAGCTCCACGTCGTCCTGGAGCAAGCTCGTGACGGCCGTCTTGATCGACGACAGCGGCGTCCGCAGGTCGTGCGTCACCGAGGAGAACAACGCGGCCCGAGCCTGGCTTCGCTCGACCTGGAGGCGGGCGGCCGCGACCTGCGCGTCGAGACCCGATCGCTCGAGCACGACGGCGATCTGGCGAGCCGCCGACTCGAGGAGTCGGACATCGTCCAGCCCGAGCCCCTCGCCGTCCGGCCGAGCCGCCGCGAGCGTGCCGAACGTCGCCCCGCCGCTGTCGATCGTGACCGCCACGGGGATGCCGGCGCCGACCACCCCCGGGAGCGCGCGCCGGACCTCGTAGACGCGGCCGGCGGCCTCGGCGTCGATCCGACAGCTCGAGAGGCGGAGCGCGTCGACGAGCGCGGCCGCGAGATCGTTGAGCACCCGCTCGAGCGGCTCGCCCGACAGGGCCTTCGTGGCGAAGTAGTTCAGCAGCCGGGCCTCGCGTTCTCGCCTGGCCGCACGGTCTCGCTCGCCGACGGCCCGCGCGACCACCCAGCCGACGATCAGCGCGACGACGAGGAACACGATCACGGCCACGACGTCGTCGCGATCGGTGATGCGGAACGTGTGGATCGGCTTGGTGAAGAAGTAGGTGAGCGCCACGAATCCGAGCGCCGAGCTCCCGACGCCCGCCCAGACGCCCCCCACCACCGAGGCGCCGACGACCGCGAGCAGGAACAGCGAGACGGCGCCGAGCTCACGCTGAGGCTGGATCAGGAGGGCGAGCCCGAGTGCGATCGCGGGAGCGGCGACCGAGACCACGGCCGTCCGGAGGCGGGAGCTTCGGGTCGGCGCCAACAACCACCGCTCGCTCACAGCCTCACGCTACGGCTTCCCTACGGGTTCTTCACGCCCGGAGCCCTCCCTTTCACGGCCCCTTTACGCCCGTGCGCCGACGCTGTTGGTGGAGGGACTCACGTGGCGACGAGAACGGCACCACCGCCCGCGGAACCGGCACCCCCGACCCCAAAGCCAGGGTCGCCGGCAACGGGACGCCGGCCCGAGCCGCGGGGCCTCGGGCATCTCTGGAAGCGGCTCGCGCTCGGACCGGCCCTCCCGACGGCGCAGCTGAAGCACGAGCGACTCGGAAAGCCCACCGCGCTCGCGGTGTTCGCCTCGGACAACCTTTCCTCCGTCGCCTACGCCACCGAGGAGATCCTCAAGGTTGCGGTGCCCGTGGTCGGGCTCGCGGCCTTCTCGATGGTGATGCCGGTCACCTACGGGATCCTCGCCGTCCTGGCGATCCTTCTGTTCTCGTACCGCCAGACGATCCGCGCGTATCCGAGCGCCGGCGGCGCGTACATCGTCACGAAGGACAACTTTGGGCTGCTCACCGCTCAGGTCGCGGGCGTGGCCCTGCTGACCGACTACGTGCTGACCGTCTCCGTATCCGTCGCGGCGGGTGTCGCGGCGATCACGTCGGCCGCGCCGGGCTTGTTCGCCTACCGGGTCGGGCTCTCGGTGGCCTGCATCTGGCTCATCGCGTGGGGGAACCTGCGTGGGGTGCGCGAATCCGGTCGCTTGTTCGCCGTGCCCACGTACTTCTTCATCGTGATGATGTTCCTGCTGTTGGGAGTCGGCGTCGCGCGGGCGCTCTCCGGCAACCTGGAACCTCTCCCGGTGCCGGACGACGTGGCCGAGACGACCGGCGCCATCGGCGTGTTTCTCCTCCTCCACGCGTTCGCGTCGGGCGGCGCGGCCGTGACGGGCGTCGAGGCCATCTCGAACGGCGTCCCCGCGTTCCGCCCGCCCGAGTGGCGGAACGCGCGAACGACGCTCATGTGGATGGGCAGCCTTCTCGGCGTGATGTTCCTCGGCCTGTCCTACCTGGCCGTCCAGATGCACGTCGCGCCCACGGAGACGAAGACCGTCATCTCCGAGGTTGGCCGGGGCGTGTTCGGGAGCGGCACGCTCGGCACCGCATTGTTCCTGATGCTGCAGATCGCGACGACGTTGATCCTCATCCTGGCCGCGAACACCTCGTTCGCGGACTTCCCCAGGCTCGCCAACTTCCATGCACGGGACGACTTCATGCCGCGCCCGCTCACGAAGCGCGGGCACCGCCTCGTCTTCTCCAACGGCGTCATCGGCCTCGCGATCGCCTCGACCGCGCTCGTGATCTTGTTCCAGGCCGACGTGCACAAGCTGATCCCGCTCTACGCCATCGGCGTGTTCACGTCGTTCACGCTGTCGCAGGCGGGCATGGCGAGGCGGCACCTGCGTTTGCGCGAGCCCGGATGGCGGCACGGCCTCGCGATCAACGGCGTCGGGGCGGTGACGACCGCCGTGGTCACCGTCGTCATCGCGATCACGAAGTTCGCGCACGGTGCGTGGGCCGTGATGGTGTTCGTCCCGGCGATGGTCTGGATCCTCGTGCAGATGAACCACCACTACGAGCGCGAGCACGCGGAGCTGGACGACGGACTGCCGGCCTTCAAGCGCGGCGACCTCCGCCGTCCGGTCACCGTCCTGCTGGTCGAGGACCTCGACCGCAAGACGATACACGCGCTCCAGTACGCGAAGACGATCCACTCGAGCGCCACCCATGCCGTGCACGTCGAACGAGACCCAGATCAGGGCGAACACCTCCGGCGGCGGTGGATGGCCCTCGGGATCGACGTGCCGTTGGAGGTGCTCCCACATGAGGCGGACGATGCGACGACGATCGCCGAGTACGCGGCGGCCCTCGCCAGAGACTCCGACGTCACGGTGATCGTCCCCGGCCCGGCACGCATCGGGAGGATCGAGCGGCTGCGCCGGGGCCGCACGGGGGCTCGCCTCGCGCGCGCCCTCGCACCGAACCCCCATGTGCGGGTGACGCTGGTCCGAGATCACTCCGAACCCCACGGCGACCAGGCCGGGGGGAGCAGCCCGGCCTGGCCGACCCTCTGGCCGCGTGCCGTCCATCGCGTCGTGGTCCTGATCGACCGGGCCGACCGAGCGGCGCTGTCGGCCGTTCGGTACGCGCTCTCGCTCGGCGCCGACGAGGTCATGGCGGTCCACGCGGCCGTCGACCCCGAGGTCCAGGACGAGCTGATCGAGCAGTGGATGGCGCTTCGCATCCCGGTCTCGCTCGACCTGGTCGAGTGCTGGGACCGCGACGTCGCTCGGTCGGTGGAACGGTACGTGGTCGACCTGATGGGTCCCCAGACCGAGGTCACCGTGGTGCTCCCACGGCGGGACTTCGCGCGCCTGACGCACCGGCTGCTCCACGACCGGACGAGCCGGGGCATCTCGCGCGCCCTGGGCCGCTACGAGCACGTCGACGTCGCCGTGGTCCCGTACTTCTTCGGCAAGCACGCTGCGACGTCGCCGACACCATCCGAGACGAGTCCGACGGCGGGGCTTGACGCGCCGCGCTAGGCTACCGGGCCGTGCGCGTCATCATCGTCGGTTGTGGTCGGGTCGGCATCCTCCTCACGCTGGAGCTCGCGAAGGCCGGTCACGATGTCACGGTGATCGACAAGAAGCCCGCGGCGTTCGAGCGACTGCCGCCCGGGTTCGAGGCCCGGACGATCGTCGGGCTCGGGTTCGACCGGGACATCCTCGAGGAGGCCGGGGTCCGAGAGGCCGACGCGCTCCTCGCCGTCTCCAGCGGGGACAACTCGAACATCCTCTCCGCGAGGGTTGCGCGGGAGCACTACCACGTGCCCAAGGTGATCGCCCGCATCTACGATCCGATGCGGGCCGACATCTACGAGCGGCTGAACATCCCCACCGTTTCGACCACCCGGTGGGGCGTGAAGCAGATGATGCTCATGCTCACGCACCCCCGCGAGGAGATCAAGGAGACGCTCGCCGCGGGAGACCTGTTCCGCATGCGCATGCAGATCCCGCCGCACCTCGTCGGCAGGTCCGTCTCGGACCTGGAGGTCCCGGGCCAGATCCTCGTCGCCGGCGTCGACCGGGGTGGGAAGGGGTTCATCCCGGTCTCCTCGAGCACGTTCCAGGAGGGCGACTACGCGGCGGTCATCGTGCAGAAGGACGCGCTCGAGACGCTCGACGGGCTGTTGCTGCCCGGCGGCGGAGCACTGAGATGCGGGTCGTCATCAGCGGCGCCGGCGCGGTCGGCCGACACCTCGCCTCGGATCTCGCGGGCCGGGGTCACAGCGTGACGTTGATCGAGCAGAACCCCGAGGTCCTCGAGACCGCCAGGGAATGGGCCCCGGACGTCGAGCACCTGCTCGGCGACGCGTGCGAGCCGTGGGTGCTGGAGAAGGCGCAGCTGAACACTGCGGACGTCGTCGTCGCCTCGACCGGCGACGACGAGGACAACCTCGTGACCTCCCTCCTCGCCAAGCAGGAGTACGGGGTGCCGCGGGTGCTGGCCAGGGTCAACCATCCGGACAACGAGTGGTTGTTCAACGAGCAGTGGGGCGTCGACGCCGCGGTCTCGCCCCCACACATCCTCACCGCCATGGTCGAGGAAGAGGTGATCGGTCGGCGACCTCGTGCGGCTCCTGCCGCTCGAACGAGGTCGGATCTCGATCGTGGAATTGAAGGTCCCGGGCCATTCGCCGACCGCCGGGCGACCCCTCTACGAGCTGCGCCTGCCTCCCGACACGGCGATCGTGGCGATCATCCGCGAGGACCACGTGGTGATCCCCCAGCCCGAGACCGTGATCGCCGACGGGGACGAGGTCATCGCCCTCACGGTTCCGGAGTCCGAGGCCTCGCTGCGATCGGCCGTGCTCGGCGACGGCGCACCGACCGACCCGCAAACGTCCTGAGAACCTAGCTCGGCGGCTGCCCCGCCCACCGATAGCCGATGCCGGGGTCGGTCAGGATCAGCGTCGGCTGGGCAAGGTTCGGCTCCACTTTCCTGCGCAGCTGGCTGACGAACACGCGAAGCACCTCGACATCCTCTTGGTACCCCGCACCCCAGACCCGCTCCAGCAGCCACCGATGGGTGAGCAGCTTGCCCGGGTGCTCGGTCATGGCCTCGAGCAATGCCCACTCGGTCTTCGTGAGGTGCACATCGCGCCCGTCCCGCGAGACTCGGTGGGACGAGAGGTCGATCACGACGCCGTCGAGCTCGAACCGAGGGGGTTCGCTCCCCGGAGGGCGGGTCCGTCGAAGCAGGGCGCGGACGCGTGCGAGCATCTCCTCGACGCCGAACGGCTTCGTGAGGTAGTCGTCCGCGCCGAGATCCAGGGCCTGGACCTTTCCGGCCTCGTCCTCGCGCACCGACAGGATCAGGATCGGGACCTGTGTCCACGCGCGGAGCCGACGGCACACCTCCATCCCGTCGATCCCCGGAAGGTTGAGGTCCAGGACGACGAGATCCGGCGTCGATCCCTCGACCTCGGCGATCGCGTCCTCGCCGTCGACGGCCGTGACGACGTCGTAGCCCCGGGCGGCGAGCGCCCGGCGAAGCGCCCGCAGGATCTGCTCCTCGTCGTCGACGACGAGGATCCGGTTCATCCGTCGCCTCGGCTCCCGGGAACGGCAACGGCGAAGGTCGCACCTCCACCGGGCGTCTCCTCCAGCCAGATCTCTCCGTCCATCGCTGCGACGAAGCCCTTGGCGATCGCGAGGCCGAGCCCCTTGCCGAGCCTCGGGTTTCGCTGGTCCAGGTCGTAGAAGGGGTGAAACAGGACCTCGCGGGCCTCCGGAGGCAGGCCCCGGCCGTGGTCGATGACGCGGATCGTGACCCGGCCGTCGGTGCACCGCGCGGTCACCTCGACCTCCGAGGAGGACCCGTTCACCGCGCGCACCGCGTTGTCGAGAAGGTTCGTCAGGACGCGGTCGAGGAACACCCGGTCGGCCTGGACGATGTCTCCCTCCTCGATCCGGGTGCGGATCCGCGCGCCCGGCCAGACGCGGCCGACGTTTCGCACGCTGGTCGCGATGGCGTCGGTGAGGTCGACGTTCTCGAGCTGTGCGTGCAGCACGCCGGCCTCGATCCGCGACATGTCGAGGAGGTTGGCGATCAAGGCGTTCAGCCGCTCGGTCTCGGAGTCGATCGCCTCGAGCACCTCGCGCCGCTCCTCGTCGGTCCGGGTGACCTCGGTGTCGAGCAGGTCCGTCACGTTCGCCTTGATCGCCGCGAGCGGGCTCCGAAGATCGTGCGAGACGGCCGCGAGCAGGGTCTGCCGCAGGCGCTCGGTCTGTCGATAGACCTCCGCGCCCGTCGCGGCCCGGAGGAGTCGGTCCCGCTCGAGCACGAGGGCGAGCTGATCGCCGAACGCTCGCAGGATCCGGCTCTCGGCGGGCGTCGGCGCGTCGCGTTGGCCGCGAAGCACGAGGAGCCCGACGTTGTACGACCCGATGCTGAGGGGAAGACGCTCGGGCGGCCGATCCGGCGAGCGCGGGTCC
Organism: uncultured Actinomycetes bacterium; assembly: GCA_963699635.1. Classification (GTDB taxonomy): domain Bacteria; phylum Actinomycetota; class UBA4738; order UBA4738; family HRBIN12; genus CALGFI01. The sequence continues at coordinate 529,929 of CAVOUQ010000018.1, read as the reverse complement.
CACTCGGGGACGATCTCGCCGGGGCCGCACCCGACCGACGCTTCCTCGCGAAGGCCGCCCGCCTGCTCCGCGTCGCGGACGAAGAGCGCGCCGGCGTCGTACTCGAACATCGTCAGCACGAGCCCGATGATCTCGCGATACGCCTCCGCTCCCGGGGGGCGCATCACGAGCTCACGCGACAGATCCTGGAGGGTCCGGAGCTCGGCCGCGCGCGCCTCGGCGGCCGCCGCCCGCTCCGCCGCCCGCCCGAGCAGGATCGAGATGAGGACCGAGAGGCCGAGGAAGACGAACAGGACGACGACGTACTCGACCTGGCCGATCACGAAGGTGTCGTACGGCGGCAGGAAGAAGAAGTTGAAGACGATGAAGCCGAGGAACGAGGTGAAGACGCCCGGCCCGATCCCGCCGATCCCCGCGGCCGCCACCACGACGACGAGGAACCCGAACCCCTTCGTCAGCGGGTCGATGTCGTCGCGGACCGGCAGGAAGGCCGCGACGAGCGCGACGGTTCCCGCGATCGCCGACCGCGTAGGCGGCCACCTGCCGGCGCGGCCGTTGCGAGCGCATCAGGCGGAGCACGGAGCCGGGTGAAGACCGTTCGTTCTGCTGGCTCATGCGTTGCTCCGGGGCCCGTTCGTCACGCACAGCATCCCACGACGAGCTCCCCGATCGACGGCCGGGAGCGTTTCCTCACGGATCCCATATGCCGGCCCCGCGCTTCCTTACGGGTCGTTGACGTCCCCGGACCTAGGCTCGGGGCACAGGAGAAAGGGGGAGCCGGAATGCTCGATGTCCTGATGGTCGCCCTCACGGTGGTGTTCTTCGCCGTGGCCTTCGCGATGGTTGCGTGGCTGGAGCGCGTATGAGCCTCGCCGACGTCCTCGAGCTCATTTTGGCCGTCGCGCTCCTCGTGTATCTCGCGTACGCCCTGATCCGACCGGAGCGTTTCTGATGGTCACGATCGTCGTCTACATCCTGCTGCTGATCGCGCTCACCCCCCCGCTCGGCGCGTACATGTACCGCGTCTACCGGCGCGAGGACATCGGAAGAGCCGAGGGGATCGTCTACCGGCTGATCGGCGTGAACCCCAGGCTGGAGCAGTCGTGGCGCCGGTACGCCACGTCGTGCCTGTGGTTCAGCGTGCTGTCGATGCTGGTCCTCTACGCGATCTTCCGACTCCAGAACCACCTGCCCCTCAACCCGGTCGGACTGGGGGCCGTCGACCAGTACGTCTCGTTCAACACGTCCTCCAGCTTCATCACCAACACGAACTGGCAGGCCTACGGCGGCGAGTCGACGATGACCTACCTCAGCCAGATGCTGGCGCTGACCTTCCAGAACTTCGTGTCGGCCGCGGTCGGGATGGCCGTGCTGGTCGCGCTCTTCCGGGGCTTCGTTCGGTCGAAGACGCGATGAGGTCGGCAACTTCTGGCGCGACCTCGTCCGCGGGACGGTCTACATCCTGTTTCCCCTCGCCGTGATCGTCGCGGTGCTCCTGGTCACGCAGGGGGTCGTGCAGACGCTCGGATCGAGCGCGTCGGCCACCGGCATCCAGGGCTTCGAGCAGACGATCGCCCGCGGTCCGGTCGCCGGTCAGATCGCCATCAAGCAGCTCGGGACCAACGGCGGCGGGTTCTTCAACGTGAACTCCGCGCATCCGTTCGAGGGCGGCGTCGGCGGGTTCGGCAACTTCATCGAGATGTTCTCGATCCTCCTCATCCCGGCCGCGCTGACTTACACGTTCGGCAAGTGGGTCGGGAACGTCCGCCAGGGATGGGTGATCTTCGCGGTAATGCTCGTCCTGATGATCGGCGGGCTCGCCCTGACCGTCCCCCAGGAGCACAGCGCGTCCGCGGCCATGGCGGATGCGGGCGTGCCGACCAGCGCACAGAACCTGGAGGGCAAGGAGGTCCGGATCGGCGTGAACGAGTCCGCGCTGTGGGCCGTCGCGACGACCAACGCCTCCAACGGCAGCGTGAACTCGATGCACGACTCCTACCGCCCGCTCGGCGGCGTCGCGCCGATGTTCAACATGGCGATCGGCGAGGTGATCTGGGGCGGGGTCGGCAGCGGCCTCTACGGCATGATCTTCTACGTGATCATCGCCGTCTTCATCGGCGGCCTGATGGTCGGCCGGACGCCCGAGTACCTCGGGAAGAAGATCGGCGCGCGCGAGGTGAAGCTCTCCGCGATCGCCGTGCTCGTCCCGTTCCTGTTCATCCTCGCCCTCGCCGCCGTCGCGGTGGTGATCCCGGCGGGGACGGATCCGCGACTGAACCAGGGACCGCACGGATTCAGCGAGATCTTCTACTTGTTCCTCTCGCAGGGAAACAACAACGGGTCGGCGTTCGCCGGGATCACCGCGAGCGGTCCCTTCTACGCGATCTCGGGCGGACTGCTGATGCTGATCGTGCGATTCGTCCCGCTTCTGGCCGGCCTCGCCCTGGCCGGGAGCCTGGGCCGGGCGGGGACCGTTCCCGAGACCTCCGGGACCCTGCACACGGACACCACGCTGTTCGGAGTCCTCCTCGCGTTCGTCATCCTCATCATCGGCGCGCTCACCTTCCTCCCCGGCCTGGCCGTCGGACCGATCGTCGAGCACCTGAGCAACGGGAGTCTGTTCTGATGTCCGTCGACACCACACCGAAGGCCGGAGCGACCGAGCACGGGACCGTTCGGGCGCGTCCGCTGTTCGACGGGCCCATTGTGCGCCGGGCCATCGTCGACAGCCTCCTCAAGCTGAACCCGGTCACCCTGATGAAGAACCCCGTGATCTTCGTCGTCGAGGTGGTCTCGCTCGTCGTCACCATCCGGATCGTCGCGGACATCGTGAGCGGCGGACCGATCGCGTTCGACACCGCGATCGCAATCGGTCTGTGGTTCACGGTGCTGTTCGCGAACTTCGCCGAGGCGATGGCCGAGGGCCGTGGCAAGGCGCAGGCCGACGCCCTCCGCAAGACCCGAGCCGACCTCGTGGCGCGCCGCCTCTCGAGCGACGGGAGCCGAGGAGACCGTGCCGGCGTCGCAGCTGCGAGCCGGCGACCTCGTGATGGTCTCGGCCGGCGACCTGATCCCCGGCGACGGCGAGATCGAGGAGGGCATCGCCTCGGTCGACGAGTCGGCGATCACCGGCGAGTCCGCGCCGGTGATCCGTGAGTCCGGCGGCGATCGATCGGCCGTCACCGCCGGCACCAAGGTCCTCTCCGACTGGATCAAGGTGCGGATCACGGCCGACCCCGGTCGAGACGTTCCTGGACCGGATGATCGCGCTCGTCGAAGGCGCCGAGCGCCAGAAGACGCCGAACGAGATCGCGCTCTCGATCCTGCTCGCCAAGTTCACGATCATCTTCCTGATCGTCTGCGTGGCCCTGCAGCCGTTCGGCATCTACTCGGGCGGCCGGCTCTCGGACGCGGTGCTGATCGCGCTCTTCGTGTGCCTGATCCCGACCACGATCGGCGGGCCTGCTCTCGGCCATCGGGATCGCCGGGATGGACCGGCTCGTCCAGCGCAACGTCCTCGCGATGAGCGGCCGCGCCGTTGAGGCCGCCGGCGACGTCTCGACGCTGCTCCTGGACAAGACCGGCACGATCACCCTGGGCAACCGGCAGGCCGTCGCGTTCTTCCCGGCACCCGGCGTGGACGAGCGCGAGCTCGCCGAGGTCGCGCAGCTCGCCTCGCTCGCGGACGAGACGCCGGAGGGCCGTTCGATCGTGGTGCTCGCCAAGGAGCGCTTCGGCATTCGCGAGCGCGAGCTGATGGAGACGCGAGCGACCTTCATCCCATTCACGGCGCAGACGCGCATGAGTGGCGTGGACTTCGAAGGCAACGAGATCCGCAAGGGCGCCGTGGACGCCGTCGTCGGCTGGTCGGGACGCGAGCTCCCTCGAGAGCTGGCCGCCGAGGTCGAGCGGATCGCCAGGGCGGGAGGAACGCCGCTGGCGGTGGCGAAGGACCGGGTCCCGGTTGGCGTCGTCGAACTCAAGGACGTCATCAAAGAGGGCCTCGTCGAACGATTCGGCCAGCTCCGGAAGATGGGCATTCGCACGGTGATGATCACGGGCGACAACCAGTTGACGGCCGCCGCGATCGCACAGGAGTCGGGCGTGGACGACTTCCTCGCGGAGGCGACCCCCGAGGCCAAGATGGACCTCATCAAGCGCGAGCAGACGGGCGGCAAGCTCGTCGCGATGACCGGGGACGGCACGAACGACGCGCCCGCGCTGGCGCAGGCCGACGTCGGCGTGGCGATGAACACGGGAACGACCGCGGCCAAGGAGGCCGGCAACATGGTCGACCTCGACTCCAACCCCACGAAGCTGATGGACATCGTCGAGATCGGAAAGCAGCTCCTGATCACGCGAGGCGCCCTCACGACGTTCTCGATCGCGAACGACGTCGCCAAGTACTTCGCCATCATCCCCGCGATGTTCGCCGCCGTACTGCCCGCGCTCGACCAGCTCAACGTCATGAACCTGGCGACTCCCGAGTCCGCCATCCTCTCCGCGGTCATCTTCAACGCGCTCATCATCGTCGCGCTCGTGCCGCTCGCGCTTCGCGGAGTGCGATACCGGCCGATCGGCGCGAACGGGCTGCTCCGCCGGAACATGCTGATCTACGGACTGGGAGGGATCATCGTGCCCTTCATCGGCATCAAGCTCATCGACATGCTCCTCGAGGTGGTGAAGTTCCCGTGATGCGCAACGTCCTCAGGGCCCTTCGCGCCGTCATCGTCCTCGGCATCCTCACCGGGCTGGCGTATCCGCTCGTCATCACCGGGCATCGCGCAGCTGACGATGCCGGCCAAGGCCGACGGGTCACTCGTCACGGTGGACGGAAAGGTCGTCGGAAGCTCCTCGATCGGGCAGGCGTGGGAAGGCGACGAATGGTTCCACGGCCGGCCGTCCGCGATCGAGTACGACGCCTCGACCTCGTCGGGCTCCAACCTCGGCCCGAACTCCCAGGACCTCTCCGACCAGTTCGCGGAGCGGGCGGATGCGATCCTCGCGCTCGAGGGCCCCTACAACGATGGCCTGACGGTCGCCGACATTCCGGTCGACCTCCTCGCCGCCTCCGCGAGCGGGCTCGATCCGCACATCAGCGTCGCGGCGGCGGAGCTCCAGGCGCCCCGGATCGCCGCGGTACGGGGGCTGTCGCTCGACCAGGTCGAGGCCTTGATCGAGGACAACACGGCGGAGCCCGCGCTCGGGTTCCTCGGGGAGGAGCGCGTCAACGTCCTCGAGCTCAACCTCGCGCTCGAGCGGGCGGCATGAGAACCGTGACGCGCACGCGCACGGTGGTGGTCGTCGGATCGCGGCCTCGCGCCAGGGCGGCCGACGTCCTCGGTGACGTACGGCCGGGCGAGGAGGCCGCGGTCTTCGTCCTCGGCCTGGATCCGACTCCGGGGCAGCGGCGACTTGCCGAGGCCGCGCTCTTCCTGGCCGCCGAGCACCGCTTCGAGCTCACCGCCGAGCTGATCCCCGCTCCGTCGTGGCTCCGCGAACGACTTCGTGACGGCGACGACGTCCGCGTCATCGCCCGCAAACGCGAGGCTCGCCGCTGGAGGGTCGATCCAGGTCCCGCCTTCAGTGCGCCCGGCGCATGACGTGGATGTCGAGGTTGGACGCCGCCCGGATCAGCCGCGTGACGAACGAGCCCTGCATCAGCTCCTTCAAGCGGGAGCGCTGCGACTCGCCGACCACGATCTGCGTGACCGACTGCCGGTAGGCGTACCCGAGCACCGCCTCCACGGGTGACTCGGCGTCGAGCACGTCGAACGCTCCGCCGAGGTCGGAGACGAGGATCTCGACATGCTCGAGCCACTCGGGATCCGTTGCGCTTTCACCCTCGCGCACGTGCAGGACCAGGAGGTCGCCCCTGGCCCGCTGCGCGATCCGGGCGCCCCTCCGGATGAGGTTGTCCGAGAGCTCGCCGGGCCTCGACACGCACACGAGGACGCGCTCGCGCACGTCCGGAGCCGCGCCCGCCCTCGTCCACCGGTCGAGGAGCGAGTCGTCGACCTGGTTCGCCACCTTCAGCAGCGCGAGCTCGCGGAGGGCGGTGAGGTTCTCCGTCGTGAAGAACCTCTGGAGCGCGAGCTCCGCCTTCCGGCCGTCCGGGTAGACGTTCCCGTGCGCGATCCGGCGCCGGAGGGCGTGCGGCGACATGTCGACGAGCTCCACCTGATCGGCGAGATCGAACAGCCAGTCGGGGATCGTCTCCTGCTGCCGGATGCCGGTCACGTTCGCGATGACGTCGTTCAGGCTCTCCAGGTGCTGGATGTTGATCGTCGTGATGACCTCGACCCCGGCGGCGAGCACCTCGATCACGTCCTCCCAGCGCTTGCCGTGGCGCGCCCCGGGAACGTTCGTGTGCGCCAGCTCGTCGACGAGCGCGATCTGCGGCCCGCGACCGATCACCGCGTCCACGTCCATCTCCTCGAAGTGCCGGCCGCGATACTCGAGCAGCTGCATCGGGACGATCTCGAGGCCTTCCAGCATCGCGATCGTCTGCCTGCGGCCGTAGGTGGCGACGAACCCGACCACGACGTCGGTGCCGCGATCGTTCCGCCGATGCCCCTCGGACAGCATGGCGTACGTCTTGCCGACACCCGGGGCCGCGCCCAGGTACATCCGGAGCGGGGCCGACTTCCGGCGCTTGGCCTCCTCCTGCGTCCACTCCGCGGCCACCTCCGGCTGCAAGACGTCGCGGCCCGAGAGCGCCTCGATCGACTCCGTCTCGAGCCCGACCCCGTCGGGGTCATCGTTCGCGTTCGGGAAGGGTTCGAGGACCACGGAATGCCGCCTATCCGCCGAACTCGAAGCTCGGGTTCACCATCCGACGCTCGTTCCTCAGCTCTCCGACCATGCCCTCGACGACCAGGCGCGTGCCCAGATTCAGCCCGGGGATCGACCGGCGACCCATCCAGATCAGCGTGACCTCGCCCGTGCCGTCGTACAAGAGCGCCTCGAGCGATTCATGGCCCTCGAGCGGCCGAACGGTGATGCGTCGCACCACCCCTGCGACCTTGGCCTTGGACCGGGTCCCGGCGTCCCGGATCCGGACGCTGTCGGGAACCTTCTCCGCCCAGGCCTCGATCTCCTCCGCGTAGCGCTGCTCATCGCTCTCCGCCATCCGACGGAAGAACCGTCGGAGCGGGTCGAGGAGCCCCATCGCCGCCCGCTCGCCGGCCTAGGAGACCGAGGAGATCTCGTGTGCGGGCTCGGAGGGTTGGCTCGGCTCGATCATCAGCTCGGACTTCCGAGCCTTCGACACCCAGATCGCACCGCCGACGACGACCGCGGCAACCACGACCACGACGATCCGGACGACCTCGTTGTCGGCCTGCTCGACGATGAGGGGCGCGAACAGGAGCGCCACGAGGTTCATGACCTTGATCAGCGGGTTTAGCGCCGGGCCGGCCGTGTCCTTGAACGGGTCGCCGACCGTGTCGCCGATGACCGCCGCCTTGTGGCTGTCGCTCCCCTTGCCGCCGTAGTGCCCCTCCTCGATGAACTTCTTCGCGTTGTCCCACGCCCCGCCGGAGTTCGAGAGCATGACGGCCAGCAGCTGCCCCGTGAGGATGGCCCCGGCCAGGAACGCGCCGAGCGCCTCCGCCTCGAACGCGAACCCGACGATGATCGGGGAGAGCACGGCGAGCAGCCCCGGCGTCATCAGCTCCCGAAGCGAGGTCTTCGTGCAGATGTCCACGACCCGCGCGTAGTCCGGCTGCTCCTTGAACTCCATGATCCCTGGGTGATCGCGGAACTGGTTCCGCACCTCGACGACCACCTGCGACGCCGCCCGTCCCACGGCGCGGATCGCGAGCGAGGAGAACAGGAACGCGACCGAGCCGCCGATCAGCAGGCCGACGAGCACGTCGGGCCGGTCGATGCGGACCCCGACGAAGCCCTCGAGCCCCGCCAGCCGCAGGGCCTCCTCGAACGAGCCGAACAACGACGTCGCGGCGATCACGGCCGTGGCGATCGCCATCCCCTTCGTGATCGCCTTCGTCGAGTTCCCGATCGCATCGAGACCGCCAAGGATCTGGGCCGGTCGGCCCTCGAACTCGCCCGACATCTCGGCGATGCCCTGCGCGTTGTCCGAGATCGGGCCGAAGGTGTCCATCGACACGATCACGCCGACCGTGGTGAGCATGCCCATCCCGGTAAGGGAGATGAAGTACAGCGCCTCGGCCGTGTTGTCGCCGAGGACGAACGCGCCGGACACCACGGCCGCGATCACCAGGATCGCCCAGACCGTCGACTCGAGACCGAGCGAGAAGCCCGACAGGATGGTCGTCGCCGCTCCCGTCTGGGTGGCCTCGGCGATCTCCTGCACCGGCTTGTGCTTCGTATCGGTGAAGTACTGGGTCAGGACCTGGATCACGCTCGCGAGGATCAGGCCGAAGAGCACCGCGATCGCCGGACGAAGGTCGTTCATGTAGATCGCGCTGATCACGAAGACCACCGCGGCCGAAACGGCCGCGGACAGGAAGAAGCCTCGGTTGATCGCGCGCATCCCGTGCTCGTCCTCGCTCCGAGGCGTGACGGCGAGGATGCCGATGATCGAGGTGATCACGCCCACGGCCCGGACGAAGAGCGGGAACATCACGCCGGCGATCGCGCCCACCTCGGAGCCGGCGAACGCCGCCGCGCCGAGGATCAGGGACGCGACGAGCGTCACCTCGTAGGACTCGAACAGGTCGGCCGCCATCCCGGCACAGTCGCCGACGTTGTCGCCGACGTTGTCCGCGATCACGGCGGCGTTGCGCGGGTCGTCCTCGGGGATCCCCTGTTCGACCTTGCCGACGAGGTCGGCGCCGACGTCGGCCGCCTTCGTGAAGATACCGCCGCCGACCCGCATGAACATCGCGAGCAGCGCGCCGCCGAACCCGAAGCCGATCAGGACGCCCGTGGCATCCTCCTTGTAGATCAGCAGGATCGCGGTCGCGCCGAGCAGGCCCAGCCCCACCGTGAACATGCCCGCCACGCCCCCGGCGCGGAACGCGATGCGCATCGCGCGGCGCAGACCGGACTCTCGGGCCGCGTTGGCGGTTCGGACGTTCGCCCGGACGGCGAGCCACATGCCCGTGTACCCCGTGATCGCGCTGAACGCCGCGCCCAGGATGAACGCGATCGAGCGTCCGAAGCGGATCGAGAACTCGCTGTGGACAGCGAATTCGGAGACCGGCAGCGCGAAGAACAGGACCACGCTCAGGATCGCCATGAACACGGCGACGGTTCGGAACTGGCGGCTGAGGTACGCCTTGGCGCCGACCTGGATCGCGCGGGCGATCTCCTTCATCTTGTCGGTGCCCTCGGGCGCCGCGAGCACCTCTCGGACCAGGTAGTAGGCGAACGCCAGCGCGATCAGCGAGACGAAGAGGATGACCCACAGGGCGTTGCTCTCGAAGGACCCGAAGACGGCCTCGATGGGACCGCCTTCCTGGGCGAGGACACCGTGCAACTCGAATACCTCCTCGGTCGGGTTCGAAAGCAAGCTCGCGGGTCCCGGCCGAGCCGGGAACGCGAGCAGTATAGAGAAGAAGCTATAGGTCGTGACCTGGCGATTCGGGGCCTCGACGCCCGCCGGAGGAGGGCGAACCCCACGACCCCGGACACGAGCGCGGCGACGAGCACGCCGATCTTGGCGGCGCCGAGCAGCTCCGGGGGCAGCGCCAGGTCGGCGATGAACAGGGCCACGGTGAAGGGAATCCCGGCCGCCACCGCGACGCCGACGACCTGCCCCCACGAGCTCCCCGACGGCTCCCGGGCGAACCCACCCCGCACGGCGGCGGCCACCGCGAGGACGATGCCGAGAGGCTTGCCGACCACCCTGGCGAGCACGATCGCGAGGGCCAGTCGGCGTTCGATCCCGGAGTCGATGCCCGACGTGCCGAGCGCGACGCCCGCGTTCGCGAGCGCGAACAGCGGCACCACCACGTAGCTCGTCCACGGGTGCAGCGCGGCCTCGACCCGGGCGAGCGGCGAGACGGCCTCGCGGCTGAGGCTCGCGAGCCGGAGCCACTCCGGCGCATCGGCGTCGGGGGTGGGAGGGAAGTCGAGCGTCGCGTCGGCCACCCGGTGGGCCTCCTCGCTCACGGCCCGCGGGCGCTGGAACGCAACCGCCGGCGTGAGCAACCCGAGCGCCACTCCCGCGAGCGTCGGCGAGACGCCGGCCTCGCGAACCGCGAGCCACATCGCGGCGCCCAGCGCCAGATACACCGCCGTCGCGCGCACGTGGATCCGCTGGAGGCCGACCATTCCGACACCGATCACTACCGCGACGAGGAGCCACATCCACGTCACGTCGCCCGAGGAAGCCAAGGCGACGACGGCAACGCTGCCGATGTCATCGGCGATCGCGAGGGTCAGGAGGAAGATCCGAAGTCCCGACGGCGCTCCCGGAAGTGCGAGCGCGAGCACGGCCGCGCTCACCGCGAGATCCGTCGGCATCGCGACGCCCCACCCCTGCGCCGCAGGCGTTCCGGCCGTCGCGGCGAGGTACAGGAGCACCGGGACCACCATCCCGCCCAGCGCCCCGATGACCGGAAGGAACGCGGTCCGCCGGTCGCGGAGCTCGCCCGTGAGGAACTCGCGCTTGACCTCCAGCCCGACCACGAGGAAGAAGAGCGACATCAGCCCTTCGTTCACCCACTGCCGGAGATCGGTCGAGATCACGAGGTCGCCCACGCGCACGGTCACGATCGTCGTCCAGAGGTCCTCGTAGCCGTCGCGCCACGGGGAGTTCGCCCAGACCATCGCGATCAGCGCCGCGGCGATCAGGAGCACCGCGGAGGAGGCTTCGGCTTCAAGGAAGGACTGAAGCGGCTGGACGACGCGGCGGGCGACCGCGCGGCTCGAGCGCGACCAGGGCACGCGGAGGCGGCCGTCGAATCCTGAGGGATCGCCGCTCGATGATCGGAGCCGGGCCATGGTGGCATCCTCGCCGACCAGTCTTCCCGGCACACCTTCGAACCCGCGACATCCTACCGGGCCGACCGGATGGTTGTTACCGCGTCTCGCGGCCGCTAACCTCACCCGCGATTTGACGCAGAGTCGCATCGACCCCCCCGTCACCGCGGACCGGGCACAACGACGGTCCACGGCCCGCAGGCGCCGCTCCCCGCTGGCGCTCCTGCTTGTGCCGGTCGTGCTGGTCGCGGCCGGTGTGGTGCTCATCCTCGTTCTCGGCGGCGGAGGCAAGGGCGGCATCCTCGGGCCGATCACGGGGGGCGGTGAGGACGACACGGTTCCGCCGTTCGACTTCCGGCTCTCGAAGACGACGGTGGTCGCGACCGTCGAGGGGGCCGATGAGGAGGCGCTTCGGAGCGGGGCCGCAACCGTGGCCGACGAGATCACGCCGGTTCTCGACGACCTGTACACGAACGCGTTCCTCGATCCGACGAATTGGCGAGAGGCGGACTACGAGGAGGTCTTCGCGCATTTCGACGAGGAAGCCGCCCTGCCGGCTCGGGAGGCCGTCGAGACGCTCACCCTCGGTGCGACCGCGGGCGACGTCTACGAGCGGGTGACCCCGCGTCGTGGCAGCCTCCGGTTCAGCGTGCTCTTCGACGATGAGGGCGCTCCCGACACCGTGGTGGTCGAGGTGCGCTTCTCCGCGCTCGGCGAACGGCAGGACGGAACGTTCACGGCGATCGTGAGCACCGGTACGTGGTTCCTGAAGGACCAGGGAGGCTGGGTGGTGACGGCGTTCGACGTATCGCGGGCCGATCACGAGACGACGCCGCCGCCCTCGCCGACACCCTCTGGCTCGGCGAGCGTCGCGACCTCATGAGCCCACGCTCTCGAGCGCGTTGCGATCCCGCGTGGCCCTCTTGGCGGCCTGGATCGCCGGGTCCACCCTGGGAGCCGCCCCGTCGCCGCCGACGGCGGGGGCGACGCCGCTGTTCCAGATCGAGGCCGCTCACGCGGAGCACTTCCCCGCGCTCGACGGTTCCGAGCCGATCTTCGTGCTCCTGCTCGGGAGCGACGCTCGACCGGGCGAAGAGATCACCGAAACGCGGGCGGACTCCATCCACATCCTCGCGATCAACCCCGCGAAGGCGAAGGCCACGATCGTCGGCTTCCCTCGAGACTCGTACGTGTCGATGCCGGGCCTCGGCACCGACAAGATCAACGCGGCGATGGCCTACGGCGGCCCCGACCTCGTCGTCCAGACGGTCGAACAGCTGACCGGATTGACGATGGACTACTGGGCCCTCACGTCGTTCGGCGGCTTCCAGGCGATGATCAACGACGTCGGGGGTCTCACGATGGACGTGCCATTCGACGTGGTGGACTCCTACGCCGAGGCGCAAATCGAGGCCGGGCCCCAGGTGCTCTCCGGCCAGGACTCGCTCGCCTTCGCACGAGCGCGCCACGCGCTCCCGGCAGGCGACTTCGGACGATCGGAGAACCAAGGCCGGCTCATGATCGCGGCGCTGGCGCAGTTCAAGAAGGAGTTCTCGAAAGACCCGAGCCGGATGCTGACCTGGATCGGCGCCGGCTTACGCAACGCTCGCACCGACGTGCCGCTCGACGAGCTCCTGACGCTCGTGTTCACGGTCTCCACGCTGAGCCCCAAGCACACCGTGAACGTGGTGTTGCCAGGCGGCACCGGCATGGTCGGAGACACCTCGGTCGTGAACCTGGATCAGGCGGCGCTGCAGGCGATCTCGGCCGATCTGGCCAACGACGGGCTCCTCCAGGAGAAGAACATCCCGCCCTCTCCGAACGCGGCCCTGCTGCCCGAGCCGACCGGGGCGACCGGGGCGACCGGTGCGACCGGTGCGACCGGTGCGACGGGCTCGGGGTAGCGCGCACGGCCCGGTCATAGCCCCTCTGCTAGGTTCGCCCGAATGACCACCCTGCGGGACGACCTCGGCGACGTCCATCCCGGACGGCAGGGGCTCGGGATCGGTCTGGCGATCGGCATCACGCTCCCCGGACTCCTGGTGCGGCTGACCCGCCCGGATCTGCCCGAGGCCGTCGACGCGCTCATGTTCGGCGTGGCCATCGTCGGGGCCGCGTTCGTCCTGTCGTGGGCCGCCGAGGTGGCGCAGCTCGACATCTCGGCGGGCCTGGCGATCGCGCTCCTCGCCTTCATCGCCGTCCTGCCCGAGTACGCGGTGGACATGGTGTTCGCCTGGAAGGGCGGGAACGCGTTCGAGCAGTTCGGTGAGGCGTGCAAGGCGCCCGGCGACGTCGGGGAGAGCAACTGCTCGCTCGCCCTGGCCAACATGACCGGCGCCAACCGACTCCTCATCGGCATCGGGTGGTCGCTCGTCGTGTTCATCGTATTCATGCGGTCGCGGCGCCGGCCGCCGGTCCAGCGCGTGGTGAAGCTCGACCGCCCGCACGCGGTCGAGGTGTCGTTCCTTGCGATCGCGACCGTCTACTCGCTCACGCTTCCGATGAAGTCCTCGATCACGCCGGTCGACGCGGTGATCCTCGTTGGGATCTTCGTCGCCTACACGGTCCGGATCTCGCGCGCCCCGGCCGAGGAGCCGCACCTGGTCGGCCCCGCCCGACTGATCGGCACATTCGCGACCCGCGCCGCGGGTGGCCGTCGTGGCCATGTTCGCATTCGCCGCCGTCGATCATCCTGCTCTGCGCCGAGCCGTTCGCCGAGGCGCTCGTCGCAGACCGGGCGAAAGGTTCGGGATCAACGAGTTCCTGCTGGTCCAGTGGGTCGCGCCGCTCGCATCGGAGGCGCCCGGAGCTGCTGATCGCCGGGCTCTACGCGTGGCGGCTGAACTCGAACGCGGGGCTCGGCACCCTCGTCTCCTCGAAGGTGAACCAGTGGACGCTGCTGGTCGGCACGCTTCCGATCGTCTTCAGCATCGCGGTCGGCGGCCTGCACGGCCTGCCGATCGACGCCCACCAGCGCCAGGAGCTGCTCCTCACCGCCGCCCAGTCGTTCTTCGCGGTCGCCGTCCTCCGACGCTCTCCATCTCGCCCGCGAGGCGATGCTCCTGTTCACCCTGTTCTGGGCGCAGTTCATCGTCGGCGCGATCGTGCCCGAGGCGCGCCGGCGACTCGAGCGAAACCTCGTGTCGATCACCTACCTCCTGCTCGGCGTCGCCACCTTCCCTCGGCAGCGCCGGCTCGTCGTGCCGCTCCTCCGCGACGGGTTCCGCACGCCGTACGCGCGGTTCGGCGAACCGTCCGAGGCCTAGCGGTCGCCCGCCGCCCGGGACCGGGCGAGCCCCGGCGCGAGTCGGTACAGTGGGAGGGACCGAGGGGGAGTATCCCTTCACGGCGTCATCGTCAACCCGGCCGCGCGCCCGGTGACGCCGGCCCTGCGGGGCCGGGAAAGACCTTCGGTGCGATCGAACCGATCGATCGGACCGGAGGCTGACGTTGGACATCGCGCCGTGGGCATGGTGGGCCGTCATCGGACTCGTCGTGTCGCTTCTCGCCCTGGACCTGTTCATATTCCACCGCGAGGCGCACGAGGTCTCGTTCCGCGAGGCCGTCCGCTTCGGCATCTTCTGGATCGGGCTCGGGCTGGCCTTCGGCCTGGTCGTGCTCCTCTGGCTGGGGCCTCAGGCGGCCGGCGAGTACTACGCGGGCTACCTGATCGAAGAGAGCCTTTCCATCGACAACCTGTTCGTCTTCGCCCTGATCTTCACGTCCTTCGCGGTCCCCGCGACGTACCAGCATCGGATCCTGTTCTGGGGGATCCTCGGGGCCCTTGTCTTCCGGGCCATCTTCATCCTCGGCGGCGCGGCGATGCTGGAGCGGTTCCACGGCGCGATCTTCGTGTTCGGCGCGTTCCTGGTGCTCACCGGCATCCGGATGGCGATGCATCGCAACCAGGAGATCCGCCCGGATCGGAACATCGTGCTCCGGGCGTTCCGTCGAGTGGTGCCGATGACCGACGGCTATCGAGGTCAGCGGTTCGTCGCCCGTGAGGCAGGCCGGAGGCTCGCGACCCCGTTGCTCGCGGTGCTCGTGCTCGTCGAGGCGACCGACATCGTGTTCGCGGTCGACTCCATCCCGGCCATCTTCGCGGTCACACAGGAACCGTTCCTGGTGTTCACCTCCAACGCGTTCGCGATCCTGGGCCTCCGCGCGTTGTACTTCCTGCTCGCCGGAATGCTCGCCCGCTTCGTGTACCTGAAGCTTGGGCTCTCGTTCATCCTCGTGTTCGTCGGGGTCAAGATGGTGCTGAGCGACACCGTGACCTTGCCGATCTGGAGCTCGTTGCTCGTCATCGCCCTCACCCTGTCCGTGACGATCGTCGCCTCGCTCCGAGCGACCGCTCGAGCGCCCACCGCGACCGCGCCGCCCGCGAGAGATCGCCCCGCCTGAAAGCGCCGCGGCTACCATCGCCTCCGTGGACCCGCGCGCGTTCCTCGCCTCGCTCGAACGCGACGAGTCCCTCGTCCACCTGCGCGAGCTCCCGGCGCGAACCACCGAACCGGGCCCGTTCCCCGAGGATGTCCCGGAGATCCTCGTCGACCGGCTCGGCCTGATCGGGATCACCGGGCTGTACGAGCATCAACGCACGGCGCTCGATCTGGTCCGGAGCGGGCGGAACGTGATCGTGGCGACCGGCACCGCGAGCGGGAAGACGCTCGTCTACAACCTCGCGTTCGCCTCCGAGGCCGTGGGCGACCCCAAACGCACCGCGCTGTACCTGTTCCCGACGAAGGCGCTTGCGCGCGATCAGCTCCGGCAGATCCGCGAGCTGAAGCTTCCCCAGCTCCGCGCGGCCGTCTACGACGGCGACACACCGCGCCCCGAGCGTCCGCTGGTTCGAAAGAACGCGAACCTCGTGCTCTCGAACCCGGACATGCTCCACGCCTCGATCCTGCCCGACCACGCGCGGTGGGCCGACTTCCTCTTGAGGCTGTCCCTGGTCGTGGTCGACGAGGCGCACGTGGCGCGCGGCGTCTTTGGCTCGCACGTCGCCCACGTGCTGCGGCGGCTCCGGCGGCTCGTCGCCCACTACGGGGGCGATCCCCGGTTCGTCCTCGCGAGCGCCACGGTCGGCAACCCCGTCGAGCTCGGCAGGGCCCTCGTCGGCGTGCCGTTCGACGCCGTGACCGAGGATCGCTCCCCCGGCGGCGAGCGGCTCTTCGCCCTGCTCAACCCGCCCGTGATCGACGAGGAGTCGGGGGCGCGCCGCAGCGCCCTCACCGAGGCCTCCCAGCTCATCGCGCGCATGGCCGAGGAGGGCGTGAAGTCGATCGGGTTCACGCGATCCAGGCGCGCCGCTGAGCTCCTCGCCGAGTTCGCCCGGCGCGAGCTCGACCCCGAGCTGAAGCGGCGGGTGAAGGCGTACCGCGCCGGCTATCTCGCGGAGGATCGTCGCGAGCTCGAACGGCAGCTCGCGAACGACGAGCTCATCGCCGTCGCATCGACGAACGCGCTCGAGCTCGGGATCGACATCGGCTCCCTCGACGCGGCGGTGCTCGTCGGCTACCCGGGGACGCGCGCGTCGATGTGGCAGCAGGCCGGACGCGCGGGTCGGCGCGCCGAGGGCTCGCTCGCGGTGCTCGTAGCCCAGGACGAGCCGCTCGACCAGTACCTGGTCACCCACCCCGAGGACCTGTTCGACAAGCCGCCGGAGGCGGCGGTGATCGACCCGACGAACCCGTTCGTCCTCGAGCCGCACCTGGCGTGCGCCGCGCGTGAGCACCCGTTGTCCGTCGACGAGGCCGCGACGTTCTGGCCGGGCTCGGAGGACGCGCTCGAGCGACTCGAGGAGCGCGGCGAGCTCGCGCGGCGGCGGGACCGCTGGCACCACCGCGGCCGCGAGGCGCCGCACCGGGGCGTGAACCTTCGAAGCGCGGGCGGGCACACGTTCTCGATCGTGATCGAGGAGACCGGCGAGCTCCTCGGCACCGTCGACGAGTCGCGCGCGTACTCGCAGGTCCATCCCGGCGCGATCTACCTCCATCAGGGAGAGCAGTTCGAGGTCCGCGAGCTCGATCTCACCGGATGGGCCGCGCTCGTCGCGCGGAGCGATCCCGACTACTACACGCAGGCGCGCGACACCACGGACATCGCCGTCGAGCGCGTGGACTGCAGAGGGCCGCTCGAGCGGCGGCGTCCCCGCCTTCTACGGCTCCGTCCACGTCACCGACCAGGTCGTGGGGTTCGCGCGCAAGCACGTGGCGACCGGCGAGATCCTCGACGTCGTCCCGCTCGCGCTTCCGCCACAGACGCTCGAGACCAAGGCCGTCTGGTGGTCGATCCCTCGCGAGACGATCGACCGGGCCGCGATCAGGGAGAGCGCGCTGCCCGGGTCCGCCCACGCCGCCGAGCACGCCGCGATCGGCCTGCTCCCCTTGGTCGCGACGTGCGACCGGTGGGACGTCGGCGGCGTCTCGACCGCCTACCATCCCGACACGGGCTCCTGCGCGATCTTCGTCTACGACGGCTATCCCGGCGGGGCCGGGATCGCCCAGCGCGGGTTCACCGATGCCGATCGCTGGCTGGAGGCGACCCTCGAGACCGTCCGGAACTGTCCCTGCTCGACCGGCTGCCCCTCGTGCGTGCAGTCTCCGAAGTGCGGCAACGGCAACGAGCCGCTCGACAAGCCCGGCGCGGTAGCCTTGCTCGCCGCGATGTTGGGAAGGACGTGGGGATGAAGGAGCCGTACGTCGCCGTGGTCGGGCCCTCGGCGGGGACACCCACCGAGCTGGCGCTCGGCGAGGCGGTCGGTCGCGGGCTCGCCGAGGCGGGGGCGGTCCTCGTCTGCGGCGGCATGGGCGGGGTGATGGAGGCGGCGGCCGGCGGCGCGATGAAGGCCGGCGGAAAGACCGTCGGCGTCCTCCCCACGAGCTCGCGGCTGGAGGGCAACCCGTACCTGACGATCGCCGTCGCCACCGGGATGGGCGAGGCTCGCAACGCGATCGTGGTCCGAACCGCCGACGTCGTGATCGCGGTGCACGGCGAGTTCGGCACGCTCTCGGAGATCGCCCTCGCGCTGAAGATGGGCAAGCCGGTCGTCGGCCTCGGAACCTGGGAGCTCAGGAAGGCCGGCGAGGCGGTGAACGACATCGTGCGCGCGACCTCGGCCGAGGACGCCGTCGCGAAGGCCCTGCAGCTGCTCCCTCGCTAGGGGATCTGCAGGCGGCCGTCCTCGCCGATCGGAAGCTCGGCTTGTAGGCCACCTCCCAGGGATGACCGTCTGGGTCCGCGAAGTAGCCGGAGTAGCCGCCCCAGAAAACCCGCTCGGGTCGCTTCAACGCGCGAGCGCCTCCGACCCTCGCCCTCCGGAAGACGAGGGCACCACCCGGCGTGGCTTGCGCGAGGACCGGCCGTGAGGGGAGGATGGAGAGTGATGCCCAGGATCTGGGGACTGTCGAAGCAACAGGCCAACTACCATCCGGCGCCGAAGCCGCCGGTCCAATGCCGCGCCTGCACGTACATGTTCCCTCGCCTCGCCGTAGGAGGCTGCCGGTACGTCCGCGGCGTGATCAGCGGCTCCGCCACGTGCGACGAGTTCGCGCCTCGTCGCGGCGCCGGCTCGGCGTCGTAGCGGACGACATCCGCCGAAAGTCCACCCCGAGAGCCGACCGACGGCCGATGCCGAGCTCCCCCACGCGGGGGCACCCTGATGGCACTACAGCGTCGGGAGGAGCAAGAGCGTGATCCTTGGCATCGTCCTTCTCGTTCTGTCCGTCCTCGGTTCGATCACGCTCGCCGGTGTGCTGATCGGCGCATCGTCGGACGGGACCCTCGCGCTCGCCGGCCTGGGGACGATGAGCCCTCCCGGGGCCGTCGTCTTCGCCGCCGTGGCCGCGATGGCGATCACGGCCGGGTTCTTCCTCGGCCTCCATCTGGTCATCGAGGAGCGTCGTCGTCGAGGGCAGGTGGTCCTGGAGGATCGCTCGGCCCGCGAAGCTGAGCGCGAGGCGCGCGCGCGCCTGCTCGAGATGCGCCTCGAGCAGCTCGAGGGCGAGGTCGAGGTCCTGGAGGGCCGGCGGCAGGTGGTGCTCCACCGGTCCATCTCCCCCGTGGGCACGAGCTGGCACGTCGCGAACGAGCCCGAGGCCGACCTCGTCGTCGTCCCGGACACGGACGAGCAGGCGAGCTCCGCCTCCTAGCCGTTCAGCCACTCGTACTCGAGCTCGTCGCGGATCGGACTTCCCCCGGCCCCGACGAGCGGGATCTCCGGCTTCAGCCGCCGCGAACGGGCCACCGCGCCCTCGTGCACGGCGACCAGTCGGAAGCCGAGTCGCTCGTAGAAGCGCTGCGCGCCGACGTTGTCGTTCGTCGTGACGAGCCACACCCGAGGATGCCCGAGCGCCGCGACCGCCTCGACGAGGGCGGCTCCCACGCCCCGGCGTTCCTCGAACGCGTCGATGGTCACGATCTCGCAGGCCTCGCCGTCGAGCACGTACGTCAGCAGGCCAACCGCGCGCCGGCCGTCCGTCGCGACGAACCCCGGCAGCGACGCCGGCTCGTAGACCACCCCGTGCGCGACCACGACCTCCAATCCCCAACGCTCTCGGATGACACCGCGGGCCCAGCCCCGTTCCTCGTCGCGGAGCTCGCGAACCGCGATGCTCACGCGGCGCCCGGTTGACGGCCGAGCACCTTCCCGGCCAGTCGGAGCACCGCCCCCTTCTCCGCCGGCTTGAGGCCGACCAGCAGCAGCAGCACGCCGTACGCGAGGCTTCCCACGGCGATCGAGCCGCCGAGGTCGATGAGCCACTTCGGGCCGGCCAGCACTGTGTGCGTGGCCCACATGGCGAGGCCCCCGGCGAGGGTGGGCGGGATCAGCCGCAGGAACCATCGATCGAACGGCCAGATGTGGACGAACCGCCTCACCAGCAGCAACCGCGCGAACGCCGAAAGCGTGAGGGTGACCGCCTCGGCCACGGCGGCCCCCCGCATGCCGTATCGCGGGACGAACACGACGGCGATGCCGACGGCGGTGGCGAACGAGCCCACGTACACCAGGAGGTCCCAGCCGGTCCGGCCGACCATGATGAGGATGAAACCGACGGTTCCGACGATCACCGGGACGATCAGCCCGATGATCAGGATCTGCAACGCCGCGGCGCCCGCGACGAACTCGTCCCCGTAGACCCGCATGATCGTGCCGGGCAGGATGGCGAGCGCCAGGAGGATCGGCATGGTGATGGCAAGGCCCCACCGCGTGACGTTCTTGTAGAGGGCGTCGAGCTTCTCCCGCTCGCCGCGGTGGTGCAGGTCGGCGACGAACGGGCTGAAGACGAGCGAGAGCGACGTGAGGAACAGCAGGAGCGACTGACCCGTACGGACCGTCGCCCCGTAGACACCGACCTGTCCCGGCCGGATCACCGCCAGCACGAACGTGTCGATCCAGAACAGCAGCTGCGCGAACAGGGTGGCCGGTGCGCGGAACATCCCGAACGTGAGGAGCGCGCGCGTGCCCTCCTCGGGGATGCCCCCCCGCTCGCTTCGCGCCTCGAACCCCCGGGTCTCGCGCTCCCACGCCCACCAGGCGGCGACGCACGCGATGGCCCAGGACAGCGCGTAGGCGAACGAGGTCCATCCGGCGGTCTTGGCCACGAACCAACCCGCGATCGCGATCGCGATCCACCCGACGGGCTGACCGATCCAGAAGATGTACAGCGTGTGCCGCATGATCTTCAGGCCGCGGGTTCCGCCCAGGTAGGTCCAGGTCAGGGCGGCGAACGGGATCGCGAGCGCGGCCGCCCAAAACGAGACCGTTCCCTGCTGCTGGAGGCCCGGCTCGACGAACGTGCTCGAGAGCCACGACGCCGACAGGAAGACGACGACGCCGACCGCAACCGAGACGACCCCCGCGATGACAGCCGACTTGCGGACCAGCGCCCGGACGCGGCCGGGCTCCCCGCGCCCCATCAGGATGGCGACGAGTCGGACGTTCGCCACGTCCATGCCGAAACGCGTCGCCGTGCTCGCGATGAAGGCGAACTGGGTGGCGATCGTCACGACGCCGAACAGCGAGCTTCCCAGCGTCCTCGTCATGATGACCTGCGTCGCGAACGTGGCCAGGACGCCCGCGGCCAGGCCGACCACGTTCTGGCCCGCTCCGCCGAGGATGTCGCGCTGATCGGCGAACTCGCCCCGCGGCAGGACGGACTCGAGCGCGGAGCGAAATCGTCCTCCGGTGCCGCTCGGCTCGCTCACGACGGCACAGTATCCACGAGCCGGACCCGGACGCCCGAACAACGCTTCGGCCGGCCGGATCCTTGCGACCCGGCCGGCCGAGGCACATCTTCCCGGAGCGGGGAAGAGATCGGCCCGGGCGCCCTCGAGACTTGCGCGACGGGCCGTCTTGCGGGCACCAGGGTGCGACCTCGGCGGGTCCCTCGCATCGCGCGTTCCGCGTAGGTGGAATACGCGTGTCCGAGGGTGCGCGCAGGGCCCCGGCACGCGGTAGCGTCCGGCGCACCCGACCCAGCGAGGAGGCACCGGATGCCCGACGACACCCGATTCGAACGCGGCCGCGAGAAGCTCCGTGAGGTGCACGGCGAACGGTCGCTCGCCACGATCGAGTCGCTCGGCGACCTCGGGCGGCTGATCGTCGAGACGGCGTACGGCGAGGTCTACTCGCGGCCCGGCCTGTCGCTCCGCGAACGCCAGATCGCCTCGGTCGCCGCGCTCGTCGCGACCGGACGCTCGTCCCAGCTGCCGGTCCACCTGCGCTCCTCGCTGAAGGCCGGGCTGTCGGCGGACGAGCTGCGCGAGGTCATCATCCAGACCGCGACGATCGCGGGATTCCCGCCGGCGATGAACGCCTGGTCGACGTTGAACACGATCGTGACGAGCTCGGAGACCGATTGATCGGGAGCGCCAGAACCTAGCGGGGTCTCGGCTTCCCGGCTCGCTGGCCTGCGACTTGCGCTCGGCCCGGACGCCCTTGATCCCGGGCCTTCAGCTCGGCCGCGGCGTACGTCGCCTCCTCGGACTGGGGCTCGGAACCCGGGAACCGTGGTCAGCTCTGGAGCGAGTAGGGAAGATTCGCGATCTGCGGAGGAAACCGTGATCCCGAGCTCGCGCAGGACCTCGATCGCCGCGCGCTGGCCACTCTCGACGCCGCCGTTCAGGTATCCCTGGCTGTAGGTGGAGGTGTGCTCGCCGGCGAAGTGGACGTGGCCCTCGGCGCGACCGGTGTAGCCCCACAGCCGCGTGTACTGCCCCGGCAGGAACGCCGCGTACGCACCGTTGGTCCACGGGTCCCGTGTCCACAGATCGAGCCAGGCGTTCCCGTTGAAGCTGGACGCCGTCCCCGGGACGACGTCGTCGATGTGACCCACGTACTCGGCCGCGAACGACTCGGACGCGGCCGCGTGCGGCTCGGCGGCCGTCCAGCTCGCGCCGGTTCTCCCGCCCGCGTACACCGTGATCAGGCCAGACCGGCCGGGCTGCCCGGCCGAGCTCTCCCAGGTCTCGAAGTGCGGGTCGGTGTGCTCCATCCCGCCGCTCCAGACGCGGCCGGCGACCTGGAACTCGGCCGGGCGGGCGTCGTATTGAAGGAAGAGCTTCACGTCCATCCCCATCCCCAGACCCAGGATCGCCGCCATGCGCTCCGACCCGAAGCCTGCGTCATCGAGATCGACCAGTCGGAGCGTCGTGAACGGCAGCGCCAGGATCACGACGTCGGCGACGACCGGCGACGCCACGCCGCCGAAACGCAGCTCGTACGCGCCGTCCCCGCGCGAGCGCATGGCCTCCAGCGGCGCCTCCAGACGCAGCGCGTCCGTCGGCAGCGCGTCGGCCAGGAGGCCCGGCACCTGGTCGTTGCCGCCCCGGACGTGCCAGCGCTCGTCCGCGCCCGGCGCCGGGATGACGAAGTAGTCCATCCAGATGCACGCCGAGAGCTGATCCATCTCGAGCCCGTACCAGCCCGACATCGACTCGTCGAGGTAGGCGCCGAGTGGCGACCCCACCACGCCGGGAACGCTCGCGTCGAGCCACTCGGCCATGGACACGGCATCGAGCTCGGCGGCCTCGGGCGTCGCCGTTCCGTACGAGATCGCATCCATCGAGGGCTCCCGGCCGGGCGCGGTCACGCCGATCCGTCGGGCCTCGGCCTCGACGGCGGTGGCGATGGGGTCGAGCTGTTCGCGCAGATCCTTGCCGAGGACCACCTCGTCCTGGACCCAGTTCGGCCAGATCGAGCCGGGGACGGAGGCCTCCCAGAGATCCTCGAGCTCCAGGCCCAGCTCGTCGACCAGCCCGAGGAGGTGGACGTGCCGGGTGTCGATGAACTCGCCGCCGTGCTCGGCGGTCTGCCCGTCGGCGAACCCGCGGGCGGTCCAGCACCGGCCGCCAACGCGGTCGCGCGACTCGAAGACCCGAACGCTCACGCCCGCCTGCGCCAGCCGGTGGGCCGCGGTCAAGCCGGCGAGTCCCGCGCCGACGATGACGACTCGCGGGTCATGAGGCGTCGCCCGCGCCGAAGGAGACGCCGAGGCCCCCCGGTCTTCGCGAGTGCACCCGGCGAGCGCGAGCCCCGCGCCGAGCACCCCTCCCATCCGCAGGACCTCGCGACGAGACCAGGTCGGCCTCTGCGGCTCGCCGCCGGACGCGATCCGAGCCCGCGCGTACTCGCGCATCGCCCGGGCGAGCGGGGGCCGTCGTCCCGACTGCATGGACCTCACCGTACCTTCCGTCCGGCCGCTGGGTCAGGCCGGGATCGTGAGCGCGACGGCGGCGCCCCCGCCGGGCGCGTTCGCGGCCTCGACGGTTCCTCCGTGCGCCTCGGCCACCGCTCGAACGATCGCGAGGCCGAGACCGGCGCCGCCGTCGATCCTGGTCCGAGAAGTGTCGGGCCGGGCGAACGCCTCGAAGACGCCGGGAAGCGAACCGGCGCGGGAACCCCTCGCCCGTGTCGCGCACCTCGACCCGCAGCGCCCCGTCGCGCCGGGCCGCGTCGACCGTCACCCGGCCGCCGGACGGCGTGTGCCGGAGCGCGTTCTCGAGCAGGTTCCCGAGAGCCTGCCGGAGCCGGAGCTCGTCGACGTCGGCTCGGAGGTCCTCGGGAGCTCGCACCTCGATCTCGACGCCGCGGTCCTGCGGCCGAGGCGGCGAAGGCCTCGACCATCCCCGTCACCAGGCGCGAGATGTCCACCGGCGCTCGCCGGACCGGGAGCCGGCCCCGGTCCGCGCGGGCGAGGACGAGGAGGTCGTCGGCCAGGCGCGCGAGCCGGTCGCTCTCCTCGGAAGCGCTGCGGAGGGCCCGCTCGAGCTCCTCGACGGTCCGCGAGCGCCGAAGCGCCAGGTCGAGCTCGGCCTTCAGGTTCGCGAGCGGCGTCCGGAGCTCGTGGCTCGCGTCGTCGACGAACCGCCGCTCGCGCTCGTGCGCCTGCTCGAGCCGATCGAGCATCTCGTTCAGGGTCTGGCCGAGGCGCGCGACCTCGTCGCCCGTGTTCGGGACGGGAAGGCGCCGCCCCGGCTCCGAGGCCGAGATCGCGGCGGCCTCGGCGCGCATCGAGTCGACCGGACGAAGCGTCGCGCCGACGAGCAGCCACGTCACGCCGACCGTCAGCGCGAGCGCGAGCGGCCCCCCGATCCACAGCAGGCTCGCGAGCCGGGCGAGCGCGTCGCGCTGGTCGTCCACGGGAACGGCGACGACGAGGACGAGACCGTCGTCGGTGGGGGTCGCGAGGATCCGGGAGGGCTCCGTCTCTCCCCAGACGTCCAGGTCGCGCTCGAAGAAGGTCGTCCCGCCGACGCCCGCGACCTCGGCCGCAGACAGGAGCCACGGATGATCGGGGTCCGGAGGCGAGGTCTCGGCCGGGTCGAGCACCTGGGCGACGGCCTCGTCCACCCCGGCCGGCAGTAGGGCGTCGACGTCGATGACGTTCCCGGACCGATCGATGTCCGGACGCAGCCCCGCCGCCAAGCCGCGGAGGCTCTCGTCGACGGACGCCATCAGGTCGGCCTCGAGTCGGACGTAGAGGAACACACCGGTCGCCGCGAGGATCAGCGCGAGGAGCGCCGCCGACGCGAGCGTGACCCTCGCCCGCAGCGAGAGTCGCATCGTCTACCGCTCCTGCCGAAGCCGGTAGCCCGACCCGCGAACCGTCTCGATCGAGTCGCGGCCGAACGGCCGGTCGATCTTGTTCCGCAGATACCGCACGTACACGTCCACGACGTTGGAGTCGCCGTCGTAGGCGAAGTCCCACACGTGCTCGATCAGGCGCGTCCGGCCGAGGACCTCGCCCGGATGCCGCATGAGGTACTCGAGCAACGCGAACTCCTTGGCGGTGAGCTCGATGGCTCGCTCCCCCCGCCGGACCGTGTGGGTCTTCGGGTCCAGGGAGAGGTCGCCCACGAGCAAGGATCGGCGGACGCTCGACCGCGCCGCGGCGGATCAGCGCCCGCAGCCGCGCCATCAGCTCGGCGAGCGAGAACGGCTTCGTGAGGTAGTCGTCGGCGCCGGCGTCCAGGCCCGCGACGCGGTCGGCGACCCCGTCGCGGGCCGTGAGCATCAGCACGGGGCTCCACGTCCCCGCCTCTCGGAGCCCCCGGCACACCCCGAATCCGTCGCCGTCGGGCAACATCACGTCGAGCACGATGGCGTCGTACGGGTTCTCGGTCCCGAGCCAGAGCGCCTCGTCGGCTCGCCCGGCGACGTCGACCGCGTACCCCTCCTCCTCCAGCGCGCGCCGTAGGAGCCCGGCCATCTTCACCTCGTCCTCGACGACGAGCACGCGCATCCCGGCCTCCGCTCGAAGAAGGCCAAGGGTAGAGCGGCTCGGATGAGAGCGCGATGAGAGGCCGCCGAAGCTTGGGGAGCGCTGTCCGTTCGGCTAACCGCCCCTTAAGGCGAACCTCCCTAGGGTCGGTGGCAGGATCCTTGAGCCGAGCTGGGCGAGCGGCACTGGCAGGCGGAAGCGCCCCGGCCCATCCGCATGGTTGCCCGAGCGGCCGACGAGAACGGTGGTGGAGCCTGCTGCAGGAGGCTCCACCACCGTCCCTGGGTCTGCGAGCAGATCCCTAACCTCCTCTTAACCATGCCGAAAGCGCCCCCTATGTTCGCTCGTGCTCTCCTGAGGCCTCCCAGCGATGGAGGTGGACGGATGAGACTGAGGATCATCGGGGTTGCGGCCATCGTCGCGCTCCTCGCCGCGCTCGCTCCGGCCGCGGCGTTCGCGGACGACGGTCCGGGCGATGACGAGGACGAGCTCGAGGGCGTGATCGAGAGCCTGCCCGGGACGGCGGACTTCGTCGGCAACTGGGTCGTGAGCGGCACCACGGTCCACGTCACGGCGGAGACCGAGATCGAGCAGGAGCACGGCACGGTCGCCGTCGGAGCCACGGTCGAGGTCAAGGGCACGGGCGAGTCGGACGGCTCGATCACCGCCGAGAAGATCGAGGTCAAGGACGACGACGAGGACGACGACGAGGGCGACGACGACGGTGACAACGGCAACGACGAAGACGAATTCGGTCAGATCGAGTTCGAGGGCTTCGTCCAGGCGCTTCCGGCCACGGCGGACCTCGTGGGCGATTGGACCGTGAGCGGGTTGAAGGTGCACGTCACGACCGACACCGAGATCGAGCAGGAGCACGGCGCGATCGTCGTCGGCTCCGCCGTGAAGGTGGAGGGTGTGCTCGCGGCCGACGGATCGGTGACGGCGCGCGAGATCGAGAGCGAGGACTCCGACGACGTCGACGAGGACTCGATGAGCCTGACCGGAACCGCCACGGTCGTGCCCGGTGGCGACCACAGCGGCCGCTGGCGCGTGAGCACGCACGCCGTCCGGGTCCAGGACGGGACGAGGATCGTCCACGAGCGGCGGCTCGGGACCGGCTCGACCGTCCGGGTCACCGGATCTTTCCGGGCGAACGGCTCGATGCGCGCCTCGAAGATCGTGGTCAAGAGCTAGCGAACGTTCCGATCGACGAGAGGGCGGCGCCCGCGCCGCCCTCTCGGACGATCAGAGGACGTGCCAGATCCGGGTCTCCCACTCGATGCCCTCGGTGCCGGCCTCGCGGTTGAAGTCCTCGCCGAACGAGTCCGTCGCGGCCATCATCGCGTCGTGCGAGTCCCACTCGCTGAACGTGGTGACCTCCTGCGGGTCGGACTCCGCGTAGTAGGCGCGGTGGTTCCTGCCTCCGAGCCCCTCCATCACGGGCAGGTACTTCTCCTGCGTCGCCTTGAAGCGCTCCACGTCGGGAACGCGAACGCGGAACTGCACCAGGACCATGATCGTCTCCTCGTCTCGGATGTGGACGGACCGAGACTCTCCGCCCCGTACCGGCGGACGTCAAGCGCCCGAGGATTGGCGACGTGCCATGATCGCCTCTCCAGCTCCGCGGAAGGGAGGCGGTGATGACGGACTACCTGCTGCTGTACAGCGGCGGCCACATGCCCGAGTCCGAAGAGGAACAGGCGATGGTGATGAAGGCCTGGACGAACTGGATGGGCGAGCTCGGCGCCGCCTTGAAGGACGGAGGCAACCCGTTCACGCCGGCGGCCAAGAGCGTCTCGGCCGACGGGTCGGTGAGCGACCTGCCGCCGGCGGCGAGCGGCTACTCGATCGTCCACGCCGACTCGCTCGACGCGGCGGTCGAGATGGCGAGTGGATGCCCGGTCCTGCAGGGCGGCGCGCAGATCTCCGTGTACGAGACCTTCGCGGTGATGTAGCCGGGGCGCCGCGGGATTGACCGGCCGTCTCGGCGTCGATCGATCAGACGTCGCGAGACGCCGTCCAGCCGTCGATCGACACGACGTCGATCGACACGACGGGCCCGCCGAGCGACACCGCACGGTGCTGCGGATACGCCGAGCGGAGGGCCTCCAACGCCGTGGCGCGCTCCGCCGGCGCGTCCACCACCCTGCCGCTGCCGGACGCGCGGACCCACCAGAGCCGGTTCCAGTCCTCGTCGTAGCCGTCGACGACGATCTCGACCGCCGGGTTGTCTTCGAGGTTGCGGAGCCGCTGAAGGGCCGCCGAGCGCTTCGGCTTCTCGTCGACCACCCAGTACAGCCGAATGTCGGCCCCGTCTCCGACCACCGCGAACACGAAAGGCACGACGTGTGGCCGGCCGTCCGGGCGCACGGTCGCGATCCGACCGACTCGCGCCGCTCGGAGCCTCGAGAGCGCCTCCTCTCGTTCCATCCCACCCTCCCGGACCGTTCACCGAACCGGAGCTTCACTCGTAGTGTGGACCGGTCGGATCGGAAGGATCGAG
This sequence comes from uncultured Actinomycetes bacterium, assembly GCA_963699635.1. Taxonomy (GTDB): domain Bacteria; phylum Actinomycetota; class UBA4738; order UBA4738; family HRBIN12; genus CALGFI01. The sequence continues at coordinate 501,786 of CAVOUQ010000018.1, read as the reverse complement.
GATGACGAGATTCGGATTGCAGCTGCCAAGCTTCACCTTCGAGGGCGTGTCGACCGCGAGCATGTTCGAGCGCATCGTCGAGACGGCCCGCGCGGCCGAGGAGTCGGGATTCGACTCCTTCTGGGTGATGGACCACTACCACCAGATCTCGTTGCAGGGGCCGCCGTCGGACCCGATGCTCGAGGCGTACACGCTGCTCGGCGGCGTCGCCGCTCGGACCTCGAGGCTCTCCCTCGGCGCGATGGTGACCGGCGTGACCTACCGCAACCCCGCCTTCCTCGCGAAGGCGGTGACCACGCTCGACGTCGTCTCCTCGGGCCGTGCCATCCTGGGGATCGGCGCCGCGTGGAACGAGGAGGAGGCAAGAGCCTACGGGTACGAGTGGCCCTCGACGTCGGAGCGGTTCGAGCGCCTCGAGGACGCGCTCAGGATCTGCCGGGCGATGTTCACGCACGAACGAACGACGCTCGAGGGGACGCATCATCACGTCGACGGCGCCTACAACGTGCCGCAGCCGGTCCAGGCAGGCGGGCCGAGGATCCTGATCGGAGGCGGCGGTGAGCGCAAGACGCTCCGTCTGGTCGCGCGATACGCCGATCTCTGGAACGGGTTCGGCGCCCCAGAGATGATTCGCCACAAGATCGCCGTCATCCGCGACCACTGCCGCGACGTCGGTCGCGATCCGTCCGAGATCGAGATGACGAGGCTGGGCACCCTGATCGTGACGGACACGATGGAGGAAGCCGAGCTCCGGCGCGAGCGATTCCAGGCCTTCCGCGAGGCCGACGACGAGACGTTGCATTCGATCCTGATCTGGGGGACGCCGGACTCCATCGGCGACCGCGTCCGGGAGTACGTCGATGCCGGCCTGGACGAGCTGCTGTTCAACATGCCAGTGGGCTCGTCCCCCGAGGATGTCGCCCGTGCGGGGAGGGCGCTGACCGGACTCAGCCTCCGATCGGCATGATCGGTCGACTGTCGAAAGCTCACTATCCCGTTCGTCGTAGGGGCATCGGATCGATGCGGCCCTCGTGGGGCCGGGAAGGAGAGGGGACATGGCCGACTTCGTGCTGCTGTATTCGGGCGGGAGCATGCCCGAGGGCGAGGAGGAGATGGCGAAGGTCACGCAGGCCTGGACCGACTGGTACGGGAGCATCGGCGGCGCGCTGAAGGACGGGGGCAACCCGTTTGCCCCGGCAGCGAAGACGGTCGCGAGCAACGGCTCGGTCAGCGACGGGGCACCCGGGACCCCGCACACCGGCTACACGATCGTCAAGGCCGACTCGCTCGACGCGGCCACCGCGATCGCGAAGGGCTCGCCCGTCCTTGCGGGTGGCGGCAGCATCACGGTGTACGAGACGTTCGACGTGATGTAGCCGGCTTCACCTGACCCATCGGTTGAAGGAGAGGCCCGGCGTCGCCGGGCCTCTCCTTCGCGTTTGCGATGCCCCTGCCGCCGGCGCACGATTCGGCTGGATCCGAGAAAGGGCCTTGTGGCGCGGAGGATGCCGCGTATCGGCATCGCAGGCGTGGGCGCGATGCTGCTCAGTCCCCGGAGGAAGAGCGCCAAGTACGGGCTCTCCACTTCGGGTCGACCTGGGAGCAGTACCCATAGAGGTACACGAGATCGACTGGACCAGCCCCGACGACCTGGTAGGCAAGCGCGATGTCGCCGCTCCACGCGTATCGGGTCTCCGGACGGTCCACGGACGGATCCTTGCCGTTCGGTTACACCCGGCGGGCTTGGAACAGCTCGACCGGTTTGGCGACGCCCTTCAGCTCGGTCGGTCCCAGCGGTTCCATCGCGAGGTCGGGGGCGTCGATCTCCGCCGCGGCCGCGGCGGTGAGGACCACCTGATCGGGGCCGATCCGATCGGCGACGCGGGACGCCAGGATCACGGTCCTGCCGTAGTAGTCGCCGTCACGGAAGACGACCGGCCCGGAGCTGATTCCTACCCGAACGCGCGGCAGGTCCTCGGCCCGGACCACGTCCACCAACTCGAGGCCGCAGCGGGCCGCGCCGTCCGTAGCGGTGAACCGGAGCATCACCCCGTCGCCGAGGAGCTTCACGGGCTCGCCCTGATGCCGAACGGCCGCGACTCGGGCGAGCTCGCTCAGGCGATCCGCCAGCCGTGCCGTCGCCTCGTCGCCTTGCCGTTCGGCGTACGCGGTCGAGTCGCTGAGGTCGGCGAACGCGATCGCCGTGGGGTGGACGGGTCGCGGTCGCGGGATCCCGGCCTCCTCGAGCACGCGCTCGAGGTTCGCGACGATGTCCTCGGTCGAGTAGTGCTCGAGGTGCCGCCGGTAGAGCAGGCTCACGGCCCGATGCCCGACCTGCAGCATCGGTGCCGCGTACGTGACGAGGGCGTCGATCGCCAGGCTCCGCGACGGCATCGAGGCGAACAGGGGCTCCTCAACGCGCTCCTGGAAGAAATGGACCTGGGACTCGGTCAACCGTCGCAGGTTGTCGCCGAAGTAGCGGGTCCCCGCGAGCATCGCCTCGGGATCCCGGCCGAGCAGGCGGAACGCCATCGCGAGGATCTCGAGCATCTCCTCTTCGTCCGCGCGCATCGGCTCGTCGGGCTCGGGCGCCGGAAGCTGGAACCCGGCCACGAAGATCCGGTTCGCCACGTCGATCGGGACGTCGTTCGCGATGCACGCCTGCGCGAAGGTGCGCTCGCTCATCGGGATCGGCTCGGGGAACAGCAGGTCGAACCACGACATCGAGTACCGGCCCTCGGCGACGAGCGTCGCCAGGAGCTCGGGCGAGATCCCCGCGGCGTCGAACGCCTCGACGATCCGCACCCGCTGGATGTCGGACGGCGGGTGACCCTCGGGGGCGGGCGCGAGGATCCCGAGGTCGGTTAGCCGTGCGACCCGCTCGGGCGAGGTGCCGGCGAGGCGAGCGAGCTCCTCCTTCGGATGCGCCACGGCGGACGATGCTACGCCTCAGGCGGGCGAGCCGGCGCGGTGCGCCGCTACGCCGAACAGGTCGAGCAGTCCAGCGAGATCGAAGCCGAGCCCGTGACCGGGAACGGTCCGCCGTCCGTGGTGGCAATCGACGCCACACCCTCGGCGCGGGTCGGGCTCACACGATCGACGCGGTAGGTCGTGGCCATCGCGCCCTGCAGGCCCATCCAGTCCCCCGGCGGCTCGATGCCCGTCTGGGTGAACTGCAGCTCGAGCGCGGTCGCCGACGCCGCTCCACCGACGTTGAACTCGGCCGTCTTGCCGCTGCCGGGGATCTCGAACGTGCAGTCGGCATCCACCTCGCGGCCTGAGACTCGATGGAACGACTCACGCCTGAGGTTCGGCGGCCACGGCGCAGCTACGGCGGGCCGAGCGTGGCAAGCACGTGGTGGTAGGCGTACCCCTCTTCCCACGGGCCTTCCGCGTCCTCGTCGACGGTGAAGCCCGCCTCGGCGATCCATGCACGGGCGCGGTCCATGCCCGGGTAGTAGTGGTAGTAGGGGTCGGGGTCGCGCCAGATAACCTCGCCGTCGACGACCGGAAGGCCGGCTCGGCGCGCCTCCTCGTTCGCCTCGCGCACGTCATCCGCCCCGACGAGCTCCACCGTCAGGTACAGCCGTCCTTCCGAGTGCAGGGCTCGGGCGAAGCGCTCGATGACGATCGGCCAGTCCTCGGGTGGCACGAACTCCATGGCGTCCACGCACATGACCCCGTCGAATTCGTCCACGAACGGGAGGTCCTGCAGATCGTGCTTTGCCGTTTCGGCTCGTGGGAACTTCTCGAGGGCGGCGGCGAGATAGGACCCGGTGTGATCCACGCCGAGCACCGATCGGCCGCTGCCGAGCACCATCGAGAAGCACTTCCCGGTTCCGCACGCCGCGTCGAGCACGCGTCCGCCCGGAGGAAGGCTCGACAGGAACCGCTCCATCCACGCCCGATGGCTCGGCTCGATGTCCCCCCATCGTTCATCGAAGACGTCGACGAGGGCGTTCTCCTGCTCCTCGTTCTCACGGCGGAGGCTTCGGATCCACGAGGCGCGATCGACGGACACCGGAACCCGAGCGTACGCCTACGGCTCACGTTCTGATTCAGCCGGAAGACGTCGTCGGGATGCCACACCCGCTTGAGGGCCTCGAGCCGCTCGTACTTCGCGCCGTCGAGCCGGAGCGGAGGGGCAGCGCTTCCCCTCCGACGTGAAGACGAGTAAGAAGAACCGAACAGGGAGGGGCCGCGCCGCGTTCATGCTGCGTGATGATCGAGCCGACGAGTCTGGACGCCGTTCGCGACCTCGCGAGCGCGCAGCCGTTCGAGGAGTTCTTCCTCGCCGAGCATGAGCGGCTCTTCCAGGCCCTCTACCTGCTGACCGGCGACCGGCACGAGGCGGACGACCTCGCTCAAGAGGCGCTGCTCCGCGCCTACGAGCGGTGGGACCGCGTGGCCTCGATGGACTCGCCGACCGGCTACGTCTACCGAACGGCGCTGAACCTGCATCGGAGCCGGCGCCGAGCGCTCGTGGTACGGGCCCGCCGGATCTTCGCGACCGTTCCGGCCGAGGATCTCAGCGGCCCCGTGTCGACGAGCCAGGACGTTCGCCGCGCACTCGTGCAACTCCCGCGAGGACAGCGCGAGGCGCTGATCCTGGTCGAGTGGCTCGGCCTCGAGTCGGAGGAGGCGGGCCGAGTGCTCGGCATCGACGCCTCGTCCGTGCGAGGGCGCCTCCACCGGGCGCGCTCCTCCCTCCGCCGACTTCTAGGAGACCGTGATGAGTGACCTGCGAACGATCCTCGAGCGAGGCGTCCGAGGTGCGGCGCCGCCCCCCGACGGGTTCGAGCGCATGCTGCGCCGGCACGATCGCCGGCGCCGGACCCGTCGCCTCACCGCGGGCGTCATCGGGATCGCCGTCTTCCTGACCGCGGTCTGGATCGTGACGACCGGCGGGCCGTTCACGCACACCCTGACGCCGGCAGCAACGGGATCGAGCGGTCCCGTCGACTTCACGACGGGCGCGCCGGAGGTCGACTACGTGCTCGACCTCGACAGGGGCGCGATGACGCCGTTGCCCGACGCCATCATCCAATCGCTCGGCGAGAAGCACTCGGACGTGTCCGTCGGCTTCGGCGGACGCGTGACGGACGTCCGCGAGAGCGGCCGGTACGCGGCCTCGCCCGGTGGATCGCTCCTCGCCTACGTGGCGCGCGGCGACGAAGGGAGCTTTCAGATCTTCGTCGCCGGCATCGACGGCTCGGGGATTCGTCAGGTGACGCACGATCCGACCGGCGCCACGTTCCCCGCCTGGTCGCCGGACGGGACGAGGATCGCCTACTCCGGGTACGGCGACGGGGACGTGTACAACCTCTTCGTGGTCGACGTCGCCACGGGCGAGTCGACGCAGATCACCTCCGAGCGGCACGACGCGTGGCAGCCGCAGTTCACGCCGGACGGCTCGTCGCTCCTGTTCACCGGCGGCACGCAGACTCGGCCGGAGCTCCGAACGGTGCCGGTCCTCGGAGGGGAGAGCACCCGCCTCATCGACCTCGACGAGGGCCTGAGCGACGCGGGCAACGGCGCGATCTCGCCGGATGGTTCGCGCGTTACCTTCCTCGGCGGCGGCAATCCTCTGGGCACCCCGGGAGGCCACTGCGGGCCTTGTCGTCTCGTGGCCAACGTCGACGGCACGCAACGGCGAATCGTCGACGGCTTCGGCGCGAGTCCCGCGGGAATGTGGTCTCCGGACGGGACTCGGATCGTCGACACGGATGATGCCTGGACTGTGTACGTCGTCGACATCGCGACCGGCCACGCCTCATCGCTCGCCCAGGGTCGTTCCGCGACCTGGCTCGACGACCACACGCTGATCGTCGAGGGCTGGTGATGGCCTCTGCGAACTCGGCCCCGGCGGGCATCCATGGACGCAGCCACCAGCTGAAGGGATCGTGCGCATGAGACTCCGATCTCGACGTGCCGCTCGTCTCGTCCTCATCGGGATGGCGACCGCCCTGATGGTGTCGGCACCGGGGCACGCATCCACGCGCTCCGCCGAGCTCCACCGGCAACCGGGAACGGCCGCGCCGGTCACTCGTCGGGTCGGCTCCTTCGACAGCCGTCTCGGCGGGGCGGCCGTCGCGGTCTCGGCGCAGGTCCAACAGGCACGCTCCGCGCTCTCGCGGAGCCTCGGCCCCCTCGCGGTCGTGGCGCCCGACCCGATCACCGGGACGCTCCGCTTCGTCGGCCGCCTCGACGGCTTCCTGACCCCCCGGAGCTCGCGCCCCGCCCGGGCGATCGCGCTCGGCTACGTGCGCGATCGCCTCGCGGCCTTCGGGCTGTCCCGCCCGGACCTTGCGACGTTCGAGCTCCCTCGCGACTACGTCGACATCCTCGGGACCCACCACCTGTCGTGGATCCAGCGCGCCGGCGGGCTCCCGGTCTTCGGCTCCGGGATCTCCGCGAGCGTGACGGCTCGAGGCCAGCTGGTGAACGTCACCGGCTCGCCCGCCCATGGACTGACCGCGACCACCTCCGCGGCGAGCCTGGACGCCTCGGCGGCGATCGTCGCGGCGCGGTCGGCCGCCGGCGGCGCCTGGACGCGCTCGACGTCGGACACGGCGGAGCGCGTGCTGTTCCCCACCGCTCGAGGGATCCGGCTCGCCTGGAAGACGTTCACGCGGATCTCCGATGCCGAGACCGACCTGTCGATCGTCGATGCCGTCACCGGCGAGGTCCTCTGGCGAGCCAACCTCACGGTCTCGGACTCAGAAGGCGTGGGACAGGCGGTCGAGTACTACCCCGGGGACGTGCCGCTCGGCGGCGGCGAGCCGCACCAGGTGAGCTTCCCGGTTCTCGATGAAACCGCGCTGTCCGGGAACAACGCGCACGTCTACTCGGATCCCGACGACGACGACGCGGCCGACCCCGCGGACGAGGTGCCGTCCATCTCGGGCCTCCACTGGAGCTACGTGCCCGTGTTCGACACCACGACGGCGTCGCAGAACTGCTCGACCCTGTTCTTCTGCACGTGGGACATGACCGTGCCGCGGAGCTGGGAGATCAACCGCGAGGCGTTCGGCGTCCAGCTCTACCACTTCCTGAACGTCTACCACGACCACCTGCTGGCGGACCCGATCGGGTTCACGGAGGCGGCCGGCAACTTCCAGCTCGTGAACGAGAGCGGCCTCGGGCTCGGCGGAGATCCGGTCCAGGGCCAGTTCCTCGACGGCGCGAACCTGGACGGCGGGGTGCCCGACGCGTCCCATCTCAACGACGCGAACATGTCCACCCCGCCCGACGGTGGGTCCCCGACCATGCAGCTGTACCTGAACCGGACGATCAGCTCCTTCCCGACCATCCCGACGAGCGACTCGGGAAGCGAAGCCGACACCGTCTATCACGAGTACACCCACGGCCTGTCGGGCCGGCTGGTCACCTTCCCCGACGGGACATGGGCACTCAGCAGCGCCCAGGCCGGCGCGATGGGCGAGGGGTGGAGCGACTGGTACGCGATCGACTTCGCCGACAACCAGGGCTACTTCTTCGACACGCCGGCGAGCGGCGACGCCGTGATCTTCCGGTACACCGCGGGCGGCGGCATGTTCCGGCACGAGGCGACGGACTGCCCGGTCGGCGTCGTCGCGACCGGATGTGAGGGAACGGCAGGGAGCGGCCCGGGCGGCTTCACGTACGGTGACTTCGGCCACGTGCGCAAAGGGCCGGAGGTCCATGCGGACGGCGAGATCTGGACGCAGACGCTCTGGGACGTCCGTGAGGCGCTCGGGTCGTTCGTCACGGAGGGCATCGTCACGCGCGCGATGGAGCTCTCGCCTCCGGAGCCGACCTACCTGGAGATGCGCAACGCCATCATCCAGGCCGACCAGGTCGCCCACGCAGGCGCGCACGTCGACGAGCTCTGGAGCATCTTCGCCCATCGCGGGATGGGGTTCTTCGCCGCGACGGTGAACAACGGCGACACGTCGCCCGTGGAGGACTTCAGCCTCCCGGTGACCTGCGCGGTCGATCCCTGCGGCTCGATCTCGGGAACGGTCACGGATCAGGCGACCAGCAGGCCGATGGAAGGCGTTCGCGTCTCGGTCGCCGGGATGGCGTCCGGTTTCGACCTCGGCCTCGAGGACACGACGGATTCGACCGGCGGGTTCGAGATCCTCGGCGTCCCGTTCCACGACTACCCGAAGATCGTCGCCGGGGCCGTCGGCTACGAGCCGTTCGCGGCCCCGGTCAGCGTGGACGGAGCCGAGTCCGTCGAGGTCGACCTCGTCCGCGACTGGGCGGCGCTCGAGGGCGGCGCGACGCTCCAGAGCTTCACGCCGCCCGACTACACGGGATTCTGCGGGTTCGGAGCCGACGGGGCCTTCGATCTCTCGATCGGCTCGGGCTGGCCGAGCGACTCGCCCGCCAACGGTGACAGTGGCGTGGCCGGACCACGAGCCGCGATCGTCCGGCTCCCCGTCGCGGTCGACGTGACGAGCTTCGGCGTCGCGAGCGGCGGCTCGTGCGGGGACGAGTCCGACGCCGGAGTCAAGGTCTTCACGATGCAGGTTCGACGTCGAGTGGGTTGGATCACCGTCCTCACCGCCCGTGCGCTCCCGGACGGCATGCTCCGAACCTACCTCCCGTTGGGCGATGCGTCGGACGTCCGCCTCGTCCGGTTCGTCATGCGTTCGAACTACGGCAACCCATTCTTCATGGATGTGCTCGAGGTCACCGTCCGCGGCACCGTTCACCACAGGGCGGCGGCGTGATCGCGTGGCGCGCCGGTTGCTGCTGAAGACCGTCGAGGGGGGACGTGCGGTCCGCTCCTCGAGCCGCGCGGCGGGAGCCGACGTCGAGGATCAGCTCGCGTGTCGATCGAGGTGCGACTGGAGTCGGGCCTCCAGGCTGTCGAACCGCGAGTCGACGCGGGCGAAGCGCGTCTCGATGACTCCGAGCACGGCGTCGAACCGCGCATCGACCTGGGCGAATCGGGCGTCGACCTGGGCGAATCGGGCGTCGACATTCGCGAAGCCGGCATCCATCCGAGTAGCCAGCGCGTCGATCCGGGAGCCCTGCGCTTCGAGCCGGGAGCCCAAGTAGAAGAGTGACCCCAGCGACGTGGCGGCGAGGAGGCCGATCGCCGTCCAGACGGCGGCATCCATTTCGCGCGCGAGCGTAGCACTCGAGTCCGACAGGGCGGCCCGCGCTCCCGCGGGGGGGCATGTGAAGAGACATGTGGGGCGGCGTGCCGAGGACTCCCCGACTCCGAGCTACTCGAGATAGCCGAGGCCCCGGAGGTGCCCCTCCATCTCGTCGGCCTCGGTGTCGGTGACCGTCGACTCAAGCTCGCCGGTCGGCATGGCAGGGAGACCTTCCCGTGCAGGCCGAGCAGGTCGTACGCCTTGCGCGCGATCTTGCGCACCGGCCCCCACTGCATCGGCCCGAAAACCACGTTCGACGCGCTGAACTCGAGGAGGCGTCACCAGGCCTGATCAGCCGGCTCCACGGATCGTCCGGGTGGAACATCGCCACGAGGCCCGGTCCGCTGTCCACCGGCTCGAACCACAGCTCGCGGACGGTTGCGAGATCGACCGGCAGGTTCCGGTCCCCGACCACGACCAGCCGCGGCCGAGCTCGACGCGCCCGAGCGAGACGCGCCGGCCGTCGGACGTGAGGAGCCATACCCGGAACGATCTGGTCTCGCCGATCGGGGAGCGCATTGAGACGAACACCCACGACGGGTCGCCGGCGTAGCCCCACGCGGTGCCGACCTCCCCGGGCGCCGGCGAGCAGGGGCGCGGCGGCGAAGAACGACCCGTGGCCGACGCCGAGCAGCGCCTGGTAGTCGCCGGCGACGCGCCGATCTCCCGCCGTCACCGCGAACATCGCCCCGGCGCCGACCGCGATCGCGAGCACGAAGCTCGCCGCCACGGCTAGAGGCTTCGTCCATACGCGGCGGGAGGCCGGCGCTGCTCGGGCCGCCCGCGAGCGAGACGGGCGCCGGCGCTGGTCCCTCGGCCAGGTCCATCGCGTCGAGCACGCGGGAATCGAGCCCCGCGGGCGGCTCGTGCTCGGACGCGAGCAGCAGGAGATCGTCGGCCATCGACGAGAGCTCCAGACGAGGTGCCTGCACGACGCGCAGGAAGCCAGGTGCCGCAGGCTCGCATCGCGCTCGACACCGTCGGCGACCTCGAGCGCCAGCTCCGGCGCCAGCGCGACGACCTCCTCGCAGTTCATCTCACGCCCCATTCCCCACCCCCAGATCGGATCGCAGCTTCAGGAGCCCGGCCCGGATCCTCGACTTCACCGTCCCGAGCGACACGCCCTCCATGTCGCTCATCTCGCGCGCGGTGTAGCCGTAGAAGGCGGCGAGCACCAGCACGCGGCGCTGTCCCTCGGGGAGCCGGCGGACCGCCTCCCGCAACGACCCGTCCTCGTCCGCCTCGCTCGCCCCGCCCCGCTCGCTCCTCGACTGGACCAGGCCGACGAGCGCGTCGGGCTCGACCGGCTCGATGCCCCGCGACGGCAGCATGTTCAGCGCCGCGTTCCGCGCGATCTTGAGCAGCCAGGCGGCCACCTTGCCGCGCCGCGGGTCGAAGGACGAGGCGTGCCGCCACGCGCGCACGAACGTCTCCTGCGCCGCCTCCTCCGCCGCCCCCCGGTCCCGCAGGATCGACAGGGTGAGCCCGAGACGCGCCGCTCGAACCGCCGGACAAACTCGGCGGCGGCCGCGGCGTCCCCCGAGCCCATACCGGCGAGCAGCGCCTCGTCCGAGGGCGAGAGCAGGGCGATCGGGTCGGGCGTTCCCACGGGAGGTAGTACCGGCCGAAGGCCACCTTCGGATCGTTCCCGGATCAATCTCGTCCGGATCGATCCGCGAGCGCCCCGTGCCCGGTACTACCCGCCGTTCACCGACGGAAGGAGTCGACCATGCGGGGAACGAAGGGACGGGTACGCCTGCTCGGGGCCGTGTTCGCGATCGGGATCTTCGCGGCCGCCTGCTCCAGCGCGGGCGCAAGCGCCGGGAGCGGCGGGATATCGCTCTCGATCGCCTCGCCGTCTGACGGCGCGACGGTTTCGGAGCCGTTCACGGTCAAGCTCGACGCGAGCGTGCCGATCGGCGACCCAAGCACCGGCGACCACCACGTGCACCTCTGCTTCGACGGCGGGAGCTGCGACGACGTGGCGGGATCGGTGATCGCGTACACGAACACGGCGCGGGTCGACCGGGCTCTCGCCGGGGACGCACACGATCGAGGCGTCGCTGCGCAACGCCGACCACTCCGACGCGGGCGTGAGCACCCAGATCACCGTCACCGTGAGCGGCGGCAACGGTGGCTCGGCCGGCGCGTCCGGCTCCGGCGACGGCATGACGACCGGCACCACCGGCCGCGGGTATCGGCCACTGAGCCGCTGACCCGTCATCCCCGGGCGCGTCCGCTGGCTGCACGCGAGCGTCGCGCTGATCACGCTCGTGCTCCTGTGGACGGGCTGGTGGCTGCTGGCGGGCGAGGAGGGCAGGCCGAGCCTCCCTCGCCCGCGCGTTCGGCGTGGCCGACATCCGCGTGCACGTGTGGGCGGGACGGGTCCTCGCGGTCGTCACGGTCGTGGCGCTTGCCGCGGGATGGCGGGGCACACGGACGTTCGGCGCGGGAGACGTTCCGGCGCGACCGCGGCGACGCGCGCTGGTGGGCGCGATGGCCTTTCGGCGCGCTTACGGGACGGTTCGCTCGGCGCCGAGGGCACGTTCGATCCCGGCCAGCGCGTGGCGAACGTCGTGATCGTCGGCGGGCTCCTCGTCCTCGGGGGGGACCGGAATCGCACTCACCATGCTGCACGGTGGTCCGGTCTTCGCGGTGCTCGCGAAGGTCCACCTCTGGACCGCGGTCGTTGTGACGCCCGTGATCCTCGGTCACGTGTTGATCGCTGTCGGCGTGCTCCCCGGCTACCGGGGGGTGTGGCGGGCGATGTTCCGCGGCGGACGGGTGTCCGAGGAGACGGCCCGGCGCGTGTGGCCGGGGTGGACGGAGCGGATGCGCTCGGAGCCCGAGCCAAATGCGGACGAGCCCGCCCGAGAGCCCGTCAGCCGTCCTTAGGTCAGCTCGCGTGGCGACCGATGCGGGCGTCGATCCTGGCCCCGACCGCGTCGAACGCACCGACCCTGTCGAATCGCGCCTCGACGAGCGCGATCAGCGAGTCGAAGCGAGCATCCATCCGGGAGCTGATCGCATCGGTACAGGTCGCCTGACCGTCGATTCGAGAGCTCTGCGAGTCGATCCTTGTTTGACACGACGCGATGGTCTTCCCTGCGCGAGTGGCGATACCGAAGAAGGGATCGGTCGGCTCGCGAGAGCTCGGGATCTGACTCGAGATACCCGAGGCCGCGGAGGTGCTCCTCCATCTCGTCGGCCTCGGTGTCGGTGACCGTGGACTCCTCGGCGCCGGTCGGCATGCCGGGGATCACCGACAGCGGGCTTGGACGACGGCTCGGCGTGCTTGACGGTCGCGTCCGAGCCCACGACCTCGTGCAGGACCCGGCCCGTGTGCTCGATCGACGCCGGCGCGTCGAGCGCGGCAAGGATCGTCGGCGCCAGGTCGACGAGCAGGGGCTGCGAGGTGAACGGCTTCACCGACGGCCCCGCCGCAACGATCACGCCGTCGATGCGGTGGTCGCCCGAGATCCAGTCGGCGTCCTCGATCGCGGACTTCGCGTGCGTGAGCGAGTACTGCTCGGCCGGTTCCATCAGGATGTCGGGCGCCGTGTCGGCGTGCTTGCCCTTGAAGACCTCCTCGCGGCGGAAGATCGCCTTCACGGGCTTGCGACCGGTCTTGGGGTCGACGAAGGAGCTCAGCGCCTCCATCACCTGGTCGCGCACCTTCTCGTAGTCGGCCGGGTCGACGATCCCGTCGGGCTCGCGGCCGGCGAGGTTGATCGAGACGCCTTCGCCGGTCGAGCGGATCGTCGTGAACGCCTTGGTCTTGGACCAGTTCACCGACTGGGGCAGCGAGACCTTCCCGTGCAGGCCGAGCAGGTCGTAGGCCTTGCGCGCGACCTTGCGCAGCGGCCCCCACTGCATCGGCCCGAAGACCACGTTCGACGCGCTGAACTCCAGGAAGCCGAACCGCTTCAGCAGGTGGTCCATGTGGATCGTGCGCGTGACCGACTGGAACCCGTGGTCGCTGATGAACAGGACCAGGTCGTCGGGCCGCGTGCGCGAGACGAACGCGCCGATCGCGTCGTCGAGCTGCTTGTAGACGTCGCGCACCTTCGCGCCGGTCGCGGACTTGGAGTTCCGAGCCATGTCCGGGTGGTCGGGCGAGACGTAGTTCGAGAGCGCATGCTGCGTGCGGTCGACCGAAACCCACACCGAGGCCATCAGGTCCCACTCCGAGTTGTCCATTAGCCATTCGGTCGCGCGGATCCGCTTACCGGTGACCTCGAGCGCCTCGTCCAGGTACGGCCCAGGCCGGTTGCGGAACGTCGTCCACGACATGCCGTTGATCGCCCACGGCACGCCGGCCTTCTCGAGCTGCTCGGGCAGGTCGGCCGGCTGCGAGTAGGTCCGCCCCTTCGGCAGCACCCCGCCCGCGAGGATCTTCCCGTTGATGTCCGGCGGCGGGAACATCAGCGGCACGTCGGCGTAGACCCCCACCCTGCCGGCCGCCGAGAGGTCCTCGACGAACGTCCGCTCCTTGATCGAGCGGTAGGTGACCGGGTACTGCTTGTGCGTCCCAGGGACGGTCTCGAGGATGTCGTAGACCCCGTGGTCGGCCGGGTCCACGCCGTCAGGAACGACGGCCAAGCCGCCCACGAGTGGGTCGGCACCGTCGACTTCAGGACCCCCCGCTGCCCCCGGTCGATCAGGGCTCGCAGGTTCGGCAGGTCACCCCGCTCGAGCAGCGGGTCGAGGATGCGCCAGTCGGCGCCGTCCCATCCGATGAGCAGTACTCGCGGCATTCGTGCACCTCAGAGGTGGCGGGAAGACCGCCGAGGAGTCTAGACAGACGGGAAAGCGAGCGACCACGTCCCTCATCGCGCCGACGCGCAAAGGGAACGCTCCCAACAGCAACGAGGCACCGGCAGGTCGCATGGCCGGCGATCAGGTACTCGTGGCATGGCATCTCAGCGTGATCAATGCCTACCGGGTCTTGTCTGCGAGCTTTGCGGCCGTCCGAGCGGAGGTCGCGGACAAGCGCCTTGCCCTCGTTGGCTTCGCGGGGGAGGCTTCGCGCGTGAACGCCATCGTCGCGGTGACGGACGGCGAGTGGTTCCGCTATCTCGCCAGCCTGCCCGGCATTGACGAGGTCAACTTTTGGCAGCCGAGCGCCAGGACGTTCCGCGCGCTTCAGCCCGGCGAGCCGTTCCTGTTCAAACTGCACGCGCCCGAGAACTTCGTCGTGGGCGGCGGCTTCTTCGTGCGCTGGAGCCCGCTCCCCCTGCTCGATGGCGTGGGAGGTCTTCGGCCAGAAGAACGGGGCGGCGAGCCTCGAGGAGATGCGGCGACGGATCGAGCGCTACCGGCGCGTCCAGGCCTCGAGCGAGGACTACGAGGTCGGCTGTGTCGTGCTCACGCAACCGTTCTTCTTCGACCGGGCCGACTGGTTCCCGCCACCCGAGGACTTCCGCCCGTACGTCCAGACCTTCAAGCGCTATGACCTCTCGGCTCCGCCGCACGGAACGAGGCTGTGGGAGGAGGTGGCGCTCCGCACGATGGCTCGCGACCTCGACCTGGACATCGAGGTCCAGGCTGAGCCCGGGAGAATGTTCGGCGAGCCAGTATTTGTGAGGCTACGCCTCGGGCAAGGCGCGTTCCGCGTTCTGGTGACCGAGACGTACGAGCGTCGCTGCGCGATCACTGGCGAGAAGATCCTGCCGGTCCTGGAGGCGGCGCACATCCGGCCAGTCGCCGCCGCGGGGCAGCACCGCGTTGACAACGGGCTCCTGTTCCGTTCCGACGTGCATACGCTATTCGACAAGGGATACATGACCGTTACACGTGACTACCGTTTCCGAGTGAGCCGCCATCTGCGGGACGACTTCCACAACGGCGAGTACTACCTGTCTTTCGACGGGCGCGAGATCTGGCTGCCCCCGCGCCCGACCGACCGGCCGGACCCCCAGGTTCTTCAGTGGCACTCCGACACGGTGTTCCGCACTTGAGCATCCGATCCGAGTCCGGGTCAGGATAAGACTCGGCCGGATTCCTTTCCTTGGGGGAGGAGGCAAGATAAGCATTGGTGTGCCTCGGTTTGTCAAGATAAGCGTCCCGCCGTATCCTTATCTAACACTAGCGTGAGGATAAGGCATGCCCAGCACCAGAGCCGGCCGATACGAGCGGGCGGCCGGAGGGCTACCGAGCCTTCGTGCCAGCCCCCTTCCCGCCCCGGGACCTCCAACTCGATTCGGAGCTCCAGGCCATGACCTCGGGCGCCGACCTGGCGCTCGGCAGGCTCGACGGGGTTGTAAACGTCATCCCTGACCCAGACCTGTTCGTCTCATGTACGTCCGACAAGAGGCAGTCCTCTCCACTCAGATCGAGGGGACCCAGGCTTCGCTCATCGACATGCTTGAGTACGAGGCCGAACACCGCCCGACGAGATCGGCGGCTCGACGTCGGGGAAATGGTGAACCACGTCGGGGCGATGAACCACGGGGTGCAGCGCCTGAGCGCTAATCTACCGCTCTGCTCCCTGCGCCTGATCCCCGAAGAATCCACGCGGAGCTTCTTCAGGATGCTCGCGGCGCCGATCGGCGGAGCCTGGTGAGGTTCCGGACCAGCCCAGAACTGGATCGGCCCCGCGCGTCCTGACCGCCCACCTTCGTGCCGCCGCCCGCCGAGATGGTGAGCGCCCTCGGCGATCTCGAGTTCTTTCTCCACGATCCGGCTCCCCATGCCCCTGCTGCTGAAGGCGGGATGGCCCATGCCCAGTTCGAGACGATCCATCCGTTCCTCGACGGCAACGGGCGCGTCGGGCGGCTGCTGATCACCTTCCTGCTCGTGCCCAGCCATCCTGCAGAGCCGCTTCTCTACCGTCGCCCTACCTCAAGTTGCATCGCGCAGAGTACTACGACCGGCTCATGGCAGTCCGCAACGACGGCAATTGGGAGCCATGGGTAGCGTTCTTTGTGGAAGGAATCGCCCACTCCGCCACCGAAGCGACCGTCCGGGCGATGGACATCGTGCAACTGCGAGATCGTGACCGTGACCGTGTTTCGGCCGCCCTGGCTGGCGTTCTCCGAACGGCCTCGCCCTGCTGGATCGGCTGTACAGCCAACCGGTCGTCTCCGCAAAGCTCGTGGAGCGCGAACTCGGTGTCTCCCAGCCGACTGCGACCGCACTCGTGAACGATCTGTCGGAGATTGGACTCCTCCGGGAGATGACCGGTAAGAAGCGCTATCGCCTCTTCACGTATCACGAGTACCTCGACCAGTTCCCAGGGGCGGGTCTCAGATCGTAGCCGAGCGTCGAGCGGCTTTCGGATCCTCCTCGAGCCCTTGACCGACAAGTCGCAGGCTCATGTTCGCCGCCTCCGGCACCCGCCCTCGTGCGGTCCGGCCTACACAGCTCTCGCGGCTTCCGTTTGCTGCGCCGCGTCATCGCTTCGACGCACGAGGTGCCGGACGACGTACTCCGCGTCCCGGCCCACGCCGGGCAGCACGTCGAGCCCGCCGAGTACTGGAACGGCAGCCCGACGAAGTACAGGCCGGGCTCGCCGTCACGACGCCGCGTTCGTGCATCGGCTTGCCGTCCTCGTCGAAGATCGGCAGGTCGATCCAGGACAGGTCGTGCCGGAACCCCGTGCACCAGATGACGTTGGCGACGTCGAGGACCGTCCCGTCCTCGAGCACGGGGGCGCCGTCCCGTACCGCGACGGTCTTCCCGACACGGTCGGACACCGGCCCGGTCGAGCCACTTCGGCTTGACGCGGATCAACGGATCGCCCTGCATCGCCGACTTCGCGCGGGACCGGCGCCCGATCGGCGTCCGCATCGTGAGCACGTGCAGGCCGATGAACCGCACGATGCGGAACGCGACGTGCCGCGCGAACCCGCTGTCGATGTCGGCCGGGATGTGGCCGCGGATCGGCCCGGACAGCCACGTCGGGTGCGTCGCGGACACCTCGAGCGAGATGTCGGCGCCGGAGTTCCCCGCGCCGACCACGAGGACGCCGCCCTCGCGGAGCTGGGAGGGGTTCTTGTAGGCGGTCGAATGCAGCTGCACGATCGCCGGGTCGAGGTCGCCCGCGATCGCCGGGACCCTCGCCTCGCGGTGGGCGCCCGAGGCGACGATCACGTTGGCGGCGCGGAACGTCCGATCGCCGGCCGTCACGACGAAGCCGTCGCCGTCCCGCCGGACGCCGTCCACTCGGACGCCGTTCCGCACGGGGAGCGCGAACCTCGCCGCGTACGCCTCGAGGTAGTCCGCCAGCTCGTCCTTGAACGGCGTGGTGAACCCCTTCGCCGGGAACCGCCAGCCGGGGAGCCCGATCGACCACGCCGGCGTGAACAGCCGCAGCGAGTCCCATCGCTCGCGCCAGTTGTCGCCGACGCGCGCGTTGGCGTCGAGGATCACGAACGATCGCCCGGCCTCTCGCAGGTGGTAGCCGGCCGAAAGCCCCGCCTGCCCCGCCCCGATCACCACGGTGTCGAACGTCTCCGGCCCCATCTCGCACCCCTTCCGTCGTCCTCGGCCGGACGGTACGCGGGGTCGTGGCGGCGGTTCATCGCCGGAAGGCACCATCTCGGGTCTCGGAGGGCATGGTGCGTTCGCACCACGTCCGGCCCTACGCCAGGCCGTGCTCGAACGCGAACGCCGTGGCCGCGGCCCGGGACGAGACCCCGAGCTTGGCGAAGATGTTCTGCAGGTGCCGCCCGACGGTGTGCTCGCTGATCACGAGCTCGACGGCGATGTCGCGGTTGGTCTTCCCGGTGGCGACGAGCCGGAGGACCTCGGCCTCCCGGGCGGTGAGGCCGGCGGGAAGCGGTCGCCGGCCCTCGAGGGCGGCGGACACCTCGGCGACGTCGCCCGCCGCGCCGAGCCGCTCGAACGCCGCCAGCGCTCCTCGCAGCTCGCGCCGCGCCCCGTCCTCGTCGCCGCCCGCGAGCAGCGCCCGGCCGAGGAGCGCTCGCGCTCGCGCGGTCTCGTACGGCAGCCGCAGGTCCTGCCAGATCGCGGTGGCCCGCCGGAGGGCGTCGAGGGCCGCGGGAGCGTCGCCCTCGGCGAGCGCGAGGGAGCCCGCGGCGGTCGCCGCCGTCGCCGAGAAGGCCGGCAGGTCGACGGCCTCGGCCATCGCCTCGAGCTCGTCCGCGGCCGTCCGCGCCTCGTCGGTCGCGCCGGTTGCGATGCCGGCCTCGACTTGCGCGGCGAGGAGCCGGGCGCGCGTGGGCGGATAGTGCGGCCCGGTAGCGCGACGCGGAGCGCCGACCGCGCCGCGTCGGCGTTCCCCTGGGCGAGCCGGACGAACGCCAGGCCCGGCTGCGAGTCGTCCCCGAGATCCTGGGCCCGCTCGAACGCGGCCTCGGCTCCCGCCAGATCGCCGAGCCTGCGCCGGATCTCGCCCAGCTGGACGTACGCAGAGGCGACCAACCCCGACTCCTGGCCGGCGAGCTCATCGGCCGCGAGCATCGCCTCCGCTTCTGCCTCCGCCCACGACCCGCGCAGCCGCGCCACCTCGGCCCGGTTCACCCGGCATCGCGGCGGGTACGGCGCGCCCGGCGGGAGGGTGTCACACCAGGCGACGGCGGCGTCGCTCCATTCGCCCGCACGACCGAGGTCGCCCAGCGCGAGACAGGCCGAGATCACGGCGCAGTAGATGATCCCGGTGAAGTACGGGCTCAACTCGCCCGCGAGTACCGCGGCCATGGCCTCGTCGAGCAACGCGATGCCCTCGCGGACGCGGCCTGCCGCGAGGTGGGCGAGCCCCTCGTTGTGAACTGCCATCGCGACGAGGTCGCTCACGCCGTGACGGCGGCCGATGTCGATCGCGTGCTCGGAGAGCTCTACGGCGCGGTCGAGGTCCCCCGGTGAACGGGCGACGGTCGCCTCGACCATGGCGAGGAACCCGGCCTCGGGCTCGGTCGCGATCCCCTCGGCGTGCCGCTGCGCGCGCATCAGGAACCCGGCGCCGACGGAGGCCTCCTCCCGGATGAAGTGCTCGATCGCGAGGCGCGCCGCACGGCGGCCGCCCCCCGCTCGTCGCCGGCGGCGACGTAGGCCGCGTAGGCCTTGTGCCGCAGGTCGAGGGACTCGTCGAGCTTCGAGAGCCACCAGGCCGCGTCGGCGAACCCCTCGAGGTCGCGGGCCGTGAGCTCGGAGAGGTCGGCAGCCCGGAAGCCGTCATACGCGTCGGCCCACGCCGACGACCCGATCGCCGCGCGCGCCCGCTCGATGTCCAGCCTGCCCACGCTCCTCCCGCCGCGGTCGACGCCTCAGGGTAGAGCCCCGACGGGCTTCCTGGGTGCACCGTCTTGCCCTCGGGCGGGCGTCGGAATAGCTTGCAGGATCCGATTCCACGGAGGTGGCCGTGAGGCACGCCGCGAAGATCGCCCTCGCCACGACCCTGATCGCCGCCGCTTCGTTCCCCTCGCTTCCCTTCGCACGCGCGGCGTTCCCGGGAACGAACGGCGACATCGCGTTCAACCGGCTGAAGCACAACCAGTTCGACATCTTCGTGGTCGACCCGAGCTCGACGAGCACGGTCCGGCTCACGCAGACCGACACGAAGAACGAGGACATGCCGGACTGGAGCGCCGACGGGGCGAAGATCGCATACACGCGCTGCGGCCACAGCGAGCTCTCGAACTGCGACATCTGGGTCATGGACGCCGACGGGTCGAACAAGACCCGGCTCACCACGACCGATGCCCAGGAGACCTGGCCTGCCTGGTCTCCCGACGGGACGAAGATCGCCTACACGTCGAACCTCGACGACCCCTTCCAGGACATCTACGTGATGGACGCCGACGGGTCGAACCAGACCAGGCTCACGACGACGGCCGGGTTCGACGCGTTCCCCGAGTGGTCCCCCGACGGCACCCTCATCGCGTTCAGCAGCGACCGATCGGCGCTCGACGACATCTTCGTCATGGACGCCGACGGGTCGAACCAGACGCGCGTCACGCAGGGCCAGAAGATCGACGAGCGGCCGGACTGGTCCCCCGACGGCACGACGATCGTCTTCTCGAGGAACGGCAACGACATCTGGACCGTCGCGACGGACGGGACCGGGCTGACGCGGATCACGTTCACCGAGAAGAAGGACGAGTTCGCGCCCGCGTACTCGCCGGACGGGACGATGATCGCCTTCAACCGCGTGACGAGCTCCGGGCGCCTCGGCGTGTGGATCATGAACGCCGACGGGACGAGCCCGACCCAGCAGACGTTTGGGCAGCAGGACCTCTTCCCCGACTGGGGGCCCGCCTAGGGAGGTCCGACATGGGCAGCGTGATCTACGACAAGAGCATGTCCCTCGACGGCTTCATGGCCGGGGCGAACGTTCGACTGGAGGCGGGGCTCGGCGACGACGGGGAACGTCTCCACGACTGGGCGTTCCAGGACGAGGTCGGCAAGGAGATGCTCAATCGCGAGATCGAGCGGCTCGGCGCGGTGATCTGCGGCCGCCGCACGTACGATATGTCGATCCAGTATTGGGGAGCCGACGGGCCGACCGGGCCGGCGCGGGTCCCACTGTTCGTGCTGTCGCACCGCGTGCCGGACGACGTGCCCGAGGGCGGCGTATACACGTTCGTCGACGACGCCGAGACGGCGCTCGCACGTGCGCGCGAGACGGCAGGCGACAAGAACATCAGCGTCATGGGCGGCGAGGTCGGCCGCCAGTACCTGCGCGCCGGCGTCGTCGACGAGATCTCGGTGCATCTGGTGCCCGTGCTGTTCGGGAGCGGCACGCGGATGTTCGAGAACGTCGTCGACGAGCACGTCACGCTCGAGGTCATGTGGGTCGCCGAGAGCCCGCACGCCGCGCACCTGAGGTACCGCGTCATCCACGACCGCTGAGGTCGGACCTCGTCGGGCGGACGGAGCTCAGCGCGCACCTCTGTGCGCCGGACTACCTTCGGATCGTCCTGATAGCCCGGGAGAGAGGAGCGACCCGTGAGAGACGACTCTGAGCAAGAACACGCTCGCATAGCAGACGAGGCGAAGCAACGGGCTCGAGAGGGAGGAAGAGTGGGCGAGGGCTGAAGCCGAGCGGATCGACGGCTGACGCGCTGGACCGGCGAGATGCAAAAGGCCGGAGTGGCTCCGGCAGCTCGGGGTGATCTACGGCGCGCTGATCGGGATCGGGGTGGTCATGGTGCAGCCGTTCCTCATTGCCCCGTCGTTGGACGCGTCCGGCAAGGTCTGCATCATCGCGTTTGCGGTGGCCATCCCACTCCTGGCGGCGCTCGTCATGGTCAATCGGCAGGAGGTCTTCCGTGGGCGCCGAACCCCGTCGGTCACCGTCACCATCACGCAGGCGGTCGGCCAGCTGGCCGCCTTCGTCGGGATCGTCGCCGGCTTCTGGCACATCACGTGGGTCGCGGGGGTGACGTTCCTCGTTGCCGGATTCGTCGCCGTGTTGGTTCATTCGGCCGGCTTCTGGCGCGTGGAGAGCACGGTGGAACCTGCGTCCTAGAGGCGGGGGATCCGCCGGCATCCGACGAGTGGCGCAGGACGTACCACTGACCATGAGCAGGCTGCTGGCCTTCGTCGTTGCGGGCGCTCTTCTGACCGCGTGTGGGTCCGACGACCATCCCGTCTCGACGCCGTCGACGCCCGAGACCTTCTCGCCGAGCTCCTCGCCCTCCGGTCCCACCCGCTACGAGGCTTCGGCGTGCCCCGTCGCGGACCAGGCGTTCTGCGCAACCGCCGCCGAGGTCATCGCCGCCCTGCAGCGCGGGGACCCCGACCGGCTCTTCGGGCTCAGCCGCCGGGATCGGCTCGTCTGTGCCGACCTCGCGACCGAGTACTTCCCGGGGTGTGAGACCGACGAGGTGCTCGCGGGGCACGCGCTGAGCGGCCCCGACTTCGTCGTTGAGGTGGTCGACGAGGAGGGCTATCGCGAGCAGCTCGAGGCCATCACGTCCAACGTCGACCCGTCGTACTCGGACGAGCTCGGGGACGGTGCGGTTCGGGTGATCGGCGTGGGCACGTGCGGGCCGGACATCCCGGGGCGGCGCACCTACCACCTGGCGTGGACGGCTGCGGTGAGCGAGACGGGCGCGCCGGCCGAACGCCTCCTCGGCAGCTTCGAGCTCACGTTCGAGGACGAGTGGAGGATCGCACTCTGGTACCTCGGGCCACTCGGGGAGTGGGAGATCGAGCAGCCCGAACCGCTCGAGCTGGCGTTCTGTGAGGCGGGCCGGACGCCCTGGCCGGCGTGAGCCCGACGCAGCGCCGGGACTGCCGACGCCGAAGCCGCGACCGTATCCGTCCGCGCTCGTCCGTATCGTGACCGGGTGGCCCCGCCTCGCGTCCTGACCAAGCGCGCGCTGAACCGCGCATTGCTCGAGCGCCAGCTGCTCCTGCGGCGCCGCCGGGTGCCCGCGCTCGAGGCCGTAGAGCGGCTCGTCGCGCTCCAGTCGCAGGTGCCGCGCGATCCCTACGTCGCGCTCTGGTCGCGGGTCGAGCCGTTCCGCGCCGAGACGTTGTCCGACGCGCTCGAGGAGCACCGCGCCGTCCGGATGACGCTGCTCCGCGGGACGCTGCACCTCGTCACCGCGCGGGACGCGATCGGCCTCCGCGCGCTCGTCCAGCCGGGTATCGAGCGGGTGATCTACGGCTCGAGCCCCCTGCGGAAGGCCGTCGACAGCGTGGACATGGACGAGCTCTCCGCGGCGCTCCGCGGCTGGCTCGAGGAGCATCCGCGCACACGCGCCGAGCTCGTGAAGGAGATCGCGGCTCGATGGCCGAAGTCCGACGCCGACTCGCTCGGCTACGCGATGTACGGACTGCCGACCGTGCAGGTAACGCCGCGGGGGCTGTGGCGACGGAGCGGCGGCTCGGCCTTCACGACGATGAAGGCCTGGCTCGGCGCGTCGCCGGATCCGGCGGCCGACGTCGAGACGTTCGTGCTTCGGTACCTCGCGGCCTTCGGGCCCGCGACGCCCGCCGACGCCCAGTACTGGTCGGGCGTGCCCGGCCTGCCCGAGGTCTTCGAGCGGCTGCGGCCCCGGCTGCGCATCGTCCGCGACGAGGACGGACGCGAGCTCTTCGACGTCCCGCGCGCGCCGCTCCCCGACCCGGACGTTCCAGCCCCTGTTCGCTTCCTTCCCGAGTACGACAACGTCGTGATCGGCCACAAGGACCGGACCCGCATCGTCCCCGACGGCATCCCGCGGTGGACCGAGGTCGGGTGGGGGTCGGTGCTCGTCGACGGGACGGGCGCCGCGCGCTGGCGACTCTTCGAGACGAAGACCGACGCGACGCTCCGCATCGAGCCGTTCCGCAAGATGACACGCCGAGAGCGAGCCGACACTCGCGAGGAGGCCGCGCGGCTCGCGGCGTTCCTCGCGCCCGAGGCGGACGTCCGGATCGAGTGGTAGCTCGTGCCGCTCAGACGGGCTCGGCGACCCAGCGGATCGGGTCCCCGGCGTTCAGGTCGGTGAAGCCCGCGTCGTAGAGCGCGCCGACCACGAGCGTCCGCCGGTGGGCCGCGAACGTCAGCACGTGCGCGATCATCCCGCCGTACGTGAAGACCGTGGGCGCGCCGCACGCCGCGTCGACGAAGGTCTCGTCGACCCGGCCCTCGTCGGCCACCTGCCGCACGGTCGCGAGGAACGCCGGTCCCTCCTCGGCGAGCCGCGCGCGCATCCCGTGGATCGACTCGCCTCGCTCGATCGCGAAGTCGTACGCTCGGGCCGCGACCGCCGCGTTCCACATCCCCATCTGCCCGATCAGTCGCGACAGCAGGGACCGCAGGGTCGGCTCGTCGTCGACGCCCTCGACCGAGAGCTCGATCGGGGCGTCGAGCTGCTCGTCGGTGAGCGTCCCGGCGCGCTCGAGGAGCTCGCCGAGGAGCCAGACGTGGTGCTCCACCATCTTCACCATCAGGTCCATCGAGGACACCTCCACTCGTGCCGGCAGCCGCAGGCTGCTCGGCGGATGGAAATGGACGTCGCTCGGCGCCGGGAGCTGGATCTTCGTCGGGGTCCGCCGCCATCGGGCCGGCGTCAAGCCGTAGGCCTTCGCGAACGCGCGCGTGAAGGCCTCGTTCGAGGAGTAGCCGGCCTCGATCGCCAGATCGAGCACCGTGCGGTCGGTCGTGAGCAGGCGGTACGCCGCCCGCTCGAGCAGCACGCGCCGCCGGAAGGTGGCCGGCGGCTCGCCCGCCGTCGCCGAGATGATCCGATCGAAGTGGTACCGGGACAGGTGCACGCGCGACGCCAGGTCGGCGGCGGTCGTGTCGTGATCGTCGAGGGCGTCGGACAGCACGTCGACGAAGGCGACGAACGGATCGGTGTCGGGCTGGGCGCTCATGGCTGGCCGTCATGATGGACCGCGGCGCTTTGCTCCGACTTGATCGTGCTTGCGGGATCCCGGACTGAGGAGGCGCTATTCGCGACCGAGGGATCGAGCCGGGACGCGGCCGATGACCGACGCTCCTGCCCCCGGCGAGCTGCGGACCTCGAGCGCGCCGCCGATGGCGTCCAGCCGGTCGGCCATGCCCTGCAAGCCGCTGCCCCGCCCCGCCGAGGCCGGGTCGAAGCCGATCCCGTCGTCCCGCACCTCGAAGACGAGGCCGCCGTCGCCGCCGGACAGCCGCACGGTTACACGGCTGGCCTCGGCGTACTTCGCCACGTTCTGCAGCGCCTCGAGGCAGCAGAAGTACACGGTCGCCTCGATGTCCTGGGGATACCGGCCGATCCCGTCGGCCTCCACCTCGACCGGGACCGCCGCCTTGCGCGCCTGCGCGGCGAGCGCCGCGCCGAGCCCCTGGTCGGCGAGAAGGGGTGGGTAGACGCCCCTCGCCAGGTCGCGCAGGGTCTCGAGGGCGTCCTGCGTGTCCGCCTGGATCTCCGCAAGCATCGCCTTCGTCCGCTCGGGGTCGCGCTCGACGAGGCCCTCCGCAAGGCGCTGCTTGACGGCGAGCGCGACGAGCTGCTGCTGCGCGCCGTCGTGGATGTCGCGCTCCAGTCGGCGTCGCTCCTCGTCCTGCGCGGCCACGATGCGCCGGCGCGACTCGCTGAGGTCCTCGATCAGCCGGACGTTGCGCAGCACGAGCGCCGGCCTGCGCGGCGAGGTCGTCGAGCAGCTTGCTCCTCGGTCGGGGCGAGCGGCTCGCCGCGGCCGGCGTGACGACCGATGGCGCCGAGCAGCTCCGCCTCGGTGGCGCACCGGGAACGACCGGTTGGCGCCGGGGACCTCGACCGCGCCGCTCGGATCCGGGGGCCCGCCGGGGGCGCGTTCGCCGTTCGTCGGTGAGGCACGGCCGCCCGGTGCAGCTCCGAGCCCACCTCGAGCCACACCTCGGCCGACGCGCGCCCCGATCCCCTCGGCGAGGATCCGGTCATCCATGGGAGCAGGTCGTCCTCGGCGGTACGTGTCGACGCCATGTTCGACGCGAAGCTCCGAGAGGACCTCGTACGGGCGTGGCTCGCTCGCCGTAGACGATCGCGGTTCGCGAGCGCTGGGCCCGCTGCCGCACCGGCTGGAACGCACCGCCACGAGCGCCGTCGCGAGCGCGACAGCCCGAGGCGGGCTCGCCCTCGGTTGCCGACGAGGCGCCGATGCCGACCACGAGCGCGACGTAGACGGCCGTGATGAAGACGCGACGAGCGCGCCGAACACCACCGTCTTGTCGATCACGACGTCGATGTCGTACAGGCGGTACTTGAGGATGGCGATCGCGATGGCCACGTAGAGCGCCTGGAGCGCCAGGGTCCCGAGGACCGAGATCACGGGATTGTCGAAGAGGAACCCCAGGGTGAACGTCACCGCGACGAGCGCGGCGGCGCTGGCGAACCACTTGAGCTGGAGTCGCTCGTCGCCGGTCGATGCCCGGAACCGCAATGCCGCCGAGACGAACGACGCGATGACCACGCCCGCGAACAGCGGAGCGCCGACCACGAAGATGCCATCGACGATGGCATTGGCGATCGGTGAACCGCTGAGGTCGTCCGAGAACGGGTTCTCCCAGCTCGCCGTCGCGACGATGAGCGTCCCCACGGCGAAGGCGACGGCGATCGCCACGTCGAGCCAGGCCACCACGCGCCACCGAGGCGACTTGACTCGGCCGGTCGGGAACCACAACAACAGGAGCGGCAGCGCGCACACCGCGATCGGCCACGTCCAGTTCGCCAGCCAGCCGAAGAGCCGCCCGCCGGGAAGCCCCGGGTGCGCGAGCAAGGCATGGACCGCCCACGTCCCCGCGAAGGCGTTGAGCGCCAGCCCGAGGCCGGCCACGATGAACAACCAGCCCATGCGGTTCTCGGGACGGCGGACGGCAAGCAGGATCCCGAGCGCCGGCACGGGGATCCCGCCGATCATGTCCAGGACGTCCGGGAGGTTCCAGGACGGGAGGTTGGGCGTGGGCGGGGCGTCGCGGTCCACGAACGCGAGCAGGATCGCGGCGAGCAGCAGCCCGATCGCCAGGGTGCCCAGGAGCCAGGCCCACCGACGGGCCGACGCGTTCGTCCCGCTCGTCACCCTCGGATTGTGCGCTTGACCGGGGGCGTCCGGGAGTGGGGCCGCCGAACGATCCCGGGCGGAGAACCGCCCGGGATCGGTGGTGGAGCCACCCGTGGGCCGGAAGGAACTCGCCGACCCGAGGGAGAGCCCCCTACGCCGCGATCGCCGCCTCTGGTCGGCGAGTCGCGTCCTCGTCCCCTCGAACGAGATGCCGGACGACGTACTCGGCGTCGCGACCCACGCCGGGAAGTACGTCCGAGCCTGCCGAGTACTGGAACGGGAGTCCGACGAAGTACAGGCCGGGCTCGCCGGTCGCGACGCCGCGGGCGTGAATCGGCGCCCCGTCGTCGCCGAAGATCGGCAGGTCGATCCACGACAGGTCGCGCCGGTACCCCGTGCACCAGACCACGTTGGCGACGTCGAGCACGGTCCCGTCCTCGAGCACGGGGGCGCCGCCTCGCACGGCGACGGTCTTACCGACCCGGCGGACGCGGCCTTGTCGAGCTACTTCGGCTTGACGCGGACGAGCGGATCGCCCTGCCTGGCGGACTTCGCGCGGGCCTTGCGCCCTATCGACGTCCGGGTCGTGAGCACGTGCAGCCCGATGAACCCCTCGGGGACGCGGCCCGACGCGACGAGGGTAATCCCTTCGACGTGAATGGCCATCGCGACGAGGTCGTGCACGCCGTGCCGGCGGCCGAGCTCGATCGCCTGCTCGCACAGCTCCACGGAACGGTCGAAATCGCCGGTGAACCGGGCGACGATCGCCTCGACCATGGCGAGGAACCCGGCTTCCGGCTCGGTCGCGAGCCCTTTGGCGTGCCGCTGCGCGCGCGCAAGGAACCCGGCGCCGACGGAGGGCTCTTCCCGGATGAAGTGCTCGATCGCGACGCGTGCCGCGACGGCGGCCGCTCCCCGGTCGTCCCCGGCGGCGTCCTACGCCGCATAGGCCTTGTGCCGAAGGTCGACGGACTCCTCGAGCTTGGAGAGCCACCAGGCCGCGTCGGCGAGGCCCTCGAGGTCGCGGGCCGTGAGGTCGGACGGGTCGGCCGCCCGATACGCGGCATACGCATCGGCTCACGCCGCCGCCTCGACCGCCCCGCGCGCCCGCTCGATGTCCTCGACGCCCACCTCGGTCCTCCAGCCGCGTCGACGCGCCACAAGGGTAGCCAGGACGGCACCCGTGGGTGCCGGGTTCACATCGACGCGTGACTCGGATCCGCACTGGGGACGAGGTGGCGAGTCGGGATCCATCCCGACACCTTGGTCCCGGCACCGGGCGACGACTCGACGGTGAGTGACCCGCCGAGCGCCTCGAGACGGTCCTTCATGCCTTGGACCCCGGTTCCGAGCTGCGTCCGGGTGGGATCGAACCCGGCCCCGTCGTCGACGACCCCGAACGCGATCGTCCCGTCCCGGTCGGCGAGCCGCACGCGAGCCGTCGACGCGTTCGCGTACTTGGCGACGTTCTGGAGCGCCTCGAGGCAGCAGAAGTACACCGCCGCCTCCACCTCCTGCGGGTAGCGGCCGATCCCCTCACCCTCGATCTCGACGGGGAGCGCGGCCTTCCGAGCCTGCGCGTCGAGCGCGGCGACCAGTCCCTGGTCAGCGAGCAGGGGCGGGTAGATCCCGCGGGCGAGGTCGCGCAGGTTCTCGAGTGCATCGGTCGCCGCCGCCTGCAGGCCCTCGAACGTCGCGGCCATCTCGGGGGCGTCGCGCTCGGCGAGCCGGCGTGCGAGGTTCAGCTGTACGCCGAGC
Organism: uncultured Actinomycetes bacterium; assembly: GCA_963699635.1. Lineage (GTDB taxonomy): Bacteria > Actinomycetota > UBA4738 > UBA4738 > HRBIN12 > CALGFI01. The sequence goes on along the minus strand of CAVOUQ010000018.1, from coordinate 473,449 downwards.
GCCACCAGCTGCTGCTGTGCGCCGTCGTGGAGATTGCGTTCGAGCTGTTTGGCGCGTTCGTCCTGGGCCGTGACGATCCGGCGGCGCGAGGCACGCAGCTCCTCGATCAGCCGGACGTTGCGGAGCACGAGTCCCGCCTGGGCCGCGAGGTCGCGGACGAGCCGCTCCTTCGACGGGTTCATGGGGTCGCTCGGCGGCATCGTCACCGAGAGCGCGCCGAGGAGCTCGCCGAGGTGGCGAACCTCGACGCCGTCCTCCCTCTCCCCGAACCCACCCGGGGCCTCGTTCTCCACCCCGACGGGCACGGTGCCGTTCTCCGGCCACGACGCGGCCGGGCGGAGCTCTTCGCCGTACCGCAGCCACACGCGGGCCGAGCTCGCTCCGGTTCCGGTCGCGAGGATCTGGGCCATGCGCGGCAGGACCTCCTCGGCGGCGAACGCGCTCGCGACCTTGTCCGAGAACTCGGACAGCACCTCGTACGGCGTCGCGCGCTTTCCGTACACGATGCGGTTCGCAAGGTGCCGGACGCGTTCGCGCACGGGTTGGAACGCGACCGCGATGGCGACCGCGGTCACGATCGTCAGGAAGGAGTTCCCACGGTCACCGACGAGCGTGCCCACGCCGATCACGAGCGCGACGTAGACGAGGGTAAACAGGGCCGCGAGGATCCCGTACACGAGCGCCTTGCTCACGACGAGGTCGAGGTCGTACAGCCGATACTTGAACAACGCGAGGGCGATCGACGCGGGGACGCCGAAGAGGATGATGAGGATCAACGCGGTGAACGCCACGACCCCGACGATCGTCTCGTCGCAGCCACAGGCGATGAGGCTCGCCAGCGAGCTCAGGACGCAGGCGCCCCCGGCCGCCGCGACGAGCCCCAGCCACTTGATCTGCTGGCGAAGCTCCGCGTCCCCGTGGCGGAAGCGCTGGATCAAGCCCGCGAAACAGAAGACGACCGCCTCCACGGTCACCCACGCGGCGATCACGAGCGCCGGCCCGACGACGCCAAGCAGACTGGCCACCCCGAACGGGTTCGGAAAGGAGCCCGCAGTACCCGACGGAGCGACCGGCATGGGCTTGAGGAGGAACAGGACGTAGCTGGCGACCGCGCCGCCGATCCCCATCCACAGCACGGGACGCCACCGGGGGGACGGCGGACGGCCGTCCGGGAAGAGCAACAGGACGAGCGTGATCCCGACGAGCGCGAAGATCCAGAACTGCGAGAGGGCGGTCAACACCTCTTCGACGGCCGGGAGCGACCCGGGGAACGTCACGAGCCCGACCGCGCCGTACGCGTTGCCGAGCGTCACCACCCCGGTGCTGATGCCGACGGCCGCCAGGAACCAGCCGATCACGTTCCGCGCCCGGACTGCGATGAGGAGCCCGATGGCGACGTAGAGCACGGTCCCGATCACCGAGATCACGTCGAAGAACAGGTCACCTTGAGCGTTGGTGAGTGCCTCGTGGCCGAACGCGAGCAGGACGACGTTCGCCAAGGTGAGGGCCGCCGCGGACAGCCCCACCGCGACGGCCGCCCACCTCGTCGTCCGTTCGGTCACCCGACCACCCGTCCCGAATTGTGACCCCATGGACCGGGTCTGCGAAGGGGTGGCCGCCTGTGAGAACGAGGTGGGCCAGGCACCCGGGACCCGGCAAGGACATTCAGCCCGTCGGGCGGCTGGGGGGGCGTTGGCGTCGACACCCTAGACTCGCCAGGTGGTCGCGTGTCCCGCTTGCGGTGAGGAGAACCCGGACCGAGCGCGGTTCTGCCTGAACTGCTCGGCGCCGCTGCAGCCCACCGCATCCCGGCACGAGCGGAAGTTCGCGACCGCGCTGTTCGCCGACATCGTGGGCTCGACCGCGCTCGCCGAGCGCGAGGACCCCGAGGTCGTCCAGGCGCTCGTCGGCCGGGCGTTCGACCGGCTCTCCACGGAGATCGAGCGGTACGGCGGGCTGATCGAGAAGTTCGTCGGCGACGCGGTGCTCGCCGTGTTCGGCGTCCCGTCGGCGCACGAGGACGACCCCGAGCGCGCCGTCCGCGCCGGCCTGGAGATGCAGGCCGTCCTGGCCGAGCTGAACCGCTCTTTCGCGGCCGAGGGCCGGCCCGAGCTCGAGATGCGGATCGGCGTCGAGGCGGGCGAGGTGCTCGTCGACCTGGAGCGGGCCGGCGGCACCCGCGACCGGATGCTGACCGGCGATGCGGTGAACACCGCCTCGCGGCTCCAGTCCGCGGCCGATCCCGGCCGCGTCGTCGTCGGGCCGGCCGTGTACGCGAGCACGAAGGAGGTCATCGACTACCGCGACCTCGAGCCGCTCGACCTCAAGGGCAAGGCCGGGCCGGTCCCCGCGTGGGACGCGCTCCGCGTGCGGGCCCGGCGGCGCGGCGAGCGGCCGCCGCTCGGCCTCGAGTCGCGACTGGTCGGTCGCGACGAGGAGTTCGCCGTCATGAAGCAGACGTTGCAGCGCGTCGAGTCGGAGGGCCGTCCGGCGCTCGTCACCGTCCTCGGCAACGCCGGCGTGGGCAAGTCCCGCCTCGCGTGGGAGTTCGCGAAGTACGTCGAGGGCCTTCCGCAGATCCTGTACTGGCGGCGGGGACGCTCGCTCGCGTACGGGAACGTCTCCTACTCCGCGCTCGCCGAGGCGGTGAAGGCGCAGTGCGAGGTGCTCGAGGACGACCCGCCCGAGGTCGTCGTCGAGAAGGTCGACCACGCCGTGAAGGAGCTCTTCGGCGACCTCGAGCTCGCACCGCACGTCCTCGCCCTCGTCGGCGGCCGCTCCGAACAGCGCCTGAGCCGCGAGGAGCTCTTCGACGCGTGGCGCCGGTTCCTCGAGCGGATGGCCGCGCGCTACCCGCTCGTGCTCGCGCTCGAGGACCTGCACTGGGCGGACGCCGGGCTCCTCGACTTCGTCGACCACCTCGCCGACTGGGCGACCGGGCCGATCCTGATCATCACGCTCGCGCGCCCGGAGCTGCTCGAGGTCCGGCCGGGCTGGGGCGGCGGCAAGCGGAACTACGCCGCGATCTTCCTCGACCCGCTCTCGGCGACCGAGTGCGAGGCGATGGTCGAGGACCTCCTCTCCTCGGACCTGCCGGAGTCCGTGAAGCGGCTCGTGGCCGAGCGCAGCGAGGGAAACCCGCTGTACGCCGAGGAAATCGTTCGGATGCTGATCGACCGCGGCGTGCTCCGCGCGACCGAGGCGGCGCGCTGGGAGCTCGCGCAGCCGCTCGACGAGGTCGAGGTCCCGCGCTCGATCCAGGCGCTGATTGCCGCCCGGCTCGACACGCTGCCCGCCGAGGAGAAGACGCTCGTGCAGGACGCCGCCGTCGCCGGCCGCATCTTCTGGCTCGGCGCGGTCGCGGCATTGTCCGAACGAAGCACCGCCGACGTACGCGACGCGATCGGGCGTCTGCGTGTGAAGGAGATCGTCACGCCGCGCGAGCCGCCGGTCTTCTCGGGCGAGCTCGAGTTCGCGTTCCGCCACGTCCTGATCCGCGACGTGGCGTACGAGTCGCTGCCGAAACTGCTGCGCGCGAGCAAACACGTCGACATCGCCCGGTGGGCCGAGGAGCGCACCGGCGATCGCAGCCGGGAGCTAGCCGAGGTCGTGGGCGCCCACTACCTGCGGGCGGTCGAGTACCGGGACGAGCTCGGCGAGCCGGCCGACCGCAAGCTCGAGACCGCGGCCAGCCGATGGGCGCTCGAGGCGGGCGAGCGGGCCTGGGACCTATGGCAGCCGGAGGAGGCCTCACGGTGGTTCGAGGTGGGACTCCGCCTCGGGGAGCGGGCCGGGGCCGAACCCGAGCGGCTCGCCCGCATCGCGGAGGCGGTCGCGGTGACGACCACTGGCCTCAAGCCGGTCGACGAGGTGGTCGCGGCGTTCGAGGACGCGTTGACACGGTACGAGGCCCTCGGCCGGAACGCCGACGTCGGCCGGATGCAGGTCGAGATCGGCTACACGTTCGTCACCGTGGCCCGGCTCGACGAGGCGCCGTCCTGGGTAGAGCGAGGCATCGCCACCCTCGAGCGTCATGGCGAGAGCCCGGACCTGGCCCGTGGGCTCGAGATCCAGGGGAACCTGTACCGGCGGCTGGGGTCGCCGGCAGAAGCCGAGCCGCCTCTGCGTCGGGCCGTGGAGATGGCCGCCCGCGTCGACGCCCCGGTCGTGCAGGGCCACGCGGCGATTTCCCTCGGGATCGTGGTGCTCCACCTCGGTCGCGTGCCCGAGGGCATCGCGCTCATGGAGGAGGGCTGGGAGATTGCGAACGGCGCGCGCCACCTCGAGCTTCTGCTGCGTGCGCACAACGCCCTGCCGTCCACGCTCATAGACTTCGCTCCCGACTACGAGCGCGGCCGACGAATCCTCGAGAACGGCATCGAGCTCTCGCGACGATCCGGCCGGCGCGATCACGAAGCCTGGATGTGGGGGAACGCCGGAAACTACGCGTTCGACCAGGGACGACTCGAGGAGATGGAGCACGCGGCCGACATGTGCCACGAGATCGGGCGTACGCAGTCAAATCCGTACGCGTTCGCGTCGGCGAACGTCCTTCGCGCGCAGCTCGCATTCCTTCGGGACGACCTGGACGCCGCGCGCGCATACGAGGACGAGGCGATGCGCCAGCTTCCTCCGCGCCAGGAACACCAGGCGGTCCCGTTCCAATATCTGATCCTCGGCTGGATCGCGCGCGCGGCGGGCGACGACGAAGAGGAGCTGCGGTGGTATCTCGATGCGCTGGGGTTGCTCGGCGACGACCTGATGACGGGGATGGCCGACGAGCTGCTGTCCGAGACGGTGCGGGCGCTCGCCCGGCAACGTCGGGCATCGGAGAGCGGGCCGATCATCGAGCAGCTACGGCGTGTCGCCCGCGACCGGCCGAACGCCGAGGCGTCCTTGTGGTGGGCCGAGGGCGTGGTCGAGCGGGACCCGGCGAAGCTTCGGGCGGCCGCGAATCGGTTCGCCGAGCTCACCCGCCCGATCGACGAGGGCCGCGTCCTCCTCGACCTCGCCGACGCCGGCGTCGAGCCGGAGTCGAACCGCGCCCGCGCCCGCGAGCTCTTTGCTGCGTGCGGTGCCGAGGTCTACCTCCGCCAGTTGAGCGAGCACTAGGGCGCGTTTGCGCGGGTACCGAGCGCATGACATCGTCGCGCAGCGTTGCTCCGCGTCGGCCGAGAGGGTTGAAACGCGGTTGCTCGGGGAGAGGGAGGGATGCAGGTGAAGAAGCTCACGATCTGGGGGCTCACGGCCGTGCTCGTGTTCGGCGTTGCCTCCGTCGCGGATGCGATCAGGCCGCCGCGACTGGCCGCCGACGCGATGGCGGTCGAGCAGGCGTGGAGCGCCTGGCTGCTGGGGAGCAGCTCGGACCCGCTGTTTGCCCCCGACTTCTGCGGCGAGGTCGTCGGCGGGCAGTTCTTCCTCACGATCTCGGTGACCGGTGTCACCGAGCTGGACTGCCAGATCCCGGCCGGGGTCGAAGCGGTCGCGTCGCCGTTCGGTGCGCTCGCGTGGGCGCCGACCGACGGGAGGAACGCGACCAAGCTGTTCCATTCGGCGCTCGGATACCTCGACGGCGCCGTGCCGAAGTCCGTCGCGACGGTGGTCGACGGTGCGACGCTCCCGAGAGAACCGATGATCTGCTCGGACGCGTTCGACATCGCGCTCGAGCCGGGCAACTCGCTCCAGCAGATCGACCCGAACGTCACGGGCGACACGACGAAGGTCGTGACCTGTGCGTGGATGTACGTCGTGGGACCGTTCTCGCCGGGACAGCACACGATCGACATCACGGGAAAGGTCAAGGGGGGCGACCCGTTCCAGCTCCGCTTCAACGTGACAGTGGTTTGATCCGATCGTCGCGAGGGGCCGGCCGATCGCCGGCCCCTCGCGTTCGGTTCACCCGTTCCGCGACGTCGCCGCAACCGCGAGCTCAAGCCGGCAGGAGCGGGGCGACCTGCTCACCGAAGCGCGAGAGCTGCTCGATCGCCTCGCCGACCGGCCAGAGGAACACGCGGTGGACCCCCGCCTCCGCGTATTGCGCGAGCCGCTCGGCGCACTGCTCCGCCGGCCCGACGAGCAGCCGGTCGGCCAGCTCGTCCGGGTCGCGGCCGAGCGACGGTGCCACCCACTCCTCGAGGGCGCGTCGTGCCGCCCGCGGGTCGTCCTCGATCCGAAGCCACATCGTGGCGAGCGCGTTCGGGAAGGTCTCGGGATCCTTGCCGTGGGCCGGGAGCCGCTCTCGGAGCTTGGCCCACGTCTCGGCAAAGCCCTCCGGGGTCGTGTTGTAGGCCGAGCCGAGCCACCCGTCGCCGAGCCGAGCCACGCGCCGGAGCCCCGCGTCCGAGCCCCAGCTCCCGACCCAGATCGGCGGCCCGCCGGCCCGCGCCGGTTCGGGCTCGAGCCGAATGTCGCGAGTCGAGTAGAACGCGCCCTCGAACGGGTCGCCGTCGGGGCGCCAGAGCGCCCGGAGCGCCTGGATCGACTCCTCGAACCGCGGCCAGCGCTGGTCCCAGTCGATCCCCGCGGCCTCGTAGTCCGGGCGGAACGAGCCCGGCCCCACCCCGACCACCAGGCGGCCGCCGGACAGGAGGTCGATCGCGGCGAGCGACTTCGCGAGCGCGAACGGTCCCCGGACGACGGCGAGCGCGATCGTCGTCGCGACCGTCATCTCGCCCGTCGCCGCGAGCACCGACGCGAGCGCGGTCGGCCCGTCGAGCCACGGCTTTCGAAACTGCAGGTGGTCGTTCACCGACACGGCCTTGAAGCCGAGCCGCTCGGCGGTCCGGACGTACTCGAGCAGCGACGCGAGGTCGTACCGCGGCTCGGCCCACGCGAGCAGCGGCAGGTGCACGCCGAAGTCCATGGTCATCGTTCCATCGGGATCGGGACTCCCAAACGAGTGAGCAGTTCATGTGCGCGCATGCGCGAACGTTGGTCTCCGGACAGCCGCACGAGGCCGAGGAGCGCCATCGCCTCCTCGAACGGGTCCCCGTAGGTGCGCAGGCGCACGGCCAGCTCCTCGTAGGCGTCCCCGGCCCCTGCCTCACCGCCGGCGTCTGCCAGCATCGCGCGAGACGCCTCCAGCCGAAGGCGATCTCGGAGCACGCGAGGATCTGCCGACTCGACCAGCCGCTCGGCGATGTCCAAACGGCCGGCGCCGATGCAGAGCCGGACGGCGCGCGCGAGCTCGATCGCGCGATACTCGGGGGCGACACCGGCGGTCGTCGCCCCGAACGCGTCGAGCCGACGGGCGGCCTCCTCGGCACGGCCGTCGGCGAGGGCGATCGCGGCCGCGGCGACGAGCGCCGGCGCGAGCGCGTGTAGCTCCTGGGTTCGTTCGGCGATCTCGACGAGCTCGTTGGCCTCCATCACGCCCGAGCGCTGGCCGCGCGCGAGCAGCACGTGGGTCCGCGCAACGTGCGCGATGACCGCGATCGACAAGTCCAGCTGGCCGGTGGGCGTCGCGAGGAGCTCCGAGCTCCACTCGAGCACGCGGTCCCACTCGCCGGCGTCCAGGAGCGCGGGGAGCGCGCCGCCCTTCGTGTACGTGCCCTGTGAGCGGACGTTCCGCCGTTCGGCCAGCTCGAGGGCCAGGTCCCATTCGGCGAGACCGGCCCGGGGGCCCTCGATGGCCCACCGCCACTCGGCGAGGTAGTTCCTCGAGGTGACGATGTCTCCAACCGCGCCGACCTCCTCGGATCGCCGCAGGGCCTCCTCCAGGTCCGCGATCCCATCCTCGAGCTCGCCGGCCGAGCACCGGGCGTCGCCGCGAACGTGAAGCGACATGATCGCGACCTCGTCGCTCTCGTCCTCGAGCAGCTCGAGCGCCCGGTCGGCGAACGCCATCGCATCCGCGGTGTCACCCACGAACAGCTTCTCCTCCGCGCGGTAGGCGTACGCCCGCGCGAGCGCCCGGCCCGGCGGGTGGCGCTCCAGGACCTCGACGGCCTCGGCCAGCGCTGCCCGCGCGCGATCGGTCTCGCCCATGGCGCCCAGCTGCGTCCCGGCGCGCGTGAGCCACTCGCCGGCCGCGATCTCGTCACCGGCGTCGCGCGCGATCGCGAGACCGTCGAAGTGTCGTGCGAGCACATCCCGCGCATCGAGGAGACCGCTCCGCCGTCCCGCCACCGCCGAGCGCCAAAGCACGTCCCGTCGTGCGCGGCTCCCCTGGGGCGCGAGCCTGAGCGCCCGCTCGAAGAGGGCGAACGCCGCCGCCGGATCCATGCGCGCGGCCCGGTCACCCGAGACCGTGAGCCACCGCAGGGCGGGGCCGCTCGCCCGTTCGAAGACATCGGTCTCGTCCGCCGCGAGGGCGAGCTCCGCCGCCAAGGCGTAGTGGCGAGCGAGTGACTCGGCCCATTCCTCGGCGCGTTCCCCGCTCACCCCCTCGAGCCAGGTCGCGGCCGCGGCGTGCCGGCGCGCGCGCGCGCCGCGAGGAAGTCGTCCGTACGCGACCTCACGGATCAGCGCGTGCGTGAAGCCGTACGCATCCACGCCGGGCAACGATGATGCTCGATGCTGGAGGAGACCACGGCGTTCGAGCTCCTCGAGACCGGCGCGCACCTCGGCGAAGGGACGCTCCGACAGCCTCGCCAGTGCCTCGGGCCACACCTCCTCGCCCAGCGCGCTCGCATCGTGCACCAGCGTGCGGATCTCCTGGGGGATCGAATCCAGGCGCGCCGCGATCACCGCCTGTACGGACGCAGGCGTCGCGACCACCTCGGCATCCGATCGGCTCGCCTCGCCGAGCATCCGGGCGAACTCGATCGCGTAGAGCGGGTTGCCCTCGGAGCGCTCGACGACGGACGCCATCTCCTGGGCAGACGGGACACCGTCGCGGGTCACCGCGCCGAGCAGCTCCTGCGTTTCGGCCACGTCGAGGGCGCCGACGGCGAGGATCGAGACGTTCACGCCCTCCGAACTCCAGTCGTCGAACAGCTTTCGCACATCTGTTCGCGCGGTCGCGAGGAGGAGCGCGGGGAGGGACGCGAGCAGATCGGCCGTCGCCCGGAGGACCTCGATCAGGGCGGGTGTCGCCCAGTGAAGGTCTTCGAGGACGAGGAGCAGCGGCACCCCGGTCGCTGCGACCGCGAGGACCTTCGCCCAGGCCTGTGCGATCTCTTCCGGCGGGCTCGATCGTTCGCCGAGATCGGAGCCGAGCCCGAGCAGGACCTCGAGCGTCGCAGCCAGCCAGCGCCGATCCGCCGGTTCGGCCTCGGCGCGAGCGGCAAGCGCCTCGAGCCGCTCGGTCGCGGTGGCGGCGTCGTCCGAGAGTTGGATGCCGGCGATCGCGCGAACGGTCTCCTCGACCGGGGCGAACGTCACCCCTTCGCCGTACGGCGGACACGTCCCGACGAGCCTGCTCGCCCGATCCCCGAGCCGGCGTTCGAGCTCGGCCACGAGGCGCGACTTGCCGAGCCCCGGCTCCGCAAGGACGGCCACCACACGACACGACCCCGTCCGTGCCGACTCATCGAACTGCGCGACGAGCGTCGCCAGCTCGCGCTCGCGGCCGACGAACGGGGTCTGATCGAGCTCGGCTTCCGCGCGCTCCGCGACGACGCGCCAGACCTCGAGCGGCTCGCTCTTCCCCTTCACGGTGGTGGGTGGGAGCGCCTCGACGTCGAACCGGTCGCGGACGGCAAGCAGGGTGGTCTCGCCGATGACCAACGAGCCGTGCGGCGCGAGCGACTGCATCCGCGACGCGGTGTTCACGACGTCGCCGGCGACCGCCTCGCCGGCCTGCGGCCCGGAACCGAAGGACACGACGGCCACGCCGGTGTTCACGGCGATACGGACCTGCAGGTCGGGATCGTGGCGCCGGAGGTCCTCGATCGAGTCGAGGATCCGCAACGCCGCGCGAACGGCCCGGACCGGATCGTCCTCGTGCGCGACGGGAGCGCCGAACACGCCCAGCGCGGCGTCGCCGATGAACTTGTCGAGCGTGCCCCCGAACGACTCGAGGTCTTCCTGCACGCGCCGGTGGAACGGCAGGAGGGTCCGGCGGACGTCCTCGGGGTCGGCGTGATCCGACCGCTCCGTGAACCCGACCAGGTCCACGAAGAGGATCGTGACGACGCGCCGCTCGACGGCCACCGGCGGATGGGCCTCGACCCCGGTTCCGCATGAGGGGCAATACCGCGCACCCTCGGGCAGATCGGCGCCGCACTCGGAGCACTCGGCCATCCGCGGAGTGTAGGCGGGCCGTGCGTCCAGACGGCTCGCACCTCACCACCTGACGATCTCGAGCGGCGTCGACAAAATGCTGCCGGCCGGGCGAGAGGTGATCCGGCCGGCCTTCCCTCAGTCCGTGTTCGGTGGATCGGGAAGCAGGCCGAGCTGCGCCATGGTCCCCATCATGTCGTAGACGCCGTAGTGCTCGGTGTTCATGCCGGCGTCGTCGAACGTGAATACGTCGATCGCGCCCATCGAGAAGGACTTGCCCGTCGGGGGCGTCCCCGGCATGAAGCCGTTGGTGTCGGTGCCCGCCAGGGTGCTTCGGACCGCCACCTTGTTCCCGGAAGCGATGACGTCCTCGACCTCGATACGCATGTCGGGGGTCTGCTCACGCATCATGGTGAACATCGCGATCGCGCCCGCCTTATCCGCCGTGCCTCCGGGCATCGGGGTGCGCTCGACGTAGGACTCCGACAAGGTCTTCTCGGCGAACCCGATGTCGCCTTCGTTCAAGACCCGTTGGATCAGCTCGCGGACGGTGGCGGCGTTCTCTTCCGGTGTGGCCATGGCTCACATCCCTTCTGGGGCCGGCATCGCGCCGATCCCGACCAGCATCTTCGGCACGTCCATCTGTGCCCAGGTCTCCACGATTGTGCCGTCGTCTCCGTGACGCGAGATCTGGATCCAGTCCATGTCGACGGCCTTCCCGTTCGCGGGGACGCCGGCGAACGGCACCCCACCATCGTTCGTGCCCGTCATCCGCACGTGCGACACGACCCGATCGCCGTCGCCGAAGATCTCGAGGATCTCGGTGCGCTTGTCGGAGAAGGAGCCGAACGCGGCCTCGTTCGAGGCGATCGCCCCCTCGACCCCGGCGGGCAACGACTCCACGCCAGGCGTGTGGGCGACGAGGTCGGCCGCGACGCACGCGCGGACGGTGTCGTAGTCGCGCTCGTTGTAGGCCCGCTCGAGCCTCTCGACGAGCTCGATATTCCTTGCCGAATCGCCCATGGATGCCTCCCAACATCGATGTCTTCCCAAGCTACGCCGGCTCGGAGGATTCGCGCAACGTGGCGTCGGGGATGACGAGGGAAGAGACAAGTGCGCCCACGCTCGGATATGCGCGCCTGGGGGTTGTCGGACATCGCCGATCCACGAGTACGATTGCCCGCGTGGCGGCGATCCCGATCCCAGCGGCGGCACGAGAGCTCCTCGAGAGCGACGCCGTCGCCCAGGTGGTAACGATCAATGAGGACGGGGGGCCGCAGGTCACGGCGGCCTGGGTCGGGGTCGAGGGAGACGAGATCGTCCTGGCGACGATCCCGGAGCAACGAAAGCTCCGGAACCTGCGTCGCGACCCTCGCATCGCGCTCTCCGTCCCATCGACCAACGTGAACGCATGGGGGTTGCTCGAGTACCTCGTCGTGTACGGGACGGCCCGGGTGACCGAGGGCGGCGCCCCCGAGATGCTCCAGCGCCTCGCGCACACCTACCTCGGGCCCGACGTCGTGTTCCCGCCCATGCCCGATCCGCCGCCCGGGTTCGTCACGAGGATCACGCCCGAGCGCTTCGGCGGCGTCGGGCCGTGGAACCCGCCCCGCGGCTAGCGAGCCGCGCGGCCTCGGCGAGCGACGACGGAGGTGGCTCGGTTACGCGATCCCCACGATGAGCCGGCGCAGTGCCACGAAGCCCGGTTCCGTCCGTCACCTGAGGCCGAGTGAGCGCACCTCCTCGCGGGCCAGGAAGCTCCTCCGGAGGTCCTCGTCGTCGATCCCTGACGCCACCCGGTCGACGATCTCCCGCGCGCGCCGCCGGGACTCGGCGGCCTCGTTCTCGGCCCCGCGTCGACGGAGGATCTCGGCCGTCAACGCGAGCGCTTCCCAGAGTGGAAGGGGTTCGCCGAGTCGCGAGGCCCGCTCGGCGGCATCCGCCAGCACGCGCTCGGCCTCGTCCGGTAGCGCGAGCGCGAGCCGCGCCCTCGCGAGGGCCACGAGCGCCTCCGCGACCAGGATCTCGACGCCGTTCTCGCTCAGCAGTCGGAGGACATCCTCGGCGGCACTCGCCGCTTCCTCGGCATCGCCGGCGGCCATCGCGACCCGCGCCCGAGCGAGACCGGCGAATGTCAACGCGAACGTGCGGTCGGGTTCGGGAAGCATCGGACCCTCCACCTGGGCAAGAGCCCGCCGCGCCCCGTCGAGGTCCCCGATCGCGATGCGGGCCTCGGCCTCGCCGATCGCCGCAACGGGCCCGGCCGGCGGCAGCTGCTCCCGCGCGATCGCGAGCGCCTGCTCGGCCAGCGGCAGGGCCCGCTCGCCGTCGCCGAGGTACGCGGTGACTCGGGCCAGGTCCGCGCGGGTCGCCACGCCCGCGTACGCGAACCCGCCCTCCGCGCCGAGCTCCTGGCACCGCCGCATGGTCGCCATCGCCGCCCCGAGCTCGCCGCGATCGAGCTCGACGCGGTAGACGCCCATCAGCGCGTGCGACTGCCCCCACCGGTTGCCGATCGACTCGGCGATCGCGACCGCGGCGCGCGCTTGGGACATCGCTCCCGCGTGATCGCCCGCCAGCAGCCGCACGTGGCTCGAGAGCGCGAGATTGTCGCCCAGCATCGGACGGTTGTCGAGCTCCTCCCAGAGCGCGCGGGCCTCATCGAGCCGCTCGGCCGCCGTCGCGAAGTCGCCGCCGGACATGTAGGCGCGGCTGAGGTCGTTCAGGGTGAACGCGACCTGCTCGCGCTCGCCGAGATCGCGGGCGATCGCGAGCGAGGCCTCCCCGGCCTCGACGGCGCGTGCCGCGTTCGCCCCGCCGCCGTACACGTTCGCGACGACGACGTTCCACAGCGCGCGTGCCTCCGCGCCCCGGTCCCCGAGCCTTCGCGCCATGACCGCGTTCTCCTCGGAGAGGCGGCGGCCGCGCTCGGCGTCGAACAGCGGCGAGGCGGTCGCGTACAGGAGCGCCATCGCGCCGTTGGCGGCGAGCTCCATCGCCTCGTCTCCGCGTTCGCGAGCGATCGAGCGCATCTCCTCGTAGTTCGCGACGGCATCCCGATGACGGCCGGCCAGCTCGAGCGCGCTCCCCCGTCGCTCGAACGTGGACCGCAGGAGGGCGGACGCGGCGCCGATCCGCACTCCCGACGTCGAGGGCGGTCCGGTAGTGCGCCTCGGCGTCCGCGTTCGCGTACAGGCGCGCCGCGGCGTCGCCCGCGAGCAGCGCGTACCGCAACGTGGCCTCGTCCTCACGGGCCTCGCCGAAGTGGTGCGCGAGCACCGGCGCGACCTCCTCGAGGCGCTCCGCGCCCGCGGCCTCGAGCCCGCGCGCCACCCGCAGGTGCACCGACCGCCGCGTCTTCGCGAGGAGCGACCCGTAGGCCGCCTCCTGGGTGAGCGCATGGCGGAACGTGTACGCGGGCCGAGCGGAGCCCGCCGCCGCGCGGATCAGGTCGCGCCGTTCGAGCTCGACCAGGTCGGCGCCGACGTCGCCGTCGTCGACGACGGCGCGAAGCACGTCCTCCTCGAAGGTCCGGCCGATCACGGCCGCGGTCTGCAGCGTCCGCCTCGTGTGCTCGGGCAACCGGTCCAGCCCGACGGTGATCAGGCTCTGGACCGTGCCGGGGATCGAGACCTCGGCCGCCCGGTCGGCGAGCCGGAGGCCGTCGCCCGAGCGCTCGACGGCGCCGCTCGTCGATCAGCGATCGGGCCACCTCCTGGACGAACAGCGGGTTCCCCTCCGTCCTCTCGAGGATCCGCCGGCGGAGGTCGGCCGGCATCGCGACGACCGGCAGGAGCTCGTCGATCAGCCGCTCGCTCTGGTGCGCGGTGAGCGGTTCCAGCTCGAGCAGCGCCATCCGATGGCCGAGCTCGGACTCGACCCACTCCTTGAACCCCCACGAGGGTGCGCTCCGGTCGGGGCGGAAGGTGATCAGGAAGACGTACGGGTGGTCCTGCGCGAGCCGGGTGGTCGCCCTGGCCAGCTCGAGCGAGGCCTGGTCGCACCAGTGGAGGTCCTCGAACACGATCAGCCGCGGCCCGCCCTGCGCGAGGTTCGACTCGACGACGAGCTCGGTCGCCTCGCGCTGGAACGCCTCCCCTTCGAGGTGCTCCTCGTCCTCCCGCTCGACGCCGAGGAGCGCGCGCGCGACGCGCTCGCTGCGCTCGCGCCATCCCTCGAAGGCGATGCGCCGCAATCGTCTCGGCGATCTTCGCGCGCATCGCGTCGGGCGAATCGGCCTCGACGATCCCCGCGCGCTCGCGGATCAGCCGCCGGTACTGCGCGTACGGCTGCATCGCGTCGTACGGGACGCAGTACCAGAAGTCCCACGGCCGCTCGTCGTCCGGCTCGAGCTCGGCCCAGAGCGTGTTCGCCTCCTCGACCAGTCGGCTCTTGCCGATCCCCGGCTCGCCGACGATCAGAACGACCGACCCGACGCCCTCCCGGACCCGCTCGAGCGCCGAGCGCACGACGGCCATCTCGGCCTCGCGCCCGACCAACGGCCCCTCGAGCGACCTCGCCGCCCGCACCTTCCAGGGCGCGTCGAGACGCCCCCGGACCCGGTACGCGGACACGGGCTCGCGCTTGCCCTTCAGCTCGATCCCACCCAGGGCCTCCACGTCGAACAGGTCCGCGACCAGCCGGTAGGTGTCCTCGGTGATCTGGACGGTCCCCGGTTCCGCCGTCTGCTCCATCCGGGCGGCGACGTTCACGGCGTCGCCCATCGCCGTGTACTCCTGGCGGAGCGCGGACCCGACCTGGCCCACCACGACGGATCCGGTGTTGATGCCGACGCGGACCTCGAGGTCGAGCCCCCGCTCCCGCGCGAGCCGTTCGCGCACCGGACCGATCGCCGAGACGATCTCCAGGCCCGCCATCACGGCGCGCTGCGGATCGTCCTCGTGCGCCGTCGGGGCGCCGAAGAACGCGAGGATGGCGTCGCCCATGAGCCGCGCGACCGTGCCCTCGTGCCGGATGACCGGCTCGATCAGCTGCTCGTAGGCCAGGTTCATGACGTCGGTCCACTCCTCGGCGTCGAGCGTCTCGGCCATGGCCGTCGATCCGCGCACGTCGCAGAACAGCATCGTGACCACCCGACGTTCACTCGAACGCCCGCGATCCTCGGGTGCCTCTGGCTCGAGGCTCGCACCGCACGCGTTGCAGAACCTCGCCGCGAGCGGGTTGGTGGCACCACACGCCGGACACGCCAGCATGGTCGGAACCTTAGGCGCCCCATCGTGCCGCCGTCGACGAAGGCGGGTCGTGGTACAACCCTCCTTCGACGGAGGGGGGAGCGACGCGGTGAGCGCGCTGTCGCGCGTCTTCCAGGTCCAGCCGGGTGAGGAGCGCACGGTGGCGCTCGTCGTGGGCCTCATGTTCGTGGCGGTCGCCGCGCTGACCGTCGGCGAGAGCGGCATCAACGCCCTGTTCTTCGATCGCGTCGGCGCCGAGGAGCTCCCGACGGTCTTCCTGCTGCAGGGCGCCGTCGGCGTCGCGGGGATGCTCGTGCTCTCCGGCGTGCTCGGACGGTTCGATCGCCGACGCGCCTACGTCGCCCTGCCGCTGGTCCTCGCGGCCGCCGTGGCGGCGGAACGCGCCCTGCTCGCCGGCGGCGCGGCGTGGATCTACTGGACCCTGTGGCTGACCATCACCCTCGCCTACCTCCTGCAGGCCGTGTACCTGTGGGGCACCGCGGGGCTCGTCACGGACACGCGGCGGGCGAAGCGGCTCTTCCCGCTGTTCGGTGCCGGCAGCATCCTCGGCGGCGTCCTCGGCGGGGTCGCGACGCGGCCGCTCGCCGCGATGCTGGGAGCCGAGAACCTGCTCGTGGTCTGGGCCCTCGGGCTGGTCGCGAGCTCGGTGCTGTGCGCCTCGATCCTCGGCGTCCGCCGCGGCGGCAAGAGCCCCGCGTCCGAAGCTCGCGGCGCCCGTCGGCGCTCGCGGAGCTGCGTCAGGGGTATCGGTTCGTGCGCCGGTCGCCGCTGCTCCTGTGGATGGCGATCGCGTCGGTCCTGTTCTCCGTCCTGTACTACTCGCTCTACCAGCCGTTCGCGCAGGCCTCGGCGGAGCGCTTCCCCGATCCGGACGAGCTGGCCGGCTTCTTCGGCCTGTTCTGGGCGGCCGTCACGGCCGCGGCGTTCCTCGTGTCGATCGTGCTGGCGAACCGGCTGCTCGGGTGGTTCGGCGCGGCCGCGATGATCCTGGTCCTGCCGATCCTGTACGCCGGTGCCTTCGGCATCCTGCTCGCGAGCTCGACGTTCGCGATGCTCGTCGCGATCCGATTCGGGGTGAACCTCTGGCTGCAGGGCGTGAGCTCTCCGGCGTGGGAGACGCTCATCAACGTCACGCCCGAACAACGGCGCGACCAGTGCCGCGCGTTCCTGAACGGCGGGCCGGCGCAGGTCGGCACGGCCATCGCCGGCCTCCTGTTGTTGATCGGCCGGGACACGCTCACGCCGAGACAGTTCGCGCTGATCGGGCTGATCGCCGCGATCGTCACGGTCGTGGTGGTCTGGCGTGTCCGCGGCTCCTACACCTCGGCGCTGGTGGACGCGATCAGGACCGGACGACCCCGCCTGTTCGACGACCCGATCCCGAACGCGGCGATCACGATCCGTCAGGACCGGCAGGCGGTCGAGCTCGCGGCGAGCGCGATGGGCGACGAGGACCCACGCATGCGGCGCCTCGCGTGCGACCTCCTGGCGAGCGCCGACGACGAGCGAGCGACGCAGGTCCTGCACGGCGCGACCCGCGATGCCGACGGGCTCGTGCGCGCTCGAGCCGTGGAGGCGCTGGCCACGGCCGGGCACCTCGAGCAGGTCGAGCGGGACCGGGCGCTCGCCGACGACGACGCCCGGGTGCGCGTGGCGGCGGTCCGTGCATTCGACGGCCGCCCGCCCGCCTCCCTGCTGCGCGATGCCGATCCATCGGTCGCGGCTGCCGCCGCGGTGCGGCTCCTGGACGAGGACCCCCTAGAGTCGATCGAGACGCTGGAACGCCTGCTGTCGCACGAGGATCCGCGGGTGCGGGTCGAGGCGGTTCGATCGGCCCGCGACGCCCCGAGACAGCATGTGGCCCGGCTCGTCGGTGGGCGGCTGGAGGATCCATCGCCCGTCGTCCGGGCGGCCGCGCTGGAAGTCCTCGCGACGGCCGATCCAACCGAGGCACGTGACGCCGCCCTCGACGCGCTGACCTCGCCCGAGCCGATCGTTCGCGACGCCGCGCTCCACGCCCTCGATCGGCTGGATCCCGCGGCTGCACTCGGCGAGATCGAGCGCACGGCCCGTGCATGGACGGCCCTCGCCACCCGCGACGGCTCGACCGCGGCCACCGTCGGCGCCGCAGACGAGGCCGCGTCCTTGCTGAGCGACGCGCTCCTTGCGCGAGCCCGTGCGAGCGCGCTCGTCGCGCTCTCCGCCACCAGCGTGGGGAGTCCCGATCGCGAAGCCGTGCGGCTGGCGATCGACGTCCTGGAGGACGGTGCGGGGTCAGAGGTCGCGAACGCGCTCGAGACACTCGAAGCGGCGGCGCCGTCCTCCGCGGTCCGGTCGCTGCTGCGGTTGTGGGAGCCCGACACCGGCTCCGATCGGAACGGCGGGGACGTGCCGCAGGCCGTGCTGTCCGACGAAGATCCGTTCATCCGCGCCTGCGCCGAGCTGGTGCGGGCGACCCGACGCGAAGGAGACGCCATGGCTCGCTCACCGCGCTCGATGTCCCCGATCGAGCTCGTGCTGGTCCTACGTCGGATCCCGTTGTTCGCGACGCTCGAGCCGGCCGACCTGCAACGCATCGCGTCGATCGCCGAAGAGCGTTCGTACACCGAGGGTGAGTTGCTGGGCGCCCAGGACGAGCTCGGCGACGAGCTCCACGTCGTGCTCGAGGGCACGGTGCGGGTGGTACGCACCGATGGCGGTGAGGTGGCGCGCCGCGGCGCCGGCGACGTCGTCGGAGAGATGTCCGTGATCACCCGGGAGCCCCGCGTGGCGTCGCTGGTCGCCGAGGGCGACGTGCGGACGCTCCGAATCGGCCATCGGGAGTTCGCGGGCATGGTGCGCGAGCGTCCGGACATCGCGCTCGCGGTCATGCGCGTCCTTGCCCAACGGCTCGGCTCGGCGACGACCGAACGCGCGTCTGCTACCCAACCCCCGCGATGAGTCGCCTTAGCGGGTCGAATCCAGGACGCCGCACGCCCCGGCCACGGCGACGACCGGGCTGGCCTTCTTCAGTCCATCTTCGGTGGAGCGGGGAGCAGGCCAAGCTGCCCCATGGTCCCCATCATGTCGTAGACGCCGTAGTGCTCGGTGTTCATGCCGGCGTCGTCGAACGTGAACACGTCGATCGCTCCCATCGAGAAGGACTTGCCCGTCGGAGGCGTCCCCGGCATGAAGCCGTTGGTGTCGGTGCCCGCCAGGGTGCTTCGGACCGCCACCTTGTTCCCGGAAGCGATGACGTCCTCGACCTCGATACGCATGTCGGGGGTCTGCTCCCGCATCATGGTGAACATCGCGATCGCGCCCGCCTTATCCGCCGTGCCTCCGGGCATCGGGGTGCGCTCGACGTAGGACTCCGACAAGGTCTTCTCGGCGAACCCGATGTCGCCTTCGTTCAAGCACCCGTTGGATCAGCTCGCGGACGGTGGCGGCGTTCTCTTCCGGTGTGGCCATGGCTCACATCCCTTCTGGGGCCGGCATCGCGCCGATCCCGACCAGCATCTTCGGCACGTCCATCTGTGCCCAGGTCTCCACGATCGTCCCGTCGTCTCCGTGACGCGAGATCTGGATCCAGTCCATGTCGATGGCCTTCCCGTTCGCGGGGACGCCGGCGAACGGCACCCCACCATCGTTCGTGCCCGTCATCCGCACGTGCGACACGACCCGATCGCCGTCGCCGAAGATCTCGAGGATCTCGGTGCGCTTGTCGGAGAAGGAGCCGAACGCGGCCTCGTTCGACGCGATCGCCCCCTCGACCCCGGCCGGCAGCGTCTCCACGCCAGGCGTGTGGGCGACGAAGTCAGCCGCGACGCACGCGCGGACGGTGTCGTAGTCGCGCTCGTTGTAGACGCGCTCGAGCCTCTCGACGAGCTCGATGTTCCGTGCGGCATCGCCCATGATGGGCCCCCCTGCATGTCGGTGTCTCCGCAGGCTACGACCGGTGGGAAGGTTCGCGCAAGATGGGCTCGGCGATGACCCGTCGTCGGAGCTCTGTAAGGATCCGGCAACATCCATGCGTCATCCTTGAGTGGTGACGACGACGCTGGCTCCACCGTCCGAGGCCTCGCCGCATCCCGTCCCGCGGCCGTCCGTCGGCCTCGGGATCGTCGTGGGGCTGGTCTCCGGGGCCGTCGCGATCGGCGTCGCCCAGCTCGTGGCAGCGATCGTCGATCCCGACGCCTCGCCAGTCGTCGCCGTCGGGGGCACCGCGATCGACGCGTCGCCCGAGTGGCTTAAGAGCTTTGCGATTCGCACCTTCGGCGCGAACGACAAGACTGTCCTCCTGACCGGGATCGGGGTCGTGCTGACGGCGATGGCGGCCCTCATCGGCGTGGCGGCGGTCCGCCGACCGCGGGTGGGTCACGTCGGCATGGCCGTGTTCGCCGCAATCGGCGTCGCCGCGGCGGCCACTCGTCCGACCTCCCACCCTATCGACGTGCTCCCGTCGATCGCGGGCGGTATAGCGGGCGCGATCATGCTCTGGACGTTCCTGCGCGTCGTGGATGGACAGTCCTCATCCGATAGAGCTATCCCCGAAACCCCGGGGGGGATCGACCGGCGGCGCTTCTTCCTGATCGGGGCGGCAGGTGCGGTCGTCGCGGTCGCGGCGGGGGGCGTGGCGAAGGCCGTTGCACGGCGCTTCGAGGCCGACGCATCCCGCGCGGCGGTCCACCTCCCGTCCCCGGCCGCCGCTCCCCCGGGGCCGCCGGCAGGCGCCGACCTCGACGTTCCCGGGCTCTCCGCGTTCATCACGCCGAACGACACCTTCTATCGGGTCGACACCGCGTTGCTCGTTCCCGCGGTCAAGGCGGAGGACTGGCAGCTCCGGGTACATGGACTCGTCGAGCGCGAGGTCACCCTCACGTTCGACGAGCTGATGGCCCGCCCGCTGATCGAGCGCGACATCACGCTCACGTGCGTGTCGAACCCGGTCGGCGGCGAGTACATCGGCAACGCTCGCTGGCTCGGGACGCCGCTCGCCGAGCTCCTGGACGGGGCCGGGGTCCAGGCCTCGTCCGATCAGCTTGTATCTCGCTCGATCGACGGCTTCACGGCCGGGACTCCCACGGCCGTCGTGATGGACGGGCGCGACGCGATGCTCGCGATCGCGATGAACGGCGAGCCGCTCCCGCTCGAGCACGGTTTCCCCGTGAGGATGGTCGTGCCCGGTCTGTACGGGTACGTCTCCGCCACGAAGTGGATCGTCGAGATCGAGCTCACGACCTTCGACGCGTTCGACGCGTACTGGATCAAGCGCGGCTGGGCCCAGCAGGCGCCGATCAAGACCCAGTCCCGGATCGACACGCCGCGGTCGGGCGCGAGCGTCCAGGCCGGCACGGTGACGGTGGCCGGCGTGGCGTGGGCACAGCACCGCGGGATCTCGGCCGTCGAGCTGCGGGTCGACGACGGCGCGTGGACACCGGCGGACCTCTCGGAGGAGGACACGGTCGACACGTGGCGCCAGTGGCTCGTGGCGTGGGACGCCACCCCCGGTCAGCACCGCCTCCAGGTGCGCGCCACGGACCGCTCCGGGACCGTGCAGGCCGCCGAGCACGCCCCGCCGTTCCCCGACGGCGCGACCGGTTACCACGAGGTCATGGTGCAGGTCCGCTGACCCCGCGGCCACCGGTGCGTCTGGCGGCCCGTAAGGGTTCTGCAACATGGGTAAGGCATCATGAGGGGATGGGCGCTTGGCGCGTGCTCGTCGTGGACGACGAACCGATGGTCCGCGAGGTGCTGGAGCGCTATCTCCAGCTCGATGGGTTCGACGTGACGACCGCCGACGACGGGGAAGCCGCGCTCGCGTCCTTCGGCGCCGAACCCCCCCACCTCGTGCTCCTGGACCTGATGCTGCCGCGGATCGACGGGCTGGAGGTCTTCCGCCGGATGCGCGCCGAGGCGGCGACGCCTGTGATCATGCTCACCGCGCGCGGGGAGGAGACGGATCGAGTCGTCGGACTGGAGCTCGGCGCGGACGACTACGTCACGAAGCCGTTCTCCCCGCGCGAGGTGATCGCGCGCGTCCGTGCCGTTCTGCGCCGCTCGGGACACGACGTCGATGGCGACGGCGTCCTCGCCTTCGGGGATCTGCGGATCGATCGTGGCCGCCGGGAGGTCAGCCGCGCCGGCCGGGACGTGCGCCTCACCCGCAAGGAGTTCGACCTGTTGGAACATCTGGCGTCGTCCCCGGGCATCACGTTCACCCGTAGCGCGCTACTCGAATCGGTGTGGGACTTCGCGTGGGACGGCGACACCGCGACCGTGACGGTCCACATCCGACGGCTGCGCGAGAAGATCGAGGCCGATCCGTCCTCGCCCCAACACCTGATCACGGTGTGGGGCGTCGGCTATCGGTTCGAGTCATGAGAGAGACGCTCCGGGTCGCGGCGTTGATTGTGGTGGTCGCGGCGGCGGGCGCCCTGGCCGCTCTGGCCGTCGGCGCGATGCTCGGAATGTCCGCCGGCGACCTCGCGCAGCTCCTGGTCCCGCTGGGCGTGTCCACCCTCGTCACGGTGGGCACGGCGCTGCTCGCGAACGCGGTGCTCACCGGGACCTCGCTCCGCTCCCGGTTCCTCGTGGTGGCGATCCTCGGCGCCGGGGTGGCGCTGGCGAACCTGGCCGTGATGGCCAGGTTGATGCTGGTCAGCGAGCACGACCTCGCGGTCGTGATGCTGCTGGTGGTGTTTGCGGCGGGTACCGCCGTCGCGCTCGCGGTCGTCCTGGCGTCCGGGTCGACCAGGGCCGTCGACCGGCTGGTCGTCGGAGCCCGGCGATTGGGAGACGGAGAGCTGGAGACCCCGATCGGCGACCTCGACGCGGGCCCCGAGCTGGACGAGCTGGCCCGCTCGATGGACGAGGCCGCCGACCGGCTCCGAACCGCCCGCGATCGGGAGCACCAGGCGGAGCAGATGCGGCGCGATCTCATCGTCGCGGTCTCGCACGACCTACGCACGCCACTCGCGAGCCTGCGGGCGATGGTGGAGGCGATCGACGACGGCGTCGTCGAGGACGTTCCGACCGTCCGACGGTACGTCGGCGAGATGCGTCGTTCGGTCGACCAGCTGGTCGGGATGGTCGAGGACCTCTTCGAGCTCACGCAGCTCGATGCCGGTGCCATCCGGGCCGAGACCGCGCGCGCCAGCGTGGAGGACGTGGTCCGATCGGCCGTCTCGGCGATCGAGCCGACGGCGGAGCTGAAGGGACTCACGGTCGTTACCGACCTCGCCGGCGCCGCCGGCGCGAGCTGCTCGCCTCGCCTGGTCCGCGTGCTCCAGAACTTGCTAGTCAACGCCATTCGGCACACCCCGCCCGACGGGACCGTTCGCATCGAGGCCGTCCGGACCGACCGCGGGCTGGTGCTCGCGGTCGAGGACACGGGCGAGGGGATCGCCGATGCCGACCTGCCCCGCGTCTTCGAACCGTTCTTCCGCGCGGACCAGGCGCGAGGCGGCGGTGGCTCCGGCCTGGGGCTCGCCCTCGCGCAACGGATCGTGCAGGCGATGGGTGGTTCGATCGCGGCCGAGCGCCGCCCTGCCGCCTCGGGCGCGCGATTCGCCGTCGAGCTGCCCGCCCGGTGACTCGAGAGAGTTTCGGACCGCGCTAGCGCCCCGTTATCGGTCGGTAAGCAGCCATCCCCTAGGTTGGGCTCCTCGAATCGAACCGACACGAGGAGGGATCAGATGAGGAAGGTGGTCGTCGCAATTGCGTTCGGGGCGGTGTTCCTGCTGTCGACGCAGGCGGCATGGGCCGTGGGCGGGTCCGTGTCGGCGAAGTTCAACGCCGACGCGGAGAACCTCCACGGGAAGGTGCGCTCGTCGGAGAGCGAATGCAGCGCCGATCGGACCGTGAAGGTCTTCCTGGTCACGGAGGACGAACGCGAGCTCCAGGGCAAGACCCAGGCGAACGACGACGGGAACTGGAAGCTCCACCTGATGGACGCGCACGGCATCTACGTGGCGATCGCCCCCCAGTACGAGGCCATGCATGACACGTGCGACCGGCTCGCCTCGAGCACGGTCGACGTGATGTAGCGACCGACCACCTTCGAATCGGCGGCGCGCCGGCGATCGCAACGTGTGGATCTCCGCGGATGGACCCGGCGAATGCTCGCCGGGTCCATCCGCATCGGTCGCGGTCGTGGCGTCGCTCAGGCGCCGGTGGCCTCCGCGATGTTCTTCGCGACGACGGCCATCGTCTCGTCGTACTCGGCGGCCGGGCTGAACTCGATGACTTGGGTGCCGGGGAGACCGACCTCGCCCGTATGACCGGGCCCGACGTAGTAGGCCTCGCCCTCGTTGGCCACGACGTCGCCCTCGGGGCGGTGGAGAATCATCTGCCCCTTGATCACATAGCCCCAGTGGTGGCTCTGGCAGCGATCGTTGGGCAGGCCTCGGTACATCGGCGTAAAGTCACCGGCCTGATCGAACGACTCGAAGCCGAGGATGTAGCCATCCTCCCGCGCGTAGCGGCCCTCGAAGCCGGGCATCGACTCGACCTGCGGAGCGTTCGCCTTCGACAGCATGATCCCGGTTCCCATCGTGCTCCTCCTTCTCTCGCTCGCGATGCGCTGGGGTTGATCGTCCCTCGTGGATCAGCGCAGACCCGCGCGCTCCTCGGCGAGCGCCACGAGGTTCCGGACTCCCCGACGCCCCACCCCGGCGGCCGCCTTCCGCGCGAGGCCTGAGAGCACAGGCGCGTTGAACAGCCCGAGCATCCCCGGTAGCGAGCTGATCCGGGTGACCCGGATCGTGTAGACGACCCGGCAGCCCTCCGAGGTCGGCGTGAGCTCGTACCTGTGGACGTTCGTCCAGTCGGCGACCTTGCCCTTCTTCGTCTGGAGGTGGGCCTCGGTCACGAACTCGAACGCCGACGGCCTGGTGGCCTCCGTCACGACCGAGCGATCGGTGAACCGACCCATGGGGTCCGACCCGGTGGTTGCGAACTCCGTCCCGACCGATGCCGGCCCCTGAGGCGCCTCGACCGAGAGCAGCCGTCCGCTCTTCTTCTGGCGCTCGCCGGCCCAGGTCGCGTGCGACCGGAGATCCGCAAGCACGTCGTACACCTGCTCGACCGACGCCCGGCCGCTCGCCTCGGCGGCGATTACGAGCTCGCGCTTCAGCGCGTTCGCCTTCGCCCCGCTCGTCTGTTGCATCCCGCACCTCCTCGTGTCTGGGATCTGGGGAGAATGCGTCCGCGGGGCGCGGGAAGGATGGGGAGGCTTCCCTATTTCTCGGCCCGGACCTCGTCGTCCAGATAGCGGACCGCGTAGGCGGCGGCCTCGGAGCGGCTGCGCAGGTTGAGCTTCGAAAGCACGTTGCTGACGTGGTTGCCAGCCGTCTTTGTGCTAATGAACAGGCGGGCGGCGATCTCCGCGTTCGTGAGACCCTCGGCGAGGAGGCGGAGGACCTCGGTTTCGCGCTTGCTCAGCAATCCGAGCAGCTTCGGCCCGGTTCGGGCGGGGCCGCCCAGGTCTCGGGCGAGCGCCGCGGCCCGGTCGACGAGTGCGGCGGCGCCCGCGCGTTCGGCAGCCTCGACGGCGAGCCGCGCCTCGTTCGCGGCGACCCCGGGATCGGCGTCCGCGAGGAGCATCGCGAGCTCGACGCGGCCGGCGGCCGCCTCCAGCGGCATCTCGAGCTCGGTGAACGTGTCGACCGCGGCTTCGAGGCGCTCACGGGCGCGGGCGTCCCCGGCAGCGGCGGCCGCCCGGCCAAGCGCGAGGTCCGCGACGGCGAGCTGGCGAGCCTGCCCGGTGGAGCGCGCGATAGCGGCGAGGCGCTCGGCGGACTTCGTCGCGGCCGCGGCGTCGCCCCGGGCGACTTGCACCTCGACGAGGAGGGCGAGCAGCGGCGCCGCCAGCAGCCCATCACCGACCTGGTTGAGCCGCCGGTGCAGGAGCGAGGCCGCGACGGCGGTCTCGCCGCGCAGGAGGTGGAGGCGTGCCGTCGCGCGCAGGGCGTCGGTGCGGTCCTCGTACCCGGCGAGCAGGCGCTCGGCATCCTCGATCCGGCCCTGGAGCATCCGGAGCTCGGCGAACTTCGCGGCCGGATGAACGCACCGCGCGCGGTACCCGGTGCCCTCGAGCTCGCGGAGCGTCCGGACGAGCCAGCCCTCGGCCTCCTCGAGCTGGCCGTTCGCGATCAGCACCTCGGCGCAGCAGGTGCCGCAGAATTCAAGCAGGCCTGGGTGGCCCGAGCGCTCCATGAAGGCCATCACGACCTCGTTCCACCGCATGAGCCTGCTCACATCGCCGGCGTCCTCGGCAGCCCGCGTCACGAGACAGCACACGTCGCCGAAGACGGCCGCGTCGGTGACCTCGCCGCCGGTCGCGGCCGCCATCGCCTCGTCGAGACGCGTCAGTCCCGCATCCACGTCGCCGCGGTCGACGAGCGCGAGCCCGAGCAGCGCGAGCGCGCTCGCCTCGAGGTCGGGGTCCCGGAGCCTGCGCCCCTCCGCGAGCGCGCGCTCGGCGTCCTCGAGCGCGTTCGCCGGGTTCGGGCGGAGGCGCCCGCGGGTGAGCGCGAACCAGCCGGCATGGGAGCCGTCCGGGAGCTGCGTGGCGAGGCCCTCGGCGCGCGCGAGCCACCCGCGGCTCACCGGCTCGTTGCCGACGGCCTCCAGGTACTCGGTCGCGAGCCAGAGCGCGACGCGCAGCGCGAGGGCGAGGTCGCCGCGGGCGCGGAACGCCGCGTAGGCCCGCTCGCGGTGTCCAACCGCCGCATCGACGTCTCGCAGCCACCAGAGCGCGAGTCCGAGCCCGTCGTGCGCCTCGGGCGTGTCGGCCGCCTCGAGCGAGGCCCCGAAGGCCTCGCTTGCGCCCTCCCAGTCGCGCTCGCCGAGCGCCGCGGTGCCGCGGACCATCGGCTCGGCGTCGATCTCGGACGACATGGTGGTTCCAGATCATGACACGGCGTGCGCTGCCGGCGCGGTCGACCCCAGGCACCAGCGGGCCGAGCCCGGGAACGGACTCGAAGCTTCAATCGGCAGCGAACCGGTCGGTCGCGCGGACGATCTGCTCCGTGATCTCCGAGGCGCTCGCGTCATGCCCGGCGTCGTCCACGACGACGAGCTCGGGGGCCGGCCCGCGCGATGCACCGCCCAGGCCGAGCCGAGGGGCGCCTGGCAGTCGAAGCGTCCCTGAACCAGGACCGCGCGGATCTCGGCGAGGGCGCCGATCTCACGGAGCAGGACGTCGTCCGCGAGCCAGGCATCGTGTGAACGTAGTGCGTGACGATGCGCGCGAAGGCGAGCGCGAACGCGGGGCGCTTCTGGCGCGGTCGACCCCGGAGGCCAGGACGGCGTGGCCGACTCCCAGAGGCACCACGCGTACGCGGCGCACGTGCGGACACCGGGATCGGGATCGAAGAGCCGACGAGGTCGCCCGCCTGGTGCACTGCTCGCCGTTCCACCTCGCGCGGCAGTTCCGAGCCTCGACCGGCACGTCGATCTCGGCGTACCTGCTCCGGCTCCGGCTCGCGCTCGCCCTGCAGCGCCTCGCGGAAGGCGAAGCCGATTTGGCCGCGCTCGCGGCCGACCTGGGCTTCGCGAGCCACAGCCACTTCGGCGCCCGGTTCCGCTCTGTCTTCGGTGTACCGCCGAGCTCGGTCAGGGACTCCCTCACGGCCGGGCGTCTGGCCGAACTGCGCACGTTCGTGACAGCGGAGGATCGCGCGGCCTCCTAGCCTGGGCGTCATGGACGACGCGAAGGCGATGATCGAGCTCCTGGACGCCGACGGGCCGGACCCCGAGCGCGCCGAAGGGCTGACGCTGTTCGGGCGGTTCGTCGGCTCGTGGGACGTCGAGGCGATCTACTGGGACCACGACGGCAACGTCACGGACGAGCTCCGCGGCGAGTGGCACTTCGGCTGGGTCCTCCAGGGTCGCGCGATCCAGGACGTTTCTGATCGGCCCACCGCTCGAGGAGCAGCGGCGGACGGGGCGGCTGTGCGCGAGTTCGGCTCGTCGTTTCGGATGTTCGATCCGAAGACGGATACCTGGCGGGTGACGTGGTTCGCTCCGGTCTCGGGGATGATCGTCGATCTCGTCGCGCGCGCCGACGGAGACGGGATCGTGCTCGAGGGCGTGGAGCCCGACGGCACCCTCGACCGGTGGGTCTTCTCGGACATCGCGCCGGAGTCGTTCACGTGGACCGGCCACGAGTCGAAGGACGGCGGCGGCACGTGGCCGCTCGTGGAGCGGATGCAGCTCCGCCGCCGCGGCTCGCGCTGATCGGCGCTGCCTCGCGCCGTGCGCCCGACACGATCTCCCCGCAGGCGGAGCAACGCGGTCCGGTCAGGGGAGCGGCACGAGCCCGACGTCGCCGCCGAGGACGACGGTGACCTCGCCGGGCTCGTCCTCGATGTCCCACTCTTCGAAGAACGCCCGCGCTCCCTCCCGTGTCTCCCACTCGGCCACCGCGTAGAAGGCAGAGCCGTCCTCCGCGTACCAGGCCCGATGGAACCGGCAGCCGTGCCCGCGGGCGCTCGCGCGCATCTCGTCCGAGATCCAGCGCACCCGCTTCTCGTACAGGTCCCGGGCCGAGCGCCCGTCCAGGGTCGGGCAGGGAACGGTGAACAGGAGCCACATCTCGCACCTCCGAGATCAAGGAGCCGGAAGGTAGCGGCCCGGCTCTCGCGAAGCCACGTCGCGGCAGGAACGGTCGGCCGAATCGGACGGCGTGACCGTAATCCCTGAGCGCTCACGATGCTCTCATCGTTCGGGGAGCAGGCTCCTTTCGACGATCGAACCGTCGATCGCTGAGGAGGGAGACCATGCCGCGCGCCATCGCGAAGGCCCGGGCAGGCCGCGTGATCGTCGTCGTCGTGCTCGCGATGACGTGTCCTCCGAGTCTCAGCGCCGCACAGAGCCGGGAAGGCTCGCCCAGCGCGGACTTGGCCGGATGCGAGGCGACGGCATCAACACCGATCCCCCAGCCGACGTTGGAGCAGCTCGAGGCGGGAGGTCTGGGCGGAATCCCCCTGGCCTCGGACGCGGCCCGGCGCGACCTGGTTGCCGCGCCGTTCTCGGACCCGACGGCGATCACCAACGCCCTGTTCCCGATCGCGGATCTCGACTCGGCCATCCTGAACGGTCACGTCGACGGCAAGCCGTTCTACACGGAGACCACCTTGCTCCCGTTCACCCGGGTCATCGAGTGGACGCCCGGTCAATGTGTGCGCGTGCTCGTTTCGCAGTACACGGCGTTCCTCGACGGGCGGCTGACGGAAACCGCGATCGACCTGTACGCCCAGGCCGACGACGGGTCGGTCTGGTACCTGGGCGAGGACGTGTTCGACTACGACGCGGCGGGACGGATCGTCACGACCGAGGGCACCTGGCACGCCGGGACCGAGGGACCCGCGGCCATGATCATGCCCTCGGACCCGCAGGTCGGCGACGTGAACCGTCCCGAAAACATCCCCGGGATCGTGTTCGAAGAGGTGATCGTCACGAAGGTCGACCAGACGTTCGAGGGACCCTCGGGCCCCGTCTCGGGTGGGATCGTGGGAACCGAGACCCATCAGGACGGCGCGCTGAGCGACAAGCTCTTCGCACCGGGCTACGGCGAGTTCCTCTCGACCGACGGCCCCGACGTCGAGGCGCTGGCGTTGGCGTCGCCCACGGATTCACTCCCGGGTGGCGTGCCCGCGGAGCTCACGACGATCTCGGAGGGTGCCGATCGCATCTTCGCGTCGCCGCTGACGACGTCCGCGCAGTGGAAGGATGCGGAGGTCGTGGTGGCGGACATGGTCGAGGCCTGGAGCGGGTTCCGCGGAGGAGACGTGCCGCCGAGGCTCGTGAAACCGACCCGCCTCGCCTTGGACGAGCTGGCGGCAAAGGTCGCGTCCCGCGATCGCTCGGCGGCCCGGGCGGCTTCGGTCGACGTCTCGTACGCAAGCGTCAACCTGCAGCTCCGCTACCGGCCGGTGACCGAGGTCGACACGATCCGGTTCGACCTGTGGGCCCGACGCGCGCTCGTGGACGCGATCGACGGTTCCCTCGGCGGCGTGCGGAGCGACCAGGTCACCCTCGAATGGATTCGCGATCGGATCGCCCACACGGTCGACGCCGTCACACGCATCCGCATCGACGCGTTGCTCGCCGACCTGGGGGTGGCCGTCGTCGACCGAGACCTCGAGGGCGCCGCCGGTACGGCGCGCGCCCTCGAGGAGCTCGTCGCGGGGCTCGTCTGAGCGGCCCCGAGGGTTCCACGAGGAGGACGCGACCTCCCGAGGTCGCCACGGTCCTTTCCTTTCGCCGATGCGTTCAGCCTGTCTGACGAGGACGGATCGGCGAGGTGTGACGCGAGCGCCATCCCTCGTCCACGTCTGCGGGGGGTGGCGACCTCAGCCGGTGGCACTCTCCCACAGGCCGAGCGTGTTGCCCTCCGGGTCCTTGAAGTAGGCGAACGCCCCCATGCCTGGGATCTCCGTCCGGGGCGTGACGACGCTGCCCCCGCCGGCCTCCACGAGCTTCAGCGAGTTGTCGATGGAGTCGACGCCGACGGTGATGACGGGCGACAGCGTCTCCGGCGACCGGTTCATGATGCCGCCGTTGATCGACCCCGGCTCGGTCGGCATCATCTTGTCGTCGACCGGCACCGTCGTCACCGTCGTATAGGTCGCGCCGTTGCCCATGTCCACGTCCTGCAGGTCCCACTCGAACGTCGAGCGGTAGAACTCCTTGGCGCGGCCGAGGTCGTCGACCGGGATCTCGAAGTGCACGACCTTGTCCATCACGCTCACCCTCCTCCGGGTCCGAGCACCGGGGTCGATGGGTCACGACCCTCATCCGTTCTACCGAGTTCGGCGACGTTGCCGCAAGGTCTCGAGCGTGAACGATCGGCGACGTGATGGAGCGTGCGCCGACGGAGACGGGATCGTGCTCGAGAGGGTGGAGCCCGACGGCGGCCGCACCTGGCCGCTCGTGGAGCGGATGCAGCTCCGCCGCCGCGGCTCGCGCTGATCGGCGCTGCCTCGCGGCCGAACCGACGGGGGGGATAACCCGACGCCGAACACGGCGGGTGGCAGGATTGGGGCGAGGCGACCCGAGGCCTAGCCTGCACGCATGGACACGCAGCTCCCACTTCCCGCCGCTCCCATCCCGGCCCGGACGTCGAACCCGCTCCTCCGCGCGGTGCGAGCGCCCTTCGAGGCCCGGACGTGGAAGGAGACGCTCCACCTGTTGCTCAACCTGCCCTTCGGCATCGCGACGTTCACGATCGTGGTGACCGGGTTCGCGCTCGGGTTCGGCATGCTGATCACGCTCGTCGGCATCCCGATCCTGATCGGCATGCTCTACGTCTCGCGCGGCATGGGCGCCGTCGAGCGCGTCCGCGCCAATCTGCTGCTCGACCTCGACGTGCCGCGGCCGTACCGGGCCGACCCACCTCGCGATCGCTGGTGGCGCGTGTTCCTCTCGCGTGCGACCGACCCGGCGACGTGGATCGAGGTCGCCTACCACCTGTTGATGCTGCCGATCGGCATCATCACGTTCACGGTGACCTTCACCCTCTGGGCCACGGGGCTTGCGTTGCTGTTCCTGCCCGCCTACGCGTGGTCGCTCCCGCAGCCGGTGCAGTTCATCGACTCGTGGGTCCGGATCACCCTCGACACGGCACCGAACGTGGTCGTGGTCGGCGTCCCGGGCAACGGCTGGGTCATCGACACCCCGATCGAGTTCGCGCTCGTCTCCCTCGTCGGGTTCGCCCTCATCCTGCTGACACCGTGGGTGGTCCGGGCGCTCGCGACGGCGAACCGGTACCTGGTCCGCGGCATGCTCGGCAGCGACGTGATCGCGCGGGTGCAGACGCTGACGGCGTCGCGCGCCGCGGCGGTCGACCTCGCTGCCGAGGACCGTCGCCAGATCGAGCGCGACCTGCACGACGGCGTGCAGCAGCGGCTCGTCTCGCTCGCGATGGACCTCGGTCGCGCGAAGGAGAAGCTCGACACCGACCCAGAGCGCGCGAAGGAGCTCGTCGACGAGGCGCACGAGGAGGCCAAGCGCGCGATCACCGAGGTCCGCGACCTCGCCCGAGGCATCCACCCCGCCGTGCTCACCGACCGGGGGCTCGACGCCGCCCTCTCGGCCCTCGCCGCCCGCTCCCCGGTGCCGGTCGAGGTCCGCGTCGACGTCGCCGAGCGACCGCCGGCTTCGGTCGAGGCGGCCGCCTACTTCGTCGTGAGCGAGGCGCTCGCCAACGTCACGAAGCACGCGAAATCCACGCAGGCGAGCGTGACCGTGCGTCGGAGCGGCGACCGTCTGACCGTCCAGGTGCAGGACGACGGTGTCGGCGGCGCGTCCGTCGCCGAGGGATCCGGGCTCGCGGGCCTTCGCGATCGCGTTGGCGCGCTCGACGGCGAACTGCACCTGCTCTCGCCGGAGGGCGGCCCCACGGTGCTCCTGGTGGAGATCCCGTGCGCATCGTGATCGCCGAGGACGGCGTGCTGCTCCGCGAGGGACTCGCGCGCCTCCTCGTCGACGAGGGACACGAGGTGGTCGCCTCGGTCGACGACGCCCTCGCCCTGGTCGAGGCCGTCGAGCGCGAGCGTCCGGACGTCTGCATCGTCGACGTGCGGATGCCGCCGACCTTCTCGGACGAGGGGTTGCGGGCGGCGATCGAGATCCGCACGCGATGGCCCGGCACGCCGGTCCTCGTGCTCTCGCAGTACGTGGAGGAGCGGTACGCGACCGAGCTGCTCTCGGGCGAGTCGAGCGGCATCGGCTACCTGCTGAAGCAGCGCGTGGCCGACGTGCGCGACTTCCTCGACGCGCTCGCCCGCGTCGCCGATGGCGGCACCGCACTGGATTCCGAGGTGGTCGGCCAGCTCCTCGCCCGGGCGCGCCGGCACGCCCACGACGAGCTGACCCCCCGCGAGCGCGAGGTCCTCGCGCTCATGGCCGAGGGGCTCTCGAACGCGGGCATCGCGCAGCGGCTGGTCGTGACCGAGGGCGCCGTCGAGAAGCACGTGTCGAGCATCTTCATCAAGCTCGGCCTCGAGCCCGCCGAGACCGACCACCGCCGGGTCCTCGCCGTGCTTCGGTACCTGGAAGACCGCTGACGCGAGACGCTTAGATCGGGCCGGCCGCGGGGGGCGAACCAGGTGCGGTCGCCGATTGAGACCCCGAGCGCGGCCCGCCGGTCATCCCGGCACCAGACGGCCGATTCGACCGCTCTTCAGCCCCCGTTCATCCACCCTTCAGCGCCCGGCTCGAGCATCCCTCCCGACGGCGTCCGTCACAGGGACGGACCCTCGAGCAAGAAGGAGGGGCGCGATGACCAGCACCCTACGTTTGATCGGCCGGACCGGCGCGAAGGGAGTTGCCGCGCTGATCGTCGTGTTCGCGCTCGCGACGCCGGCGGTCGCATTCGAGGCCTCGTCGCAGGCCCAACCGGTCGAGTTTCGTCTGCCTCCCTCGGCCCGCGCGTCGGATGATGCCTCTCGGCCTTCGAGGCAAGAGATCCTTCGGACGGCACGGCCGATGGCGATCCCGGTCGCCGAGGCCGGAGCGCCGTCGGGCTCCGAACAGCCTGGTCGTGCACTCACGGTGGAGCCGACCGCGCCCGCGATCTCGGAATCGGCGGCCAGGAGCACGAGCGTCGATGCCGCGGCGGCGACGGTCACGACTGTGCCCTCGGGCACCCTGTGGCCCGGGGCGAGCACGGCGAATCCAAACCGCCAGGTTGGGAAGCTCTACTTCGACACGATTCCGGGACCCAGCTACTTCGTACGGCCACTGCACCGCGACCGCGATCAACACGCCGAATCGCTCGACCGTCGTCACGGCGGGCCACTGCGTCTTCAACCCGGATCCGGACAAGAACGGGCGCGTCGACGGCAACGGGTACTACTACGAAGACTTCCAGTTCTGCCCCGGTTACGAGGATGCCACGGCCAGCAACCGGTGCACGCTCGGTCTCTGGAAGTTCCGCGTCGCGAACGTGACTCCGAACTGGTTCTACGGCGTGAACGGCCTGTACGACTGGCAAGACGACTTCGCCGTGGTCGTGATGAAGACCAACACGCAGGGATACCTGACGAACATCGTCGGCGGCCAGGGCATCACGTTCAATCAGGCGGCCGGTCGGTTCCGCACCCTGCTCGGCTACCCCGCGCCGGACACGCGCTGGCCGGCCTACAGCTTCACCGGCCACGACCTCTACTACTGCCAGGGCGTGGACCAGCTCGGCCGCGGCAACATCACGATGCACGTCCCGTGCACGATGACGGGAGGGGCCAGCGGGGGACCGTGGCTGGACTGGGTGAACACCAGCTGGATGGGGTACGTCAACGGAGTCAACAGCCACAAGGTCGACCCCGCCTTCACATACGATCCCTACTACACCGTCGGCGCCACGTGGATGGGCAGCCCCTACCTCGGCAATGCCGAGCGGGACCTCTTCAACGCCTACCAAAACGCATAGACGCAAGGCCCAACGGAGAGAAGAGAGAGCCCCGCAGCGTGCGGGGCTCTCTCCTTGATCGTGGTGGCCACCACTGGGAGTTCGGGAAGCGGCTCGTCCCCACCGGCGCACGAGGGTCACGGCGACGACCGCTAGCTCGGCTCGCCTTCCTCGAGAATCCGGCGCAGGACGGGCAAGACGAGCCGGTCCTTCTCGCGGCCGGCCGCCTCCTTCGAGCGGATCACGTCGGCAAGCGACGCGACGTCCACCCCGACGCCAAGGATCGTGAGGTGCACCGCGTCCCGATCGAGGTCCTCGAACCCGGTCGTGCCGCTCGGCAGGAAGGTGACGTCCAGCCGGCCGTGGTCCGTCACGAGGTTCCACATCTTCGCCTGCGCGAGAGAGCGGGCGTCGTGACCGAACGGGATGCCGTCCGGCTCGCCCGCCGTCCAGACCCGAGCGTGCATCTCCCACAGCGCGTCCGAGAGGCGACGCAGGTTCTCCTCGGAGCGCTCGGGCACGACGTCGACGTCCGTCGTGACGTACGGGGATCCGTGGATCACCGCCGCGAACCCGCCGACCAGGACGAAGCGGACGCCGTGGTCGGCCAGGACCCTGAGGATCCGCTCGGGCGCGAGCTCAGGCTCCGCCACGTCGCCTCATCGCCGCGCGTCCCGCTCGGGCGAATCGCAGCGCCGCCTGGTGTTGGCGCACGCGAGCGTCCACCCCGAGCCGGAGGTTCGCCCGCGCGACGGACCAGTCCGAGTCGTCGGCCGGTCGCAGCGTGGGGACGAGGTCCAGCCCGCACGCTCGGGCGATCCGGCCGAGCCGCTCCAGGCTCGGCTCGGTCTTGCCGCGCTCGAGCCTCGCCACGGCGGACTGGGTGGTGCCGATCCGCCGGGCGAGCTCGGCCTGGGTGAGTCCGGCCCGGCGTCGGGCCTCTCGCACCAGGGATCCGGCTGTCATACAGGTAATATAGCAACAATGCTATGGTCGTTCCGGCCCACGGTTCAACTCCCGATCGTCACCGCGACCTTGCCGCGCGAGCGGCGCTTCCCGACCAGGCCGAGCGCCTCGGGGAGCTCCTCGAACGTGAAGGTCCGGGTGATCGGCACGGTGAGCGTTCCCTCACCGGCCATCCGAATCACCGTCGCGAAGGCCTCGGTATCGGACTGGCCGTACACGCTCAGAGCGCCGATCCCCCGGCTCGCCAGGGCCTCGAGGTCGCCTCCGACCATGGTGGCGAGCTTGCCGCCCGCTTTCACGAGGTCGGCGGTCGGGCCGAACGCGCCGCCCAGCTGAACCGCGACGATCACGGCGTCGACGCCGTCTGGGTGCGCGTCCCGAACGGCCGCCGGGACATCGCCCGAGTAGTCGACGACCTCGGCGGCGCCGAGCTCGCGCATCCACGCCTCGTCCTCGCGCATGCCCGTCGCGATCACGGTCGCCCCACGCGCGGCCGCGAGCTGAACGGCGTACGCGCCGACGCCTCCTGTGGCGCCGGCGATGAGCACGGTGTTCTCCTCGGACGGATCGATCGCGTTCACGGAAACGAGGGCCGTCAGCGCCGCGAGCCCGACCGACGCCGCCCGCTCCACGTCGAGGCTCGCGGGCGTGGGTTCGATGTACCCCTCGGCGGGCACCGCCAGGAACTCGGCGTACGAGCCGCGCGAAAGGGAAGGCTCGGGCGGCACGATGCCCGCGACCTCGTCGCCGACGGAAAAGCGCATCACGCCCTCGCCGACCGTCTCGATCACGCCGGCGTAGTCCTTCCCGATGACGACCGGGTATCGGTGCTCCATCACGGTCCGGGCCATGCCCGAGGCCACGAACGCGTCGAAGCCGTTCACCGAGGACGCCCGGACGCGGACCACCACCTCGCCCGGCCCGGCCTCCGGGGTCGGGATCTCCAAGACCGCCGCCGGCGAATGCTCGTCTGCCAGTCCGAAGGCCTTCATGAGCCGCTCCTTTCAAAGCTGCTGGTCGCGGACGACGCGCGGGACCTGTTCGAGGAACCGATCGTAGAGCTCGACCGCGCCTGCGAGGTCGTCGACGCTCGTCGTCGCGCGCGGGCGGAAGAGCATCATGCGCCCGCCGAGGGCCTCGAACCCGACCCCGGGGACCTGCTCGAGAAGCCACCGCATCATCCGCGGATCGAGCAACGCGAGTGCGAATCGGCGGTCGGTGGAGTGAACCTCGAAGCGACGATTGAACTCCTCGGACTCGGTCTCGATGTCCGGAAGGGCGAGGGTCGAACGCAGGCGCGACACGACCCGCTCCGGCATCACCGAAACGTCCGCCCAGGCGGAGGGCACCGGCGTGAGGACGCAGGTGTACCGCTCGTAGTCGTCGCGTTCGGGGGCGGACGTCGGGGCGAGCCAGTAGTCGACGACCGCGAGCTCGAGGCCTCCCCGCCGACCCCGAGCCGTGTTCTCGATCTCGCGCGCCGACGCCGCCCGGGAGAAGAGGGCGAACCCGGATCCGAGAAGGCCGAGCGGATCGCCGCGTTCGGGACGCAGCGCGAGCTCGCGCGCCTGCCCCTCGAAGGACGCGCGGCGCGGCAACACCCGATAGTGGTAGCCGAGCCACCAGAGTCCTCCGAAGGTGAGCGCGAGGGCCACGAAGATCCGAAGCATCTCGCCGGCCTCCCGATCGCCGGCGAGCGCCAGGCCAACGGCGAACACGCCGAACCCGACCACCATCCAGAGCAGGATCCGGATGGCGCTCGAGGCTCTCACGATCGGCCTTCGCTTACCTCGGGGCCCACTCGTCGCGAAGGACCGCCATCACCAGCACGTCCTCGAACGTCCCTCGAACCCACGACTGCCTTCGCATCCGGCCCTCCTCGACGAACCCGGCCTTGCGATCGGCGCCCACGGCGCGCTCGTCGAAGGCAAGGACCTGGAGCCCCACCCGGTTCATGTTCAGGTGCTCGAACGCGTAAGCGACGACCAGCGTTCGGACGGCGTCCTGCCCGAAGCCCTGCCCCAAGTACTCCCGGCCGAGCGCGATCCCAACCTCGCACCGCTGGTTGAAGTGGTCGACGTGGTGGAGGCCGCACTCCCCGATCACTTCTTTATCGGATTCAATCGCGAACCATTGCGTGGTCGTTCGTGGGATGGGCCGCCTGCTCGTCGAACTTCACCTCGTACTGGGCGAGCGAGGTGGGACGGATCGGCCCGACCTCCGACAACACCGTGACCTCGAACTCCTCCAGCAGCTCCCACAGTCGCGGCAGATCCGACCGTTGGATCGGGCGGAGGACGACCCGTTCGCCGCTCAGCATCGGCCTCACCCCTTCCACGAACGACCGGACCGCCTGCACCTCGAGAGGTCAGCAAACCGGTCCGCAACCCCGGCGTCAACGCCGATCCTTGCGATCGTCGCGCCCGCTGACCCGTCGTGACCCCGCGGTAGGTTGCGTGCTGTGAAGAGGATTGGGATCGAGGAGCGACGGGCGCGTCTCGGGCTGCGCCATCGGCTGGCTCAGCCCGCCGGCTCGCCGGACGAGATCGCCGCCGAGGTCGTCGGCCTGCACTCGAGCGACCCCGCCACCGTCTTCCTCTCGGCGTGGGCGAGGGCCGACGAGTTCGTCCCGACCGACCTCGAGGACGCCCTCTACGAGCGCCGGTCGCTGGTTCGCATGCTCGGGATGCGGCGCACCCTGTTCGTCGTCCCGCGCGACCTGGCGGCCGTGATGGACGAGGCGTGCACGAAAGCGCTCGCGCCGGGCGAGCGAACGAGGCTCGTCCGGATGCTCGAGGGCCAGGGGATCGCCCGAACCGGCACGGGCGGTCGCTGGCTCGAGCGGGTCACGGCCGAGACCCTCGGCGCGCTCGTCGTCCGAGGCGAAGCCACCGCACGGGATCTCACGAAGGACGTCCCTGAGCTCGGCGCCAAGATCAGCTTCGGCGAGGGCAAGACGTGGGCCGGGACGATGGGCGTCTCGACCCGGGTGCTGTTCCTGCTCGCGGCCGAGGGTCGGATCGTTCGGGCGCGTCCGCTCGGCGCGTGGACCTCGGGTCAGTACCGATGGGCCCCGACCGAGCGCTGGCTGGGCGGCCCGCTCCCGGCGATCGACCACGGCGAGGCGTGCGCCGACCTGCTCGGCCGATGGCTCCGCGCGTTCGGTCCCGGGACGGCGACCGACATCCGGTGGTGGACCGGATGGACGGCAAAGCTCGCCACGAAGACCCTCGGGGCCCTCGGAGCGAGCGAGGTCGAGCTCGACGAGGGCACTCGGGTACGTGCTGCCCGACGACCTCGAGCCGGTCGGCGCCGTCGAGCCCTGGGTCGCGCTGCTGCCGGGGCTCGACGCGACGGTCATGGGGTGGAAGCAGCGGGCGTGGTACCTCGGTGACTACGCCTCCGAGCTGTTCGACCGCAACGGCAACGCCGGCCCCACGGTGTGGGCGAACGGCCGCGTGGTCGGAGGGTGGGGACAAACGTCCGAGGGCGAAGTCGTGGTCGAGCTCCTCGACCGCGTCGACGCGAGGACTCGGAAGACGATCGACGCCGAGCGCGACCGGCTCCGAGACTGGCTCGGCGACGTGCGGATCCGGACGCGGTTCCCGACGCCGATCGAGAAGCGGCTCGCTTCCCGCTAGGTCTTCACCGGCACCCGGCCCTTCGAACGCGGGCCTCTCGCACCCCTTCCTTTACCTCCCCCTATTCGGGCACCGCCTAGCCTCCATCCATGGGCGATCGATCCCCGACCGACACGGCGTGGGATGGGGTCATCGCGATCGTGGGCCGGGAAGGACGGGGGATCCCATGCGCCATCGCAAGCAGGCCGTAGCGGCGCGCACGGGCGACGCGGGAGCTAGACGCCGGTCGAGAACGGCGGCGGCGGGATCGCGCCGACGCACTCGACCTCGAGGCCTTCGACGGAGCCCGCCTCGACGAACGCGGCCACGACATCCGGGAGGCAGCCGAGGTACCCGACGACGTGGCCCTGCGATGGCACGACGACCGTGAGGCTGTTCGGCAGCTCTCTGGGCGCGTGCATCACGTTCGCCGGGGGGTCCTGCGGATCCTCCGAACCGGTCAACAGAAGGACCGGCACGTCCGAGCGGACGGGCGCCCCGTCACCCGGCGGCAGCGACGCCGGCGGCAAGAGGCTGCAGCCGAGGGCCAGGTTGCGCGCCGAGACGAGGCTGACGGGCAGGAGGTACGAACCGGCGCTGAGCTCCGCGGTCTCGTCGGGGTCCAGGGCCGCCCAGGATTCCGAGCACAGGACCGACCAATAGAGGACGAGTCGCGCGGGA
This sequence comes from uncultured Actinomycetes bacterium, assembly GCA_963699635.1. GTDB lineage: Bacteria > Actinomycetota > UBA4738 > UBA4738 > HRBIN12 > CALGFI01. Next base: position 434,408 of record CAVOUQ010000018.1, on the reverse strand, counting down.
TCTCCGGCCTGCGCGGCGGCCCGTGCCAGCTCGGCCACGGGCTCGACGATGCCCGCGGCGGCCAGGCCGATCAGGCGCGGCACCTCTCCGCTCCGTCCGGTCTTGATCAGATCGTGGATCTGGCCCGACAAGACGTCTGCCGTCACGACGATCGGCTCCCCCGAGATCGGATCGGTCAGGGCGGACTCGACCGGGTGCTGGCGCAGTCGCCGCATCGCCTTCGTCAGCTGGGCGGATGGATCCGGGAAAGCTTCATGGCACTCCGCGTCCGCGGCGCAGCGGGCAAGCACGCTGTCGAGCGCCTCCTGGCTTCGCGCCGGCATGAGCTCGAGCATCGGGACGTCAACGAGCGAGCCGCCGTCGAGGACGACCGCTCGCACCCGATCCTCGTGCTGACGGACGTAATACTGGGCGAGCGTCGCGCCGTAGGAACTGCCGTAGAGGTCGATCCGGTCATACCCGAGCGCGGCCCGCACGTCGTCGAGATCGTCGGCAGCCGCGGCCGTCGTGTAGAAACGCGGATCGGCGCCGAGATCCTCGAGGGTGGCCTCGAGCCACGGCACGAGCCGCTCGCGCACCTCGGGGGCGGACAGGCCGGTGACGTCCGGGGGCTCAGGGAACATCAGCAGGTTCGACCCTCCCGTTCCCCGCTGATCCACCAGCACGATGTCGTGACGCGCGTGGACGCCGGGGAACGTCGCCGGCGCAGAGGACCAGTCGGCCGTGGCCGCGCCGCCGGGTCCGCCGGTAAGGAAGAAGACCGGGTCCGCCGCGGGCGCCTCGTCGAGACTCGGAATCACCACGACGTGCATCGGGATCTGGCGCCCGGAGGGGTCGGCACGATCCTCGGGAACCACCAGGTCACCGCATACCGCCTCGAACCCTCCGACGCTGCACGGCTTCATCGGTGTCCCGTCGAGCTCGAACGCGCGCCGAGATGGCGTCGGCGACAGGTCGTCGGACGTCGATGACGAGGTGCAGGAGGCCAGGAGGAGGAGCGCGGCGGCGGACATGGCCATGCGCGCATATCCCATAGCGCGTCCCTTCGACGCCGTCAGCATGCGCGACGCGGTGTCCGCCGATGGGTGCCGTTGGACCCGCCGAACGGGTGACGACAAACCTGGCATCCTGAGGAAACGAGGGCCCAGGTGAGGGAACACGTTCGAGCAGCTCGACTTCCTCTACACGCCGAGCCGGGATGTGAAGGCGGATGCCGCCTACTTCACCGACGTGCTCGGCGCGCGACTGCTCTTCGCCATCGAGGGGATGGGCACGCGGGTCGCCGGCCTCGAGCTCTCTCGAGGAGCGCCCCTACTCCTGCTCGCCGACCACGTCGAGGGTGACCGCGCGATCCTCGTCTATCGGGTGCCCGATCTCGACGCGGCGCTCGACGAGCTCGAGGAGCGCGGGTGGGAGCGAGAGGGCACGTTCGAGATCCCGCACGGGCCGATCTGCTCGTTCCGCACGCCGGGCGGCCATCGGATCGCGCTCTATCAGCTCACGCGTCCCGAGGCCGCGAACCACTTCGACGGGCGCATCGACTTCTAACGGTCCTCGCGCGTCACCCCACGAATCCCCTTCATCGAGCCGCCCCGCGCTCGAGCGCTCGAATCCCCGCTCGCCACGCCGCATCCAGATCGGCGTCCGGCGGGAAACGTCCGTTGAGCTCGAGGATCGTCATGCCGTGCGCGAACGCCCACGCGGCTCGCGCCCGATCGATCGAGCCGACTGCCGCGAGGAGCGGCGCCGCGGCGCGCGCCTCGACGCCGGGCGGCAGCAGGTCGCGACGGAGCGGCCGATCGTTCATCAGCCGGTAGAGGTGCGGATGCTCCAGCGCGAAGGCCCGGTAGGCGGATGCGACGGCCGCAAGTGGCCGCCGGCTCCGGGCGACCGCGGCCTCGAACCGCTCGGCCGCCTCCTCGAACCCGATCGCGACGACCGCCGCCTCGAGGGCCTCCTTACTCTGGCAGGTGCTTGTACAGCGACGGGGCCCGGATGCCCAGCCGTTCGGCCAACCGCCGCATGGTGAGCGCCTCGGCGCCCTCCTCCTCCAGGAGCTCGCGAGCCTCCGCAACGATCTCTTGCGCTCGAGGCGGGAGCTCGACGGCCGCGTCGCTCACGCCGCCGCCTCGGCGCGCTCCTCGAGCGCCCGGTTCATCGCCTCGAACCCGGCCAACGTGTGCGTTCGCAGCGAACGGCGGAACAGCGGTACCAGCGCACCGGTGAAGCGCTCCGATTGCACGAACCGGGTGCCGCCCTCCGGCAGCGCCTCCAGTTCGAACCGGTGGGCACCGTCGAACACGCCCCGCACCCCGAGCCGTCCGAGCCACCCGAACGCCTTGCGGGGAGTGTTCGTCGTCACGGTCGGCCGCAGGGTGATCCCCCTGCCACCCGGGGGCTGAAGGCGCACCTTCAGCTTGGCGCCGACGCTCGACTCACCCTCGATCGACACGATGAACGGATTCCACGATCCGAAGGCCTCGAACCCGGTCAGGACCTGCCAGACTCGCTCGGGCTCCGCGTCGATCTGCCGCTCCGCCCGCAGTTCCTCGGTGAACGCCATCTCGCCTCCTCTAGGCTAACGCTGTTAGCCCACCCTAGGCGAACACCGTTAGCCTGTCAACCCCCTTTCGATCGGGGCGAGAAGCGGGCCGCCGGCTCCTACCATGGAGGTCAGATGCCCACCCGCTCCGACATCCGCAACGTCGCGATCGTGGCCCACGTGGACCACGGCAAGACCACGCTGGTCGACGCGATGCTGTGGCAGTCCGGAGCCTTCCGGGCGAACCAGGACGTGGGCGAGCGGGTCATGGACTCGACCGACCTCGAGCGCGAGAAGGGCATCACCATCCTGGCCAAGAACACGGCCGTTCGCCACGGCGACCTGAAGATCAACATCGTCGACACGCCGGGGCACGCCGACTTCGGGGGCGAGGTCGAGCGCGGGATCACGATGGTGGACGGCGTCCTGCTGCTGGTCGACGCCTCCGAGGGGCCGCTGCCGCAGACGCGGTTCGTGCTGCGCAAGTCGCTCGAGGCCCACCTGCCGGTGATCCTGGTCGTGAACAAGGTCGACCGGCCCGACGCGAGGACCAAGGAGGTCGTCGACGAGGTCTACCAGCTCTTCCTGGACCTCGACGCCGACGAGCACCAGATCGAGTTCCCGATCCTGTACGCCGACGCTCGGGCCGGGCGCTGCGGCCCCGATCCCGACGCGCTCGCCGACGACCTCGAGCCGCTGTTCGACGCCCTCCGCTCCCACATCCCCGCCCCCTCCTACGAGGAGGGCCACCCGCTCCAGGCGCTCGTGACGAACCTCGACGCCTCGCCCTACGTCGGCAGGCTCGCGCTCTGCCGCGTCCGGCACGGCACGATCCGCCGCGGGCAGGCGGTCGCGTGGTGCCGCGCCGACGGCACGATCGAGCCGGCGAAGATCGCCGAGCTCTACGTCACCGAGGCGCTCGATCGCGTCGAGGCCGAGGAGGCCGGGCCGGGCGAGATCGTCGCCATCGCCGGCATCGACGAGATCACGATCGGCGAGACGCTCGCCGACCCCGACGACCCGCGCCCGCTCCCGGTCACCCGCGTCGACGAGCCGTCGCTGTCGATGACGATCGGCATCAACACCTCGCCGCTGTCGGGGCGCGACGGCGACAAGCTCACCGCGCGACTCGTCAAGTCGCGGCTGGACGCCGAGGTCGTCGGCAACGTCTCGATCCGCGTGCTCGAGGGCGACCGCCCCGAGCGGTGGGAGGTGCAGGGCCGGGGCGAGCTCCAGCTCGCGGTGCTCGTCGAGGTGATGCGGCGGGAGGGCTTCGAGCTCACGGTCGGCAAGCCGCAGGTCGTCACGCGCCTCGTGAACGGCGCCCTGCACGAGCCCGTCGAGCGCGTCGCGATCGACGCGCCCGAGGAGTATCTCGGCGTGATCTCGCAGCTCCTCGCGCTTCGCAAGGGGCGCATGGCGAACCTCGTGAACCACGGGACCGGGTGGATTCGCATGGAGCACCTGGTCCCCGCGCGCGGCCTGATCGGCTTTCGCACCGAGTTCCTCACCGAGACGCGCGGCACCGGGCAGCTCCACCACGTGTTCGAGGGGTACGAGCCCTGGCACGGCGACCTCCGCACGCGCCCGACCGGCTCGCTGGTCGCCGACCGCTCGGGCCTGTCCACGGCGTTCGCCCTGCTCACGCTCCAGGAGCGCGGGTCGATGTTCGTCGGGCCCGGCGAGGACGTCTACGAGGGGATGATCGTCGGCGAGAACGCCCGCGCCGAGGACATGGACGTGAACCCCACGCGCGAGAAGAAGCTCACGAACATGCGCCAGTCGACCTCCGAGGAGTTCACCCGCCTGATCCCCAAGCGCACGCTCACGCTCGAGCAGGCCCTCGAGTTCCTGCGCGAGGACGAGTGCGTGGAAGTGACGCCGCAGAACGTCCGACTCCGTAAGGCGTTGCTCCCCCAGCAGGACCGCGCCAAGGCCGCTCGACGCGGCAAACCGACGGTCGCGTCCTAGCGATAAGCTCGGCGCGGTCAATTCACTCGAACCCACGGCGCGGCCTCAAGGGCGGTGCCCGCCCATGCGTCGACGAGCCCCGCCGTGGCGATCGTGAGCGTGCCGCCGTCGATGCGGAAAGAGAACCTCGCCGTCGGGTGCCATTGGGCGGGCCCGAAATTCTCGAACCCGTCGTTTGCCGTGAAGGTGTGGTCATCAACGAGCTCGAGCCGGGCCGGCCCCCAACTTCCATCCCAGTCGATGACCACGACGGTCGCTCCCTGGAATCGGATGGTGCGTTCCCGGTCGGAAGCGCCTTTGCAGAGGGACTCGGGCGTGAGGGAGGTCGCGGTCTCCGCGTTGGGGCCCCACGCGAACTCACGAGAGTACTCACTCACGAGGGTTTCGTAGGAGACGTCATCGTTGCCGGCGAGCGACGCCAAGGCTTGATTCTGCTCTCGCGTCTGCTCGGAAAGGTTCTCCTGGAACGTCCGGACCTGCTCCTCACACGTGAAATCCTGATGCCACTCGCCTTCGAGTGGGCTTGTTGGACTCACCGACACGGAAGGGGCGCCTGATTCGCTCTGGGTCGGGACCGGCGGGACGCCGGTGTTCTCGTCGGAGCTGCACGCGGCCAGAACGACGCCAACGAACGCCGTGAGCGCCAGTCGGACGACGATCCTCGGGTTCCTCATGGTCCCTCCTCACACCGGCCCGAGAAAGCGCACACCGAGCTTCTTCAGACACGCCGTGTCTACGGGTGGGGACTCGGGATGCTGCACCCAGGCGTTACGAATCTCGATGGGGCAATCGTTGAAGCCAAGCGCGTTGTGGGTCTGTCCTGGGATCTCGAGGACGTGGACGTTGTCGAAGGTCTTCGCGGCTTCCATCGCGATCGGCATCGGACTGAAGGAGTCGAACTGCCCCACGATCAGGAGCAACGGGACATCGGTGTCGACTGGCTCGTGCACGGTGGGAGCGGATGCACCGACGTCCCAGACGCCGCAGGCCGCCGAGTAGGGATCTTGGGCGAAGACCGCCCGGAGCCAGGTGTCGTCGCCGGCCGCGGATTCGAGGCTCGCCTGATCGATGAATGGCGCCTCATCCCGGCAGAACACCGAGAGATACGCGCCGAAGCTGAACCCCTGCCCGATGCACAACGGCCGATAGCCGGAGCAGAACAGCCCGTCGCTCGCCTCGATCGTGGCAAGTGCCGGGCTGAGTCGCCCGTCGGCAGCGGCATCGATCATCGCGGGAAGGGACGACAAGTTGGCCGGCCCGTCGCCGCCGAGCGCCAGCCGGGCGGCGCGCAGGAGCTTCCCGGCATCCACCAGGATGTCGACCCTGCCGCCCGCCAGGGCCGTCGCGGTGCCCTCCAGGGGCTGGCGGTCGAGCCTCGCCATCGCCTCCGACCAGGAGGCTGCCAGATCAGGGAAGTCCTTCGCGCACTCCGCGTCCGCGCGGCACGCCTCGAAGAGCTCGCGCAGCGCATAGCGAGTCCCCTCGATCCCCTCGGTCACCTCGTCGACCTGGGGGAACTGCGGGGAGTCGAGGAACGCGGCCCGGACGCGGTCGGGGTATCGCCGCAGGTACTCGAACAGGTAGCGCGAGTTGTTGCCGAGCGTTCCCAGGTTCCACCACTGGTCGATGCCGAGCGCGGTGCGCAAGTCCTCCAGGTCCATCGCCGCCGACCCGAGGTCGTAGTCTGCCGGATCGACGCCCTCGCTCGTCAAGCGGTCGCGGCAGGCCGTGACGGCGGCGAGGAAGTCGCGCATGAGGGCGGGGTCCCCCGTCGCACTCGCGGCGGCTTGTTCGCTCAGCGCGTCCACCTCCGGACAAGCGAGCGACGGCTCGGAGTGACCGGTCCCGCGCACCTCGAGCGTGTAGCCGATCCGTCCCAAGCGGGTGGCGCCGGCGGTGGTGGATCCGTAACCCTGCGCCTCCCCGAGGTTGCCGCCGAACCCGGACCCGACGTAGGAGGGGGGATCGATGCCCACGGGCCATGCCTCGAGGACGAACAGGCGGATCGTCTTCTCGTCTGGCTCGGACCGGTCCTGAAGCACCGTGAACCACCCGCACCGGTGTCGTGCGATGAACTGAATCTCGACGTCGGACGGGCACGTCGCCCACTCGAGCCTCGGGTGGAACTCCGCCTTCGCGGGTCCTCCCGTGGTGCAGGAGGCGAGCACGAGCGCGATAGCATAGAGCAGCGTGGACAACCCTCGCGGCATTCGATCGACTCTCTTCATCACCCTGTGACAGGCATCGACCGACGCAACGGTTGACGTGGCATCAGGACGCGCCCGTCCACGAGTGCGAGGTGAACAGCGCAACTCGCGCCTCACAGGCGTCGTCGATGACCTTGAACGTCAGAGTCCCGCCGGACCGCGACCACCGGTACGACCCGAGAGGGAGGTTCGTGCACACGTCCTGCACGAAGAGGTCGGTGCGAAACCGATTCCCGGTCACCTGGAACTGGACGGCCGACAAGACGCCGGCGAACCGAGGTGGCGCCACTATGTTCATCGTGCCATCGGCATGCAGCTCGATCGTCCACTCACCGGCCATCTCGTTCTCCTGTGCTCCCGGCGAATTCGCGTCGAGGCGTCGCGCAAAGGACCCCGTGAGGGCCTGCGTGTTCGAGAGGGAAGGGGTCGGAGTGGAGGCGGGAACCCGATGCTCGCTGGTTCTTAGAGCGTCCACCACGCGGGGGCCGATGACGATCGCGAACACGAGGGCTGCGACTCCTGCGCCGACGATCGCGCCCCGCCGCGTGGCAACTCGACGCCGGCTCTGCCGCATCACACCGGGAAGTAGGTGATCGACGTCCGGATCCAGGACCTGCGCGTTGCGCTGCATCCCCTCGCGAAGTCGACGCTCAACGAGCATCCTTACCCACCTCCTCTCCGAGGAGCTGTGCCAATCGCTCGCGCGCCCGATGCAGATGGACCTTCACGCTGCCCTCGGAGATCTCGAGGATGTGGACGATCTCCGCGATCGGACGATCCTCGAAGTAGAACAGGACCACGGCGGCGCGCTGCATCGCGGGCAGGGCGTGGACGGCACGGGCGAGATCGACGTCCGGCAGGTGCTCGATACGTTCGGTGATGGACTCCCTTTCGACGAACGTGCGCCTTCCCTCCCGCTTCGCCTCCCGGACCGCCATTCGGATCGCCACGCGCCGCACCCATGCCTCCGGTCGCTCGTACCGGGAGACCTTGCGCCAGTGCGAGAGCAGCTGGATGAACGCCTCCTGCGCGATATCCTCCGCCCGGCCGTGGTCGTGGAGGATCAGGAACACGGTTCGGGAGACCTGTGCGTACTCGGCGCGGAAGAACCACGCGTACTCGAGCTCCGCCTGGCTCACTCGCGCGCCTCCTGCGGGCACCGGTAGCGGCGCCGTCCTACCTCATACAGACGCCTGGGGACAAGGGGGTTGACCTGGGCTGCTCTCAGAGGAGCGGTGCCCGACCGATGTCGGCTCTACGCCGTTGCGCTGCGCCCCCGGATCCATGAGCGCTCAGTCGCGTTAGTCGCACCTCGAACCCACGGGGGCGGGTGCTGCCACCCCGCCCGAACGGGTGGTACCCCGCGTGCAGGCCACCAACCGGTCGGGCACGATGGCGCCGACGAAGGGAACTCGATGTCGAAGGCCACCTGGTTCGCGACGGTCTCCATCTTCTGCGGCGTCGCCGCGTTCGGAATGTTCCTTTCGGGATCGGCCGGCCCGTGGATGCCCCTGGCGGGGGTGGCGCTCGGCGCGGCGGGGATCTCGCTCATCGTGAGCCTGAGGCTGCGTCGGAACAGAGACGATCGTCCGGCTCGGGAGCGCGACTTCGAGCAGGCGGAACGGGCTCGAGACACCGGGTCCGGCGCGGTCTTCCTCGCGATCGGCCTCCTTCTCGGCGTCGTTGCGCTCCTCGTGACGTTGCTCGTGGCCCAGGGCGAGGCGCGCGGCCACGGGGTCTTCCACTTCCTGTTTGGCGCGGCGTCGCTCGGCCTCTACGCCGCCGTCCGATCGCGATGGCAGCCCTCGGCGGATTCCACCTCGTCGGCGTGGCGAACCGTGCTGTTGGTGACCCTGTGGATCTCGTCGGCGGCAGCGTTCCTCGAGTCCATCGGTGCCGCGGGGTACGACGAGTTCAACAGCGGCCACCGCATCGCCTGGCTGACGACGCTCCACGGACTTGCGGGGCCGGTCGCCGGCATGGTGATCCTCACGATCCCGCTCTCGGTGGGAGTGCTCGCGATCGTGCTCGTCCGGGGCCGCATGAGGGCACATCGAGCGCACACCCCCGGGACGCCGGCACCGAGATGACCGTCCGCACCGCGCGCGTCATCGCGCGCATCCTGTGGGTCTTCGCGGTGGGATTCGCGATCGCGGCCCTCGTCTTCGTCGCGCTCCTGGATCCGGTCGCGTCCGTCTGGGCGGGGTTCTTCCTGCTGGCCGCGATCGCCTACGCGACGGTGGGCGCGCTCATCGCGGGCCATCACCCCCGCAACCCGATCGGATGGCTGTTCCTGGCCGTCGGCGCGTGCCTCGGGCTGACGTCGTTCGCCTCGTACTACGCGGGCTTCGAGTTCGGCCGGCTGGCCTGGGCGGGCCCGGTCGGCGCCCTGGCGGTCGTCGTGCCGGGCCTCGTGCTCCCGTTCGCCCTGCCCACGTTCCTCCTGCTGTTTCCCGAGGGGGCGCTGCTGTCGCGCCGATGGCGTCTCGCCGTCGGGACCGCGGCGCTCGCGGCCGTCGTGCTCACGCTCGGCTTGTTGGACAGCCCGTCGACCGCTCTCGCCGACACGCCCGCATGGGTCGCCGCGATCCCGGGGATCGACGGCTTCGTGGTGGCGGGCGCCGTCCTCACCGCGATCGCCACCGTGGCCGGCTTTGCGAGCCTCGTGATCCGCTACCGGCACGCCGTCGCCGAGAGCCGCCAGCACGTGAAGTGGCTGATGACGATGCTCGCCCTGATGGTCGTCACGTCGGCGATCGGGCTCATCGCGTCAGTGACCGGGGTCGACGTTCTCTGGCTCGCCGCCGCGCTCGCGATCCTCGTCGACGGGTTCGGGGTCCTGATCGGGATCCCGGCAGCCACCGCGATCGCCGTGCTCACGTTCGGCCTGTACGACGTCGGGGTGGTCGTCAAGAAGACGATCGTCTACGGACTGCTCGTCGCTACGCTCGCGTTGTCGATGGCGCTCTTTCCGTTCCTCCTGGTCGGGGGTGGTTCTCGGGTCGGACGGCGAGAACGTGGTCGGCAGGGTCGTGACGGGGGCCGTCCTGGTCGTGCTGGTGTTCGCGGCGACGTTCGGGTGGCTGAAGAAGATCGCGCGTCGAGCGGTCTTCGGCCGCCGGGCGACGCCCTACGAGGTGATGGCCGAGTTCACGGAGCGACTCGGGGAGGCGTACTCCACCGACGACGTCCTGCCCCGCACGGCGGAGATCCTGCGGGGGGCGACCGGGGCCGAGGTCGCGCGGGTGTGGCTTCGTCTCGGCGACGAGCTCCGGCCCGCCGCCTCGTCTCCCTCCGGCGCTCCCGTCTCCGCGCCGCGTGGGCTCGCCGCCGCGAGTGAGCTTCCCGAGCTCCCCGGCCGAAGCTTCGCGGTCCGGCACCACGGCGAGCTGCTCGGCGCCTTCACCGTCGAGATGCCCGTCAGCGAACCGCTCTCGGCGACCAGCGAGCGCCTCGCGGCCGACCTCGCCACCCAGGCAGGGCTCGTCCTGCGAAACGTCCGCCTCACCGAGGAGCTCAAGGCGACGATCGAGGAGCTCCGCGCCTCGAGGCAGCGGATCGTGAGCGCGCAGGACGAGCGCGCGCGCAAGCTCGAGCGCGATCTGCACGACGGCGCCCAGCAGCAGCTCGTCGCGCTGGCGGTGAAGCTCGGGCTGGCGGAACGGACCGCGGATGAGGAGACGCGGGCGACCCTGTCGCAGCTGAAGTCGGACGCGAACGACGCCCTCCAGAACCTGCGCGATCTCGCCCGCGGCATCTACCCTCCGCTGCTCGCGGACAAGGGGCTGGCCGCGGCGATCCGTTCGCAGGCCGGAAAGGCGCTCGTCCCGGTGACGGTGGAGGCCGACGGCATCGGCCGGTACACACAGGAGATCGAGGCCACCGTGTACTTCTGCTGCCTCGAGGCGCTGCAGAACGTCGCCAAGTACTCGGGGGCAGCCGGCGCACGGATCCGACTCGCCCAGTCCAACGGTGTGGTGGAGTTCTCGATCGCCGACGACGGCGCGGGCTTCGACCCGGCCACCGTGCGGCGCGGCGCGGGCCTCACGAACATGCGCGACCGTCTCGAGGCCCTCGGCGGCGCCCTGGTGATCACCTCCGAGCCGGGGGCCGGGACGACGCTCGCGGGCAGCGTTCCCACCAGAGACGGCCCGGTGATGTCCCCGTGAGCGTGTCCGTTCGCGGTCGTCTCGGGGACAACCTGCTGGCCGCGGCTCGACCGCTGTCTGCGGGCGTGACCGCGGGATTGCTCGGCGGCCTCCTCTTCGGCGGCCTGGGCGGACGGCTCGCGATGCTCGTCCTGCGGCTGACCTCCGACCCCAGCCTGCACGGCCTCGAGACCGACGACGGCTTCACGATCGGCGTCGTCAGCTTCGGCACGCTCTTCCTCGTCCTCATCACCGCCGCGCTGGGCGCGATCGGCGGCCTGGTGTATCTGCTCGTCCGGTCCTGGCTCCCCGAGCGCGCCCGTCCGTGGCTGTTCGGTTCGCTGACCGGCGTCGTCGGCGGGGCGCTCGTCATCCGGCCCGGAGGCATCGACTTCACCCGGCTCGAGCCGCTCGCGCTCGCCGTCGCGATGTTCGTCGCGCTCCCGGCCGCCTACGGGTTCGTGGTGAGCACCCAGGCCGAACGGTTCCTCCGACCCGGGTCGTCCTTTCTCCAGGGCCACGGCTGGATCGGAGGGCTCGCGATCCTGTTGTTGCTCCCGTTCTTCGGCGTCATCGGCCTTGGCATCGCCGCCGCCCTGATCGCCGCGTTCGCGATCGGACGCTGGGCTCCGGCGGTCGCGTCGGCGTGGACGTCGCGCCCGATGACGCTCATCGGGCGGGTGGCACTCGCGGTCGTCGGCATCGAGGCGACGATCGCGCTCGGCCGGGACGTCGCCGCGATCCTCTAGCCCGTCCGGATCCGAGGAGGCTCCACCGCGAGGTGCGAGTACGCCTCGGCCAGGTGCAGGACCACCTGTGCCTGATCGTCGTTCTCGACGCCGGGCGCGAGCTTCGCGACCTGTTGCGCGATCACCTGCCGTGCCCTCGCCGCCGACGCCGCCGCCTTCACCTGACCGTCCGCCTGTGTCGCCATCCTCGAGATCACCCCCGGGCCGATGCTATGCCACCAGCGTGCGGGGCCGGGCCGCGGGGTTAGGCCTGCTCGTCCACCCACCGCCGAGAGACGCCCATCGCCCGCTGGTCCGCTAGACGCCCGGAAGCTTCAGGATGTCACCGAAGTCTGGCCCCCGGCAGTTCCCCCGATCGAAGTACACGTCCGTGGTCCCGTCGGCGTTGTCGACGGCGACCGAGAAGCTGAAGTCCCGTCCATGCGCGAACGTGTAGATCACCGACTCGGTCCCATCGATCTGGCGCTCGATCAGCTGCTGGCTCTCTTCGCAGCTGAGGGCCCCCCGCCCGAAGTAGATGGTCCCTTCTGCGTCGACCGAAGGACCGTAATGCCAGACGCCTTGGGCAGAGGGGATCTTCGTCGTCGTCGCCGCGGCGATGTCGTACAGGAAGACGTCGCTGCCGATCGGCTGGATCGCCTGCCCATCCTTCTCCTTCGAGAATACGAGCTTCTGCCAAACGGCATAGTTGCCGTTCAGATGGATCGCGTGGAGGTCGAACCTGCGATCGACGTTCGTCTTGGAGTACAGGACCTGAGAGGTGCCCGTTGAGGTGTCGAACAGCACGACCGAGCTGCCGTGAGGGATCTCGCGACCGAACACCAGGTGCGTCCCCGAGATGCTGGGCTCGAACTCCGGTTTCTCGGTGTTGACACCATCGGGCACGTCCAGCTCGGTCTGCGTCGAAAGGTCGACCATCGCGAGATCCGACTTCTGGTCCGGCGTGCTGCGTTCGTAGACGAGCGTGGACCCCTCGATGCCCCCGGTGAAGGCCGTCGTCCCCTCTGGGTTCACGCGGAAGGGCGCGTCGCTCCCGATCGCCTCGGCCCAGACGTTCGGGTGAGTGAAACGACGGTCGAACACGAACCAGGCCACGTACGTTGCGGAGGCGGCAGGCCTGAGTTCGGTCGCATCCGTCGCCACCACGACGACCGGCTCAACTGCAAACGCCGGCACCGCACTCGCCGTCATCGTTCCAAGCGCGCATACAAGGGCAAGGATCAGACGCGCTTTCATGTTCCCTCCCGAAACAGTCCGGAGCACCCTCACGGTCACGATCGCTGCACCATCCGACGACGGATGAGGACGGTCCCTGCGACCAGGACCAGCAAGGGCACCGCCAGAAGGAGCGTCGAGGTCGTCGTCAGGCCCTCGCTCGCCGCAGGCACCTCGGCGACCTCCGGCTCCGGCTGGACGAGCGGGTTCCACGGCCCGGATGCCGCCGCGAAGCCGAAGCCCCCCCTCTGAACGTGACGTCCCGTCCCGATCAACGATGTTCGAACCCGCCGTGTCGTCCGGCCGTCGTAGCTGAACGAGATGCGGGAGCCGTCTGGCGACCAGTGCGGATTCACTCCATCGGGGATCACGAGCGTGAGGCCCGAGCCGTCCACCCCGATCGTGTAGATCCCGTCAGGTAATCTGCGGCCGAACGCCAGACGTGTGCCGTCGGGCGACCAGACGAGGTTGGTGATGCGGTACGCCTCGATGGTGTCGATCAGCACATGGAGATCGCTCCCGTCGGCGTTGACCACGCGCAGGCTATGGCTGTTGTCCCCGAAGCCGTCGAAGTACGCGATCTGCGTCCCGTCCGGTGAGAACGTCGGGAAGTACAGCCCGGTGCGGAAGCTGCGGTCCTGCTCCGGGATGTAGCGGCGGCTCGGTTCGACGAGCAGCCTCGGCACGCCGCCGTCGGCGTCGATCGGTAGATGCCCGGGTCGAGGGTTGGGTACTCGATCGACGGCGCGAAGACGACCGTCGTTCCGTCGGGGCTGAACGAGGCGCCGCTGACCTCCTCGCGGACCAGATGGGTCTCCGTGCCGTCCGCGTGCAGCACGAACAGCCCCAGCCGCGAAGCCGGCGCCATCTCCCCGTGCCGATGAGTTGACGTCGCGAAAGGAAGAACCATGACTCGCGCGAGACGAGCAGCTCCGACCCGTCGCTCGACCACGCGAGTGGGGTCCCCGCCGTTGGAGCTCAGCTGGACCCGGCTCTCGCGATCGCCGGGATGCGACGGGTCGACCGCCCAGATCCCGTCCGGTTCCCGTACGTGATCCAGCCGCCGACCTCCGAGAAGATGCCCGGGGGCTTCGGCGTCGGTTCGTCCGCGGGACGCTCGGCGGTGCGGAAGGCTCGCGTCAGGGCCACGAAGCTCACGAGGGCGAGAATCGATCGCGAGCGCCCCCGCGGAGAGACGTCGGTTCCGCTCCTTCCGGTCGCGTCGGCGCAGCAGCCGCTCGTAGGCGGGCTCCGGGACCGGGACGCGGCGGGCGATGCGTTCGAGCGTCCGGTGCGAGCTACTCGTCATCCTCGGCCTCCATCGAGAGCTTCAAGGCCGCTCGAGCGTGGGATGCGAGCGACCGGACGGTGGCTGCCGTAACCCCGAGGACCTCGGCCGCGTCCTCGCTCCGGTAGTCAAGGAGATCCAGGAGCACAAGCGCGGCGCGTTGGCGCTCTGGTAGCTCTCGAAGCGCGCGGACCATCTGGTCGCGAAGGTCGGCGGCGGCGAAGGGGTCCTCGGGCTGACCGGGTGTCAGGGTCCGCTTCGCGGCGAGCTTGAGCCGCCGGAACCGGCCGCGAGTCGAATTGAACGCGGACCGATACAGGTACCCGGCCGGGTTGTCGATGCGGTCCCACCGTTCGAGAACATGGACATAGGCGTCTTGCATCAGCTCCTCGGCCTCGTGGCTGTTCCCGACGATCAGGTAGAGGGCACGGTAGAGCCGTTCGTGGTGGTCCGCGAAGAGGTCCTCGAAGGTCAGCGGGACGGCGGTCGCCTTCGCGTTCACATCCTGGGCAAGACTCAAAGGTCGTTCCATGTGCTCCATGGATGCTTGAGGCCCCGCTTCCGTGGAGGGTCCTCCGGAAATCGTGCGCCTCGGCTGCCTGCGACGCCAGCTGGGTCCTCCGCGTCAGTCTCTCCGCGACCGGGGGGGCCGGAAGAAGGCGTAGGTCGAGGTGAGCGAGGTTCCGTTCGACCACAACACCGTCGTGCTGCCGATCGGCACCGCCGCCCCTCACCATCGGTCGGCCGCGCGAAGGCGGGATAGCCCTCCTCAGGGACGGATGTTCTGGTTCAGGTGGAAGAGGTTGTCCGGGTCGTACTTCCGCTTCACGTCGACGAGCCGCTCGTAGTTGCCCTTGTAGTTGGCCTTGATCCGACTCTGGTCGTCCTCCGCCATGAAGTTGATGTAGCCGCCCTCCTCCGAGTGCGGGCGCCGTCGCGTCGTAGTACGTGCGCACCCACGCGATGTTGGCGTCGTTGTGGCTCGGCTCGGGCCACATCCCCGCGATCACCGTGGCGAAGTTCGCGTCGCGGTAGGCGAACGCCGTCGCGTCCGGCGCCACGCGCTGCGCCGCCCCGTTGATCGGGTAGATGTGCACCGTCGAGTTCACGACGGGCACCTCGGGTCCGTGGGCCCGGTGTGCGGCGATCGCCTCGTCGGTGAGCTCCTTCACGAAGCTGGCCTTCCAGTAGTGCTGGAGGCCCGGCGGAACGAGGGCGTCGAACGCGCTGTTCAGCGCCGGATACGGCATCGGGCCGACGAACTCGGCCACGACCGGAGCCACGTCGTGGAACGGCTTCAGGGCCCGCTCGCCCTCCTCCAGCGGCCCCGCCCAGCAGGCCACCATCGCGATGAACGTGTCGCCGTGGCGGTCCTCGGGGATGAACGGGAGCGGCGGCGCGATCTGGAACGCCGGGAACGCGCCCATCTGCTCGGGCGCGTCCGCGATGTACTCGCGGAAGAACCGGAGGACGTTCTCGACCTCGCTCAGCTCGTAGAACATCGGGCCGCCGTAGATGTCCTTCACCGGGTGGAGTCGGAACTCGAACGAGGTCACGACGCCGAAGTTCCCGCCGCCGCCGCGCAGCGCCCAGAAGAGGTCCTCGTTCTCGCGCTCGCTCGCGATCAGGAACCGTCCGTCGGCCGTCACGACGTCCGCCGAGACCAGGTTGTCGAGCGACAGGCCGTACCCGCGCGTCAGGTAGCCGATGCCGCCGCCGAGCGTGAGGCCGGCGACGCCGGTCGTCGAGATGATGCCGCCGGTGGTCGCCAGGCCGAAGGGATAGGTCGCGGCGTTGAAGTCGCCCCAGGTCGCGCCGCCCTCGGCCCTCGCCGTCGCGGCGGCCGGATCCACGCGGACGCCGCGCATCCCCGAGAGGTCGATCACGACGCCGTCGTCGCAGGTGCCGAAGCCCGGGCACGCTGTGCCCGCCGCCGCGCACCGCCAGGTCGAGCCCGTTCTCCCGCGCGAAGTCCACCGCGGCCATGACGTCGCCCGCGTTCGCGGCTCGAACGACCGCGGCCGGCCGGCGGTCGATCATGGCGTTGTAGACGCGCCTCGCCTCGTCGTACCCCTCGTCGTCCGAGGCGATCACGTCCCCTCGGACCCGTGCGCGCAGCTCATCGATCGCGAGCGCCATCGCAGTCTCCTCTCGTCTCGTCATCGTTCGTCGCGAACGTAGGCGCGGATCGTGTGACGGAGCGTGTGACCTCCGAGGTGACGTTCCTCACTTGCCGTACGCGAAGGCCGCACGCAGGATAGCCCGGTATGCCGATCGCCGCGCACCTGCTCGGGCCGCCCCTCCTGGTCCGGGACGACGTGGTCTACCCCGCGCCTCGAGGCAGGAAGGTGTGGGCCCTGCTCGCCTACCTCGCGCTCTCGGACCGGCCGCCCAGCCGCCAGCAGCTCGTCGACCTCCTCTTCCCGGAGGCCGAGGACCCGGCGGGCGCCCTGCGATGGAACCTCTCCGCGCTCCGGCGCCTGCTCGGCGGGCCGGACACGGTCGGGAGCGGGAACACCGTCCAGCTCCGCCTTCCCGTGGGCTCCGTCATCGACGTCCACGTGCTCATGGGAGGGACCTCGCGTGAGGCGGTGGAGCTCCCCGGGCTCGGCCGGGAGCTCCTCGAAGGGATGGACATCGAGGCGAGCCCCGGGTTCACAGCGTGGCTGCTCGGGGAGCGGCGACGACTCCAGGCGGCGGGGGAGGCCGTGCTTCGCGAGGCTGCCCTTCGGGCGCTCGCGGCGGGCGACGCCCGGACGGCGGTCGAGCTCGCCACGCGACTGGTCGCGGCGAGCCCGCTGGACGAGGACGCCCACGTGCTCCTCATCCGCGCGTTCGCCGGGACCGGGGACGAGGTCGCGGTCGAGCGTCAGCTGTCGGCGTCGAGCGACCTCTTCCGTCGGGAGCTCGGCGTCGAGCCGGGCCCGGAGCTCGCCGAGGCGGCCCGCATCGAGACGAACGAGCCCGCTCCCGGGGTGCCGGGAGGGCGAGCCGCGTTGCAGGCCCTGCTCGAGTCCGGACAGGCGGCCGTGAGCGCCGGCGCGGTCGAGTCGGGGCTCGATGGGCTGCGGAACGCCGTCGCCGGAAGCCGGGAGGCCGGTGAGACCGAGCTCGAGGCCGCCGCGCAGCTCGCGCTCGGGTCCGCCCTGATCCACGCGGCGAAGGGCAAGGACGAGGAGGGCGCCGCCGCGCTGTACCGAGGCATCGCGGCCGCGGAGCTCACCGGGGAGCGTGCGCTCGCCGCCTCGGCACACCGGGAGCTCGGGTACGTCGAGCTGCTCCGGGGCGACTACCTCCGGGCGCGCACCTGGCTGCGCACCGCGGAGGAGCTCGCGGACGGCGATCCGCTCGAGCTCGCGAGGATCCGCGCCGTGACCGGGACGTCCCTGGCCGACGTCGGCGCGCACGAGCAGGCCACCCGAGCGTACGAGGACTCGATGCGGCTCGCCGAGTCGGTCGGCCACGTGAAGCAGCAGGCCTGGGCCCTGGCGTTCCTCGGCCGAACGCACCTGCTCCGCAACGAGATCGACCTCGCAGAGGATGTGCTCGGGCGTGCGCGCGAGCTGACGAGGAGCGAGCGGTGGACCGCGTTCCTCGCCTTTCCCGAGGCGGTGTCCGCGGAGGTGTGGGTCCGCCAAGGAGACCTGGACCGCGCGACCGAGGCCTTCGAACACGCCTTTACCCTCGCGTGTCAGGTGGACGACGCCTGCTGGGAGACCTGGGGGGCCCGTGGGTTCGGCCTTCTGCGCGCGGCTCGTGGCGATCTCTCCGGCGCGGTCGAGGCGATGGAGGACGCGCTGACCCGGTGCGCTCGCCAACGAGACACCCACCTGTGGCTCCGCGCGTACGTGCTCGACGCGTTGTGCGCGGTCGCGGTCGCCATGCGCCACCCGACCGCCGGGCGATGGGTCACGGATCTCGCATCGCTCACGGGCCGATCGGGGATGCGCGAGCTGTCCGTGCACGCGTATCTGTACCGCCGCGATCTCGGCGACCGCTCGGCGATCGACGCGGCGCGCGTGCTCGCGATCGAGGTAGAGAATCCCCATCTCGACGAACTGATCGAGCCGGACGGACCGACGCTCCTCGACGACCTGCTCGGCAAGGTGCGCCGGCCGTAGGCACGGATGGTCGAGCTCGCCCAAGGTCCCCGCGCCGGGCAAACTGGTACGGTGGATGCCTCGGACACGCGTCCGAGGGTACGCGTAGAGCGACACGGTGGGTCTCCCCGGCTCAGCCCTCGCCCTTCACGCGCCTCACCGATCGAGAGTGAGGGGGCCGCTCATGGAACATGCCACGATCGCCTCGCCGGAGGATCGGTCTCCGACGTTCGACGTGCTCGCGGAGTACTTCTGCCCCGTCTGCGGCTCCGAGTTGTCGCTCTCGAACTTCCTGACGCCCGAGCGCGACTACTACTGCCCGTACTGCGCCACGCGCCAGACGCCGGCCCTCCTCTAGCCGAAGCGCGTCTCCCGAGGAAACACAAGGCCGAAACGCTCCGCGAGCACGTCGAGGAGTTCCTCCTCGCGGCCGAGCTCGAGGGTTCGGATGCGGATCCCGTCGGGAACTCGGGGTTCGGGCGGCGCGCTCTCGAGCCCCATCCGCACCATCCAGAACGTGCGGACGTACTCGTAGCCGAGCGATGCGAAGAGCCGGCCGGCCGGCGTGTTCTCGGCGAAGCGCGGGACCTGCACCAGGACGCGCTCGCCCGGTGGGCGAGGTGCAGCTTGTCGCGGCCGTCCTCGCCCAGGCGCAGGAGCCACGCGTTCAGCCCCCGGCCCCACAGCGACGGCCGCACGTAGGCGATCGTTCGAGCTGGGTGTGCGGGGCGACGTCGGCCCAGAGCTGGAGGTAGCCCGCCGGGTCCCCTCGTTCGTACGAGAAGCGCGTCGTCGTGCCCGATGTCGCGACCCGGCACGGTCAGCTCGTTCCGGGTCTCCTCGACGTTGGTCCAGGGCATCCCGATCTCGGCGATCGTGCATTCGTTGATCAGCTCGGCGATCGCCCGAGCATCCTCTACAGACACCGACCGGAGCACGTACCCCTCGGGAACCTGCTCGATCGCCATCGGCGGAGTATGGCAACGAGCGCGCGGGAGCGTGCCACCACCGATTCCGGCCCTGACGAACCGCACGTCGGATCGGTGATCCCGCACCCCGAGGCGTCGGCCTGCCACCACTAGCTTCGTGCCGTCGAGAAACGGACGAGTCGAAGGGAGGCACATCATGGCCGCAAGGATCGAGACGGGATCGGCCGAACACCGGTTCTCGTTCGGGCCCGTCATGGCGCTGGTGCTGCTCGCGGTCGTCGTCGCGATCGCCTACGCGATCACGCGTCCCCAGACGGTGCCGGCGGACCGCCCGCAGACCTCGGCGGGCTCTGGCATGGACCGGCAGGCGCTCGTGCAGGCCGGCTTCACGGGACGGCTGGGTGGGACGACCGAGGCGCCGTCCCTCATCCTCCGGCACGGGTCCACGGGTCCGGTCGGCGAGACGTCATCGCTGACCAACTGGACCCAGCAAGCGACCGATGTCGGATTCACGGGCCGGATGGGCGGGACCACCACCCCCACCGACTGGCGTGAGCTGGCGCTCGCGGCGGGCTACGCGGGCCGGGCCGGCGCCTGAACGAGGCTCGAAGCGTCGAGACCGCCCCTCCGATCTGGAAGGGGCGGTCTCGCGCCATCCCGGAGCTGCGTTCGCCCGTGCCTCCGACCTGCTACCGTTCAATACGAGGGTACCGATCGCGGTTCAGGCTACGAGCAGTTCCCTCACCCGGCTGTCACGGCCGGTGCCGTGAAGGGCAGATCCAAGGCCCCGACGGCAGAAGGAAGGAGGGATCGCACGTGGCAACTGGAACCGTGAAGTGGTTCAGCCCTGAGAAGGGCTTCGGCTTCATCACTCCGGAGGATGGTAGTGCCGACGTGTTCGTGCATTTCAGCGCGATCACCGGCGAGGGCTACCGAAACCTCGAGGAGAACCAGCGAGTCGAGTACGACGTGACCCAGGGGCAAAAGGGCCCCCAGGCCGCGAACGTCCGAGCCGTCTGACATTCGTCTGAGACGAGACGAGGACCCGGCGCAGCGCGCCGGGTCCTCGTGCGTTCGGCCGCGGATGGGCCGGCGAGCCGATCCGCCTCAGGCCTGTTCGTTCGCCTCTGCTGCCTCGGCCGCCTCGAGCTCCTGCGGCCCCGGGAGCCACTCGTGCTGCTCCGCCGGGCCGATCGGTGGGCCGGCCTCGATCAACCCCGCCGCGCGATCGCGACGCCGGGCCGCGCGAGCGACTCGGCGCTCCTCTCGCGCGACGGCCTTTCGCGCGTTCACATCGCGCCGTTGGCGCTTTCCTGCGCTGTCGGCCATGTGGAACCTCCTCGGTGGTCGATCCGCCGTGCGGCGGCCCTCGTCAGGCGCGCTCCAGCGGGGTTCTCATCGACGGCGCCGTGTGCAGGTAGCACGTCCTCGACGTGTTGTACGTCGAGAGCACCGTCGTGCACTCGGGCTCGACACAGCGGCGACCCCGCTGTGCTCGGATCGGCGTTCCCTTGCCGCGCTCGGGCGATCCGAGCGTGACGCCGCGACTAGGTCTGGCCAACGATGCCTCCTGAACCACGAGTTGCCTCGATCGGTGCGAGAGGCGAGTGGGCCCCGAGCGGGGGTCATCCGTCGGTCGCTCGTCGCGAGTCCGGGCCCGTACCCGGAAGTACCAGCCTACTAGACGGGCCCGCCGAGGTGGCGCGGCCGGCGGAGGACGTCGGAACGTGCCGAACGTCCGAACGTCCCTCATCGGCAAGGGCCTGCGACACCCCTTTGATCTGCCGCCGGACGGTTGACTGGAAACGAGCGGAAGGACATCCCGATGACGGTGCTGGTGGCGTACGCGAGCAGGCATGGCGCGACCGAGGAGATCGCGCGGTTCATCTCGGATCGGCTGCGGGAGCGCGGGACGCAGGCCGAGGCGCACCCGATAGGGGAGATGACCGACCTCTCGAGGTTCGACGCCGTCGTCTTGGGGAGCGCGGTCTACGCGGGGTCGTGGATGAAGGAGGCCACGGCGTTCGTGCGAACCCATCACGAGGCGCTGTCCCAGAACCCGATCTGGCTATTCAGCAGCGGCCCGGTCGACTCCGGCGCGGAGCACGGCGTCTCAGAGAAGCAGCTCGCCGAGCTCGAGGACGCCGTCCACCCGCGAGTGCACCGGGTGTTCGCCGGCGCCCTCGACATGGGAAAGCTCGGGTTCGTGGAGCGGAAGATGGTGAAGATGGTGAAGGCTCCCGAGGGCGACCTCCGCGACTGGAACGCGATCGCCGCCTTCGCGGACGAGATCACCATGCAGCTCGCGTAGCCCACCTACGTCGCCGGGCTCTTCTCTCGGTACGCGTCTCCCCGTACGCTTCCCGGCACCGTGTACACCACCGTTCGCACGACTCCCGAGTCGACGCCGAGTCTCGGGCTCTCGCGACCGGTTCGCGTGTCGCTCAACGTCGTGTTGCTCGGGCTGACCAGCCTGTTCACGGACATCTCACAAGAGATGGTCACGGCCGTGCTCCCGATCTATCTCACGTTCGAGCTCCGGCTCTCGCCGTTGCAGTTCGGGATCGTCGACGGTCTCTACCAGGGCGCAAGCGCACTCGTCCGGCTCGTCGGGGGGCTGATCGCCGATCGGCGGGCGCGGTACAAGGAGGTCGCGGCCACGGGCTACGCGCTCTCCGCGGCCTGTAAGGCGGGCCTGGTCGTCGCCGGAGGCGCGTGGCTGCCGGTCACCGGGCTGCTCTTCGTCGACCGGATCGGTAAGGGGATCCGGACGACGCCACGAGACGCGCTCATCTCCCTCAGCTCCGAACCCGAGCGTCTCGGCAACTCGTTCGGAGTTCATCGGGCGCTCGACACGCTCGGCGCCCTCATCGGCCCCCTCATCGCGTTCGCGATGCTCGTCGCGATCCCCTTCGCGTTCGACGCGATCTTCGTCGTGAGCCTCGCCTCGGCGTTGATCGGCCTCGGGATCCTCGTCTTGTTCGTTCAGAACAAGACCGGCTCCGCGTCCCCCGAGGAGCGGCGCTCCGTCTCGTTCCGGCGGGCGCTCGGCCTGCTTCGCGAGCCCGCGTTCCGCCGCATCGTCTCCGCCGGCTCGCTTCTCGCCCTCCTCACGATCGGCGACGGGTTCCTCTACCTCGTCCTCCAGCGAAAGGCCGCGATGCCCGCGCGTTGGTTCCCACTGTTGTTCCTCGGGACGGCCGCGGTCTACCTCGCCCTGGCGATTCCGCTCGGCAGGCTCGCCGATCGCGTCGGGCGTCCGAAGGTCTTCGTCGCGGGGTACGGCGCGCTCCTCGGCGCATACCTGGTCTTGCTCACGACCGCCCCAACGGGTTGGCTGGTCCTCGGCTGTCTCGCCCTCCAAGGCACCTATTACGCCGCAACCGACGGCGTGCTGATGGCGATGACGAGCGCGATCGTCGAGCCGTCGATGCGCACCAGCGGGCTCGGCGTGGTCACCACCGTGGTGTCGCTGTCGCGGTTCGTGGCCTCGGTGACGTTTCGGCGCACTGTGGCTGGTGCTCGGCGCCACCTGCCGATCGCCCTGTTCGCGGCCGGGCTCGGTGTCGCGCTTCCGATCGCGTGGCGAACACTGCAGGCTCTCAAGGCCATGAGGACCCGCGCCCGCCTCGCGCTGTTCGCCGTGCTGTGCGTCGTCTGCGTCGTCGCGGCGAGGGCCTACGTCGTGCACGCGGCCGGACGAGACCGGGCGACCCCCACCCGTGGGCGCATCGCCGGCCAGGCGCCCGACGCCGTCCAGCAGATCGTCGACGCCCCGTACATCGTGTTCCGGAGCACCGCGCTCGACGACGGCTATGGACGCGCGGCCGTGGTGCCGATCGACGACCCCGGCGGCGAGCGCGCCTACACGGATCTCGTCTGCGACCGTGTCGACGTCGCCGGGGGCCGAGGCGTCTGCCTCAGCACGGACAGCTTCCTCGGCGGGATGCGCGCCACGGTCTTCGACGATCGCTTCCGCGCCCAGGGCGAGATCGCCGCCCCCGGGTCGCCGAGCCGAACCCGCGTCGCGCCGGACGGTCGCCTCGCGGCGTACACGACCTTCGTGGCCGGCCATTCGTACGCGGACGTGGGGTTCTCCACCCGCACGGTGCTGGTCGACCTCGCATCCGCCCGCGAGATCGGCAGCCTCGAACGCTTCGACACCTTCCGCAACGGCGAACGGTTCAGCCGCGTGGACTTCAACTTCTGGGGCGTGACCTTCGCTGGGCGGCGAATCCTTCTACGCGACACTCGGGACGGCGCGGGAGGACCTACCTGGTCGACCGGCGACGCGGCGTCGCAGAACGATCACGGTCGTCCGGGAAGGGATCGAGTGCCCCTCGCTCTCCCCCGACGGGGCCCGCATCGCCTTCAAGCAACGATCCGACGACGGCTTCGGGCCGGTCACGTGGCGAGTCGCCGTCCTCGACCTCGACACCGGCGAGGGTCACCGTCCTCGCGGAGGAGCGCAACGTCGACGACCAGGTGGCCTGGCTCGACGAGGACACCGTCATGTACGGGCTCTCCCGAGACCCGGGGCGCTCGGCCGTGACCGACGTGTGGGCGCTCTCCGCCGACGGCTCCGGGGCGCCGAGGGTGTTGATCCCGGGCGCGTGGTCCCCGCGCGTCGTGACGCCCTGACGGGCTACGTTGGCGTTGCGGCGGGCGGCGGGGGAACGATCGCCGGAGTCTGGACCCGCAGGCCGCTGCCGCGCGCGACGACCACGAGCACGCCGAGCCCGAGGATCGAGGACAGCATCCATATGAGCCCGCCGGCGTACGGGATCAGGCCGAGCAGGCGCAGGATCCCCCAGCCGGCGAGGAACGCAGGGAACCGCGACGTCGGTGGCTTCACGAGGAGCCGACCGAAGGCGTGCGCGCCAAACACGTACCCGACGGTATAGAGCAGGGCGAACGCGAGGATGAGGAACAGCCCCAGCGGGATCGCGACGATGATCGCGATCAACAGGACCGCGACGATCGGGAGGAGGAAGAACACGGCGGCTCCGAGGCCGACCGATGCGCCGAAGCGTCGCTCGAGCGCGCCGACGATCGCGCCATCGAGCGCGGGCGCGAACAGCAGCAGCACGAGCCCGAGGATCAGGGTCGAGATCGAGTACGCGATCCACCACGCGATCCGACCGGCGAACCCGAAGTCCTCGAAGTCGAACCGCCTGGCCAGGCCCGTAATGTCGCCGTCCACGGTGGCCCCTGCCTCCACCTGCGGAGTGGAACGGCTGAAGACGTCCCCGCCGACGTGCGCCCCGGCCCGGATGACGACCCGCCCGTTGAACACGACGACGTCACCGCCGACCGTCCCGGAGATCACGGTCGCCCCGTTGAAGACCACGAGCGACTCGGTCACGGTGCCCTCGATCAGTGCCGGCCCGTTGAAGATCACCGCCGTGCCGACCGTCTCTCCCTCGACCACGCCGAGCCGGCCAGTCATCACGATCTCGTCCGTGGCACCGCTGTCCCCGTCACGTCCTGGGCAACGGCGGCCGGCGCGAACAGGGCGCCGAACATGAGGGCGAGCGACGCGAGAAGTGTCAGCGTGATCGCGCGACGTCGGGCCCTTGCGCATCGTCTCCCTCCTCGCCGATTCGACTCGGCCGCCACCCTACGCACCGATCGCGTGATCGGCAAAGTCGCCGGGCTACGGCGACCAGATGCCGGGCATCGCGAGGACGATCCTGCGACCGGCCAGCCGACCGCGGATCGTCGTGCCCTCGCCGCGCCGGTCGGTGCCGAAGCCGATCCGCACCGTTCCGGAGACGCTCGGAGCCTCGACCCGTAGCACGCCGGACACCATCGCCGCACGCCGCCGCCACACCACCCGGCCAGAGACGGAGACGTCGTCCACGAACCGAGCTCGGTCGAACGTCACCGTGAGCGGCCGGTCGAAGCTCAGGTACGGGCCGCGCATCGCGAACGTTCCGCCTCGAAGCCCGACCCCGACGCCACCGTAGAGGACGTTCCACCAACGGCTGAGCGCGTCTCCGACCGTTTCGGCGGCCGCCCACGCGACGCGACGGTCGAGCGCCGTCGACCGATCCGACGTTCCGCCGGGCCGCGCCTTGGGCGCCTCGGCGACCGTCGGTGGGAACGCCTCGACGACGTGCACCTCCGGCGTGTCCGCGGCGCACGACGTGTCGCCCGCGTCCCCGGTTCGAACGAACCGCCGTACGATCAGCGACGCGCATCGCTCGTAGTCGTACAGCGCCGAGATGTGGATCTCGTTCGCGACCGGCACGAACGTCGCGTTCGGCCACGCCGCGGCCGCATCGCGGGCGTTGGCGAGCGGCGTCGTGACGTCGAGGTCCCCGTTCAGCACGAGGACCGGGAGGTCGGGGTGCGGCGCGCCCGTCGGCGTCGGCGTGTCGCCGACGTCGAGCGCCGGCCACTCGAGGCAGCCGTAGACGAGTTGGTACTCGTACAGCGATCCGAGCCACGTTTCGTTCGGGAACGGCGCGAAGGCGTCGGGCGCCAGGTTCGCGATCGCGCCGTCGAGCTGCCCCAGACGTTCGGACACGGGGAGGGCGCGATCCCAGATCGTCGGGTAATCGCGGCAGGAGATCGCCATGTAGGCGCCCTCCGAGTACGCGCGCGGGTTCCCTCCCCCGCCCGTGCTGACGAGGTCCTCGGCCGCGAGCCGGAGCAGGGGCGCCGGGTCGCCTCGCTCGAACGCCTCGAGCGCTCCGGGGAAGTCCCGGTAGATCGTGAACACGTACGTGGCGTCGTACAGGAGCTGCGCGAGGGCCTCGTCGGTCAGTCGGACCGTGGATCGATTCCCGGCCGCATCGACCCCGGTGCCGACGAGCGGCCGGCGATCGAGCTCGCGGGCGAGCGCGCCGATGTCCTCGACGATCCCGGCGCAGGTGCCCGCTCGGCGGCAGAGCGTGGCCCACGAGCGCCGCAGCGCCGCGGCCGCGTCCCTCGCGAACGGGTCGAACGAGTCGTCGAACGCGCCATCCAGGACGACCGCCCTGGTCAGTGCGGGATGGCGGATCGCGAACGTCTGCGCGAGGTACGTGCCGTAGGAGTCGCCGTAGACGACGACCCGATCGACGTCCAGTGCGTCGAGGATCGCCGCGAGGTCGTCGGCGGCCGCTGCCGATCCGAACGCGTTCGCGCTTGCGCCGAGCTGCTCGGCGCAGTCGCCGGACGCGGACGAGTACTCCCCGAGCCCCTGCTGGAGCCCGGCGCAGTCGATGGTGGCGGATCCGCCGGTGCCGCGCTGGTCCATGAGGATCAGGTCCCGAGATCGCAGCAGCGGGCCGAACAGGAAGCGATAGCCCCCCGACGAGCCGATCGAGCCGTAGCCCGGACCGCCCTCGAACGCCACGATCGGCTCCCGTGCGACCGCGCCGGCGTCGGAGCGGGTGAACACCCGGAATCGCACCGAGATCGGGCTCGCCCTCCCCGGGCCGATCCCAGCGCAACGGCACGTCCGCCGTCCCGCAGCGATCGCGGGGGGCGTTCGCGCAGGGATGCACGCTCAGCGCGTCGGGAGCAAGCGTCGGCTCGGCAGCGGGCGACGAGGGCGAGCTCCCGTCCTCGGGAGCCGTTCCACTCCCCGACGTGCAGGACGCCACGACGAGGAGCGCGAGGATCGTGGCGGTGGAGCCGAGGGGCCGGGGCATCGGCGAGCGACCGTATCATCCTCCCCGTTGCCGGGCGTCGGCACGAGGTCGTCGCCCTGGGACTCGCTCGCGCCGTCGAACGGCACGGGTGCGTTCGCGCCGGGCGAGCGGATCTCGGAGATGCACACCCCCACTTCTAGTAAGGCCCGTCCCTATACTCAGTGCTCGATGCTCCCGAAGCGCCTGACGCGGCGGGCGTTCATGACCCGGTCCGCGGCGACGGCCTCGGGACTGTTCCTGTCCTCGTGCTTCGGGGACCGGGTCTCCACGACGCCGACACCCCGGCCAACCTTCAGCGCGATGCCCGTGCCCGAGGTCGGAACGCGGTGGCCGATCAAGCGGGTCGTGTACCTGATGCTCGAGAATCGGAGCTTCGACAACCTCTTCGGCCGCTTCCCGGGCGCGAACGGCACCTCCGTGGGCAACCGGTGGGGGCAGGAGGTCCCCTTGGTCCACTGCCCCGAGTGGCTCCCCGGAGACCTGAACCACGACCTCGACGCGTGGACGACGTCCTACGACGGAGGTCGGATGGACGGGTTCGCGCTCGGCGAGTACGGGCCGTACTTCGCCTACTCGCAGTTCGACCGGGCCGACATCCCGAACTACTTCGGGTGGGCCGAGGACTTCGTGCTTTGCGACAACGTCTTCGCCTCGGTCGCCGGACCGTCGTACCCCAACCACCTGTTCTTCATCGCCGGCCAGGCCGGCGGGACGATCGACAACCCGGAGAACATCCAGACGAAACGCCTGAACGACGGCCGGGTCTTCAAGAGCTGGGGGTGCGACGCGTACGGGGACGACGTGTTCGTTCAGGTCCGCGACGACCGGGGCAACCTCACCAAGCACTCGACCTGCTTTCGATTCGAGACCGTCGGCGAGCAGCTGTCGAGTCGCGACATCGACTGGGCCTTCTACTCGGCGGATCCGTACCAGGCCGGATACATCTGGCAGGCGTACTCGGCGATCGAGGGCGTCTACGGCAACGAGGACCTGTGGGACGAGCACATCTGGCCGGTCGCCGACCTGCTCCGAGACATCGAGGCCGAGGCGCTGCCCCCGGTGACCTGGGTGACGCCCTCGTACCAGCTCTCGGACCATCCGCCGTTCAGCACGAAGCACGCCCACAACTGGGTCACGGACATCGTGAACGCGATCATGCGGAGCCCGATGTGGGACGACGTCGCGATCTTCATCACCTGGGACGAATGGGGAGGCCTCTACGACCACGTCGAGCCGCCGAAGGTCGACGGCGTCGACCTCGGGTTCCGCGTGCCGATGCTCGTGATCTCCCCGTACGCGAAGCGCGGCTACGTGGACGACGCGTTCGCCGAGTTCTCGGCGCCGTTACGGTTCATCGCGGACAACTGGGACCTGCCGTACCTCACGAGGCGGATCCGGCAGTCGCACAACTTCGAGCACGTGTTCGACTTCGACCGCACGCCCCGCGCGCCCGAGCCGCGCCCGAAGGTCGGGGCGACGAACCGGTTCTGGGACTGGCCGGAGGACTTCCCGGAGTGGCCGGCCGACCTCGACCCCGAGGCCCCGATGATCCGGTACCCCTGATGCATCGGCACCACAGTCGTCGGGCGTTCCTGCGAGGCACCCTCGTCGGCGCGGCCGGGACGTTCCTCGCGGCCTGCACGCGGACGGTCACCGGGCGCTCCCCGGGCTGGGCGCCGCCGATCCCGATGGGGACCGCGCCCGACCCGGTCGACGTGGACGCGTTCGACACTGCCACGCCGATCAAGCGGGTCGTCTACATCGTGAAGGAGAACCGGACGTTCGATCACCTGTTCGGAACGTTCCCCGGTGCGAACGGCGTCTCGGTCGGTCTGGACCGCGGGGTCGAGCGCCCGCTCACGCCGGCGACCCGCGGCGCCATCGCGCAGGACATCGAGCACTGTTACGAGTGCGCGATCGAGGCCTGGAACGAGGGCGCGATGGATGGCTTCAATCGGAGCCCGGCCGCCGACCGGGACGCGTACACGCAGTTCCTCGCACCCGACCTCCCCAACTACTGGCATTGGGCCGAGCAGTTCGTGCTCCTCGACAACTTCTTCACGTCCGTGCACGGGCCCTCGTTCCCCAACCACCTCTTCTCCATCGCCGCCCAATCGGGCGGCGCGTACGAGAATCCCGTGCAGGACCGTCTCGCCATCGAGCGGCGGCATCGTTCGACGGGACTGTTCAAGGCCTGGGGGTGCGACTCGCTCGACAACGCCTACGTGGGCGTCAAGGACTCCGAGGGCAACGTGGACCGAGCGTTCCCGTGCTTCGAATTCGAGACGGCCGGCGACCTCCTCGACCGCACCGCGATCCCGTGGGCCTGCTACTCGGCGACCCCGTATCAGAACGGGTACATCTGGAACGCCTACTCGGCGATCTCGCGCTATCGCAACGATCCCGAGCGCTGGGCGAGGCACATGTTCCCCGTCGACGACCTCGTCCGGCACATCCGCGAAGACCGGCTCCCGCCGGTCACGTGGGTGACGCCGCGCTTCGAGGTCTCGGACCACCCCGAGTACAGCTTCTGCTGGGGCGAGAACTGGACCACCAAGGTCGTCAACGCGATCATGCAGAGCCCCATGTGGGAAGGAACGGCGATCTTCCTCACGTGGGACGACTACGGAGGCTTCTACGACCACGTGCCGCCTCCCCAGGTGGACCTCCTCGGCCTGGGGATCCGGGCCCCGATGCTCGTCCTCTCCCCCTTCGCCAAGCAGGGGCACGTGAGTCACGAGCTCGGCGAGTTCTCCTCACCGCTCCGCTTCATCGAGGACAACTGGGGACTGCCGCAGCTCGCCGAGCGAGACCGGATGGCGACCCCGCTCCTAGACGCCTTCGACTTCGACCAGCCGACGCGGCCTCCGGATCCCCGGCCCCTGGTCGGCGACTGCGAGGGACCCGTGCATCCGGACGAGCCGCCCGGGGCGAGCTGGGGGACGTTGGCAGCGTCTGGCCTCGAAGGCAAACCGAGTCATCGCTGAGGTTCGCCCACCCGAGGATCGCGCCCCCGGGCTAGGCGGACGGCGCGAAGACCAGCTGGAGCTCGATCGTCCCCGTGTCTCCCACGGTCGCCGGGCCGAGCGAAGGAGGCGTGATGTCGTAGTCGGCGAACGCGATCTTCAGGGTTCCGACGACGGCGATCTGGCCGCCGTCCCACCGGGCCTCCAGCGGGATCGTGACCTCGCGCGTCACGCCGTGGAGCGTCAGGTCGCCCGTCGCCTGCACGTCGACGACCTGGCCATCGGCGGGTTGCTCGTCGAACGCGATCGGCTGGGTGAGCTCGAACGTCGCCGTCGGGTACGTCTCGGACTCGAGCCCGCTCGTGCGGATAGCGAAGTCACGGCGGGCCTCGTCGCTCTCGAGCTGGGTGAGATCGGCGGTGACGTCCGTGGTCACGATCTGGAGGCCGTCGATCTCCAGCGACCCCTCGACGGCGGTCGAACGGCCGACGGCGTCCGTCGGCGCCGGAAGGAAGGCGAGCTCCTCGCGAACGCGGTACCCGACGAACGAGTCGGCCGCGACGAGCGTCCACGTGCCGTCGAAGTCTCCGTCGAACGCCCCCGTCGCGGCGCTCGAGCCCGTGGAGTCCGACGGGACATCTTGGATCGAGACCGGCGCCTCTCCCCCGCCGCTCACGAACGCGAACACCCCGTACGCGCCCGCCAGCAGCACCACGACCCCGGCCGCCACCACCGTCGCGATCCGTCTTCCCTTCCACCGCTTCATCGTCGCCTCCCGTTCGATCGAGTCCCGGCAGTCAACCGCCGCCCGATGAGAAACGGCTGAGGGTCAGATTGCCGGCATGTTTCGTCACGGCGGAGGAGGCGTCTCCTCGTCCTCCACCGGAAGCTCCAGGCGGACGATCGCCCCGCCGTCCTGCGCGTTCTCCGCCGAGACGCGCCCACGGTGCGAGGCGGCGACCTGGCGCACGATGGCGAGCCCCAGCCCGGAACCGGGCTTGGAGCGCGCGGCCGTCGAGCGATAGAAGCGGTCGAAGACGTGGGGGAGGTCCTCCTCGGGGAAGCCGGGGCCGTGGTCGCGAACGGTGACGACACCGTCGCGAACGCTCACCTCGATCTCGCCCTCGGGCGGGCTCCACTTCGCGGCGTTGTCGAGCAGGTTGCGCACGGCCCGGCCGATCCTCGAGGCGTCCCCGGAGACGACGCTCGCGTCGAGGTCGGCCACGATCGTCGCCGACCTCGCGTGGCGCCGGAAGCTCTCGATGCACGTCCCGACCACCTCGTCGAGGCGAACCTGCCCGAACCCGATCGGTTGCTGGCCGTCTCGAGCGAGCTCGACGAGGTCGTTCACGATCGTCGTGAGCTCCTCCAGCTGGTCGCGGAGGTCGGCCAGAAGCCGCTCCCGTTCACGGGGCTCGAGCTCGGCCCCGCTGGCGAGCAGGTCGATGTTGGTCCGGATGCTCGTGATCGGCGTCCGGAGCTCGTGGGAGGCGTCGGCGACCAGCTGCTTCTGGGCGTTCACCGACGTCTCGAGCGTGCCGAGCATCTCGTTGAAGCTCGTCGCGAGCCGGCCGATCTCGTCGTCGGGTGACGCCGGCTCCTCGATCCGGAGCGACAGGTCGCCGGTCTCGGTCACGCGTTCCGCGGCCTCGGTCAGGCGCGCGACGGGCGCCGCCGCCGTCGCGGTCACCCCGCCACCCAGCACGATCGCGAGGGCGACCCCTCCGCCCGTGAGCAGCAGCATGATGAACGCCAGCCGGCGCAGGGACTGATCGACGTCCGTGAGAGGCAGCGCGAGCGTCAGCGAGAATCCCCCGACCGACTCGGCGTAGACGCGGTAGTGGGTTCCCCCGACGCGCCGGTCGAAGAGCTCCGAGCCGCCCGAGGGCAGCGGGGCGTCGAACGCGATGTCGGGGGCGTCCGGGGTGCTGATCACGTCCCCGTCCGGGGTCACGACCTGCATGAAGAACGTGCGCTGGCCCAGGATCGGCGGAGGCACCTCGATCACGCCGCCCACGACGTGCACGCCGAACTGCTTGATCGCGTCCGCGCGCCGCGTCAACTGGTCGTCGACCTCGCCGCGCAGCTGGCCGCGGACCACGAACCACGCGGCGAGCGACGCCAGGACCACCGCGATCGCCACCGCACCCGCCGCCGCGAACGTCAGCCGGCGCCGGAAGCTCACGACGGCTCTTTCAGGACGTAGCCGACGCCTCGAACCGTGTGGATCAGCCGAGGCTCGCCGTCGGCCTCGGTCTTGCGGCGCAGGTAGCCCACGTACACCTCGAGGGCGTTGGACGTCGGCCCGAAGTCGTAGCCCCAGACGCGGTCGAAGATGACCTCCCGCGTGAGCACCCGGCGCGGGTTGAGGAGGAAGAGCTCGAGCAGCAGGTGCTCGGTGCGCGTGAGCTCGATCTCCCGGGCGCCGCGACGGATCTCGTGCGTCACCGGGTCGAGCGACAGGTCGGCGAAGGTGAGGGGTTGCTCGTCCGCGTTCGGCGTGGTGCGCCGAAGGAGCGCCCGGATCCGCGCGAGGAGCTCGTCGAGCGCGAACGGCTTGACCAGATAGTCGTCGGCTCCCGCGTCCAGACCCTCGACCCGATCGCCGACCGCGTCTCGCGCCGTGAGCATCAGGATCGGCGTGCGGTCACCCGATGCGCGGATCTGCCGGCACGCCTCGAGGCCGTCGAGCCGCGGCATGAGGATGTCCAGCACGACGAGGTCGGGCGTATCGCTCGCGAGATGCTCGAGCCCGTCCACCCCGTCGACCGCCATCGAGACGCCGTACCCGTGCGCCCGCAGCGCGCGCTCGAGCGCGTCCCGCACCGCGGGCTCGTCGTCGACGACGAGGATCTTCATCACGGGCTGAGTCTGCCCCAACGCGCTGAGAGGTGGCTGAGAGCGGAGACGGAGCGATCCCCGGCGCGGGCACCGCCGGGGATCGCGTTTCGGAGCGTCCCGCGAGGGGGAGGGGGTCTACCGGGACGTCTCCGCCGTACTCGAGTCGGTGCCGTCGGAACCGGCCGGCAGGTCCTGCCCCTGGGCGGGCCACCCCGAGTGGGGGAACGGGTAGGGCGTGAGATCGCCGTTGACGAGCGCGGCGGCCTGCTCCTGGAGGTCGGCCGCGCGCTCGTCCGCCTGCTCCCGGGTGATCCACCCGTTGTCGACGACCGAGTCAAGCCGCTCCTGGAGCGCCGCGGCCACCGCGTCGATGACGGTCGACACCTCGACGTCGTTGGCCCCCGCGACCTCGGCGATCGTGCTGCCGTCGCGGAGCTGTTGGACCAGCTCGACCGGGCCGATCCCGATGGTGTTCGCGGCGGCCGCAAGCGGCCCGTCCGCGAACCCCCACAGGCCCGGATTGCCGAGCAACGGGGTCCCGCCCCGGAACGGCATCGGGGACTCGCCGTTCACGAAGGCGGTCGCGCGCGCCTGGACGTCGGCAGCCTTTCCGTCGGCCTCCTGCTGCGTGAGGGTGCCGTCCGCGACGGCCTGATCCAGCCGGTCCCGAGCGTCGGCGACGATCGCATCGACCACCGTGGAGGGGTCGACGCCGTTGCGCTGCGCGACCTCGGCGATCGTCCGGCCGTCCCGGATCGCGAAGAGGAGCTCCGAGGGCTCGATGCCGATCGCCTCCGCGGCCTCGTCGATCGGCCCGGCCGCCGAGGACGCCCGCGCACACCGCGGCGACCTCCTGGCCGCTCTCCGAACCCGACGCCGCAAGTCCGACGCCCGGGGCGAAGACCACGGCGCCGACGAGGCCGCCGAGGGCGATCGACCCCGTGACGACTCCGGTCATCACGAGCTTTCGCCTGCTCATCGCGTCTCCTTTCAGTTCGATGAGGTCGCAACGGGTCCACCGTGCCCCCGCCGGATGAGGGGAGCCTGAGGACGGACGAAGGGTTTCCTGACATCAACATCGGCATCGGCGTCGGCGCGCTCGACGAGGCCCGCCGTACTGGAGGGAGCGGCTCGCGCGGCTCGCCGAGATCCTGCAGGCGTGACCGGGAGGCTATCCTCGACTCATGCCGCTGCATCGCGTTCGCGAGCCCAAAGAGCCGTTGGCGGCGCCGGCCATCGTCGCCGCCTTCGACGGATGGATCGACGCGGGCGGGGCGTCCACGGCGGCGACCGCGCACATCGCGGGCGAGGCCGAGCCGATCGTGACCTTCGGGTCGGACCTGCTCTACGACTACCGTTCGCGGCGGCCGGTCCTGGACATCGTCGACGGCACCCTCACCGATCTCACGTGGCCGGAGCTCGCGATCAAGCGCGTCCGGCTCGGCGCTCGCGACGTCCTGGTGCTCGCGGGCCCGGAGCCGGACTTCCGGTGGAGAGAGCTGGGCGACGACGTCCTCGACGCGGCGATGCGACTCGGCGTCGTGGAGTGGGTGAGCCTTGGCGCGATCCCCGCCGCGGTCCCGCACACCCGACCCGTGCCGATCCTGGCGACGGCCTCCAAACCCGGGCTGCTCCACGAGGACGAGCAGCAGGGCCCCGAGGGGCTCCTGCGCGTCCCCGCCGCCGCGCTGTCGACGATCGAGCACCGGGTCGCGGGCGCCGGGATCCCGACGGTGGGGTTCTACGCACAGGTGCCCCACTACGTCGGGGGCTCCTATCCGGCCGCGACCATCGCGATCCTCGAGCACGCCGCGCGCCACCTCGGCGTCGAGGTTCCGCTCCAGGGGCTCACCGAGGAAGCGATGGCTCAGCGGGAGCGGCTCGACGAGGCGGTGGCCGCGGACGAGGACTCGCGCACCTACGTCGCGCGCCTGGAGAGCGTGGTCGACAACGAGGAGCTCCCGACCGGAGACGAGCTCGTCGGCGAGATCGAGCGGTTCCTCCAGCAGCGCGACGGCGGCGCCGGCGGGGGTCCGGGTCAGGGTCCGATCGGCTGATCCGCCGTCGGCGGCGCCGACGGATAGCATCCCGGCCACGATGCCGGCCTCCTCTCCGTCCGAACGCACCCGGGTCCACCGACACCCCGAGCGCGGCGCCTACGACCGGGAGACGATCGACGCCATCCTGGACGAGGCGCTGATCTGCCACGTGGCCTG
This sequence comes from uncultured Actinomycetes bacterium, assembly GCA_963699635.1. Taxonomy (GTDB): domain Bacteria; phylum Actinomycetota; class UBA4738; order UBA4738; family HRBIN12; genus CALGFI01. The sequence continues at coordinate 399,593 of CAVOUQ010000018.1, read as the reverse complement.
GGTCGGGCCCGACGGTGCGCCTCGCATCATCCCGACGATCCACGTCCGCGTCGGCGACCTCCTCTACATCCACGGCTCCGAGGCCTCGCGCACCCTCCGGGGCTTGCGCACGGGAATCGAGTGCTGCGTCGAGACGACGCTCGTCGACGGGCTCGTGCTCGCACGTTCGACGCCGATGCACTCGCTGAACTACCGCTCGGTCATCGTCTTCGGCATCGCCCGCGAGGTGATCGACCCGCAGGAGAAGGACGATGCCCAGCGCGCGCTCGTCGAGCACGTGATCCCGGGCCGCACGGCCGAGGTCCGGATGCCCAACAAGAAGGAGCTGAAGGAGACCACGATCCTCGCCCTCGCGCTCGACGAGGCCTCGGCGAAGGTCCGCAGCGGCGATCCGAAGGACCCCGATGAGGACCTCGCCCTGCCGGTGTGGGCGGGCGTCCTGCCGCTGAGGCTCGTCGCCGGGGAGCCCGAACCGGCCGCCGATCTGCGCCACCGGCTCGACCCGCCGGACTACGTCACGCGGTACGCGCGGCCGGCGCGCTGACGGACGCGGCCGGGATGTCCGCCCGGGACCGTAGGCTGGCCCGGCGATGGACCCCGTAGCGACGCCGGGAGACCTGCGAACGAACCTGCGCGCCATGCCGCCGGCGGCGTGGGTGCTGTTCGGCGGGACGTTCGTCAATCGCCTCGGGACCTTCGTCCTGCCGTTCTTCACGCTCTACCTGACCGGGCTCGGCTTCTCGGCCGTGCAGGCGGGCGTCGCGATCGGCGCCTACGGACTGGGCGGGCTCGTCGCACAGCTGTTCGGCGGACTGCTCTCGGACCGAATGGGCAGACGAAACACGATCGCGGTCTCGATGCTCTCGACCGGCGCGCTGACGCTGGTCTTGTGGCAGGCCGAGACGCTCGCGCTCATCTACCTGTTGATGTTCGGGGTGGCCTGCCTCGCGGAGCTCCACCGCCCCGCCTCGAGCGCGCTGATCGCCGACCTGCTCCCGAGCGAGCTTCGCGTGACCGGCTTCGCGGTACAGCGGCTCGCGGTCAACGTGGGCTGGGCGACCGGGCTCGCGCTCGGTGGCCTCCTCGCGCAGCGCAACTTCGACCTCCTGTTCATCGGCGACGCGGCCACCTCGATCGCGTTCGGGGTCATCTCGCTCGTCGCGCTCCCCCACGGGATGCGCAGCACCCGCCGCGAGGAGGCCGACCTCCCCAGCGCGCGGGCGGCCATGCTCGCCGATCGAGGCTTCCTCCTGTTCCTGGCCGCGGCCGTGCTCTCCGGCGCGGTCTACGCGCAGAACGTCTCCACACTGCCGTTGTTCGTCCGCGACGCCGGCTACGGGCCGTCGACGTACGGCCTGCTGCAATCGCTGAACGGGGTCCTCGTCGTTCTCGCGGAGCTCCCCGTGATCGCGTGGGCTCAACGTCATGAACGATTGCGGATGGTGGCGCTCGGGCAGCTGCTGATCGGCGCGGGGTTCGCGTCGCTGCTCGTCGCCGACACGATCCCGCTCCTGGTCGGCATGGTGAGCGTATGGACCCTGGGGGAGATCATCGGGTCCTCGCCCTCGCTGGCGATCGCGGCGGACCGGGCTCCCGACTACGCGCGGGGCCGGTATCAATCCGCCCTCGGCGCGGCCTGGAGCGTGGCGTTCATGCTCGGGCCGATCCTCGGAACGCTCGTCTACTCGACGAGCCCCTCGGCGTTGTGGTGGGCCTGCGGCGTGCTCGGCGCGGCGGCGGCCGGCCTCTGCCTCCTCGCTCGGAGGTATCCGGCCCCGTTACCGGCCCCGGCGGCAAGCGACCCGGCGGAGGTTGACGGCGCCGGACATAGCGGGTAGATATATCGAAGCGATATACTCAATCGATATATCGAAACGCAACAGAGCCCGGGCCGCCGGGCCGCGAACGGAATCGGAGCACGGATGCTGGAGCTCGCGATCCTCGGACTGCTGAAAGAGCGGTCCATGCACGGCTACCAGCTCTCGAAGCGCCTCACCGACGCGCTCGGGGGGTTCTGGCGGGTCTCCTACGGCTCGCTCTACCCCTCCCTGAAGCGCCTGGAGAAGCAGGGCGCCGTGGAGCAGGTCTTCGACGAGCAGGAGGTCGGCCGTCGAAAGAACGTCTACCGGATCACCGAGAAGGGCGAGGGGATCTTCCGGGAGCTCCTCGAGGAGACTGGCGCCGACGCCACCGGCGAGGAGAACCGCTTCCGGGTGCGCCTGGCCTTCTTCAAGTACCTCGCACCGGAGTCGCGGATCCGACTGCTCGAGCGCCGGCGCTCGTTCCTCGAGGAGCGCCTGGACACGCTCACGGCGTCGCTCGCGACGCACCACGACATGTACACGCTCTCGCTGATGCAGCACGGCCGCGAGAGCACCGAGCAGGACATCGCGTGGCTGAACGGCCTCATCGCTGCCGAGCGCCGCGCCACCGAGACGACCACTGCGGGGGGGTCGAAGCGCCGGGACCAGCGGGCGCTTCGAAGGAAGGAGCGGACCACATGAGCAAGGTCAAACTCGCCATCATCGGCGTGGGCAACTGCGCGTCGTCGCTCGTCCAGGGCCTCGAGTACTACAAGGACGCCGAGCCGAGCGACACCGTCCCCGGGCTGATGCACGTCGACCTTGGCGGCTACCACGTCCACGACGTGGAGATCGTCGCAGCGTTCGACGTCGACGCGAAGAAGGTCGGCAAGGACGTCGCCGAGGCCATCGTCTCCGAGCCAAACAACACGATCCGATTCGCGGACGTGCCGCACCTCGGGATCGAGGTCCGGCGCGGGCCGACCCTCGACGGCCTCGGGCGCTACTACCGCGAGACGATCGAGGAATCGGAGGCGCCGCCGGTGGACGTGGCGCAGGCGCTCCGGGAGGCCGAGGCGGACGTCCTGGTCTGCTACCTCCCCGTCGGCTCCGAGGAGGCCGCGAGGCACTACGCGCAGGCCGCCCTCGACGCGGGCGTGGCGTTCGTGAACTGCCTGCCCGTCTTCATCGCGTCGGACCGCACGTGGGCGCAGAAGTTCGTCGCCGCGGGCGTTCCCATCATCGGCGACGACATCAAGAGCCAGGTCGGCGCGACGATCGTGCATCGGATCCTCACCAAGCTGTTCGAGGACCGCGGCGTGAAGCTGAACCGGACCTACCAGCTGAACTTCGGTGGCAACATGGACTTCATGAACATGCTGGAGCGCGATCGACTCGTCTCGAAGAAGAAGTCCAAGACGCAGTCGGTGCAGTCGCAGATGCGCAAGCCACTCGACGGCCGCGACATCCACATCGGCCCGAGCGACTACGTGCCGTGGCTCGAGGACCGCAAGTGGGCGCAGATCCGTCTGGAGGGCCAGGCGTTCGGGGACGTTCCGTTGACCGTCGAGCTCAAGCTCGAGGTCTGGGACAGCCCGAACTCGGCCGGCATCGTCATCGACGCGATCCGGTGCGCGAAGCTCGCGCTCGACCGCGGCGTCGCCGGCCCCCTGATCGGCCCGAGCGCGTACTTCATGAAGTCGCCGCCGGTGCAGTTCAGCGACGAGGCCGCCCGCGAGATGGTCGAGGAGTTCATCATCGGCAACGGCGAGAGCAAGTCCGCCGACTGGACCGCCTTCTTCGACGCCCAGCCCGCCGAGGCGTAGTCGCACCCCGGGGCGGCCCACCGCCACGCTCGCGCCCGGGCGATCCCCCCGGGTTCTGGGAGCATGACGCGGCATTGAGCCTGCCGCCGCCTCCGGTGTTCGCCGACGACGACGAATATGAACGGTCGCTCAGCGATGCGGACTTCTGGGAGCCGTATGCGCGCGCGGCGCTTCGCCTCGCCGGTCTCGAGGACGGCGGCGAGGTGCGCACGCACTTCCCGACGACGCACGTCGCGGCACTCGTCGGCGACCGGTATCTCGTGAAGCTTCACTACGAGGACTGGTTCGGCGAGGACTGCTTCCAGACCGAGCGAGAGGCCTACAGGATGCTCGCGGATCGCGACCTGCCGGTCCCCGAGCTCCTCGCCGAGGGCGCGCTCTACGACGAGGGCTGGCGATGGCCGTTCCTCGCGATGACGGCCATGGGAGGCCGCTCGCTCCGCGAGGTCGGCACCGCGGCCACCCGCGAGGATCGCGAGCGCACCGCGCGATGGCTCGGTGAGGCCGTGCACGCGCTCCACGGCGTGCCGATCCACGACGGCGAACGCATCAGCCGCGAGGGATACATCGACCTGATTCAGATCCGGACCCAGCGCGCGCACCGCGATCACGAGCTCTGGGGTTCCCTCCCGCCCCGGCTCGTGGCGCAGGTGCGGGACTACGTCTGGAACGCGAGCGACCTGATCGATCCCGAGCGCGACCGCCCGGTCTTCCTGCACGGCGACCTGCACGCCGGGAACGTGTTCGTCGACGGCGAGCCGGGAGCGCTCGAACCGCGCGGGCTCGTCGATTTCAACGACGCCTACGAGGGCGACCCGCACTACGACCTCGTGGCCGTGCACGCGAAGGCCTTCGGCGCCGACAAGCGGCTCCTTCGCACCTTCCTCGACGCCTACGGCTGGGGTGAGCTCGGCAGGAAGTGGCCCCGGCGGATGATGGCCCTCACCCTCGCTCACGACTACGACATGGTCGAGTCGTACGCGGCCCGGATCCCCGACGGCGCCGAGACGCTCGACGACCTCGCGACCCTGGTGTGGGACCTCGACGCGCCCGGGCTGCCGGCTCGCGACGACGGATAGAGGAGGCACGATGCGGACGACTCGAATGAACCCCGACACCGTCGCGCCGCCGATCGGCAGCTACTCGCACGCCGTGCGCGTGGAGACGAGCGACGCGGCGTGGATCTACATCTCCGGGCAGATCGCGCTCGACACCGGCGGAACGCTCGTCGGGATCGGCGACCTGCGGGCTCAGACCGAGCAGGTCTTCGAGAACCTGCAGGCGATCCTGGCGGCGAACGGCGCAACGTTCTCCGACGTGGTGAAGCTGACGACGTTCGTCACGACGCTCGAGAACATGGCCGGGATGCGAGAGGTCCGAGGCCGGTATCTGTCCGGCGAGCCGCCGGCGAGCACGGCGGTGCAGATCGCGGCCCTCGTCGTCCCCGAGGCGCTGATCGAGATCGACGTCGTCGCGGTGGTGTCGGCGTGACCCGGGTGGGGTTCCTCGGTCTCGGCGCGATGGGCCGGCCCATGGCGCAACGGCTCGTCGATGAGGGACACGATGTGCACGTCTGGAACCGGAGCCCCGGAAGGGACGTCGAGCTCGTCGCCGGCGGTGCCGTCCGGGCCGCCACCCCCGCGGACGCCGCCTCGAACGCGGAGGTCGTCATCACGATGCTCTCCGATCCCCCGGCCCTCGACCAGGTGCTGTTCGGCCCCTCCGGCGTCGCGAGCGCGATCTCCCCCGAGGCCGCCCTGATCGAGATGTCCACCGTGGGGCCGTCCGCGATCCGCGCAGCCGCCGAGCGACTCGCCCCGGTGAGCGTCCTGGACGCACCCGTGCTCGGAAGCGTCCCGCACGCGGAGACGGGCACGATGACGATCGTCGTGGGCGGGGACGCGACGGTCCTCGCCCGCCACGCGGCCCTGCTCGGCGTCCTCGGCAGGGTGCTTCACGTGGGACCGTCGGGCGCCGGGGCCACGCTCAAGCTCGCCAACAACGCGGCCGCGATGTCGGCGCTCGTCGGTCTCGGGGAGGTTCTTTCGCTCACCGATCGCGCGGGGATCGACCAGAACGTCGTGTTCGACGCCATGGCGCCGGGTCCCCTCGGATCCCTGGTCGAACGATGGCGCGACAAGATCGCCGGCCGAGTCGACCGCGTGGACTTCCGTCTCGCGCTGGCCCGCAAGGACCTCGGGCTGGCGCTCGACGAAGCTCGCGAGGCGGGCCTCCAGCTCAGCATCCCGGCCGCCGCCATCGCGAGGTGCGACGAGGCGATCGCGGCCGGCAAGGGGGACGACGACAACACGTCGGTGGTGGCCATCGTCCGCTCGTAGCGGACTGCGCCTACCATCGCTCGCATGGAAGGCACCGTCGCCCGCGCGAGGGGCGCGCTCCGGAGCCCGGACTTCCGACGGCTGTTCGCGATCCGGCTCGTGTCGCAGTCGGCCGACGGCCTCTTCCAGGCCGCGCTCATCGCGTCGATCGTGTTCTCGCCGACGGAGCAGAGCACGACGACCGGGTTCGCGATCGCAACGCTGATCGTCTCCTTGCCGTTCTCGATCCTCGGGCCCTTCACCGGGGTGTTCATCGACCGCTGGTCGCGCCGGCGCATCCTGGTCGTGGCCCCGTTGCTCCGCGCCGCCCTGATCTGGCTCGTGCTGTTCGACCCCGAGTCCGCCGCGCTGCTCTTCTACGCGGGTGCGCTCTGGGTGCTATCGGTGAACCGCTTCTACCTCGCGACCGCGGTCGTCGTCGTCCCACGGCTCGTGCCCACCGAGGACCTCCTGATCGCGAACTCGATCTCGATCGTCGGCGGGACGGTCGCCCTGCTCGCCGGCGTGTTCGTCGGCGGGTGGCTGTCCGATCTTGCCGGGAACACGGTCGTGATCGCGATCGCCGGCACACAGTGGTTGATCGCGTCGGCGATCGCCTCGCGGATCACGTCGCCGCTCGTGCCGCACCACCTCCCCGAGGCGCCGATGCGCGACGAGCTCCGTCGGGTCCTGCACGAGTTCGCCGACGGAGCCGGCCGCCTGGTGCACACGCCGAGGGCGCTCGGGCCCATCGTCTCGATCACGATCGACCAGCTCGGGCAGGGGATCGTGCTCGTCCTGTCGCTGTTCGTGTTTCGCGATCAGTTCGAGGAGGGCGTCGCGTCCTTCTCCAACCTGATCGGCGCCGGGGGCGTCGGCGTCCTCGTCGGCATCCTCACCGTGGGCACGCTCGAAGAGCGCTTCACCAAGGAGCGGATCGTCGGCGGGTCGTTCCTCGTCGGCGGCCTCGTGTTGATCGCGGTGTCGCTATGGATCACCGAATGGACGGTGCTGCTCGCGAGCTTCGCCGTGGGGCTGACGTTCGCGTGGAAGAAGGTCCCCGTCGACACGATGGTGCAGGAGGCGGTGCCCGACGGCTATCGCGGGCGCGTGTTCGCCGTGTACGACGTCGCGTACAACCTCTCGCGCGTCGTGGCGGCCTTCCTCGCGATCCCGATGCTCCCCGCGCTCGGTGTGGCGTGGTCCGTCGCCCTCGTCGGCGTCGCGTTCCTGCTCTGGGCGCCCGTCCTCCCGCGCTGGATCGGACGGACGCCGGACATCAGGATCCGCTTCTACGAGGGGGCGCGGGCCGAGGAGGAGCCGCGTTCGGTCGTCTGGGGCGGGGTCGAGGAGGACGTCGAGATCGAACGGCGATGGCTCGACGAGCGCGACGGCGAGCGCAGGATGCGCTACCGCCTCGCGATGCGCGACGGCACGGTGATCGAGGTGTCGAAGGGCGAAGCAGAGGCCGGCTGGCGCCTCGACCGCGAGCTCGGCTAGGCCGGAAGGGCTTCGGCCGCGGGCTCGGCGGCGAGCGGCGGATCTGCGGGGACCGAGGTCTGCCGCTCGAGGGCGGCGTTCTCCGCGGCGCCTCGCCGTTCGAGCACCCACAGGCCGACGACACCGGTTACGAGCGCGACCACGCCGCCGCCGGCGAGCCCGACCCGGGGGCCCAGGTGCTCGCCGACCCAGCCGGCGATCGGCGCGCCGATCGGCGTCGTGCCGAGGAACACGATCCCGTACAGCGCCATCACGCGCCCGCGCATGTCCGGTCGGGAGGCGAGCTGAAGCGTCGAGTTCGCCGTGACGAAGAACACGATCGACCCGACCCCGAGGGCCAGCATCGACGCGACCGCGAAGTGCAGGCTCGGCGCGAACGCGACGAGCGTCGTCACGACGCCGACGCCGACGGCCGCCAGCGCGAGCGGACGCTCGCCCGGCCGCGGACGTCCGGCCATGACGAGCGCACCCGCGAGCGACCCGATGCCCGCCACCGACAGGAGCAACCCGAGCGTCCCGGCGTCGCCGCCGAAGGTGCGTTCGGCGAACAGCGGCATCAACACGGAGTAGTTGAACGAGAACAGGTACAGGACCGACATCAGCACGATGGGCCGGCGGAGCTCGCCCGTCCGCCAGACGTAACGGAAGCCCTCGCGGACCGCGCCCGCCTCGCGGGCCGCGCGGTGCGGCGTGAGCTCCTCCGGGCGCATCGCGAGGAGCGCGCCGATCACCGCGATGTACGAGAGGCCGTTGATCAGGAAGCACCATTGCAGGCCGACGCCGGCGATCAGGACGCCGGCGAGCGCCGGGCCGATGATCCTCGTCCCGGTCATCACCGCGCTGTTCAGGCTGACGGCGTTCGGGATGTCGCGAGGCTCGACCATCTCGGAGAAGAAGCTCTGGCGCGTCGGCTGGTCGATCGAGGTCACCACGCCCTGCAGGAACGAGAGCGTGTAGACCATCCACAGCTCGACGACGCCGCCGGCGACGAGCGCCCAAAGGGCCAGCGCGAGCGCGCCGAAGGCGACCTGCGTGCCGAGCAGGATCCGGCGCTTGTCGTAGCGGTCCGCGAGCACGCCGCCGAACGGTCCGAACAGGAGCATCGGCCCGAACGCCAGGGCCGTGTCGATCCCGAGCGCCACGCCGCTGTGCGTCAGACTCAGGACCAGCCACGCGGCGGCCACCATCTGCATCCAGGTCCCGGAGACCGAGATGGCCTGCCCGATGAAGAACAGGCGGAAGTTTCGCGAGCGCTCGACCGCGTGGAACGTCCGGTGAACGGCCAGCCTGACCCGCGTCACGACGGCGCCTCGGTCAGCCGTTCGAGGATCGCGGCCGCGTCCCCGAGGGTGTCGAGCTCGCGAGGCTCGAGCGAGCCGAGCGCCCTCGCGAGGTATTCCTCCTTGCGCCGGCGGCTCCGCTCGAGGAGCCGACGGCCCTCGGGCGTCACCTTCACCCAGACGACGCGCCCGTCGTCGGGGTCGGCGCTGCGAACGACGAGGCCGACCTCGACGAGGGCGGCCACGATCCGGGTCATCGTCGGCGGCTGGACCTGCTCGGCGCCGCAGAGGTCCCGCATCGTAAGTGGGCCCTGGCGCTCGGCCGAGGAGAGCGCCGAGAGCATCGAGGGGGTGATGCCGGCCTCAGCCTCCTGCCGGAGTCGTCGGGCGAGCCGCGTCACGCCGAGGCGGAGCCTGGCGGCGAGGGCGGCGGTGTCGGGGGGAGCGGTCGTGGTCACGCCTCCGATGATACTACGCATCGCTAATTAGCGAGGCGAACCAATCTGAAGGCGCGGAACCGTCGGGACGAGGCTCGCGTCACCTCACGCGTGGATGGCAAACTCGTGAACGGAGGTGGGCGCGCTGGTTGAGACCCGGACGGTGATCCCGGCGGTCGCGCTCGCCGTGCTGCTCGCGGCCTGCACGTCGTCGACGGCCGAGGAGGCGGCATCCACGCCACCGCCTTCGAGGGGCAACGAGGCGGTCGCTTCCCCCGCCCCGACCCCCACCCCCTCCCCCACCCTCGAAGGCGCAGAGCCCGGCGCGGAGCACGCGCGGGTGCGATTCGCAGGACGGATCTCGCCGATCCCGCCGGCCCTGGAGAACGAGATGCGGGGGACCACCTGGCACGAGGGCTGTCCCGTCGCGATTGCCGACCTCCGGCTCCTTCGCTTCAACTACTGGAGCTTCGACGGCGAGATCGAGCGCGGACCGATCGTGGTGAACGCCTCCGTGGCCGCTGACGTGCTGTGGGTGTTCGGACAGCTGTTCGACGCCGAGTTCCCCATGAAACGCGTGGGCTTGGCGCGGGCGTTCCACGAGCGGCGATGGGAGGACGATCCCGATACTCGACGAAGCGTCACCGCATCGTTCAACTGTCGCGTGGTGATCACCCCCGACGGCCCCGGTGACGAGTTCTCGCAGCACGCGTACGGACTCGCCGTCGACGTGAACCCGCTGCAGAACCCGTTCGTCCGCTCGGACGGATGGGTGCACAACCGGTTCGCGGAGCCCTACGTCGACCGTTCGCAGGTCCTGCCGGGGATGATTCACGAGGGCGACGTGGTGGTCGACGCGTTCGCGGCGATCGGGTGGGCCTGGGGTGGACGCTGGAGCGGCGACAGAGACTACATGCACTTCTCCGCGACGGGACGCTGACGGAAGTCCATCGGCAGGGCGGGCGTCCCCTCCATCACAGGTCTTTCGACGCTCGCTGGGAGAGATCCCGGGAGCAAGAGTTCCCCATTTGGATCTTGGTCCTTGAACGTACGGGGAGGACCGTGAGCGTCGCCGACGGGCAGGGTCGAGTTGACCGCGCGTTCGCGATCATGCTGACCCGTGAGCGGCGGGAGGCCGGGATGAAGATCGTTGTCGTGTACGAATCGATGTTCGGCAACACCAAGACGATCGGGGAGGCGATCGCCGAGGGGCTGCGCGAGGCGGGAGAGGTGAAGGTCGGAACCGTTGACGATCTGTCGCCGGACGAGGCCCTGGATGCCACGTTGGTCGTCGCCGGCGGGCCGACGCATGCCCACGGCATGGCCAGGCCGAATGCCCACCAGTCGGTGACGAAGATGGATCCGCAGCAGAAGTACGGACCGGTCCTCCCGGGTCGGGAGAGTCTCCGTGGCTGGCTGGAGCGCCTCCCGGCGGGCCGCGCCCTGGCCGCAACCTTCGACACTCGGTTCGACAAGCCGAAGTGGATCACCGGGTCGGCCGCAAAGAGGATCGCACGCCGACTGAGCGGAAAGGGCTACTCGACGATCGGGGCGCAGAGCTTCTTCGTCCAGACCACCGGAGGCCCGCTCGCCGATGGCGAGCGCGTACGAGCCGTCGCCTGGGGTCGTGAGCTGGCCGCTGAAGTGAAGAGGACCATCGCCGCGTAACGTTGTCGGTCAAGGACGCATGCGCGGAGCGTGAGAGCATTCGAGCATGCCGAGGCTCCTCGTCGCCACGCGGGACGGCCTGCATCCGTTCGACGACCACGGGCGGCCGGGGAAGGTCCGGCACCCCGGTCGATCCGTCACGGCGGTTGCCCCGGCGCGTTCCGACCTGTGGGCGGTCCTCGACGGGTCCCAGATCTGGCACGCCGCCGGCACCGAGTGGCGTCACGTCGTCGACCTCGACCGCCTCCGCGCGACCTGTCTCGCGAGCATCGACGAGGACGTGTTCGTCGGATCGTCCGAGGCCCGCCTGTTCCGGATCGTCGGTGAGGTCCTGGAGCCCGTCTCGGCGTTCGACGGAGCCGAGGGTCGCGCCACCTGGTACACGCCGTGGGGCGGCCCACCCGACACCCGCTCGATCGCGAACTGGGACGACGACATCTACGTCAACGTCCACGTCGGAGGCATCCTTCGTTCCCGGGACCGAGGGGAGACCTGGACGCCGACGATCGACGTCGAGGCGGACGTGCACCAGGTCACCACGGCCGAGGGGTTGGTCCTCGCCGCCTGTGCCGGCGGACTCGCCGCGAGCACCGACGGCGGCACGACCTGGTCGTTGCGAACGGAGGGTCTCGAGGCGCGGTACTCGCGCGCTGTGGCCGTCTGTGGACAGTCGGTCCTCATCTCGTCCTCGAACGGCCCGCGCGGCGGGCGGGCCGCCGTCTCTCGCGCGGACCTCGCGGGTGGCACCTTCGAGCGGTGCCTCGCCGGGCCGGGATGGTTCGACGACAACATCGACAGCTCCTGCCTGGACGCCCTCCCCGACGGCCCGTTCGCCGCCTTCGGAACCTCGGACGGCCGTGTTTACGCCTCGACGGACGCGGGCTCGACCTGGGACGAGTGGGCTTCCGGGCTCCCACCCGTGCGGCGCGTCCTCCTGATGCCCTAACGCGCGGGGGCGACCTCGCCCCGCTCGGCGCCCGTGCCGCTGAGATACTCGCCGCCGTGCCGAGGGACTGGGACGCCGCGACCTACGACCGCATCGCCGACCCGATGTTCCGCTGGGGAGGCGTCGTGGTCGGGTGGCTCGACCTCGACGGCGACGAGACGGTGCTCGACGCCGGCTGCGGTTCCGGCCGCGTGACCGAGCTCCTGCTCGACCGCCTCCCGCGAGGCCGGGTCGTCGCGCTCGACGGCTCACCGTCGATGCTCGAGGAGGCCCGCCGGCGGCTCGGGCGGTTCGGCGATCGGGTCGACCACGTCCTGGCCGACCTCGGGGATCCGCTCCCGCTCGAGCAGCCCGTCGACGCGATCCTTTCGACCGCCACCTTCCACTGGGTCCGCGACCACGACGCGCTGTTTCGCAACCTGGCCGCGGTCCTTCGGCCCGCGGGGGAGCTCGCCGCCCAATGCGGGGGTGTGGGGAACGTCGTGAGCATCGCGAACGCGCTCGGCGAGCTCGGCGCCGATCGGTTCGACTCGAAGGTCTACGCCACCCCCGAGGAGACCTCCGATCGCCTCCACGATGCGGGCTTCACGGCGATCGAGTGCTGGCTCCATCCCGAGCCGGTGCCGTTCGAGACCCAGGACGATCTCGAGACGTACCTACGGACGATCGTGCTCGGCGACCACGTGGACGGGATGACGCCGGAGCGCGCGCGGGAGTTCGTGCACGCCGTGGTCGAACGGATGCCGGCGCTCGAGATCGACTACGTGCGACTGAACATCCGCGCCCGACGGGTCGCCTGACCGTCAGATGAAGAGCTGGATCGCGCTCTCCTTCATCTCGAGCAGCGCGGTGGCGGCCCCGATCGGCTCCTCGAGGCCCTCGATCAGGTCCTCCCTGCCGATCCCCATCAGGTCCATCGTCATCTGACAGGGGATCAGGCGCACGCCCATGTCGCGCGCCAGCTCGAGCAGCTCGGTCGGGTGCGGCGTCTTGTAGTTCTCCGCAACCTTGCCCAGCATCCAGGGCCCCATGCCGGCGAACTGATACCGGGAGAGCTTCGCCTTCTGCGTGGAACCCGGGTTCATGACACCGAGCGCCTTCGTCATCCAGTCCTTGCCGGTCTTGCGCCGGCGGTCGGGCTTCACGAGCGGGAACAAACCCCAGAAGGTGAAGAACACGCTCACCTCCATCGCGGAGGCGGCGGCCGTCGTCGACAGGATCAGGGTCGGCCAGATCCGGTCGAGGTGCCCGTCCCACGCGATGATCGTGATCTTGTTCTTCTTGTTGATGCCCTCGCCCTCGCGCTCGGCGATCGCCTGATCGATGAGCTCTCGGAGCGCGGCTTGGTCCGGCCTCGTCTCGGTGGCCGAGGTCATGCCGACGCCTTCCTGATGACGAACCGGAGGACGCCGTCGGCCTCGCTCGACTCGACGAGCTCGTTGCCCGAGAGCTTCGCCCAGCTCGGGACGTCGGACCGGGCGCCCGGGTCCGTGGCGAGCAGCTCGAGCAGGTCGCCGCGCGCGGCGACCTTCAGGGCCTTGTGGAGCGTGACGAGCGGCCCGGGGCACGACTGGCCGCGGGCATCGACGGTGGTGAGGATGACGGTCATCGGCGGGTCCTCCTGACGATCCGCTTGGAAGGGCGGTGGGGTTCGGGTGCCGAGTCGGCGGGCCTATCGGCCGGCGCCGGGCACCCCGGGACAGCAGCACCGGTCGGGGATCATGGCCCCCACGAGCCCGCGGCAGCGTGTCCGGATCATTTGCAGGTGCAAATCCTACCCGCCAACTGGGGTTCGGGACAAGAAGTGACCCAAGCTCGTCGCCGTCGGCTCGAGGGCCGGTATCGTGTCGCAGATGCGTTCGGGCGCGCGACTCCTCATCGCGACCGCGGTGCTGATCCTCGCGGTGGTCGGCCTCGCCTCGCCCGCCAGCGCGGCGACGTGCACCTTCGCCGCCCCGACGGCCACGATCGACGTCGGCGCCGGCGAGACCGCCACGATCTCGCGAAGCGGCAGTGACATCACGCTCAACGGGGCGCCGTGCTCGCCGAACGCGACCGTCAGCACGACCGACTCGATCGTCGTGAACACGAGCGGGGCGCCCACCGAGGTGGCGATCGATCTCCGCGGTGGTCCCTTCGCTCCCGGCGCCACCGACGAGGGCGACGGCGGCTCCGAGATCGAGTTCACCCTCAACCTGTCCACGGGGAGCCCGACCCTTCGCATCATCGGCTCGACCGGCGACGACAACATCGTCGTGGGGGCGAACGGCATCAACCTCGACGCCTCGGAGACCACCTCCGACGCGGACGTCACGATCAGCGGCTCCCCCTCGCTCGTCCTCGAGGGCGGCGACGGCGCCGATCGGCTCTCGGTCGGCGGGGGCGCGGGGACGGGTGGCGCGGGCCCGCCGGCCACGCTGCAAGGTCAGGCCGGCGACGACCGGCTGCTGGGCGGAATCGGTGGCAGCACACTGGACGGCGCCGACGGCACCGACGAGGCCAGCTACGTCGGCGCCACCGAGCTGACGCTCGCGGACCTGTCGAGCGGGCAGGTGACCATTCAAGGCGGGGCGCTCGACACGCTCGTCGCGATCGAGAATCTCACGGGCTCGCCGGGCAACGACCTCCTGATCGGCGATATGGGGAACAACGCGATCGACGGCGGCGCGGGCATGGACACGATCGACTTCGGGAACGCGGGGAGCGGCGTCACGGTCAACCTGGCCAATCACACGGCGACGGGCGAGGGCAACGACACGCTCTCCGGGATCGAGAACGTCCTCGGCTCGGGAGCCGACGACGCCATCACCGGTGACGGGGCGGCGAACATCCTCGCGGGCAGCGCCGGAGACGACACGATCGACGGAGGGGACGAGGCCGACACGCTGGTCGGGGGAGATGGGAAGGACACCGTCTCGTTCGCTTCCTCCAAGGGGGCCGTCACCGTCGATCTCGGGAAGGGAACCGCCAAGGGCGCGGGCTCGGACACCCTGGACGGGTTCGAGAACGTCGCGGGGAGCGGCAAGGGCGACACGATCAACGGGAACAAGGGCCCGAACGACATCGACGGCAAGGGCGGCGGCGACCGGGTGACCGGCGGCAACGGCACCGACGACATCATCGGCGGGGACGGCAACGACATCCTGTTCGGCGGCAACGGGAACGACCTCATCAAGGGCGGGAACGGCAAGGACCAACTGAACGGCGGGAAGGGGGGCCACGACATCTGCAAGGGGGGCGCCGACCCCGACTCGTTCGTCTTCTGCGAGAACTACCAGACCTAGCGCCCGCCACCCGGTCGATCAGACCAACCTCCGCCGTTCGGGCGGCCAGTAGACGGCCCGGACCGCCGCCTTCACGTGCTCGCGCCGAATCGGGCCGAAGTGCCGGCTGTCGGTGGACTCGTCCGGCGAGTCGCCCTCGACCCAGAACTCGTCGCGGTCCAGCACGCGCCCGTCCGGGGCGAGCTCGCCGGGCACGGCGATCACCCGCTTCACCATCTCGAACCCCGGTCGCCCCGGATGTTCCACCACGACGACGTTGCCGCGGCGAACCCTGCCGGCCGCGACCGCGAGCGCCCAGTCGCCCGCCTGCAGACCGGGCCGCATCGACCCGCCGGCGATCTCGACCCGGACCGGCTTCCATCGCAAGAACGCGTACGAGGCGCCGACGGTGAAGACGACGGCCGCGGCGATCGACTTCCGCGTTGCGCGAGCGCGGTGGTAGGTTCGCTCGGAAGGAGTCTCATCCGAAGGATCCGAAGGAGGGGGAACGCTCATGCTCGAAGCTTTGCTCAGGCCGAAGCGTCTCGTCCATGCCCATTGCGACCTGCCGTGTGGCGTCTACGACCCGGCTCAGGCACGGATCGAGGCCGAGTCGGTCAAGGCGATCCAGACCCGATACCAGGACGCCGAGAAGTTCAAGTCGGCCGGCGAGAGCGCGGAGGACTACCGCTCGCGGTGTCTCGGCATCAAGGAGCTGCGCGCAGACATGGTGAAGGAGCACCTGTGGGTGCTCTGGACCGACTACTTCAAGCCCGAGCACGTCGAGAAGTACCCGCAGCTGCACGACCTCTTCTGGAAGGCGACCAAGGAGGCCGGGGCGGCGAAGAAGTCACAGGATCCCGAGCAGGGGCAGAAGCTCCTCGACGCGATCGACGAGCTCGGCAAGATCTTCTGGGAGACCAAGGCGTAGCACCTCCCAACCCGGCGTTCACGGGACGGGCTGCTTCGGCAGGCCCGTCCCGTTCGCGTTTGGATAGGGTCCGGCCGATGAAGGACATCGGCCTCGTCGGCCTCCCGTTCAGCGGGAAGTCGACGCTGTTCACGGCGCTCACCCGCTCGGGCTCGCACGGCGGCCAGGCGAACCACGCCGTGGTCCCCGTGCCCGACCCGCGCGTCGAGGTGCTCACCGCGATGGAGCGCTCTCGCAAGACCGTCCACGCGCAGGTCGGCTTCGTCGACGTGCCGGGCGGGACGGCCTCGGCCCAGGGCGTGGCCAAGCTCCGCGAGAGCGATGCGCTGGCGATCGTCGTGCGGTGCTTCGGCCCCGACGCGCACCCGGCGGCCGAGCTCGCCGAGGTGCGCGCCGACCTGTTGCTCGCCGATCAGGCGGTGATCGAGCCCGCCCTCGCCAAGGCGATCAAGCGGGCGCGCGGAAAGCCCGCCGCGGACGTGGACGCCCTCGCGACGGCGAACGAGGCGCTCGGGGCCGAAACGCCGCTGCGAGAAGCCGGGCTCTCGGAGGAGCACCGGCGTGAGCTGAAACCGATCGCGCCACTCACGCTCAAGCCGCAGGTCGTGATCGCCAACCTCGAGGAGGGCGCCGAGGTGCCCGGCGAGCTCCCCGGGGATGCCGTTGGGGTGTACGCCTCGATCGAGGCCGAGACCGCCGAGATGGACCCGGAGGAGGCGCGGGCGCTCCTCGACGAGTTCGGCGTGCACGAGCCCGGCCTCGAGACGGTGATCCGGGCGGGCTACGGCGCGATCGACCTCCTCACGTTCCTCACGACCGGCGAGGACGAGACCCGGGCGTGGGAGGTCCGCCGAGGCGCGAAGGCGCCCGAGGCCGCCGGCGTGATCCACACCGACCTCGAGCGCGGCTTCATCCGGGCCGAGGTCATCTCGTACGACGACCTCGTCGCCGCCGGCTCCATGGAGCAGGCGAAGGCCAAGGGCCAGATCCGGGTCGAGGGCAAGGACTACGAGGTCCGCGAGGGCGACATCCTGCACGTCCGCTTCGCGGTCTGAGTCGCTCGACCGGTTTCCGGGTTTACAACACCAGGGAAACCTGACTATCGTGCCCGTTTAACATGGCTGAGGCGTATCGGATCGGGGAAGCCGCCGAGATGCTCGGCGTGCGCGTCGAGACCGTCCGGCGCTGGGAGCGCGACGGGAAGGTCCGGACGACGCGCACGAGCGGCGGGCAGCGCCTCGTTCCCGCATCGGAGATCGCGCGCCTGCTCCTCGAGCGGCGCGAGCGCCCCAGGGTGACGGCCGGCAGCGTGAGGAACCGATTTCCCGGCGTCGTCACCGAGGTCAAGCGGGACAAGCTCGCGGCAACGGTCGAGATCCTCGCCGGCCCGCATCGGATCCTCGCGTTCGTCACCCGCGAGGCGGTCGACGAGATGCGGCTGAAGCCGGGCATGCATGCCGTGGCGACCGTGAAGGCGACCAACGTGATGCTCGAGGTGGACGAATGAGGAGGCTGCTGGTCCTCGTGATGGCGGCGGGGCTGCTCCTCGCCGCGTGTGGTGACTCCGACGACGGCTCGAGCGGCGCGGGCGGCTCGAGTGGCGCGAGCGGCTCGAGGTCGGCCGCCCAGGAAGCCGAGCTCGTCGTCTCGGCGGCCTCCTCGCTCACCGCCGCATTCACCGACATCGGGGCCGCGTTCCAGGACGCCAACCCCGGGGTCACCGTCACCTTCAACTTCGGCCCGTCGGACGGGCTCGCCGGTCAGATCAACGAGGGCGCGCCGGTGGACGTCTTCGCGTCCGCGAGCCCGACCTGGATGGACTCCGTCCAGGACGACGGTCCCGGGGTGACCGGCCGGGCCGACTTCGCGAGGAACCGGCTCGCGATCATCGTGCCCGTCGACAACCCGGCGGAGATCGAGGGACTCGACGACCTGACCGGGGACGGCGTCAACCTCGTCATCGCGGCCGAGGGCGTCCCGGCGGGCGACTACGCGCGGCAGATCTTTGACAACGCCGGGATCTCCAAGGCCGCGCTCGCGAACGTCGTCTCGAACGAGGAGGACGTCAAGGCCGTCATCACCAAGGTCCTCTCGGGCGATGCCGACGCCGGGATCGGCTACGTCACCGACGTCACACCCGACGTCGCGGATCAGATCATGCTGATCGAGATTCCCGACGAGGTGAACGTGATCGCCACGTATCCGATCGCCGTCGTCAACGGTTCCGAGGAGGCCGACCTCGCGCAGCGATTCGTCGACTACGTCCTCGGCGACGGGCAGCAGACCCTCGCCGAGTACGGGTTCCTTCCCCCACCCGCGTAGACGGCGCACGCCGGCCGTCTTCGCGGTCCTGGCGGCGCTCGGCGTCGCCCTCGTCGCGCTGCCGCTGCTCGGCCTGATCGTCCGGACGCCGTGGTCTCGGATCGGCGAGATCCTCACCAGCGAGACCGCGCTGGTGGCGCTCCGGCTCTCGCTCGTCGTCGCGACGGTGGCCGCCTCGATCTGCTTCGTCACCGGATTCCCGCTCGCGTGGGTGCTCGCACGCCGGTCGTTCCGCGGCAAGACGCTCGTCCGGGCCCTCGTGGTCCTGCCGCTCGTCATGCCGCCGGTCGTCGCCGGGGTCGGGCTCCTCGCCGCGTTCGGACGTCGCGGGATCGCGGGGTCGTGGCTGTACGAGTGGTTCGGCGTGCAGATCACCTTCACCACGGGGGCGGCGATCCTGGCCGCGACGTTCGTCTCGTTCCCGCTCGCCGTCCTCGCGCTCGAGGCCGGTCTCCGAGGGCTCGACGAGCGGCTCGAGGATGCGGCCTCGACGCTCGGCGCCTCACGTTGGTACGTGCTGCGGCGCGTGACGATGCCGCTCATGGGACCGCAGATCGCGGCCGCGCTCGTCCTGTCGTGGGCGCGGGCGCTCGGCGAGTTCGGCGCGACGATCACGTTCGCCGGCAACCTCCAGGGGCGCACCCAGACGCTCCCCCTCGCCGTATTCGAGCAGCTGCAGACCGACCAGGATGCCGCGTTCGCGCTGTCCATGCTGCTGATCGGCGTGGCGCTGACGGTGATCCTGGCGCTCAGGGGACGATTCCTGCGATGAGCCTCCAGGTCGACGTCGTCGTGCGCCGGGGCTCGTTCGAGGTTCGCGCGGCGTTCGACGCCCAGGCCGGAGAGACCGTCGCGCTCCTCGGGCCGAACGGCTCGGGCAAGTCCACGCTTGTGGCGTCGATCGCCGGACTCCAACCCCCGGCGGAGGGGAGGATCGTCCTCGACGGCGCCGTCCTGGACGCGACGGCGACCGCGGACTACGTTCCCCCGGATCGCCGACCCATCGGCGTGGTGTTTCAGGACCTGCTGCTCTTTCCTCACCTCGCGGCGATCGAGAACGTCGCCTTCCCGCTCCGCGCACGCGGCGTCTCGAAGGCGGAAGCACGAGCACGCGCGATGCGGCTGCTCGAGCGGCTCGGCGTTCGGAATCGCTCCGGCGCCAGGCCCCGCGACCTCTCCGGTGGCGAGGCGCAGCGCGTCGCCCTCGCGCGCGCCCTCGTCGCCGAACCGGCGCTCCTGCTCCTGGACGAACCGCTCTCTGCACTCGACGTGGGGGCGCGCGTCCGCGTTCGCGATCTCGTGCGCGAGGAGCTCGGCCGCTTCCCCGGGGTTCGCATCATCGTGACCCACGACCCCGTCGAAGCCTCCATCCTCGCCGACCGTCTCGTGATCCTTGAGGAGGGACGCGTGACACAGGTGGGAACGCCCGACGAGATCCGTGCGTTCCCGAGCTCGCGCTACGCGGCGGACTTGGTCGGCCTGAACGCATTCCGAGGCCGCCTCCAGCCGTTCGAGGAGGGTGCCGGGCGCCTCGCGACGGCCGAGGGCGACGTCGTAACCCCTTGGCCCGAAGGCTTCGAGGGCGGCGACGTGATCGGGCTGCTCCGACCTGCCGACGTGACGCTCTCGCTGGAGCCGCCGGTGGGTTCGGCTCGCAACGTGCTCCGCGGCCGAGTGACCTCGATCGCGGTCGAGGGTGGGCACGCTCGGGTGCGTCTCGCGACCGCGCCGCCGCTCGTTGCCGAGGTCACACTTGGGTCGGTCGAGCGCCTCGGTCTGCGCGACGGCGCGCTAGTGTGGGCATCGTTCAAGGCGGTGGAGGTGCAGGTCCTCCAAACCTGAACATCCGGATCAAGCCTCGAAGAGGGAGGGAACGATGGAGATCAGCGCCCGAAATCAGTTCGTTGGGACGGTGCGCTCGGTGAAGCTTGGAACCATCATGTCCGAGGTGGCAGTCGATATCGGCGGTCAGGAGGTCGTGGCGGCAATCACGCGCGCCTCCGCGGAGCGCCTGGGTCTCGAGGAAGGTGCAGAGGTGACGGTGATCATCAAGGCCACCGAGGTCATGATCGCCACCAGTTCTTCGTAGTCGGCACACTCTCTCTACGAACGGGCTCTGAGGACCGAGGCGACCGAGACCAGCGGCCGGCCGGAGGAGGCGCTCGTGTGGGCCTCCTTCAAGGCCGTCGAGGTGCGGGTCCTGCCGACGTAGTGACGGCCAGCCCGTAAGCTGTGGAGCCCATGGCCGATACCGAAGCCCGCGACCTTCCCGCGTCCGAGAGCGCCGAGCCCCCGTCCGAGCTCCACGCGGCGCCCGAACCCAAGCGACCCGGGCGCGCGTCGCGGTTCGTGGGCTCGACCCCGTTCCTGATCCTCATCGCGATCGTCGTGGCCATCGTCGTGAAGACGTTCGTCGTGCAGGCCTTCTACATCCCATCCGCGTCGATGGTCCCGACGCTCGAGGTCGGGCGACCGCGTCTTCGTGAACAAGTTCGTCTACGACTTCGGCGACGTCGGGCGGGGCGACGTCATCGTCTTCGAGAACCCGAATTCGACGGCCCTGCCCGACCGGGGCGTGATCGGCGGGATCGTCCACTGGCTCGGCGAGGGGATCGGCCTCGCACAGCCCGAGGACGAGGACTTCATCAAGCGCGTGATCGGCCTGCCCGGCGAGGTCATCGAGATCCGCGACAACGTGGTCTACGTCGACGGCAAGGCGCTCGACGAGCCCTATCTCACCGAGAAGGCGAAGGCGCTCAACGGCACCGACATGCGTTTCGTGGTTCCGGAGGACAGCCTGTTCGTGATGGGCGACAACCGCGGCAACTCCGCCGACAGCCGCTACGGCCTCGGCTACGTGCCGCTGGACAAGGTGATCGGCCGGGCGTTCGTCGTCATCTGGCCACCGTCGGACGTGGGCGGCCTGGGCTAGTCGGTCACGCCGGGAGCGAGGATCAGGCCGGGGCCCTCGAGGCGCCCGGTCCGACCGGGCGCTCGGGCGGCAGGAACAGCCTCGCGAACGACCACACGAGCGCCGCGATGCCGAACGCGGCCAGCCAGACGAGGAGCGGCGGCGGATACAGCGCGAAGAACTCGCGCGTGGCGGGCACCGCCATCACCAACGCGAAGAGCGCGGGCATCGCCCACACCAGCGCGAGTCGCCAGGTCGTGAGCGGCGCGGCGATCACCGAGAGGACGAGGAACCCGATCCACAGCAGCACCATCGTCGCCGTCGTCCGCGCCTGCGCGAGCGTCACGCCCGGGTCGTCTCGCGCGAGGACGTAGCCGAGGAACGTGGCGATCGCGGTGAGGGTGCCGGCGGGAATCGTGAAACGGAGCACCCGCCGGAGGAACCCCGGGCGGGCGCGCTCGTCGTTCGGCGCCAGCGCGAGGAAGAACGACGGGATCCCGATCGTGAGCGCGCCGATCAGCGACAGCTGCCGCGGGAGGAACGGGAACTGGAGCCCCACCACGCCGACGCCGAGCGCGATCAGCATCGCGTAGACGGTCTTCGTGACGTACAGGTTCGAGGTCCGCTCGATGTTCCCGAGCACCCGCCGTCCCTCACCCACCACCGAGGGCAGGGCGTCGAACGTCGAATCCAGGAGCACGAGCTGCGCCACCGCCCTCGTCGCCGAGCTCCCCGAGCCCATGGCGATCCCGATGTCCGCGTCCTTCAGCGCGAGCACGTCGTTCACGCCGTCGCCGGTCATCGCGACGACGTGCCCGCGCGACTGGAGCGCCTCGACCATCGCGCGCTTCTGCTGCGGCGTCACGCGGCCGAAGATCGAGTGAGACTCCAGGACGTCGGCGATCTCGTCGCGTTCGGCGGGGAGCCCCTGGGCGTCGAAGGGCATGGCCGCGCCCGGGAGGCCGACCCGGCGGGCGACCGCCGCGACGGTCTCCGGATGATCGCCGCTGATCACCTTCACCTCGACGCCCTGCCTCGCGAAGTAGGCGAGCGTCTCCGACGCCGTCTCGCGAACCCGGTCCCCGAGGATCACGAACGCCACCGGCACCAACGCCGTCGGAACGGCCTCACCCTCCAGGCCGGCCTCGGTCCGGGCGAGCAGCACGACCCTGCGCCCACGCTCCGCGTGCCCGAGCGCCGTTCGCAGGTGCGCCTCGTCGCCCGGCTCCCCGCCGAGCAGGACGTCGGGCGCGCCGAGCAGCCAGGTGGCCTTCGTGCCGAACTCCGCGCCGCTCCACTTGCGGGCCGAGGAGAACGGGACGGTCCGGCCCGCGAGCCATTCCTCGGGCGCGTTCGGGAAGCTCTCCCCGATCGCCAGCAGCGTCGCGTTCGGATGGGGATCGGCCGCCGCGAGGGCGGCGAGGGCCTCGCGATGCCCGCCGTCCTCGTTCAGGACCTCGACCTCCTCCACCACGAGCCGGCCCTCGGTGAGGGTCCCCGTCTTGTCGATGCAGAGCACGTCGACGCGAGCGAGGACCTCGACCGCCGGCAGCTCCTGCACGAGCACCTTCCGCCGGGCCAGGCGGACGACGCCGACCGCGAACGCCACGCTGGTGAGCAGCACGAGTCCCTCGGGGACCATCGCGACGGTCCCGGCGACCGAGCCGCGGATGGCGTCGTGCAGGCTCGCGTTCGATCGGAGCTGGCTGACCACCAGCAGCGCCGCCGTGGGGACGATGAGCCACGTCACGATCCGAAGGATCTGGTCGATCCCGGCCCGGAGCTCCGAGCGCGTGAGCGTGAACCGACGCGCCTGCTCCGAGAGCCGCGCCGCGTAGGCCTCCGCGCCGACCCGCGTCGCTCGGAACCGGCCGCCCCCGGCCGCGACGAACGACCCCGAGAGCACCTCGTCGCCGCGATCCTTGACGACCGGCTCCGGCTCACCCGTCAGCAGGGACTCGTCCACCTCGAGCCCGGCCGCCTCGAGCACCTCACCGTCGACGACGACCTGATCGCCCGGCTGCAGCGCAAGCACGTCATCCAGGACCACCTCGGTGATGAGCGCCTCCCGCACCTCACCCTCGCGCACGATCCGCGCGTGTGGGGAGGTCAGCACCGCGAGCCGGTCGAGCGTCCACTTCGCGCGGAGCTCCTGGTAGATGCCGACGACGGCGTTCGCGATCAGCACGACGCCGAACAAGGAGTCCTGGATCGGCCCCACGATGAGGATCACGACCAACAACGACCCGAGCAGCGCGTTGAACCGCGTGAAGACGTTGGTGCGGACGATCTCGCGCACGGTGCGCGAGGGCGCCGAAGGGACATCGTTGACCTGTCCGCGCGCGACGCGCTCGGCGACCTCGGCCTGTGTCAGCCCGTCGGTGGAGGCGACCATCGGGACGACGTCAGTCGCCGTCGGGGCGGCTCCGGACGGTCCACCACTCGTCGAGGAGGCGACGGGCCTCGTTCTCGTCGAACGGGCCGCGCTCGAGACGCAGCTCCATCAGGTACGCGAGCGCCTCCCCCACCGTGGGGCCCGGCCCGATCCCCAGATGCTCCATCACCTGTTGCCCGTCGAGCGGCGGGCGCATCGCCTCGAGGTTCTCCTCCTCGGCCAGACGCGCGATCCGCTCCTCGAGATCGTCCTGCAGCGCCTCCAGCTTCTTCGCCTTCAGCGGGTTCTGCGTGGTGCAGTCGGCGCGCGTGAGCTGGTTCAGCCGGTCCAGGAGCGGCCCCGCGTCTCGGACGTAGCGGCGGACCGCGCTGTCGCTCCATTCGCTGTAGCCGTGGAACCGAAGGTGCAGCTCGACGAGCGTGCAGACGTCGTCGACCTCGTGCGCCGGATAGCGAAGGGCCTGGAGGCGCTCTCGGGCCATCCGCGCGCCCACCACCTCGTGGTGATGGAAGGTCACGCCCTCCGGCGTGATCTCCCGGGTCTTCGGCTTGCCGATATCGTGCAGCAACGCCGAGAGCCGGAGCGTCAGGTCCTGCGGATCGCACTTCTCGATCACGGCGTACGTGTGGTGGAGCACGTCCTTGTGGCGCTGCACCGGGTCCTGCTCCAGCCGAAGCGCGGGGAGCTCCGGCAGGAACTCCTCGGCCAGTCCCGTCTCGACGACCAGGTGGAGGCCCTTCGAGGGCTTCGTGCCGGTCAGCAGCCTCGAGAGCTCGTCCCGGATCCGTTCGGCCGAGACGATCCGCAGGCGATCGCGCATCCGGCCGATCGCCTCGACGACGCGCGGCACCGGCACGAGCTCGAGCTGGGCCGCGAAACGCGCCGCGCGCAGCATCCGGAGCGGGTCATCGCCGAACGCGATCTCGGGATCGAGCGGGGTGTCGAGCCGCTTGGACGCGAGATCCTTCACGCCCCCGAACGGATCGACGAACTCGCCCTCGGGCACGCGAACGGCCATCGCATTCACCGTGAAGTCGCGGCGCGACAGGTCGGTCCGCAGGTCCTTCCCGAAGGTCACCGCGGGCTTTCGATGCTCTTGCGCGTAGACCTCCTCGCGGAAGGTCGTGATCTCGAACAGGAGGCCTTCCTTGCGCGCGCTGACCGTCCCGTACTTGACACCGACGAGGTACTGCTGGTCGGCCCACCCTCGAAGCACCCTCGTCGTTTCCCGGGGAAGCGCGTCGGTGGCGAAGTCGAGATTCCACTCCGTCGGCGGCGGTCGGCCGAGGAGCTGGTCTCGTACGGCGCCGCCGACCAGGTACAGCTCGTGGCCGGCAAGGCGGAAGCGATCGCCCAGCTCCTTGGCGACGGGGGGGACCTCGAGGAGCGCGCCGGCGTCGCCGCGCGACCGATCGGCCATGTCCGGGCCAGGATACCCCTGCCCCGCAGCGCGCCTGCGGTAGCGTCCCCGCATGCGGCCGCTCGAGCTGCTCGGCTTCGTCTGGACGCTGCCGAACACACTGCTGGGCCTCGCGCTCGGCGCCCTGACCTTTCAGAGGCCGCGGATCCACGGCGGCGCGATCGTGTTCGACCGCGGACCCCGCGGCGTGACGGCGCTGCTCGCCGGGATGCGTCGCGCGGCGATGACCGTGGGGTTCGTGATCCTCGCGGCGGTCCCGGTGGAGGGGCACCTCCTGGTGCACGAGCGACACCACATCCGCCAGTACATGGCCTGGGGGCCGCTGTTCATCCCGGTGTACCTCGCGCTGGGAATCCCGTACGGCTACCGCCGCCACCCGATGGAGCGCGCGGCGCGGCGGGCGGCCGGGGAGGAGCCGGCGTGACCTACGGGATGCCGGCCGGGACCGTCCGGACCGTGGTGCCCGCGGAGCGCGAGGACGAAGTCGTGCGGGTTCGTCGAGGCGCGCCGCGCGTCCTCCTCGGTCACGAGCCCCTGAACGACGAGCTTCACGAGGGCTTGGTCGAACGTCTGCATGCCGTAGAACTCGCCCTCGCCGATCACGTCGTGGATCTCGATCGTGGCGGCGGGGTCGACGATGCGATCGTAGACGCGCCCGTTCGCGATGAGCACCTCGACGGCCGGCACGCGGCCCTTGCCGTCGGCGCGCGGGACGAGGCGCTGGGACACGATCCCGCGCAGGGCGCCGGCGAACGACGTCCGCACCTCGCGCTGCTGCTGTGGGGGGAACAGGTCGAGCAGCCGGTTGATCGTCTCCGTCGCGTCGATCGTGTGCAGGGTCGAGATCACCAGGTGCCCCGTCTCCGCCGCTTGGATCGCCGAGAGCGCCGATTCCGGGTCGCGGATCTCGCCGACGAAGATCACATCGGGGTCCTGGCGGATCACGTGCTTCAGCGCGGCCGAGTAGGACTCGGTGTCCAGGCCGATCTCCCGCTGCTGGATGATCGAGCGGTCGTCGTCGTGCACGACCTCGATGGGGTCCTCGATCGTCACGATGTGCGATCGCCGGGTGCGGTTGATGTGGCCGATCATCGAGGCGATGGACGTCGTCTTCCCCGTGCCGGTCGGGCCGGTCACCAGGACGAGCCCGCGCGCGGACTCGGACAGCTCGACGATGACGGGCGGCAGCAGCAGCTCCTCGATCGTCGGGACCTCCGAGCGCACGCGCCGGATCGCCAGGCCGACCATCCCCCGCTGGCGGAAGACGTTGACGCGGAAACGGCCGACGCCGGGCAACGTGTAGCCGAAGTCGGCCTCGTTCGAGACCTCGAACTCCTTGCGCTTGTGCTCGGGCATGATCGCGATGGCGGCGCCCACGGTGTCGTTGCTTGAGAGCGCGGGGAAGGGCGTGGGGTCGAGGTCGCCGTCCACGCGGACGAACGGCACGTTCCCGGCCTTGAGGTGGAGGTCGCTCCCCCCCATCTCGACCGTGTACCGCAGCAGCTCGGTGACGTCCATCGCTCAGTCCCCTTCGGGGTCGTGCTCGACCGCGTGCTCGCGCTCGAGCTCGACCTCGCTCTCCTCGAGGTCCCCTTTCACTTTTCGGCGCGCGGCGACGAACTTTGAGGCCCCGACGGCGAAAAGGAGGACGACCAGCAGGGCGAGGCCGAACGGGGTCGCGTAGCGCTCCCAGCGCTGGTAGGAGGCCCCGAGGACGTAGCCCAGGGTCGAGTGCCCGATCCCCCAGATCAGCGCCCCGGCCAGGTCGTAGACGAAGAACCGCTTCCATTCCATCCGGGAGATCCCGGCGGCGATCGAGCCCACGCTCCGGACCACGGGGATGAACCGGCCGAGGAAGACGGTGACGCCGCCGTGCTGCGCGTAATAGCGCTCGGCCGTGGCCAGGCGCTCCGGCGTGACGAGCAGCTTGCGACCGTGGCGCTCGAAGAACCCCCGGCCGAACCGACGACCGAGCCAATACCCGAGGTTGTCCCCGAGGACCGCGCCCACGACGGCGACCATCGCGACGCCCGGAAGCCAGAGCTCGCCGATCCGCGCATAGAATCCGCCGACGATGACGAGGGTCTCGCCCGGCACGATCACCCCGGCGCCGACCGAGTTCTCGAGAAAGGTGGCGAGCCCCACGATGACGTATCCCCAGGGGACGCCGAGATAGGGCTCGAGGAACTCGATGATGCGGTCGAGCACGAGCGCCCAGTATAGGGAGGGGGTCCCTCCCGCCCGTCGCGGCGTGTGGCGCTGATGCCGACGCGCAACGAGGTCTCGGCCGGGGGCGTCGTCTACCGCGCCGGCGAGGACGGCACCGAGATCTGCCTCGCCGCGCGACGCACCCGCCGCGGCGAGCTCGCCTGGGGCCTGCCCAAGGGCAACGTGGAACCCGAGGAGACCCCGGAGGCGGCCGCGGTCCGCGAGGTGCTCGAGGAGACCGGGCTCGAGGCAGAGATCGAGCACGACCTCGGAACGATCCGCTACTTCTACGTGTGGGAAGGCGTCCGCATCCACAAGCAGGTCCGGTTCTTCCTGATGCGCGCGACCGGTGGGGACCTCGCGAACCACGACGAGGAGATGGAGGACGTGCGCTGGTTCCCCGTCGGCCGGATCACCAGGCGCGCCGCGTACCGCGGCGAGCGCGACGTGCTCCAGCGCGCTCTCGAGCTCATTTCGTGACGGGACTCCAGTGGGCGCTCGGCATCCTCGTCGGCTTCATCGCCGGCATCCTGTCGGGGCTGTTCGGCGTCGGGGGCGGCGTGGTCACGACACCTGCGGTCAACGTCCTCCTGGGTGGCACGGCCGTCCAAGCGATCGCAACGCCGCTTCCGGTGATCTTCCCGACCTCGATCGTCGGCGCGTACACCTACCTGAGGGCCGGCGAGGCGAGCGTTCGCGCGGCGCGGTGGGCCGTGGGCCCGGGGATCGCCGGGGCCGTGCTCGGCGCCTACCTGACCGACTTCGTCAACGCGCACTTTCTGCTCGTGATCACGTCGGCGCTCATCGGCTGGACCGCCGTCGAGGTGATCCGAGGCCGCCAGCCCGCGACGCCGTGGGAGCGAGGGGCGACTCCCGTTTGGAAGTACGCGGCGATCGGGCTGGTGGCCGGCTTCGTGTCCGGGCTGCTCGGCGTGGGCGGGGGGATCGTCATGGTGCCGGCGTTCACGGTGCTGATCGGGATGCCGCTGAGGCGCGCGCTCGGGACCTCGCTCCTGGTGATCTCCGCCCTCGTGGTTCCCGGAACGCTGGTGCACTGGGCGCTCGGCCACATCGACTGGGCGATCTTCCTCGCGCTGACCATCGGCGTCGTCCCCGGCGCGAGGATCGGGGCCCGATTCGCCCTGTCCACGGGCGAGGCCACCCTCCGCGTCGCCGTCGGTACCTTCCTGCTCGTGATCGCGCTCGCGTACGGCATCGCCGAGACCGTCGCCCTGCTCGGGGGTGGCGGGTAGGATGGCCGGGCCGATCATGCGACGGCTCGGTCTCCCCCTCCTCGTGCTCCTCGCCGTGCTCACGTTGAGCGTCGGGAGGCTCTCCGCCCAGGAACCGACCCCCCAGCCGACCACCGCGCCGGCCACCGTCCGCCTGACGCTGCTGGCGCAGACCCCGTGGAACTCGCCGAGCGATCGCGAGCTTCTCGTGAGGGTCCGGGCGGAGAACCTCGGCCCGACGCCGATCGACGAGCTCTCGATCGGCGTCACGCTGTACGGGCGCGTGATCACGCGAACGGAGTACGAGTCGTCCCTGGTGGCCGACCCGTCCTTCATCCTGACCGCCGAGACCTTGCCCAGGGAGGGGATCCTCGAGCCCGGCGTTCCGCGCGACTTCGAGCTCGCCTTCCCGCTGGAGTCGGGACTGGACCCCGACGACTCCGGCGTCTATCCGCTCAAGATCGAGCTGCGGAGCGGCTTCACCTCGCTCGCCGCCCTCCGGACATCCGTCATCTTCCTCGTCCGCCAGCCGGAGCAGCCGCTCGCGCTCTCGTGGACGTACGTCCTCGGCGCTCCGATCCTGTTCGGGCCCGACGGCGTGTTCACCTCGGACGCGCTCGAGGTGGCCCTGGCGCCCGGCGGCAGGCTCGCCGCGCAGGTCAACGCGCTCCTGGAGTTGACGGCCGATTCGAGGTTGCCCGCCGTCGACGTCGCCATGTCTCCGATCCTCCTGACGCAGCTGGTCGACATGCGCGACGGATACGAGGTGGCGACCGACGACGGCGTCCGCGAGGTTCCCGCGGGCAAGGGCGGAGCCCAGCTCGCGCAGGGCGCGCTCGAGGATCTCCGGGCCATCGCGCGCGCGCCGAACGTGCGGATCAGCGCGATGCCCTTCTCGGTTCCCGAGCTGCCCTCGCTGCTGTCCGGCGGGCTCGGCCAGGACCTCCCCGTCCAGCTCGACCGGGGGCGGGAGATCGTGGGCGCCGTCCTGGGGACGACCCCCCTCTCGAGCGTCCTGCGCCCGCCCGGCGCCGCGCTCGACGACTCGACCCTGCAGGAGCTCTCGACAGGCGCGATCTCCACCCTGGTCGCGGGGCCATCCACGGTCGAGCCCTCGCCGCAGCCGCTCGGGTTCGCCGCGCCCCCGACCGCTGCGCTCGGCGCCGTCGGGGAGATCGTCGCGATCGTGCCGGAGCCGGGCCTCATGACGCTGTTGCAGTCCTCGGTCGCGACCGATGATCCGGTCCTCGCCTCGCAGGTGCTCCTCGGCGAGCTGGCGACGATCTGGCAGGAGCAGCCCGGGGTGCTGCGCGGGATCGCGATCGTTCTGTCCGAGGATCTCCTGGCTCCCCCGGCGTTCTACCCCACCTTCGCGAAGGACATCGCGGGGGCACCCTGGCTCACGCCGATACACGCCGGGGACTTCGTGACGACCTTCGCGCCCTCGGATCCGGAGCCGCTGGCCGCGCCAGCTCCACGGCAGTTCTCCTCGACCTACGTCGAGGAGCTTCGGCAGGCCCGGAGGCGGGTCGACACGTACCGCTCGATGCTCATCGAGGCGAGCCAGGCGCCCGACCGCTACGACCGGATGTTGCTGCTGGCGGAGTCCCGCCAGTACCTGACGGACCCGAGCGACGGCCTGGCCTTCATCACGACCGTTCGGGACCAGGTCGGCGCGATCTTGGACGGGATCAGCGTGGATTCCGCCCCGCAGATCACGCTTACCTCGAGCACGGGCAGCGGGATCCCGGTCACGGTCACCAACCGGGCGGACGAGGGGCTGCGCGTGACCGTTCAGCTCGTCTCGCAGCACCTGCGGGGGTCGCCGAGCAGCATCGACCTCGAGCTCGCCCCCGGGGACTCGCAGACCGTGACCTTCCGGGTCGACGCCCTGTCGACCGGCAGGTTCACCGTGCAGCTCTGGCTTCTCGCACCCGGTGGACGGCCCCTGGACAAGCCGCAGACGCTCCTCGTCCGCTCGACGGTGTACAACCGGATCGCGCTCCTCATCACGATCGCCGCGGCGCTCGTGCTGCTCGGGATGTGGGCGAGGAGGTTCCTGCCACGTCGGACGTCGTGACGCCCGGGGGACCGCGGATGGGTGGGGTGCCGCCCGAGGATCCGAGCGCGGCCGACGCGGCCCCCGACGACTCGACGAGCGCGTTCGTCCGCCGCACCGCGGTCATGTCCGTGGGGACGGCGCTCTCGCGCCTGACGGGGTTCCTGCGGCTCGCGGCGATGGCGTACGCGCTCGGGATCACCGAGACCCGCCTGCCGGATGCCTACAACATCGCGAACATCACCCCGAACATCCTCTACGAGCTGGCGCTCGGCGGGATCCTGACCTCGGTCGTCGTCCCCGTCGTCGTCGAGTGGCTCCAGGAGCGCGGCCGGGAGGCCGCGTGGGACGTGGTCCGGCGGCTCCTGACCTTCGCCGTCGTGGCGCTGTCGGCCATCGCCGTGCTCGGCATCGTCCTGGCGCCGTGGATCGTCGACCTCTACACGTCGGGCGTGCCGAGCGCCGACCAGGAGTCGGTCCGCGAGCTCGCGACCTTCTTCCTACGTTGGTTCATGCCGCAGATCGTCTTCTATGGTGTCGGCGCCATCGCCAGCGGCCTGCTCAACGCCCACCGGCGGTTCGCGCCCACGATGTTCGCCCCGATCCTCAACAACCTGGTCGTGATCGCGACGTTCGCGGTGTTCGCGGCGATGCCCGGCCCCGCCCCCGGATCCGGCGCGCTCGCGACGACGGCCCAGGAGCTCGTGCTGGCGATCGGGACCACGGCGGGCGTCGTCGCCATGACCGTCGCGCTCTGGCCCTTCGTTCGAGGGGTCGGCTTCCGATTCCGTTGGGTCGCGGGTTGGCGGCACGAGGCCGTCGTGCGGATCGCGAGGCTCGCGAGATGGGTGTTCGCCTACGTCCTCGCGAACCAGCTCGCCTACCTGGTCGTCATCGTCCTGGCCGCGAGCGTCGAGGGCGGATACACGGCCTACGCGGCGGCGTTCATCCTGTTCCAGCTCCCGTACGCGATCTTCGCGGTGTCGATCTTCACCGCGCTGCTCCCGGCGATGTCGAGCCGGTGGGCTGACGGGGACGTCGAGGGCTTCCGCCGGTTCCTGTCGCAGGGCCTGCGCGCCACGGCGGCCATCGTCATCCCGGCGGCGCTCGGGTACCTCGTCCTGGCGCGTCCCATCGTGCGACTGCTCCTCGAGCATGGCGCCACGAAGACGGGGAGCGCGGACCTCGTTTCCGGCGTGCTCATCGCGTTCGCCGTCGGGCTCTTCCCGTTCGCGGCGTTCCAGCTTCTGCTCCGCGCGTTCTACTCGATGCAGGACACGCGAACGCCGGCGCTCGTGAACATCGTCGCGGTCACGATCAACGTGGGGCTCGACCTGCTCTTCTTCCGCGTGATGGACCTCGACGTGCAGGGCCTCGCGCTCGGGCACGCGGGCTCGTACCTGTTCGGCTCGGTCGCGCTCGGGCTGCTGATCCGGCGCCGGCTGCACGGCCTCGACGGCGGGCGGGTCCTCACGAGCATCGGACGTAGCACGCTGGCCGGGCTGGCGACGGCCGCCGTCGCCTGGCTGGTGGCGCGATCGCTCGGCGACGCGGTCGGCACGGCGACCGTCGCCGAGCAGGCCGTGCAGGTTCTGGGGGCGGTCGCCGCCGGCCTCGCGACGTTCGTCGTGTGCGCGACGCTCCTTCGGATCGACGAGGTCGCGCTGGTTCGCCGGCAGCTCGCGGCGAGGTGGCGGAGGTGAGGCTGGCCCGCGAGGAGCGAGGACTCGTCGGGAAGCTGCTCGTACTGTGGCTGCTGGTCCTGGCGCTCGTCGTCGTCGTTGCGATCGACGGGGCGTCGATCCTGCTTGCGCGCATCCACGTGGCCGAGGTCGCTCAGACGGCCGCGGACGCGGGGATCAAGCCCCTCGAGGCGGGACGCAGCGAGGAGAAGATCCTCCGCGCAACGCTCGCCGCGCTCGCCGATGCGGACGAGGATGCGCACCTCGAGTCGATCGAGGTGTCGTCCGCATCCGTCACGGTCGAGGTCTCTGATCGCGCCCGAACGCTGCTCATCGCTCGCTTCGGCGTGTTCGAGGGGCTCACGAAGGTCTCCGCGACTCGCACCGGCCGAGCGCCGGGATAGCCAAGAGGCGCAGGTCGCGGGCATAGACTGGCGCGCGTGCAGACGCGAAACGCGACGAAGGTGCTCGCCGACCGGTACGCGTTGCAGGAAGAGCTCGGCCGCAGCGGGACCGGTCTGGTCTGGCGGGCCGAGGATCGGCTGCTCGGCCGAATCGTCGCGGTGAAGCTCGTGCACCCCACACTGGGCGACGACCCGACGTTCACGGCGTGTCTCGAGCGGGAGGTGCGCCGCGTGGCCTCGCTCTCCGCGCCCGGGATCGCCCGTCTCCTCGACTCCGGCGAGCAGGACGGTATCCCCTTCCTGGTCCGAGAGCACGTCGACGGGGTCAGCGCGCGAGCGGTGCTCGCGGATTCGGGTCCGCTCGCACCCGAGGACGCGGTGCGGATCGCGACGGACGTCCTCGACGCGCTCGCGCCAGTCCACGAAGCCGGAGTGCTCCACCTCCATCTCGAGCCGGACGACGTGCTGCTGCTCCCCGGCGGCGGCGCGCGCGTCACCGACCTCGGTATCGGCCCGGCCGTGACGGCATCTCGCTCGCCCGCCGATGCGGCGCGTCTCCTCGGCGGGGAGGGGCTCGCCCCCGAGCAGTCCTCGAGCGGGGAGTGCGACGCGCGGACGGACGTCTTCGCCGTCGGCGCCCTGCTGTTCACGCTGTTGACGGGGCAGGCACCGGCGGGACGCCGGTCCCCGAACGGAGTCCGGGCGGAGATCCCTCGCTCGGTCGACCGGGTCGTCGCCCGGGCGCTCGCGCCGGATCCGGGCGAGCGCTTCGACGGCGTCGCCGCCTTCTCGACCGCGCTGCGCGCGACGGGGATCGCCGATTCGACCGCGGAGGGCGGCAACCGGCACGGCGGGCTCGGCGCCTGGCTCGGCGTTCCCGTCGCGGTCGCGCTCGTGGCGGCCGCCGTCATCGGGGTCGGCATCTGGCTGGGTCGGCTCGAGGTCGGCGGACCGCTCGGGATCCGCCCCACCCAAGACCGCGCATCAACCGGACTGGCGGCCGCGTCGACGCCGACGACCCAGACGCTGCGTCCGGTCTCGGTCGACGTCATCGACCCGCCGCCCGGCGACGGCGGCGAGAACGACTCGATGGCGCCGCTCGCAGTCGACGGCGATCTCACGTCCGCGTGGCGCTCCGAGAATTACTTCGACGGTCGCCTCAACAAGGCCGGCGTGGGGCTCGTGTTCGACCTGGGAACGACGCGGGACGTCGTGGGCTTCCGGCTCTGGACGCCGCATCCGGGGTTCGTCTTCCACGTCGCCGTCGGGGACGATCCGGGGGCGATCGTCCAGGCCGTCGGCGGGCCCACCACGGCCCTCGGCGAGACACGGGGCTCGCTCGCGTCCTCCGGCCGGTACGTCCTGGTCTGGATCACGACCGTCGTCCCGGTCGACGACGGCAACCGTGCCGAGATCGCCGAGTTCCGTGTCGTGGTGGAGGCCGATGCCTGAGGTCGGCGATCGGGACGAAGACCTCGTCCGCCGGTTCCTGTCGGGCGATCGAGCGGCGTTCGCGGTGCTCGTGGAGCGGCACGAACGTCGCGTCTACAACCTCGCCCTGCGCATGACGGGCAAGGAGGAGGACGCGCGCGACGCCGCGCAGGAGGCCTTCCTCACGGTGCTCCGCAAGCTCTCCTCGTTTCGCGGCGAGGCGGCGTTCACGACGTGGCTGCACCGCGTCACCGTGAACGCCTGTTACGACCTGCTGCGCAAGCGCCAGCGGCAGCCGCTGCTGGACCGCGGCGGGAACGACGACCTCCCCCGCCCGGAACCCCCTCCGGCGCCCGATCACGCCGACGACGCGGCGTTCTCCATCGACGTCCGCCGCGCGCTGCTCGAGGTGCCCGAGGACTTCCGTGCCGTGATGATCCTTCACGACGTTCAGGACCTGCCGCAGGAGGAGGTGGCCGCGATCCTGAGCATCCCGGTCGGAACGGTGAAGTCCCGCCTGCACCGAGGGCGGGTGGCGCTCGCGCGGGCGCTCCAGATCGAGCGGGAACGTGGCGGCGCTCGCGGGCCGTCAGACGGCACGGTGACCCGATGACCCACCCCGAAGACCTCCTCGCCGGCTACGTCGACGGCACGCTCGGAGACACGGAGCGTGCCGTCGTCGACGCGCATCTCCAGGCGTGTGGGACCTGCCGCGAGGAGGTGGAGCTCGCCCGCGAGGGGCTGATGGCGCTCGCGTCGCTCGAGGAGGTGCCGGTGCCGTTCGGGGTGACCGGGCCGGTGCTCGCCGAGGCGGGCAGGCGCTTCGAGCGGCGGCGGGCCGCGGCCTGGGGGCGCCTCCAGTGGGTGGCCGGAGCCGCGGCCGCGGCCGCCCTCGTCCTGGTGGTGGCGTTGAACGTGAACCTCGGCGGGAGCGCGAACGAGGAGGCGGGATCGGGGGCCATCTCCGCGGACGCCGGGGCGGCGGGCTCGACCGGGGGAGCGGCGCCGGAGGCGGCGACCGCCTTCCCAGGGCTCGAGCGCCAGACCGACGTGAACTACGACGGCCCCGGCGTCCGGTCCCTGGCGAGCAACGAGGCCGCGAAGCGCCAATCGGAAACCATGACGGCCGGGGAGGCGGGAAGCGACCTTCAGCTCGCGGCACCCGGCCCCGCCCTCACGTGCCTTCGCACCGCCGAGGCGCCCGTCGATGTCCCGGCCACCGACCGGCTCGTCCGTCTGATCGAGGCCGAGTATCAGGGCACACCCGCCTACCTTGCGGTCTTCCTGGAGAGCCCCGGCGCCGACCAGCCACCCGACAAGGTGGTGGTCTGGGTCGTCTCCAAGGGCGACTGTCAGTTCCTCTCCGCGCTCCAGCAGAGGCTCTAGCCGCCCGCTCGCGCTTGGATGGTTCGAGCGCACACTCGTAGAGTGACGGGTTGTGAGGTACCGGGTCGAGCAGCTCGCGGCGGCGTGCGACGTGTCCGTCGACACCGTTCGCTACTACCAGTCCCGCCGGCTGTTGCCTCCGCCCGATCGCGAGGGCCGGGTCGCGTGGTACGGCGCCGAGCACGCGCGGCGCATCCGCGAGGTTCGAGCGCTCCAACGCAAGGGGCTGACGCTCGCCGCGATCGGGCGCGTGCTCGACGGGGATCACGGCAGGGCCGACGTCGACCTCGCGGCCGCCGTTCACGCGGCACGTGGCGCCGGCGATGCGGAGGAGCTCCTGCTGCTCGAGGAGTTCGCCCAGCGAAGCGGCGTCCCCGCCTCGTTGATCCAGGCGGTCGAGCGCGAGGGCATCAAGCTCGGGCGCACGATCGGGGGCGAGGAACGGTACACGGCCTCCGACATCGAGATGGTTCGAGGCGCGCTGCGACTGTTGGAGTTCGGACTGCCGCTCGGCGAGCTGCTCGCGCTCGCGCGCGAGACGAACGAGGCGATGGTGCGGCTCGCGGATCGAGCGGTCGAGCTCTTCGACGAGCACGTCCGCAAGCCGATCCGCGACACGGCCGGGTCGGACGAGGCGGCGGCAGCCGAGCTCGTCGAGGCCTTCGACACGCTGCTCCCGGCGGTGACCAACCTGGTGGCCAACCACTTCCGCCGGGTGCTCCTGGCCCAGGCCGAGGGCCGGCTGCGGTGAACGGACCGGAGCTCCCGCAGGGCGAGGACAAGGCGCGGGCGGTTCGGCACATGTTCGACGCCATCGCGGGGCGCTACGACCTCGTGAACCGGGTCATGACCTTCGGGATGGACGTCGGCTGGCGCCGCCGGACCGTCGCCTCGCTTCGGCTG
This sequence comes from uncultured Actinomycetes bacterium, assembly GCA_963699635.1. Lineage (GTDB taxonomy): Bacteria > Actinomycetota > UBA4738 > UBA4738 > HRBIN12 > CALGFI01. Next base: position 363,269 of record CAVOUQ010000018.1, on the reverse strand, counting down.
CCGGGCGGCGCGCGCGTCGCCGACCTCGCGTGCGGTACCGGCGATCTCTGCTCGGAGCTCACCAGGAGCGGGTATCGAGCAGTCGGCTTCGACTTCTCCCACGGCATGCTCGCGAACGCGACGACGGGGTCGCCGCTCGTGCAGGCGGACGTGCTCGCGCTCCCGCTGTCCGACGGTGGCTTGGACGGTGCCACCTGCGGGTTCGCGCTGCGCAACGTGACGGACCTCGCCGCGTTCTTCGCGGAGGTGGCTCGGGCGGTGCGCCCCGGGGGACGGGCCGCGTTCCTGGAAGCCAGCGAGCCGGACGGGCGGGTGCTCCGAGCCGGACACCGGGTCTACTTCGGAAAGGTCGTGCCGCTGATCGGCGGCGCGCTCTCGAACCGGCAGGCGTACGCGTACCTCCCACGCTCGATGGCCTACCTCCCCCGGCCGGACGAGCTCGTCGCGATGCTTCGCTCGGCCGGGTTCGACGATGCCGCCAGGACGACGCTTGCGGGCGGGGCGGCGCAGCTGCTCGTGGGAACACGAGGGTGAGCGACGCGCCGCTCGTCGCGCGCATCGCCCCGCTCGGCCCCGCGTTCGACCTGCTCGCGAACTATCGCCCCGGAGGGTTCTTCTTCGAGCGGTCGGGGCTCGGCGTCTCCGCCTCGGGCGTGGCGGAGACGGTGTCTGCGGGAGCCGGACCGGAGCGGATCCTGCGCCTGTCGAAGCTCCTCGCCGAGTCGCTCGATCGCGTTCGCGCCCACCCCGACGGTCCACCGCCCGTCGCGGTCGCCTCGATCCCGTTCGGCGACGAGGCCCCCGCCTTTGCCGCGATCCCCGCTCGCACGGCCGTCCGGCTCACCGCGGGCGAGACCTGGCAGGTCGACGTCACGCCCGGCGGGTTCGCCCCTCCCCCCGATGTCCGCGAGCGATGGACCGGCACGGCCACGCCGCACGACGCGTTCGAGGAGATCCAGCTGTGGCCCGAGCCCGAACCCGACGACTATGCCGCGGCGGTCCAAAGCGCCACCGAGCGGATCCGGAGCGGCGGCCTGCGAAAGGTCGTGCTGGCCCGATCGCTCCTGGTGGACGCTGATCGCGAGCTCGACGTCAGGCAGCTGCTGTGGCGCCTCCGCGCGGTCGACCCCGACTGCTACGCGTTCGCGACGCCCGCGTCCGGCGGCGCCGCGAACGCGATCCTCGTCGGCGCGACCCCAGAGCTGCTGGTTCGAAAGCGAGGACGCCTCGTCGAGGCGACCCCACTCGCCGGCTCCGCCCAGCGGTTCGGCGACCCGGTCCGAGACCTGGCGTCCTCGGACCGGCTCTTCCGGTCCGAGAAGGACCGCGAGGAGCACGCCGTCGTCGTCGAGGACGTCCGCCGCGTGCTCGGATCGTTCTGCGACGACCTGGAGCACCCGCACGAGCCCGATCTGCTGGGGACGGCGAACGTGTGGCACCTCGCGACGGCGTTCCGAGGCAGGCTGCACGAGGCCTCCACCCCCGTCCTCGAGCTCGTCGCGGCGCTGCACCCGACGCCGGCCGTCTGCGGCACGCCGCGCGAGGCCGCGCGCGAGACCCTCGGCGAGCTCGAGTCGATCGACCGGGGCGCGTACGCCGGTCCCGTCGGATGGGTCGACGCCAACGGCGACGGCGAGTGGGCGATCGCGCTTCGATGCGCCGAGATCACCGGCAAGACGGCGCGGCTGTTCGCGGGGGCGGGGATCGTCGCCGACTCGGTCCCCGAGGCCGAGGTCGACGAGACCGAGCGGAAGTTCCGGGCGCTCCTGGACGCGCTGCGCTGGGGCTGATCAGTCCCCGGTGACGTCGAGCCAGACCCCCGCGCCCTCGGAGCCGAACCCGGCTCTCGCGTAGAAGGGGGCGGAACGCGGGCTCGGCCACAGGACGATGCCGTCGACCTCGCGTTCCCTCGCGAAGGCGATCGCACGGTCGAGCAACTCGCGACCGATGCCACGGTCTCGAAGCTCCGGAGCAACGTACATGTTCGTTACGTACGCGACCGGCCGCTCCCAGCGCCCCCGGTCGGGGTGCGGAACCTTCTCGACCAGCTGGAGCCAGACGCACCCGACGAGTGCTCGGTCATCCTCGGCGACCCACACCCGCCATGGACTCGCGTCCGCGAAGACATCGACGAGGAAGCCGCGCATCTCCTCGTCGAACACCGCTCGCGGTTGCGAGGCCGGCGTGCCGAACTCGATCCGGAACTCCCACCGCAGGCGCGCGAGCTCGCCGGCGTCCGCGCCGCCCGCGGGTCGGACGTGGATGGTCACGCGCGGTTCGGCGCGGTCGCGCGGGCGGGCCGCAGGAGCCGCCTCGCGAGGAAGGCGGCGGCGAGTGCCAGAACGACCCCCGCGAGCAGGGCGGGCAGCAGCGGGGCCCGGTAGCCCCCGCCCCCCGAGTAGTCGATGCCGAGGACGTTGGCGCACGACGTCTGCTCGACGGCCACCTCGCCGACCGCGACGGGACCCGCGGTCGCGGTGCATCCGAGCGGGGCCGCCAGCACGTACCCGACCACGAACGACCAGACACCGATCAGGACGGGCCAGAGGATGGCGCGATCGCGGCGCCGGGGACCGACGAGCAGCATGGCGACGCCGGTGAGAAGGAACGGCGCGCCGATCGCCACCAAGTCGAGGAACCCGAAGACGGTGAAGACGGCCGCCAGCGACCAGTAGGCAACGGAACCCATCCGCGACCGCTCCACGTCATCGACCTCCACGCCGGAGCGTACGCCTCAGGCACGTCCGAGCGACGCGGCGACGGCCTCGTGCACCTCGTCGTGGCGGCGCACGTTCAGCTCCGGGTCGACGGTCACCTCGACCACCTGGACCCCACCGGCCGAGCGCGCACGTTCGACCGCGCGAATGAGCTCGTCGGCGCGCTCCACGAGGTGATGTCCCGCGCCGGCCGCCGCGCAGATCGCCCCGACGTCGAGGCCGTGCGGCGTGGTGAACAGCTCCTCGAGCTCGGGTAGGTCCTTCTGGGGCAGGAACGAGAAGATCACGCCGCCGCGGTTGTTCGGCACCACGAACACGGCGTCGTGCCCGCGGCGGGCGGACCAGAGCAGCGATCCGACGTCGTGCAGCAGCGTGAGGTCGCCGCAGAGAGCGGTCGTCGCGGCGCCGCTCGCGGCGACGCCGAGCGCGGTCGACACGAAGCCGTCGATCCCGCTCGCGCCCCGGTTCGCGAGCACGCCGAGCCCCCGCCTCGGCGCCATGTACGCGTCGAGGTCGCGGACGGGCATGCTCGAGCCGACGACGAGGGTCGATCCGTCGGGAAGCACGGCCGCGAGGTCCCGCGCGAGCCGGCCCTCGAACGGCTCGTCCCAGGCGTCGATGGTCTCGTCGAGCGTCGACCGGACCCTCATGTCGGCCTCGCGCCACTCCCACGCCCAGGGCGTCTCGCCCACCGGCTCGAGACCTTCGAGCGCCCTGGGCACGACGTCGGCGGCCTCCACCCGCAGCGTCCACGACGCCCTCCGGTGTGGATCGGCAACGACGTGGTCCTGATCGACGATCACGAGCCGGCCCGCCCTCCGAACCAGCTCGAGGCCGGCTCGAGACGTGGGGGCGGCGCCGAACTGGAGGACGACGTCGGGGACGTGCGAGTCGGCGAACCGGCCGTCCCCCATGAGGAACTGCCCTGCCGAGAGCGAGCCCGGAACGCGAAGACCGGACGTCGGCTCGGCCACCAGCGGCCAGCCGGCTCGCGTCGCCAGCTCTGGCAGCGAGGGCGGTGACTCCCGCATCGAACCCGCGAGGATCAGCCCACGGTCCGTCGACATCAGCTCGCGAAGGAGCGCCTCGACCTCCTCCGGCTCCGCGCTCGCCACGATCGCGTGCTCGGTCCCGGAGGGACGCGACGCGGTGAAGGACATCGGACCCGGGACGAGCGGCTCCCGAAACGGCAAGTTCAGGTGCACCGGTCCCGGAGGCGGTCCCATCGAGGCGCGCGTCATCGCGAGGACGAGCTCGTGCCAGGCGTCCTCCTCCGGCGCGTCTCCGGGGACGGGGGCGTCGACGGACGCGCGGACGTACGAGCCGTACAGGCCGATCTGGTCGATCGTCTGGTTGGCCCCGACGCCGCGGAGCTCCGGCGGTCGGTCGGCCGTCAGGAGGACGAGCGTCGCGCGCGACATCGAGGCCTCGACGACGGCCGGAAGCAGCTCGGCGGCCGCGGTTCCGCTCGTACAGGCGACCGCGACGGGACGGCCGGTGGCCTTCGCGAGGCCGAGCGCGAAGAACCCGGAGGCGCGCTCATCGAGGTGGACGTGGACCCGAACGTGGGGATGTCGCCAGAGCGCGAGCGCGATCGGCGTCGAGCGCGAACCCGGCGACACGCACGCGTGCTCCATCCCGAACCGAACCAGGTCGTCGACGATCCACCAGCACGCGGCGAACGCGGCCTCGGCCTCGGAGGTCACGACGCCGTCGCTCCCGCGATCCACAGGCCGAGCGCGAGCAGGCCGCCGAACGCGACCTGGAGGATCCCGGTGTCGACGCAGGACCGGGATCAGCTCGCGGCCCTGCGCCGTCCCGACGCGCTCCATCGGCCGGATCGCCACGACCCACGCGGCGAGCGCGAGGAGCGCCCACTGCGACATCCCGCTCCCCTCGTCGGCGATCCCGGCCACCACCCCGAGCACGACGGCCGCGAACGCCGCCACCACGCACGCCCGGTACAGCGTCCTCGTGCGCCGGTCGCCGATCCGGACCGCCAGGGTCCGCTTGCCCGCCGACGCGTCGGTCGGGATGTCCCGCAGGTTGTTGACGACGAGGATCGCCACGGCGAGGAAGCCCATCGCCGCGCTCGCCCACCAGGCGGCGCTCGAGACGGTCCCGGCCTGGACGTACGCCGTCCCGGCCGTCGCCATGACGCCGAAGAAGAGGAAGACCATGACCTCGCCCAGACCGAGCTCCGCGTACGGCCTCGGCCCGCCGCTGTAGAGCCAGAGCGCGAGCATGGCGACGGCGCCGAGCGGGACGAGCCACCACGTGGTCGCGGCGGCGAGCGCGAGCCCCGCGACGCCCGCGACGCCGATGCACGCGAGCGCGGCGAGCAGCACCGAGCGCGGCGAGGCCATCCCCGAGGACGTGAGCCTCGGAGGGCCGAGCCGTTCCGAGGTGTCCACGCCTCGAACGCCGTCGTGGTAGTCGTTCGCGTAGTTCACGCCGACCTGCAGGCCCAGCCCTACCAGCAGCGCCGCCACGAATCGCCACGCCTCCGCGTGCCCCGCGGCGGCGGTGCCGACGACGACCGGCGTCACGCTCGCTCCGAGCGTCCTCGGCCGGGCGCCGTGGACCCAGACGCCGAGCCGGCTCACGGCCGCTTGGGGAACCGTGTGAAGTCGGGATCGCGCTTCTCTACGAACGCGTCCCGGCCCTCCTGCGCCTCCTCGGTCATGTAGTACAGGAGCGTCGCGTCGCCCGCCAGGTGCTGCACGCCGGCGAGACCGTCGACGCCGGCGTTGTAGCCGGCCTTGAGCATCCGGAGCGCCAGCGGGCTCATCCGAAGCATCTCGCGACACCAATCCAGGGTCCGTTCCTCGAGCTCGGCGAGGGGCACCACCGCGTTCACGAGCCCCCAGTCGAGCGCCGTCTCCGCGTCGTACTGGCGGCAGAGGAACCAGACCTCCTTCGCGCGCTTCTCGCCGATCTGACGCGCGAGAAGGTTGATCCCGTAGCCACCGTCGAACGAGCCGACCCTTGGCCCCGTCTGGCCGAACCGCGCGTTGTCGGCGGCGATCGTGAGGTCGCAGCACAGATGGAGGACGTGTCCGCCGCCGATCGCGTACCCGGCCACCATCGCGACGACCGGCTTGGGCAGGCGGCGGATCTGGATCTGGAGGTCCAGGACGTTCAGCCGGCCGATGCCGCGCTCGTCGACGTAGCCGTCGTCGCCGCGGATCTTCTGGTCACCGCCGCTGCAGAACGCCTCGGGGCCCTCTCCGGTCAGGATCACGACGCCGACCGTCGGATCCTCGCGCGCGGCGTCGAAGGCACGCATCAGCTCCCGGACCGTCAGCGGCCGGAACGCGTTGCGGACCTCGGGACGAGCGATCGTGATCTTGGCGATCTGCTCGCCGGTCTCGTACCGGATGTCGGTGAACTCGCCCGATGCCGTCCAGTTCATATGACCGATCACTCCGAGAGCGTGCACTCACAGGGTCTGGGCTAGCCTAGCGGATGTGGAGCCGTCCCAGTCGCTTCGTTCGGTCGGGGGCCTCGGCGAGCGCGACCTCGTGGCGGTCACGTTGGCGCCGGGCCCGGGGTGGGTGGACCTCGTCGCGGAGGTCTGGGCGGCCGGCGCGGCGCTCCTGCCCGTCGACACCCGCCTCCCGAAGCCCGAGGCCGAGGCGCTCGTGCGTCTGGCGCGCCCGACGGTCGCCATCGCGAGCGTCGGCGGCGAGCCCGATGGACGACGACTCGACGATGGCGTCCCGGTCGAGGAGGGAGTCGTCCTGGTCGTCCACACCTCGGGCACGGCCGGTGCGCCGAAGCTGGTGCAGTTCGAGCGGGCGGCGATCGATTCGGCGGTCGCGGCCTCCGCCCTCGCACTCGACGCGACGCCCCGGGACCCATGGGTCTGCTGCCTGCCCCTCTCCCACGTCGGTGGCATGCTCGTGCTGCTGCGCGGCGTGCTGCTCGGCGCGCCCGTGGCGGTCCACCCCTTGTTCGAGCCCGCGCTGATCGAGAGCGAGCGCGACGCGGCGTTCGTCTCGATGGTCCCGACGATGCTCGGCCGGCTGCTCGACGCCGGGGCCGACCTGGCACGCTTCCGCGCGATCCTGGTCGGGGGCGCGCATCTCTCTCCGGACCTTCGCGCCCGCGCCGAACGCGTGGGCGCCCACGTGATCGAGACCTACGGCCTCACCGAGTCCTGCGGCGGCGTGGTCTACGACGGCATGCCGCTGCCGGGGGTCGAGACGCGCGTGAACGCGGACGGCGGCATCGAGCTTCGGGGGCCGACGCTCATGCTCGGATACCGCTTCGACGCCGAGGGCACCGCGCGAGCCTTCACGCAGGACGGCTGGCTTCGTCCCGGGGACGCCGGCGAGATCGACGAGCAGGGGCGATTGCACGTGATCGGCCGCATCGACGACCTGATCAACACGGGGGGTGAACGCGTGTGGCCGGAGGAGGTCGAGGGCGTCCTGCGCGAGCATCCGAAGGTGAGCGAGGTCGGCGTCGGCGGTCGGCTCGACCCCGAGTGGGGACAGCGGGTCGTCGCGTTCGTCGTGCCCTCCGATCCCGGCAACCCGCCCACGCTCGACGAGCTCCGAGAGCTCGCGGCCGACCGGATCGGGCGGCACAAGGCGCCCCGCGAGCTCGTCCTGGTCGACGAGCTCCCCCGAACGTTCTCGGGCAAGCTGCGCCGGGCTGCCTTCGCGGAGGACGAGGGCGGAATACGCTCCGGTTATCCTCGATGAGAGGCTGTGATGATCGAGACGCGCGACGTGGTGATCCTGGGTTCGGGGCCGGCCGGGTATACGGCGGCCCTGTACGCGGCGCGCGCGAACCTGCGACCGCTGGTCCTCAAGGGCCTGGAGGCGGGCGGGCAGCTCATGCTCACCACCGAGGTCGAGAACTACCCGGGCTTCGTGGACGCGATCATGGGCCCCGAGCTCATGGACGCGATGGAGAAACAGGCCGCGCGGTTCGATGCGGAGTTCGTTGCCCAGACCGCGACGAGGGTCGACCTGTCCGATCGGCCGTTCGGCGTCTGGGCGGGCGACGAGGAGTGGCGCGCCAAGACCCTGATCGTCGCGACGGGCGCGAGCGCGAAGTGGCTCGGCGTCCCGGGCGAGGAGCGCCTCCGCGGCCGCGGCGTCTCGGCGTGCGCCACCTGCGACGGTTTCTTCTTCCGCGACCGTGAGCTCGTGGTCGTGGGCGGGGGCGACACCGCGATGGAGGAGGCCACCTTCCTCACGAAGTTCGCGAGGAAGGTGACGATCGTGCACCGCCGCGACGAGTTCCGGGCCTCGAAGATCATGCAGGAGCGCGCGCTCTCGAACCCGAAGATCGCCGTGATCTGGAACTCGCTCGTCGAGGAGATCGTGGGCGAGGGCGGCGTGTCGGCCGTGCGGGTGCGCAACGTCGAGACCGGCGAGACGACGGACGCGGCCGCCGACGGCGTCTTCGTGGCGATCGGCCACACGCCGAACACCGACCTGTTCTCGGGCCAGCTCGAGCTCACGGATGGCGGGTACCTCGTGATCGATGAACCGACGACGCGCACGAGCGTGCCCGGGGTCTTCGCGGCCGGCGACGTCACCGACGTCATCTACCGTCAGGCGGTCACCGCGGCCGGCCAGGGATGCAAGGCCGCGATCGATGCGGAGCGGTTCCTCGAGGCCGAGGGCCACCGCGCGCTGCAGGAGGCGAACCGGGCGAGCGGCGGATAGCGGGATCACGAGAGCGAAAGGACCGGACGAGGTGGCCATGATCGGCGAGGTGACGGACCAGGACTTCGAGGAGCGCGTATTGCAGGCGGGCGGGCCGGTGCTCGTGGACTTCTGGGCGGAGTGGTGTGTTCCCTGCCACATGGTCTCCCCGGTCGTCGAGGAGATCGGGCGCGACAAGGGCGAGGCGCTCCAGGTCGCCACGCTGAACATCGACGAGAACCCCGAGATCACGCGGAGGTTCGGCGTGATGAGCATCCCCACCCTGATGCTGTTCAAGGATGGGGCCGAGGCCACGCGGGTGATCGGGGCCCGCGGCAAGGACGCGCTCCTGAAGGAGATCGACCCGCACCTCGCGGCGTAGCCGCAGCGACTCGCCCGGGCGGCGAGGCGCGGTTGCCGAGGTCGCTCGTCGACCGACAAACTCGCCTCGTGGAGCCGATCCGAAAGGGCGACCGGGGCGAAGCGGTGCGCGACGTGCAGCACCGACTCCTCGGGGCGGGCCTCCGCGTCGACCCCGACGAGCTCGACGGCTCGTTCGGGCCCTCGACCGAGATCGCGGTCGGCGAGTTCCAGCGGCGTCGAGGGCTGCCGCCCGACGGGCTCGTGGGAACCGACACCTGGGGGCAGCTCGTCGAGGCCGGTTACCGGATCGGCGACCGCACGCTGTACCTGCGTTCGCCCGCGTTTCGCGGCGACGACGTCCGGGAGCTCCAGCGGATGCTGAACGCACTCGGGTTCGACGTCGGCAAGGAGGACGGCATCTTCGGCGCACAGACCGCCCACGGGGTCCGGGAGTTCCAGCGAAACGTGGCGGCGAAGGTCGACGGGATCGTCGGTCTCGACACCGTGCGATCGCTCGGCGGCCTGCGCCCGACGCTCGAGGGCCCGAGTCGCGCCCTGGTGCGCGAGGAAGAAGCCGCGCGGCGGATGGGGGCGACCCTCTCGGGGTCGGCGATCGCCGTGGACCCTGGACATGGCCCGCGAGACCGAGGCGTGGAGTCGGAGGGGCTCGTCGAGGCCGACGTCGCAACGACCGTGGCCGCGTCGCTGGTCGACGAGCTCGAGCGGCGGGGCGCGCGCGCGGTCCTTCTGCGCACCGCCGACCAGGACCCCGACGTGAGCGACCGGGCGCGGCGGGCGAACGCGGCCGGCGCGGCCGTCTGCGTCTCGATCCATCTCGGCGGCGGCGAGCTCGTGCCGACCGGTGCGGTGTGCTGCTACTACGGCACGCCCACCACGCACTCACCCATGGGCCTTCGGCTCGCTGAGTCGATCCGGTCGGAGCTCGCCGATCTCGGCCTGCCGGACGGCGGCGTCCGGCCCCTGGCGATCGCCATCCTGCGCGAGACGCGCATGCCCGCGGTGCAGGTCGAGCTGGCGGTCCTGACCGACCCCGGCGACGTTCGGCGTGTCGCCGACCGCGGTTTCCCCGAGCAAGCTGCCGGTGCCATCGCCCGCGGCATCGAGCGATTCCTCGGTGCCGGGCGCGAGGCCGAGCCCCGGGCGGCCTCCGGCTGACGGTGACGGTCGCCGGTCAGGTGCGGCGGGATCGCCCGGCGAGCAGGAGCAGCACCAGGCCGAGCAGGGCCCCGAGCGCCAGGGCCTTCCCGGCGCGCCGGACCTCGTCGGGGGACGGCCGCTCCACGCGGGTATCGTAGCCACCCCCGCCGAACGAGGAGGCGCCGTGCGCTGCAGCCTGATGCTCGAGGGCCAGGAGGGCGTGACCTGGGCGCAGTGGCTCTCGATCGCCGAGGCGTGTGAGCGACTCGGCTTCGAGGGGCTGTTCACCTCCGACCACTACCTGGCCGTCGCCGGCGCCGAGCCGGGATCGAACGACGCGTGGGTGATCCTGGCCGCGCTCGCCGCAAGGACCCGGACGCTGCGACTCGGGACGATGGTCTCGCCCGTCACGTTCCGGCTTCCCGTCGTGCTCGCGAAGGCCGCGACGACCGTCGACCAGATCTCCGGCGGGCGAGTCGACCTCGGGATGGGAGCCGGCTGGTGGGAGGACGAGCACCGGACTCACGGGATCCCGTTCCCCACGGACGCCGAGCGGATGGAGATGCTCGAGGAACAGCTCGAGATCGTGCACGGCCTGTGGTCGGAGGAGGTCTTCACGTTCGAGAGTCGGCACTACGCGCTCGAGGAGTGCCGGTTCATCCCCAAGCCGGTCCAACGGCCGCACCCGCCGATCATCGTCGGAGGCGAGGGAGGGCCGAGGATCGCGCGGCTGGTCGCCCGGTGGGCCGACGAGTTCAATCGGGTCGGTGGGACGCCCGAGAAGGTTCGCGAGTCCTTCGCCCGCGTCCGCGAGGCCGTCGACCGTGCCGGCCGCGACCAGGCGAGCGTCACGACCTCGCTCATGACGTGGATCTTCGTCGGCACCACGGAGCGGGAGTGGAGGGCGAGAGCCGATCGGGCCCGAACGCTCGATCCGTCCGCCGGTCCGCTCGAGGCCTACCTCGAGGACCTCTCGAACGACGGCATCGTCGGCACCGTCGAGGAAGCGGTCCAGCGCATGAACGACTACGCGGCCGCCGGCGTCCAGCGATTCATCCTGAACCACGGGCTCTTCGACGACCTCGAGCAGGTCGAGCTGATCGCGACCGAGATCCTCCCAAAGGTCGAGGGGTGACGGGCCTCCCCGCCCCCGACCCCCCGCCCCTCGCCCGGACGGAACCCTCGCCCAGCTCGACGACAAGCGCACGATCCTGCTGCGCCGCCCTCTATCGCGACGAGGTCGAGCGCTCCCGCGCGATCGTCGCAGCCGCCGACCTCGACGACCTCGCCTGTGCGCCGCCACCCGGCCGGAGGGAGGCGACCCTGCGGGGGGATCATGCTCCACATGATCCAGGAGATCGCCCGGCACCTGGGCCACGCCGACATCATCCGCGAGACCATCGACGGCGCGACCGGCGACTGACCCGCGTTCCGGGGTCGCTGAGCTGCGGCGCTGTACCATCGGCGGCCCATGGCCGAGTTCACCGTCGACCCGTTCGCCGATCGGTACGCCGCCCGCGCGGCCGGGATGTCCGCATCCGAGGTGCGCGCGCTGTTCGCGGTGGCCTCGCGCCCGGACGTCGTTTCCCTCGCCGGGGGGATGCCGTACGTGCAGGCGCTTCCGCTGGAGCACGTGCTCGAGGTGGTCGAGGCCGTCCTCACCGAGCGCGCCGACGTCGCGCTCCAGTACGGCGCCGGTCAGGGCTCCGCGCTGCTGCGCGAGCGCCTGGCGATGCTGATGGCCGAGGAGGGCACCCCGGCCGACCCCGAGGACCTGGTGGTCACCACGGGTGCCCAGCAGGCGCTCGACCTCGTAGGGAAGATCCTGATCGACCCCGGCGACACCATCGTCGTGGAGGCACCGGCCTACGTCGGGGCCCTCTCCGCGTTCAGCGCGTACGAGCCGCGGTTCGTCCAGATCGATCTCGACGACGACGGCATGATCGTCGACCAGCTGGAGGAGGCCCTGGTCCGGGGTGAGCGGCCGAAGTTCGTCTACACCGTCCCGAACTTCCACAACCCGGCCGGCGTCACGATGTCGAGGGACCGGCGCGAACGCCTCGTCGCGCTCTGCCGGGAGGCGCGACTGCCGATCGTGGAGGACAACCCGTACGGGTTGCTCCGGTTCGAGGGCGAGCCCGAGCCGACCCTTCGCTCGCTCGATCCGCACAACGTGATCTACCTCGGGACGGTGTCCAAGGTGTTCGCGCCCGGCGTGCGGGTCGGGTGGGCGGTCGCGGAACCTGGTGTGCTGCAACGGTTGGTGCTCGCCAAGGAGGCTGCCGATCTGTGCGGGAGCCAGCTCAACATGCTCGTGACCGAGCGGTACTTCGACGGCGAGCTCTGGCGGCGCAACCTCGCTCGCCTCGTCGGGACCTACCGCAGCCGTCGCGATGTCATGCTCGCGGCGCTGTCCGAGCGGTTCCCGGCCGACGCCGCCTGGACGCACCCCGCGGGCGGCTTCTACGTCTGGGTCACGTTGCCCGAGTACTTCGACACGCCGACGCTCCTCGCGGCGGCGGTCGAGCGGAAGGTCGCGTACGTCCCGGGCACGGCCTTCTATCCCGACGGGCGAGGACGACGACAGATGCGCCTGTCGTTCTGCTACCCCACGGAGGACCGGATCGACGAGGGGGTGCGGCGGCTCGGGGAGCTCCTCGCGGACGAAGAGGAGCTGTTCCGGTCGCTCTCGGGATGACGCGGGTGGCGGTCCTCGCGGGCGGACGGTCGCCCGAACGCGAGGTCTCGCTCCGATCGGGCCATCGGGTCGCCTCGGCGCTGACGGCCCGGGGGCACGACGCGATCCTGCTGGACCCGGCCGAGGGACCATTCGTCGAGAACGTCTCCGCGGCAACGGTTTCGGCGTGTTACGTCGCCCTTCACGGCAGGGAGGGCGAGGACGGCACCGTCCAGCGACTCCTCGACGTGCTCGGCATCGCCTACACGGGCAGCGCGCCGCGCGCGTGTCAGCTGGCCTTCGACAAGGTGCTCGCCAAGGAGACGCTCGACCGGGCGGGCGTCCCCACGCCACCCTGGACCGCGATCCAGGCAAGCGCCCTCCGCGACCTCGCGGCCGGGGCCGTGCTCCGCACGGTCGTGGAACGCCTCGGCCTCCCGCTCGTCGTGAAGCCCTCGCGCGCCGGTTCGGCGATGGGACTCACGTTCGTGGAACGCGAGCGCGATCTGCCGAACGCCGTCATGAACGCGTTGTCGTTCTCGGACGCCGCCGTCGTCGAGCGCCGGATCGAGGGACCGGAGGTGACGGTCGGCATGGTCGCCGGGGCCGGGCCGCTCCCCCTCGTCGAGGTCGTGCCGAAGTCGGGGGTCTTCGACTACGCCGCGCGCTACACGCCGGGAGCCACCGAGTACTACGCGCCGGCGCGCCTGGAGCACGAGACGGCCGAGATCGTCAGGGGCGCCTCGGCACGCGCGTTCGAGGTCCTGGGCGTGCGCGACGTCGGCCGCGCCGACGTGATGGTCGACGCCGCCGGCGCGCCGTGGGTCATCGACGTGAACGTCTCCCCCGGGATGACCGATACGAGCCTGCTCCCGATGGCGGCGCTGGCGGCCGGCATCGGCTTCGAGGAGCTCGTCGAGCGGGTGCTCCGACTCGCGCTGGATCGGCCGGCATAGGCCTCACCCTCACGGAAAGGACTGGGCTGCAACGATTTCGGCGACGCTCAGTCCGGCGCGAGCCCCGGCCCCGACCCGATGATCTCGGACACGATGCGGTCGAGGTCGTCCGCAGAGCCGAACTCGATCACGATCTTCCCCCGGCGTTTCCCCATCTGGATGCTCACCCTCGTCGCCAGCTGCTCGGACAGGATCTCCTCGACCTCCGCCAGCGGATTGGCCGAGGGCTCGGGGACGGCCTGGAGGGCGGCCTTCGTCGAAGCCGCGCCCGCCGGATGCTCGAGGTAGTTCCGGACGAGCTCCTCGACCTCGCGCACGGTGAGCTCCTCGGCCGCGATCCGCACCGCGAGCGTTCCCTGGGCGTCGGCGTCCGCGAGCGAGAGCAGCGCCCGGCCGTGCCCCGCCTGGATCCTGTCCGCGGCGAGCAGCTGCTGCACCTCGGCCGGGAGCTGGAGCAGGCGGATCGTGTTCGCGATGTGCGAGCGCGACATCCCGAGGCGCTCGGCGAGCGTCTCCTGCTTGAGCCCGAGCTCGTCCAGCAGCTCCCGAAACGCCTCCGCGAGCTCGATGGGGTTGAGGTCCTCCCGGTGGATGTTCTCGATCAGCGCCTCACGAAGCGATTCCGCGTCGTCGCTGTCCCTGACCACCGCCGGGATCGTCGCGAGCCCGGCACGCTTGGCCGCTCGCAACCGCCGTTCGCCGGCGATGAGCTCGAACCCCGCCGCGGTCTTGCGCACGACGATCGGTTGGAGGATCCCGACCTCCTGGATCGAGAGCGCGAGGGCGTCGAGCGATTCGTCCTCGAACACCGTCCGGGGCTGCCTGGGGTTCGGTGCGACCGCGCCGACCGGTATCTCGAGGAGGCCGGCGCCGGTTCCCTCCTCGATGGCGCCGGGGATCAGCGCGGAGAGCCCCCGGCCCAGCCCGCCTCGCTTCGTCATCGTTCCCCTCCCCTTCGGAACAGGTTCCATCGCTTCTTCGGGGCCTCATCGGCCTCCGGTTCAGGTCCGGACGGCTCGGGTTCGTCGTCGTCAGCCCGGTCCTCGTCGAGCACGACCACGCGCCCCACGTCGACCCCGGCCGACCCTTCAACTCGAGACATCCGCCGTGGCGGCGGCGGCGAAGCGGGCTCGGTCCGATCCGAGACGGTCTCGGACTCGACGACAGGTTCAGTGTCCGCCTCTGCCGGCGGCATCGCGGCGGGGGCCGGGACGGCCTCCACCATCTCCACGTCAGGCTCGGGTATCGGCGCCCCGGTCGTGGGCTCGGGCGCCGTCGGCTCGGGTACAGGCTCGACCTTGGAGGGAGATGCCTGGACCTCCCCCTTCAGCTCGACCTCGGTCTCCACGTTTGCGTCCGGATCCACGTGAGGACGCTCCGCGGGGATCCCGCGGGACCGCGCCGGGGTCTCGTGGAGGTCGTCCTCTTCACGAACCAGAGGTCGGGGTGCCCGGGCCGGCTCGGGCTCGGGCGGCGGCACCGTCACGCTTGGAAGATCGTCGATCACCGGGAGTGGACCCGGGTCGGGCAGCTTCGCCGCGACCTCCTTCGCCAGGTCGCGGTAGCACTGCGCGCCCCGCGAACGTGGGTCGTACACCGTGATGGGCTGACCGAACCCGGGGGCCTCGGAGAGCCTCACGGTCCGCGGGATGATCGTGTCGTAGACCCGGTCGCCGAAGTAGCGACGAACCTCCGCCACCACCTGCTCGGACAGCTTGGTCCGCGGATCGAACATCGTCATGACGATGCCGGTCAGCCGCAGCTCCTGGTTGACGTTCTGCTGGACGAGCCGGACGTTGCGAAGCAACTGCCCCAACCCCTCGAGCGCGTAGTACTCACACTGGATCGGCACGATCAGCTCGTCGGCCGCGGCGAGCGCGTTCACCGTGAGCAAGCCGAGCGAGGGTGGGCAGTCCAGGAAGATGAAGTCGAAAGCGCCGGTCGTCAAGGGCTCGAGCGCCTTGCGAAGCCGGAGCTCCCGGGAGAACTGGCTCACCAGCTCGATCTCGGCGCCCGCGAGGTCGATCGTCGAGGGGATGGCGAAGAGGTTCTCGACGGGGGTGGGCACGATCGCGCCCTCGATCGGGGCCTCGGCCGCGAGGACATCGTAGACCGTGATCTCACGGGCCTCGTGCCGGATCCCGAGCCCGGTCGAGGCGTTCCCCTGGGGATCGAGGTCGACGACGAGCACCTTCTTGCCGAGCTCGGCCAGGGCCGCGCCCAGGCTGACGGCGGTCGTGCTCTTCCCGACGCCGCCCTTTTGATTGGCGACCGCGATCACGCGGGCATGGTTGCTGGGCACGTTGGCTGTTCCGCTGCTCCTGATTGCGGGCTTCGTGGTCCTTGATCGAGTCGCTTTCGCGCCCGCTCCAGCGCCCCGCTTTGCCCCCTTCGAGGAAGCCGTCGAGGACGCGCGAGCAACCCGAGGGGCGGTGCGCTCGGCCACTAACGGCCCATGATAATGAGCGACCCCGTGCTTTCAAGCAGGGGGGTCTCAAGGATCTGGCGGTCGGTCGCGCCCGCAAGCACGGGCGACGACTCGGCGCGTGAGCCGGCGAAGTACACGAGGCGACCGCCGGGCCGCAAGCGGGGGAGCGCCGCTCGCCAGGCCTGCGGCAACGGCGCGTACGCCCTCGCGAAGCAGAGATCGGCGGGTTCCTCCAGGTCCTCGATCCCTCCGACGTACACGGTGGCGTTCGTCGCATCGAGTCGTTCGACGGCAAGCTCCAGGAAGGCGGCGGCGCGGCGGCGCGGCTCGACGAGCAGCACCCGGAGCTGCGGACGCGACACCGCGACAACCAGCCCCGGGAGCCCGGCTCCCGACCCGATGTCGTACGCGAGCTCGTCCGTGTCTCGAACGACGGCGACCGCACGGAGGCAGTCGAGGACGTGGCGTTCTCGGATCCGGGGGGCATCGCCTTCGGCGACGAGCCCGAGCGGGACGGCGCGGTCCCGGAGCAGCGCCTCGAAATCGCGGAGCCGCCCAAGGGCGCTCGAGGAGACCTCGACCCCGAGCGCCGAGGTATCCCAGTCCTGGAGGCGGCTCTCCTCGTGTTTCACGTGAAACAGGACCTTGAGGGAAGGGATGGCACGGTCAGACCATAGCGGAAGATCCGCGAGCGTCGCCGAGCCGGAGCGGAGGTGGTGTAGGAGATCAGGCCGGTCGGATGACGACGCGCCGCTCAGGTTCCTCCCCACGGCTCGCGCTCTGAACACCCGGGATCGCCGAGACCGCGTCGTGAACCACCTTGCGATCGAAGGGGTTCATCGCTTCGAGCTCCTCTTCCCGGCCGGACTTCGCAACCCGCCTGGCGACCTCTCGCGCTCGAGCCTCGAGCCGTGACCGCTGCCGCCGACGATAGTCCTCGACGTCCACAACGATACGTGCACGCATCCCCGTGCGCTGGCCGACGGCCACCCGCGTGAGCTCCTGGAGGGCCTCGAGCGTCTGCCCGTGACGGCCGATCAGCAAGCCCATGTCCTCGTCGTCCGGTCCCTCGCCGAGCACATCGACGTACATCGTTCCGCCCTCGAAGGCGGGCTCGACCTCGGCAGAGAGACCCATCCGAGTGAGGAGCCCCTCGAGGAACTCCGCGGCGACCTCCCCCTGCTCCTCCAGGTCCTCGTCGGAGACCTCCGGGCTCGCACGACGGATCCGAACAAGGACCTCGGCAGCCTGCGCCCCGATCCCGAGGAGCCCCTGTCGCGGCTCCTGAAGGACGGTCACGTCGACCTCCTGCTCGCTCACCCCGAGCTCGGAAAGGGCGGCCTCGACCGCCTCCTCAACGCTTGGGGCGCTTCTTCGGATCTCCTCCACCGGTGCCTCCGGAGCCGGGCTTCTTGGGCTGGTTCGGGCGGGTGCTCGATCCAGGCTTTGGCGTCGCCGGGCTTGCCGCCGGACGACCCGGGCTTGGGCGTGCCGGGCTTGCCGCCGGACGACCCGGGCTTACGAGCGGCGTCTCGGCGCTGCTTCTCTTGATTGGCCCGCTCCATCATTGAGGAGAAGAACCCCTTCTTCGCAGGGGCGTCCTTCTTGCCGTCCACGGCGGCCGCGGCGAGCGTCTCGGCGGTCGGGCGCGTCCGGAGCATGTAGTACTGCTGTCCGATCTGCCAGGCGTTGGACGTGGTCCAGTAGATCACCAGACCGGCCGGGAAGAAGATGCCGAAGACGCCGAACATGATCGGCATGACCTTCAGAAGCGCCTGCTGCTGGGACGATGCTGCCCCCGGCGGGCTCGCCTTCTGCATCTGCCGCTGCTGGAAGAACGTCGTACCGAACATCAGCGCGGCGAACAGATAGTACGGGATGCGATTGATCGCCTTGCCGCAGTTCACGGGGTACTCGAGCGCCACCTTCTCCCCGCGCAGGCTCACTCGGTCGCCGATCGTCGCGTTCGGGTTCCCGGCGTGCGTGGCCGAGCAGAGCAGGTTCATCCCGAGGAAGGAGGTCCCCGCGTCCGGGCCGGGCAGGTCGAGCTGGTCGATCTGTGCCTGGGAGACGATGGGCGCGCCGTTGATCCCCACCTGCGGGATCTGCACGGTCACCGCGGCGTAGAGCTTGGTGCCCTCCGGGATGTGGATCGGGTGCTGCGGGAAGCGCAGCACGGAATACATCGAGATCAGGATGGGGAACTGCAGCAGGACGGGCCAACACCCGGAGAACGGGTTCACCCCGTACTCCTTGTAGAGCTTCATGATCTCTTCCTGCTGACGCTGCTTGTTGCCCTTGTACTTCTGCTGGATCTGCTTGACCTTCGGCTGGATGATCTGCATGTGCTGCATCGACCGAATCTGTCGCACGCCGAGCGGGAACAGGACCAGGCGGATCAGCAGCGTCAACAAGATGATCGTGACACCGTAGTTCGGGATCAGTTCGTAGATCTGCGCGACGAGCCATCCGAGCCCGTCGAGCAGGGCCTGCCACGGGGCGAGACCGATCACGTCACGACCTCGGAGTGTGTGATGTCGTCATACTCCTGGCGCTCGGACGCCGCCGAGGCGGAACGTGGTCGACACCCCCACTCGTGAAGGGCCCGCATCGAAGGAGCCTCCAAACGGCAAGGACGGTTCCTCGGGCCGCGCCGTGCGTCCGGATCGCCTCCGCCGCGTAGGCGGAGCAGGTGGGATAGAAGCGACACTGCCCGCCGAGCCAGCTCGAGAGCGTGACCCGATACAGCCCGATCAGGCCAAGGAGCGACGCGCGCACGGGGGCGCCGGCAACCCACAGGAACCGCCGAAGGCGCGTCACGACGAGATCACCTGCGCGCGCGAGAGCAACCGCTTCACCTCCGGCACCAGCTCGTGCGCTCGTGCCCCGCGAATCGTTCCTCGAGCGACCAGCGCGACGTCGACCCCATCTCGGACCTCGGCCGCGACCTCCCGCCACGAAGCCCGGAGGATTCGCCGGGCCCGGTTGCGGACGACCGCGCCGCCCACGCGACGGCCGGCCACGAACGCGACCGCCCCCGAGCCGGGCGCGACAAACACTACCACCCGGTCTCCGTGAAATGCCCGGCCGGTCGACAGGACGCGCGCGACGTCGTTTCCGCTCGTCGGCCCGGTTACGCCGACAGGCGGGCTCGACCCTTCGCCCGGCGGCGGGTGAGGATGGCGCGTCCGGCGCGGGTCCGCATCCGGTGGCGGAAGCCATGGCGCTTGGCCCGGCGACGATTGTTCGGTTGGTAGGTTCGCTTGGACATCGATCGGCCCTCGGGCGTCCTCGCTGGTCGAGAAGAACCGGCCCGAACGGCCGGCGCCGCAAAGTATACCGGCTCGGGCTCGCTCGACCTCTGGCCCGCATCGGGCCGACGCTCCCGTCCTGACCGGCGAGAAAGTGCGCCAAAAGGCGCACGCGAGCGAGCCTTGGGAAAAACGTCGGTGCTATAGTCCGGCGCGCTTCCCCCCGGCGCCCGGTTTCCTCACGGAGCGCCTTTGCCCTTCCCCAAGGGTTTCCACACATGTGGAAAGGCTCTGTGGATATCGGTATGGCCGTCGCGTCGTTCGAGGAAGCCGCCGCAAGCACGTGGTCGCACGTCGTCGACCGCGCTCGCCGTGAGCTCCCGGAGAGCTCGTTCTCCATGTGGTTCCAGGACGTCCACGCGACGACGCTCCACGACGGCGTGCTCGAGGTTCAGGCCCCGAGCGACTACGTCAAGGACTGGCTCGCGAAGCACTACCTGGATCTGATCCAGGCGGCCGCGACGGAGGCCGCCGGGCTCCCGGTCCGAATCCAGCTGGAGGCCGTTGCGCCCGAAGACGTTGTGCCGCAACGCGAAGTGGAGGTTCCCGCACCCGAGCGCCCCTCGCATGATCCGCGGCCGAACGCGATGGGCGCACCCGGGCTGCCGTTCCCGAACTACACGTTCGAGGCGTTCGTCCCCGGCCCCTCGAACCGCTTCGCGCACGCGGCCGCGATGGCCGTGGCCGAGGCGCCACCGTCGAAGGCGTACAACCCGCTGTTCATCTACGGCGGCGTGGGCCTGGGCAAGACGCACCTGCTCGTCGCGATCGGTCACCAGATGCACCGCCTTTCCCCGCGGCTCCGCGTGAAGTACGTCACCAGCGAGAGCTTCATGGCGGAGTTCATCAAGGCGATCCGCGAGCGTCAGGGCTACCAGTTCGCGGCGCGATACCGCGACGTCGACGTGCTGCTCGTCGACGACATCCAGTTCCTCGCCAAGCGCGAGGAGACGCAGACCGAGTTCTTTCACACGTTCAACGCGCTGCACGAGAAGGAGCGTCAGATCGTCATCGCGTCCGACCGGCCGCCGCAGGAGCTCGGCATGGAGGAGCGCCTCCAGTCGCGGTTCCGGTTGGGCCTGTGCGTCGACGTCCAACCGCCGGACCTCGAGACGCGGATCGCCATCCTCCAGTTGAAGGCGCAGCGCGAGCACGTGCACGTCCCCGACGACGTCATCGAGTTCATCGCCAGCAAGTTCGACCAGAACATCCGTGAACTCGAGGGGGCACT
Organism: uncultured Actinomycetes bacterium; assembly: GCA_963699635.1. Taxonomy (GTDB): domain Bacteria; phylum Actinomycetota; class UBA4738; order UBA4738; family HRBIN12; genus CALGFI01. The sequence goes on along the minus strand of CAVOUQ010000018.1, from coordinate 342,762 downwards.
CGTCCGTGTCGTCGCGTGGTCGGACCTGACCGGTCACCCCATCACCACCGAGCTCGCCGAGCACGCGCTCGAGGACCTTCTCCCGCAAGCCGAGGCCGAGATCCCGCCGCAGCTCATCCTCGAGGAGAGCGCCAAGTACTTCGGTCTGTCGGTCGACGACCTCACGAGCCCGAACCGCTCGCGACCGCTCACGACGGCCCGCCACGTCGCGATGTACCTGATGCGCGAGTGCAGCGGGCAGAGCCTCGTGAAGATCGGCGAGACCTTCGGTGGTCGCGACCACACTACCGCCCGCCACGGCATCCTCAAGATCGAGCGCGACATGCGCGCCCGCAGCACGACCTACCGACAGGTGCAGGACCTCTCCCGGATCATCCGGGACCGCGCGAGGAGCGCGTGAGGCGCCGTGCACACCCGTGTGAACAAGCCGTGGACGGCCGGGGACGCGCTCGGGGCCCGCGACCGAGGGCATCCACCGTTTCCCACACGCCGTCCCCATGTCCGACGTGCCCGATACGCTCGGGAAATGGGTGGGTTATCCCGTTTTCCCCAGGACCTACTACTACTAGATAGAAATAGAGACCAGCCGTAGAAGCAGCGAGGGGGTGGACACGTGAAGTTCCGGTGTGACCGCGACGCTCTGTCCGAGGCGCTCCAGACCGTCCAGCGCGGCGTCTCGTCGCGGCCCGGCATCCCGGCCCTGACGGGCGTCCTGATCGAGGCCTCGGCCGACGGGGTCCTCACGCTCACCACGACCGACCTCGAGGTGTCCGCCCGGCTCACGATCGACGTGCAGGTCACCGAGGAGGGGACCGCCCTGGTGCCGGCCCGGCTGCTGGGCGACACCGTGAAGAGCCTCTCGGACGCGCCGGTCGAGTTCGAGGCAGACCAGTCCCAGGCGCGGATCCGATGCGCGGCCTACGAGGGCGCCCTTCGGCTGCTGCCGGCCGAGGACTTCCCGGCGCTCCAGCCGCCGTCGGGCACGCGGCTGGTCGTCGAGGCGCAAAGGTTCGCGGAGGCGGTCGGCCAGGTGGCGCGTGCGGCGTCCCGGGACGAGGCGCGCCCCGTGCTCACCGGCGTGCTGCTCGAGGTGAGCCGGGAGGGCGTGACCCTGGTCGCGACGGACTCGTACCGCCTCGCGGTGCGCGAGCTCATCGCAACGGCCGGGGCAGAGGCCAAGGCGATCGTTCCCGAGCGCGCGATGACCGAGGCGGGTCGAGCCTCGCAGGCGATCGAGAAGGGCGACATCGAGCTGTTCCTGGACGAGAGCCAGGTCTCGTTCCGGCTCGGCGCGCTGACGCTCTCGTCCCGACTGATCGAGGGCGAGTTCCCGAACTATCGCCAGCTGTTGCCCGAGCAGTACGAGAACCGCCTGTCGGTCTCACGTCAGCAGCTCATGGACGCGGTCCGGCGGGTGGGCCTGCTCGCGCGCGACACGTCGCCGGTCCGCCTCGAGTTCAACGCGCTCGGCGTGAAGCTCTCGTCGTCCTCTCCGGACGTCGGACAGGCCGTCGAGGCCGTCGAGGCAAAGTACGAGGGGGAGGACCTCACGGCGGCGTTCAACCCGAACTACCTCGCGGACGGGCTCGCCGCCGCGACGGGGGAGAGCGTCCGGCTCGAGGTCCGTGACGGGTTGAAGCCGGGGATCGTGCGAGGCGACTCGGACGAGTTCACGTACCTGGTGATGCCCGTGCGGCTGCCGACCCCGGTCGGCTAAGCGCCGGCTCCTGGTGCGCCTGTCCTGGGTCGAGCTCCGGGACTTCCGCAATCACGCGGAGACGCGGCTGGAAGACGTCCCCGATGGCCTGGTGGTCGCGGTCGGTCCCAACGGCGAGGGGAAGACCAACCTTCTCGAGGGCATCGCCTTCTTGTTCCTCCTCCAGTCGCCGCGGACCTCCTCGACCGAACCGATCGTGCGGAAGGGGGCCGAGGCTCCCGCGTACGTGCGCGGCGAGACCGAGACCGCCAACGGACGGATGCTCGTCGAGATCGAGATCCCCGGACACGGCGCGAACCGTGTCCACCTCAACCGTTCCCCCGTGCGCCGCAAGCGTGACGTGCGGCGCCAGGTGCGGGGCGTGTTCTTCGGTCCGGACGACCTCGTCGTGGTGATCGGTGACCCGTCCAAGCGCCGCGACTTCATGGACGAGGCGATCCGCACGCTGTGGCCGCTGAAGGAGGGAGCGATCACGGCGTACGAGCGCGTGCTCCGCCAGCGCAACCGGCTCCTCAAGGAGTGGGAGGGCCGCGGCGCGCCGAAGGATCTGGACGTATGGGACGCCGAGCTCATCGGGGCCGGGTGCGCGCTCGTCCGGCTCCGGCGGGAGGCCGTCGCGGTCTTCTCGACGCCGGCGAGCGAGGACTACCTGCATCTCGCCGGCTACGGCCTCGACGCCGACTACGCCCCGAACGTCGGCGAGGAGCCGCTGGAGGAGGCGTTCGCGGAGCGCCTCGCGGCGCGGCGTGCGGACGAGATCGTGCGGCGGAGCACCCTCGTCGGTCCCCACCGCGACGACCTCGCATTGGCGGTTCGAGATCTGGGCGCTCGGGCCTTCGCGAGCCACGGTGAGGGGTGGGCGGCGGCGCTCTGCCTCCGGCTCGGGCTCGCGAGCGCGGTGACGGACGAGGTGGGCGAGCGGCCGGTGCTGCTCCTCGACGACCCGTTCTCCGCGCTCGACCCACGACGGCAGCGGCGCGTCGCCGAGCGGCTTGCCGCTCGAGGGCAGGTCTTCGTCAGCGTCGCGGACGAGGCGCACGTGCCGCCGGGCGCCGACCGTACCTGGGACGTGGCGAACGGGACCGTGACCCCCAGAGCGTCCTCCTGATGCCGCACAGCAAGGGGTGGCGGAGCCGCAAGGACGAGCGGACGCTGCACGAGACGCCGATCGGCGAGATCGTCGACGGGTTGCTGCGCGAGCGGGCCTTCGCGCGCGGCGCGCCCGATCGGACGGCTCGCGTCCGAATGGACTTCGGTCGTCGGCCCGCGCCTTGCCGCGGAGTCGGCGCCGATGAGTCTGGACGGCGGCATCCTGGTGGTCGCGACCAGCGACGGACCGTGGGGCGCGCAGGTGCGGTTCCTGGCCGACGAGATCCGCAAGAAGGCGAACGCGAGCCTCGGGTCCGAGGCGGTCCGCAGAGTCCAGGTCGTCGTTCGCCCGGAGTCCCTGAAGCGGTTGTAGTGCAAGGGTTTTAGCGCGCGCGCAAGACGCTCGGAAACGTCCTCGAAACGGCACCCGGCGTCACCCCCGGTTGGTAGAATCTGAAGGCGTGCAACCGCGGCCTCCGCGGTGCTCCCAGACGCCATGTCTGAGCGCCCGCGTGTCCGCGTCCCCCCGACTGGAGGTTGGTTGGCCACCGCAGCACGAGACACGAGGACCCGCAAGCCGCGCCAGTACGAGTCGGCCGATATCCAGGTCCTGGAGGGCATCGAGCACGTTCGCCTCCGTCCCGGGATGTACATCGGAACCACCTCCAGCCGAGGCCTCCACCATCTGGTCTACGAGGTCGTCGACAACTCGATCGACGAGGCCATGGCGGGGTACTGCGACCGGATCGTCGTCCGCATCCTGAAGGACGGGGGCTGCCGGGTCGAGGACAACGGCCGCGGGATCCCCGTGAAGCCCATTCCCAAGGCCAAGGACCGCCGCCCGGCGGTCGAGGTGGTGCTCACGACGCTGAACGCCGGCGGCAAGTTCGGCGGGGAGGGATACCGGATCTCCGGTGGACTGCACGGCGTCGGCGTCTCGGTCGTGAACGCGCTCTCGTCCAAGCTCACGATCCAGGTCATGCGGGACGGCGGCACCTGGACGCAGTCCTATTCGCGCGGGAAGGCCTCGTCCAAGCTCACCCGGGGCAAGGCGTCCACGAAGAACGGCGCCATCGTCACGTTCTGGCCCGACCCGGAGATCTTCATCGAAGGCGTCGAGTTCGATCGGCGGGTCCTTGCGGAGCGACTGCAGGAGCAGGCGTTCCTCACCAAGGGCATCGAGATCCAGCTGATCGACGAGCGCGAGGACCCGCCGGTCAAGCAGGTGTTCAAGGCGACCGGCGGCATCGCGGACTTCGTGAAACACCTCGCGACGGGCAAGGAGACGATCCACGCCAAGATCATCTCGATGGAGGCCCGCGAGGACGATGCCGAGGCCGACATCGCCCTCCAGTGGACGACCAGCTACGCCGAGTCGCTGTACTCGTTCGCCAACACGATCAACACGCACGAGGGCGGCATGCACGAGGAGGGACTCAAGAAGTCCCTCACCAACGTGGTCAACCGCTACGCGCGTCAGAAGGGCCTGTTGAAGGAGAAGGAGGAGAACCTTCTCGGCGAGGACGTGCGCGAGGGGCTCATCGCGATCGTGAGCGTTCGGCTGCGCGCGCCGCAGTTCGAAGGTCAGACCAAGACGAAGCTCGGCAACACCTCGATGCGCTCGCTGGTCGAGACGACGGTCAACGAGCGCCTGATGACGTGGCTCGAGGAGCATCCGGGGGACGCCAAGCGGATCGTGCTCAAGTCCTCGTCGGCCGCGAAGGCCAGGCTGGCGGCCAAGCAGGCCCGCGACCTCACGCGCCGCAAGTCCTTCCTGGAAGGCGGGGGGCTGCCGGGCAAGCTCGCGGACTGTCAGCTCACCGACCCGAGCTCCACCGAGCTCTACATCGTGGAGGGGGACTCGGCGGGTGGCTCGGCCAAGCAGGCCCGCGACCCCAACACGCAGGCCATCCTGCCGATCCGCGGCAAGATCCTGAACGTCGAGAAGGCGCGGCTGCACAAGATCCTCGAGAACATCGAGATCCAGGCGCTCATCACCGCGATCGGCACCGGCGTGGGCGACGAGTTCGATCTGGAGAAGGCCCGGTACCACCGGATCGTCCTGATGGCCGACGCCGACGTCGACGGCGCACACATCCGCACGCTGCTGCTGACGTTCTTCTTCCGCCACATGAGCCAGCTCATCGACGCCGGGTACATGTACATCGCGCAGCCACCCCTGTATCTGCTCAAAGAGGGCAAGGAGGAGCGGTACTTCTACACGGAGCGCGAGTGGGAGCAGTACCGCAAGCAGCTCGACGGGGACAAGAAGCTCGACCCCCAGCGCTTCAAGGGGCTCGGCGAGATGGACGCGCAGCAGCTGTGGGAGACGACGATGGACCCCGAGCGCCGGACCCTCCTGAGGGTGACGCTCGAGGACGCCGTGTTCGTCGACCAGCTGTTCAGCAAGCTCATGGGAGAGGACGTCCAGGCGCGCAGGGAGTGGATCGAGGAGAACGCCAAGGACGTCCAGAACCTGGACGTATAAGGGAGCGGATCGGTGTCGCAAGAGGGGTTGTTCGCCGGGCGGGTCGAGGACGTCCAGCTCGAGGAAGAGATCCAGCGCTCGTACCTGGACTACTCGATGTCGGTCATCGTGGGACGGGCCCTGCCCGACGTCCGGGACGGGCTGAAGCCCGTCCACCGACGGATCCTGTGGTCGATGCTCGAGGCCGGGCTCCGGCCGGACCGGCCGCATCGCAAGTCCGCGTGGGCGGTCGGGGAGGTCGTGAAGAAGTACCACCCCCACGGGCTCGAGGCCGTCTACGACTCGTTGGTGCGCATGGCGCAGGACTTCTCGTTGCGGCATCCGCTGGTGGACCCGCACGGCAACTTCGGTTCGGTCGACGGCGACCCGCCGGCGGCCATGAGGTACACGGAGGCGCGGCTGGCCCCGATGGCGCTCGAGCTCCTGCGCGACATCGAGGCGGAGACGGTCGACTTCGTGCCGAACTACGACGGCTACGAGCAGGAGCCGACCGTGCTGCCCTCCCGCTTCCCGAACCTGCTCGTGAACGGGTCCGGCGGCATCGCGGTCGGCATGGCCACCAACATCCCGCCGCACAACCTCGGGGAGGTCATCGACGGCGTCGTGCACTTCATCGAGCATCCCGAGTCCACGGCGCGCGACCTGATGAAGTTCATCAAGGCTCCGGACTTTCCGACCGGCGCGATCGTCATGGGACGCGACGGCATCAAGGACGCCTACGAGACCGGCCGCGGCTCGATCAAGGTTCGGGCGGTCTGCACGATCGAGGAGACCTCACGCGGGACCCAGCAGATCGTCGTGACCGAGCTGCCGTACCAGGTCAACAAGGCGCGCCTCGCCGAGAAGATCGCCGAGCTGTACAAGGCGGGGCGTCTCAAGGACATCGCCGACGTGAAGGACCACTCGAGCGGGCGCGCCGGCATGCGCCTGGTCATCCCGCTCAAGCGGGGCGCGAACCCGCAGGTCGTGCTCAATCAGCTGTACAAGCACACCCAGCTCCAGGACAGCTTCGGCGTGATCATGCTCGCGCTCGTCGACGGCGTGCCGCGGACCCTGAACCTGGCCGAGGTGATCGGCTACTACGTAGACCACCAGGTCGACGTCGTCACGCGCCGCACGCGCTTCCAGCTCAAGAAGGCCGAGGAGCGCGATCACATCGTTCAGGGCCTGCTCATCGCGCTGGGAAACCTCGACGCCGTGATCCGGATCATCCGCGGGTCGCAGGACGCGGAGGAGGCGCGCGGCAAGCTGATGAAGCAGTTCAAGCTCAGCGAGGTCCAGGCGAACCACATCCTGGACATGCCGCTTCGGCGCCTGACCAAGCTCGCGCGCGAGGAGCTCGAGACCGAGCACAAGGAGCTGCTCACGCGGATCCGGCATCTCAAGGCCCTGCTCAAGGACCCCAAGAAGATCCGCGCCCTGATCAAGGAGGAGCTCCTCGAGATCAAGCAGCGATACGCGAACCCGCGTCGGACGCAGCTGAAGGCCGACGAGGGCGACCTGGACGTCGAGGACCTGATCGCCGAGCAGGACGTCGTGATCACGGTCTCGCGCGCCGGCTACGTGAAGCGGCAGCCGATCGAGAACTTTCGCCGGCAGGGCCGCGGCGGCAAGGGGGTCCGGGGCGCGAACCTCAAGGAGGAGGACGTCATCAAGGACGTCTTCACGACGACCACGCACCACTGGCTGCTGTTCTTCACCAGCAAGGGCAAGGTCTACCGCGTCAAGGTGCACGAGGTGCCCGAGTCCGGGCGCACGGCCCGGGGAACCTACGCGGCCAACCTGCCCGGCGTCGGCATCACGGCGGACGAGAAGGTCCAGGCCGTGATCGATCTGAAGGAGTACGCGGACGGACGGCTCCTGCTCTTCGCCACCCGCAAGGGGATGGTCAAGAAGACGGCGCTGCCGGAGTACGACTCCCCGAGGACCGGCCTCGCCGCGATCAACCTGAAGCCGGGCGACGAGCTGATCGATGTCCGCTTGACCGACGGCAAGGACGACGTCTTCCTGATGTCTCGCAAGGGGCAGACCATCCGGTTCCGGGAGAGCCTCGTCCGCCCGATGGGCCGCCAGACGGCGGGGGTGATCGGGATGCGGCTCGTCCCCGACGACGAGGTCATCGCGCTCGGCGTGGCCTCCGAGGGCGAGGAGATGATCAGCGTCACGCAGCAGGGCTACGGCAAGCGCACCCCGCTGAAGGACTACCCGCTCAAGGGCCGCGGAGGCAAGGGCGTGATCGGCCACACCCTCACGCGCAAGACGGGGCTGCTCGCCGGCGCGTTCGTCGGCTCGAAGGACCAGGACATGTTCGCGATCTCGTCCTCGGGCATCGTGATCCGGGTCGCTGCCGCGGACATCCGCAGGGTGGGCCGGGCCTCGCAAGGCGTTCGCACCATGCGGGTCGAGGAGGGCGCGACGGTCGTGGCGCTCGCGCCCGTCATCGCGCAGGCGGACGAGGAGGAGTAGGCGCCTCCTCCTCGGGCAGCGGGACGCGCCGGAACACCGCGTAGAGCGCGAGGTCGTACACGACCTTCAGCGCCCCCGCGATGACGAACGGGGCCCCGACCGCGATCCGCTGCATCACGATTCCCGCGCTCGCCGCCCCGAACGGGCGCACGAGATAGCGCGCGGTGTTCGTGTAGGCGGCCGCCGCGGTCCGCTCGTGCGGGTCGACCATCGACACGACGTAGGCCTGTCGCGCGGGGACGTCCATCTGCGACAGCGTCGAGCGGAGCATCAGCATCGCGACCGCGGAGGCGAGGGAAGGCATCACGGGCACGAGCGCGAGCATGATGTTCGACGGGAGGTGCGTGAACACCATGGTGTTCAGGAGTCCGATCCTGCCCGGCGAGCCGGCCGGACAGGATGGAGGATCCGGCCTGGAGGAGCCCGGTCGCGAACAGGACGCCCCCGATCGTCTGGGCGCTCGCGCCGAACTTGCGGGCGAACCAGAAGGCAACGAACGTGGAGACGACGAAGCCTCCGGCGAACGCATCGAGCCCGAACAGCGCCGCCAGCCGGACGACCGTCGATCGCGACCGCTCCAGCGGCCTCCCGGTGGTCGAAACGCTCTCGACCGACGGCGAGAGCCGCAGCGTGAAGGTCACGCACAGGAGGGCGACGAGCGGGAACAACAGCAGCCAACGCTGGTCGGGTGGGATCGCCGGGAACGACCGGCGGAGCAGCGACGGCCCGCCGCCCGCGAGCGCCCCGAGGGCGCCCGCCACGAAGGCGATCGCGTTGTACCGGCCGAACACCCTGGCGCGCACGTCGGCCGGCGAGCTCCCCAGCATGGCCTGCTCGATCGAGGTGATCGGGCCCGACTCGTTCGGGTCGGTCGACAGCGTCCCGGTGAGAGCGACGAGGACGAGGAGCGGGAACGCTCCGGCGAACGCGTACACGGCTCCCGCCAGTCCCATCGTGCCCAGGAGGAAGGCGTAGAGCCGGCGTCGCCCGATCCGATCGCCGGCCGCCCCGACCCCGATCGAGACGAAGGCGTTCCCGGCGAGCATCGCTGTGAAGACCAGGCCGACCTGGGCGTCCGACAGCCCGCCCTCGGCGAGCGAGGTCCCGAGGATCACGCTCGCGAATCCGTACGCGAAGGCGCGGAGGGCCTGAACGGCGAGGATCGAGCGAAGGTCGCGTTCGGCGGGATCGGGACGGGTCGGCGTCATCGACGCTCGGGATAATCGCATCGTGGGTCCGGGGATCGCGTTGATCGTGTGTGGAAGCCTCCTCGGGCTCCTCGTCGCGTTCTGGGGTTGGAGACGGCTGCCAGCGCCGCTCGCGATCGCGCTCCTGGCCGGGTGCGGGGCGCTCGTGGGTTCCGGTGCCCTCCTGGTGCAGGCCGAGGCGACCGGGTTCGAATGGGCGCTCACGCTTGCGGCGCTCGGCATCCTTTCGCCGATGCACGCACGGCTCTTGTTCGGGCGACCCGGCCCGTCTGGCTGAGACCGGCATGGTTGCCGTCGGCCCCGCCGCCGCGTACAAAGGTCGGAACCGATGAGCGAGCCCGCCGTTCCGACGCCCGTGGTGACGCAATCGCCCCCGGAGACCGCCGCGGGCGCGCCCGCGGCGAAGCCCGCCAAGAGCCGTCGCGCCCCCAAGCCGAGGGCCCGGCAGGCGCGGGTCGTCATCCGCAAGGTGGGCCCGTGGTCCGTGCTGAAACTCTCGGTCCTGTTCTACCTGTGCATCATGACCGTGATCGTCGGTGCGTTCGTGATCCTCTACGGTCTCCTGGACGCGATCGGAGCGTTGGACTCGGTGACGCGGCTGATCCGCGACCTGTTCGCGGACCCCACCTTCGAGATCCACGCCGACTGGCTCCTCACGCGAGGTGTGCTGATCGGTTTGGCGATGGTGGTCCTGTGGTCCCTGATCAACCTGTTCGTGGCGTTCCTCTACAACCTCATCTCGGACATCGTCGGCGGCGTCGAGGTCACGATGTCCGAGCGTCGATAGCGTTTCCGCAGGTCAGAGCGGTGATTGACACCGTTTCGAGGGCACGCGTACGCTTGCCTGCGGGCCGGGACGAAGCCCCTTGCGATTCGGCCGCGGGCCTGTAGCTCAGCTCGGTTAGAGCGCATCCCTGATAAGGATGAGGTCGTTGGTTCAAGTCCAACCAGGCCCACACGGAGAAGAGGAGGGCCGACATGGCCGAGGATTCTGAAGAGGGAACGAAGAAGCGCGGCTTCTTCGGCAAGCTCATGCGGATCGCGTTCATCGCGGCGATCGTTGGCGCCGTCGTCGCGATCTTCAAGCGTCGGCGGGGCAAGGACCTCGACGAGGACGAGTGGCAGGAGCTGCCCCCGCCAGCCGGCGGTTGAGGCCTTCGCGCCGGAGCATCTCGAGAGCCCGTGGAGACACGGGCTCTCGACGTTTCCGGCGAGAGGCGAGGCGAGACTCCCGCGCGTGACGAGCGAGGCGTGGGAGCTCGCCCATCGCGCCGCGGCGGCAGGCGACGTGCGGCTTCGTCCCCTGACCTCCGTCGGTGACGGCGACCGGATAGCTCGTGTGGAAGCCGCCACGTGGGGTGAGGAACAGGCCGTGCCGCGGGAGATGATTCGCGCGCTCGCGGACAGCGGCAACGTCTCGTACGGGGCGTTCGCGGGCGACGAGCTCGTCGGCTACGTGCTGGGCTGGGCGGGTGTGGATCCGGCCGAGGGGCTTCACGTCCACTCGCACATGCTGGCCGCGATCCCCGATCGGCGGCATCGGGGTGTCGGCTACGCCCTCAAGCTCGCGCAGCGGGCGCAGGCGCTCGACCAGGGGATCGCGCTCGCGCGCTGGACGTTCGATCCCCTCGTCGCCCGGAACGCCTACTTCAACCTCCACAAGCTCGGCGCCGTCGTCGACCGATTCGAGCGTAACGTCTACGGCGAGATGAGGGATTCCCTCAACCGGGGGGATCGCAGCGATCGATTCTTCGTGCGATGGGACCTGCGGCAGACGCCGGGCCCGTGGCGCGTGTCCTTCTCGGGCGATCCCGCGGTGGTTCGCCGGAGGAACGACGAGCGTCCCGAGCGCCTCGGGGACGTCGAGGGCGACGCGGCGATCCTCGAGATCCCCGCCGAGCACGCGGCGCTCCGAGCCTCCGATCCCGAGACCGCGCGGACCTGGCGAGACGTCGTGGCCGAGGCGGCGGAGGCGTGCCTGGACCGCGGCCTGGTCGGCGCAGGCTTCCTCCGCGAACGGAGCGCGTACGTGTTCGGGCGAACCTACGGCCGTGACTCCGTGAACCCGACGCCGCCATGACGCGCGCGCGAGCCGTCGAGCTTCGTCTCGTCGGCCTGCCGCTGGTGTTGCCGTTTCGCACCAGCTTCGGTGAGATGGCGGACAAGGAGTGTGTCCTCGTGCGCGTGCAGACCGACGACGCCGTGGGGTGGGGCGAATGCGTCGCGGGCCCCGAGCCCGACTACTCCGAGGAGTGGAACGAGGGTGCCTGGCTCGTGCTTCGTGACTTCCTGGCGCCGGCGTTGCTCGCCGCGGGGGACGTCGAGATCGGCGGCGTCGAGCGCGCACTGGACTTCGTACGCGGCCACCCGATGGCCAAGGCGGCGATCGTCGACGCGTTCGTGGACGCGTCGCTGCGCGCCGAGAACCGCTCCCTCGCAACGTTCCTCGGCGCCGAACGCGAGCGAGTGGCCTGCGGCGTCTCCGTCGGCATCGCTCCGACCACCGAGCTCCTCCTCGGGCAGGTCGACGGCTACCTCGCGCAGGGGTATCGGCGGATCAAGCTCAAGATCGAGCCCGGCACCGACGTCGAGCGCGTCCGGGCGGTTCGTCGGACGCACCCCGACATCGCGCTGTCGGTCGACGCGAACGCCGCGTACACGCTCGGGGACCTGCGCGTGTTCCGCGAGCTCGACGCGCTCGGCCTCCTGATGATCGAGCAGCCGCTGCATCACGACGACCTCCTGGATCACGCGAAGCTCCAGTCCGAGATCGAGACGTCGATCTGCCTGGACGAGTCGATCCGCTCGGCGGCCGACGCCGCCGCGGCCATCGAGCTCGGCGCGTGTCGGATCGTCAACGTGAAGCAGGGACGGGTCGGCGGGATCCTCGAGGCGCGGCGGGTCCACGACGTCTGTGCGGCGCAAGGGGTCCCCGTCTGGTGCGGGGGGATGCTCGAGACCGGGATCGGACGGGCGACGAACCTGGCGATCGCGGCGATGCCGAACTTCACGCTCCCGGGCGACACGAGCGCGAGCCGCCGGTACTTCGACGAGGACCTCACCGAGCCCTTCGAGCTTGCGGATGACGGGACGATGGCGGTGCCCGACGGGCCAGGGATCGGGGTCGACCCGCTGCCCGGCCGCCTCGACGCCGTGACGCGACGCGTCGAGCGGATCGAGAAAGAGTGACAAGAGCCCGGCGCTCGGCTTGACCCCCCCGAATGTGGCCCATACAGTGGGAGATGAGAGACCGCTGTGACCTTCGGGTCGCGGCGGTTTCTCGCATGTGGGGCCCGGTTCGCGCAATCGCAGGTCGGAGGATGCGCCGATCACGCGTTCGGCCGTCCTAGACTTCGCGAAAGCGGAGCGCTCGAGCGGCGAGGATCGGTCGATGAGGAAACGGGTCATCCGGGCGGGCGAGATCGAGATCGAGGACTCGGAGGGCCGGGTCCGCGCCCGCTTCGGCGTGACCAACGACGACCTGCCCTTCCTGTCGTTCTACGGCGCCGACGAGAAGCTGCGGGCTCGGTACGGCGTCCAGCCCGACGGCTCAGCCGGCCTGGCGATCGCCGACGACGACGGCAAGGTGCGCGCGACCTTCGGCCTGTTCTCGGACGGCTCGGCGAGCATGGCGATGGTCGATCGCAACGGGAAGGTGCGCGCCAAGTTCGGGCTCGGCTCTGAGGGCTCGCCGACCCTGGCCCTTCGGAACAAGGACGGCGAGCTCGGGTTCGTGTACTCGCTTGCCCAGCAAGGATCGCCGACGATCTCGCTCCAGGACGAGGACGGGAAGGTGCGCGCCCGGCTCGGCCTGGCGGCGGAGGGCTCGCCGATCCTTCGCCTCCTGAACCAGGACGGGGAGCTCCGCGCCATCATGGGCCTCACCGGCGACGGCACGCCCGTCCTCCAGTTCCTCGGGAAGGACGGCGACCCGATGTGGACCGCCCCGAGCACGCTCCCGCCGCCGTCCGCCAAGGACGAGCCCGCCGCCGACACGCCCGCCCCGGCCGAGCCGGAGGCACCGGGGGAGGGCTGACGCCGCGTGTCCGGGTGGTGGGCCGCGGCCTTCGTCGTGCAGTGGGTCCTGCTCGTCGTGCTGGCGGTCGTGGTCGTCGCCCTCGCCCGTCAGATCGGCGTGCTGCACCTGCGACTGGATCCGCTGGGGGCGCTCGAGGTCGACGCCGAGGGGCCGCGGCTCGGCGACGCCCCCGAGATCAGGACCGCCCGCGCTCACGAGGGCACGTCGACCCGCGTCGGCGGGCCGGGCCCGCGCCGGCTCCTCGCGTTCGTCTCCCCGACGTGCCCGATCTGCGACCGGCTGCTGCCCTCGCTGCCCGCGGCCGCGAGGGCCGGTGGGCTCGTGGCGCAGGTCGTGTCGGACCCCGACCTCGAGGTCGTCTACGGGGTGCCCGGCGTGCCGTTCGTCGTGGTGCTGGACGAGCTCGGCGTCGTCCGGTCCAAGGGCACCGTGAACTCGCTCGAGCAGATCGAGGGGCTCATCGACACCGCGCGCCGCCGGATCTCCGAGGCCGAGGAGCGTCGCGCGAGCTGATGGGACACGTCGAGCGCGTCGGCACCGAGCTCGCGCGACGGACGAGCCGGCGCTCGTTCCTCGGCAAGCTCGGCCGCACCGTCGTGGCGCTCGCGGGCGGGTCGATGGTGGCGGTCGCCCTCGCTCCCGGTCGCGCGGAGGCGCACCACATCTGCGGCCACACCTACACGACCAGGTCGTGCCCACACCCGTACGCGCCGCTCTCGCGCACGGACGCGTACGGCTTCCCGGTCCACCCGAGTACGGCTATCCGGTCGACGACGCCGGCTTCATCTACCTCTCCGACCGCCAGCGGCGTCGCAAGGTCTGCGAGACCTCCGTCCCGGAGCGGTACCCGTTCGTGCACAACCCCCGGTACGGCGGCGGATGGAGCCGGTGCTGCGAGGGCCGGGTCCGGCACATCCAGGACTGCTGCTCGCCTTCTCGGATCCGGATCAACGGGGACGCCTCGGTCCGCGGCTACTGTCCGCCGAGCCTGCGGGTCTTCTGCATCACCTACCTGGAGTTGAACGTCCGGTGCTGAGCGCCCCGCTCGCCGCCGCGGTGATCGCCGCGTCGGTCGTGGCGGCCCTGACCACGCTCTTCGGGCCCTGAGGCCTGTCGATGGTGGAGACCATCACCCCCGTGGTCCACGGGGGCAACCGGAGCCGCTGGGCGCTCCTCCTCGCGACGCATGTCGCGGGCGCGACGCTCGCCGCCGCGGCGTTCGGGTTGCTCCTCGGCGCCGTCGGCGGGCTGCTCGGCGCGCCGTGGGGTGCGGCCGGGCCGGTCGTGGTCGCGACGCTCGCGGGCCTGTACCTGGCGCGCGAGGCGCTCGGACTCCGCGTCCCCGTGCCGCAGCTCCGGCGCCAGGTCCCGGACTGGTGGCGGACGTTCTTCCCGTTCGGTCCCGCGTCGTTCCTGTACGGCGTCGGGCTCGGCGTCGGGTTCCTCACCTACCTCGCGCACGGGACGCTCGTCGTGGTCTCGGCGGCGGCGGTCGCGAGCGGCCGGCCGCTCGCCGGCGCGTTGCTGCTCGCGCCGTTCGGGCTCGCGCGAGGGCTGAGCGCGGTCGTCGCCCTGCGGGTCCGGACGCCGGAGGAGGGGTCGGCGCTCGTCGAACGGCTCGCGGGGTCGGCATCGTGGGCCGGGTGGCGGGTGGCGCACGCCCTGGCCCTCACGGCGGTCCTGGCGACGGCGCTGTTCGCGATCGCGAACGCCGACGCGACGGGAGAGCCCGGAGCCGCCGCGGCCGCGGTGCTGTCGCTCGCGTTCGGCGCCGCGGGCGTCGCGAAGCTCGCTCGCCCGCAGGCGTGGCGGCGGGCGCTCGGGTCGTACCGGCTTCCCCCGTCCCTCGAACGGGCCGCCGTCGCTGGCGTCCCGATGGTCGAGCTCACGATTGCGGCGCTGCCGCTTCTCGGGTTGGCGTCGACGGCCGGACTCGCGTCGGTCGCGGTGCTTGCGGCGTTCTCCGCCGCCGTCGTCGTGGGTCGGATCCGCGTGGGCCGGCGCCTCGAGTGCGGGTGCTTCGGGACCGCGGCCGCCCGCGACTACCGACTGCTGCTCGCGAGGAACGGCGTGCTGGCGGCCGTGGCGCTCGTGGCCTGGCGGGGCGGGGTCGACGACCCGATCGGCGGATCCCTACGGATGCCGTCGGGCGGGGAGCTGGTCCCGGCCGCGCTCGTCGTCCTCGGCCTCGGGATCGCGGGCTGGGTGGGCGCGTCGGCGCTCGGTGTCGTCCGGCGGGTGCCGAGCCGGTGAGGCGGGCCGTCGTCGCGGCTCGTCGCACTTTCCGTCGCGGTGATCGTCGGGCTCGCGCTCCCAGCGGGCGCGACCCACACGGACCAGGCTCGACCCGAACGACACGCCGGGCCGACTCGACGTCAGCGGGGTGGAGTTCGACCACGACGCGAGGCCCATGGAGTGGCGCATCGTCACGTTCGGGACGTGGACCGTGCACGAGATGTGGGACCAGGGCATCCTGGTGGTGCAACTCGATACCAAGGGCGACGCCGCGATCGATCAGCTCGCGATCGTTCGGTCGGACGGACGGGACCTCGTCGCCACCCTCTACGCCGTTCGCAGCGACGGAACCGAGAAGGTGATCGACGAGCTTCCGGCCGACAAGGACGGCACGCGCGCGGCGACGGTCGCCGTGGCGCTTCGCAAGCTGACGATCGGGCTCAACCGGACGTCCTACTTCTGGTCCGTGTTGACGAGCTACACGGGAACCGCGTGCCCTCGGACATGCTTCGATCGCGTGCCCGACGATGGGATGGTCGAGCAGCTCCTCCCGGGTGTGACCCCGTCGCCAACCCCGAGTCCGACCGTTTCGCCGACGCCCACACCCTGACCGCTCGGACCGGCCACGCCGCGGCTCGCGCCTATGATGGAGCGGCGGGGACGTAGCTCAGCTGGTAGAGCACCTGCTTTGCAAGCAGGGGGTCGGCGGTTCGAGTCCGCTCGTCTCCACCAAGGAAAGACCAGGCCAGAGGCCCCCAGCCGCGAGACGACACCGACGTAACGTCCTTGTCTGCGCCCCGGTGTACCCTCTGTGTACCAAGGGCGGAAGCGAGGGACATGGGGGATGGCATGGATCAAGACGTACTCAGTCGGTTCCGGGGTCAGGTACAGAGTCTTCTGGAAGGACCCCTCCGGAAAGCAGCACGCGAAGGTCTATAGGCGGCTGAGCGACGCGCGTACCCACAAGCGGCCGCTTGAGCATGCACTCGACACGGGCGACGTACACCGACCCCCGTAGAGGCAGAATCACTCTGCGTGAACTGTGGGCGGACTTCGTTGAAGCTCCGCCTGTGGCACTGGCTCCGAGCACGCTCTCGCTTTACAAGATGCAGTGGAGAGTCCATATCGAGCCGCGCTTGGGTGATCGGCGAATCAACTCTCTGGAGCCGGAAGACATCAGAGGATTCCTGGCCGAACTTGGCAAGGCCAACGTTCAGGCGCCGAGCATCAACAGTGCCCACCGGCTGCTGCGCCGGTTGCTCTCCTTGGCAGTCAAGGATCGCCGCATCGCGCGGAATCCGGCGTCCGGAATCCAAGCCCCGGCGTCGGTTCGGAAGGAGATGCAGTTCCTGTCGAGAGACGTGGTTCGCCAGATCGCCTCTCAGGTTCCGGAGCGATACGAAGCCCTTGTGCTGACGCTGGCCTACGCGGGACTTCGGATCGGGGAGGCATCAGCCCTCCGCGTCCGGAACGTCGATCTCATGAAGCGAAGGATCGCGGTGGTTGAGGCAGCTTCCGAGGTTGACGGGGTCCGGATCGTGGGAGACACGAAGACTCGGCAGAACCGCAGCGTATCCATCCCGTCCTTCCTCCGCGACATGCTGTCGGTGCACCTGGCGAAGTTCAGTGATCCGAAGAACGGTGAGGCTCTGGTCTTCTCATCCGAAGAGGGGACGCCGATCAGCCAGCACGCCTTCAGGCGCACGTTCCAGCGAGCTTGCAGACGTGCTGGGATCAAGCCGATTCCCCGCGTCCACGATCTCCGTCACAGTGCCGTCGCATTCGCCATCGAGGCAGGCGCTCACCCTAAGCGGATTCAGGAGATGATGGGGCACTCGGGCATCACAACCACGTTGGATGTGTATGGGCATTTGTTCCCGACCCTTCACGAGGATGTGTCGGATCGGCTCGATGCCCTGTTCCATGCCACGGAGGACGATGCCTCGGTGACCGGGCAGTTGGCGCCGCTCAGACCGGAGAACAGCAGCCCGGCGAGGACGGCGACGACCGGCACCTCGTAGCTCGCGGATACCGTAACGGGCGTCCCACGGGTGCCCGCCCGTTCGACAGCGATCCGCAGCCGCTGAGCAACGAGGACAGGACCCCGAGCAACGATCGTCTTGCCGGAGCTTGTCCCGCCGGAGACCACATCGGCCTCACGTGCCGGGGCGCGTGTACTTATCGGCCCTTCTCGGTCCCGATCACCCGGTAAGTCGCGTGGGACTCGACCCAAGCGCCTTGGCGACGATCTGGCCACGCTTTGGGCTCGGGGCGGAAGTCACAGAGCTCCACGTGGATGCGGGGAGTCGGGGTGGACCAGTCTGTGCCTCGACGCGCGAGCTCAAGGACGAGGAACAGCCCACGAACCTCCGTTCCTCGCACGGCCCCAGCTCCGGCGGGGAGCACGAGCTGGTCGTCGAGCTCGATCAGCGGCGCGAGGTTCAGGTTCTGACCGGGAAGGAACTCAACGACGCGACCAACATAGCCAGTCGGATTCGCGACCAGCCACTCGGGCTCCGGATCGTAGCCGCCATAGACCACCACGCGGTCGCCCACTTCTAGTCGGCGAGTCACCATGCCCCATTGTCGCGTTGGGAAGTCGGGGATGCGAGGAATCAGGCGCCGGGGCGCGTGGACGTATTCGCCATGAACGTGACCTGGGCAGCCCGAACAGGGCCAGCCCAACGTATCCAGGTCGGAGGAGGCTTGGAGTGCCTTCCCTACGAAGCTCCGTGTTCGCAGGCGTTGCGTTGGCGGCGGTGGTCTTGTCGGCGTGCTCCACCACCGGGGCACACATCGTAGAGGCATCGATGAGGGGGGACGGCCGGACGCTGAACCTGACCGTCGGCTCCTGCAATGCGAATCTGACTGCTGAGGTCGAGGAGTCCCCGTCGCAAGTGACCGTGACTGTGACCGCACGGGACAACACCGGTAACGATTGCCTGGACGGGCTCAGCGTGCACCTCGACCAGCCGCTTGGCGACCGTCAACTGCTCGACGGCGTTACGGGGGATGTGGTGTCCGTCCGGCACGCCGATCCTTGAAGTTGCTTAGAGCTTGGCCCAGCGCGCCGGGGCGCGTGGTCTTATTCGCCAGGCGGGGGAGTCGGCGTCGGCTCACACACGAGGAGAGTCGGAGAGTCCTCAGCCCGGCGGACGTTGTCGCTCTTGTCAGCTCGGTAGGCATCCCGACCTGTCCCGCCGTCGATCTGGTCGCCGCCTCTGCCGTCAACAGCAAGCAGGCAGAGGTCGCGCGCGACGCCGCCGAAGATGGAGTCGCGACCACGTCCGCCATCGAGCAGCCCGTCGCGGCCCTCCTGTCCGGCGACACGGTCCGCCCCACGCCCACCAAAGATCGAGTCGCGGCCTCCGCCTCCGCCAAGCAAGTCGCCGCCGCGTCCACCGATGATCGTGTCGGCGCCACCGCCGCCACGGATGAGGTCGTTGCCGGACAGTCCCGCGATGTTGTCGCGCCCACCGCGGCCGCATATGACATCATCGCCGTTCGTCCCTCGAAGACGATCGCGCCCATCCGTGCCCCGGATCGTGCACGTCTGCTCACCGGCTCTGACGCTCGCATCGGGGGCGAACAACAGCGAAGCGGCGAGCACCACTGCTGCGATGCGGAGAGCCTGTCCGCGCATCATCTGAGACTACAGGGACCGCTCACCGACGGGGGCCTCACGCCCTGGGGCGCGTGGACTTTGTCGACTACGGCTGGGCAGCCTGTCGGTGGGTTCTGAATAGGCTGCGAAACGACAGGCGCGCGGCCTGGAAGACGACAACACCGACAGCCACGTTGATGGCTCCAAGCAACGCGGCGGCGGCGGCGGATCGGAGGCCGGAGTCGACGCCAGTGACAACCAGGAGCACGGCCCACCCGATGGCCGCTGCGGGAATCACGACTCGCCACCACCTGCCGAGTACAAAGCCCACGAGCAGCAACGTCGGGATCACCCGTTCAGTCTAAGTCCGCCGCGGTCTGGCCATGCCAGGATGTGCTGCGCTGAGGGCCTCCCGCGCCGGGGCACGAGAGGCCGCCGTCATCCGGACCTCTCACCATCTCGATCCGCCCACAGAGGTCCATAGACGTAGACCTGGAAGCGATGACGGGGCCTCACGCACCGGGGCGCGCGACTCTACCCGGACGGTGATCCCACCGCCGGGACTGCCCCAGGTTTGGTTGACTCCTTGGTCTGCCCTCGGTCCTGTTGAGTCGATTTGCTGGAATCCTCATGCTCGAGAGCAAGGAGGAACGGCATGCCGAGGAGCTACCCGCCGGAGTTCAGACGGAAGGTCCTGGACCTTCTGGCGGCTGGACGAAGCGTCACCGAGGTCGCCGAGGATCTCGGCATCAGCGGCGCTTGCATCTACAACTGGCGGAAGCAGGACCGCGTCGACCGGGGCGAGATCCCAGGTCTGAGCACGGCCGAGCGCTCCGAGCTCGTGGCTGCCCGTCAGCGCATCAACGCGTTGGAGGCGGAGCTGGCCGTCGAACGGCGAGCGAAGCAACTGCTGAAGGAGGTGGTGCCCCCAAAAGGACGATTCGCCATCATCAAGGTGATGGCCGCTGAGGGCCACTCGATCAAGGTCAGCTGCCGGGTCCTCCAGGTGACCGAAGCCGGCTTCTACGCCTGGCGCAAGCGCCCGCCGTCTGAGCGAGCGATCCGTCACGCGTGGCTGACCGATCTCATCACCAAGGCCCACGTGGACTCACGGGGAACCTACGGTGCTCGTCGGGTCCACGCCGAGCTCACGATCGGCGTGGGGATCGTGGTCGGTCACAACGCCGTCGAGATGCTGATGCGTCGTGCAGGCCTGCAAGGTCTTCCGAACAAGCGGCGGTTCCGCAGCAAGATCCAAGCTGCGACGGCGACGGATCTGGTCGAGCGCTCGTTCGCGCGCTCGGAGCCGGATCAGCTCTGGGTCACCGACATCACCGAGCATCACACCCGCGAGGGCAAGGTCTACTGCTCTGTCGTGCTGGACGTGTTCTCCCGCCGTGTGGTCGGCTGGTCGATCGACTCGGTGCCGACCGCTGCGCTGGTGACCAACGCCTTGGGCATGGCGATCCAGAACCGGGACCCGGACGGCACGCTCATACATTCGGATCACGGCACGCAGTTCACCTCATGGGCGTTCACGCGCCGCGCGCTCGACTCCGGACTAGTTCCCTCGATGGGGTCGATCGGAGACTGCTACGACAACGCCGTCATCGAGTCGTTCTGGGCCAGGATGCAGGTCGAGCTGCTCGACCGTCAGCGGTGGAGCACCCGCGTCGAGCTTGCGAACGCGATCTTCGAGTATCTGGAGATCTTCCACAACCGCAAGCGCCGACATAGCGCGCTGGGGATGCTCACCCCCGTCGAGTACGAGATGATGAAGCCCTACCCAATCCAGGTCGCGTGATGGATCCCAGCATCCTGACTCAACGATTCACAGGGCAGACCATTCTCCCAAGCCTCGAGTGAGGCGCTTGAGAACGGCTGCAAGACGTCTTCCGTTCGTTCTCAAGCCTCCTCCGGCAACCTCGCACATGGTCCTCATGAGAGCGACCCGACGGAGGGAGGAAGGCAATGACACGCACGGATCGAACCGGAGGCAGGGCGAACCGCTCCTCAACCGCGACGCGACGGCGGAGTGCGGCCTCGCTCCTTCTCGCCCTGGCACTGATGGCGGGGGCGTGTGAAGAAGCAACACACAAGGCTCCCGACGCGACGACCGGCACGCAAGGAGCGACCGCCCCTGAGCCAGACGGAGCTGAGCGGACGCTGTTCTCGTCGACGTGGGCTCCGGGAGGAAACGGCGTTCACGGTTCCCGTCGGGGCGTCGGACTTCGACGTCACGCTCGACGGGTCGATGGTTGCCTACTCCGACCTCGATGAGAACGGGAACGCTCAGGTGTTCGTGATGGATGCCGACGGCTCGAACGTCAGGCAGCTCACCCAAGGAGAGGGGGGCGTTGGCGATTACGGCGGCCCCGATTGGTCCCCCGACGGTTCGATGATCGCGTACCAACGCGACACATCGGGCACCCCCCAGATCTTCGTCGTTCAGGTCTCCAACGGTGAATCGACCATGGTCACTCAGGAACCACAGGGCGCCGTCGACCCGGGGGGTGGGCGCCGGACGGAGGATCGATCGTCTTCTCGACCCTCAACCCTCCGATCAATCACTACTCGGCCCTTTCCCTCGATCTCACGACAGGACGGACGAGGATGATCGTCCCCGATGGGAGCACTCCCGAGCTGTCGCCCGACGGCGCTTGGATCGCGTTCAACTCTTGGTTGAAGCCTGATCCTCTGGTGCGATTGATGCTCGCCAACAGCGACGGCTCGGAACGGCGCGTCATCGCCCGATTGAACGGCGACGACGGGTACGAGCAATGGTCGCCTGACAGCACGCAGATCGCGTATGTCGATGACACCGGCCGAAACGGCGGCTTCGGCACGTACGTCTACGATCTCGCCGCCGGTGAGACGCGCTTCGTGACGGTCGGAACGATCGAGAGCTGGGTCGACGACGATCACATCCTCGTGAGCTGACCGACCCGACGCGCCGAAGAGCCGGGTGTGCCGCGCAGGCGTTCAGGCCGCGGTCGACAACGCCGACGTTCTGACCCATCAGGACTGTCGTCCGACGGCGGCTCCTCGCCGAGCAGCCAGTCGACGAAGACCTGGTTACGGGTTCGCCCCAGGGACCCGGCCGGGCGAGACGCGGCAGCGGTTGTACGGCGCGGCGTTCGACGGGCAGGTCTACGAGTTCACCTGGGGCTGAGGCTCGGCCGGATCCGGCTCGTGCGCAAGGCGTAACGTCGGCGTAACCACCCGCGGAGCGCCCCCTTCATACTCGGGTCGTGGACGAGGCAACGGTCGCCGTCGTTGCGGCGTCCCTCGACGACCTCGAGGCGATCAACGAGATCTACAACCACTACGTCCTGACCTCCGCCGCCACGTTCGATGTCGAACCCCGGACGATGCAGTGGCGGCGCGAGTGGTTCGCGAAGTTCGGCGAACGCGGACGACACCGCCTCCTCGTCGCGCGGGATCCGACCGGCGCGATCGGGTACGCGTCGAGCGTTCCCTACCGACCGAGGGCGGCCTACGATCCCTCCGTCGAGACGAGCGTGTACATGGCGCCCGATCGCGGCGGCCGAGGGGTCGGCTCGGCCCTGTACCGCGCGCTCATCGAGGTGCTCGAGAGCGAGGACGTCCACCGCGCGTACGCGGGCATCGCGATGCCGAACCCGGCGTCGGTCCGCCTGCACGAGCGGTGCGGGTTCCGGCGGGTCGGATCCTTCTCCGAGCAGGGGCGCAAGCTCGGGCGCTACTGGGACGTCGACTGGTTCGAGCGCTCGTTCCCGTAGCGAACGCGCCCCCGGCGAGGCATCGAAGCCGCGTCGCTCCGGGAGCATCGAGAGGATGGCTTCGATCCTCGCCATCTCGAACCCCGGGGCCGGGGCGCGCCCAGATGGCGGTCCTCGTATGCGGCGGTGCTGTGGGAGGGGATGACGGAGCGCGGGCTCCCTTCGTCGTGGTCTCGGTCATCGGCGGCCTGGCCCCCTCGGCGCGATGAGGTCGGGGGCCTCGCGGGCGGCGAGAGCCTTCGCGGCGGTCGCCGTCGGCGCCGTCCTGTGGGGCTGGGGGGCCGCCCAGTGGCCCTACCTAATCGTGCCCGACGTGACCGTCGAGCAGGCGGCGGCCCCAGAGAACACCCCCCGGATCGTGGCCGTCCGGTCCACGCTCGGCGGCCTGCTCCTGCTGTCCTCGCTCGTGGCGTTGTTCCGGGTATTCAAGACCGCCCGTCGAGGCGCCGAGGGTGATTGAGCGATCCTCTGCCGTATCCGTCGGCCGGGGCCCGCGTTGGGAGACCATGAGCCCGAGCCGTCGTGGATCCGCAGGCGGGAAGGGCCGCTACGTCTGGGTGGGCGTGGCGGCGCTGCTCGTACTGCTCATCGGTGCTTCCTTCGCGCTGTCCGGGCAGGCCCGGTCGAACGCCGAGTCCGAGGCCGGACTCTCGGCCGAGCGCTACGTGGTCTCCGGTCTTTCGAGCGTGCTGACGCCCGACGTCGTGGAGCGAGACATCCGCGACCGCGAGTATCAGGACCTCCTGGTCGACGTGCAGTCCGGGGTCATGTCGGACGCGCACGTCGTACGGGTCCGCATCTGGAAGCCCGACGGCGACCTCATCTTCTCGACGGCTCAGCTCGACGACGTCGAGGAGTTCGTCGCGGTCGGCAACACGCAGATTCAGCAGGCTGCCGACGGCGAGACCGTGAGCGTCGTGGCCGGGGCGACGCAGGCGCCCCTCGCGGGGCTCGAGGGGTCAGACGAGCCGCTCCTCGTCACGTACGTGCCGTTGCAGTTCTCCGACGAGTCCGCACCGGCCGGGGTCGTCGAGATCGACCAGCGCTACTCGTCCATCCTGAAGGACGCGAACGGGCTCTGGCGGCCGGTGCAGATCGGGCTGGGCGTCGCGCTCCTCGGGCTGGGCGCGCTGTTCGCGATCTCGCAGCGACGAAGCAAGCGGCGCGAGACTCCGCGATGGTCCTCGAAGCCGAGCCGCCAGTCGGACGAGACCCGCAAGCTGCGGGACGCCGAGGATCGCGCCCGGGCCGCCGATCGCGCCAAGCAGCTGGCCGAGGAGCGCCTCGCGCAAGCCGAGGGACGGGTGGCCGAGCTCGAGAAGGCGGAGGTCCCGCCCGAGATCCGCACGCGCCTCGAGGAGCTCGAGCTGAAGCTTCGAGCGGGGGAGGCGGAGCGCGAACAGGCCACGGGCGAGGCGAAGCGGCTCCGCTCGGCGCTCACCGAGCGCGAGGCCGAGCTGGCGCTCGTCCGCGATCGCACCACCTCGACCGAGGCCGAGAAGGCCCGGTCCGTCGACGCGGTGCTCCGAGTCGAGCAGCAGCACGCGGAGGCGGAGCAACGCGCGTCCGCGGCGGGGACCCTCGCGGCCGAGGCCGAGGGTCGGGCCGCGCAGGCGCGGACCAAGGTGACGGAGCTCGAGGCGGCGCTCCGGGACGCGGACCGGCGGATCGCGGATGCGGTCGCCGAGGCCATGCGAGCCGCGACGGAGACCAAGCGGGACGAGGAGGCGAGGTTGTCCGGCGAGCTCCGAGCCGCCCAGCTCGAGGGAAGCGCCATGAAGCTCAAGCTCGCGGAGCTGGAGGAGGCCCTTCGGGAGTCCGAGTCCCGGCGCGTCGCCGGGGAGACGGCGGTGGCGGAGCTGATCACGACGCGCGCCGACGCCGCCGCGGCGGGGGCCGAGCTCGAAGAGCTGCGACTCGGGTTCCAACGGGCGACGTTCGAGCTCGACACGGCCCGGGAGGAGCTGGAGGGATCCCGCGCCGAGTTCGCGGCGTCGAGCGCCGAGGGGCAGGCCGTGAAGGCGGAGCTCGAGGTCTCCCGGGGGGAGCGCGACCGGGCGCTGGGCGAGCTCGAGCGGCTTCGCGGCGAGCGCGACGGGGCGACCGCCGAGGCCCAGGCGTCCAGGGCCGAGGTCCAGGGATCGAGGGCCGAGGTCCAGGCGGCCAAGGACGAGGCTCAGGCCGCGAGGAACGAGCTGGAGGTTTCCCGGACCGAGCGCGACCGCGTGGTCGCCGAGCTCGATCGGGTTCGCGGCGAGCGCGACGGGGCGACCGACGAAGTCCAGGGTTCGATCGTCGAGGTCCAGGCGGCCAAGGACGAGGCTCAGGCCGCGAGGAACGAGCTGGAGGTCTCCCGGAGCGAGCGCGACCGCGTGGTCGCCGAGCTCGATCGGGTTCGCGGCGAGCTCGACGAGATGACCAGCGAGGTTCGGCGCCTCTCCGCGGCTCGGGATGCCGATCGCGAGGCCGGAGGAACAGCCGAGGCCGAGGCCGGGCCGGGATCGGCGGAGCTCGAGGCGCGGCTCGCCGAGCTCGAGGCGCTTCGGCGCAACGAGGTGAGCGACCTGCAGCGGGCGCAGGAGTCGCTCGCCAACACGCAGGTCGAGTTGATGGACACCAATCGCAAGCTGAAGGCCGCCGAGGAGCGCGTTCGCGAGATGGAGGGTGGCGGCGAGGCCTCCTCACGCCGGGGCGGAGCCCCCGAGTATCGGCCAGCGAGCTCCGAGGAGGACGACGCCACCGTGTGGAACTACGAGTCCTCGGACGCTGGGCTCGGGTCCCCCTTCGCCGGGCTCGCGTCGGACGAGTCCGCGAACGGGGGCGGGGAGTCCGAGCCGGAGGAGCCGCCGGAGGAGACCCTCTCCCTTCGTGAGCGGCTGGCCCGCGCGGCCGCGGCGCGTCACCGCACGGTCCAGCCGCACGACTGAGGTCGGGTTAGGCCTCGGCGACCGACATCCCGTGGAGCGGAAGCACGTCCACGGCGTAGGCGTCGAGCAGCGCGCGTTCGACGATCTCGGGCTCGAGGAGTCGCCGGGCCGGGTAGCCGTACCGCAGGCAGAGATCGAGGTGGGGCCGGCAGAGCGGCACCATCCGCCCCCCACGATGGCGCACGACCACGTCGGGGCGGCTCGAGCCCTTGGCGCCGTTCCCCCACAGGCAGAGCGCGCAGACGAGCCCGAGGCGCTGGGGGTATCCGTACTCCGCCCGGTAGCCGTGGGTGTGCTCGAGGACCCGGCCCCAGAGCGCGACGGTCCCGAGCGCGGCCGGGTCGCGCGTCCGTCGGAGCAGATCGGTCGAGCGCGTGGCGTAGATCCCGCAGGTGCAATCGAGCTCGGGCACCCGATGGAAGCGGCGTCTCGCGCACTCGGCGCGGACGGGGGTGCGGAAGGGCCAGGCCTTGCCGGTCCCCGCGATGGGAAGGAGGTAGGCCTCGGATCCGTCTCGCGATCCGGCGACCGTCCACGTCCGCCAGCCCTGGATCGCTTCCGTGAGAACGGCTCGGTCGGGGGCGAGCGGGGCCTCGAGCATGGCTCAGCGGGCCGGCTCGGCGGGCTCCGGGTCGGGGACGCGCTCGGGGTCGGGAAGGTGCTCGGGGATCGGGAGCGAGACGGGCTCGACCTCGATGATGCGCCGCAGCGGTCCGATGTCCACTCGCGTATCTCCTCGCCGTCGTTCGAGACGAGCGTACCCCCGAAGGGCGCCGCGACGCCAGCGCGGCGTCGGGTCAGGTCCGAACGAGCTTGTAGATGGCGCCGAAGTCGCTGAAGTAGATGCGCCCTCCCGGCCCGACCTCGAACGAGAGCGTGCCCTGCGGGTGGTCGTAGACGATCTTGGTCTTCTTGATGCCGTTGCGCTTCTTGTTCAGGATCAGCCGCTCGACCCGCCCGTCGTTGACGGCCCCGACGAAGGCCGCCCCGTTGCTCCCTCCGCCGAGACCGCACCCGTCACAGAACGCGATCCCCGTGATGCCGATCGTGGACTCGTAGACGAGCTTCGGGCGGATCGGGTCTGGCCCGTCGCGGTTGGTGTTGCCGGGCGATGCCCCGTCGCAGTTCGCCGACGATCCCCAGCCGAAGTTGCCGCCCTTGCGGACCTTGTTCACCTCGTCGTTGCAGTCGGGGCCGTTCTCCGTCTCCCACAGCACGTCGGTCTCCGGGTCGAACGCGAAGCCGAAGGAGTTACGGATCCCATAGGCCCAGAGCCGGTTGCCCAACGGGTTGTTGTCCGGGACGTCCCCGTCCGGGTCGATCCGGATGATCTTGCCGCGATCGTTGTTGGTCGTGTCCTGTGCGTTCGACGCGTCGTGGCCGTCGCCGACGACCGCGTAGAGCATCCCGTCGGGGCCGAACCGGATCCGACCGCCGTTGTGGTACGGGCTCGAGCTCGCGGGGCTGGAGAAGATCACCGTCTGATCGATCCCGGAGCCGTCCTGGTCCTCGAACCGCAGGATCTGGTTGCGAAGGTCCCCGCCGTCGTTGCGCGTGACGTAGACGTACACGAATGGTTGGTCCGGGTACTCTGGATGCAAGGCGATGCCGAGCAACCCGCGCTCGCCATCGCCGTCCACCCCTCCGACCGTCACGAAGAGCTGATCGTCGTCGGTGTCGGGGTCGACGATGCGGATCTCGCCGGTCGACTTCTCGCCGTACCAGATCCGCCCGTCCGGTCCGAACGTGAACGCCACCGGCTCGTCGAGGCCACCGACAACCTCGTGCGCCTGAGTCTCCGCCTGCGCCGGAGCGGCCACGACGAGGAGCGCCGTCGCCGTCCCGATCACGGTCCCGATCAGTCTCCGCATGCGCGGCTCCTTCGATCTCCGGCCGCCGATCCGGCCTAGTATCCGGCCACCCATGACGACCTCGATCTTCGGCAGCGTCGTCCATCGCGTCGAGGACCGTCGGTTCCTCACGGGGAAGGCACGCTACGCGGATGCGATGCGACCCCACGACGCCCTGCGGGCCGTCTTCGTCCGGTCCATCATCGCGCACGGTCGGGTGACCTCCGTGGATTTCGCGGAAGCCCTGTCGATGCCGGGCGTCGCGGCGATCCTGGAGGCCGGGGAGTTGGGGCTGGCCCCGCAGCCGCCGGCCGGCGCCGTCCTCGGGCCGTTCGATCGTCCCGTCCCCGCCGCGGATGTCGTCCGATACCTGGGCGAGCCGCTCGCGCTCGTCGTGGCCGAGACCCTCGGGCAGGCGCAGGACGCCGTCGAGGCCGTGGCGGTCGAGGTGAAGTCGTTCGAGCCGGTGGTCGACGTCGAGGCCGCCCTTGCCGATGGCGCGCCGATCCTGTTCGCTGGGTCCGGCTCGAACCTCGCCCACGAGTTCCAGGAGTCGTGGCAGGAGGACGTGCTCGAGGGCGCGGACGTCGTCGTCCGCGCCCGGGTCGTCCACCAGCGCCTCGCCCCGGTGCCGATGGAGACCAACGGGATCGTGGTCGACCCGACGCCCGAGGGCGGCCTCGTCATCTGGGTCTCGACCCAGGTGCCTTTCGACGTGCGAAACGACGTCGCCGAGTGGCTCGGCCTCGATCGAGACCGCGTGCGGGTGGTGGCCGTCGATGTGGGTGGCGGCTTCGGCGCCAAGCTCCACGTCTACCCCGAGTACCTGATGTGCGCGGCCGCCGCGGCGCGGCTCGGTCGCGCGGTCGCGTGGCAGGAGACGCGCACCGAGAGCATGGTCGGCCTCGGCCACGGCCGCGCGCAGATCCACGACGTCGAGCTGGGAGCGACGCGTGCGGGCGCCCTCGTGGGCCTGCGCGTCGACATCCTCGCCGACATGGGCGCCTACCCCGGCGCCGCCTACCTCCCGCTGACCACCAAGACGATGCTTCCCGGCGTGTATCGGATCCCCCGTGTGGCGGTTCGGGGCCGCTCCGTCGTCACCAGCACCATGCCGATCTGCGAGTACCGCGGGGCCGGCCGTCCCGAGGCGACGGCGTCGATCGAGCGGGCGATGGACCTCCTCGCGGCGGAGCTCAACCTCGACCCGGTCGAGCTCCGCCGCCGGAACCTGATCCCCCCCGATGCCTTCCCGTTCACGACGGCGGTGGGCTCCACCTACGACGTGGGCGACTACGCGGCCGCGCTGGACGAGGCGCTCCGCCTCGCGGGGTACGAGGGACTCCGCCGGGAGCAGGCGGCGCGTCGGGATCGCGGGGACACGCGCCGGATCGGGGTCGGGGTCGCGGTCTACGTCGAGGTCACGGCGTTCTCGCGGAGGGAGCACGCCTCGGTGGAGATCGCGGCGGACGGGGTGACGACGGTGCGCGTCGGCACGTCGTCTCAGGGACAGGGGCACGAGACCGCGTTCGCGCAGGTGACGTCCGGCATCCTCGGCGTCCCGCTGGAGCGGGTGCGGGTGCTGCACTCCGACACTGCCGAGGTCCCCCGCGGCGAGGGCACGTTCGGGTCGCGGTCGCTGCAGATCGGCGGAACGGCCGTGTTCCGGGCCGCCGAGCAGGTGCTGGAGAAGGCGCGCCTGCTCGCCGCGCATCTGCTCGAGGTCGCCGCGGAGGACGTCGTCGGAATCGAGGACGGCCGTTTCGGCGTCGTCGGCTCCCCCGACACCTCGGTCTCGCTGTCCGATCTCGCCGCGGCCTCCGCGGATCCCGGGCGCCTGCCCCCGGGGATGCAGCCCGGGCTCGCCGCCGAGGCTCGGCCGTTCCAACCGAGCTACACCTACCCGTTCGGGGCCCACGTCGCGGTGGTCGAGGTCGATCTGGAGACCGGCGACGTCCGTCTCCTGCGCCACGTGGCCGTCGATGACTGCGGCCGGATCCTCAACCCGATGCTCGTGCAGGGGCAGGTCCACGGTGGACTCGGGCAGGGGATCGCGCAGGCGCTGTTCGAGGAGGTCGTGTACGACGAGCTCGGCACTCCGCTCACCTCGAACCTCGCGACGTACGCCATGCCGTCCGCCACGGAGCTTCCCTCGTTCGAGCGCGGCGTGATGCAGACGCCGACGCCGTTGAACCCGCTCGGTGCGAAGGGTATCGGCGAGTCGGCGACGATCGGCTCGACGCCGGCCGTGGTCAATGCGGTCGTGGACGCGCTCGCCGACCTCGGGGTCCGACACCTGAACCCGCCGCTCGGTCCCGAGCGCGTCTGGCGCGCGATCCGCGACGCCGCCCGATAGCCTCGTCGCCGGGGAACGCGGCCCTATCATCGAGCGGTGCGCCGATGCCTGCCCGCGCTCCTGCTCTCGATCTCGACCGTCGCATGCGGCATCGGGGTCGGCGACGTGACCGCGGCGCTCTCCCCGTCGAGCTCGGCGTCCCCCACCGACGGCGCCTCGCCGTCCACGGCGCCGACGGGGACGGGGGAGGCGGCGATCGTCGTCCGGACGCCGGAGCCGGGCGACGAGGTCGTGTCCCCGGTCACGATCGCCGGGACGGCAGATGTATTCGAGGCGACCGTCAGCATCGTGATCCTGGACGCCGACGGACAGGAGCTGGCGGCGACCTTCGCGACCGCCACCTGCGGCACCGGGTGTCGCGGGCGCTACTCCGCCGAGGTGTCGTTCTTCACCGAGGCGCGCCAGAGTGGAACGATCGCGGTGTTCGAGTCCAGCGCTGAGGACGGCACGCCCCGCAATCTCGTGACGGTCCCGGTCGTGCTGATGCCCGGGTCCTGAGGCGGCTGCTAGGCTCGCCCGATGCCCGCCGAGCCCGCGCCACCCGTCTGGGAGCAGCGCTTTCGCGCTGGGACGCAGACGTTCCCGCACTGGTCTGGAGCTGCGCCCGATCGCCTGGTCTTCATGTCCGACGAGGAGGGCTCCAACCAGGCCTACGCGTGGGATCGCTCGACCGGGGAGTGCCGGCGGCTGTCGGGGGAGTCCGTCGGCGTCGAGCTGGCGACCATCAGCGGCGACGGTTCCGAGGCGATCTGGTTCTCGGACCCGACGGGCGACGAGTCCGGGAGGTGGATCGCGGTTCCGTTCGAGGGCGGCCGGTGGCGCGAGGTCTTTTCCGGCGCGCCGATCGGATGGCCCGAGGGGCTCGCGGTGGGCGTGGATCGAGCCGTCGGGGTGATCGCCGATCGCAACGGGTTCGCCGTCTACGTGTCGGATCGCGGTGGCCCCGCCCGCGAGATCTTGCGGAGCGAGGACTGCGTGGGGTTTTCGGGGACCGACTTCCACGTCGAGGGCATCGACCGGGTGGGGCTGTCGGCCGACGAGACGCTCGTCTGCGTCGAGGTCGCCCAGGCCGGCGACAACATCCACCGGGCGCTCCGAGTCATGGACGCGATGACCGGCGAGCTCGTCGGAGAGCTCGCGGACGGCCCGGGACTCGGCCTTTCGGCCTTCGCCTGGTCTCCGGTCCCCGGTGACGGACGGCTCCTCCTGGGACACGAGCGCGACGACGTGATGCGCCCTTCCGTCTGGAGCCCCGTGTCCGGCGAACGGATCGACCTCGACGTCGACCTGCCGGGCGAGGCCATCCCGATCGATTGGTGGCCCGACGGGGGAGCGATCCTGCTCGCACATCGGTTCCGCGGCCGCGACCGGCTCTGCCGCCTCGAGCTGGACACCGTCGCTCTGACGGAGATCCTTCACCCCTCCGGGGAGATCCTCGGAGCCGGCGTCCGGCCCAAGGGGGAGGTATGGCTGCGCGTCGCCAGCGGGGATCGAGCCTCCCGGATCCTCGACGACCGCGGCGGCGTGGTCCTGGCGCCGCCCCCCACCGGGGTCCGCGAGGGGCGCGGGTACCGCGAGTGGCAGTACCGCAACCGTGCGGGCGACGTCATCCACGGGTGGCTCGTCACGCCCGACGGACCGGGACCGTTCCCGCTGTACCTCAAGGTCCACGGCGGGCCGAATTGGCTCTACCTCGACACCTGGTGGCCGGACGTGCAGATGCTCGTGGACTCGGGCTTCGCCGTCGCGATGGCGAATTACCGGGGCTCGATCGGGTTCGGGCGGGCGTTCCGCGACCACATCATCCGCAACATCGGCTTCCCCGAGGTCGAGGACGTCGTCGACGGGCTCGACGACCTGATCTCGGCCGGGGTCGCCGACCCGGCTCGGGTGGTGATCGGCGGGAGGTCGTGGGGCGGATACGTCACGCTCCTCGCGCTCGGCACGTACCCCGACCGGTTTGCCGCCGGCGTGGCGGGCGTGCCCGTCGGCGACTACATGGGCTCCTACGACGAGTCCGCGCCCTCGCTGCAGGCGTACGACCGGTCGCTGATCGGCGGGATCGTGCACGACCTCCCGGAGTTCGTCGCGGAGCGCTCGCCGATCACCTACGTCGGTCGCGTTCGGGCGCCGGTCCTCGTGCTCGTGGGCGAGCACGACAGCCGATGCGTGCCGGGGCAGATCTACTCGTACGTGGACGCGCTCCAGGCGGCCGGTGGGGATGTGGAGGTCTACTCGTACGACGAGGGACACGTCACGTTCATCCAGGACGAGGACGTCCGGGAGTGGCGCACCGTCCTTGAGTTCCTGGACCGGCGCGTCCCGCGCTCGTGACCGATCCGCGCTAGACGATCCCCTGGTCCAGCATCGCCTCGGCGACCTTCACGAAGCCCGCGATGTTCGCCCCGACGACGTAATCCCCCGGAGTGTCGAACTCCTCCGCCGTCTCCCGGCACTGCTGGTGGATCGCCTTCATGATGTCCTTCAGGCGCTTGTCGACCTCTTCGCGAGCCCAGGTGACTCGCAGCGAGTCCTGCGACATCTCGAGCCCGGAGACCGCCACGCCGCCGGCGTTCGCGGCCTTCCCGGGGCCGTAGAGGATGGCCGCCTCGTGGAACTGCTCGACCCCTTCGGGCATCGTCGGCATGTTCGCGCCCTCGCTCACGACGTACACGCCGCCGTTGAGCAGGTTCGCCGCGTCCTTGCCGTTGATCTCGTTCTCCGTCGCGCTCGGGAAGGCACACTCCGCCGGGATGCTCCAGAGCGGGTTCGCGTCGGCGGTCGGGTCGTGCGCCGTGAAGGTGACGCCGGGGAACCGGTCGGCGTACTCGCGAATGCGGCCTCGCCGGACCTCCTTCAGCTCCATCACCCAGGCGAGCTTCTCGTGATCGATCCCGGCAGGGTCGTGGACGAACCCATCGGAGTCGGAGAAGGTGACGGGCTTCGCGCCCATGTCGATCAGCTTCTCGACGGTGTATTGCGCGACGTTGCCGCTCCCGGAGATCAGGCAGGTCTTGCCCTCCAGACTGTCGTCGCGGGTCCCGAGCATCTCGTGCGCGAAGTAGACCGCCCCGTAGCCGGTCGCCTCCGGGCGGATCAGCGAGCCGCCCCACTCGACGCCCTTGCCGGTGAGCACGCCGGTGAACTCGTTCTTGATCCGCTTGTACTGTCCGAACAGGTACCCGATCTCGCGGCCGCCCACGCCGATGTCCCCGGCGGGAACGTCGGTGTTCGGGCCGATGTGCCGCTGGAGCTCGGTCATGAACGACTGGCAGAACCGCATGACCTCGGCGTCGCTCTTGCCCTTGGGGTCGAAGTCGGCGCCGCCCTTGCCACCGCCCATCGGAAGCGTCGTGAGCGCGTTCTTGAAGACCTGCTCGAACGCGAGGAACTTGAGCAGGCCGAGGTAGACCGTCGGGTGGAATCGCAGCCCGCCCTTGTACGGCCCGATCGCGCTGTTCATCTCGACCCGGTACCCGCGATTGATGTGGATCCGGCCCCCGTCGTCGACCCACGGGACGCGGAAGATGATCACGCGCTCGGGCTCGACGATCCGTTCGAGGATCTTCGCTTCCCGGTATCTCGGCTGCCGGTCGAGCACGAGCCCCAGCGAATCGAGCACCTCACGGACGGCCTGGTGGAATTCGGGCTCGCCCGGATTTCTGGACACTACCCACGCCAACAACTCGTCGACGTACGCGCTCATTTGAAGTCCTCCTCACGCGGACGCTCCGTCCAGCGTGCGCCTCGAACCCTATCGCGGGGTCGGTCAGACGGCCTATTGGCCGAAGGTCTCATGGACCCGAGCGTGCGTAGACTCGGCGGCGCATCTCATGAGCGTCTGGGTCGTCCTCACGGCGGTGCTGATCGGCCTCGCGATCGCCTGGCTGGGTATCACGGCGCTTCGCGCCGCCTCGGGGACCAGCGCCTCGCGCGAGCGACCGGAGGTCGAGGACGTCGAGGAGCTGGACGTCTTCCTCGTCTGCGGCGAGTGCGGGACCGAGTTCCGCGTCACGCGCCTGGGCGAGCTTCAGATCCCCCGGCACTGTGGGGAGCCGATGCAGGTCGCCCGGCGTCCCTCACCGACCTGAGTTGTCCACGCTTCTCCCCCGGTTGTCCACATCGGACCGGCCACCTGCCGGCCACATGTCCCGAGGTTTTCCACGGGATCGGGCCGGTTCTGCACAGGTCGGCGAACGCCGCGCGAACCGGATGTGGACACCGGACGGCTTCCCACACGTGTGGAAGGGGCTGGGGAGAATCACATCGATGTGATTTGGGCCCGTTCCTATCGCCAATGCGTCGCGGCGGCGAAGCCCGCGGCGATGACCGCGAGCCCGACCCACAGCCAGTGCTGCTGCGTGCCGCCGGGGATGAAGTCCATGTAGTTGAGGACGATGACGGCGACCCCGAACAGGATGAGGCCGATGACGAGGTAGCCGTACCAGCGGGGGCTCGGCTTGGGTCGCGCCTTGGTCGGCGGCGTGGCGTAGGGCCTCGAGGTGCGCTTCTGACGCGATCGTGACTTCGGCATGACCGGCTGATGTTACCGGGCGGGCCGGAGCGTGAGGCGTCGCTCCGCCGCCTCCTCGACCGCCGAACGGGTCACTGGCGCCGGTCGCAGCTCGCCGGCGATCCACAGGGCAGCCTGGTCGTTCCAGTGGGGGGAGGCGGGGTTCCCCGACTGCCCGGTGGTGAGGATCGCCATCGACCGGTCCACGTTGCCGAGGTCCGCGACGAACCGCCACGAGGGGACCACGGCCGCCGCGAAGTCGGCCCGGCCGTCGAAGCCTCCCTGGAGCACCGTCTGCTCGTCCCCGCCGGCCTCGTGCTGCGCCGCTACGAACACAGGAGCGAGGCCGGGCATCCTGGCGAGTGGATGCGCGAAGGCGACCGTGTGCAGCGCGCCCCACCGCCACCCCGCGCGATCGGGGCCGAGTCGCTCGGTGAGGAGCGCGATCGCCTCGTCGAGCGTGTCGCCGAGCACGGCGTCCCACCCGGCGCCGCCGAGGACCGCCCAGGGCGGCGGCTCGGCCTCGAGCAGGGCGGGCAGCGCGAGGCAGACGAACGACTCTCGCCATGCGTGGTACCGATCGAAGGTCGCGCGATCCCGTGCGCCGCCGAGCAGCGCCCACGCGAGCCGAGCGAGCCAGGTGTTGTAGACGGCGGCCGCGACCGAGTCCGCCCGCTGGTCGCCATCCCACCCTCCCAGAACCTCCAGCGCCCAACGTTCGTCGTCGGTTCGCGGCTCGAGGGCGACGAGGCGCGGGAGGAGGGCTCGAGCCGGGAGCGACACCGTGTCGGTCTGGAACCGAGCCAGGTCTGCGACGACCAGCGGCTCCCGCGCCTCCTCGATCAACTCGACGATCCGTCGCGCCCGGAACGGCGCGTGGAAGTCGCGCCCGATCAGGTGCGGGTAATCCTCGCCGTGGGTTCGGTTGTTCGCGGTCGCCAGGTAACCGCGCACGGGGTCCTTCGACCACGGAAGGTCCTCGTACGGCACCCAGCCGTCCCATTCGTGCTCCGACGTCCACCCCGGCACGGGAATGGTGCCGTCGCCCGCTCGGCGCACCGGGTACCGACCCGTCAGCTGGTAGCCGATCGTCCCGTCGACGTCGGCGTACACGACGTTCTGGCCGGGACACGAGAGCCCGCGCAGCGCCTCGCGGAACGCGCCGAAGTCGGTCGCGTTCGCGACCTCGACGAGCGCCGACGGCTCGAGCAGCCCGTCGGCGGCCGTCCACCGGAGCGCGTAGGCGCGATCGAGCGGCGCGTACTCGACGTCGGCGACGCCGATCGTCTCCACTTCCAGGAGCGGCCCGTGCCGCGTCTCGCGTACGTCGATCCTCACCGCGTCGCCGCCGCGTATCGCGATCTCCTCGCGGTGGATCGTGAGCGGCTCCCAGGCCCCGTCGAACTCGGCGGTTGCGCCGTCCGGCCCGAGGTGCTCCTCGTACAGATCCTGCACGTCGCCGGTCACGTTGGTGAAGCCCCACGCGTGGTGGGGCGTCACCCCGACGAGGACCCCGGGCGCGATCGGGAACGCGGCCCCGCGCGCTTCGTACCCGGGGGCGCGGAGGTGGATCTCGAACCAGGGAGCCGGCTGCTGCACCAGGAGGTGAGGGTCGTTGGCCAGGAGCGGCTTCCCGCTCGCGGTTCGCGAACCGGCGACCACCCAGTTGTTCGAGCCCTGCGCCCCCGCGCGGGGAAGCGTGTCCAGGAGACGGCCCGCCAGTCCGCCCGCGCTCACGCGAGCCGGGTCCGCCGGCAGCGGCGGGAGCAGGTCGGCCACCGCCTGCGCCCCCAGCCGTTCGGCGAGATGAACGCGCAGCAGCTCCGAGTCCCAGTTTCCCGAGAGCCCCCAGGCCGCGTAGGCGAACGCCGCCGCCCAGGCCGCTAGGTCGGTCGGCAGGTCGGGCGGAGTCGCGAGCAGCGCATACTCGACCGGCGGGGCCGGGGTTGCGGCGACCCACGCGCGGACCCCTTCGACGAAGCGGCCGAACATGGCCCGCGATCGCTCGTTCCATCGCTCGGCCTCGCGGACGCCGATCCGGTTGAAACCGACCACGCGCGCGAACCGGTCCTGGGACAGGGTGAGCTCGGAGAAGAGCTCGCACAGCCGCCCACCGGCGGCGCGAAGGGCGAGGTCGATCTGGAAGAGTCGTTCGGAGGCGGTGACGAAGCCCTGCGCGAACCAGAGGTCATCGAGCGAAGCCGCGGAGACGTAGGGGATCCCCCACCGATCGCGCAGCACCTCGACCGGCTCGCGCAGACCGGCGACGTCGAGCTCGCCCTCGAGTGGAGCGAGCGCCTTCTCGGCGATCCCGCGAAGCTCCGCGACCCAGTCGCCCACGGCCCGCGAGCCTATCGGTTTGAGGCGCGGAGCCAGGGCTGGAATGATGCCGCCCATGACCGACCATCGACCGTGGTTCGCGAGGTACCCGGCCGGCGTCCCGCACACGCTCGAGCCCTACCCGTCGATCTCGGTGTTCGGGATGCTCGAGGCCTCGGCGCGCGCGCACGCGGACCGGCCGGCGATCGCGTGGTTCGGGAAGAAGCTCACCTATCGCGACCTGCTGACCGAGACCGAGCGGTGCTCGGCCGCGCTCGCGGGCCTCGGGATCGCCAAGGGCGACCGCGTCGCGCTGATCATGCCGAACTGCCCTCAGTACGTCATCGCGTACTACGCGGCGGCGCGCCTGGGGGCGGTCGTCGTCGGCAACAACCCGCTGTACACCAAGCGGGAGATGGAGCACCAGCTGCGGGACTGCGGTGCGAACGTCGTCATCGTGCTCGACCTGCTGTACTCGGACTTCGCCGACGTGTTCGGAGAGGTCGGGGTCGAGCATGTCGTGGTCGCGCGGCTGAACGACCACATGCCGTTCCCGAAGAAGCAGCTCGCGCCGATCCTGAAGTTCAAGAAGGCCCAGCGCGAGCAGGGGAAGCCATGGCCGCCGGTGCCGAGCGGCGCCCCGGTCCTGTGGTGGGACGCGTGGATCAAGGCCGCGGGGCCCGCTCCGCTGGCCGCCTCGGTCGATCCCGAGCGAGACCCGGCGGGCTTCATCTACACGGGCGGCACGACCGGAGTCAGCAAGGGCGCGATGCTCTCGCACCGCAACCTCGTCGCGAACGCCATGCAGGGTGCGACGTATCTCGAGATCGCCGAGGGGAGCGAGTCGCTGCTCGGGTCGCTGCCCTTCTTCCACTCGTTCGGCATGCTCGTGATGAACGTCGCGATCCTGCGGGCGGGGAAGCTGGTGCCGGTTCCCAACCCGCGCGACCTGCATCTCGTGATGGAGGAGATCCAGAAGGAGAAGCCCACCTTCGTGCCGGGGGTGCCCCGGTTCTTCAACGCGTTGAACGAGTCGCCGCTCGCGAAGAAGTTCGACCTGACGTCGGTCAAGGCGTGCATCTCGGGGGCGGCGCCGCTCCCGACCGCCGTCGCCGAGGAATTCGCCAAGATCACCCACGGCGCGATCCTCGTGGAGGGGTACGGGCTCACGGAGGCCTCGCCGGTCACGCACGCCAACCCGCTCCACGGCGAGCAGCGGGCGGGGTCGATCGGCCTTCCGGTGGCCGACACGGACTGCAAGATCATCGACCTCGAGGACCCCGATCACGAGCTCGGCGTCGGCGAGCGGGGCGAGCTGTGCGTGCGCGGCCCGCAGGTCATGCTCGGCTACTGGAACCGGCCGGAAGAGACGGCGCTCGCGATCCGCAACGGATGGCTCCACACGGGCGACGTCGCGATCATGGAGCCCGACGGGTACTTCAAGATCGTCGACCGGCTGAAGGAGATGATCAACGTCTCCGGCTTCAACGTGTATCCGAACGAGGTCGAGGACGCGCTGTACCGACACCCGAAGATCTCCAAAGTGGCGGTCATCGGCGTCTCGGATGAGCGCACAGGCGAAGCCGTGAAGGCGTTCGTGGTTCTGAAGGAGGGCGCCAGCGCG
Organism: uncultured Actinomycetes bacterium; assembly: GCA_963699635.1. Classification (GTDB taxonomy): domain Bacteria; phylum Actinomycetota; class UBA4738; order UBA4738; family HRBIN12; genus CALGFI01. The sequence goes on along the minus strand of CAVOUQ010000018.1, from coordinate 304,566 downwards.
ACCGCCGAGGAGATCGTCGCCTGGGGCCGCGATCCGGCCAACGGCCTCACGGCCTACCGCGCGCCGAAGCAGGTGGAGTTCCGCGAGTCCCTGCCCGAGACCCTGATCGGCAAGGTGCTCCGCCGCGTCCTGATGGAGGAGGAGCGGCAGCGGGCGGCGGCGAAGACGTCCGCGTGAGCCCGCTCCCGGTAGACCTCGGTGACGGCGCGTCTCTGCGCCGCCTCACGCTCGACGACCTCGCCGAGATCTGGGCGCTCGTCCAGGTCGAGCGCGAACGGATCGGCGTGTGGATGCCGTGGGTGGCCGCCACGCAAACGATCGACGACCAGCGCCAATGGCTCGAGAGCGTGATCGCGGACGAACGGAGCGTCGACGGCGTCGGGATCTTCGTCGACGGCGCGTACGTCGGCGGGACCGGTCTGATGCAAGACGCCTTCGGCGTCGTTGGCGAGATCGGGTACTGGATCGATTCCGGGCACGAGGGCAGGGGCATCGTGACCCGGGCGACCCGCACGCTCATCGACATCGGATTGTCCGAGCGCGGGCTCCACCGGATCGTGATCCGCGCCGGCGTCGAGAACGTCCGGAGCCGCGCGATCCCCGAGCGCCTCGGCTTCACGCACGAGGGTGTGCTTCGCGGCGAGGGCAAGGGGTCGGGAGGCTTCTACGACCTCGTCGTGTACGGGCTCCTCGAGGACGAGTGGCCTCCTCCCTGAGCCGCATCGAGGCGGTCGTCTTCGACCTGTTCGGAACGCTCGTGTACGAGTTCCCGCGCGCGGACTGGGACGCGTGGATCGACACCGCCGCCGCGGTGGTCGAGGCGGAGCCCGGGGCCTTCCACGCCGCGTGGGCCGCGACGGCGATCGAGCGACAGACCGGCCGGGCCGGCGACATCGAGGAGAACCTGCGCACGGTCGCCGCGCGAGCGGGCGCGTGGCCCTCGGACTCGCAGATCGCCGAGGTCCTGGAGGCCCGTGCGAGGCTGTATCGCACGTGGTTCGTGCCTCGTCCCGGTGCCGAGGAGATCCTTCGCGAGCTGCACGAGCTCCGGTTGCCGACCGCGCTCATCAGCATGTGCGCGCCCGACACGCCGGCGCTCTGGCGAGCCTCCCCGCTCGCGGGTCTGATCGACGTCGAGGTGTTCTCCTGCGAGGTGGGCCAGCGAAAGCCCGACCCTGAGATCTATCTCGCCGCGACCTGGCGGCTCGGCGTCGATCCAACCGCCTGTCTGTACGTGGGCGACGGCTCCTACCGAGAGCTCACCGGCGCGTCGGCGGTGGGGATGCACGCGGTCCTGATCCGCGATCCCGCGGAGGCCGAGGTGGAGGCGCTCCGCCCCGAGGCCGAGGAGTGGGACGGCCCCGCCATCGCCGATCTCCGTGAGATCGGCGCGCTCCTATCGTCCTGAGCGCGCGCGCTGGTGATCTGGGCGATGCCTGAGTGACGGCGATTCAAGTGAGCGGCCCGCCTACCCCAGCGCACCGACCTCTCGGGCTCCGCCAAGGGCGACCTCGCGCTCCTCGAGCGTGAGCCGCCGCAACGGCCGCCGAACGTCCGGCCGGACGGGAACCCCACGAGCCCCCAGGATCTCTTTCAACGCCGCGTGGAAGGGGATCGGGGCGAGCGTCCGCCGAAGGCTCTCGACGTGTTCGCCGGCTCGGACGCTCCGTTCGTGCACGAGCTCGGACACGATCTCGGGGAAGGCGGTCGCGAGCCCGCTCACGGCGCCCACCCCGCCGCGCCCGAGGCTCTCGAGAACGAGCGGCTCGGAGCCGACGAACAGGTCGAGGCCCTCGAGCAGATAGGGCTCGACGGCGCTCCAGGGCGTGTCGGAGACCTTCATCCCGGCGAGGTTGGGCGCGAGCTCGCGAAGTCGCTCGATCGCTCCGATCGGGATCGCGTACCCCGAGCGGGCGGCGAACTCGTACGCGTAGAACGGCAGCGGCGCGCACGCCTCGGCGGCGGCGCCGAGATGCGCGAGCACGGCCTCCTCGTCGAGCGGAAAGTACGGCGGCGCGATCACGGCGACCGCATCGGCGCCGATCTCCCTCGCGTGGGCCGCGAGCGCGACGGTGTCGTCGGTCGTCTGCGCCCCGGCGTGCACGGCGACGAGGAGGCCGTCCGGTCGTTCCTCGAGAAACCGCTCCGCCGCGCGACGTCGTTCGTCGACCGAGAACAGGATCCCCTCCCCGGTCGTCCCGCACGTGAGCACGCCGTCGAGGCCGCCGTCGGCGAGGAACCGGACGAGCGGGCCAAACGCCGCGTCGTCGAGGCGCCGGCCGTCGTCGGTGAGCGGCGTCACCGCAGCCGCGATCGCACCCTTGAGCACGTCGCGAATCGTACTCGCGACGGCGTCCGGGCCCTCAGTCGACCGCGGCCCCGCCATCGCCGCGAGCTCCCGCTCGAACCTCGCGATGGTGTCGTCGTCCAGGCGTGCCCGCCAGTTGAAGCTCGGCGAGCAGTTGTACGCGAGGAGCTTGCGGCCACGGGCCCCTGTCACGGAACGATCTTCGAGATCGGGATCTCGAGGATGTCAGTCGCGCCCCGGGCCTTCAGCTGCGGGATCAGCGTGTTCACCTGGCGCTTCTCGACGACGGTCTCGATGGCGAAGCCGCCCGCCTGCAGGGGCGAGACCGTCGGTGACTTCATCGACGGGACGATCTCGAGCACGGTGGCGAGATCGGGCTCGGCCACGTTGAGCTTGATGAGCACCCGCCCCTCGGCGCGAAGCGCGGCCAGCAGGAGCGTCACGATGTCCTCCATCGCCTGCCGCCGGGTCGGGTCGGCGGCGGACCCCCTGTTCGCGACGAGCACGGGCTCGGACGTCATGAGGGTCTCGATGATCTTCATGCCGTGTGCCCGGAGCGTGCTGCCGGTCTCGGTGATGTCGACGATCGCGTCGACGATCTCGGGAACCTTCGCCTCGGTGGCGCCGAAGGACCAGACCACGTGCACGTCGATTCCGAGCTCGTCGAAATACCGCTTCGTGAGGCGTTCGAACTCCGTCGAGATCCTCGTCCCCGGGGGGATCTCCTTCGCGCTGTTGGCGGGGTGGTCCGCCGGGACCGCCAGCACCACGCTCGTTCCGTGTCCCGTCCCGCTCTTCGCGTAGCTGAGCGAGGCGAGCACCTCGACGTCCGCACCCGTCTCGGCGATCCAGTCCTGTCCCGTGATCCCGAGGTCGAACAGCCCGTCCTGCACGTAGAGGGGGATCTCCTGCGGACGAAGGAGCGAGACCCGTTCGATCCGCTCGTCGTCGATCGTGCCGTGGTAGTCGCGCTCGGAGCCGCGGCGCACGAGGAGGTCCGCCTCTTCGAGCAGCCGCAGCGTCTGCTGCTCGAGCGAGCCCTTCGGGATCACCAGCCTCAGCATCTACACTCTCCGGAAGAAGCAGGAGCGCTGGCCGGTGTGGCACGCGGCGCCCACCTGGTGGACGCGCACGAGCAGGACGTCGCCATCGCAGTCGGCGCGGACCTCCTCGACGTGCTGAACGTGGCCGCTCGTGTCACCCTTGCGCCACAGCTCCTCACGAGATCGGCTCCAGAACACCGTCCGGCGTTCGTCCAGCGTGCGCTGCAACGACTCTCGGTTCATCCACGCCATCATCAGGACGTCGCCGTTCTCCGCGTCCTGCACCACGGCCGGGATGAGGCCGCGGTCGTCGAACCGCAGCTCGTCGAGCGCCACCGGCTCCATCACGTCACCCGCACCAAGATCTCGCGCTGCATCAGGAAGTCCTTCACGTCGCGGATGGTGAGCTCCTCGAAGTGGAACCTCGAGGCGGCGAGCACCGCGTCGGCCCGCCCCTCGGTGAGCGCCTCGGCGAAGTGCTCGACACGACCGGCCCCGCCGCTCGCCACGACGGGGACGCCCACGGCGTCGCCCACGGCGCGGAGCAGCTCGAGATCGTAGCCCTCGCCGGTGCCGTCGCGGTCCATCGAGGTGACGAGCACCTCGCCGGCGCCGTGGCGCTCGGTCGCCTCGGCGGCCCACTCCACGGCGTCGCGGCCGGTCGGCGTGCGCCCGGCGTCGACGTGGACCTCCCATCCGCCGGCGCGGCGCTTGGCATCGATGGCGATGACCATGCACTGGGTGCCGAACCGGTCGGCGCAGCGGCCGAGGAGCCCGGGCGCGCGTACGGCGGCGCTGTTGATCGCGACCTTGTCAGCGCCGGCCCGCAGCAAGGTCTTCACGTCGTCCTCCTCGCGCACGCCGCCGCCGACGGTGAGCGGGATGAACACCTGCTCGGCTGTCCGCGCGATCACGTCGAGCGTCGCCCGCCGGCCCTGGACGGTCGCGGTGATGTCGAGGAACACGAGCTCGTCGGCCCCCTCGGCGTCGTAGCGGGCCGCGAGCTCGACGGGATCGCCGGCGTCGACGAGGTCGACGAACCGCGTTCCCTTCACGACGCGGCCGGCGTCGACGTCGAGGCAGGGGAGGATCCGCTTGGCGAGCGTCATCCCCGCACGACCTCCTGCATCCGAAGGGTTCCCGAGTACATCGCCTTGCCGACCACGCACGCCTCGAGGCCAAGCTCGCGCAGCGCCCACACGTCGGCGGCGACGCGGATCCCGCCGCTCGCGATCACGGGACGATCGGTGAGGTCGAGCATCCGCTCGTACAGGGGGAGGTCGGGCCCGTCCATCGTCCCGTCGCGAGAGATGGAGGTGACCAGGAACCGCGGCGCGCCCGCGTCGTGGAGCGCGGGGACGGCCTCCTCGAGCCTGGGCCCCGCCTCTCTCCATGCGTGGGTCATCACCCGGCCGTCGCTCACGTCGATCGCCACCGCGACGTGGTCGCCGGCGAGCTCGACGGCCTGGGTCACGAAGCCCGGGTCGAGTGCCGCGGCGGTGCCGAGGATGGCCCTCGCCGCGCCGTCCGCGAGCGCCTGCTCGACGGCGGCGATCGTGCGCAGGCCGCCGCCGAGCTGCACCGGCACCGCCACGTTGCGGCAGATGTCCTTGACCAGGTCGCGGTTCGAACCGTCCTCGCGTGCCGCGTCGAGGTCGACGACGTGGAGCCGGCGCGCGCCCTCCCCTTCGAATCGCCGGGCCACGTCGGTGGGGCCCTCGTCGTAGACCGTCTCGTCCTCGATGTCGCCGCGGAACAGCCGGACGACCTTGCCGCCGCGCAGGTCGATGGCGGGGATGACGATCATCGCGACCCGGCATCCTCGACAAAGGCCGCGTACAGCTCCAGCCCCCATGCCCCGGACTTCTCCGGATGGAACTGCGTCGCGAACGCGTTCTCCTTCGCGGCCGCCGCGGCGAACGGGCGGCCGTGCTCGGTCGCGCCGACCGTCGTCGAGACCTCGAGGTCCGGGGCGTAGGAGTGGACGAAGTAGAACCGCGTGCCAGTCGGCACCTCTCGGACGTAGGGATGCGGCTCGGTCCAGCGCACCGAGTTCCAGCCCATGTGCGGGACCTTCACACCGGCGGGGAGCCGTCGCGAGAGCCCCTCGAACAGCCCGAGGCCGGAAACCTCGGGAGCCTCCTCGCTGCCCTCGAACAGCACCTGCATCCCGACGCACACGCCGAACATGGGCCGCCCGCCCGCCGCGAACTCCTTCACGACGGCGTCGAGTCCCCGCGCGCGAAGGTTCGTCATGCACGCCCCGAAGTGGCCGACGCCCGGGACGACGAGCCCGTCCGCCCCCAGCGCGCTCCTTCCGTCCTCGGTTACCAGCGAGTCGCCGCCCACGTGCTCGATCGCGCGCGCGACGCTCCGCAGGTTCCCCATCCCGTAGTCCAGGATCGCGATCGTCACAGCGCCCCCTTCGTGCTGGGGACGCCGGTGCCGACGATCTGAACGGCGTCCCGGAGGCACGTCGCGAGGGCCTTGAACTCGGCCTCGACGACGTGGTGCGGCGACCGGCCCGCCACCAGGCGCACGTGGAGCGTCATCTCGGCGGCCGTCGCGAAGGCCCGGAGGAAGTCCTCGGTGAGGCCCGTGTCGTACGTGCCGATCGTCTCGGCGGGCACGTCGACCTCGTGCACGAGGAACGCCCGGCCCGACAGGTCGAGCGCGACCTCCACCGCCGCCTCGTCGAGCGGAACCGTGATCGAGGCGAACCGGCGGATCCCGCCCTTGTCGCCGAGCGCCTCCCTCAGCGCCTGGCCGAGCGCGAGCCCGACGTCCTCGACCGTGTGGTGGCCGTCGACGTCGAGGTCGCCCTTGGCCATCACGGATAGGTCGAACCCCGCGTGCGTGCCCAGCTGCTGGAGCATGTGATCGAAGAACGGCAGTCCGGTGTCGGCGCTCGCCGATCCGGCGCCGTCGAGCGCGAGCTCGACCCGGACGTGGGTCTCCTTCGTCGTGCGCTCGACCGAAGACGCGCGCGTCATGCGAGAACCTCCTCGAGGGCGGACAGGAACCGGTCGACCTCCTCCGGCGCTGCCGGCGGTCACGCGCAGGCACCCAGGGATCAGGACCGCGAAGTCGCGGACGAGCACGCCGCGGTCGAGCAGGCCGTCCCAGACGCGCGCGGCCGGCCTCGGCGGCCGGAAGAGCACGAAGTTCGCGTCCGACGGGAAGGCCTCGGCGCCCATCGGCGGCAGCGCGTCGAGGATGCGGTCGCGTTCCTTGCGTACGGCGTCCAGGATCTCTATCGCCTCGTCTCGGTGATCGAGGGCGACGAGCCCGGCCGTTTGGGTGATCGCGCTCAGGTGGTACGGCAGTCGCACGCGCCGGAGATCCTGGACGACGTCGGGGGAGGCGAGGCAGTACCCGATGCGCGCGCCAGCCAGCGCGAACGCCTTCGAGAACGTGCGGACGACGACCACGTTCGGGAAGCGGCGGAGCAGCGGCACGGCGCTCTCCCCGCCGAACTCGACGTACGCCTGATCGACGACCACGAGGGCGGAACCCGACGCGGCGAGGTCGGCGACGATCTCCATCGATTGGGCGTTGCCGGTCGGGTTGTTCGGCGAGCACACGAAGACGACGTCGGGCTCGCGGGAAAGCGCCGACTCGACGCGCCCGCGGTCGATCCGCCACGGCTCATCGAGTCGGACCTGGATCAGCTCGGAGTTGGTCACCCACGCGAACCGCGAGTGCATCGCGTACGTGGGTTCGAAGAGCAGGACCTTCCGTCCGGGACCGGCGTACGCCTGGAGGAGCTGGATCAAGATCTCGTTGGAGCCGTTGGCGGCCCACGTGCCTTCGAGGGTGTGGCCGCTCTCCTCGGCGAGGCGCGACCGCAACGTCTCGGCCTCGCGATCCGGGTAGCGGTTGAGGTCGAGGTCGCGGACGGCGAGCGCCAGGTCGTCTCGGAACGCGCCCGGCAGCGGGTACGGGCACTCGTTCGTGTTCAGGCGAACCTTCACGTTCAGCTGCGGCGCGGCGTACGTCTCGACGTCGCGAAGGCCGGGGCGGGGGAGCGCGGCCCTCACGGCTCGCCCCTTCGCCCCTCGACTCGGACCTCCACCGCGCGGGCGTGTCCGACGAGGCCCTCGCTCCGCGCGATCGCGGCGACCTCGGGCGCGAGCCTGGCGGCCGCGCGATCGTCCATCTCGACGACGGAGGTCACCGTCACGAAGTCGGCGGCCCGCAGGCCGCTCGCGAACCTTGCGGTCCCCGACGTCGGCAGGACGTGGTTTGAGGCCACGCCGTAGTCCCCGAACGGCACCGGCGTGAACGCGCCGACGAAGATCGCGCCCGCGCTGCGAACCCCCGCGGCGAACGGTTCCGGCGAGGTCATCGCGAGCTGGAGGTGCTCGGGCGCGAGGTCGTTCACGACCTGAAGTGCCTGATCCCAGTCGGCGACGAGGACCGCGCGCGCGGCCTTCAGGGCGGTCTCGACGATGTCGCCCCGGGCCGCCCTCGCGACCTCGGCCTCCAGGCGCGCCTCGACCCGCTCGACGAGGGTCTCCTCCGTGGTCACGAGCGTGGCGAGCGCATCGGGATCGTGCTCGGCCTGCGCCACGAGGTCGATCGCTACCCAACGCGGGTCGGCCTCGGGCCCGGCGACGAGCACGAGCTCGGTCGGCCCGGCGAGCCCGTCGATCCCGACGACCCCGTTCAGCTGGCGCTTGGCCTCGGTCACGTAGGCGTTGCCTGGGCCCACCACCTTGTCGACCGCGGGGACCGTCGCGGTCCCGTACGCGAGCGCCGCGATCGCCTGGGCGCCCCCGACCTTGACGACCCGCGTCGCCCCGGCCCGCTTCGCCGCGTAGAGCACCTCGGGGTGGATCGAGCCGTCGGAGCTCGGCGGTGTGCACACGACGATCTCCTCGACGCCGGCGACGAGGGCGGGCGTCACGGTCATCGCGACCGAGCTCGGGTACACCGCGCGACCGCCCGGCACGTAGCATCCGGCCGCGCGAACCGGGCGCACGATCTCGGCGAAGCGGACGCCGTCGCGCTCGTCTCGCCACTCGGGCGGGAGCTGACGCCGGTGTAGGTCGGCGAGGCGGTCGATCAGCGCGTCGAGCGCTCGGCGAAGCTCACGGGGGACCGCGTCGATCGCCGCCGCGAACTCGCCGGCCGAGACGAGAGGTCCGGACTCGCGCAGGTCGGCGCCGTCGTGCCGGAGCGTGAGCTCGAGCAGGGCCTGGTCCCCCTCGTCGCGGACGCGACGAACGATGCCGCGAACGGTGTCGGAGACGTGAGGGTCGATCTCGAAGCGGCGGGGCTCGAGTCGCTCCCTCCGATCCCGGAGGTCGAGGAGCTCGAGCACCTAGTGCCCCTCGACGGCCTCGTGATGCTCGGGGGAGAGGGCACCCGCGCGCCCTTCGCGGCGGTCGCGCACGAACAGGATCCAGCCGCTCGCCGAGACGAACGCGGCGGCGGCCATCAGCAGGCCGAGGGCCAACAGGAACGTCGCCTGACGGTCCATGGGCTCGCCAGGGTACCGGAAAGCGCTAGGTGCGAGCGAGCTCCTCGACGGTGTTGTCGAGCTCCTCGATCGTGTCGGGGACGATGAATGGCGTCGAGTTCCGGCGGCTGAACACCAGGGCGAGCACGATCGCCACGAGCGCCGTGATCAACGCGCCGCCGATCGCGACCAACGCCCACGCGTCCACGAGCGGTCGGTCGCGGTCGGCCGGCGACGGGGCGGCGGCGAGCGTCACGGGCGACGGCGCGTTCGCCGACCCGAGCTCGGCCTGGAGCCGCGCGACCTCGGCCGAGAGCTCCGTGACGGTCTCGCGGTTGCGCGCCAGGTCCGCGGTGAGCTCCTCGTTGGCCTTCGTGGCCTTCCTGGCCTGGCGACGGAGGCTCCAGTTCTTGCTGTAGAGGTCCTGGTACTCGTTCAACAGCGTGGCCTCTCGCTCGGTCTGGACGATCGAGATCGTTGCCGAGAGCGGCTCGCTGAATCCGGCGATCGTGCACGGCGAGTTGCAGAGCTGCACCTGGTAGTAGTCCCCGGGAACGTCGGGGACGGTGAAGGTGGTTTCGACCTCGAAGATCGCGCCGTCCTCCCGGGTGATCGTCGCCGTGCCGACCGGGATCGCGCCCGCGGGGATCGGCATGCCGGCCTCGATCCATGCGCCCGGCGGGAGCACGTAGACCGTGAACGGCCCGCGCTCGAGCAGGTCCTGGCGCCGCTCGGGGATCGAGACGTAGCCGACGCCCTCGGCCGTCTCGCCCGGCAGGTAGTGCGTCCGGCCGAAATCGATGTAGGCGCCGCCGTCCGCCGCGGCCTCGTGGGGCGCGGCGAGGAGCACGCCGGCCACGAACCCCACGACGATCGATCGCCTCGCGCGCATGTGGCCCTCCCTCTCGGCGCTCCGGTGTCATCGAGCAAGACCGGCGTCCCCGCCCCGGGGTTCCGGGAACCTTCCCGGCGTTCGGGCGGTAGTTCAGGTCGAGGCCGCCCGAGCCGGCGACCCACGACCCTGGAACGGGAGGGCGAGCGATGCGCGTGAGGCTGATCGTGGCCGTGTCCGCGGTGGTGATGGTCGCCGCGGCTTGCACCGGGGCGGGGTCGTCGCTCGGGACCGGGATCCCTCGACGCGTCGAGGGAGAGCCTGCTCACCGAGAGCCTCCTGCTCGGCACGGCCGACGGGCCGCTCGTCGTCCGGGTGCCCGACGGATCCGTCCTGTTCGACCATCCCGGTGCGATCGCGAGCCTCGGTGGGGCCTGGGTGCTCTCGACCTCGGTGACCGGGGGGTCCACCCTGCTCCGCGAGCTCGACGGCGCGACGGGCGACCTCGCCACGACGGCCAGGATCCCCGGCGCCCTCGACGTGCGCGTGGTCTCCGAGAGCGGTCGCGCGGTCGCGCTGATGGAGCCGCTGCCGCAGGGCTGGGATCCGGGCGTCCCGCTCCCGCGTGCCCGAACGACGATCGTCGTCGCGGACCCGGCGGGCGCGCGCGAGCCCATGACCTTCGACCTGCGCGGGAACTACGAGCCCGAGGCGTTCTCGACCGACGACGGGCAGCTCTTCCTGATCCAGCACCTGCCGGCCGAGACCCCCTCGGTCTACCGCGTGACCGTGCTCGACCTCGCTCGGGGACGGGTGCTGCCGGTCTTCGGACCGTTCAAGGGCCCCGCCGAGCGCATGCCCGGGACGCGCCTCGAGCAGGTCCTCGCGCCGGACGCCACCCGCCTGTACACGCTCTACTCCAGCTCACGCCCGGGCTACGCGCCGCACGACGCCCCGGTGCCGAACGCCGCCGTCGTCTCGTTCGTCCACGTGTTGAGCCTGCAGGACGGATGGGCGCACTGCGTCGGGATGCCGAAGGCGATGTGGGACCGGCCGGCGACCGAGCAGGCGATGGCCGCCACGCCCGACGGCGAGCACCTGTTCGTGATCGACGCGGGGCGCGGCCTGGTCGCCGTCATGCACACGGAGACGCTCGAGGTGCGAACGGCGCCGATCGAGCTTCCCTCGGTCGGCGCGATCGACCGGACGTCGGCGCAGATCAGCCCGGACGGCGGCACGTTGTTCGTCGCGGTCGCGGGCGATGACGGCTCCACGGTGAGCGCGATCGACGCGGCGACGTTCGAGACGCTCGCCACGTGGCACGTCGACGGCGCGATCTCGGGGCTCGGCATCGCGTCGGACGGGGCCCACGTGTACGCGGCCGTCGAGGGGCAGGTGGTGGTGCTCGACGCCGCGACCGGCGACGAGGTGCGCGAGGTCGCGGTGCCCACCGATGCGCCGGTGGTTCGGGTGACGCCGCTCGCCGCGTAGGCGGCGTACCGGTCGCCGCGAGGCGGCGGGTCGGGGAAGATGGCCGCATGCGTCTTCCGGTGATGCCGCCCGTCGCGCCGATGCTGGCGAAGCTCGTCGACGAGATCCCGACCGGGGCGTTCGGATTCGAGCCGAAGTGGGACGGCTTCCGGTCGATCGTCTTCCGCGACGGAGACGAGGTGGAGATCGGCAGCCGAAACGAGCGGCCGATGACCCGCTACTTCCCGGAGGTCGTCGAGGCGATCAAGGCGAACACGCCCGAGCGATGCGTGCTCGACGGCGAGATCGTCGTCCCCGATCCCGAGGGGCGGCGCCTGGAGTTCGAGACCCTCCAGCTGCGGATCCATCCGGCAGCGAGCCGGGTGAAGCTTCTCGCCGAGAAGACCCCCGCCCACTTCGTGGCGTTCGATCTGCTCGCGCTCGGCGATCGCGACTCCACGCGGGAACCGTTCGCCGAGCGGCGCCGCGTGCTCGAGGAGGCCCTCGCCGCCGCCGAGTCGCCGATCCACGTCACGCCCGCGACCACGGATCGTGAGGTCGCCGAGCGGTGGTTCGACCAGTTCGAGGGGGCCGGCCTCGACGGCCTGATCGCCAAGCCGCTCGAGGGGACCTACCAGCCGGACAAGCGGGTCATGTTCAAGATCAAGCACGTTCGGACCGCGGACTGCGTGGTCGCCGGCTACCGCGTGCACAAGAACAGCGACGATGCGGTCGGGTCACTGCTGCTCGGCCTGTACGACGGGGCCGGCGATCTGGCGAACGTGGGCGTCGTCGGCGCGTTCGCCATGGAGCGCCGCCGGAAGCTGTTCGAGGAGCTCCAACCGCTGGTCACGACCTTCGAGGGCCATCCCTGGGACTGGGAGAGGTATCTCGAGGAGGGAGCGCGCACTCCAAGGAGCGCCGAGGGCAGCCGCTGGAGCGCGGGGAAGGACCTCTCGTTCGTGCCGCTGCGGCCCGAGCGCGTCGTGGAGGTCCGGTACGACCACATGGAGGGCCAACGCTTCCGGCACACCACGCAGTTCGTCCGGTGGCGCCCCGATCGTGACCCGAGCTCCTGCACGTACGCGCAGCTCGAGGAGCCGGTCCACTTCGACCTCGCCGAGATCCTGAGCGGGTAGGCCGCGTCCTCGAACGGGGCGCCGGCTCAGTCGGCTCGGGCGGCCTTGCGCCTGGCCTCGGCCCGGCGCTCGGCCTGGAGGCGCTCGAGGTCGACGTCGCTCGTGTCGAGGTAGGTCATCGCGCCGGCGATCGCCCGATGTCCCGCGGTCTTCTCGATCAGGTGGTGCATCGCCTGCGCGACGCGCCGGTACGTCGGGTGGCCCTGCGGGCTCGAGCGGAGCTCGATCAGGTGCATCGCCTCGCGGGCGGTCATCTGCATGACGAAGCGGATGCGATAGGCCATCGAGACCGCGTACTGCGCGACGTCTCTCCCCGCCGCCGCCGAGAGGGTCTCCCACGTCTGGGCCGAGTCCTCCATCACCGCGTGCCACTCGCCGGCGAGGCCCACCTCCTCGATCTGCGGCGGGGTCTCGTAGCCGTGCATCGGCGAGAGTCGTTGCCACTCGAGCGTGAGCGGCCGGTGGCGCTGGAGGTCGCGGAAGGCCCCGTAGTCGCAGAGCACGTCGAACCGGTATCCGGTCCGCTCGAACGCCCGGCCCGGCTTGTGGCGGCGGTTCCCGCGCTCGCCGACGTACGCCCGGAGCACGTTCTCGCGCTCCTCGGCGTTCATCGTGTGCACGAGCGACCGGCACCGGTCGTCCGGCAGGTCGGTCGACGCGTACAGCGCGGCCGCGACGACCTTCTCCTCGCCGAAGGGGTCGTAGTCCGTGAGCGTCACGAGCTCCCGCGGTCCGGGCTCGACGCCCTCGGTGTACTTCGCCGCGACCTCGAGCGTGCGCTCGCGCGTGTCCTCCAGGTAGCGCGACCACGCGACGCCGCGGTCGGTCAGGTCGACCCGCTTCAGGAACGCCGGGATGACCTCGCGGAGCTCGACGAGCATGAGGTCGGCGTACTCGCGCACCTCGGCGAGCGGATGCGCGCGCATGCGCAGCAGCATCTGCTCGTAGGCCTGGCCGCTCGCGTACACGCCGAGGTTCGATCGCGTCCCGGCGGGCAGCAGCACCCGCAGCGTGTCGCACGTCTTCGCGGTGATCGTGGACCGATACAGGAAGTCGGAGTCCGCCGGGTCCTTCGGGAAGCGCCGGGTGAAGAAGTCGTACGTCGGTGGAAACATTCGCGCGTAGGCCTCGAACGTCCGGGTCGCGAACTGTTCATAGGCTTGCGCCGCAGCGGTTGCCTCGATCTCGGGAGGCACGCTGAGCCTCCATCGTCCGCCCGGCCGGTCGTCGTAGCGCATGTAGCGGGTCGACTGTTCGAGGTACGCGGCGAGGCGCCCCCACTCGATCGCCTTCGCGAGGAGCTGAGAGGCCTGCTCACATGCCAGGTGCACGCCGCCGAGCTGGGCCACCGAGTCGTCGCCGAACTCGAAGAAGACGCGGTCGAACAGCTGCTCGGCCTTCTCGACCTTGACGCCCTCGAGCCCGGGGACGGCGCCGCCCTCGAGCTGCTCGGCGAACTCGTCCAGAAACAGCCGCCGGATCGATTTCGAGGTCCGTGAGTACCGGGCGAAGAGGGCGCCCTTCACGACCTCGGGCAGGTTCACGAGCGCGAAGACCGGCCCCTCGAGGTTGGTGAAGTGCGGCGCGAGGCGCGAGCGCTCCTCGTCGGTGAACTCCTCCCGGACGAACCAGAGACTCACGCGGTCGGTCCCGTCGCCCCCGTCGGTCCTGTGGGCACCGTCTCCGCGCCCGCGAAGAGCGTGACCGTCGAGCCCTCGTCGACCGGGGTTCCCGCGGCCGGGTCCTGCAGCGCGACCTTGTTTCCGAGCGGACACGCCGTATTGATCGCGACGGTGTCCGTCGACAGCGCGGGCACGAGTCCCGCTTGTCGCAGCTGGTTCTGCGCCGCGTTGAACGAGAGACACGTGACCTGGGGGATGGTCACCGTTCCCGGGCCCGTCGAGACGAAGATCGTGACCGTCGATCCGGACTCGACCTCGGTGCCCGCCGGCGGGTCGGTGGCGATCACGTTCCCGGGGGCGATGTCGAGGCTCGCCTGATCCTGCGTGAACGGCACGAGGCCGAGGTCGATCACCGCCTGTTGCGCGTCGCCGAACGTCGAGTCGGTGAGGTCGGGGATCTCGATGAGGGCGGCATCGGCGATCACGGTGAGGGTGACCTCGGCCCCCTCCTCGACCTGCTCGTCGGCTGGCGGGTCCTGCGCGATGACGGTGCCGGGCTCCTCGTCCGGATGGTCCTCGGCCGGCTCCTCGATCACGTCGGGCGCGACGACCAGGCCGGCGTCCTCGAGGATCGTTCGCGCGGCATTCAGCTTCTCGCCGACGACGTTGGGAACCGGGATCAGCGTGGGCTGCTGCTCGTCGTCGTCGTTCAGCAGGTTCTGCGCGAGGAGCCAGAGCACCAGCGCGAGCACGCCGAGGATCAGCAGGGTGACGAGGACGGGGATCCACCATCTCGAGCGCTCGGGCTCGGGCTCGGCCGGCGGCAGGACGGCGGTGCGAGCCGGATCCCGCTGGAGGACCTGCGTCGAGCTCGCGGCCGCCGGCAGCAGCGGGGTCGCCTCGACCGGCAGACCCCGGCGCACGCGCTCGAGGTCGGCGCGGAACTCCTCCGCGGACTGGTAGCGGTTCGCCGGGTTCTTCGCGAGCGCGCGAAGCACGACCGAGTCCAGATCGGGCGTCACGTCCCGGTTCAGCTTCGAGGGCGGGGTCGGCTGCTCGAGGACCTGTTTGGACGCGACGGCGACCGGCGAGTCCCCGAGGAACGGCGGGCGGCCCGTCACCATCTCGAACAGCACGCAGCCGAGCGAGTAGATGTCCGACCGAGCGTCGACCGGCTGGCCCTGCGCCTGCTCCGGCGAGAGGTACGAGGCCGTGCCGAGCACCGCGGCGGTCTCGGCGATGGTCTCGGCGGTCGTCACCACGCGCGCGATGCCGAAGTCGCTGACCTTCACCTCGCCGCGAGGCGTCAGCATGATGTTGCCGGGCTTGATGTCGCGGTGGATGACGCCCTGCGCGTGGGCGGCCTCGAGCGCGCGGCACCCGTCCATCGCGATGTCGATCGCGCGGTCGGGCATGATCCGGCCGCCGCCCGTCAGGAACTCGGCGAGCGTCTTCCCCTCGACGAACTCCATGACGATGTAGTGCACGCCGTCGTCGGACCCCGTGTCGAAGACGGAGACGATGTGCTGGTTGCTGATCCGGGCTGCGGCCTGCGCCTCCCGGCGGAATCGCGTGACGAAGTTCGGGTCGTCGGCGAACTGCGGGGCCAGGATCTTGATCGCGACGGTCCGCCCGAGGACCGTGTCCTGCCCGCGGTAGACCTTCGCCATGCCGCCCCGTCCGAGCTCCTGCTCGACGCGGTAGCGCCCCCCGAGGACCACCGGCTGCTCGATGACGCCCCCCTCCGCTCCCTAGATGCCCAGCGCGGCCTCGATGACCGCCCTCGCGATCGGCGCGGCCACCTGCCCCCCGGTCGCGTCGCTGCCAAGGCTACCTCCGTCGAGGACGATCACGGAGACGGCGACCTGCGGATCCCCGGCCGGCGCGAAGGCGGTGAACCAGGCGTGGGGATTCGCGCCCTCGCCGTGCTGGGCGGTGCCGGTCTTCCCCGCCACCGCGACGCCGGCGATCTGGGCCGCCGTCCCGGTCCCGGACTGGACCACCGCGACCATCATCTGGGTGAGGATCGCCGCGTTCTCGGGCGAGAGCGGCCGGGAGAACTCCTCCGGGTCGAACTCGGCGATCACTCGCCCCGTCGGGTCGCGCACCTCGGTGACGAGGCGCGGCCGCATGAGGACCCCACCGTTGCCGATCGCGGCGGCCACGAGCGCCATCTGGAGCGGGTTCGCGGCCACGTCCTGCTGGCCGATCGCGGACAGCGCGATCGCCGGCGTCCGCTGTTCGAAGGTCTCCGGCGCCGGGAACACGCCCGACACCCATGGGATGTCGAACGGCACGAGGTCCTCGCCCGGCTCGGCCGTGAACCCGTACAGCCGCGCCTCCTCGGCCAGCTTCTCCGCGCCGAGCTCGAGCCCGATCTCCCCGAACGTGACGTTGCACGAGACCTGGAGCGCCTGCGCGAGGGTGATGGTCGCCGACCCGCCGTTGCAGTGCGAGCCGCCGAAGTTCTGGAGCGTCTCGTCCGTGAGCGGGAGGTCGAGCTCCCGCGGGTTCGGCCACACGCTGTCCGGCCCGAACCCGTTCTCGAGCGCCGCGGATGCCGTCACCATCTTGAAGGTGGATCCCGGCGGGAACAGCTCGTCGCTCGCCCGGGAGAGCAGCGGCTTCTCCGGGTCCGCGTTGAGCTCGTCCCACGACTCGCGCGCCACCGCAGGGTCCTGCGACGCAAGGAGGTTGGGGTCGTACGTGGGCTCGGACACGAGCGCGAGCACGTTGCCGGTCGAGGGCTCGACGACCGCGATCGCGACGTCGCCGGGCTCGGCCGCCGCCGCCTGCTCGGCCGCCGCCTGGATCTCGGGGTCGAGCGTCGTCACGATGGTGGCTCCCTGCTTGTCGCGGCCGAGGATCAGGTCGGTCAGCGTCTGCGGAAGCAGCTCCGGCGCCGTGCCCGCGAGGTAGGAGTTGAACGACTGCTCGAGTTCGGCACGACCGAACACGAACGAGTAGAAGCCCGTGGAGTGGGCGTAGCGCGGGCCTTGCGGGTACCGCCGCTGGAACTTCAGGTCGCCGAAGCTTCTCCGGCTCGAGGCGAGCACCGTGCGCCCGTCGTTGGCGAGGATCGAGCCTCGGTGCACCGCGTACTCGGCCTTCAGGAGACGGTTGGCGTTCGCCGGGTTGTTCGCGAGGCGGTCGGCCGCGAACACCTGGAGGTAGTTGATCTCCACCAACAGCACGACGAACAGGACCAGCATCCCGGCGCCGAGCCGCCGGATCTGGCGCTCCACGTCAGGCCCCCCCGCGTTGCGGCGCCGGGCCGCTCGAGATCCGCACCAGCAGGGCGAGCAGGACGAAGTTCGACACCAGGCTCGATCCCCCGTACGACATGAACGGAAGAGTCACGCCGGTGAGCGGGATCACCCGCGTCACGCCGCCCACGATCACGAACGTCTGGAGCCCGATCAGCGTCGCGAGCCCCGTCGCGAGAAGCTGCCCGAACCCGTCCCGGCACTCGATCGCGATCCTGAGGCCCTTCCCGACGAGCACGACGTAGAGCAGGAGCACGGCGGTCGTCCCCAGCAGCCCGAGCTCCTCGCCGATCGCGGCGAAGATGAAGTCCGTCGAGGCGAACGGAACGAGCCCCGGTGATCCCATGCCGAGGCCGGTTCCGACCAGCCCGCCCGTCGCCATCCCGAACAGCGCCTGGGCGAGCTGACCGTACCCGAGGGCGAACACCTTCTCCGGGTCGAGGGCGTGCAGCCAGATGTCGATCCGCAGCTGGACGTGATCGAACAGCGCCCATCCGGCGTAGGCGCCGATCCCGAAGAGCAGGAGGCCCAAGATCAGGTACGCGACCCGCCCCGTGGCGACCCACAGCATGACGACGAAGATCCCGAAGTACAGGAGCGAGGCCCCGAGGTCGCGCTGGACGAGCAGGATGACGAGCGAGGCCCCCCAGGCCAGGAGCACCGGCGCGAGATGCTTGGCCGCGGGGAGCCGCAACGGTCCGATCCGCGAGGTCGCGACCTGGAGCAGCTCGCGCCGCTGGTTCAGGTAGGAGGCCAGGAAGATCACGATGAGGACCTTGCCGAGCTCGGCGGGCTGGAAGCCGAGCGGCCCGATCTCGACCCACAGTCGGGCGCCGTTGATCGTGCGCCCGATGCCCGGGACCATCGGCAGCATCAGCAGGATCAGGCCGGCCAGCCCGATCGTGTAGGTGTACGCGTCGAGCATCCTGTGGTCCCGCACGACGATCAGCGTCGCCGCGAACGCGAGCAGCCCCACGACGATCCACGTGGCCTGCTCGGCGGCCAGCCCGCCCGACAGGCGGAAGATCATCGCGAAGCCGAGGCCGACGAGGACGCCGGCGGTCGGGAACAACGCCGGGTCCGCGGCCGGCGCGAACCGCCGGATCACGACCAACGAGCCGACGTACCCCGCGGCGAAGATCGTGGCGTAGAGGGCGAAGGTCGCCGGGAGCTGGTCGCGCTTGCCGTAGCCGGCGATCACGTACGCGCCGATCGACACCACGAGCGCGACGATCGTGAACGCGACCGCCGAGGAGAGCGGCGCGCGCGAGGGACGGGCGGCCGCCCGGCTCACGTCTCCGTCGCCCGGACCTGCGCGACGTCGACGCGGATCTGGCTCGACGATCTCGTCGGCGCCCGCGCGATCGTCCGCCGTGATGCCCTCCGAGAGCTGGTCGCGGTAGAGCGCGAGGGACTGCGCTTCCTCGGCCGGGATCGCCGTTTCGACCACGACGGAGTTGAGATCGAACCCGGCGACCTCGGCGGGCACGCCACGGAAGATCGCGACGCGGCCGTCGGAGACCCCGACGAACCACTGCGTGTCCAGGTAGAGGCGGAGCGCCACCAGGCCGAGCACGGCCACCGCGAGGGCGACGCCGGCGCCGATCCCCACCGTGCGCGCGACGCGCGCCGGGCTCGCCGATCGAGCTGAGGCGGGTCCCGCCGGCGCCGGCCCGGGAAGGGTGTCGCGCCTCGTCGGCCGCTCCGGGAGCGGCCGCTGGGGGACCGACGCCCGCTCCGCGACCGGCTCCGTCCCCGGTTCCTCCTCCGTGACGTCCAGGATCACCGCCGTGATGTTGTCGATGCCCCCCGCGCGGTTCGCCGCCCGGACCAGCAGCTCGACGGCCTCCCGCGGGTCCGGGGTGCCCACGAGGACGGCCTTGATGTCGCGGTCGCCCACCATGGCCGTGAGGCCGTCGGTGCAGAGCAGGAGCCGGTCGCCGTCGCGAAGCTCCACGACCCCCTCGTCCACGTCCACGATGCCGTCGACCCCGAGCGCGCGGGTGAGGATGCTGCGATGCGGATGCGTCGCGGCCTCCGCCTCCGTGATCTCGCCCTGCTGCACCATCCGGTGCACGAGCGTGTGGTCCTCGGTCAGCGCGTGCAGCTCGCCGTCCCGCAGGAGGTAGGCGCGCGAGTCGCCGACGTGCGCGAGCCGCACCTTGGTTCCCTGCACGAGCGCCGCCGTGAGCGTCGTGCCCATCCCCGAAACCTCGCGGTCGGTCTGCGAGCGTTCGAAGACGGCTCGGTTCGCCAGCTCGACCTGCTCGGTGAGCGATCCCTCGCCCTCTTCGAACAGCCGCCGGATCGTCGCCAGCGCGAGGCTCGAGGCCACCTCGCCGCCGCGATGCCCCCCCATCCCGTCCGCGACCGCGTAGAGCGGGTCCAGGAGGAGGTAGGCGTCCTCGTTGCCCTCGCGAACCTGCCCGATGTCCGTGGCCGCGGCTGCGGTCACCTTCATCGGCGCAGCTCCAGGACCGTCTTGCCCACCTTCACGACGTCGCCGGCGTGGACCTGCACCGGCTGGGCCACCTTGCGATCGTTCAGGAACGTGCCGTTGGTGGAGCCCAGGTCCTCGACGTACCAGGTCCCGTTCTCCCCGTAGAGGCGGGCGTGCACCTGGGAAACGTACGTGTCCGAGAGCCGGATCGCACAGCCGTCGCCGCGACCGATCTGCGACGAGCCGGACAACCGCACGGTGCGGGGCTTGGGCGCGTCCGGTTCGTGGACCACGACCTGCGACGGCGGCTTCCCCCCCTTGGAGGCCCGGGCCGGCGGCGCCGGGGCGGTCGACCGAGGCGCGCTCGCGCGCTCGCGACGCCGGCCGGCGACGTCCATCGTCACCGAGCGCACCGCCCGGAAGATGAAGAAGTAGAGAAGGACGAGCAGGGCGTACTTCAGCACCGACAGCACGAAGGGCGACACTCACGCCCTCCGGAACTCGAGAACGGTCTCGCCGATCGTGATCCGGTCACCGTCCTGCAGCGTCCGCTCTCCGATCGGCTCGTCGTTCACGAGCGTCCCGTTGGTGGAGCCGAGGTCCACGAGGACGAACTCGCCGTTCGAGTTGCCGATCCTCGCGTGTTGCCGGGAGGCGCCGGGATCGTCGACGACCACGTCGCTCTCGGGAAGGCGGCCGAGCGTGACGATCGGCTTGGCGAGCGAGAAGGTCCGGACCGGGCTCCCGCCCTCGAACAGCGTGAGCGTCGCCTGGCCGACGGCGAGCGGCGCGAGCTCCTGCTCGCCCTCGACGAAGGAGGTTTCGACCTCGAACCGCCCCCGTTTGAGCTCGCCGTCCATGACGAGCTCGATCTCGGGTGGGCCGACGAGCCCCCAGCCGCGCTCGGCGGCGGTCTCGCGCACGACCCGCCCGAGCTCCGCGACGAGGGCGTGCTCGGCCTGCTCGAATCGCTCGCCGTCGGACTCGGAGAGGGTGAAGACGAACCGGTTGGGCGCCCACACCTCGCGGACGCCGATCGTCTTGTTCACGTCCATCTCGCGCATCACGCGCTTCGCGAGCTCGACGGGCTGAAGGCCGGACCGGAACGTCGTGGCGAAGAAGCCCTCGACCATGCTGCCGAGGCGTCGCTCGAAGTCTCGAAGGATCGGCACGGGTCTCGTTGCCGCTGCGAAGGAGCGGTTTCCGCGCCGGATTCTACCCGTGCCCCGCCGGGCTCGAACCCGAGTCCTGGATCCGTGCCCCTACTGCGTTGCGGGGTTTCGGACGACGAAGCCCAGGCGCTCGGCGGTCGAGAGGTTCCGCAGGCGGTGCTTGCGGAGCTCGAGCAGCTCGGCGTACGGGGCGGTCACCAGGAGGACCGCGAACAGGAAACGGAGCGTCGAGCCGTAGAACGGCTCGAGCAGGTTGGTCGCCATCCCGAGCGCGCCGATCACCAGCGCCCCGATGAACACCGCCTCGCCGGCGAGGGCGAGGGAGCGAAGGACATCCTCGAAGTAGAGACGCTGCCTCCTCATGATGGGTATCCATCGGTACCCGGAACTCGGTAGCGCATCGGTCATCCGGGGGATTTCGGGCGACTGCTAGGATTCGACACCCCGCGGGCGAGTGGCGGAATTTGGCAGACGCGCAGGATTCAGGTTCCTGTGAGGGCAACCTCGTGGGGGTTCAAGTCCCCCCTCGCCCACGACCAGCATGAGGCGGCCGAAGTCCATTCAGGCGGCCTTCGGCCTCGGTGACACGCGGCCATAGACCTCCTTCGAAGGCCCGGGCCCCCCGCTTTCGAACCTCGCCGCCAGCATGTAAAGGATTCCGGTCACTGACGACGGTGAGGCAACGAGCAGGATCGTAGCGCCGGTCGCCTGGCCACCGGCCGCGATCAGGATCGCCGGCGGCACCATCATGAGCAAGAGCATCACTCTCGCGACGAAGGGCCGCTTCCAGCGAGCGCGAGCGGGGCAGCGATCGCGAAGACGACGATGGTCCGAACCGGGCCGAAGGAGTCCTCGAAGATTCCCAGCATCGTAGGCAACGGCCGACCAGACGTAGAGCGCGAACATCCCTCCCGCGATGAACAGCGTCAGGAACGCCCCTTGACGCAGTGAGATGGCAGTGCCGGGAAGCGAGTGGACCGAGCGCCTCGGCATGCGGCTTGTCCCGCTCTTGACCCTGTCTTCACCATCCCTTGGCAGTGCTTGCCCGTACCCTCCGTGAGGGTCGCGTGAGGATTCTGAAGGCGCGACGAGAGGACGAGGGGACCGGGGGCAACCACGGGCTCCGGGTTGGCAGAGTTGTGGTCAGTCCGCGCTGCGTGTCAGGGGATAAGGAATGGCGGACAGAGAGAATCGGCATTCCGTCAACCAGCCACACCTCGCCGATGTTGCCGATGGCCTGTTCGTGTGTCAAACGCATGGAGGAGGCGACATGCCACGCGATACACGCTTTCTGCACCGCTGGGCTTGTGGCTTTGGCGTTCTGCTGTCCATCTGCCTCACGATCGTCAGCCTGCCAGCTGCGTCGGCGGCGCAGCCCGGTGATGCCGGGCTCTTCGACACGTGGGCCGGCTACAGCTCCGGCCGGAACCCCGTCGCCGCGACCGCCGCCGACTTCAACGGCGACGGGGCGCCCGACGTCGCGTGGGCCCGCCACGACTTCTTCCACGGTCAGATCGTCGGCAACAGCATGACGGTGCAGCTGAACCTGGGTGACGGTACGCTCGGCGCGCCGACCGACTGGCCGACGGCCGACATGTCGAACGACATCGGCAGCGCCGACCTCGACGGCGATGGCGACACCGACGTCGTCGTGATCAGCGAGGGCACCTCGCTCACCAATGCAACGATCGACATCTATCGCAGCAACGGCGACGGGACGTTCACCGCCTCGACGGCGACCGGAGGCGAGGCCCCGCAACGACTCGCTCTGGCCGACTTCGACGGTGACGGCGACGTCGACCTGGCCGTGACCGACGGCTTTGCCTCATCGGGCGTGGTCAGCGTGCTCCTCAACAACGGAGACGCCACCTTCGGTCCGGAACAGCGCATCTCCGCGGGGAACGCCACGATCGGGATCGCGGCGGCCGATCTGGACGGTGACGGCGACCGTGACCTCGCCGTCGGTGGTATCGGGCCGCTCTTCAACACCAGCGAGATCGCGCTGCTCGTCAACGATGGTGCCGGCTCGTTCACGCTCGCCGGTTCCGTGCAGGCGCCGACCACGGAGTACATCGGTGCACCGCTCGTCGCCGCGGGTGACCTCGACGGCGACGGCGACGCCGACCTCGTCGCAGCGGGTGGGAACTCGCAGTCTCACGTCGTGCTGTTGAACCAGGGTTCGCTCACGTTCACCCAGGCCTCCTACATCGGCGGCTTTGGGTCGGTGAACCTGACGCTCGCCGACCACGAGGGCGACGGCGACCTGGACCTGTACAGCGCGACCCAAGGTTCGAGCTCTACGGGTGACGTCTCCTACTTCGTCAACCAGGGCGACGGCACGTTCGGCCCGGCGGCCATCATCGAGTCGAGCCTTCAACCCCAGGACGTCGCCGTTGCCGACTTCACCCGCGACGGCAGGATGGACATCGCGGTGCCGAACCGCGGCTCGGGCACCGGCGTGATCCACCCGCAGGGCGTGGCGGCGGCCTTCGAGACCCCGTCGACGTACCCGACGTTCACCCAGCCCGACACCGTGGCGACGGCCGACTTCGACGGCGACGGCGACCCGGACGTCGCCTCGAGCGTCCCGTCGAGCCAGGTCATCGACGTGAAGTTCAACGACGGCACCGGCACGCTCACTTCCGCGACCACGGTCTCTTCGACGGTCGGCCTGCCGACCTCGGTGTGGGCGGCTGAGCTCAACGGCGATGCCTTGCCGGACCTCGTGTGGACGGCAAGCAGCTTCCCGGCCGAGTTCGGCGTCGCCCTCAACCAGGGCGCCGGCTCGTTCGGCGCGCCGGTGTTCTCCGCTTCTGCCGAGTGCTCGCTCGGCCGAGTGACGACCGCCGACGTCGACAACGACGGCGACCAGGATGTGATCGCGGGTGCCGGCGGTTCGTTCTGCGGCGGACTGGCGGACACCTCGGTGTCGATCAGCCTCAACGACGGCACGGGCACCTTCGCGGCGGGCACACTCGTCGACCTGACGATCTTCCTGCCGACCATGGTCCGGGGCAGCGACGTGAACGGCGACGGGCTCACGGATCTGGTCGGGATGGCGACCGAGGCGTGGCCCAACGGTGAGGTGGCCGTTGCCCTTGGCACCGGTGGGGGAGCGTTCGCGCCGGCGACCGCGTACATCACCGGTACGGCGCACCGCGAGCTCGCGGTGGCCGACTTCAACAATGACGGCCGACCCGACGTCGCGACATCGAACTTGGGGTTCGAGGACAGCACGAGCGTGCTGCTGAACGACGGCAGCGGGAACCTCGGACTGCCGACGACCTACCCGGGCGAAAGCCTTCCCGGCCTTGCCAATCAGTGGGCGCTTGACACGGGCGATGTGAACGGTGACGGGAACCTCGACATCGTGGTCGCCAACCGCACAGGCCAAGACATCGGCGTGTACTTCGGCCACGGCGACGGAACCTTCGAGGGTGAGCAGATGCGGTACGGCATGCACGCCGACCTGACCGACGTCGAGCTCGCGGACATGAACGGCGACGGCCGCCTCGACGCCGTCGGTCCGACGAACCCGACCGTCGCGGCCGTCACCGCCCTCGGTGCCGCCGAGGGCCGCGGCCGCCGCTGCGGCGAGCTCATCGCCCGGAGTCAGCGTGCTCCTGCACGGCTCGGGCTCGTCCGGTGGCGTCTTCACGCTCAGCATCGTCAAGACCGGTAGCGGCCAGGGAACGGTGACGTCGACTCCCGCCGGTATCGACTGTGGCACCACGTGCTCGTCTTCGTATGCAGCGGGCACTCTGGTGACGCTGACGGCCACCCCGATGAACAACTCGACCTTCACCGGTTGGTCAGGGGCCTGCACCGGCACGGCGCCGACGTGCACCGTGTCGATGACGGCGGCGAGGTCGGTCACCGCGGCGTTCACTGCGGCGTCCACGTCCACCACGCTGACCGTCATCAAGACCGGTAGCGGCATCGGAAGGGTGACGTCGACTCCTGCCGGCATCAACTGCGGCACCTCGTGCTCGTATGTCTTTGCTCCGGGCACCCGGGTGACGCTGAGGGCCATTCCAGGGAAGAACTCGACCTTCACCCGTTGGTCAGGGGCCTGCACCGGCACCCGGGTGACGTGCAGGGTGACGATGACGGCGGCGAGGTCGGTCACCGCGACGTTCACCAGGAAAGGATGATCGACCCCGGGGATGATCGAGTGCACCGGCGCGTGACCGCCCGCGACATGAGATGGCCGTAGCGAGAGCCTCGGACACAGGCTTCAGGTTCCCGTGAGGGCAACCTCGGAAGGGTTCATGTCTCTCCTCGCCCACCGAACCCGAACGCCGGCAGCGGTGGCCGCCGCGGCGGTTGTGGCGCCGCCTTCTGACGCTCGCGAACCAGACGCCACAAGCAGAGCGCGACCCCGGCGAGCAGGAACAGCGCCGCGGCGACCCTAATGACCGCCGCGATGGTCCCCGCCGCAGTCGAGCGCGTCCAGGTGCTCGGGACCCAGGACGAACGCCCAATCGTGCTCGCCCCCGATGAGCTCGAGACGCTGGTACGGCGCGTCGGCGACGTACACGGCGACGTCGCGCGCCGACGTACCCGCCCACGCGAGGCACAGCCCGCTCGCCACGAGGTCGCGGCGGACCAGCGCGAAGTAGGCGGCCAGCCCGAGCGGGACGGCGACCTGCGCGACCGAGCCCATCGCCGCCGTGACGACGTCGGGGAACGGGTAGGTCAGGAGGTGGCCGAGCTCATGGAAGCCGAGGTCGACGAGCCCGAGGAGCGGGACCCGACCGCCGCGCACCACCGAGAACCAGGCCAACAGCAGGCATCCGGCGGCGCCGGCCACGCACCGCCAGGCCGGACGCCGGGCCGGGGACTGGGTGAGGGTCATGCCTGGGATATCGGCGTCCGGACCGGGGTCGATGAGATAGGTTCACGAGCCCATGGCGGTCATCGAGATCGAAGGGCTCCGAAAGGAGTACCGCCGCGTTCGCGGCGGCCGGACCCTGGCGGTCGACGGTCTCGACCTGTCCGTCGAGCAGGGCGGCGTGTTCGCCTTCCTCGGTCCGAACGGCGCCGGCAAGACCACGACGATCCGGTGTCTCCTCGGGCTGGTGCGGCCGACGGGGGGGCGCTGCCGGCTGCTCGGCGCCGACACCTCGCGCGACCTGTTCCGGGTCGTCCATCGGGTCGGATCCATCGTGGAGACCCCGGCGATGTA
Source organism: uncultured Actinomycetes bacterium (assembly GCA_963699635.1). Taxonomy (GTDB): domain Bacteria; phylum Actinomycetota; class UBA4738; order UBA4738; family HRBIN12; genus CALGFI01. The sequence goes on along the minus strand of CAVOUQ010000018.1, from coordinate 278,622 downwards.
TCCGCGGTTCTCCGGACGCCGGAACCTCCGGCTGCTCGCGCGGCTGAGAGGGATCTCGCGCCGGGCGGTGAACAACGCGCTCGAGCGCACCGGGCTTGCCGAGCGCGGTGACGACCTCGTCAAGACCTACTCCCTCGGGATGAAGCAGCGGTTGGGGATCGCCGCCGCCCTGCTGGCGGACCCCGAGGTCCTCATCCTGGACGAGCCCGCGAACGGTCTGGACCCCGCGGGCATCGTCGAGGTGCGCGAGCTCCTGCGGCAGCTCGCGGGCCAGGGGCGGACCGTGTTCGTCTCGAGCCACATCCTTTCGGAGGTGCAGCAGGTCGCCGATCACGTGGCGATCCTGGCTCGAGGGCGGACCGTCGCCGCCGGGCCGGTCGACGAGGTGCTCACCGCCGCCGGTCAGCCGACGGGGATGATCGTCCGACTCGACGACGTGCGCGCCGGCGTCGAGGCGCTCCTCGCGGCCGGGCTCATGGCGACGCTGGAGGACGACGCGATTCGCGTCGGTGTCCCGCCCGAGGAGGCCGCGATCGTGACCCGAGCGCTCGCCGAACGCGGGCTGTACCTCAGCGAGCTGCGCCCCGACCAGCTCGACCTCGAGACCGTCTTCCTCGAGCTCACGAAGGAGCCGGAATGACGTCACTCCTGTCCGTCGAGCTCCGCCGGTTCTTCGCGCGACGGCTGCTGAAGGCGCTCGCGGTCTTCGCGCTCGCCGGCATCGCGCTCACCGGGATCCTGATCGCCGTGAACTCCCGGCCGGGGAACGAGTTCTTCCTCGGAGACCTCCCGCAGGTCCTCGAGGGGACGTCCTTCCTGTTCGTGATCGGCGGCTGGGTGATCGGCTCGTCGTTCGCGGGGGCGGAATGGCAGGCGGGGACGATGACCACCCTGCTGACCTGGGAGCCGCGACGGCTCCGCGTGCTGATCGCCAAGGCCGTCGCGTGTGCCATGGGCGTCTTCGTGGTCGTGGTCGCGCTCGACGCCGTGTTCGCTCTCGTGCTCGCGCTCGTCGCCGCGACCCGCGGCGTCTCCGACTCCCTCGACATGGGGCCGTTCCTCCGCTCCGTCTCGGGTCTCGTGCTTCGCATCGGGGCGGTCTCGGCGGTCGGCGCCCTGCTCGGGCTGGGCATCGCGATGGTCGCGCACAACACCGGCGCGGCGATCGGCATCGGGTTCGTGTACCTCGCCGTGGCGGAGGGGATCATGCGTGGACTCAAGCCCGGCTGGGCCCCGTGGCTCATCGGGGACAACGCGAACGTCCTGGTGCTCGGCCGGGACGCGGGCGTCCCGCCGATCGGCCGGTCCACGTGGGAGGCCGCGCTGGTCCTCGGGATCTACGTCCTTGGGTTCCTCGCGATCGCGGGCGCGTCCTTCCGCGCTCGCGACGTGGGCTGACGAACCCGGCCGTCAGCCGTCCGCGGCTCGAGCCGGCACGCGCGGCCGCCAGTCGTAGACGACCTTCGTGCGGACGATCAGGTCCTGCAGAGAGGCGCTCTCGCGGCTGAACAACGACCAGAACAGCCCGATCGGGACGGTCGCGCAGAGCGCGGCCCGGACGAACGCGATCCCGAACCCCAGGCCACCCCCGTTCATGCGCTCGACGCGGAGGCCCATCATCTGCTTGCCGACGGATCGCCCGGTGCCGCTCCACGAGACCGCGAGGTAGCCGATCAGCAGCGCCCATCCGAAGACGCCGAGCGCGAGCCTGCCGGGGGCCGGCCACTCGAACCGGCGTGGGGCGATCAGGAATCGTGTGGCCGCAACGCCCAAGTAGATCGCGCCGATCGCGGCGAGCACGACGACGAGATCGACGGCGTCGGCGACGAACCGAGAGATGAGCCCGGCCCGGCGACCTTGCAGCGCCCGGGCCTCGGGGGCCTCGACGTGGCTCAGGCGCCGTCCTCCGCGTCGTCGCGTTCGCCGTCGCGGCGAAGGACCCGATCGACGAAGCGCGAGACGGCGCGGTCGGCGCCCATGCCCTGCACCCGGATGCCCTCGACCGTCTCGTTCGCCATCGTTCCCGTGGACTCGCGCACGATCTGGGAGAGGTTGATCTCGTCGATGACGTCCTTCGCGATCGTCCCGAGGTCGAGCTGGTCGATCACGCGCTGCGCGATCGCTCCGAGATCGATGCGCTGGACGACGCTCTCGATGTCGATCCGGGCCGCCACGGCGTCGATGTCGACGCGATCGACGATGTCTTGGATGTCGATCCTCTCCATCACGCGGCGCAGATCCACGCCCGCCACGATCCGGTCGAGGTCGATCCGCCCGGCGATCGCGTCGACGTCGATCCGATCCAGGACGCGGTCCAGATCCAGCCCCTTTACCACCCGGTCGAGGTCGAGCTCGAGGACCACCTCGGTCAGGTCGACCTGATCGAGCACCGCCTCGATCACCTTCGGCACGAGCGCGCGAAGGAACGCGCCGGCGTCCTCCTCGCCCTCGGCCTGCTCCTCCCGCCAGCGGCCGTCGAAGTCTTCGGCCGCTTTCCGGGCTCGTTCCAAGCGATCGCGTACGAAACGAGGGCTCGTCGCGAAGGAGGCCCAGGGCGCCATGCTGCGACCGAGGGTCGAGGCGGCCCGCACCCCGAGCCTCCCGGTTTCGATCGCGACCCCGATGCTCGCCCCGACGAGGATGGGCAGCAGCGGCTTCGGAGGGGATTCCTCGTCGTCGGCCCCGTCGTCGGGCGATTCGGACCCCTCCTCACGAAGCGAGACGGCGACGGCCTGCGTCACGAGTCCCGCGGCCAGGGAGGCAAGGCCGAACGTGATGTGGATCGCGCGCTCGATCAGCTCCATCGGGTCGGGCGCCGCGGGCTCGGCGACGCGAAGACGCGTGACTCGGCTCGCAGACGGCACTCCGGCGTGCTCTTCGACGCCCATCCGACCCCTTCCTGAAGGAGGATGCCATCATGGCCCAGTGCCTCCTCGGACGCCACCTGAACGCACCGGTCAGGGGTTCCGTGAACGAGGGGTGACCGGCTGATGGGTGAGGCGACGTTCTGGGCGTTCGTCGCCGCGAGCTCGCTGTTCGTGGGAGCGGGGATCGCGATCGCGCTCCACCCGTCGCAACGGGTGATCGGGCTCGTGATGGCGTTCGGGGCGGGGGCGCTGATCAGCGCGGTCGCTTACGACCTCGTCCTCGACGCGTTGGAGGAGGCCGACGCGCCCGGGCTTGCCATCGGGATGTCCATCGGCGGCCTGACGTTCGTCCTCGGCGACTACCTGATCTCACGCGGCGGTGGCCGCGGGCGCAAGCGCTCCACCGGGGTGCAGGCGGAGGGAGCGCCCCTCGCCATCGTGCTCGGGGCCGCGCTCGACGGGATCCCCGAGTCCCTCGTCCTCGGGTTGTCGGTGCTGTTGGGCGGGGCGGTGAGCGTGTCGTTCCTCGTTGCCACCTTCCTCTCGAACCTTCCCGAGGCCATGGCCGCCACCTCAGGTCTGCAACGAGCGGGGTGGCGAGCGCGTGGGATCTGGCGGTTGTGGTCGATCGTCGTCGGGGTCTCGACCGCCTCGGCGGCCATCGGCTACGCGGCGTTCCAGAGCCTCCCGGCCGCGACGGGAGCGCTGGTCCAGGCGTTCGCGGCCGGAGCCGTGATCACGATGCTCGCCGACACGATGATGCCCGAGGCGTTCGAGTTCGGCGGCCGGGCCGTCGGCCTCTGCACGCTCGCCGGGTTCGTCGTGGCCCTGGCCATCTCGTCGCCCTGAGCTCTCGGGGTACGATCCGGCTCGGCCATGATGCGGACGAACCGACCCCGGCCGACGTCCAGGTCGTCGTGTGTTGGACGGCCGGAGCCGTTGCGGCTGACGCGTTGACGAGAGCGATGAAGCCGGTCGACGAGCAGGATGAGCGGACGGCCGACCGCGGGCGAGCGCGATCGTGGTTCGAGCACTACGGGCCCGATCTCTCCGTTCGCTTCTATTCCTCCAGCGCCGACGCGCCGCGAGCGCGACGACCGACGGATGTCATCCTGTTCCTGCTGGCGGCCGCCGCGCTCGCGCTCGTCCAGTTCTTTGCCGACGACCCGACGGCGCTGGGCAAGGCGATCACCCAGTTCGTCCAGGCCCTCTCCGGACTGGTCGGCTGGTTCTGGGAGATCAGCTACGATTTCCTCGTCGTCTGGTCGGTCGTGCTGTTGGTCGCGTCGATCGTCGCCCGGCGGCGACTGTTCCTCCTCCGAGACCAGGTCATTGCGACCGCGCTCGCCCTCGTCGCGGCGACGCTCCTCGCCGGCGGCTGGTCCGAGCTCATCGACGGACTGACCGGGTCGGCACCTCCCTCCGTGTATCCCGCTGCGCGCCTGGCGCTCGCGGCGGCGCTGATCGCGACCACCGCGCCTCACCTCGGACGGCCCGTCCGGCGGGTCGGTCGGTGGGTCATCACGCTCGGGGCCGTCGCGGGGGTGTCGCTGGGGATCGCGTTGCCGTCGGGCATCATCGCCGGGCTGGCGATCGGATTCGGGGCCGCGGCCGCGACGCACCTCGCCTTCGGCTCCCCGGGCGGGCGGCCGTCGCTTGACCAGGTCGCGGCCTCCCTCCGCGAGCTCGGCGTGCAGGCGGAGGACCTCCGACTCGCCGAGTTCGAATCCAAGGGGGTCGTGCTCGTCCGGGCATCGACGCCCGAGGGACGACAGCTCGTCGTGAAGGTCTACGGGCGCGACGCCTGGGACGGACAGCTCCTCACGTCGACCTGGTCCTACCTCTGGTACCGAGACGAAGCGCCGGCGCTCACCCTCAGCCGCCGGCAGCAGGTCGAGCACGAGGCGTTCGTGACCCTGCTCGCCGAGCGGGCCGGCGTCCGCGTGAGCTCGGTGGTCGCCGCCGGGATCGTGGGAGAGCGGGACAGCGTGCTCGTGGTGGAGGGCGACGGTCGTCCCTTGCAGTCCCTCGCGGCAGAGGAGGTCACGGACGACCTGCTTCGGGGCCTGTGGCGAGTCGTGGATCGGATGCACGAGGCGGGCATCGTCCACGGCGGATTGGACGCCCAGCGGCTCTTCCTCGGCAGCGACGGCTCGCCGGGGATCGGCGGGTTCCAGTCCGCGAGCGCGATCGCGACGCCGCAGGCCCTCCTGTCGGATCGGGCGCAGCTCCTGGTGACCTCGGCGCTGTTGGCGGGGGACGACCGGGCCCTTCAGGCCGCCGTCGAGACCCTCGGCGTCGACGGCATTGCCGAGATGCTCCCGTACCTTCAGGCCGCCGCGCTCACTCGGTCGTCGCGCCGGTCGTTGAAGGAGGCGGGCCACGACCTCGACGCCCTCCGGGACCAGGCCGCCTCGGCGGCCGGGACCGAGCCGCCGAAGCTCGAGCCGCTCCGGCGCGTCACCGTGGGCTCGATCCTCATGGCTGCCGCCCTGCTCCTGGCCGCCTACTTCGTCATCACCGCGATCGCCGGGGTCGGGATCGACACGATCGTCACCGAATTGCAGGAGGCGGACAAGACATGGGTCTGGGCCGGCCTGCTGGTCTCGCCGCTCGTTCAGGTGGGGCAGGCGTTCGCGACGCTCGGGGCGGCGCCCCTGCCCCTGCGGCTCGGACCGGTGCTCGCGCTCGAGTACGCGATCCAGTTCATCGCCCTCGCGGTTCCGAGCTCGGCCGCGCGCGTGGCGATGAACGTGCGGTTCTTCGAGCGAGAGGGGGCACCCGCGACGCAGGCCCTCACGATCGGACTGGTCGACAGCGTCACGGGTTTCGTCGTGCAAGTCCTCCTCCTGCTGGTGATCGTCCTGTCCGGCATGGCGAGTCTCGACCTGTCCCTGGACGGGCTCGACTTCGATTTCACCGGCACCGTGCTCGTGGTGGCCGCGATCCTGCTGGTCGTCGCCGTCATCGTCGCCCTGTCGGTCCGGAGGATCCGTCGGATGATCGCCGCTCGGTTCGACGAGGCCCGGCCGGCGCTTCGGGTCCTGCGGTCGCCCAGGAGGCTGGCGGAGATGCTCGGTGGGAACCTCGTCGCGCAGGTGCTGCTCGCCATCGTGCTCGGGCTCTCGGTCCGGGCCTTCGGGCAGACCGCGACGTTGGCGGAGCTGCTGCTGATCAACACGGTTGTGAGCCTCTTCGCCGGGGTGATGCCCATCCCCGGGGGGATCGGCGTCGTCGAGGGGGCGACCGCGGCGGGTCTCACGGCGATCGGGATTCCGAGCGCCACCGCACTTTCGATCGCGATCGTGTACCGCCTGCTGGTCTTCTACCTGCCCCCGATCTGGGGTGGCTTCGCGATGAAGTGGCTCCGGCGCCAGGAATACCTGTAGGTGCGGGATCGTCTCCAGCGGTGGGTCGGCGCGGCCGAACGCCGCTTCCCCCGGCTCGGCGATCGAGTCCTGGCGCCCGGCGTGGAGATCGCCGGGCGCGTGCGGACGGATCAGCTCGGCGTCCACGCGGGTTCGCTCACCTACGGCGCCTTTCTCGCGATCCCGCCGATCCTGCTGATCGCCCTATCCGTCGTCTCGCTCGTGCTCGCGAACGACGAGCATGCGCAGCAGGAGGTGCTCGACGCGGCCGCCAATCTCATCCCCGGATTGGAGGAGCTCGTATCCAGCCAGTTCTCCCTGGCGACCGCGAGTCAGCTCGGCCTGGGCCTGTTCGGGATCATCGGCGTCCTATGGGCCGCGTCCGGGTTTGCGGCCCGCAGCCGCACCGCGCTCGGCGTGATCTTTCGCACCGGGCACCCCGGGCTGGTCGAGGGTCGCGTCTCCGGGATCCTGATCGGCATCCCGGCGTTCGCGGGGTTCGTCGTGCTCGGCGGGGTCGTCGGATACGCGCTCGCACTCGACGCGCCGTGGTGGGCCGAGGTGCTCGCGTACGCCGGGGTGCTGGCGATCGGCGGCGGGCTGTTCCTGCTCCTCTATTGGGGCCTCACACCGGGCGCCGATCGCCCTCGGTTGCGGGAGCACCTCCCCGGTGCGATCGCGTTCACCATCGCCGGGAGCGTCGTGGAGTGGGTCGGCGGCGCGTACGTGGCCTACGTCATCGAGCACACGACGGCGTTGTACGGCACGATCGGCACGATCTTCGGCCTGCTCTCGTTCCTGTACATGACGATGTGGGTGTTCCTGCTCGGCGCCGAGGTCTCCCAGGTTGCCCGCGAGCGACCTCGGCCGCCAACCGGCGGTCCCTGAGCTCTCCCGGCTACCGTTCGGGGGGTTCATCCACATGGGGTGATGCGCCCCCCGCCAGGAGTTGGGAGCATGTCGTAGGGCCGGACCAGCCGGGTCGTTCTGCGTGCCAGGGGGTGGAGAGATGGGCGGGTCGGACACGTCCGGCGAGGCCGAGGTCCCGGAGTCGTCCACCACGGGGGCGGAAGGATCCGGCAAGGCGCCGGACCTCGACCCGGAAGAGGTCGCCAGGCTCGAGGAGGAGAACGCGAGGCTGCGGAGCGAGCTCGAGGCGGAGCGGCTCCGCGAGGAGAAGCGGTCGCGTCAAAGCCGCCACCGAGTGCGACGCGTGCTGACCGGCACCCTGGTGATCCTGACGAGCCTCAGCGTCGTCGCGGCGACGCTGGGGGTTTGGGCGCAGCGAACGCTCGCCGACTCCGATCGCTACCTCGCGCTCGTCGTCCCTCTGGCCCGCGATCCCGCGGTCACCAACGCGCTCGCCGATCGCCTCACGGACGAGGTCTTCGTCGCCCTCGACGTCCAGGGTCGGATCCAGGACGCGCTGGCGGCGATCCCGAACCTCCCGCCGGCGGCTGCCTTCATCGCGGCCCCCATCGCGGCGGGGGCACGGAACATCGTCCGGGATCAGGTGCGGACCTTCCTCGCGTCCGATGCCTTCGTCGAACTGTGGACCGAGCTGAATCTCCGGGCACACGACAAGATCCAGGCGCTGTTGAACGGCGATTACGAGGAGCTGCCGAACGTCCAGATCAACGGCGGGGAGGTCCAACTCAATCTCGTCTCGGTCGCGGCCACGATCATCCAGCGGATCGCGCAGAGCGGCGCCAACGCCCTGGGGATCGATGCGACGGTTCCGACCATCCCGCCGAGCCTCGCCTCGTCCGCCGCCATCCAGCAGCTCGGCTCCGCCCTCGGCGTGACCCTGCCGCCGGACTTCGGCCAGGTGACGATCATGACCGTCGACCAGCTGAACGAGTACCAGGATGCCGTTCGCACGGTCAAGCAGCTGGTGGCCGCCCTCTTCCTGCTGAGCCTGCTGCTGATCGCGGCGACGATCCTCGTCTCGCCCGACCGTCGGCGGGCCGTGATCTGGCTTGGGGCCGGCATCACGATCGCCCTGTTCGTCGGCGCCGTGTTCCTCCGCAGGGTGCGAGCCAACATCGTGGACTCACTCGACGGGCAGGGCGCGAAGGCCGCGGCGCAAGACGTCTTCGGCGCGGTCGGTGCGAGCCTTCGTCGGGCCGGGCTGCTGGTCCTGGTGATCGGGCTGCTGGCGGCGCTCGTCGCCTACATCGCCGGCCGGCCGCCGTGGATCCAGAACGCGGGAGCGTGGCGTCGCCGGGTCACCGCCCGGCGGCCGGAGGGCAGCGAGCTGGACGTCTGGGTCGCCGCCCACGCGCCCGAGGTTCGAATCGGGGGCGTCGCCCTCGGGGCGATCGTGCTGTTCTTCACCGGGATCGATTGGATCCCGGTCGCCCTCGTCGCCCTCCTCGTGGGGCTGCTCCTGTGGGGCGTGTCCGGCGCCGAACGGCGGGTCGGCGCTGCGACCTCGGAGGGCGAGGCGTCGCCCGCGTAGCGATCGAGGCTCCCTCGGGTACTGCCGGTTCCGTCATCGCTTCTCAGAGCAGGACGGTCAGCCCCTTCCACAGGAAGATCGCGCCGAACCCCAGACCCACCACGATCTCGAGCACGCGGGCGTGATCCAGCAGCCAGCCGCTCATTCGGCGCATCGAGCTCCCGGCCTTCTCCGGCGACACCAGGTACATCTCGATCGGCAGGTGGTTGGGATCAGCATGATGAAGAGGAAGACGGCCACCACGACGACGATCGTGAAGCACACGGCGGGGAAGGGATCCGTGGTCGCGATCTCCTTCAGGCCGCCCGCGAAGACGATCAGCGCGTCCGCGTTGATGAGCTGCACCGCCACCCCACCGAGCATCAGCCCCACCGCCTTCGCGGCGCGAGCTTCTCCACCCGAGCCCTCTGCGCCGCCTGCGCCTCGGGCGTCTCGCGGACCACGATCGCCCGCAGCCCGAGCAGGAGGAAGATGCCGCCGAGGATCGTGTCGATCCACGCGGAGACATCGCCGCTGCCGGCGTCCACGCCGGCCGCCCGGTAGAAGGCGAGGATCACACCCGCGAAGAGGACGTCCAGCAGAACGGCGCCGAGCACGAACAGGGAGGCGCTCCGGACCGGCCGCTCGGCCTTGCCGATGATGAGCGCCGAAACCACGAGGACGATCGGCGCGGCCGCCATCGCCGCGATCGCGTACGGGAGGATCTCGACGATCAGGTTGCCCATGGCCCGACGACCCGCTTCCCTTCCCCCGCAGGGTCGGGCGGGACCCTACGGGGAGTCGGTCGTGGCTTCATCGCCCGGTCGGGATGAAACCGCCTCCTCGGCCGTCGACCAGCGTTTCGGCCGCCACGCGCTCACGATCTTCCCCAGCGCCGTGATGAGGAACAGCTGCCCCAGGATCATCTCCATGACCGCGATCGTCTGGCCGGGGTTGTCCGCCGGCACGAGGTTCCCGTAGCCCGTGGTCGTGAGCGTCGTGAAACTGAAGAACAGGGTCTGCGAGGTCGTGCCGTCACCCTCGGCGCCGAAGAACGGTCCCGCCTGCAACGCGGCGATGGTCCGGTACGCGAAGGCGAACGCCATCCCCATCAGGAGGTACGCGGCGATCGCCCCCAGCATCGTCTCCTGATCCACGCCCGTCCTCGAGGCGAGGTGGCGCACGATCGAGATCGGGGCGATCAGGTACAGGAGACCGCTGGCCAGGAACAGCCACGCCGCCTGCGAGTTGTCGACCGTCAACGCCCCTGCGATCCCGGCGACGGCCGCGTAGGCCATCAGCACGAATGCGGCTGCTCGGACGGGCCGGCGAGCGCGGGACGTTCGGAGCGCCAGCCAGACCGTCACGATCTGCACCGAGAGCACGGCACTGGGTCCGAACCTCCCGGAAGAGCTGGTCGCGAGCAGGTAGGTAACGACGATCAACAGCAGGACGAACCCATAGCTGTTGATCGAGACGAACGCCTGGAGCAGGCGCCGGAGCACGTGCGGCCGCACGCCGCCCTCGGTGGGCTCTCCCTCCGCCTCGTCGGATCGACTCACGCGCGGATTCTAGGCGCTCCCAGGAACGTGCTCGCTACATCCTGGTGACGGAACCCCTACGCGCCGGTGGTGTCGCCCGGCTGATGGACGAGAAGCCCGAGATCTCGAAGCTCCTGTTCGGACTTCTGGTGGAGCTTCCTACCGAGAAGCGGCCGCTTCTCCGTGTGCACGACGACACCGGCCGGCTCCTTGGCCAGGGGCTCCTCCCAGCCGCGATAGAGGGCGAGCACGCGGAACGTGAACCCGACGGCGAACGAGGTGAGCGCGCAGGCCTAGGTGCTCAGCCCGGCCGCGTCGCAGGCGATCCACACCGCGCCCGTTAGCACTGCCGTCGCGACGAACCATTCGCCTCTGATGAACTGCTTGGGCGAGACCCCGCTCGAGATGTCGATGTAGTAGCGCCCCGCGGTCGGCCCCACCACGGCAAGCAGGAGGATCCCGATGGCGGGGATCGCCGCCGCGGCCCCCTTCTGCGCGGCGGCGATCGCGTACCAGGGCAACGAGAAGGCCGTCATGAACTGGAAGATGCCCTCACGGAAAAGTTGCCCCTTCGCGTACGCGATCCGGTAGCCGACAACACCCGCGACGAGGCAGAGCGTGATGTATGCGGGGTTCGTCAGCGCGGAGGGGACGTCGCCGAGGAGCACGTCCCGCGTGATCCCCCCTCCGATCCCGCCGAGGAGCGCCATCAGCAGGATCCCCACGATCGTGAAGTTCCGGAAATGGTCCGGCCGGCGCGCAAGCAACGCGCCGTTGAGGGCGTTCGTGCTCGCCGCGATCAGATCGATCAAGGTCTCGTCGCCCGTGAACTTCCACCCACCGAAATCGATCGTCGTCTGCGCGAGCGCTCCCGCATGTACGAGATGGTCCATGTGAACCCCCTCTGGTCAGCCTGGTGACGTACCTTCGGTCATCCCGCGCCTGGGGAACCGGCACGAGGCGACGCGTCCTCCGTCCGATACTCGGCGAGCAACCGCCGCTCGTCGTCGCGCCTCGGGAAGAGGAAGAAGACCAGCACGGCGCCGAGGACGATGGCGATGATTCCGGCGGCGTACGCCCAGTCGGCCCCGTCCAGGAAGGACGATTTCGCGGCGGCCGTGATCTGGTCCGCGTACTTCGGGTACTGCTGCGCCACCGCCTCCGCGCCGGCGAAGGACTTCGTGAGCTGGGTCTGAACGCTGTCCGTGATCAGCTTCTGGTCCGAGGCAGGCGCCGAGGCGATCGCGGCCGCGACGGCCGCGGCATACCCGGCCGTCAGCAGGGCGCCGAGGATCGACTGCATGATCGCCCCGCCGAGGTCTCGCTGCAGATCGGCCGTCCCCGAGGCCATGCCGGCGCGATCGACGGGGACGGAGCCGGTGAGCGAGTGGGAAGCCGGGGTTCCGGCGAACCCCACGCCGGCCCCGATCAACGAGTACGCGATGGCCACCTCCCAGTACGGGATGCCCTCGTTCCACAGCAGCAGCATCCAGACGAAGCCGAGGAGGCAGCACACGTAGCCGATGAGCAGCGTGAACCGGGCCCCACTGGCCTCGACGAGCCTGGCCGAGCGCGGCGCGATCAGCACCATGAACGCGGCGGCCGGCAGGATGGCGGCTCCGGCGGCCAGCGTGTCGTAGCCGAGCACGTTCTGGAGGAACTGCTGGCCCACGAACATCGCGCCCATCAGCGTTCCGAACACGATGATCCCCGCGCAGGCGGCGACCCAGAAGATGCGGCGCCCGGCCACGTGCAGGTCGTAGAGGGGGTTCTTCGCGCGCCGCTGCCGGATGAGGAACGCGATGGTCGCGGCCAGGGCGATCGCCGCGAGCCCGAGGACCAGGGCGCCCTCGTTGGGGACCGGCGCGAAGTTGATCGCCAGGATGAGCGCGGCCACCAGGACGACCGATAGAACGCCCCCGAGGTTATCGACGGGGTCCGTCGCCTCGTTCACGTGGGCCGGCACGAGTCGGATCGCCATCACGAGGGCGACGACGGCCAGCGGCAGCGTGATCAGGAAGACGGACCCCCACCAGAAGTGCTCGAGGAGGAACCCCGAGACCAGCGGGCCGAGCGACGAGATGGCGCCGCCGAGCGCGGACCACAGGGCGATGGACTTCGTCCGCGCCGGTCCCGACCACAGGGCCGCGATCAGCGCGAGCGTCGTGGGAAACGCCATGCCCGCGGCGAGTCCCCCGAAGAGCCGGGCACCGAACAGCACCCCGGCGGACGAGGCGTAGGCTGCCAGCAGGCTTGCGGGGATCGCGAGCGCGGTGCCGAGGATCAACATCATCTTCCGCCCGTACCGGTCGCCCAGTGCCCCCAGGTAGAGCACCGAGGCCGCGAGCCCGAGCGAGTAGCCGACCGCGATCAGGTCGAGCTCGGTCTGGGACGCGTCGAACGCGTCGCCGATGGAGGGCAACGCGACGTTCGCGACCGCCAGGTTCAGGTTCGCAACCGCGGCAACCAGGATGAGCGAGAGGAGGACCGGCCCGGCGCGTTCGGGAGCCGTCGAGCCGGCGCTTTCGGCCGCCGACGCCTCGCCCTCCGCGTTCGAGACGCTCACGTCGGCGGCCCGCGTCTAGCTGCGCCGTCGCGAGGTTCCGCGACCGGAGGACCCCGACGTGTCGACCATGCCGCGCCCGAACGCGTCGATCCGGCCCCAGCGGCCCGGAATGTCGAGCAGCTGGAGGTGGCCGATCCCGACCGGAAGCGCGGGATCGACGACCAGGTGGTCGCCCATGGGTTCGAGCCCGAGCATCGTGCGGAGGAACAGCAGCGGCGCCCCGGTGGACCAAGCCTGTGGACTGCACGCCGTCGGGTACTGCACCGGGTACTTGGTCATCGTCCGCGGGTAGCCACCGAACGCCTCGGGCAGGCGGCCGCCGAAGAGCTCGGCCGCCTCGAGGATGCCCATCGCGACGCGCGCGGCTTCCTTCTTGAACCCGTAGCGGCGAAGGCCCCACGCGACGAAGGAGTTGTCGAAGGGCCACACCGTTCCCACGTGGTAGCCGATCGGGTTGTACCGCCCCTCGCCCTCCGCGAGCGTGCGCACCCCCCAACCCGAGAACAACCGCTTGCTCATGAGGTGTCCGGCGACGGCCTTGGCCTTGGACTTCTCCACGATGCCGCTCCACAGCAGGTGGCCGTTGTTCGACGTCAGCGAGTCCACCTGACGACCGTCGACGTCCAGCGCGACGGCGAAGTACTCGCCGTCCGAGACCCAGAAGTCGCGGTTGAAGCGGCGCTTCAGATCGGCCGCTTCTTTCTCCAGCCGGTCGGCGGTGGCCGCGTCTCGCCAGATGTGTCGGGCCAGTCGCGCCCCGCGCACCTTCGCGTCGTAGGCGTAGCCCTGAAGCTCGCAGGTCGCCCGCGGGAAGCCGGGAAGCGTGCCGTCCCGGTACGAGATCGAGTCCCAGGAGTCCTTCCAGCACTGGTTCTCGAGCCCGGTCTCCTCGTTCCGACGCTTGTAGGAGACGTACCCGTTGCCCTGGAGGTCGGCGTACTCATCGATCCAGTTCAGCGCCGCGCGCGCCTCGAACTCGAGGTCGCGGACGAGCTTCGTGTCGCCGGTCCAGCGCTCGTACTCGTCGAGCAGCACGACGTACAGGAGCGTGGCGTCCGCGCAGCCGTAGTACGGGGAGTGGGGCCGCTCCTCGAAGGCCGTCATCTCGCCGAATCGCATCTCGTGGAGGATCCGGCCCGGGTCCTCGTCCCGGAAGTCGTCGACGCGCGTCCCCTGGCGTTCCCCCAGCGCCCGCAGCGTGGTCGCCGCCAGCTCCGGCGTGAACGGAAGCGCCTGAAGGCTCGTGAAGATGCTGTCTCGCCCGAACATCGTCATGAACCACGGCAGGCCCGCCGCCGGCAGCGCGTGCCCCGGAAGCGTGCGGGTCTCGAAGCGAAGGGCGGCCAGGTCGACGAGGCTTCGCCGGTAGGTGTTCTCGAGCGGGTCCCATTCGCTCGTGAGGCGAGGTGCGGCCTCCACCCACTTGTCGAGGCCGCGCGCCATGCTGGTACGCGGGCGCTTGTCTCTCCCCGCGCCGTCGGGCCCCATCGCCTCGCTCAACGAGCCGAACCAGGTGGCGACGTCCAGCTCGGTCTTCCACTCGCCGTGCGGCCCGATGCGGACGGAGAACGAAAGGCCGCTGTCGTCGATGGTCGCCCGCTCGGTCGACGTGATCCTCGTCTCGCGCTCGTAGGTCTCGCGGCGGTACCCGAGCACGAGGCTGCCTCGTTCGACGCGGGTGTCGTACTCGCCCTTCTTCTTCAGGGCGTCCTTCACCTCGAAGAGATCCGCGAAGTCGCAGCCGGCGGCGAGGTGGACGTCGAGGTCGACTGCCTTGTCGTCGTGATTGAGGATGGTCAGGGTCTCGCGGAAGCCGTTTCCGACGCTTCGTTCGCGGATCACGGACAGCTTCGAGTCGACATAGACCGTCCCCGTCCCCGGGACGAGGAAGAACCGTGTCTCGAAGTAGTTGAGGTCGTCGGTGGACAGGGCGTTCAGTCGCTGCCCGTCGACGGTGAGGATCCAGGTCGAGAGGAACCGCGTGTCGAACGAGAAGAGCCCCGTGGGGTCCGTCGGCGACGCCTCGATGTCACCTCGGGCGTCGCTGACGACGAACGTGTTCCCCTCCAGGATCTGCACGAGATCGCCGGTCATCGAGTCCCCTTTCCGCGTTTCGCCGCACTCGCCCCGCCTCGAGCACCCGGCGGTCCGGGGAACAGGCGCTGGAACGACAGGACAAGTCCCAGGTCGCCCTCGGGCACCAGAAGGCCCCGCAACGCGGCCGCCGTGGCGTTCTCGCGGCCGGTCACGATGCGCTCGAAGAGGTCCCGATCGAGGCGGACGACGGCGTCGGCCTTCGCCTCCTTGTGAGAGACCGTCACGTCGCCCTTCTTGATGCCGACGGACCAGTGCTCGACGGCTCTCCCGTCGACGAGATCGAACCGCAGCGTTCCCGACGCATTCTGAAGGAGGGACTCGTGCTCCCGTTGCGCGAGCCCGTCGAAGAACTTCTCGGTCGCGTCGGTCTTCGCCTTCTTCTTGGCTGTGCTCGCGGTCGCCATCGCTGCTCCTTCTTCGGTCGCCCGATCGTCGATCAGAGGCCGGGGCTGCTGTGCATGATGCCGCCGTCGGCGAAGAACGTCGTCGCGGTCACGTAGCTGGCAGCCCTCGCTCGCGAGGAACGCGACCACGTTGCCGATCTCCTCCGGTTGGGCCATCCGCCCGAGCGGGATCGCGGCGTCGAGCTTCTTCATCTTCGCCGGGTCCTGCGCGGTCGAGAGGTTGATCGGGGTGTCCACCGCGCCCGGGCCGACCCCGACCACCGTGATCCCGTAGGGCGCGAGCTCGACCCCCGCCGTCCGGGTCAGCATCCGCATGCCGCCCTTCGACAGGCAGTACGGGGTGTTGCCGGGCATCGGCCAGTCCTCGTGCACCGACGTGATGTTGATGATGCGGCCGCCGTCGCCCTGGGCGATCATCTGTTTGGCCGCGATCTGCGTGCCGAAGAACGCGCTCTTGAGGTTCACGTTGAGCACGAACTCGTACTGCTTCTCGGTCGTGTCCAAGACCGACGTCCGCGACTCGACCCCGGCGTTGTTGACCATGACGTCCACCCGGCCGAAGGCCTTCACGGCCCCGTCGACCAGGGCCTGGAGGTCGGCCACCTTGCTGACGTCGGCCTCGATCCCGATCGCCCGGTCGCCGAGGGCCGCGACCTTCTTCTCCAGCGCCTCGGTGGCCTCGGGATGGGCGACGTAATCGATCACGATGTTCGCGCCGGCCTCGGCGAGGGCGAGCACGATCGCCTTGCCGATGCCGCTGTTGCCCCCGGTGACGATGGCCACCTTGTCCTTCAGGGTCATGATTCCCTCCTTCGGATGGAACCCGGCTACGTCATCCGCTCGATCAGGTGCTCGCCGACGCGCATCGCGTTGGCCATCGCGGTCAGCGCCGGGTTCACCGCGCCGATGCTGGGGAAGAAGCTGGTGTCCACAACGTACAGGTTGTCGAGCTCGTGGGCCTTGCAGTTCGCGTCCAGCACCGAGGTCGCCGGGTCCTTGCCGAACCGGCAGGTCCCCGCCTGGTGGGCCACGCCCGCGATCGGGATGCTCATGTTCATGTAGAAGTTCTTGCCGAGCACGTGGTGATCGGCCATCCCGACGTGGTTCAGGATGCGCTTGAGCTCGTGGTAGAGGCGCCCGGCCTCCTCGTCGTTCGTCGATCGGTAGGCGAGGTGGACGTTGCCGTCCCCGTCGACCGTGACTCGGTTCTCGGGCGTCGGGAGGTCCTCGGTCGTGAGCCAGAAGTCGACGGCATGATGGGCCGTCTCGTCGAGGCTCCAGTGCGGCGCAAGCTTCGTGAGCTTCGGCTCCTCGCCCTTCATCGCCTCGGCGTTGGACTTGCCGACCATCTGGATGTTCCCGACCGGCCAGTCGTAGTCGTCCGCGCCGAGGTAGAAGTCGTTGAGCCCCAGCGTCTTCTGGAACACGGTGTCGTTGCGCTCCTTCGAGAGCGCGACCACCGCCTTGCAGTTGTGGAACATGTAGTTGCGGCCGACCTGGTCCGACCCGTTGGCCAGGCCGTTCGGGTGCGCGATCGTTCGCGGAGTTGAGCAGGAGCTTGGCGCGTGTTCGCGGCGCCGGCGGCGACGGCGACGATGTCGGACTCGTACACCTCCCGGCCGCCTCCGCGCGACACCACGACCCCGGTGACCGTCCGGCCGGTGGGATCGGTCTCGAGCTTCACCGCCTCGGCGTCGACGAGCAGGGTGACGTTCGGGTGGTCCAGGGCGGGGCGCACGGCGATGACCTCGGCGTCGGACTTGGCGTGGACCAGGCATGGGTATCCGTCGCACCAGGTACATCGGATGCACGTGCTCTTGGGCCGCTCCGCCTCGTCGAGCATGATCCCGCACGGCGCGTGGAACGGGTGGTAGCCGCCGTCCTGGAGGTCGTCGAAGAGCTGCTGGATCCGCGGCTCGTGGGAGACGGCCGGCCACGGGTACTGCTTGCTCCAGCTGCCCCTCGGTCGGGTCCTCGCCGTGCGTCCCGTGCACCTGGTAGAGCCACTCGGCCTTCGTGTACCAGGGCTCGAGGTCGTCGTAGTCGAGCGGCCACGCCGGCGAGACGCCGTCGACGTGTTTCAGCTCGCCGAAGTCCTGCGGGCGCAGCCGGTACAGGGCCGCCCCGTACAGCTTCGTGGCGCCGCCGACGAAGTAGTGGATCTGGGGCTGGAACGGCTTGCCGTCGGCGTCGTACCACGTGTCCTTCGAGACGTACCGCCCCTCGATGAACACGGGCCCCGGCTGCCAGTTCTCGCTCTCCCGCGGCAGGAAGTTCCCGCGCTCGAGCAGCAGGATCCTCTTGCCGGACGGCGCGAGCGTGTGGGCGAGCGTCCCACCGCCGGCTCCCGTCCCGATGATGATCACGTCGTAGCGCTCAGCCATCGTCATCCCCCCAGTCGATCCGGGCCGCGTCCGAGCGATCGAGCATCTGCGGCCCGCGCGTCTTCGCGAAGTAGTCCCACCCCCAGCTGATGAAGGCGTCGACGCGTTGGCGAACGCCGCTCATCAGCCACGCGTGCACCCCGAGCCAGGCTGAGAAGGCGATCGCGCCGTGGAGCTCGTGCCGATGCTTGCCCATCTCCGCGACGGCCGCGTTCCGGCCGATCATCGCCATCATCCCCTTGTCGTGGTAGTCGAACGCCGCCCGCGGCTTGCCGTCCAGGTCCGCCCGGATGTTCTTGGCGGCCCACTGTCCGGCCTGGAGGGCCACGGAGCCGAGCTGCGGGAAGGGGCCGCCGTCGGGGGCCGGGATGTTCGCGAAGTCGCCGACCGCGTACACGTTCGGGTGGTCGGCGACGGTGAGGTCGGGGAGCACGTCGATGCGCCCCCCGGCGCCCTGGGACAGGCCCGCCGCCGAGGCGAGCGGAGCCGCCATCAGACCCCCACCCCAGATCACGCAGTGTGTTTGGATCGTCGTCCCGTCGGACAGCAGGACGTGGTCGGCGGCGATCTCCTTCACCGAGGTTCCCAGGCGAATCTCGACGCCGTCGCGCTCGAGCGCCTTGGCGGCGTACGCGTGGGCCTTCGCCGAGAAGGGCCCGAGCACCGCGTCGCCGAGGTCGACCAGGATCACCTTCGCCCGATCGACCGCGAGGTCGTGGTACTCGGACGGCATGACATCGCGGATCAGCTCGGCGAGCGCGCCGGAGATCTCCGTGCCCGTTGCGCCGGCGCCGACGACCACGAAGTTCAGCGCGCCGCGATCGACGAGGGAGGGGTCCCGATCGGCGTCCTCGAACACCGCGAGGATGCGCGAGCGCAGGAGTTGCGCGTCCTCGAGCGAGTACAGGGGGAAGGCGTGCTCGGCCCCCGGCGTGTGGAAGAAGTTGGGCTGGCTCCCGGCACCGAGCACGAGGTAGTCGCCGGCGATCGTCTGGCCGTCATCCAACGTGACCGACGTGCTCTCGGGGTCGACCGAGACCACCTCGGCCATCTTCACGTCGACGTTCGGATGCTTGCGGAACTCCCTGCGGATGTCGGTCGCGATGTCGGAGGCGGCGAGCTGCGAGGTCGCGACCTGATACAGGAGCGGCTGGAACTGGTGGTAGTTGTGCCGGTCGATCAGCGTCACGCTGACATCGTCGTGGCCCGCCAGCTCCTTGCCGCAGCCGAGGCCGGCGAACCCGGCCCCGACGATCAGGACATGGGACGCTGCCGGAGAGTCTTCTACGTCTCGACCGGCCATCTTTGCTCCATCTCGCCGGCGACGGCCGGCGCCCTCATCTCCTGGACGACCTGTGCGATCGCCTCCACCTCAGCAAGAGGACCACCACCCGTCGAGACAGGCATCATGCGGATGGAATGAAAGCCGCCGAGTCGGTTACCGGTCTTCGTGTGTGAAGAGGAAATCGTCGAGCTCCACGACGATCGGTGGCCAGCTGGCCTCGTCGAGCTCCGCGTAGCACACGTCACAGAAGTCGCGACGGACGGATTCCGTGGCCCCGCACTCGGGACAGTCCTTCGCTCGGGCCGGCGGAGGGGTCGTCGACGGGGCGTGCCACGGCTGGGGGCGTGAGGACATCAGCCCGGAGACCTCGAGCCGCCCCGGGCGGGCTGGTCGTCTTCGATGCGAAGCGCCACTGTCCTTGGTCCTCCGCGGCTCCGTCGAAGCAAACACGGGCGGAGCCGGGCGGGCATCGCCCGGAATGGATGAGATTTGGGGCCCCGCCCGCGTTTCATGCCGTCGGGGTGATGTGTCAGAGTGGCCGGTCGCCTGTACTGGCGCGTGCGTTCCCGGTAGGGAGGAGTGCCGGTTGCTATGACGAACCTGGATCTCGCCCGGCTCCAGTTCGCCACCACGAGCATCTACCACTTCCTCTTCGTGCCGCTCACGATCGGCCTCGCCTTCCTGGTCGCGCTGCTGCAGACCACCTGGCACCGGCGGGGCGACGAGGCGTACCTGCGGCTCACCCGGTTCTTCGGCACCCTGCTGGTCATCAACATCGCCGTCGGCGTCGTCACGGGTCTCGTCCAGGAGTTCCAGTTCGGGATGAACTGGTCGGCCTACTCGCGCTACGTCGGCGACGTGTTCGGCGCCCCGCTGGCCATCGAGGGGCTCGCGGCGTTCTTCCTGGAGTCGACGTTCCTCGGGCTGTGGCTGTTCGGCTGGGGACGCCTGTCGAAGCGGGTGCACCTCGCCACGATCTGGGCCGTCGCCGCCGGGGCCGTGCTGTCGGCGGCGTTCATCATGGCGGCCAACTCCTGGATGCAGCATCCGGTCGGCTACAAGCTCAACGGCGGGCGTGCCGAGCTCACGAACATCTGGGCCGTGCTCACCAACCCGGTGTTCCTCTGGGGCTACCTGCACGTCCTGCTCGCCTCGCTGGTCACCGGCGCGATGGTCATGCTCGCGGTGTCGGCCTGGCAGCTGCGGCAGCGGCTCTCAGCCCGACGTGTTCCGCCGGACCGCCTCGCTGTCGCTGGTCGTGCTGGTCCCCGCCACGTTGTTCGCGATGATGGTCGGCAGTCACCTCGGCGTCATCGAGACGACGTACCAGCCGATGAAGATCGCGGCGATGGAGGCGCAGTGGAACACCTGCCAGCCGTGCTCGTTCTCGCTGTTCCAGATCGGCGGCGGCAACAACGACCAGACGCCGACGAAGATCATCGAGATCCCGCACCTGCTGTCGCTGCTCGCGACCGACTCCTGGAACGGGCAGGTCGTGGGGCTGAACGAGCTGAACGCCCAGTACCAGCAGCAGTACGGGCCGGGCGACTACGTCCCGAACGTGTTCATCCAGTACTGGTCGATGCGGGTGATGGCGTACCTGGCGGTGGTCGCTGTTCCTGCTGGCGGTCTGGGGTGGCATGGCTGCTCCGTCGCAAGAAGCTGGACATCGTCGCCGTGGTTCCTGTCGGATCGCGGTGTGGGCGGCGGCGCTGCCGTTCCTGATGAACACCGCCGGGTGGATGCTGACCGAGAACGGCCGCCAGCCGTGGATCGTGCAGGGCCTGCATGCTGACGAGCGACGGCGTGTCGCCGTCCGTGAGCGCGACGACGATCTGGATCAGCCTGAGCGCGTTCGTCCTGCTCTACGGGGCGCTGGCGGTCGTCGACTGGACCCTGATGATCCGAAGTACGCGCGCAGGGAGATCGGCCCCGCCCCCGAGCTGAACGAGCGGGGGCTGCCGGTCGCGGCGATGACGTACTAGGGGCGGGAGATGGGTCTCGAGGTCTTCTGGTTCATCGTGATCGCGGTCCTGTGGACCGGGTTCTTCGTCCTGGAGGGCTTCGACTTCGGGGTGGGCATCCTGCACGGGGTCGTCGGGAGGGACGACGCTCGAACGACGCGTGGCGATCAACACGATCGGCCCGCTCTGGGACGGCAACGAGGTGTGGCTGATCGTCGCGGGCGCCGCCATCTTCGCGGCCTTCCCCGGCTGGTACGCGACGATGTTCTCCGCCCTCTACCTCGCGCTCGTGCTGCTCCTCGCGGCGCTGATCGTCCGTGGGGTCTCGTTCGAGTTCCGCGGCAAGCGCGACAGCGCCGCGCTGGCGGTCGCAACTGGAGCCGGCTGCTCACGACGGGGAGCCTGCTGGCCCCGTTCCTGCTCGGCGTGGCGCTCGGCGACCTGCTCCACGGCCTGCCGATCGACGACGACCAGGAGTTCACGGGCAGCTTCTGGCGACCTGCTCGACCCCGTACGCGCTGTTCGTCGGGCCTCACGTTCGTGCTCGCTCTGCGTGCTGCACGGCGCGACCTTCCTCAGCCTCCGGACGACCGGCGAGATGCGCGAGCGGGCCCACGCGGTGGCTCGCCGCTTCACGATCGTCACGGGGCTCGCCGTCCTCGTCTTCGGCGTCTGGACGCAGATCACGCTGGACCGGGGCGCGGTTCCCGACCTGATCCCGGTGGCCGCCGTCCTCGCGGTCCTCGCCGTCGCCTGGCTCCTGCGCGAGGGCCGAGAGGGCTGGGCCTTCGCCATGACGACGTTCGCGATGGCGGCCACGGTGATCACCATCTTCATCGACCTGTATCCGCGAGTGATGGTGTCCAGCACGAACCCGGCCTACAGCCTGACCGTCGAGAACACCGCGTCGTCCTCGTACGCGCTGAAGGTCATGACGGTCGTGGCCGTCGTCTTCCTGCCGATCGTCCTGGTCTACCAGGCGTGGACCTACCACGTCTTCCGTCGACGCCTGAGCCCCTCCGACCTGAGCGGGCCGGAGTCCGGCGACGAGTCGACGGAGGGGAGCGGGCCGGAGCCGGCCGGGGCGGCCTCGACCGGTTGACTCGGTGAGCCCGCTCGATCGGCGGCTGCTGCGTCGAGCCCGCGCGGCACGGGTCGCGCTCGTCGGTCGACGTCGGGCTCGGCGTCCTCGCGACGGTCGCCCTGCTCGGCTCAGGCGGTGCTGCTCGCCGGCGTGGTCGCGGACGCCTTCGACGGCGACGGCCTCGCCGACGTCCGGCCGGCGCTCGTGGCCCTCGCCGTCGTCGCGGTGGGCCGGGGGGTGCTGACCGGGGCGTTCGAGGCGACCGGGCGCCGGGCGGCCACGCCGCGTCATGTCGGACCTCCGGCTCGAGCTGATCGGGCGGCGTCTCCGCGACGGACCGCAGGCCTCCGACGACGACCGAGGCGGGGGAGGTGGCGACCGCCGCCGTGCAGGGGGTCGACGCGCTCGAGACGTACTTCGCCCGGTACCTGCCGCAGGTCGTGCTCGGCGTCCTCGTGCCGATCGTCGTCCTCGCGTTCGACGGCGGTCGTCGATCCGACCTCGGCCGTGATCATGCTGGTCACGCTGCCGCTGATCCCCGTGTTCATGGGGTTGATCGGCCGCTTCACCGAGGCGCGGACGCGCGCGAGATGGCGAGCGCTCTCCCGGCTCTCGAACCACTTCCTGGACGTCGTGCGCGGTCTCCCGACGCTGCGCGCCTTCAATCGGGGGCAGGAGCAGGCCGAGCGGATCGAGGCCAGGAGCGAGGCCTACCGAAGTGACGACGATGGAGGTCCTGCGCGTGTCGTTCCTGTCGGGAGCCGCGCTCGAGCTGATGGCGACGCTCGCCACGGCGCTCGTCGCCGTGACGCTCGGCGTGCGCCTGATCGGCGGCGACGTGAGCCTGCGCGCGGCGCTGACCGTTCTGCTGCTGACGCCCGAGCTGTACGCGCCGCTCAGGGCGCTGGCCGCGCAGTTCCACGCGAGCGCGGACGGGCTCGCGGCCGCCGAGCGCATCCTCGACCTGCTCGACGCGATGCCTCCACCCCGAAACGGAGCGGGCTCGGCGCCGCGCTCGTGGGACGTCGTGGCCCTCCGGAACGTGACGCTCGGCTATCCCGGGAGGCCGGGCACGCTCCTCGACGGGTTCGACCTCGAGATCCGCCGCGGCGAGGTCGTCGCGCTCGTCGGCGCGAGCGGGGCCGGTAAGAGCACCGTGGCCTCGTTGCTGCTCGGGCTTCGCAGCCCGGACGCCGGGGTGGTCTCGGTCGACGGGAACGACCTCCGCGACGTCGACCCGGCGGCCTGGCGGCGGCAGATCGGCTGGCTGCCCCAACGTCCGACCCTGTTCCGAGGCAGCGTTCGAGACAACATCGCGATGGCCGATCCCGACGCATCGGACGCCCGGGTCGAGGAGGCCGCGAGGCTCGCGGGCGCCGACGAGTTCATCCGGGAGCTCCGCTCCTCCTACGACACGCGGATCGGAGACGGCGGTCGAGCGCTCTCCGCGGGCGAGATCCGGCGGGTCGCGCTCGCCCGGGCGCTCCTGCGCGACGCGCCGCTGTTGATCCTGGACGAGCCGACCGCCAACCTCGACGCGGCGAGCGCCGGCGTCGTGGCCGCGTGCGATCCGACGGCTCGCCCCGGGCCGGGCCGTGCTGCTCATCGAGCATCGGGCGGCGCTCGCCGTGACTGGCGGATCGCATCATCCGCATCGCGCATGGCCGAGCCGTCGACGCGGAGAGGAGTGGCATTGCGCATGACGACGCTCCGCGAGCTGCTGCGGATGGGACGGCCGCCCCGGAACCAGATCGCGCTCTCGGTGCTCCTGGGATCGCTGACGGTCCTCGCCGGCGTCGGCCTGATGGCGCTTCGCCGGCTACCTGATCTCCCGGTCAGCCGAGCACCCGCCCGTGCTGTCGCTCACGGTCGCGATCGTCGCCGTGCGGGCGTTCGGGCTTTCGAGGCCGATCGCTCGCTACTTCGAGCGGGTTCAGTCACACGACCTGGCGTTCGCGGTGCTGTCGCGGATGCGGGTGGGGTTCTATCGCGCCCTCGAGCCGCTCGTCCCGGCGCGGATCGAGGGGTATCGCAAGGGCGATCTCCTCGCGCGGATGGTCGGCGACGTCGACGCGATGCAGAACCTCTTCCTTCGCGGGATCTCGCCGCCGCTCGTCGCGCTCGTGGCCGGCGTCGTGTCGGTGGGCGCCGCGGCGATGATCCTCCCCGCGGCGGGTGTCGTTCTCGCCGTCGGGCTGCTGCTCGGCGGCATCGCCGTCTCCCTCGCCGCGGCAGCGTCGGGCCGCCGGTCGGGGCCGCGGCAGGTCGCGGTCCGCGCTGAGCTCACGGCGCAGCTCGTCGAGCTCCTTCGCGGAGCCCCGGAGCTGGTCGTCCTCGGCGCGGACGAGGCCGTCATGACCAGGGTGGGGGAGCTGGACTCGGAGCTCGTCCGGCTCGGGCGCCGGGATGCGCTGGTCGGAGGCCTGATCGAGGGGTTCGGTGTGGTCATCTCGGGACTGACGGTCGTCGGGGTCCTCGCCGTGTCCGTCCAGGCGACCTCGACGGGCGGGCTCGACCGCGTGCTCGTCGCCGCGCTCGCGCTGCTCGCGATGGCGTCGTTCGAGGCGGTTGCGCCCCTTCCGGCGGCGGCGCTCGGGCTGCAGACGACCCTCGAGGCCGGGCGCCGGCTCCTGGCCGTCGCGGGACGGGAGCCGGCGGTCTCGGACCCCGACCAGCCGGTCGCGCCGCCCGCCGACGAGGCGATCGAGCTCCGGTCGGTCGGGTTCGAGTATGCCGACGGGGAGGCGTGGGGCCTGCGCGACGTCGAGCTCCGCCTCCCGCCCGGCCGTCGGGTCGCGCTCGTCGGGCCGTCGGGTTCGGGCAAGAGCACCGTCGCCGCCCTCCTGGTTCGGTTCCTCGATCCCGACACGGGCTCGGTCACCGTCGGCGGCACGGATCTGCGGACGCTCCGGCAGCGGGACGTTCGCTCGGTCGTCTCGCTCGACGGGCAGGACGCCTACCTGTTCGCCTCGACGATCCGAGAGAACGTCCGTCTCGGGCGGGCCCGACGCCGACGACGCCGCGGTCGAGCGGGCGCTGCGGCGGGCCCGGGTCTGGGATTGGGTGGCGTCGCTCCCGGATGGCCTGGATACGTTCGTCGGAGAGGAGGGCGAGCTCGTCTCCGGGGGCGAGCGTCGCCGGATCGCGCTGGCGCGGACGTTCGTGGCGGGGGCCCGCGTGATCGTCCTGGACGAGCCGACCGCCCACCTCGACCCCGCCACCGCAGAGGCGTTGGTCGCCGACGTGCTGGCGTCGACGGACGGACGATCCGTGCTCTTGATCACGCACCGCCCCGAGGGGCTCACCGAGGTCGACGAGGTGATCACGCTTCGCCGGGGGAGCGTGGTCGGTGGCGCTGACCTGGCCGCGCTCGCGCCGGTCGAGAGCTGACCGCCACCGTGGGCGGACCCTCCACTGGAGCACCGTCAGCGGCACCTTCCGCTGAACGCTCTCTTCTCGGCATGGCACGAGAGCGGCGCCCCCGGTGGGGGGCGCCGCTGATGTCAATCTGCGTTCGGTTACTCGCCGCGAAGGTCTAGGGCGACGGGGCGAGCTCCCGGCCGTGGGCGGTCAGCGCCCAGATCACGAGGACGTCGACGACGATCATGATCATCGACCAGAAGGGGTAGTAAGGGAGCCACGCGAAGTTCGCACCCGCGCTGATGAGCGCAACGATGACGCCGACGGTGCGCGCCCATACCTTACCGGTGAACACCCCGAAGCCGGCGAAGAGCACGACGATCCCGCCGAGCAGGTGGATCCAGCCCCAGGTCTGGGCGTTGAACTTGAAGATGTAGTTCGCACCCACCGCGACGAAGTCGTCGTCGATGATCTCGATCAACCCGGCGATCGCATGGAACATGCCGATCATGATCAGCATGAAGCCGGCGAAGGCCGCCCAACCCGCCCACCCGGTCGTAGTGTCCTGCTGCATTCGTCCCCCTCCCTACCTCCGAGGAGGCGGCCTTGACGCGCCTCCCGTCACGAGGAATCTATCGAAGTTACCGGGAGGGCACCTCACATCATTCCGATGGGATGAAAAACCCCTCTGAGCACGGCCGAGCTCAGGGTTTATCGTCCAAGGTCTCGAGCGCGGCGTCGATGTCGTATCCGACCGCGCGCCCGAGCTTCGGCGCCGCGGCGACCACGCGGGCCAGCCCGACCGTGGGCATCACCGCGAAGAGCGTGCCGACGACATCGTCCACCGTCGCGCCGGCGGCCATGGCCTCGTCCACGCACCATTGATAGGTGGCTTCGGCCGCCCCCACGGCCACCAGCGATCCCAGGCGGACGAGGGCGCGGGTCCGCTGATCGAGCGGGCAGACCCCCGTGTCCCCGCCATCCATCGCGAGGACCGAACCGATGAAGCCGTGATCGTTCAGGGCGACGCGGCAGAGCGTTTCCTCGTGGTCCGCCACGATCGTCTCCCGCCAGTGGCCTTCCGAGCACCGAGATGACCGGCGTGACGCCGGCTCGCGATGATGCCTCATGTCACACCCCGCGAGGCGCGAGCGCATCATCCAGACGGCATGAAACTCGTGGTGCGCCCTAGGGGTCGAGCAACCCGAGATCCAGCGCGCGTTCGATCGCGCCACTGCGCGAGGTGACGCCGAGCTTTCGGTAGATCGAGATCGCCTGGGTCTTCACGGTGTGGGGCGACACGTGCAGCAGCTCGCCGATCTCGCGGAAGGAGAGGTGCGTGCGCAGATGCGGGAGAAGCCGGAGCTCCGCCGTCGTGAGGGTGGAGACCCCCGGCGTCCCGGCACGGAACGCCTCCAGTTGCGCGCGGAGATCCTCGGCCTGGGCCGGCAGGGTTCCCAGTCCCGGTCGCCGCCTGAGCACCTGGTCGATCTCCCAGAGGAGCGTCCTCGCTCCCGCGGCGTCCGCGAGCGTCATGTGGACACGGGTCATTGCGAGCAGCGTCTGCACGGCGAGATGCGGGATCGCGTGGGTGAGCAAGGGGCGGAGTCGCTGCGCCCGGCCCAGCTCCGCTCGCGCCCGCTCCCGGTCTCCTCGATGCGCCGCCACACGACTCGACGCGGCGTGCCCGAGCGCGCTCGTCACGTACCCGTCGAGCCCGGATCCCTCCCGGATCTCGGATGCGCGATCGAGGAACGTCTCTGCCCGCTCCCAGTCATCTCGCTCGATGGCGAGGACGGCGCGCTCGGAGAGCGCCAAGACGAGCGTGTTCGTCGCCCCGAACCACTCGGCCTCCTCGATGGCATCGGCCATCACGTCGTCGGCCTCTTCCACCTTCCCGCTCAGGAGCAGCGCCAACCCGAGAAGCAGCATGGCCTGCGGTCGGAGTGCACTCCTGGCGCCGAGGGTCCGGAGCGCGAGCTGCGCGTTCGCCCGCAACCGCTCGACGCCGTCGCGGCAGAGCATCCCGTGCGTCATCGCGAGCCAGGGCTCGAGCGACAGGCTGCCGTCGGGCAGGGGACCCTCGAGCGAGGCACCGGTGAGCTTGTCGGCCCAGCGCTCGGCCTCGGCCGGACGTCCCTGCAACGCGTGCACCCACACCCCGAGGATCGCCGCGGGCGCATGCCGCTCGATCGCGCCGCACCGCTCCAGCCATTCGAGCCACCCCTCGACGGTCGCCGCGCGCCCCTGCTGGACGAGGGGTTGCCCGTTGATCGTGACGAGGTTCGCGACTCGGTCCACGTCGTCGTTGGCCTGCGCGTAGCGGATCGCCGCCTCGGGCCGCCCGTTCGCCTCGCACCAGTCCGCGGCGAGACGGAGGAGCTCGGGGACGCGATGCGCCTCGCGCCGTTCGAGCTCGGCCCGCAGCAGCTCGCGGAACAGGTGATGGTACCGATACGACTCCCGGTTCCGATCCAGCGGGAACAGCAGGCAATTGGAGCGTTCGAGGTCCTCGAGGACTTGCCCGGCGCCTTTGGTCTTCAGGATCGCGTCGCACAGCGGCCCGCTCAGCTCGTCGAGCACGGACGTGCGGGTCAGGAACGCCACGTCTTTCTGCGACAGCCGTGAGAGGACCTCGAAACGCAGGTAGTCGGCCATCAGCCGATCGTCGCCCTTGAACCCCGACGGCTCGCCGAGAGCCTCCTCCTTCACCCACAGGGCGGCGAGATGCAGGGCGACGGGCCAGCCCTCCGTCCGCTCGCGCAGCGCGGCCACCGTCGCGTCGGTCAGGTCGAGCCCCTCGCCTCGCAGGAGGTCGCGCGCTTGATCGTCGTCCAGCGCGAGGTCGCCGGCATCGATCTCCACCATCTCGCCCAGGCCGCGAAGGCGTGCCGTCGGGACCGGCGGATCGCGCCGGCCCGCGAACGCGAACGTCGATCCTCGAGGAACGTGCCTGGTCAACCTCTCGATCGCGTCGAGGCTCGCTCGATCGTCGAGCCGATGCACGTCGTCCAGCGCCAGCACGAACGGTGGCATCGATGCCATCGCCGATGCCAACCTCGGGATGGCATCCCGAACGGAGAAGCGGTTGGCGAGGATGGACGCGGCGAGCGGTGCGCCCTCGACCGGCCGCAGCTGGTCGAGGGCGGCGGCGACATACCTCAGCAGGACCGCGGGATCGTTGTCGTGGTCGTCAAACGAGATCCACGCGAACGGCCTGGGATCCCGCTCGGCCCACTGAGCAAGCAGCGTCGTCTTTCCATAGCCCGGCGGCGCGGCGATGCTCACGACGGGTGCGCCAGAGCAGCAGAGACGGGCAACGAGCGAGACGTGGTCGACGATCCCCGGCCGAGCGAACGGCGGGGTGATCTTCGATTCGAGCAGCTCGAGGGCCGGTCGGAGCGGACGGGTCCCGACTCGCCCTCGGCGGCCGGTCGTCGAGATCCTGTTCGTCGCTTGCGTCACGAGTCTCCCGCTCTCCTGTCGTGCACCCAGAGTCTCGTCTGGGCGCAAGCTGCGAAACCTCGCGACCAGACGACGGAGGCACAACCATCACCCCGTCAGGAGCGGGTCGCTGGGCTCCTTGTGGACGCCGATCACAGGCCCGCAGCGGGGCCGAGATCCTAGGGCCCACACGATCACCGTATCCTCCCCAAGACGAGGGGGTCAATTTGAGACCGCCGGGTGTTTGTGAACATGTCACAAGCCTCCCGCTCTCTTGTCGTACGCGGTCTCGTCTCTGGGCA
Source organism: uncultured Actinomycetes bacterium (assembly GCA_963699635.1). Lineage (GTDB taxonomy): Bacteria > Actinomycetota > UBA4738 > UBA4738 > HRBIN12 > CALGFI01. Next base: position 249,516 of record CAVOUQ010000018.1, on the reverse strand, counting down.
AGGGGCAAACCCTCGAGACCCGGACGACTGAGGGCACGACCGCGACCATCTCCGGTCAGGAGCGGGTCTTTGGGCTCCGTAGAGTGCAGATCACCACCGCGTAGCGGGCCGAGAGTCTGAAGTCCGCAGGATCACCGTACCTCCCCCCAGACGAGCGGGTCAATTTGGGGCCACCGACCGCCGTGTGAACAATCGGGCACCCGTTCATCCCGTCCCAGTGGGCGCCTCGGATCCGGTCCCGGTCGACCTCTCGCGGAGGTCGGCCGCGAGGCCGACGATCTTGATGCCGCGATCTGAGAGCGAGCTGATGACGCCCCGGAGGTGGCTCTGATCGACGATGTCGATCACGAGCGTGGACTCTTCTCCGGCAGACTCCACCTCCATCCCAGCGAGCGGCCCCACGAAGGACGTGGTGATCTCCCCTTTGATCACGATCCGATACCGGACGGCTCCTCCCCTCCCCATCGCAACGCTCCGATACGGCCGCGATTGTGCCCGGTTGCGACTCCGCCATTCATCGCCCGGCTCGAAGGTTCATCCGGATGAACCCGACTCAGGGCGACGTCCTCGGCGCCGCAACCCCGCGTTGTTGCCATCGGGTGCAACATGTCAGACTTGGCCGCCGTGACGTCGGTGGTCGAGGCCCGTGAGCATGAGCTGGACGCCCCCAAGGAGCCGCCCGCTCCGCCTTCTTCCGCCATGGGGTCCAAGCTCCACGCCCCGCTCCTCAGGGCGGAATCCGTGGAGCGCAGGGAATTGCTGGATCGCCTCCGGTCTCATCGAGGGACGGTCCTCCTGGTTGGTCCGCCTGGGTTCGGGAAGACCACCCTCCTCGGCCAGTGGCAACGGCTCGGAGAGCAACCCTTCGCATGGGTATCGCTCGATGCCGCCGACAACGATCCCGTGCTCCTGTGGAGCTACATCACCTGGGCCATCCGGACCGTCGCGCCCAAGTTCGGCCAGGCGGTCGAAGCGGCCTTCCGTGTGCCTGGCACCGACGTCGCTCGGGCCGTGGTCCCGGGATTGCTCAACGAGCTCGAGGCCCTTCAGGCCAGCCTTGTCCTTGTCCTCGAGGACTATCAGTCGATCAGCAATGCGACGTGCCACGAGTCATTGGAGCTGTTCCTCGATCGAAAGCCGCCGAACATCACGCTCGTCGTCTCGGCGCGTTCGGACCCGCCACTTTCCATCGCACGATTGCGGGCGGGGCCTGACTTTCTCGAGCTGCGTGCGGCCGATCTCAGCTTCACCGAGGAAGAGGCGGACCTGTTCCTGAACGGGACCCTCGGACTCGGCCTCTCGGCGGAGGCGATCGCCGTGCTGCAGGAACGAACGGAGGGATGGCCCGCGGGCCTCTATCTCGCCTACCTCTCGCTGCGCGACGCGGCGGACCGGGAGCGATTCGTCCGCGACTTCCACGGCTCCAGCCGTCACGTGGTCGATTACCTGCGGGAGGTCGTGGTGTCGGCCCTGGATGTCGGTACTCGCGAGTTCCTCCTCCGGACTTCGATCCTGGAGAGCATGAGCGGACCCCTGTGCGACTTCGTCGTCGAGCGCGAAGGATCCGCCGAGCTGTTGGCGGAGCTCGAGCGGGCGAACCTGTTCCTCGTGCCGCTCGACGATCGACGAGCCTGGTACCGCTATCACCGGCTGTTCGCGGATCTGTTGCAGGACGAGCTCGAGCGGCGAGAACCTCGCCTCGCGCCCGAGCTCCATCGTCGTGCAGCGGAGTGGCTCGCGGCGGCGGGGCACACCGGAGCGGCGATCCGCCACGCGATCGCGGCGGGGGAGCTGGAGACGGCCACGCGGTGGGTTGCGGGCCAGTATCTCAGGACCATCGAGTGGGGCGGTGTCGCGACGGTCGCCGGCTGGCTCGAGGCCTTCCCGCCGACGGTTGTCGCGTGGTGTAACGTGAGCGCCGTGCGAACGACGGATTCGACGTGCTGATCCTCGCGATCATCGTCTTCGGCATGGCGATCGGATGGATCGCGCAGCTGCTGCTCGGGCGCGGCGGACGCAACATCGACTGGGGGCTCGCACTCATCAGCGGCCTGGGCGGTTCGCTCGTCGGTGGCCTCCTCGGCTAGCCTGATCGCAGGCGACGGCCTCGAGATTCGTCCCAGCGGGATCATCGGCTCGATCGTCGGCGCCGTCCTGATCGTCGCGATCGTCGGCGCGGTCCGTGGAGCGTTCGCGGGCGTAGGTTCGAGCCTCCTCGCGATTCAGACGCTCACGAGTACCGCCTTCGATAGGCGAGCGCCGCGACCGCCCCGGCCGCAAGCGGGAGCCAGTACGACACCAACCGATACGCGAGCACGGCGACGCTGGCCGCCCCGGCGGGTACGCCGGCGAGCACCAGCATGCTGGTGAGTCCGGCCTCGACGAACCCGAGACCGCCCGGCGTGATCGGGATCATCCCGAGGATCGAGCCCGCGAGGTAGGCGAGCATCACCAGCGACGGTCGGGGCCTTGCTCCGACGGCCGCGAGTGCCGTCAACAGCGCAAGGTAATCGAGCGTCCACTTCCCCACCGCGCCGAGGAGGGCCTGCCACCACCGCGAGCCGAGTGTCCTGAGCATCTGGTCTCGCTGGCCCCGCAGGCGATCGGGAAGGTCGTGCCTCTGGGGGCGACCCTTGCGACGCTGCCTCGCGTTTCGGACTCGGTCGACCGTGCGCCCGATGGCGGCGAGCGGTCGGTCCGTCACGATCAATCCCGCGGTGCCGAGGGCGAGCACGACGAACGCCGTCAGGCCGAGCCACGCGGCGTTGGTGAGATCGTCCGGGGTCGGCGCGCCTCCCAGGATCACCGGCAGCGTGAACAGCGGCATCGCGAACAACACCGCCGTGATGACGATCGATGCCGCGGTAAGACCCGTCGCGGCCGTCGCGCCGTCGAGTCCGGCCTGCGTGAGCAACCGGTACTGGACAACCCCGCCCGTCGCCGCGCCACCGGGGATGACCCGGCTGGCCGCGTTGCTCGCCAGCTGCGACGACGCGATCAGGAACCAACGACGGCTCCGGAGCGAGATCGCGAGCACCGACCAGACGCAGAGGAAGCTTCCCACCTCGAGCGCGATCATCGTGGCGAACCACGGGACGTCGATCGTCGCGAGATCCGGCCACGCCTGAGCCGTCTCCAGGAGCGCCGGCCAGACGACGTAGAAGCCGATCGCCGTGATCGCCAGCGCGATCAGTCGTCCGCGCAGAGAGCCGCGGCGGCCCGACGGCGTGCCGCCGCCGTCGGCGCGCGGGAGAGGAGGCTCGGAGCCCTCGCCTGCGGACGAGCTCATGGCGGCTGAGGGTCGCAGTATCCTTCGGGCAACGCAATGTCACCGCGTCATGACGATCTTCCAGCCACGGCGGCCGGGGACGATGCTGCCGTGTCGGGATCCGACGCCGAACCACCGACGTCCACGCCCCAGGTCGACGAGCGTTCGCCTTCGTTGCACGAGCGCAGTGAGGCCCTCCGGGCGCGTGCGGACGAGACCCGTCGAACGCTCGAGCGGGAGGCGGAGAAGCTTCGGGCTCGCAACCGGAGCGTGCAGCTGGCGTTCGAGGCCTATGAGCGCGACCGGAGCCACGCGGGAGCGTTGCTCGCCGGCGGGCTCGCCTACCGGCTCTTCCTGTGGCTCGTCCCGATGGGGCTCGTCGTCGCCAGCGCCGTCGGCCTGATCGCCGATCTCTCCTCGTGGACGACCGACGAGGTGGCCAAGAACGCCGGCCTTCCGGCCGCCCTCACGATCGCCATCGCCCACGCCGGCAACGACACCGGCCGTGGGTCGATCGTCGTGCTGCTCATCGGGCTCTGGGCGCTGCTCTGGGCCGGGAAGGCAGTTGTGAAGGCGCTCCGCCTCCTCGCCGGCGTGGCGTGGCAGATCCGCCCGGGCCATTGACGCACTCCGTCCGCGTCTCCGCCGCGTACTCGGGGATCATGCTCGGGTTCCTCGCCCTGCCGATCCTGTTGCGGCCGTTGTACTCCGGACCGTTCCTCGCGGACCTCGTCGTCTGGATCCTCACCCCCGTCGCGCTGACGCCGTTCTTCGTGTGGGCCCTCGCGTGGCTGCCGCACCCGGAGGGCCTGCGGTGGAGCGCGTTCCTGCCCGGCGCGGCGTTCGATGCGGTCGGCCTTCAGCTGCTGCGGATCGCGACCTCGGTGTACTTCGCGGGGCGGCTGGAGCGGGTGGACGATCTCTACGGCGCGATCGGGATCGCCACCGTGTTCATGGTCTGGCTCTTCGTCATCGGTCGCCTCGTGGTGGCGGCCATGGCGCTGAACGCCGAGCTCTGGCACTCACGGCAACCCGTGGGGGGCGACGCATCGCCGGAAACCTCAGTCGAGTCCCCGTAGACGACGGGTGAGCGTCGCCGCGTCCACCGACTTGCACCGAACCGAGTGAGGAGATAGGAGTCACGACGAGGGGGCCGCTCCAGCTGCCGGCCGCGTGATGCCATGACCTTCGACGAGGTGATGGAGCAGATCGTCCACGGCTTCGAGATCGCGGGCGTGACGATCCTCGTCATCGGGTCGGTTGTCGCGCTCGCCGGCTATCTGCTCGCCCTCGCGCGCGGCGATCGCGCGGGCGCCTATGAGCGCGTCCGTCAGGGCGTTGGCCGCGCGGTCCTGCTCGGGCTCGAGGTCCTGATCATCGCCGACATCGTGCTCACGGTGACCGTGGAGTCGACGGTCGAGAGCGCGCTGACGCTCGGAGTGGTCGTGCTCGTGCGGACGTTCCTCAGCTTCTCGCTCGAGATCGAGCTCGAGGGCGTGGTGCCGTGGCGTCGTGGCCCACGCTCCGCGAAGTAACGATCCCAGCTACGGCTTCGTCGCGGTCAGCTGCTTGGCGAAGTACTCGAGGGCCGTGCTCGTCTTCGTCTGCTGCTCGCCGGAGAGGTCGATGCCCCGCTTCGTGAGGAACAGCCTCGTCTCGACCGCGACACGGATGCCCTCGCTCGGCACGCACTTCGTCGAGAGTTCGAGGATTCGGGTGTTGTCCGGATACATCCAGAGCTCGGCGACCAGTTTGCCCTCGTACCCCTCCGGCCTGAACTTCAGCTTGAACACGTTGATCGGGCCAAGGATCGAGAGGTCGTCCAGGCCGATGCCCTCCGGCGCATTGGTCTTGTAGAAGGCGCGTTGTTCCTTCGAGAACAGCTTGCTGATCGGCCCGCCGGCCAGGGTGATCTGCCGGACGTCCGTGCCCGGCACGCCCTTCATCGACGCCGAGCACACGTACCCCCCCGGCATGGCGTCCACCTCGACGCCGAGGTTGGGGGAGTTGCGAACTCCGGCGGGCAGCTCGGACGGGACGACTGGCCGGAGCTTCACCGTCGAGTCGTCGCCCTTGCCCTGGACCCGCCGGGCCCGCGGAACGATGCCCTGCTGATTGAGGGTGAGGTCCGGTGTGTCGAAGAAGAACACCTGCCGGATCTGCGCGTCGAGGGGGTCGATCCCGAGGGCCGCCACGGCCGACCGCTGATCCGCGTCGGGCACGGTCAGCTTCAGCTCGACGCTGTCCGAATCCTTCACGAGCGCGAGCAGATGTTCCAGCTGTTCGTCGGTCAGTCGACGCGGGGGGGACTGCTTGATGTCAGTGGTCATCGTCGTTCCTCTCCTCGCCCGGCGGAGACCGGATTCTCACACATCGTCCGCCACCGTGCCTCCGGCGTCCTCACCCGCAACGGATGAAAATCGAGGGCTTCGTGTGGCGGGGCAAGTGGGCCACGAGGGGCGCACCACGGCTGAATACTTCTCCCCTGACCGTGGTGGAGGTCGTGAACGCGTTCGATCGGGCTACCGGCCATGAGAGTATCCCTGGCAGTGAAGCGTGACCCGCTCGCGGCCATGCTCGAGACGCTCGACGGGCACCACCTGAGGCATCGTGACCGAGACCGGCTCGATGGCGAACGGCAATCCGGGCGAGACGCCTGTATCGAGGCGCATCCGCGAGCTGGCGCCGCGGGTCGCTCGCTTCTGGTGGATCGGCGTCGCTCGGGGGGTGATCGCCATCGCGCTCGGCGTGTCCGTGCTGTTCGCGAGCGGGTCTCCGGAGCGGATCGCCACGTTCCTGGCTCTGTACTGGCTCGTCGGCGGCGTCGTGACCATTCGCCTCGCGCTGGTCTTGCGACCGGGAAAGGGATTTCGTCTCGCGATCGTGGCCGGCGTCGTCGCCGTCACGGCGGCCCTGCTCGTGCTCATCCGGGCAGCCCTGTCCGGAGTCATCACCCCCGTACAGCTGATCAACGTCCTCGGGTTCGCCGCGATCGCGATGGGCGCGCTCCGGCTGGTGGGGGCCTTCGAGCTCGAGCGTCGGACGGGGCGGCGCTGGACGGTCGGTGGTCTCATCATGGGGTGCCTGGAGATCGGCACGGGCAGCCTGCTGATCGCCAACGACACGCTATCCTCCGGCGTGGTCATCACCGTCTGCGTGTGGTCCCTCGCGAGCGGGACCCTGCTCATCGTGGAAGCCGTGCGAGCGCACCGGCTCGCGGCCGCACTGGTCGCCGAAGGGGGCGCGACGCGATGAGCGCGAGCGAGGGCGCGTGAACGGGCGCGTCCGTCGTCGGAGCCATCGTCGGCCATCGGGCGAACCCCCGCCGTTGCCGAGGGGGCCCGGCTGGGGCCGCGCCGTCGCCGTCCTCGCCGTGGTGCTGGCGATCGGCGTCGTCGTGTCGATCCTGATCCACGCGGGCGTCGGCGAGGACGTGGGGGCGTCGGCGCTTCGGGACCTCCAGGACGCCGTGCCATCCTGGCTCGGAGAACCTCGCGAAGGCCTTGGACGTCATCGGCGGCGTCGTGGTCGTGAGCGCGCTTCGCTGGGGGACGATCGTCGTGCTCGCCGTCTACCACCGTTGGCGCCACCTCGTCGTGTTCCTCGCCACGTTCGTCGTGTCCGACTGGGTGGTCCTTCGACTGCTCGGGGTCCAGCGCGAGGTTCCCGCCGGCGTCGAGCCCCTCACCGACGGGGCCGCCTACTGGTTCCCGTCACGTCCGGTCGCGGCGCTCTCGGTGACGGTGGCCGGCATGGCCTACGTCCTCGTGCCCGCCGGGCCGAGGAGACGCGCGGCCCTGTGGGCGGCGGCGCTCGTCGCGGCCCTGTACGCGCTCGCGAGGGTCGTGCTGGCCGCCGACTACCCGTTCGACGCCGCGTACTCCGTGATCCTCGGTCCGGTGGTCGCGGCGGCGGCGTTCGCCGTGTTCGTCCCCGACCACGTCTTCCCGGTCGTGTACGCGCGCGGCGGGAAGGCGGCGCACCTCGACCTCGGCGGCGAGCGGGGCCGGGCGATCGTGAAGGCGATGGCCGATCAGCTCGGGTTCACGGTGACCGAGGCGAAGGCCTTCGGGCTCGAGGGGTCGGGGGGATCCTCGCCGCTGCGGATGCGGGTCGAGGGGCTCGACGGTCACCTGTTCGCGAAGATCTACAGCACCAGCCACCTCCGCGCCGACCGCTGGTATCGGATCGGGCGCACCCTCATGTACGGACAGCTCGAGGACGAGGTCCCCTTCGCGTCCGTTCGACGGCTCGTCGAGTACGAGGACTACGCGCTTCGGCTCCTCGACGATCTCGACGTCCGGGTCGCGAAGTCCTACGGCGTCGTCGAGCTCACGCCGAACCGCGAGTACATGCTCGTGACCGAGTTCTTCGAGGGATCCAAGGATCTCGGCGACTCCGAGATCGACGACACCGTGATCGACGAGGGCCTCGGGCTCGTCCGCACGTTCTGGGACTCGGGCCTGGCGCATCGCGACCTCAAGCCGGCGAACCTCCTGGTGAAGGACGGCCACATCCAGCTCGTTGACGTCTCGGGGCTGGAGGTCCGCCCGACGCCCTGGCGACAGGCGGTGGACCTCGCCAACATGATGATGACCCTCGCGCTCCAGACCGATCCCGACCGCGTCTACGCGCGGGCGACGACGATCTTCACCCCCGATGAGATCGCGGAGGGGTTCGCGTCGGCGGTCGGCCTGGCCATCCCGACACAGGTGCAGCAGCGGCTGAAGGAGGATCCGCGCCCGATCCTGCAGCGTTTCAAGGACCTCGCGCCGGCTCGCGAGCCCGTGTCGATCCAGCGGTGGAGCCTTCGGCGGGTCGCGCTCGCGGTGGCCGCGGCGGCGTCCGTCGTCGTGCTCGCCGTCATGTTCGTGGACTCCGTTCGCGCCGGCCTCGCGTAGCTCGGGCCAAATCGGTCCTAGGTCGACAGGCCGCTGATGCCGTCCCCGATCAGCTTGGCGCCGATCACGAGGCACAGGACCGCCATGATCACGGCGTTGTTCTGCGACATCCACGTCTTCAGGCTGTCGAGCTTTTCCCGCGACCGATCGCCGAGCGCGAAGAACAGGACCACGGGCGAACCCACGCCGAGCGTGCCGATCAGCGCGAAGACCGCGTACGCGATCGCCTGCTGGGTGCCCGAGATCCCCGTCTGCGCGATGGTCGCGGCCGCGCCGATCGACAACAGCGGGTTCTTCGGATTCACGCCGGCGAGGAGCACGCCGGCGCCGAGCGCCTTCCCGGGGCCGAACGAATCGATGGCTCCCATCCACTTCGGGGAGGCGGCCTCGTCGCCCTCGTGAGGCCGGGCGACCCCGACCGCCATCGGCAGGATCTGTCCGATCGCCTGACCCATCGAGGGCTCCTCCCTGGATGTCGTCGGCTCCCTCGCGACCCGTGCATCGCCGGATCGCCTCCGTCACGGACGGATAGATCTCCAGTTCCTTCTCTTCGCCCGAGGTGCGAAGCACGTCCTGGACCTGGCCGATGTCGTGGGCGAGCAGCAGCCGTTGCCGTCCGCATGAAGCGACTCGTTGAGCTGTGTCAGGGCCTCGGCGACGTGAGATCGAGGAAGGCGAGGGTCTCCGCGTCGGTCGGCACGGCGCGCACGGTAGCAGGCTCGGCGAGACTTCCACCCGGCGGGTAGAGTCGCCGTCTGCGTCCGTGGAGGTCCGGGCGGCGAGCGACGAGCCGGCGACGGCACGAGGGTAGGAAGAATCGGTCATGACCAAGCCGTTCAAGGGCACGATCAACATCGACGATCGGGACTCGGTCCCGGCTTGGGAGCCCTATCTCCAGCCGGTCGCCCCGGAGGGCGCACCCAACGTCCTGTACATCGTGCTGGACGACACGGGATTCTCCTCGATGGAGCCGTGGGGCGGCCTGATCGAGACGCCGAACATCAACAAGCTCGCCGAGACTGGGCTGACCCACACGAACTGGCATACGACGACCCTGTGCTCGCCGTCGACTTGGAGAAGGAAGCGATCGCGTTGATGGCGCGCGAGTGACCGGACCGATGCGGGCTCGACATGGCTGAGGTACTCGGAAGAGAGCGGAAGCGCTCGCCGGAGGTGCCGCCCGACGACGGCATGAGATGGATCCCGGGCGGGACCTTCCTCATGGGCTCGGAAGACTTCTATCCGGAGGAGCGGCCCGCCCATCGGGTCTCAGTGGATGGGTTCTGGATGGACGAGCGCCTCGTCACGGCGGCGGACTTCCGGCGATTCGTGCGGGAGACGAGGTACGTCACGATTGCCGAGCGCCCGCTCGACCCCGAGCAGTATCCCGACGCCGACCCTGATCTGCTCGTTCCGGGCTCACTCGTCTTTCGCAAGACCGCCGGACCGGTCGACCTCGACGACTACCGCAACTGGTGGGAGTACCGGCCGGGGACGAACTGGAAGCGACCGGGTGGGCCGGGGACCACGATCAACGGGCGTGACCGTCACCCGGTCGTCCACGTTGCCTACGAGGACGTCGAGGCCTACGCGACCTGGATCGGCAAGGAGCTGCCCACCGAGGCCGAGTGGGAGTTCGCGGCTCGGGGAGGGATCGAGGGCGCGGTCTTCGCGTGGGGGGATGAGCACTTCCCGAACGGGAAGGCGATGGCGAACACGTGGCAGGGCGAGTTCCCGTGGCAGAACCTCAAGATCGACGGCTTCGAGGGCACATCCCCGGTCGGGAGCTTCGCACCCAACGCCTACGGGCTCTACGACATGACGGGCAACGTCTGGGAGTGGACCTCGGACTGGTTCACCCGCGCCACCCGGACGAGGTCCAGAGCCCCTGCTGTGTGCCCCAGAATCCGCGCGTGACCTCGCGCGAGGACAGCTATGCCCTCGGGCAACCCGGGGAGCACATCCCGCGCCGGGTGTCCAAAGGGGGATCGCACCTGTGCGCACCCAACTACTGCCTCCGCTACCGGCCCGCGGCGCGGCAGGCACAGATGGTGGACTCGTCGATGGCGCACCTGGGTTTTCGATGCGTCGTCCGGGTTCCCGAATCTGAGCGAGGGCGCGCGGAGGCCTGACGGCCGGTCGACTCTCGTCGAGAAAGGGGAAGCATTCATGCCAGCCAAGCGAACGGCTCCGAAGTCGGGCGGCGCTCGAAGGTCCCGAGGTGACCAGCCGAACATCTTGGTGATCTGGGGCGACGACATCGGTATGACGAACCTCAGCTGCTACAGCGACGGGCTGATGGGATACCGGACGCCGAACATCGATCGTCTCGCGGCGGAGGGGATGCGGTTCACCGACGCGTACGGCGAGCAGAGCTGCACGGCCGGGCGGTCGGCGTTCATCACCGGACAGAGCGTCTTCCGTACCGGGCTGTCGAAGGTGGGCATCCCGGGGTCGCCGGTCGGGATCCAGGCCGCGGATCCCACGATCGCCGACCTGCTCAAGCCGCTCGGCTACGCGACCGGCCAGTTCGGGAAGAACCACCTGGGGGATCGCGACGAGCACCTGCCGACGGCGCACGGGTTCGACGAGTTCTTCGGCAACCTCTATCACCTGAACGCCGAGGAGGAGCCCGAGAGCCCCGACTTCCCGGACCCGAAGGACTTTCCGGAGTTCAACAAGCTGTACCACCCTCGCGGGGTGATCCACAGCTGGGCGAAGGCCGACGGGGCGCAGCGCATCGTCGACACGGGGCCGCTGACGAGGAAGCGAATGGAGACCTGCGACGATGACTTCGTCGCCGCCGCGTCCGACTTCATCCGCAAGCAGCACAAGGCCGGAAAGCCGTTCTTCGCCTGGGTCAACACGACGCACATGCACTTCCGCACCCACACCAAGAAGCGGAGCCTCGGCCAGGCCGGCCGGTGGCAGTCCCCCTACCACGACACGATGATCGACCACGACCGGAACGTCGGGACCCTCCTCGACCTCCTCGACAAGCTGGAGATCGCCGACGACACCATCGTCATGTACAGCACCGACAACGGTCCCCACATGAACAGCTGGCCGGACGCCGGCATGACGCCGTTCCGCAACGAGAAGAACTCCAACTGGGAGGGCGCCTTCCGCGTGCCGTGCATGATCCGCTGGCCCGGCAAGATCGAGGCGGGAGCGATCTCCAACGAGATCGTCGCGCACCTGGACTGGCTGCCGACCTTCCTGGCGGCGGCGGGGGAGCCGGACGTCAAGGGCAAGCTCGTCAAGGGCCACCGGGCCGGCTCGAAGCGTTTCAAGGTGCACCTCGACGGCTACAACCTCCTGCCGTACCTGACCGGGCAGGTCGCCAAGAGCGAGCGCGACGGGTTCTTCTACTTCTCCGACGACGGCGACCTGGTCGCGCTCCGGTTCGACAACTGGAAGGTCGTGTTCATGGAGCAGCGGGTGCAGGGGACGTTGCGGATCTGGGCCGAGCCGTTCACGCCGCTCCGAGTGCCCAAGCTCTTCAACCTCCGCACCGACCCGTTCGAGCGGGCGGACATCACTTCCAACACCTACTACGAGTGGTTCCTCGAACGGGCGTACATGGTCGCGGGCGCCCAGATCGTGACCGGCCGCTTCCTGGCCACCTTCAAGGACTTCCAGCCTCGAATGAAGGCGCCCAGCTTCTCCGTCGACCAGGCGATGGAAAAGCTCGAGGCGTCGTTCACGACCGGTCACTAGTCTACGCGCGGGCCTACGCGCGGCGGGAGCAGATGCCCGGCACGGGTAGCGTCTGATCCGCAACAGTGAGCGTCTTGCTCTCGCACGTGCGCTCGTGTGGAGCGCATCGGGAAGGAGGTGTCGGGTGGACGGGTCCTTCGGTGACTTCCTTGGGTTGATGCTCGCCCTCTTCTTCTGGTTCGCGGTCCTCTGGTTGTTCATCGTCGTCTTCGGTGACGTCTTCCGGCGTAACGACCTGTCCGGCATGGGCAAGGCAGTCTGGATCCTTCTGATCGTCCTGTTCCCGCTGCTCGGGGTTCTGGTCTACGTGATCGTGCGGCCGACGATGACGGAGCAGGACCGACGGGTGGCGGCGGAGACGATGCAAGCCCGGCGGCGGCTCGAGGCGGATTCACGATCTGAAGAGCCGGTGTAGACTCCCTGCGCACGAGACGGCTCGTGGAAGAACGCCGTGTCACAGATGGCCCGTGCAGGCGATTCGCGAAACCGTCGACGGACGGATGAGCTGTTCTCGGGGACTGCAATCGGGGCCACGATGACGGAGGGGAGGAACGAGATGACGATCGGACCGGTACAGCTGCTCGCGCTCGGGTTCGACAAGCCCGATTTCCAGGGCGAGATCATCGACGAGCTCGAGCGGTTGCGGAACAGCGACATGGTGCGCGTGATCGACGCGCTCGCCGTCTACAAGGACGCGGACGGAGAGGTCATCGCGCTGAAGGGAAGTCAGCTCTCAAAGAAGGAAGCGGAGGAGTTCGGGGCCGTCGTCGGAGCGCTCGTGGGCCTGGGGGCGGCCGGCGAGGAGGGCATGGCGGCCGGCGCGACCGCCGGGGCCGAGGCTGCGTCCGATGGCATCGACGTGTTCTCGGAGGAGGATGCCTGGGACGTCTTGGAGGAGCTGCCGAACGACGCGGCGGCCGCGCTCATCCTTCTCGAGCATCGCTGGGCGATCGGGCTCCGTGACGCCGTCGCGCGCGCGGGCGGTTTCCGCATCGCCGAGAGCTTCATCAGCCCCCTGGACCTCGTCGCGGTCGGACTCGTCGCCGCCGAAGAGGCCAAGGCGCTCGCGGACGCCGAATCGAGGTCGTAGCAACCACCAGTCGAGCAGATCGAAGGAGGGCACGCTCATGATGGGAGGAAGAAGGGTCGCCAGGCGGACCGCGCGGCGCACGTCGAGGCGGCATGTCCGCGGCGCAAGCACCACCCCCCGCCGCCGCTCCGGCCCCCGTGGCCGCTCCGGCGCCCGCAGCTCCGGCGCCCGCCGCCACTGCCGAGCAGGACCCGCTGGCCGAGATCCAGCAGCTCGCCAAGATGAAGGACCAAGGCATCCTCACCGAAGAGGAGTTCCAGGCGAAGAAGAAGCAGATTCTCGGGATCTGAACCCGAGGCTCCTTCCGCGGAGGCCTACGTGACGCGCGGCTTCGCCGTGTCTCACGAGGCGCCGGAACGAGAGCGGAACGCCTCCACCGCGTCGTGCACCCGCCGGTGCACGGCGCCGCGTTCCTCGAGGTCCGTCGAGAGACGGGTTCGGCGTGCCGTCGCGAGCACCATGTCGGTCATCGCCCCGAGCCGGGTGGTCCCGGCACCAGATGGTTCGGCCTCGGCCGGCTCCTCACTCAGAACATCGGCGGCGGGGCGTCCATGCGCGCCTCCGGCGGTGGGGTTCGCCACGATGCGCTCGCCATCCCCGTACGCCTCGGGGTGCACGGTGAGGCCGTACAGGATCAGCAGGTCCATGGCGAGCAGGGCGAACGACCAGAAGGGGTAGGCGCCGATCGAGACGAACTGCACGACCGCCCCGAGCGCCGCGAGGACGATTCCGAGCGTCCGGCCCCCCCGCTGTCGCCCGATCAGCAGCGACGCCGCTCCGATCTGGAGCAGCCCGATGATCAGCCACACGACCGCCCAGAACCCGAGGTTCTGGTACAGGAGTCCGTCCTCGGCGAAGTACTCCCGGTTGAACAGGGCGCTCAGGCCCTGGATGGCGTTCGAGGTGCCGGCGACGATGAAGACGATCGCGGCGAAGCTCCCCCAACCGCCGCCCGCCGGCCGCTCGCTCATCGTCCCACTTCCGGATCGGCCATCCGTGCCATCACATGGCCTTTGCCTTCATCTGCTCGTACTCCGCGGCGGAGATCGTGCCCGCGTCGCGGAGCGCGGCGAGCTTGGCGATCTCGTCCGCCGACGAATAGCCCTGCGCCCGCCGCTGCTGCTGCTCCATCTGCTCGAGCATCTGCTTGTCCTGCTCGGTCATCTTCGGCCGGGCGATCATGTAGATCAGGATCCCGAACAGCGGCAGGATCACGATCAGGATGATCCAGCCGGCCTTCACGCCCCCGGAGATGTCGTTGCGCCGGAAGATGTCCGCGAAGACCGCGATGAACATCCAGATGAACATGAACCAGAAGAAGAACACCACCATCGCCCACAGCACGTCGCCGAACGACCAGTCCGCAACCATCGATTCCCCTTCCGCCTGGGGCCACCTCGGCCCGTCGGTGTCGCCGCGATTGGCAGCACGTATTCCACCACAAGCAGGGACCACGGCAAAATCGAGCTCGGCCCCCCCGTCGATGTTGCTTGAGGAGGGGTTGGCTGGAGTCTAGGCTCGCGAGGCAAGCGGGGGGAAGGAGCTCGAGATGGCGACGATGCAGGCTGAGATCCAGGAGGCTCGCGGCGAGCTGGCGAGCTGGTGGTGGCTCTTCCTCGTCACCGGGACCCTGTGGATCCTGTTCTCGCTGATGGTGCTGCAGTTCGACCTCCGGTCGGTCAAGGCGATCGGCTGGCTGGCCGGCTTCGCCTTCATCGTGGCCGGGTTCAACGAGTTCATGATCATGGTCGTGATGAGGGGCTGGCGATGGCTGCACGCCGTCCTCGGCATCCTGTTCATCATCACCGGTGTCCTCGCGATCGCGTGGCCGGACGAGACGTTCGTCGTGCTTGCCAACCTGGTCGCCTGGTTCCTGTTGTTCAAGGGGACGCTCGACATCATCATCGCGTTCGCGACGAAGGGTCAGGAGCTGTGGTGGGTGCAGCTGGTGGTCGGGATCCTGAACATCGTGATCGCGTTCTGGGCCGCCGGCTACCCGGGGCGCTCGGCCGTGCTCCTGGTCCTTTGGGTCGGCATCGCCTCGCTGACACGCGGGATCACCGAGCTCGTGGTGGCGTTCCAGCTGAAGGGGTTGAAGTCGGCACCCGCCTAGCTCGGACGCCGGCGTCCCCTTGGGCGATCGTCACTCGGGATTCGGCATCCCCGTCACGTCGAGCTCGACCGGAACGGCGATCGGCTCCGGCCCCTCCGCCTCGTGTCCACCCCGTCGCAGCGCCCGTGCGTAGAGGGCGAGCGCGGGGGCGCGGAGCACACCCGCAACTGCGATCGCGGCGGGCACGCCCCACCAGACCGTGACGGCGCCGATCGTCGGTCCGCCGGCGATCTGACCGACCGCGTCCATCTGGCCGCCCATCGAGTTCACCGTCGCGCGGGTCGACGGGTCGAGCCCCCGGTTCAGCCATGCCGTGAAGACCGGCTGACGGATCTCGCGCAGGAAGGCCACGACCCAGAACGCGCAGAGCGCGATCCAGAAGACCCCCAGCCAGGCGAAGGCCACGACCGACACGATCAGCGCGGTGTCGATCCCCATCAGCACGCGCGTCGCGCCCGCATGGCTGCCGATGTCGGCGCGGCGCTTGAGGATCTCCGCGGCCACGATCGCCAGGATGAGGCCGACCGCCTCGATCGCGCCGAACCACGCGACGAGGCCGAGCCGCCCAACGTCGGGGAACGACGTTCCCTCCAGCAGGTGGAGCTGCGAGAGCCGGTCGAAGCCCTCGGTCGCCATGCCGTGCAGCGCCGCGACGAGCAGCACGAGGACGAGCACGTGGCTGCCGCGAACCACGCGGACGCCGTCTCCGAACGTCCGGACCAGCCGCTTGCGCTCTCCGTTCATCGCGCGATGGAAGTTCGTCTCCGGCATCACGACGACGAGCACGAGCGCGAGGATCCCGAACCCGATCCCCGATGCGACGAGCGGGAGGCCGAGACCGAACGCACCCAGGCCCACCGCCGCCGGGATCCCGGCAAGGGCGCCCACCTGCCAGGCCTGCGCCCCGCGAAGGTAGATCGGCGCCGCCGCCGGCTCGCCGACCTCGTCGGTGATCCACGCCTCC
Organism: uncultured Actinomycetes bacterium; assembly: GCA_963699635.1. Taxonomy (GTDB): domain Bacteria; phylum Actinomycetota; class UBA4738; order UBA4738; family HRBIN12; genus CALGFI01. The sequence continues at coordinate 233,460 of CAVOUQ010000018.1, read as the reverse complement.
TCGGCTCCGCTCATGAACGTCCAGCCGAGACCCCAGAGCGACTGGCCGGCGACGAGTAGCGCGAACTCCTGGAACGCGCCCGTGATCGCGAAGCCGAGGCCGGTCAGGGCGAGTCCGACGATCACGGAGAGCCGCCGGCTCACGGTGTCGGCGACGACCCCGGTCGGCACCTCGAACAGGAGGATCGTGAGCTCGAGCGCCGTCCCGAGCATCAGCAGCCGGAACGGGGAGAGGCCCGCCTCCAGGATCACGTAGATCGAGAAGACGGTGCCCATCATCGTGAACAGGAATCCGTGGGCCGTCTCGATCAGCAGGTAGACGGTCCTGGCAGGGAGACGTCGGGCGAACCGGCGGTTCAATGGAATGCTCCTCTCGCTCGTCGGAAAGGCCAACGGGCGTCATGCGACGCTTGCGGTCGCGCGTTACCAGGACGCCCGAGAGGAGCTATGCCATCCGGGCGAGTATGCGGATGACGAGATCCCGAGTCAATCGAGCTGCGGGGTGCGAGCGCGGATGAGGACCGCTTGGGGTGGCCGTGGGGGGCCGTCCGGCCCTCTCGGACGCCGGCAGGCCGGCGTACCAAGGAGGTGGAGGCGACGGCCATGCCGAGATGGGAAGGCTTCGCGCAGTGCCCTGGCTGCGGGTTCGACATCGCGACGGGCGAGGGGCGTCGCTCGTGCGCCTGGGGCGAGTGCCCCTACCTCCCCGAGGAGCTGGACGTGTTCTGCGACACCTGCCGCTTCAACTTCTTCACGATGGAGGGCAACTCGTCCTGCGAGGACCCGCTCACGTGCCCGCACGCGAGCGAGCCGCTCGGGCACATCGAGAACCTGAAGCGCTGGCGAGCCGCGCAGACCCGAACCTGAGCGGCGCGCGCCGGTCAGCTCTTGGCGACGAGGTCGCTCGGCGGCTTGCCGGCGGGCGCGTCCACCGTCGTCGCTCGCGGGTGCCGAACGGGGAGCGTCACGATGAAGCGGCTGCCCTCCCCGGGGGCGCTGTCGACCTCGATCGTTCCTCCGAGGTGCTGGAGGAGATCCTGCACGAGCGAGAGGCCGAGGCCCGCCCCTCGGAACGTTCGCGTGCTGGACGAGTCGACCTGGTAGAAGCGGTCGAAGATCTTGGGCAGCTCCTCCGGGCGAGATGCCGATCCCGTAGTCGCGGACCCAGAAGACGATGTGGTCGCCCTCCAGGCGCGCCTCGAGCTCGCAGGGGGATCCGTCCGGCGAGTACTTGAGGGCGTTGTCGACCAGGTTCTGCAACACGCGCGAGAGGACCTGTCGGTCGGTCGTGAGCACCGGCAGGTCGTCCGGGACGTTCACGTGGACGCGGCTCGCCTCGGTCGCGAGGCCCTCGATGATCTCGCGCACCAGGTCTTCGAACAGCACCCGCCCGACGGAGACCGGGAGCTGGTTGTTCTCCAGGTTCGAGGCCGTGAGGAGGTTCTCGACGAGGCGGACGAGTCGGTCGCTCTGCCGCTCCATCCGCTCGAGGAACTCGTCGCGCATCTTGGGGTCGTCGGCGAACTCCGGCTGGCGCAGGGTCTTCGCGTAGCCCATCAACGCCGTCACCGGCGTCCGGAGCTCGTGCGACACGATCGCGACGAACTCGCCCTTCATCCGGTTGAGCTCTCGGAGCTCGTCGACCGTGTGGTGCTCCTTCTCCAGGAGGGCCTCGAGCCGGCTGGCCTGGTCCGCGAGGATCTCGTTCTGCTCGGCGAGCCGATCGGCGAGCGCTCGGCTGCGGAAGTACATCTGGCGGGCGAACACCAACGGGCCGAGGAACACGATGACCGACCAGAAGCCGTCAGAGAGGTAGAACTGGGCGATGACGGCCCCGAACAGGCCGAGCCCGATGTACGACAGGAGGAACTCGTACGGGGCCGTGCCGTGCATCCGCATCAGCACCTGGCGGATGCTCAGGCCGCTCGCGAGCGACCCGAGCCGGGCGACGAGCCAGGCGTTGATCACGTACGCGCCGGTCGCCGCGAGGACGATGCCGAACAGCACCGCGTACCACACGGATGTCGGCTCGGCGATGAGATCGAACAGGAGGCTGCCCCCCAGGATCGATAGCGCCATCTGGCTCCGGTTGAACAACGCTCGGATCAACGACACCTTGAGGCGGAACTCCCGCGGATCCACGGATCCCACGAACGCGATGAGCGTGGCCACCGGCGGCGGGAAGATGATCGCGACGCCGAGCAGGAGCGGGAAGCTGAGGGAGAGCTGGAGGTTCCCCCACCCGGGCACCGGGATCAGGTCGACGACGGCGACGGCGAGGATGAACAGCAGGACGTCCCCATCTTGGAGCGCCGCGCGCTGTGCGGGAAGCGACACCGCCAGGTACGTGATCGTCGGGACGATCACGAGGAGCTGGTACCCGTTCTGGAGCCAGGTCGCAGCCGGCTGCGGCTCCGGGGCGGCCTCGTTGACGTCCATCAGGTGGAGGCCTCCGGCCGCGAGAAGGTCGGTCGGGCTGTCCGCCTCGCGACGACGCATCCCGGCGACCACGAACCACATCGCGCCCGCATAGGCGACCACGTCGCCGACGCTGACGGCCTGGCGGACCGGTGGCGGGATCGCGATCCGGTCGGCGAGGAACAGGAGGTGATCCTCGGAGGTCGCGAGATGGTGCTTGGCACCGCCCGCGCTCTGGAGGTCGTCGAGCGTGCCCGCCTGTCCCGAGGCGACGAGCGCCTGAGCGGTCACGGGCATGCCCTCGTTCACGGCGATCACCAGGAAGTTCATGCAGAGCCCGAGGACGATGAGCCCGAACCCGGGGAGCCGCCAGTTCGCGCCCGCGACGAACAGCAACAGCACGAACGAGGCGATGAGGATCAGGGATCCCCCGGTGCCCCCGACCGGAAGGATCTGGAGGCCCACGCCGACGAGCCCGGCCCAGCCGTGCCGAAACCGGAGCTCGGCGAGGTTCCGCAGCCGCCCGCCGAGCAGGTATCCGAGGCCGATGGCCAGCGGAAACGCAAAAAGGACCAGACGCATGGTTCCCCTTTTATGACATGGCGAGCCGAGGCGCGCCAGGACCCACCCAGGCGATATCGACCTACAGAGGAATCCCCTTAAGGTCCGACCCCAAGGTGCCGATATGCCTTCCGTACCGCCCTGAAAGGAGGCGTTGCCGTGCAGAGGTACCGCCGACTCATGGTGTCGCTCGGGTGGCTGGCGGCCTTCCTCATGGCCGTCGGCGCCGGGTGGAAGTGGGACTAAGGTCCCACAAGCTCGGCTCGAGCCGCCAGGTACCGCCGCGATGCTGCCCCACGTGGGCAGCATCGGGCGTTTTCGGGGCCAGCCTGAGCCGCCGGGCCCGCTAAGCTAGCCGGCGTCGCCGGGCTGGGAGTCGCTCCCGGGTTCGGGAACGAGATGGAGCTCGCGGGAGCCCGGCGCGCTCGGGCGCGAGGTGGCCGGCTCCTCCTCTCCGATCAGGATCCGCAACAGGTTCGGGATGTCCAGGCGCTGGGTGCCGGCCCCGTACCCGACGGCCTCGACCCGGATCGACGGGAGCTCTCCGTAGCCCTCCACGGTCGCCGCCAGGATGGCCGCGCCCGTGGCGTTCGTCAGCTCGGCCGTCACGCCACGCGAGAACAGCGGCGCACCGGTGAGCAACTCGACGACCGTCGGGGTGGGGATCGGCAGGGCGCCGTGCTCGGTCCTGGTCATCCCGAGGCCGGTCGGGACGGCGGAGGAGAAGACCCGTTCGACTCCGAGGGAGGTCAGCCCGAGCGCGGTGCCGACGACGTGCACGAGCGTGCCGAGCCCGTCGGCGTCGTGAAACGTCACGGTCTCCGGTTCCCGGCGGTGGACGCGAGCCTCCGCCTCGGCGAGCAGGCGGAAGGTTCGGTGGGCCAGCCGATGGGCCTCGGGCGGAAGCTCTCCGGCGTCGAGCAGCGCTCGAATGCTCGGATACGTCCGGATCACGCCGACCGTCGAGGCGTGAACCGTTACGCGGGTCGCCCGCAGGCCGCCCTCCTCCACCTCCTCCGCCTCGAGCTCGAACGGCTCGAGCGGCATCGTGGCCAGGTGCTTGCGGACCTCCTCGAGGTCGACGCCGGCATCGACGAGTGCGGCGAGCGCCGTATCGCCGGTGATCCCGGCGATGCAGTCGAAGTAGGCAACCCGCATGCGGTCGTGTCCGTCCGCGGTTCGTTCGACCGCGAGGGGCTCGATTGTATACTCCCGGTTCCGCAACGCCGCAGGTCAGGCCGCGTTCGAACGAATTCGAGGACCGATGACCTTCTCCGTGGAGACCCTCAGCCTGCTGGCCCTGATCGCGATCGGGTTGGCGGTGTTCGCCCTGTTGCTCTCGGCGATGTCGCAGGGTCGGCGCCGCAACGAGCCTCGCGGCCCGATCCAGATGGACGAGGTGCTCCGCGGCGTCCTCGAGGGGCAGTCGCGGCAGATCGAGCGACTCGAGGCCGCGGTCCGATCCCTGTCCTCGACCGATCGCCGCCAGGAGGCGTTGATCGAGGGCGCCGTCCGCCACGTGGGACTCGTTCGCTACGACGCGTTCGAGGACGTGGGTGGCAGGCTCTCCTTCTCCTGCGCCATGCTGGACGACCTCGGAAACGGGGTCGTGGTGACCTCGATCAACGGCCGCCAGGACACGCGCGTCTACGCGAAGCCCATCGTCGACGGACGGAGCCAGTACAACCTGTCGATCGAAGAGGAGGAGGCGATCCGGAAGGCGCTCGCGGAACCCCGGGAGGCGGTGACGGCGACGTGATCTGGCGACGCGAGGACCCGGAGTCCGGCGGCGAAACGCACAAGGAGACGGGGGGACGACAGATGGCAGACCAACAGGGCGGTGAGGTCACGATCGTCGGGCAGGGCGCCAAGCTCGAGGGGACCGTCGTCTCGGCCGGCTCCCTACGGATCGACGGTCAGATCAAGGGTCAGGTGAATGCCGACGGCGACGTCATGCTCTCGCCGCAGAGCGCGGTCGAGGCGGACATCCGGGCCCAGAACGTGTCGGTCGCCGGGCGGTTCAAGGGCTCGATCGTCGTGAAGGGCCGCGCCGAGATCTCGCGCGGCGGCCGCGTCGACGGCAACATCACCTCGAAGACCCTCATCGTCGAGGAGGGCGCGGTCTTCCAGGGACAGAGCATCATGGACCAGCAGACCCAGGCCGCACCGCAGCCGCCGCCCGCCAAGGCGGAGGCTTCGAAGCCGGAGGACGCGAAGGTCTAGTGCTCGACATCCGGGCGATCCGCGAGGACCCCGAGCCGTTCCGCCGCGGCCTCGGCCGGCGGAACCTCGGCGACGCCGTGGACGAGCTGCTCGCCGCCGATGAGCGACGGCGTTCGCTCACCGCCCGGGTCGAGGAGCTTCGCGCGGAGCAGAACCGCGCCTCCAAGCAGATCGGCGGCTCGCAGGGGGGCGAGAAGCAGCGACTGATCGCCGAGGTGAGCTCGGTCTCGGCCGAGCTGAAGGAGCTGGAACCGGAGCTCACGGGCGCGGAGCAGGCGCTCGCGGACCTTCTGGCGAAGGTCCCGAACGTGCCGCACGACTCGGCTCCTGACGGGTTCACCGACGAGGACGCCGTCGAGATCCGACGGCACGGCGAACCGCCGAGCTTCGACTTCCCGCCGCTGGACCACGCCGAGCTCGGCGCGCTCCTCGGGGTGCTCGACACCGAGCGCGGCGCGCGGACGAGCGGGTCGCGGTTCGTCTACCTGCTCGGCGATATCGTCCATCTTCAGTTCGCGCTCGTGCGGCATGCCATGGACGTCCTGTGCGATCGCGGATTCACTCCGGTCATTCCCCCGGTGCTCGTTCGCGAGGAGGCCATGTACGGCACCGGGTTCCTGCCGACGGACGAGGTGAACATCTACAAGACGAGCGAGGACGACCTGTATCTCGTCGGGACCTCGGAGGTCCCGCTGGCGGCCTTCCACATGGGGGAGATCCTGGACGAGGGCGACCTGCCGGTGCTCTACGCGGGCTACTCGACCTGCTTCCGCCGCGAGGCGGGCTCCTACGGGAAGGATCTGGGCGGGATGTTCCGCGTGCACCAGTTCGACAAGGTGGAGATGTTCGCGTTCACCACGCCGGAGACCTCGTGGGACGTCCACGAGCGGATCCTCTCGATCGAGGAGGAGATCATCGGCAACCTCGAGCTTCCCTACCGCGTGGTCAACGTCGCGGCGGGAGACTTGGGGGCAGCCGCGGCGAAGAAGTACGACATCGAGGGCTGGCTCCCGGGCCAGGACCGATACCGCGAGCTCACGTCGTGCTCCAACTGCACCGACTACCAGGCGCGCCGACTCCAGACGCGCGTGCGGCGGCCGTCGGGCGAGATCGAGGTCCTGCACACGCTGAACGGCACGGCCACCGCGGTGGGCCGGACGCTCATCGCGATCCTGGAGAACTTCCAGCAGGCGGACGGCGGGGTCGCGCTGCCCAAGGTGCTGCACGGCTACCTGCCGGAGGGCCTTCGCGAGCTGCATCCCCGGGCCTGAGCTCGGTCAGGCGGGCGGCCGGCCGGCGAGGGCCTCGTAGCGCTCCTCGAGCTCGCGCAGCGACGCCTCGGTCGCGCGCTCGGCGGTGACGTCCATCGCCACGCCGTGCCAGAACAGCGGCCGCCCATCGTTGTCGCGAACGAGGGTCGCTCGGCTGTGCAGACGTACGACGGTTCCGTCGTCGCGCACGACGCGGTACTCGGCATCGAAGGGTTCGCCGGTCTCCTCGGAGTGGGCGTTGGCTGCGATCACGCGTTCGCGATCCTCGGGATGGAGCATGCGTCCGAAGTGACCCGGATCGGCCATGAGCTCCTCGGCGGAACGACCCAGGATGCGCTCGACCTGCGGGCTGAGGTAGGTGAAGAGCGTCCGGCTCGGATCGTCGCCCTGAAGCTCGATGTACGTGATCGCCGGCATCTGCTCGACGAGCGAGCGATAGCGCGCCTCGGCCTCGGCCCGATCGAGCTCGGCACGCCGTGCCGAGGTCACGTCGATCACGAGACCCTGGAGCTCGCGAGGCCGGCCGAGCTCGTCTCGAGAGAGCACGCCGCCCTGGTCGCGGACCCAGAGCACGCTCCCGTCCTTCGCGACGATCCGGTACTCCATCACGTACGGCCCGCCGGTCTCGTGCATGCCCGCCGCGGCCGCACCGACCCGGTCGCGATCGTCGGGATGAACGGTCGACAGCCAGTGCGAGGTCGTGCGCCAGTCCGCGTGTTTGTAGCCGAGCATCGACGTGAGCTGGGGGCTCACGTACGTGACGTCGTCGCCCGATCGGTCCGGGCCGAGGTCGACCACGTAGGTGATCGCCGGCGCCTGCTCGGCCAGGCGTCGATAGCGCATCTCGTTCTCCTCGGCCTTGGCCTCGGCCTCCCGGCGGGCCGAGATGTCCATCATCACGCCTTGGAAGAGCGCGGGCCGGCCGGCCTCGTCGCGGGACAGCAGGACCGCCTCGTCGAGCACCCACACGATGTGCCCGTCCTTGTGCAGGTAGCGGTACTCCATCGAGAACCGCTCGCCCGTGCTCTCGGAGCGGAGGGTGGCGGCGATGACGGCGGTGCGGTCGTCCGGATGCAGGCGCGATTCCCAGAAGCCGGGCGTCCGGTGCCAATCGCGGACCGAGTAGCCGAGCAACTGCTCGATCCTCGGGCTCGTATAGCCGGCGTCCTCGGGCTCGGTGGGCCAGATGTAGGTCACCGCGGGGATGTGCTCGGCGAGCATGCGATACCGGTGCTCGGTGACGCGCAGCTCCTCCTCGGCCCGGCGTCGCTCGGCGATCTCGAGCGCCATGAGCTCGTTCGCCTCCTCCAGGGCCGCGGTGCGCTCCTGGACCCGGCGCTCGAGCTCGTCGCGCGCCGAGCGGAGCTCCTCCTCCACCCCTTTGCGCTCGGTGACGTCGAGCTGGACGCCGAGCCAGTGCAGCGCGCCGCCGCGCTCGCCGCGAACGAGGTTGGCGACGTCTCGGAACCAGACCGCCCGCCCGTCGCTCGCGATGAGCCGATACTCCCGGCTCCAAGGCTCGCCGGTCTCGTTGTGGCGATCGTGCGCCGCGAGCGTCGTCTCGCGATCGTCGGGGTGGAGCAGCTCCATCCAGATGTCCGGCTGTTCGAGCCACTCCCGCAACGTGTAGCCGAGCGCGCGCTCGACCTGCGGGCTGACGTAGAGGGTTCGACGGTCGTCGTCGGGGGCGACCATGTAGACGACCGCCGGGATGTTCTCGACCAGGAACCGGTAGCGGGCCTCCGATCCCCGCAGCGCCTCCTCCACGCGCTTGGACGCCGTGATGTCGTGCAGCAGGCCCTGCCAGAACAGCGGCTCGCCCCGCTCGTCGCGCACCAGGAGGGAGCCGTCGCGAACCCACAGGATCGTGCCGTCGGCCGCGATCCACCGGTACTCGCACTCGAACCGGTCCTGCCGCACGACGGCCGCCGCCCACTCACGCCGGACGCGTTCGCGGTCATCGGGGTGGATGCAGCTGCCCCACAGGGCGGGGTCCTGGAGGAACTCCTCTTCGCGGCGGCCGAACATCGCCTCGCACTGGGGGCTCACGTAGAGGGACTCGGGCTCGAGCGCGTTCGAGTCCACGTAGACGACGGCCGGGACCTGCTCGAGCAGCGAGCGATACAGCGCGTCGCTCGCGCCTCGGAAGCCCCCCTCGGTGCCGCTCACCTGCTTCCCATCCGCTCGGTCATCCTCGCAGATACCCCATGTCCGCTTCCAGGCCGCTGTTACCCTCGACCCCGGGAGGGTGGCCGAGCGGACGAAGGCGGCGGTCTTGAAAACCGCTAGCGGGGCAACCCGCTCCCGGGTTCGAATCCCGGCCCTCCCGCCATCTGGATTGAGACCTCGCCAGGGCGCTCTTCGTCTCCGAGGGAAGGCGGTTGCGAAGCAGGACACGCAAGGACTCGTCAGCCTGCTCGCTTCCGATGTCGTCGCGTACAGCGACGGGGGCGGGAAGGCCGTTGCGCTCGCGCATCCGGTCAACGGTCGGGAGCGGGTGGCCCACTTGCTGGTCGGCGCGAGGGCTCGAGGCGAGCGCCTGGGGGTGATCGGAATGCGCCCCGCGGAGATCAACGGCCAGCCCGGAGCCGTGTTCTTCGACGCCGAGGGACGTACCGTCGTCATCGTCTCGCTCGACATCGTGGACGACCTCGTGCCAACGGTTCGGGCCGTGTCCAACCCCGACAAGCTGCGACACATCGGCCCGCTCGGCGGCGGAGGGGACTAGGCGGGCTCGTCGAGCTCGGCAGCAACGCGCTTGGGGACCACCATCCGCCACGCGTCGAGCACGAGCTCGCGCATCTCGGTCGCGTCGATGGCCGAGAGCCGGACGAGCGCCCAGTGATAGCGCAGGTCGCCGCCGGTCGGCATCAGGAACTTGTCGGGCTCCGAACCGACCAGCCCCTCGCGCTCCTCCTTCGGGAACGCGAAGCCCATGATGGTTTCGTCGCGCGAGAACGCGAGGTAGACGATCCGTCCGATGCGGAACTTCACCCGGTCCCGGACGAGCGCCTCGGTGGTACGCGGCAGCGTCATGGCGAGCGCCCGGACCTCCTCGACCGTCACCACGGGCCCAACCGTATCCTGAGCGGGTGAACGATCGCCTCTTGCGCGCCCTCCGGCGCGCGCCCGTCGACCGGACCCCCGTCTGGTTCATGCGGCAGGCGGGCCGGTACCTGCCGGAGTACCGAGAGATCCGTGGCGAGCGCGACGTGCTCGAGACCTGCCGCGAGCCCGGCCTCGCGGTCGAGATCACGCTCCAGCCGCTGCGGAGGATGCCGCTCGACGCGGCGATCGTGTTCAGCGACATCATGGTGCCGCTCGCCGCCCTCGGCGTGGGCGTTCGGATCGAATCGGGGAGGGGACCCGTCGTCGACGAGCCGGTCCGTTCGGCCAACGACCTCGAGCTCCTGCGGCCGCTCGAACCCGAGGCCGACGAGCCGTATCTGCTCGAGACGATCCGGCTGTTGCGCAAGGAGCTGGACGTGCCGCTGATCGGGTTCGCGGGGGGGCCCTTCACGCTCGCGAGCTACCTGGTCGAGGGCGGCCCCTCGCGCGACCACGTACGCACGAAGGCGCTCATGCTCGGCGATCCGATGACGTGGGCAGAGCTGATGGAGCGGCTCGCGTCGATCGTTCGAACGCATCTCCGGGCGCAGGTGGAGGCCGGCGCACAGGTCGTCCAGGTCTTCGACTCGTGGGCGGGGGCGCTCGCCCGCGACGACTACGAGCGCTCGGTCCTGCCGTTCGTGCGGCCGATCTTCGAGGACCTGGGAGTGCCGGCGATCCACTTCGGCGTCGGGACGGGCCACCTTCTCTGTCTGATGCGCGACGCGGGCGGCGACGCGATCGGCGTCGACTGGCGCGAACCGCTCGACGAGGCGTGGGAGCGGATCGGTCACGACCGCGCGATCCAGGGAAACCTCGACCCGGCCGCGTGCACCTCGACGTGGGAGGCGTTGGAGCGCAAGGCGCTCGACGTGCTCGAACGCGCGGGCGGGCGCGACGGGCACGTGTTCAACCTCGGCCACGGCGTGCTGCCCTCGACGCCCGTCGAGCACCTCCAGCGGCTCGTGGACCTGGTGCACGAGCGGACCGAGAGAACGACGGCGTGACCGACTCGACGATCGGCGTGCTCGTCATGGCGTACGGGACGGCGAGCGGTCCCGAGGACGTCGAGCGCTACTACACCGACATCCGCGGCGGCAGGCCGCCGACGCCCGAGCACCTCGAGGAGCTGAAGGGACGGTACGCGGCGATCGGCAACCGGTTCCCGCTCCTGGTCATCACGCGCGAGCAGGCCGAGGGGCTCGAGCGGTCGCTGAACGCGGCGGGGGAGGAGGCGTTCCGCGCGTACCTCGGGATGAAGCACTCGCCGCCGTCCATCTCCGAGGCGGTACGCCGGATGCGCGAGGACGGGATCGAGCGCGCGGTCGGCATCGTGATGGCGCCGCACTGGTCGGGGATGTCCGTCGAGACCTACGCCGAGCGCGTTCTCGAGGCGGTCGGCGACGGCCCGCCGGCCTTCACGTTCGTGCGGAGCTACCACGACCACCCGGCGTTCGTGGAGCTGCTCGCGGGCCGCGTCGCGCACGCCCTCGGCCTCCTCGGGCCCGCCGAGCGCGAGAAGGCCGCGGTCATCTTCTCGGCGCACAGCCTCCCCGTGCGAACGCTCGAAGACGGATCGCTGCGGTGCAAGCATTGCGCGATGTGCGAGGACTCGTGTCGCTACCGGGACGGTCTTCAGGAGACGGCCGATCTGGTCGCGCGCGAGCTCGACCTGGCGCACCACGCGATCGCCTGGCAGAGCGCCGGGCGCACCGCCGACCCGTGGTGGGGACCCCCGATCGAGGAGGTGATCGTCGAGCTCGCCGAGGACGGGCACCCGGCCGTCGTCGTGTGCTCGGCGGGGTTCGTCGCCGAGCACCTCGAGATCCTGTACGACCTCGACGTCGAGGCGCGGGCGATCGCGGACAAGGCCGGGATCCGACTCGTCCGGACGACGATGCCGAACGCCGACCCCGCGTTCGTCGAGCTGCTCGCGACGGTCGTTCGGGAGCACCTGGCGTCCGCCCCGGCATGAGCGGCCGCGTCGTCGTCGTCGGCGGCGGGGTTGCGGGCCTCGCGACCGCCTACCACCTGCTTCGCGACGACCCGTCGCTGGACGTGACGGTCCTGGAGGCGGACGAGCGTCCGGGCGGACGCCTCCGTTCGATCGCGGTCGGGGATCTCGAGCTCGAGGCGGGGCCGGACTCCTTCGTCGCGCGAAAGCCCTGGGCGGCGGCGCTCTGCCGGGATCTGGGCCTGGCTCTGGCCGAGCCCGCCGCGACCGGCGCCGAGGTCTGGACCGATCGTGGGCTCGTGCCGATGCCGCCGACGGCTCTGGGCGTGCCTGCCGACGTCGAGGCGCTCGGGCGCTGGCCGGGGCTGTCCCGCGCCGGCCGCGCTCGCGCGCTCACGGACCTCGTCCGTAGAGCTCGCGGGGAGGAGGGGGACGAGGCGCTCGGCGCGCTGCTGCGGCGCCGGCTCGGCGACGAGGCGACCGAGCTGCTCGTCGCGCCGCTGCTTGCCGGCCTGTTCGCCGGCGACGCGGACCGGCTCGGCGTTCGGGCGACCTTCCCCGAGCTCGCGGGGTGGGAGCGCGACTTCGGAAGCCTGATCCGCGGGGCGAAGGCGGCGCTCGAGGCCGGCCGGAACGCGGGACCACTCTTCCTGCGACCATGCGCCGGCATGTCGCGCCTGGTCGACGCCCTCGTGGAGGGGATCGGAGCCGAGCGTGTCCGAACGTCGACCGCCGCGACCCTCGTCGAGCCGGAGGGGGATGGATGGGTGGTTCGCGCCGGCGACGACGGACCGACCGCGTCGGCGGTCGTCCTCGCGACGCCCGCTTTCGTCTCGGCCGAGCTCCTGGCGCAGGCGGCGCCACCGGCCGCGAGAGGGCTGGCCGAGATCCCGTACGTCTCGACCGGGGTCGTGCTTGCTCGTGTACCCCGACGGCACGGCCGACGCGCTCCCGAAGACGACCGGCTTCGTCGTCCCGAGCGGGAAGGCGCCGATGACGGCCGCCACGTTCCTCTCCCGCAAGTGGCCCCACCCGGCCTTCGGCTCCCGAGCCGTCCTGCGCTGCTTCGTGGGCGCCGCGGGTTCGGAGGACGTGCTCCACGCCCCCGACGCGGACATCGTCGAGGCGGTGTGCCGTCACCTCGCGGCGGCCCTGCCGCTGCCGGAACGGGCCGCCGCGTCGGCCGTCATCCGGTGGCCGCGGTCGATGCCCCAGTACGATCTCGGCCACCTCGATCGGGTCGCCGAGATCGAGGCGTTGCTCCCGCCCGGTATCTTCGTGGTCGGCAACGCGTACCGGGGCGTCGGGGTCGCCGACACCGTGCGCGGCGCGGCCGAGACCGCGGAGCGGGTCACCCACCTCGCGGCGGGGATCTCCGAGCGAACGGAGCAGGCGCGATGAGCGAGACGGTCTACGCCATGTACCCGTGCTTCAAGGCCTCCCCGGCCTTTCGCGAGCTCGATGCCGACGAGGCGGCTCAGGAGGTCGAGCACCTCTTCAAGGCATGGGACGGGCTCGTGACCGTTCGAGGCGTCTATGCGACGGTCGGCTTCCGCGCCGACACCGACCTCATGCTCTGGCTGATCGGGCCATCACCCGACGCCGTGCAGGACGCGCTCGTCGCCTTCGGCCGCACGGAGGCCGGCCGTCGGCTCGAGGTCTCGTGGGCGTTCATGGGCGTGGTGAAGCCGGCGGAGTTCACCGCCGATCACGCGCCGGCGTTCCTGAAGGGCGAGGCGCCGAGGCGGTACGCGTGCATCTACCCGTTCGTTCGCACCCCCGAGTGGTACCTGCTGCCGCGCGAGGAGCGATCCGCCCTGCTCCGCGAGCACGGCGAGATCGGGCGCGAGTTCCCCGACGTGCTGGCGAACACCACGAGCGCGTTCGGGATCAACGACTGGGAGTGGATCCTCGCCTTCGAGGCCGACGAGCTCGACCGGATCGTCGACTGCATCCGCCGACTCCGCGAGGCGCAAGCGCGGCGCTTCACGAAGGAGGAGATCCCCTTCGTGACCGGGATTCGCAAGGACGTCCGAGCCGCCTTCGCCGACCTGACCTAGGCCGAGGACGTAAGCGGAGCAGACCGGGCCAGAGCTGACGCCGAGTGGGTGCGACGCCAGCGTCGCTGGGCACCCCCGGCGCGACGTGGCAGGATCTCGTAGGTGACCGGCAGACCCTCCGCCGCGCAGCACCTGCGCGACCTCTCGGTGTTGCGCCGCGTCCGCGACCGGATCGACCGGGAGTACGCGCAGCCCCTGGACGTCGAGGCGCTCGCCCGCGGTGCGCACATGTCGACCGGGCACCTCAGCCGCCAGTTCCGCCTGGCCTACGGCGAGTCGCCGTACAGCTATCTGATGACGCGGCGCATCGAGCGCGCGATGGCGCTGCTGCGGCGTGGCGACCTCAGCGTCACCGAGGTCTGCTTCGAGGTCGGCTGCTCGTCGCTGGGCACCTTCAGCACTCGCTTCACCGAGCTGGTCGGGATGCCGCCCAGCGCCTACCGGCGCGACGAGGCGTTCGCGACGGCGGGGATACCGCCTTGCGTGGCGAAGCAGGTGACCAGACCGATCAGGAATCGAGAAGCGCCGGCCGCCGAGACGCACGTAGCATGACCGCCATGGACATCAGCATCCACCAGGCCATGCTCCCGCACGACGACCCCGACGCATCCTTGGCCTTCTATCGCGACACCCTCGGCTTCGAGGTTCGGGGCGACGTCGAGTACGGCGGGATGCACTGGATCACGGTCGGCCCTCCCGACCAGCCCGGCACTTCGATCGTCCTGTATCCGCCGGCCGCAACCCCCGGCCTCACCGACGACGAGCGGCGCACCATCGCCGAGATGATGGCCAAGGGAACCTACGCCAGCATCAACCTGGCCACGACCGACCTCGACAACGACCTTCGAGCGGTTGCAGGCCGGCGACGCCGACGTCGTCCAGGAGCCGACCGACCAACCGTACGGGATCCGCGACTGCGCCTTCCGCGATCCCGCGGGCAACCTGATCCGCATCCAGGAGCTGCGCTGAGCCGTCCGGCACTCGCACCGGAGGGCAAGCGGCTGGGACTCGTTCGACGCAAGGAGGTGCTTCGCAATGGCTGAGAGGAAACCTGCAAAGAAGGGCACGCAGAGGTCCGCGAAGAGCACCACGGCGAGCAACAAGAATGTCCAAGGGCTTCACGGCCGAGGAACGGGCCGCGATGAAGGCTCGCGCCCAAGAGATGAAGGCGGAAGCGCGCGCGAACAGGAACAGGGCGGACGGGGAACGCGACGTGCTTGCGGCGATCGCCTCGATGAAGGAACCGGATCGCGCCATGGCCAAGCGGCTCCATGCGATCGTCACCGCCAGCGCGCCAGACCTTTGGCCGAAGACCTGGTACGGGATGCCCGCGTATGCCAAGGACGGCAAGGTCGTCTGCTTCTTCCAAAGCGCGCAGAAGTTCAACGCGAGGTACGCGTCGTTCGGCTTCAACGACGCGGCGAACCTCGACGAAGGCGCCATGTGGGCGACCTCCTTCGCGCTGAAGGAGTTGACCGCCACCGAAGAGAAGACGATCGGCGCGCTCGTGAAGAAAGCGGTGAGCTGAGGGCTGAGCTCGCCACCGGGCCACGCCCAGGCGGGATCGTCGCTCGGGAGACGATGAGCATGGCCGCGAGGACGGACGAGAAGTCGCCTGCACGGCTCGTTGCCGACAGCCACGACCTGATCCGCGTGCACGGCGCGCGCGTGAACAACCTCAAGGACGTCAGCGTCGAGCTCTCGAAGCGCCGGCTGACGGTGCTCACCGGCGTCTCGGGCTCCGGTAAGAGCTCGCTGGTGTTCGGCACGATCGCCGCGGAGTCGCAGCGGATGATCAACGAGACCTACACCGCGTTCGTGCAGGGCTTCATGCACGGTTTCCGAATCAATCGATGGCACTCCCTGAACCTCGAGGCCGCCGCACTCACGTTGGCCGCCGAATAGGGAGACACATCCAGGCGCGCCGCCCCTGGGGCCTGCGCGCCATAATTAGAGGCTCGATCGAGCGAACGGAGGTCCGCCGTGGCGCACGCGAAGGACAAGGGCGAGAAGCACAGCAAGAAGACGGCGCAGAAGTCCATCAAGGAGAAGCGCGCGTCCAAGAAGGCGAAGAAGCAAGCGAGCTCGGCGGCCGCCTCCAAGCTCTCCGAGTAGCCGTGTTCGAAGACCAGCTCCGCGCCTGGGACGGCGAGGAGGTCGCGGTCCGCTTCGACGCCCACACCGGCGCGTGGATGTTCGTGTGCGTGCACTCGACCGTGCTCGGGCCGGCGGCCGGCGGCACACGGCTGAAGACCTATCCGTCGGCCGACGACGCGCTCCGCGACGGCCTGCGTCTGGGGTCCGCCATGACGAGCAAGAACGCGGTCGCCGGCCTGCCCCTCGGCGGTGGCAAGG
This sequence comes from uncultured Actinomycetes bacterium, assembly GCA_963699635.1. Classification (GTDB taxonomy): domain Bacteria; phylum Actinomycetota; class UBA4738; order UBA4738; family HRBIN12; genus CALGFI01. The sequence continues at coordinate 217,511 of CAVOUQ010000018.1, read as the reverse complement.
GCGTCCTCGCCGTCCCCGAGATCCCCACGGGAGCGTCGCGCCGAGAGCTGCTGCTCCGCTACGGGGACCTCGTCGAGTCGCTCCACGGCACGTACTGGACGGCCTGCGACATGAACACCGTCCCCGCCGACATGGACGTCGTCGCGGAGCGGTGCTCGTCGGTGTTCGCGCGCACCGAGGCCCAAGGCGGTTCGGGCACCTCGGCGCCCGCGACGGCCGACGGCGTCTTCGTCGGCATCGTCGCGAGCGTCGCTCACGCGTTCGGCTCCGAAGACCTCGCGGGGCGGACCGTGCTCGTGCAGGGCGTGGGCGCGGTCGGCGGGCCGCTCGCCAGACGGCTTCGCGAGGCGGGAGTGGAGCTCACCCTGACCGACGTCGACGAGGTGCGGGCGAAGGAGCTCGCGTCCGAGCTCGGCGCGGTGGCGATCGCGCCCGATGAGGCGATCGGGGCCGAGTGCGACGTGTTCTCGCCGTGCGCGACGGGCGGGATCCTGTCGGCCGACACGATCCCGCAGCTGCAGTGTCGCGTCGTCGCCGGCGCGGCGAACAACCAGCTCGCCGAGCCCGAGGACGCCGAACGGTTCGCGGAGCGAGAGATCGTGTGGGCGCCCGACTACGTCATCAACGCCGGGGGCATCATCCACCTCGCGTCGCTCGAGATGCTGGGGGAGGACGAGGCGAAGCGCGACGAACGTGTGTGGGGGATCGGCGACACCCTCTCCGAGGTGTTCCGGCTCGCGGACGGTGGGGGGATCTCGACCCGCGCGGCGGCCGATCGCATGGTGCGGGCTCGGCTCGATGAAGGGAGGCGGTGATGGGTCGCGATCTCGCGTCGATGGAGTGCGTCCCGTGCCGGGGCGGCATCCCGCCGCTGACGCACGAGGAGATCGAGCCGTACCTGGCGGATCTCGGCAACGGGTGGGAGGTCGCGGAGGACCATCACCTCGCGAAGGAGTACCCCTTCAAGAACTTCCGCGAGGCGCTCGCGTTCACCAACCGGGTCGGCGAGCTCGCCGAGGGGGTCGGGCATCATCCCGACATCGAGCTCTCGTGGGGGCGCGTGAAGCTCACCGTGTTCACGCACAAGATCGGCGGCCTGCACGAGGCCGATTTCGTGTTCGCCGCCAAGGCCGACGCGGTCCTCTGATCGTGGGCGTTCACTTCCACGGGGTCGTCATCGATTGCGGGGATCCCCACTCGCTCGCGAGGTTCTGGGCCGCGGCGACCGGCTACGAGGTTCACAGCGACTTCGAGGACTGGGCTTCCGTCGTCGGCGAGGGGGATCGAGGCATCCGGCTCGGGTTTCAGAAGGTGCCCGAGGGCAAGGTCGTGAAGAACCGAGTGCACGTCGACCTCGCGGCCGCCGACGAGGAGACGGAGGCTCGACGGATCGAGGCCCTCGGTGCGACGAGACTCTGGATCTCGGAGGACCCCGACGACCCCTTCGTGGTGCTCGCCGATCCCGAGGGCAACGAGTTCTGCGTGGTGCGGACCCGAACCTAGCCCTTCGCGGCGACGAGGCCGAGCTCCTGCAGGGTCTGCCACGGGATCGCGTGGCAGTACGGCGTGTGGCCGTTCTTGTCGTAGTAGCGCTGGTGGTAGTCCTCGGCCGGCCAGAACGCGCTCGCGGGACCGATCTCCGTGGCGATGGGGCGGTCGAGCCGCACCTGCGCGCGATCGCGCGAGGCCTCGGCGGCGAGCTGCTGCTCGTCCGAGTGCGTGAAGATCGCGCTCCGATACTGGTCGCCGACGTCCGGTCCCTGACGGTTCATCTGCGTGGGGTCGTGCATCGCCCAGAACACCTCGAGCAGCTGCTCGAAGGCGACGACCTCCGGGTCGAACTCGACCTTCAGGACCTCGGCGTGGCCGGTGGTGTGCGAGCACACGTCGCGGTAGGTCGGGCGCTCCGTGTGGCCGCCCGCGTAGCCAACCTCGGTGTGCAGCACGCCCGGCACCCGCTCGAACACGTACTCGACACCCCAGAAGCACCCGGCCCCGAACGTCGCGGTTTCGGTGGTCATGCTGGCCATCCCTCCTTCGGTGGGTTCAGTCGTCTGGTCCGCCGAACTTCTGCAACGTTACGCGCTCATCCCTCGAACGACCGGGCCGCACCCAGGATCAGCTCGATCTCGGGGTCGCGGTGCTCCGTGGAAAGGGACCAGAGCTCGTAGCCGGACGGTGGGAGGTACACCCCGCGGTCGAGCATGTGGTGAAAGAACCTCGCGTAGCGCTCGTGGTCGGCCGCCTTCGAGTCCGCGAAATCGCGGACCGGACCCTGGGCGAAGAACACGCCGAACATCGACCCCGCTCTGTTGATCGTCGCGGCGATCCCACGGTCAGCGAACCCCTTCGCCAACCCGTCGTCGATCGACTCGGCGGTTTCGGCGAGGTCCGGATAGGGGTCGAGCTCGTGCGCGAGGTCGATCGCAGCGATGCCGGCCGCCACGGCGACGGGGTTCCCGCTCAGGGTGCCCGCCTGGTACACGGGGCCGACCGGCGCAAGGCGCTCCATCACCTCGCGACGCCCGCCGAACGCCGCGCATGGGAAGCCGCCGCCCATCACCTTGCCGAGCAGGGTGAGGTCGGGCGCGACCGCGTAGACCGCCTGCGCCCCGCCGAGCGCGATCCGAAAGCCCGTGATCACCTCGTCGAACACGAGGAGCGCTCCGTGGGCCGAGCAGAGCTCTCGAAGACCGGCCAAGAACCCGGGCTCGGGCGGGACGACGCCCATGTTCGCGGCGACCGGCTCGACGATGACGGCGGCGATCTGGTCGCCGCGCTCCGCGAACGTCGCGCGGACCGCCTCGAGGTCGTTGAACGACACGGTGAGCGTGTCGCGTGCTGCTCCTTCGGTCACGCCCGGCGACCCCGGGATCCCGAGCGTCGCGACGCCCGAGCCGGCGCCCTTGGCGAGAAGGGCGTCCGAGTGCCCGTGGTAGCCGCCGTCGAACTTGAGGACGAGATCCCGGCCGGTGAAGCCTCGTGCCAGCCGGATCGCGCTCATCGCCGCCTCGGTGCCCGAGGAGACGAGCCGGACCATCTCGACGGCGGGCATCGCGGCCGTGATGCGCTCGGCCAGCTCGACCTCGAGCTCGGTCGGTGCGCCGAACGACGTCCCGTTCGCCGCCGCGGCGATCGCGGCCTCGACGATCTCGCGACGGGCGTGACCGAACAGCAGCGCGCCCCAGGACTGGACGAGGTCGACGTATCGGTTGCCGTCGGCGTCGATCAGATACGCGCCCTCGCCCCGGACGGCGAACCGCGGCGTTCCGCCGACGGCGCCGAACGCCCGCACGGGTGAGTTCACGCCACCGGGGATCGCGCGCCGAGCGCGTTCGAAGAGCTCGTCGGATCGGCGTCACGGCGGGATGCTACTGGCGGCCGGCTACTCGCCGACGGGCCAGTGCTCCACCGCGAGACCCCTCATCGGGAAGTCCTTCGGGTTCCCGGTGGCAAGTCGCGCCCCGATGCCGATGGCGGCCGCGGCGATCAGAACGTCCGCCTGGGAGAGGGTTCGACCCTTTTCGCGATAGCTTCGCCGCCACCAGCCGGCGAGTCGCCCCTCCGCGATGCCCAGGGGCGCGACCGAGAGTCCTTCGAACATCGCGCCGGCGGCGTCCCGTTCGCCCGGTCGGAGGAAGGAGCTGACCTCCTCGACGGTGATGGCGCACACGTATGGGACGTCCCCGGCGGGCGCAAGCGCAAGGAAGCGAGCCGACGTCTCCCGGACCCCCTTCAGGAGGTCGATGACGACGCTCGAATCGAGGAGCACCGCCGCCATCAGCCGACGCGACGCGGGTCCTCCCGCCGGGACTCGTGAACCCAGCGGGCGACGTCCGGGTCCCAAGGATGGCCTTCGTCCGAGATCGACCCGATCGCCGAGCGAATGAGTCGCCAGCGGCGCTCCTGATCGACAGCTTTGCGCAGCGCGTCTGCGATGAACGGACTGCGGCCTCGCGGTCCCACGAGTTGATCGAGCTCCCGCACGAGCTCCTCGTCGAGGTTGATGTGCACTCGCATCGGCCCACAAGATAGCACACATGAAGGCCCACTCGTCAGGCCAGCTCCGCCCTCCAGGCGAGCACCCAGTCGGCGCCGGCGGCTGCGAGTCGCTTCTTCGCGAGGTTCTGCTTCATGACCCAACGGACGTCCGGGTCGTCGCTCCTCATCCACCGCTCCATGAACGGGCGACCGGCCTCGGGGGCGGCCGCGACGGCCACGCTCCAGCAGTAGGCGAGCCCCTTTCGGAGCGCCTGGAACCCGTCGCTGCGTCGATCGCGGGCGCGGGCCAACGCATCGGTGATCCGGTCGAGGATCTTCAGAACGTCGATCACGTCCCGCTCGTCGTGCAGGAGCGCCGGCTCGCAGAGCGCGGCCGCGGCCGCCCGTCGCTCGTAGTCGTTACCTCGCGACCAGCGACGACACTCCTGGATCAGCGCGCGCATGTCGACCGCGCCGAGTCGTTGGAGCGCCATCGCCACCGCCTCTCGCACCCGCCACCTCGGGTCCGACGCCAGCGCTCGGAGCGTGACGAGGACGTCCCGGTCGCCCTCTGCGGCCAGCCTGCCGAGGCCCACCGCCCCACAGAAGGCGAGGAACTCCTCGCGGGATCCGACCGGCGCGCGGTCCGGCGTCCAGGTCAGGAACCGCTCGAACTGCTTTCGTGTGCCGACGTCGGCCACCGCCTGGCCGAGCTCGATGTTCCCGCGCGGTCCCGGGAGCCCGGAATGCTCGAGCAGGAACGGCTCCCACTCGCGAAGGGTTCGGAGCTCGTGACGGTACTCGTCGGACCTCGTCACCGGTTGCTTCAGGCGCCGGCGAGCCAGTCGGCCGCGTCCTTCGCGTGGTACGTGAGGACCAGATCGGCGCCGGCGCGGCGGATCGACGTGAGGACCTCGAGCACCGCCTTGCGCTCGTCGAGCCAGCCGTTGTTCGCCGCGGCCTTCAGCATCGCGTACTCGCCGGAGACGTTGTAGGCGGCCATCGGGAATCGCGTCTGATCCTTCGCCCGGCGAATCACGTCGAGGTACGGCAGGGCGGGCTTGACCATCACGACGTCGGCGCCCTCCTCGATGTCGGCGACGATCTCGCGGATCGCCTCGTCGGCGTTCGGCGGGTCCATCTGGTAGCCGGTCCGATCGCCGAACCGCGGCGCGCACTCGGCCGCCTCGCGGAACGGGCCGTAGAAGGAGGACGCGAACTTCGCCGCGTACGCGAGGATCCCCACGCGCTCGAACCCGCCCTCGTCGAGCGCATCGCGGATGGCGGCGACCTGACCGTCCATCATCCCGCTCGGCCCGACGAGATGGGCGCCGGCCTCGGCCTGCGCGAGCGCGATCCGCCGATACCGCTCGAGCGTCGCGTCGTTGTCCACGTTGCCCTCGTCGTCGAGCACGCCGCAGTGGCCGTGATCGGTGTACTCGTCGAGGCAGAGGTCGGCGATGAGCACCTGCTCGTCGCCGAGCTCCTCGCGCAGGATCCGCAGCGCCTTCTGGGCGATCCCGTCCGGGTTCCACGCCTCCGAGCCCTCGGAGTCCTTGCGCTCCGGGACGCCGAAGATCGCGAACGCGAGGATCCCCTTGCTCGCGATCTCGACGGCCTCCTTGCGCAGCGACTCGAGCGTGTGCTGCGACTGACCGGGCATCGACTCGATCGGCGCGGGCTCGGCGATGCCCTCCTTCACGAAGAGCGGGGCGATGAGGTGTCGCGGGGCAAGCTCGGTCTCGCGGATGAGCGCGCGGAGCGCGGGGGTTCGTCGCATGCGACGCGGTCGCTGCGAGGGAAAGCTCATCCGCGGAGTCTACGGCCGGAGCTCAATCCGCGGTCGCCGCTTCGAGCACGCGGCCCACCGAGTCGCGCTCCCAGCGGCCGTGCATCGTCCTCGGCAGGTCCGTCGGATCGAACCACTCGGTCGGATACTCCGAGGTCGCGTCGCCGTCCGCCTCGACGAGGTAGTGGAAGACGACGTGCCAGCCGCGGCGTCCCCGGAACGACTCGACGTGGTGGAACGACGAGCTCGACACCCGCAACCCCGGGAAGGTCATCTCCAGGATCCGCCGGGCCCGCTCGTCCGGGTGCTCGTAGGCTTCGAGGTCCTCGCCCGGGAGCCACCACCGCTCGTCGTCGTCGTGATAACGGACCAGGACGATCCGCCCGTCCGGTCGACGCACCACCAGGTTCGCGATCAGCTGCACGTCGGTCGGGTGCTGCATCGTCCCTTCCTCCTTTCCGAGCGCTCCGTCTCCGCGAAGCGCCTCGATCCACGACAGCTCGGCCTGGGTGAACGCGACGTGACGGGGCACGAGCTCGGGTGCCGGCGCGGAACTCGCGAGGGTGCCGAGCTCGCGCAGGCGATCCCGGAGCGCCTCCGCGCGCCGCTCGATCAGGGCGTCGACCTCCTCGTCCGGGAGCTCCGAACGCGCCGCGAGGGCCAGGTCGAGCGGGTCGCCGCGGTCCGGCAGCCGCACCCACGCCTCCCGCAACAGGTCGGCGAGCGCCAGCCGCCCCGCGGGGGTGATCGCGTAGCGTCGCCGCGGCGGCCGGGCTCCCTCCCGCTCGAGCGGCGTCTCGCGCACCAGCCCTTCGCGCTCCAGGGTGCGAAGGACCGCGTACACGGACCCGTAGTCGACCGAGAACCAGAACCGCAGCGCCTCGTCGTCGAGCGTGCGCTTGATCCGGTACCCGTGCATCGGGGCCTCGGACAGGAGCCACAGGATCAAGAGCCTCGTCAGCATGGTGTTCCGCGAATACTAAAGATTGAGTATTCGCGATGTCAATGCCGAGCGAGCGACCGCTCGACGGCCTCCACGAGGCCCGCGACCGTGTGGGGGTTCGCGACGGCGTGCACGGTGAAGCCATGGGCCCGGGCCTCGCGCGCCGTGACCGGACCGATGCAGACGACCCTGGGATGGCCCTTCGCCGCTCCCAGCAGCCGTACGAACCCGCGCACGGTGGAGGCGCTGGTGAAGGTCACCGCGTCGACGCGGCCCGCGCGCAACGCCGCCCGCGCGTCCGGCGGCAGCGATCGCGGGATCCGCGTCCGGTAGGCGTCGACGCGGGTCGTCGTCCACCCCTTCGCCGCGATCGCCGCCTCGAGCCCCTCCGGCGCGACGTCGGCCCTCGGGCACAGGACCCGCCCGGTCCCGCGCGGGAACGCGCGCGCGAGCGACGCGGTCGTGAAGGTCTTCGGCACGAGATCGGGCTCGCGCCTGGCCCACCGGCGGAACGCCTCGCGCGTCCCGTCGCCGATCGCCGCAACATTGGCGCGGACGTCGCTCGGCCGAAGCCTCTCCGAGAGCGCGTCGACCGTTCGCGGGCTCGTGATCGTCACCCAGTCGAATGCCCCGTCTGGCCAGCCGTTCGAGCGAGCGCGTCGAGCGCCGCGGACCGGATCGCGACGATCTCGATGGACGGGGCCGACGATCGCCGTGGCGCCTCGTCGTTCGAGCGCCGCGCGCGAGGTCATCGGCCTGTTCGATGGGACGGGTCACGAGCACCGTCCGGCCGGCGAGCGGCTTCACGGGCGAACCGCCGAGAGGATCTCCTCCGCCCCGCCGGCCACGAGCTCCCGTCTTGCGAGCTCGGCGACCTCCTCCGGCGTCGCGGCGGCGACCTCGGCGCGCGCGCGCCGCCCGCCGTCGGGGGTGAGCACGATCGCGACCATTCGCATCCCGGCGGCGGTGCGCTCCGCGAACGCCCCGAGCGGGAGCGCGCACCCGCCGCCGAGCGCGCGCATCAGCGTCCGTTCGGCGGTGAGCGCGTCGCGGCTCGGCGCGTGATCGAGCGCCGCGACCGCCTCCCGCGTCTCCGCGTCGTCCGCTCGCGCCTGCACCGCGAGGCATCCCTGGCCGGGGGCGGGGACCATCTCGGCGAGGGACATCGGCGCGACGTGCTCGGGCACGACGCCGAGCCGCAGGAGCCCGGCGGCGGCGAGCACGAGCGCCTCGACCTCGCCGTCGGCGAGCTTGCGCAGCCGCGTGTCGACGTTGCCGCGCAGGTCCTTCAGCAAAGCATCGGGGCGCCACCGGAACACCTGCGCCCGGCGGCGGAGGCTCGAGGTGCCGACGCGACCGCCGGGCCCGAGCTCGCCGTCGCGCGTGAGCAGGACGTCGAGCGCCGAGGCGCGCTCGGGGACGGCCGCGATCACGAGTCCCGCGTCGTCCTCGGCGGGCAGGTCCTTGGCCGAGTGCACGGCGAGGTCGACCTCGCCGTCTCGGAGCGCGCGGACGATCTCGGCAACGAACAGCCCCTTCAGGCCGGCCGGGTCCGTGAAGGCGCCCGCCCCTCGGTCGCCCGAGGTCGTCATCGGGACGAGCTCGACCTCGTGACCGTCGCGCCGCAGCCCGCTCGCGACCTCCTCGGCCTGGGCGAGCGCGAGCCTGGAGCGGCGCGTCCCGATCCGAAGCTTCACTCGCCGGCGCGCTCGATGCCGAACAGGTCCGCGAGCAGCCTCGCAGGCGCGTCCTGCGTGCCGGGCGCAGAGCGCTCCTTCAACCGGACGATGGGGTCGTGCAGGAGCTTCGCGACGATGCCGCGCGCGAGCGCCTCGACGGCCTCGCGCTCGACGGAGGTGAGAGTGGCGAGGTCGGAGCGGAAGCGCTCGAGCTCGAGGGCAACGACCTCCTCTCCGCGTTCGCGCAGCGCGCGGATGAGCGGCGCGAGGCGCTCGGACCGTCGTCGAAGCGCGTACCGCCGGACCTCCTCGGCGACGATCTCGTGCGCGCGGGCGATGTCGACCGCCGCCTCGACCCCGCGAACCGCGAGCGACTCCCGAAGCCCGTCGATGTCGACGAGGGTCACGTTCGGAAGCTCGCGCGCGGACGCCTCGACGTCGCGCGGCACGGCGAGGTCGAGGACGAAGAGCGGTCGCGTCCGGCCCTCGAGCGCCGAGGCGTCGACGACGACGCCCGCAGCGCCCGTGGCGGAGACGAGCAGGTCCGCGTCGGCGAGCGCCTCCCGCAGCTGTGCCAGGTCGCCGTGTTCGGCGTCCGTGCGCTCGGCCAGCGCCCGTGCCCGATCGAGCGAGCGGTTCAGGATCCGGACGGTGCCCACGCCCCGTCGTCGCAGGTGCTTGACGCCGAGCGCGGACATCGGGCCGGCGCCGACGACGACGGCCCGGCGATCCTCGAGCGAGCCGAGGACGCCCTCGGCCAGGTCGGCCCCGGCGGCCACGAACGCGTCGGGCGCCGCCCCGACCGAGGTCTCCGTCCGGATGCGCCGGCCCGCGCGGGACGCCGCGTGGAACACGTCCGTGAGATGGCGACCGGCAGCGCCCTCCACCTCGGCGAACCGGACCGCCTCACGAACCTGGGACAGGACCTGGGGCTCGCCGAGCACCATCGAGTCCAGGCCGCCGGCGACGGAGAACACGTGCTCGGCCGCCTCGAGCTCGAAGTGCGAGTACAGCGGGTCGGCGATCTCCTCCGGGGACACGCCGCGGGACTCGCAGAGCAGCCGCTTGAGGGCCTGGAACCCCGCGTGATAGTTCGGGACGCTCCCGTAGAGCTCGACGCGGTTGCACGTCGAGAGGATCACGGCCTCTTCGATCGCCGGATCGTCGCTCGCGCGGCGATACGCCTTGGCGAGGTCCTCTTCGGCGAACGCGAGCCGCTCGAGCAGCTCGACGGTGGCGCGACGATGGGAGACGCCGAGCGCGAGGATCGCCATGACGCGCCAGTCTAGCCCCGCGCTCCGGGAACGCCGTCCGGCGCGAGGTAGCATCGGCCGCCGTCGAGGAGGCGAGATGGAGCGAGGCAGGGCGCGGCAGCTCGGGGTCGAGATCGGGACCCTCCCGACCGGACCTCGGAACGCGATCACCGACGTCGCGGGCGTGCGCGTCGGGCACGCGACCGTGGTTCGCGACCCCAGCCCGGACGGCCGCGGCGCGGTTCGGACCGGCGTGACCGCGATCTTCCCGCACGAGGGGCTCCCGTGGGTCGAGCGCGTGTACGCCGGGACCCACATCCTCAACGGCTACGGCGAGATGATCGGGATCAACCAGGTGAACGAGTGGGGGCTGCTCCACTCGCCGATCGTGCTCACGAGCTCGCTCGCGATCGGACGCGCGTACGACGCGGTCGTGCGCTGGCGCGCGCAGCGCCACGCCGTCACGACGAGCCACGGCGGCGACATGCCGCTCGTGACCGAGTGCGACGACTCGTTCCTGAACGACGTGACGACGTTCCCGCTCTCGGACGCCGACGTGTTCGAGGCGCTCGATGCGGCCGCCGGCGGCGACGTCGCCGAGGGCTGCGTCGGCGCCGGGACCGGGATGCAGTGCATGGACTTCAAGGGCGGGATCGGCACCGCCTCGCGCGTCGTTCAGGGGCGATTCACCGTCGGGGTCCTCGTGCTCACGAACTTCGGCGAACGCGAGCTGCTCCGGATCGACGGCGTGCCGATCGGGCGCGAGATCGCCGATCTGATGCCCGAGGGCCACGAGGAGGGCTCGTGCATCGTGGTGGTCGCGACGGACGCGCCGATGCTCCCGCACCAGGCTCGTCGGCTCGCCGTCCGGGCCGGGCTGGGCCTCGCCCGGTGCGGCTCGACCGGGCACAACGGGTCGGGCGAGCTGATGATCGCGTTCTCGACCGCGAACCGGATCCCGCTCGACACGGCGGACGGACTGGTCGACCTCCGTGCGGTCCTTGACGGGGCCGCGTGGGAGGGCATCCGACCCCATGAACGAGCTGTTCGCCGCCACCGTTGAGGCCGTCGAGGAGGCCGTGGTGAACGCGTTGTTCACCGCGACGACCACGGTGGGACGCGATGGGCACGTGCTGCACGCCCTCCCGCTCGACCGCACGCTCGAACTGCTCGAGCGCTTCGGGCGCCCGCCCCGGCCTTGACGGACGGCACGTGGCTTGCGGGTCGCCCGACCCGAGCGTGGTTCCCCTCGGCGGGCGGACCATTCGATCGGAAGGAGGTTCGGATGGATAGGGACGCCTTCCGTCGCGAGGCCGAGAAGGTGTTCGGCACCGCGGGCGCCGCGATGACGGCCACCGTCGTCACGTTCGAGCCCGACATGCGTGCGGGCGACGTGGCCCTGCGACTGGGGTCCGAGGGCGTCGCCGGCGCCCCGGTGATCGAGGGCAACCGCGTGGTGGGGGTGATCACCCTGCGCGACCTGCTGGAGCGCGAAGGCCATCTCGCGCCGCAGACGAGCGGGCCGTTCCTCCGGGGCGAGCGTCACCTCGCGAACCTGACGGTCGCCGATGTCATGACCCGAGACGTCGTGACGATCCGGGCGACCGAGCCGCTGATCCGCGCGATCGACCTGATGGACGCCGTCGGCGTGAACCGGCTGCCGGTCGTCGACGACGCCGGGCGCTCGGTCGGGATCCTCGCCCGCGACGACGTGATCCGCGCCGTCGCCCGGGTCGTCCGCGAGCTCGTTCCCCCGGGCCCCCATCCGGGGGCAACCGAGATCGAGCCGGACTAGCCGTCGAATCGGCTCGGGCCGACGAAGGCCTCCCACGGCAGACCCGACTCGACCTGGTACTCGCGCCACCGGCAGATGCGGCCGTCGCGGAGCTGCACGATCACGATGCCGTGGTACTGACGGTTGCCCCGGAACGTGTACTCGCCGACCCCGAGGTCACCGTCGACGACGAGGTGGTGCCACACCAGGTTCATGGGCGGGGGATCGTCGCCGCCGAAGAACTCGAACAGCTCGTCGCGCCCCTCGTATCGCTGCTCGTCGGGCGGCTCCATGTAGACGCAGTCGTCCGTGAAGCACTCGAGCGCCCGCGGCGTGTCGCCCGCGATCCAGCTGTCTCGGATCCGTTCCATGAGCGTCACGAAGTCGGCGTGGTCCATCTCGCCTCACCCCCCTTCGAACCGATACGGCTCGAACGGCGCGGGGTCGAACGGAGGGTCGTCGTCGCCGACGATCGCGCGCACGAGGTGCGCGGTCCCGCCGCCGAGGATGACGCCCTCCGATCCGTGGCCCGTCGCGACGACGAGGCCGTCGCGCGAGCGCGGGGATCAGGCGGATCGCCTGACGCGCGACCGCCCTCGGCACGTCGAACCCGTCGGGGTCTGCCGCAATCGCGGGCTCGCGCGAGGTCCCGGTCACGATCGAGCCGTCCGGCGCCGGCTGGAACATTGGCGAGACATCGGTCCGGCGCGCCGCTTCGACCCACGCGCCGAGGTCCGCGAGCTCGTCCTCGTCGAGGGTGACGGCAAGCGTGCCGAGCGGCTCGCGATCGAGGAACACCGGGAACGGCGCCTCGTCGACCACCTGGAGATACGGCGGCAGGCTCGCCCGGGCCATCGGAACCAGGAGCGGATCCTTCGAAGTGTCGAGGTAGTCCGAGGTTCCGGCCCGAGGCGCCGGCTACGAGCTCGTCCTTCTCCATGAGCGTCACGGAGGCGCCGCCGCGGGCGAGCTCGCGGGCGCAGGCCGCGCCGATGATCCCCCCGCCCACGACGACCACGTCCGGCACGGCCGAAGCGTACTCGCGGGCTGGTTCCGTAGAATCCGTCGCGGAGACGTGGCTGAGTGGCCGAAAGCAGCCGCCTGCTAAGCGGTTAGGGGGATAACACTCCCTCACAGGTTCGAATCCTGTCGTCTCCGCCGATTAGACCTTCATCGATCCGGGCGTTCATCGTTCGCGACCGGGTGGCGCGCCACGAGCGGCTGGAGCGTGCTCGGTTTGCGTCGGCAGCCTTGACCGGTCACGATGCGCGCATGGGAGGGTGGTTCATGTCTGGGTTCCGTCGACGAGGAGCGGTCGCGTTCGCCCTCGTGCTCGGTGGTGCGCTGCTTGCCTCTGTCCCCGTCGCCCTGGCCGGCCAGATGTGCGACGGCGAGGGGGCGACGATCCACGGCACCCGCGGACCCGACACCCTTCGCGGCACGAACGGGCGAGACGTCATCAACGGAGGGGCCGGCGCCGACACGATCTCCGGGCTCGGGGGCAACGACGTCATCTGCGCCGGGCCCGGCGGAGGTACGGTCGACGGCGGATCTGGCAATGACCGCATCCTCGGCGGCTCCGTGGTCGACTTCCTGAACGGGGGCAAGGGCAACGACGTGATCTTCGGAGCCGGGAGCGACGACTCTCTCGCCGGCCAGGAAGGCGACGACCGGATCTTCGCCGGCGACGGGCATGACGTCGTCGAGGGCAATGCCGGCAACGACCCCGAGCTCAGGGGCGAGGGGGGCATCGATGACATCTTCGGCGGCCGGGGCGACGACGTCATGTACGGCGGGGACGACAACGACCCCCTCGTCGGCGGCAGCGGGAACGACGCGATGTACGGAGATGCGGGCAACGACGTCCTCGAGGGTGGCCCGGGCGTCGATGAGATGTACGGCGGGGACGGCGACGACGGCATCGACGGTGGGGCGGACGCCGACTTCATGTACGGAGAGGCGGGCCACGACATCCTCGACGCGAACGACGCGAACGACGCCGCCGAGGAGGACGACCACCTCATCGGGGGCCCGGGACCCGATACGATCGAGGGGAGAGGCGGCAACGACTTCATCTACGGTGATGACATCGAGATCGCCGGTGATGGTGACGATCGGGACAGCATCTCCGGGGGCGCCGGCGACGACCGGGTCGAGGCCTCGGGCGGCAACGACGTCGTGAACGGCAACGATGGGAACGACACCCTGCTCGGCGAGGGTGGGGACGACAGCATCTCGGGTAGCGCCGGCAATGACGCTCTCGACGGCGGGGAGGGGTCGGACGGCTTGAACGGTGGGGAGGGAACCGACTCGTGCGTCAACGGAGAGACGGTCATCGACTGCGAGGGCCCGCCGTAGGACGGGCACCTGGACCCTGCGGGCTGATCGACCCCCCGAAGGGGACCGTCGGGTAACAGCCGCCTGCTGAGCGGTTAGCCCTTGAAAGGGGCTCGTGAGTTCGAATCTCACCGGGTCCGCTTCGTGACCGCCGGTGAGCCGTCCCTACTCATAGACGGTGCCTCCTCGCCACGGTAAGAATGGGCCATGGAGGCGATCCGCTACAACCTCGGCGAAGGCCTGCGCCGTTCCGCCCGCGGGAACGAGATGTTCTTCAAGGCGATCGGCGACACCACTGGCGGTCGATTCTCGCTGATGGAGCGAACGGTTCCTTCGGGAGCCATGATGCCGCCTGCACACCGTCACGTCGGTACCGAGGAAGCCTTCTTCGTGCTCGAAGGCGCGATCGCGTTCCACATCGACGAGTCCATCATCGATGGTGGGCCGGGAGTGTTCGTACTGGTCCCTGCCGGCGTCGCGCACACGTTCGGCAACACGAGCGACGCTCCGTCGAGACTGCTCGTTCTCCATGCTCCTGCACTGGACGGCTACTTCGCGGAACTCGAAGAGCTCTGGGGCAGAGACGCCCCACCCGATCGCCAGGCGGAGGTGGAGTTGATGCGCCGCCACGGGATGGATCCGACGTAGGCGTCACCCTGGCGAGCCACGCACCGGTTGGCCGTCAGGGGTGAACGAGATCAGGTCAGCTCCATCGGACTCTGACGTGGTCTCGCCACAGCACCGGCAACTCGCGGTTGCCCTCCAGCCCCAGCCCTTCGGTGCCGCGTCTGTTCCACAGCCACACGTAGAGATCCGAGGCGCTCCCTCGGACGCGGGTCGAGGGATCTGCCCCTTCGGCGTCGCCGCTGGTCCGGAGCCCATCGGGCGCGAACGTCACCAGCCAGCTGCGGCGCGCATCCGTCGCCTCGACCAGCATCGTCTGCTCCCGATCGATCGGAAGCGCCGAACCGCCGCGTGCCACGAACGCCAGCAGGAGCTCGTCGATCCCGTCGACGGCGAACGGAGCGGGGAAGCCCGTGATCTCCCCGATCGCCGACTCGGCATCCACGCGATGGATCGCCGTCTCGTGCGCCTGTCGACGGGCCCAGAACGCGAGCGGAGACGGCGCGTCCAGGAACGTCCACGTCTGCAGGTCCGGCGGGGCCGACCTCAGCGCCACCACGAGGTCGCGATGGCCCATCGCGAACCACGCCGGCAGCTCCTGGTCGAGCGGCCAACCGCCGACGAGCTCTTCGAGGTCCCCTCCGTTCGGCTGATCCCCACCACGGACGAAGCCGGTCGCCCAACGATGGACGCCGCCGAGGTGCCGAACGAGGTCGCGCACCGCCCAGTCGGGGCATGTGGGGACCGGCGCGCCGGGATCGGCGGGCGCGACGACGTCCGTCATCCGTGCGCCCTCGACCTGCAGCCGCTCGATCAGCTCGGACACGTCCACGAGCAGGACCCTACCCGCGGCCGGGGATGGCCCGCCGCCGTCCGCGAGCCCCGGGGTCTTCGTGTCCGGTGACTCCCCGCGAACCGGCTGCTGCCGGGCCTTACCAGTACTGCGCGGTCGCCATCGCGATCGTCGGCCCCAGAAGCAGCACGAGGTCGATCTTCCCGTGGCGCTCGAGCTCGGTGCTCAGGCGATCGATCTCGGCCTGCTGCTCGGGGGCGGGAGGACCGCCCGAGGCCGCCACCTCGCCGCCGAGGTCGACCAGTCGCTCGACGTTGCGGCCCACATTGAAGGAGCCCTCGAAGACGGCGGTCGTCGCGAGCACGCCCCCGATCGTGAGGGCGATGCCGCAGCTCGAGGAGATCCAGTCCCCGAAGCCGATCACGTTCGCAAGGCGGAGCCACATCACCCAGCCGGCGCGCCGTCGACCACGGCGTGCCTACCAAGCGTTGACGTTCAGTCGCGCTTCGCTCGGTACAAGCGCCAGCGGTCGGGGACGCCCTTGAGCTCGTGCTCGCCGGTATCTTCGAACACGAGCCCCGATCCGGCGACTAGGTCCTTCACGGTTTGGGAGACGAGAACCTCCGACGGCTGGGCAGTTGCCGCGATCCGCGCAGCGGTAGCGACGGCGATTCCGCCGACCTTGCGGTCGATCGTCCCCACCTCCCCCGTATGGACGCCGGCGCGGATCTCGATCCCGAGCTCCTTGACCGTATCGACGATCTCGAGGGCGCATCGGATACCGCGAGCGGGACCGTCGAAAGAGGCGAAGAAACCGTCGCCGGTCGTGTTGTGCTCTCGTCCGCGGTGTCGGGCGAGCAGCGCGCGGACGCGCCGGTGATGATCCTCGAGCAATGCGGCCCATGCGCGGTCGCCGAGCTCTGCCGCGCGATCCGTGGAGGCAACGATGTCGGTGAACAAGACGGTGGCGAGAGCCCGATCCGCCCCGACCGGGGCTCGTGCCACCCCGGCGAAGTCCTGGACGGCCCCCACGATCCCGTCCTGATCGCCCACCCACGCCATCGCCCCGCCGGTCGCCGTGATCGAGGTTCGGTCCCGAGAGGGCAGACGCAGGAGCCGGGCGTCGGGAATCAACCCGGAGACATACTCGTCCTCCTCTGGGTCGCCCCATTCCCGAGCGATCACGAGCGTGGGCACTCTGATGGTCGGGAGCACATGCCGGATGTCGAGGTCGTAGAAGTGCTCGGCGAACGCCGCGGCGGCGCTCGGTGCGACCCAATGGCGGTTCAGCTTGGCGTACCAGCGCACGAATTCGCGATCGCCGACCATCGAGGGTGTCTCGATCGCGAGGATGAAGGCGGCGTAGGCCTCGGTACCCCACGTCGCCGACGCCATGGCGACGTCGTGCGCGCGCGCGTCCTCCGTGAACCCCCAGGGGTAGTCCGGGGCCCAGGCGGTCCGTGCGTGCCCGGCGAGCAGGATGAGGGCGCGGGTGCGGTTCGGGTGCGTGCTCGCGAACAACGCGGCCGCGTAGGCGCCCCAACCGACGCCGAGGATCACGGTGGACTGGGAAGCGGCGGCGTCGAGCACGGTCCGGATGTCGTCGATCTGTGTCTCGAGTGATGGGAGGGAGGTGGCGCGATCGGACAGTCCCGTAGCTCGGCGATCGTGGTAGATCAGCCGAGTCGACGAGGCGAGCTTGCCGAAGAACGACGCGAGCAGCGGTTGTTCCCACATGACCTCGAGATTGCCCATGAAGCCGGACAGGTACAGGAGGTCGACCGGGCCGTCTCCGATCACCCAGTACGCGATGCTGAGTCCATCGGGGGTCTTCGCGTAACGGGTCTCCGGGACGTCCATCAGGAGATCCCCTCTCGTCGCCGGCGCCACCGGTCCGGAACGCGCTTCATCTCGTCCTCGCCGACGCGCATGCGCATCGCTTCGTGCGGCGGGTCACTGCCCGACAATTCGTCGTACCACCATGTCCGCCGTCTCGAGCGCCCCCTCCACCCAGCCCTGCGAAGCCGAGTAGGCCTCGCCGCAGATGTACACATCCCACTCCGACACCGGTTGCACGATACGTGGGATGACCTCCCAGGACTTCGCTCCGGTGTTCCACCAATGCCAGGCTCCGCCGAACGGGGCACGTCCCCAGTCCATGAACGCGGCCGAGACAGGGTCGGGGATGCGTTGGAGGTCGTGAAGGGCCATCAGCTGACGTTGAGCGGCATCGACCAACGCCCCGAACGTTGAGCGGTCCCAGAGCATCTTGGGATCGGATCCACGCTCGTCGTCGAGTGTCGTGACACGGTCGGTCTTGCTCAGCCAGAACTCCCCGCTGGGACCGTCGCTGAAGCTGGCCAGGAGGAGTGACGGCTCCGAGGCCGCGCCGAGGTCCTGCCGGTCGAGGAAGTACGTCTTCCTGAGCTGAAGGTCGCTCACCGAACGGAGCCCAAGAACCCCTCGATCTCGCCACCAGGCGCGCTCGTAGCCCAGGTAGAGCTTGACCGCGCCGTGCGGCGTCACGGACGAGGTGAGCGACTCGACATCCGCCCGTCCGAGGAACGGCGTTCGCGCGCCGAGAGCCTCGATCGATCGAACGGGCATCGCAAGGACGAGACGGCGCGTCCTCACGCTCGCTCCTCCCTCGAACGCGAGACGGTAGAAGGCCGCACCGGCACCATCGGGCTCGCGCTGAACCGCGAGCAGGCGATGCCGGCGATGGGTTCGGCCTCCCGATCGTTCGAATCGAGACGCCAGCTCCCTCGGCAATCGATCCATGCCGTCGACGAGGGTCCGGTTCTCCGATTCGGCTCGAGCGTCCACCAGGAACCAGGGGAGCGCGTCCGCGGCGTTTCGATCCCCGAAGTCCGAGTGGTAGCCGAAGCCATCGACGACGAACTGGTACGCCTCGGCGCCGAGAACGGTGAGGAGGAGGTCGCGAAGTCCCCATTCGTACAGGTACTCGCCCTCGAACCGGTGCGTGCGCTGGATGACTCCCCACTCCTCGTCCGTGAGGGCGGTTGCTCGCGGAACGATCGTCTCGAACGCGTCGAGCAGGAGTCTCTCGGGCGACCGGGCCTGATGCCGGACGCCGAGTCGGTAGGGGACGAGCGACGGGTCGGCGAAGTCGGGTGCGCGCAAGTGGGCGCCGCGGAGGAAGAAGCGGTTGTCCGGATGAGCGGTTCCGAACGGCCGGGTCTCGAGGGCGAGCTCATCGATGATGCCGCAGATCAATGGTTGGCTCGTCCGGAATCGCATGCCCCCGAGCTCCGCGCGAACGTCCGACGTCTCGGGTGGACGCAACGACAAGAGGCGGCCGCCGATCCGCTCAGAACCTTCGAAGAGCCCGACGGCCCAGTCGGGGCGAGCGCGGCCGATTCGGTACGCCACGTAGCATCCGGCGACGCCGCCACCGACGACGGCGAGATCCAGCGGGTCCCTGACCGTCAGTGCCCCTGCCTCCGAAGCGAGCATCCGGTCTCCAGGACTGACGGCCGCCGGCTCATGCTTCCACTCGGGGTCGGGGTCAGCAACGCGGGAGCGCGATCGCCGGAGACGTGCGCGAGTGCGACGGCGGCTTCGAGGCGGTCGTTCGCGTCTCGGAGGTCGCGTAGGAGCCGCTCGCGATCTGATGCCGAGGGCCGTTCGCGCGAGCGAGGTCGCTAAGCTGATGCGCCGTGAGCGAGATCGAGTTCGTCGCCTCCCCCGAAACGCAGGCGTCATGAGCCAATCGGAGATCACGTGCCGCGAGGTGGTCGAGATCGTGACCGCCTACCTCGATGACGCCCTGGCCCCGGCCGACCGGGCACGGTTCGAGGAGCACGTCGCGGGCTGCGACGGCTGTACGAACTCCCTCGGGCAGATGCGCGAGACCATCCGGCTCACCGGCTCGCTCACCGAGGAGCAGATCCCCGCCGAGCAGCGTGGGGTGCTGCTCGAGGCGTTCCGCGACTGGCGGGACGGCTGATCGCGATGACCCCCGAGGAGAACAAGCGGGTCGTGCTCCGGTTCTACGACGAGGTCTGGAACCGTGGCAACGTCGACGTCGCGTTCGAGGTCTTCGCCGAGGAGTACGTGCGGCACGATCTGCGGCCGACGCAGGCGATCCCCGGCCCCGAAGGACAGAAGACGATCGCGACCGAGTTCCGCCGGGCGTTCCCGGACCTGCGGCATGACGGTCGACCTCATCCTCGCCGACGGCGACCTCGTTGCGGCGCGCTGGACGACGACCGGCACGCACACGGGTCCGTGGGGCGGCGTCGAGCCCACGGGCACGCCGGTCACGTTCTCGGGCGTGAACGTGTTCCGTTTCGCGGACGGGAAGGTCGTCGAGCTCTGGAACCATCGCGACGACCTCGGGCTCATGCAGCAGCTCGGGGTCGCGGTCTTCGCGGGAGCCGCACCCTCGAAGGACGAATGAACGCCGAGACGACGGACCGAAACGTCCGCGGGGTCCGGCTCTCGGTCACCGAGCGGGGCGGCGGTGGCCCGATCCTGCTGATCCATGGCACGGGCGTCTCGGCGCTCGGATGGGGTCGGGGGCTGGGGCGGCTCGAGCCGCTCGGCCGCGTGATCGCGTACGACCGCCGCGGCTACGGGAACAGCGAGCGCGCACGTGGCGTGTCGGTTCGCGAGCATGCCGAGGACGTCGCCGCGTTGCTCGAGGTCCTCGACGCCGCGCCGGCCGTGGTGATCGGTCGCAGCTACGGCGGCGAGATCGCCCTCGATCTCGGGCTGCGGCATCCGGGGTCGCTTCGCGCGCTCGTCCTGCTCGAGCCCTCGGTGCTGCGACTCGTGCCCGAGGCGATGGCGTGGGAGGTGGGACTTCGCGAGCGAGTCGAGACGGCGGCCACCGAGGGGATCGATCGCGTCGGCGAGGCGTTCATCGGGGAGGTCCTCGGCCCGCGAGGGTGGCGAGGGCTTCCGCGCGACCTCCGGGCCTCGATCACTCGGGATGGCCCCGCGATCCTGGCCGAGCTCGACGGCGACCGCCTGGACGTCGAGCTCGCCGACCTCGGCGCGATCGCCGTGCCGACACTGGTCGTCGCCGCCGCGGACTCTCCACCGCCGTTTCGTCGCGTGAGCGAGCTCGTCGCGGGCTCGATCCCGCGGGCGGAGCTGGCGATCGTCGAGGGCGGTCATCGGGTCGATCCGGCCGAGCCCGCGGTCCTCGACTTCCTGGAGCGCATGTCCCGATGACGACGACGACCCCGGATCTAAGAGCCTCTGCGAATCCGGCGAAGGATCCGAGGCGAACCCCCGGCATGGGGATCGTGCTCGGGCTCGTCACGCTCGTCGTCGGGATCGGCGTCGCCCAGCTCGTCGCGGGGCTCGTGAACCCGGAAGTCTCGCCGATCGTCGCCGTCGGCCAGGCCGCGGTCGACGCCACGCCCGAGTGGCTGAAGAGCTGGGCCATCCGGACGTTCGGCTCCGACGACAAGACCGTCCTGCTGATCGGGATCGGCGTCGTGCTGGCGGTCGCCGCGATGGCGCTCGGCGTTGCTGCGCTCCGGCGCCCGTGGATCGGATTCGCCGGCCTCGGCCTGTTCGGGGTGGTCGGCATCGCGGCGGCCTTGTCGCGGCCCGAGAGCACGGCGGCGGACGCGCTGCCGACGATCGTCGGGACGCTCGCGGCGGCCGGCGCGCTGGCGTCGCTGCTCCGGGCGGCGTCGCCGGCTCGCGCGATCGCGCCGGAACCCGAGAACGAGTCCCCTCGTGCTTTCGACCGCCGGCGCTTCCTCCTCGCGGGCGCCGCCGGGGTCGCCGTCGCCGCGGTGGCGGGCGGGGCCGGCAACCTGTTCGCGCGACGGTTCCGCGCGGACGCCTCGCGCGCCGACGTTCGGATCCCCCCGCCGGCGAGCCCGGCGAGCGCGGTCTCCGGCACCGACCTGCACGTCACCGGCCTGAGCCCGTTCCGAACGCCGAACGACCGCTTCTACCGCGTCGACACCGCGTTGCTCGTCCCGGCGGTCCTCGCGGAGGACTGGCGGCTCCGCGTGCACGGCATGGTCGATCGCGAGTTCACGCTCGACTACGAGCAGCTCCTCGCCCGTCCGCTCATCGAGCGCGACATCACGCTGTGCTGCGTCTCGAACCCCGTCGGCGGCGGGTACGTCGGCAACGCGCGATGGATCGGCGCCCCGCTGCGAGACCTGCTCGAGGAGGCGGGCGTGCGACTGGGAGCCGACCAGATCGTGGGGCGCTCGGTCGACGGGTTCACGGTGGGGACGCCGACCGCCGTCGCGATGGACGGCCGCGATGCGATGCTCGCGGTCTCGATGAACGGGGAGCCGCTGCCGCTCGCGCACGGCTTCCCCGTCCGGATGATCGTGCCGGGTCTGTACGGGTACGTGTCGGCGACGAAGTGGCTCGTCGACATCGAGCTCACGACGTTCGATACCTTCGACCCGTACTGGATCGAGCGCGGGTGGGCCAAGCGCGCGCCGGTCAAGACGATGTCGCGCATCGACACGCCGCGCGCGGGCACCGACCTCCGGGCCGGAACCGTCCCGGTCGCCGGGGTCGCGTGGGCGCAGCATCGAGGCATCGAGCGCGTCGAGCTCCGGGTGGACGAGGGGCCGTGGATCGAGGCCGAGCTCTCGGCCCTCGACACGATCGACACCTGGCGGCAGTGGGTGGTCCGGTGGGACGCGACGTCCGGCGCGCACCGGCTGGAGGTTCGGGCGACGGACGGCACGGGCGGGACGCAGCCCTCCGATCGCGTCCCGCCGTTCCCGAACGGCGCGACCGGCTGGCACGCGATCCAGGTCACGGTGACCTGAGCGGCGCGGGTCGAGTCACGGGAGGCGACTCGGTATGCTGGGGGTCCGGCGCCGGTAGCTCAATGGATAGAGCATCTGACTACGGATCAGAAGGTTGGGGGTTCGACTCCCTCCCGGCGCGCTACCAGCGGTGTGTGGTTCCGCCTGACGCGTGACATCTCGGCTCCGGCTGATGGGTTACGCGGCTCCGGCTGAAGGGTGACGCTGGCTCCGCCTGATCCGCGACACTCCCCGACATGTTGGTGGAGCTGAGTGTCGTGGAGCAGCGGTACCAGGCAGTGCTCGCGGTGATCCGCGATGGCATTCCGATCGTGCAGGTGGCGCACCGGTTCGACGTGTCGCGCCAAGCGGTCCATCGGTGGCTCCGCTGGTACGAGGCCCAAGGTCTGGCGGGATTGGCCGATCGTTCCCACCGTCCCCCCAGGTGCTCGCACCAGATGGACCCCGCCGTCGAGGTCTGGGTGCTCGAGGCGCGTCGTCGCAACCCCGACTGGGGTCCCCGTCGGCTCGTGCACGAGGCCTCCAGGGCCGGCGTGGACCCGGTGCCCTCGCGCTCTGGAATCTACCGGGCGCTGAAGCGCGCCGGGCTGATCGACCCGCTGGCCAGGCGCCGCCGTGACCGGCGCTTCAAGCGCTGGGAGCGTGGCGGAGCGATGGAGCTGTGGCAGATGGACGTGGTCGGCGGGGTCCTGCTGGCCGACGGGCGGGAAGTCAAGATCCTCACCGGGATCGATGACCACTCTCGGTTCGTGGTCTGCGCCGGGCTGATGCTGCGGGCAACGAGCCGAGCCGTGTGCTCGCACTTCGCCGAGGCGATGCGCCGCCACGGCGTGCCGCAGGAGATCTTGACCGATAACGGCAAGGTGTTCACCGGTCGGTTCGGGCGCACCGACACCGAGGTCCTGTTCGACCGGATCTGCCGTGAGAACGGCATCGATCATCTGCTGACGGCGCCCAGGCGCCCGACGACCACCGGCAAGATCGAGCGGTTCCACCGGACCCTTCGCCAGGAGTTCCTGACCGGGCGAGTCTTTGAGGATTTGCAGGCCGGCCAAGGCGAGCTCGACCGCTGGGTCGCGAGCTATAACACCGAGCGGCCGCACTCGGCGCTGGGCATGGGCACGCCGGCCAGTCGGTTCACCGCCACCGATCCCGGGCAGCCGGCCGATACCTCAGCCTTGCTCGGGGAGCGCTCCGGTGAGGACTGGATCTCGCGTCGGGTCGCCACGAACGGGGTGATCTCGGTGGCCTGGCAGGAGATCAGCTGTGGCAAGCATCGAGGCGGCCACCGGGTCGACGTCCATCTGCAGGGGCCGACGCTGCAGATCTGGGACGGCGAGGAGCTCATCAAGACCGTCCTGCGAACGAACAACAAGGAGGTCAGGAAGAAGCGCGCTGCGAAGGCGAGCTGAACGTGGCACGATGACCGACGGGGTGTAACGGATCAGGCGGAGCCATTCCGTCACGCATCAGCCGGACCCCCACAGGCGCGCTACCAGCGGTGCGCGCTACCAGCGGAAATGATCCGAGACTTCGACGGACATCGCTCGTCGCGACCTCGCCCGCCCTCCCGTGCGATGGCGCAAGCACGAGAACTTGTCACCACACGCCGATGACCAGCACTTCTCCGATCGCTGGAACGACCGTTCTCCGGTGAGTCAGTCCTCGGTCGCTCCGTTGGCGGATTGCCGCTGCCGGCCCAACTTCGCGGCGCTGACGAACGCGTTGATCCCGAGACCGAGGACCACCAGGTCGAGGATCATCTGCGAAGTGACCACCAACCGAGCGCTCTGACTGGTCGCGCTGATGTCGCCGAATCCCACCGTCGAGAAGACGGTCACCACGAAGTACAGCGAGTCGGTTCGAGAGAGGTTCTCTTGGCTGAAGCTTCCCGCGTGGTTGGCGGACAGCAGGAAGTAGGTGGTGGCGAACACCAACAAGAACAGCGGCACCGTGGATGCCAGCGCCTCGATCGCCCTGATGCCCGGGTAGCTTGCCCTGACAACGGTCTGAATCTGCCAGGCGACCACGATGGCGAACACGGTCAGTCCGACGGCAACCCGCAGCCACGAGGAGAGCCCCACCATTCCCTCCAGCGGCAGTGTGTAGTACAGCGCTACGAGCACGGCCGATGTCAGCAGTGCGCGCAGCAATGCGACCGCGATGAGCCGACGGCGCTCCCGTGGCTCGAGCTCCTTCAATGATGACTCGGTCATGCGTCCCTCCTCACTCGTCGGGCGGTGTGAGACCAGCGCCCGCGGCATGCTCCGCGGGGCGCCGCCTCGGTGCGGGGATCGGCTGCGGTCGGATCGCGCGGCTCGCCGATCAGGGATCCGATGTGACGACCCCAGGTCTGGCGCGGTCTCGATGCGCGCTCGCGTATCGACTCACAGGTACGACTGCGCCTTCATCCACTTCATCGCGACCACTCCCCACAGGGGCGGCAGGTAGAACGTGACGAGCCGAAACGCGAGCGCGGTCGAGGTCGCCGCCCCCTCTGGGATGCCGATGGCGATCAAGCCGGCGGTGAAGCCCGCCTCGGCGACGCCGACACCACCCGGCACCGGCATGAAGCCCGCGAACAGACTGACGAACGTGTTGATGAGGATCAGCTCCGCGAGCGACGCGGAGTGCCCGAACGCCCGCAAGCAGAGGCCGAGGATGATCGCGAGCATCACCTGAGCGATCAGGTTGCCTCCGAGGAGGAGCAGGAGCTTCTTCGGATGACGGAGCACCTGCAGGGCCTCTTTGGCCTCGGCCCACTTCTCCTTGAGGATGTCCCTGAACCGGCGGAGCTTCGCCCGCGTCTTCGGCAGGAGGAAGCCGATCCCGAGCGCGGCCACGACGAGGAGGATCGCGATCAGCACCGACCACCAGTCGATGCCGGATCCATCCGAGGAGCCCCCACGTGTCGACGACAGGTTCAGGCTCACCACGTCCGAGGCGAGGATGAGGACGATCAACCCGATCTGGATCACGAAGGTGCTGAAGCTGTCGACCATGCCGATCGAGACGGCGCCGGCGCCCGGGACCCCGACGCGCTCCCAGAACCGGACCTGCAGGGCCAGGCGGCCCGCCGAGCTGGGAACCGCGAGCGAGACGAACTGGATCGTGTACTGGAGCAGGAGCACGGGCCAGAACCGGACCTCGTGCAGGGTGGCTCCCATGCTCGAGAACGCCTGCGGGATCTGTGAGAGGGGCGACAGGATCAGGGCGACGAGCAGCCACGTCCAGTCGGCGGTCTTGAACTGCTCGACGATGGTGTCGAAGCCGATGTTGGCGAAGGCGGAGATGAGCGTATACGCGAGGAACCCGACCACGGCGAGCTGGAGGAACGACTTCCACGTGACGCGCTGCAACGGCTCGAGGGGCGGGATCTCGCTGCTCGTACGCTCCGCGATCAGCTGACGCAGCGCCTTGAGATCCAGGTGCTGGTCGTGCAGCGCCTTGCGGGTGTCGAACTCGAAGGCCGCCGGCTGCAGGAACGGCAGGATCTCGACGAGCCCGTCGTTTCCGATTACGTCGGCGGAGGCCGCGACCGCCCGGTCGGTGTCGGCGGCGAGCGCGGTGGTCACGAGCAGCTGCGCCCGATCGGTTCGGAGGGCCCCCTCGGCTGCCGCCACCTGAGCATCCCCTAGACCCGTCAGTGCCGCCGAACCGTCGGGCCGCACGAGCAGGGTCCGGGCGTCGATCTGTCCGTGCGAGATGTCGAGCTGGTGGAGGCCGCCCAGGACCCTCCAGGTGTCCCGCAGGAGCTCGTCGCCGACCTCGTCGGCATCCAGGGAGCTCAGGGTGCGAGCGTCGGCTTCGAGGACGAGGACCGCATCGCCCTGGTCCGTCTCCCCCGCCGCGACGGCCGACATCACGGGGACGCCACCTCGCTCGGCGGCCAGCGTCAGGAACGCCTCATGCTCCACCTGCTCGAGCCGGCCGACCCTGA
This sequence comes from uncultured Actinomycetes bacterium, assembly GCA_963699635.1. Classification (GTDB taxonomy): domain Bacteria; phylum Actinomycetota; class UBA4738; order UBA4738; family HRBIN12; genus CALGFI01. The sequence goes on along the minus strand of CAVOUQ010000018.1, from coordinate 191,613 downwards.
CCCGCTTCGCGCCGCGGTGCCAGATCGCGTACCACGTGGCGGCCACGAGCTGACCGTCCCACGCGTCGCGGCCGAAGACCTTGACGAGGAGCGGGCGACCCTCGGGCGTTGACGCGAGGGTGAGCGCCACGCCGCGCGGCTGTAGGGGGGCATCCTGGGTCGCGGTCGCGTCGACGTTGAGCTCGGCGAGCACTTCCGTCACCTGGTCGAGGGTGAGCCGGCCCCCAGGTGAGCCGAAGAGGAGGTGCACCAGGGCGGCCGACCCGAACCCGATCAGGAATCCGGCGGCGATTCCGATCGGGAGCGAGGCCCCGAGCGCGATCCCTGAGATCGCCCCGAACGCGATCAGCCAGCGCCCGATCAACCGGATCGGTCGAGCCAGGTCGGGTGACGTCGTCACGATCACCGCCGAGGCGACGGCGACGCGGGTCGCCAGGTAGATCGGCGGCGAAGTGGAGTTGATCAGAGCCGAGATGGTCTTCGATAGGTCGGTGCCGCTGAGACTGCCCGCGAGCATCGCGAACCCGAGCCCGACCAAGCCCGCGAGCACCTGGTAGACGAACAACCTCTTCCGGCCGTGCGAGAACAGCGTGAGTACCAGCAGGACAAATGACCAGATGATCAGCAGGTCGTACGAGACCTCCCAGAACCACCCGGCCAGGTCGGGCAGCTCGGCCACGAGGTTGGTGATGGCGCTGTCGATGGCGGTCGGTCCCGGCGCGGAGAGCGACAGCACGATCGACCCGAGGATGGCGAGCGCCAGCAACACGCCATCGGTGGGGCGCCGCGATCGAGCGGCGTCGGGCGCCGATGAGAAGATCCTGATCCCAGCCCGTCGCCGCGGCCGACGACCGGCCGAGGCCGCCGTTTCCCGGTCCGAGGCCGCCTCCGGCTTGGCGTGCTCGGCGATCGCATCGTCCGGAGACCTGTCAGGCCCGCCCTTCGCGGTCATGAGTCTTCAGTGCTCCGGAACGCCCCGCGCAGGGTGGGCTCGCGAATGGGCGGCGGAAGCGGCGGGCGCGCACCGGGGGTCAACGTTCCCGGTCCGCGGCCGCGGATGAGCTTACCCAGAGAACCCGTGTCTTCCGCGAATACCGGTCCGACGCAGGCACCGATCAAGACGCAGATCGCCGCACCGGAGAACCAGGTCACCAAGGCGAGCGCGATGCCGAAGACGCCGAATTGCGCTTCGTTGCTCGTCAGCACCTTCGGCATCCACACCTGTGCGGAGAGCGCGTATCCGGTCAGTGTGATGCCCGTGATGACACCGGTCGGCACCAGCACCCGCATGCGCACCTCGCCCTGCAGAAGGAACCAGGCCGTGAACCACCACAGCCCCGAGGTTGCCGCGAGCCCCACGATGACGAGGAGACCGGCTGCGAGCCCTTCGTCGAAGGCGCCGCGAAGAGCGCCCAGCAGGGTCAGCGTGGCCAGCATCGCCAGCAGCCAGACCGCCCCCCGCCCGTAGGCGCCGGCCCCAGCGCGAGAAGGGGGTCGCCGCCATGCGCGGAGATAGACGCGCTGCAGCGCCGTCGTGAACGAGGTCGCGAAGAAGGCCGCAAGGACCAGCCCGAGCAGGCCGGTCGCCTTCCGGACGTCGTCCGACGACGCGAAGCCCTCTTTGAAGAGCACGAGCGTGTCACCCTGCACGCCGAGTCGGGCCGTCACGGCAGTGGTGATCGACGACCGGAACCGGTCGGGTACGAAGGATGCGACGACGATCACGAGCGGGAAGAACGAGACAAACGCCTTGCCCGCGAGCGCGATGCTGCGGTCGACGAACTCGATCTCGAGCATCCGCTCCCACACGCGCCAGATGAGCAGGCGTTCCAATCGGGTCCGCAACCCGGTCACCCGTGTGTGAGCGTCGCCGGTCCCTGCGGTGTTCGTGGTCTTCTTGTCCGCCGCCATCCGAGGTCCCGTCTGTTTGTCGGATCACGCGCACGGTACTCGCGACTCTCTCGCGAACCGCCGGGTCGAGGCGTCCATCCCCATTCGGCGTGTCACCCGTCGCCGCGGCGGCAGGATGCCGTCTTCACGGGCGCATCCCGCAGTGGGGCGATCCCACGGCATCAGATCGACTCGACGTCCGGCAATGTCCACGTGCCGTCGAACAACGGCGCAGTTGGGCTATAGAAGCGGAACATCGGGTAGTAGCCTCTGCCCGGAACCGTCTCGATCCAGTTGCTCTCCTGACCCGCCGGCGCGTCGGGCGCGAAGTAGAGGTCGAATGAACCATCGTCGTTCATGTTGACATCGTCATAGCCCGAGCGGGCGGCGTCGTTCGTCGGGTTCTGGACCATCGAACGCGTTGCGCTGTCGTAGAGCGACAACGACCAGAAGGCCGAAGCCGGCGGGTTCGCGGGCACGTGCAGTCGATACGACTTGCCGCCATCGAAGTGGTTGCCGTCCTTGTCCCTGAAGGCCTGGATGTAGTTAGCTCCGGGACCCGCTTTCATCACGCCGATGGCGGGTGACAGGTAGATCGCACCATAGGTGTACTGCAGCCGTTCGTCGAGCTGGCTATATGTCTCGGTTTCTTGGCTGGGCTTCACGAGGATCACCCACTCCCAACGAGTGTCCGGGAACGCCGCTGTGTGGCTTTCGCGCTGGGAGTTCTCGTACATCACGTTCCGTGCCATCGCGTCGCCGAGTGCCGCGGCTTCCTCGAGGATGGCCTTCTGGTGCGCGTTTGGCTTGAACGGCTTGCCCTTTTCGATGCCCAGCGGCTTGAGCATCGCCATGAAGAAGCGATCGTGCTCCTGAACGGGGTTGTTGTCGATGACGGTGGCGAGTCGCGCCCAGAACTCGATCCCGCCCGGTGGAGTCGTGTCGATCAGCTTGCCCGAGATCGAGACGAACTTGTTCGGCTTGGGATTTTCGCGCTCGCTCCACGGGTAGACCCTCGTCTTGCGGACGCGTTCGACGGCGTCGGGCACGTCGTTGTCCACGATGATCCCGCGGACTAGGAGGTTGTGGTTGTTCATCTTTGCCCGAAGTACGTGGTAGCCGGACGGGGGAACCTCACCGTCGTAGTCGGGCGGCAGCAGCAGGAACTTGCCGCCCTTGTCTCCGTCGGGTCCGGGCAGACCAACGTCGGTGACCGAGCGCTGCCAGAAGTCGTCGAGAAGGCCCACGATGGCTCCGGGTGGAATGTCCATCACAACCGGCCCTTGGGCCACGTCGATATTGACGAAGGCATAGATCGTGGTGTCGTTCGCCGTGAGCCAGACGGACTCCGGGTGGACGAACTTGTCGGCGATGCCCAGGTCGTTGAAATCCACATGCAGGTCCCGCTTGGCCGTGACCCGGATCGACTCGAAGGACACGGCGGGGTACCCCCAGAGATAGGCCTGCACGGCGCGCTGGAAGTCCATCTCGTCGAAGAGCTTGCGCGACGTCTCGGGGGTCGGGAAGCCCAGCTCATGCCGCAGCCTGCCGATGCGCGGCACCTCCACGCTGTCTGGGATCGTGATGACCTGGTGGTGTGCGACGGTCATGTCGGCTTCTCCTCTCGGGACCCGTCGTCCCAGTGCGGTATCCGGGTCGCCAACGAACGACCTGCCAGAGCGGTTCGCAGGCGTTCGTGCGCGGATCTGCTGTGTCTCATCGTCTCCGGTCCCCTTCGCGGTCAGTCGAGCATGCTCTTCACCGTCGGCTGGGCCCGGTCGGCCACCACCTTGAAGAAGCCCTTCGCTCGAAGCCGGCCGATGGCGTTGCCGGCGATCACGGTGAAGGGCACGGCCAGGATGAGGCCGACGATGCCCGCGAGGAAGCCGCCCAACGCCGTGACGATGAGCACGACCAACGGGTGAATGTCGAGGGTGCGCCCCATCACCTTGGGCTCGACGAAGTTCTCCAGCAACAGGTTCGAGGCGAGTACGATCACGAGCATGAGGGCGGCGATCCCGATACCTCCGTCGCCCCAGGCGACGATCACGGCCAGCCCGCCGCCGAGGAAGGCCCCGATGTACGGGATGTAGCCGCCGATGAAGTTGACCACCACGATCGTGAACACGAGCGGAAGGCCGAGCAGGAGGGCGGCGAGCCCGATGACCACCGACACGATGGCGGACATCGCGGTGCGGCCCTTCCCGTAGTCTCGGAGGATCCGGCACGAATCGCCGATGAAGTCGTCGACGTCGCCTCGGATCGAGGGGTCGACCTTCGCGACGATGTTTCGTCGCAGCTTGGTGCCGTCCTTGAGCAGGTAGTACATGATGAGCGCGCCGAGGATCAGGCCGCCCGCCAGGGCGACCAGCGAGTTGAACCCTGCGACTACCTTGGTGAGGAAGCCCTCGGCGACCGCCGGGGCCGTTTCCTCGGCCGCCGCCCGGGCATCTTCCAATGCCGCTTCGTCGATGGCGAGCTCGTCGGCCGCGTTGCCGATCGCCGCGTCGACCGAGGCGCCGATCTCATCCGTCTGGTCGACCACGCCCTTCACCGTTGCCACCAACACGACGGTCATCAGTGCGAGCAGCCCGAGGACGATCAGGCCGGCGGCGAGGCTGGGCTTGAGCTTGCCTTCGAGCTTCCCGACCAGGGGTTTGAAGACGACGGCCAGGACCGCGGCGAACAGCAGGGGAAGCAGGATCTCGCTCACGGCGCTAAGGGCGGTGACGATGATGATCGTCGCCAGCACGACCCCGACGAACGTCCAGGCCAAGATGCCGATTCTGGGAAACGAGCTCCGCGGCGCCGGGTCGGCGCTCGGCCCCGCGTCGTCCTCCGTACCTTGGTTGCGGAGGTCCACGGTATCGGACTCGTCGGGTCTGGTCTGATCCATAGGTCCCCCTTCGGTCCGCGAGTGACCCATCAGATCGGCTCGATCTCGCCCGGCCGCCAGCTCTTGTCGAAGAACGGCTGGAGCGGGTTGTAGAGCCGAAGGATCGTCCACCAGCCCCTGCCGGGAACGGTCTGCAACCAATTGCTGTCCTTGCCGTCCGGGGACCTGGGTCCGAAGTAGATGTCGGTCGAGCCGTCCGGGTTGGTCTCGACGGTGCCGGACTGGCTGCCGAGACGTGGCAGGTGTTGACCGGTCTGGAGCATCGAGCGGGTCTGGCGGTCGTACATCAGCAATGACCAGAACCGGGACTCGGGGATGTCCGGTGGGAGCGTCATGCGATAGCTGCGGGCACCGTCGAGGTAGTCCCCTTCGCTGTCGCGCATGGCGTAGAGGTACTGCGAGCCGATGCCGGTGAGGCGCATGCACATCGCCGGCGTGATGCCGGTCGCCATGTAGAAGAAGTTCGTGCGGGCGTTGAGCTTGCGGGCGCCGTCGCTCGTGGCGGCGACCGGGCCGTCCGCGGTGATCTCGGGGGGCGGGTCGAGGAACTGGTAGCCGCCCTTGAACAGGGCAGGCTGGACCACGCCGAGCCCGGGTAGTAGCTCGAAGCCTTCCTCGGGTCGTTGGGCGAAGGTGACGGTGCGGGCGGTGGCGTTGCCGACCGCGACGGCCTCCTCGAGGACCTTCCGCATCCGGGCGTCGGGGTCGAACGGCTTGCCCGTGGACGATCCCGACGGCGGCGAGCAGGCCGAGCACTTCGGGATCGCCCGATTCCGGTGGTTCCTGCTGCAGGAAGTCGTGAACGAGCTCCCAGTACCCGAAGTCGTTCGGGAAGATCGTGTTGACGGACATGCCCGATGCCTCGACGAAACGGGTTTCGGGTACCGCCGCCGGTGCTCCGAGCGGCGATTCCCCGGCAAGGAACGACGCCACCGCGGTGCCCTGCGTGCCAGGGACGTAGCGGGAGACGCGAAACCCCTCGCGGATCGCTTCGGTCGGGATCTTCGGGTCGTTGTCGACCATGAACGCCCGGCCGATGACCGTCACGCGCGTCGTGCGAACGTGGGAGACGTGGAAGCCGCTGTCGGGCACCGGGCCGTCGTAGCCCGGTCCCACCATGAGATACCGGCCGCCCTGGCCGCGGTCCGGGCCGGGCAGCCCGAGGTCCGTGACCCACCGGAACCACATGTCGTCGACGGTGCCGAGGATCCCCGAGGGAGCATCGATCGACGGCACGTCGATCACCATCGGTCCGTCCGTCAGGTCGAGGAATCCCCAGAAGTAGATCGTGTCGCAGTTCGCGGTCAGGAACACCGAGGCGGAATCCATCAGCTCCGGGAACAGGGTGAAGGCGTTGTCCTCGACCCCGACGGAGAGAAAGCCACGGCGTACGGCCGCAAGCGATGCGGCGGGCAACGCACCGAGGAACGCCTCGACGCCGTGGAGGAAATCGAGATGGTCGTACAGCAGCGCGGCCGTCGCCTCGGACGGGGCGCCATCGTCGAACTCCAACGTGCCCAGTCGACTCTCGACCTTGTCGGGCGTCGAGATCGACCTCAGCGACTCTGCCGAAACGCCTACCTTCGCCGCGCTCATCGCTCCTCCGTTCTCGGTCGTGCTTGCGTGCGTGGTGCCCGCACCACTCGCCAGATCCTTGAACAGGACCGGCGGGGGATCATCACCCAGAACGCGTGAAGATCGACGTCGCGCGGGTTCCGGTGCCCCACCCGCAGCCGGCATCGACGGCGTTCGGGCGTGTCACTGGGCGTCGCTCCGATGGGGTGCCGAAGCCTTGGGCTCGTGATCGCGCCGCTCCGCCCACGCCACCGCCAGGTTCAGGTTGGGGAAGATCCGATCTGGGCTCAGCGTCGTCATCATTCCCGAGCGGCGCATCATGTCCGCGGTCCCGGCGTGCACGTGGGCGATCCCGACGCGAACGCCTCGCTTTTCCAGCCCGTCGAGCAACTTCCCGAGTGCCTCGGAGCTCGTGATGTCCAGCTCGTCGGTCTCGTCGAGATCGAGGATCAGCGTGTGGGGCCGTGGGTCGGACGACTCGGCCATCTCCCGCACCGTGTCCCGAAGAGTCTGGGCGTTCGCGTAGAACAGCGGCCCGTCCGGACGGACGATCATCACACCCGATATGGGCCGTGCCTCGGGGTGACGCCGGATGTCCTCGTAGGCTCCGGGGACGCTCGGATCGATGCCGAGGACCGAGAACGAGGGTCGGCTCGCCTGGAACACGAGCAGGAGAATGGAGGCGACCACGCCGATGATCAGGCCGGGAAGGACGTCGAGCGTGAGGACGCCGAGCAGCGTGATCATCCCGAGCCAGAACTCCCCGCGGGCGAGCGCATGGAAGCGGCGCATCTCCTTGACCTTCATCAGGTGTGAGACGGCGTGGATGATCATGGCCGCCAACACGGCCTCCGGGAGGCTCGTGAACAGCGACATCAGCGCGACGACGGTGATGAGGCTGAGGATCGCCGCGATGATCGTCGAGAGCTGAGACCGGGCACCCGCCGCGTCGTTGACGGCCGTCTGCGACAGGCTTCCGCCGGACGCGAGTCCGCCGATGAGACCCGAGCCGATGTTCGCCAGACCAAGGGCGATCATGTCCTGGCTCGGGTCGAGGCGATACCCGTGTTCGTCCGCGAACGTCTGCGCGGCGCCCAGCGCCTCGCTGAAGATCACCAGCATCATGCCGATGGCACTCGGCAGCAGCACCCACAGATCGGACGGGCTGAAGTGCACCATGGTGACCGACGGCAGGCCCGCGGCGATCTTCCCGACGGTCTCCACGCCATGCTGGTCGAGGTCGAGCGCCGAGCTCAGGACGATCGCACCGATGAGCACGACCAGACCGCCCGGCACCCTCGGCACGCGGTCGAGCGCGAACAGCAGGACGAGGGCGATCGCGCCGACGGCGAAGGTCGCCCAGCTTGCGTCCCCCAGGTTCGTGACGACGTGGACGAACTGCCGGATGGTGTTGCCCTCGCCCTTCTCCAGACCGAACAGCTTGGGAAGCTGGCCGACCGTCACGAAGACGGCGAGCCCGAAGATGAAGCCCTCCGTCACCGGACGAGAGAGAAACTGCGTGATGAAGCCGAGCTTGAGGACTCCGGCCACGAGCAGGACGATCCCTGTCACGACGATGAGCTCCGCGCCGAGCGCCGCGTATTCCGTCGAATCCTGCGGGTGGAGCGCCGTGACCGCGGAGAACACGAGCACCGCGGACGCCGATGTGCCCGGCCACGACGAGCTGCTTGCTCGTGCCGAAGACGGCGTACAGGCCCAACGACGCGAGCAGCGTGTACAACCCGGCCTGGGGAGGCAACCCGGCGAGGGTGGCGTACGCGATGCCCTCCGGGATGAGCAGCCCCCAGATCGTGAAGCCCGCGATCGCGTCCTTCGTGAGCCAGGCACGCTGATAGGCCGGAAGCCAGGTGAGGATCGGGACGTGGCTCCGGAACGTCCCGTGAGGGCGTGTCTGTTGCGTCATGTCGTCGCCACGTCCTCCCGCTCCAGCATCAACCGAGACCCTCCCGGACTCCTTGCGGCTCGCGCGGCGCGAGGCCTACCCGAGGGGTCTCGGCGGTCCTGACGCGCGTTCGTCCGCCGATTCGTGAACGGCCCTCGATCGACCGTCAGCGCACGCGCTCGATCTCGCCCACCCGCCACGACTTGTTGAAGAACGGACTCCAGCGGGCTGTATAGGCGCAGGATGGGAAACCATCCCTGACCCTCCGCGGTCTGGATCCAGTTGCCCTCCGGAGCGTCATCAGGCTTGTCCGGCCCGAACGTGATGGTCGTCGAACCGTCTGCGTTCGCGATCGCCGCCGGCGTCGGGAAGGACTGGCTCCCGGCGCGTGGGAAGCGCTGCGGCGTCTGGAGCATCGAGCGCGTCTCGTTGTCGTAGACGGTGAACGACCAGAAGCGGGCCGCCGGGATGTTCGGCGGCAGCGTCACCCGGTAGGTCTTGCCGCCCTCGAGCGGGTTTCCGTCGACGTCCCTGACGGCCATGAGGTACTGCGACCCGATGCCGGTCAGGCGCATGCACATCGCGGGCGACACCCCGGTGGCCGCGTACAGGAACGACGTCCGGGAGTGCAGCTTCCGGACGCCGGTCGCCGGGAACGGCTTGATCCCCTCGTTCGTGACCAGCGGTGGCGGTGTCTCGAACGTGAAGCCGCCGACCCACAGCATGTTGAACCACGCCGAGTTCGTCGTAGTACGCGAACTCTTCCGAACCCCGCGAGTCGAAGAACAGCGCGCGCGAGATGGCGTTGCCGACGGCGGCCGCGTCCTCGAGAACCCGGCGCATCCGCTCGTTCGGGCTCGAACGGCTTGCCCTTGACGATGCCGATCGCGGCCAGTTGCCCCATGAGCTCGGCGTTCGTGCTGCCGGCCGGGCTCGTCCTGCACCACCTCGTTCATCAGCTCGAAGAACCCGAAGTCGCTCGGCGGCACCGTGTTGAAGGCCTTCCCGCTCCCTCCACGAACACCGTCTCGGGAACCGACGACCGGTGGCGCCGGCTGCCCGTGGCCGCCTTCGAGCAGCGTTGCGACGCTCGTTCCCTGGCCGCCCTGAGCGTGAAGGGTAGACCTTCATCGTTCTCTTGACCGTCTCGACGGTCGGCGCAGGGTCATCGTTCGTCATGAACGACCGCCCGAGCACGAGTGCCCTCGACGTGCGCGAGTGTCCGACGTGGTACCCGCTGTCCGGCAGCGGCCCCTCGTAGCCGGGTGGAACGAGCAGGTAGCGGCCGCCCTCGCCGCGGTCAGGCCCCGGCAGGCCGAAGTCGATGATCCACCCCCACCACATATCGTCGATCACTCCGAGTGCCTGCGGCGGCGTCTCGACGACCATCGGGCCCGACGTGAGATCGACGATGCCGAGGAAGTAGACCGTGTCGGCGTTCGCGGTCAGGAACACCGACTCCGACCCCATCAGCTCCGAGAAGATCAGGATCGCGTTGTCCTCCACGCCGATGTCGTGGAAGCCCCTCCGGACCGCGTACGTCGACGGTCCACCGAAGCCGTCGAGGTATGCGTTCACGTGCGTGCACGAAGTCCAAGTGGTCGTAGAGCTTTTCGGCCGTCTCTCTTGAGGGGTGCCCCGTGGGCGAACTCGAGGCTTCCGATGCGCGTGTCCAAGAAATCGGGCGTGCCGATGGACTGCAGCGTCTCCTTCGAGACTCCGTCTGACATGTTCCCCCCTTGGGTGAAGCGAGCCGCCTTGTGGCGCCCGGCGCCAGGGAGGGGATCTTCGGTCAGGGACCAGCGACGGTCATCACCCAGGATGCATGAAAGCGCCTCGCTCTTCGCTCGGCGGAACCGCCATGGTCCGGATCCCCGTCGAAGCAATCGATCATTCACCGATCGTTCATTCACTCGATCTGTGTGATGCGGCCAGCGAAATCGGCCCCGACACTGGCTCCGCACGGTCACAGCAACTCATCGGCAAACCCGTGCCCGTGTCCGCGCGCGGGCCGAGGTCTGGTCGAGCGCCGCGGCGCCGAGGAACGAGGCGGTTTGAACTACGAGGAGCGATTGCGCCGTCTGACGATCAACGACGCCGGGTTCGGGGAAGAATGCCTCGGCGGGGCCGAGGCGGCGCCCGAACGGCTCGATCCGAAGACGCTGGCGCTCGTCCGCCTCGCCGCGCTGATCGCCGTTGGTGGCGCCGGGCCCTCCTACGGAGCACAGGCCGATGCCGCGGTGAGCGCCGGTGCGACGGCCGCGGAGCTCGTCGAGGTGCTGGTCGGCGTCGTCCCCATCGTCGGGCTCCCCTGCGTGGTCGCGGCGGCTCCGAAGCTGGCGCTGGCGCTGGGCTACGACATCGACGACGCCCTGGAACACCAGTCCGGCGGCTGACCTCAGCTACGGACCGAGCAGGCCGATCGTCGTCGCCTGACGCACGGCGTCGTTGCGCGACGAGACGCCGAGCTTGCGATAGATCGAGCTGACCTCGGAGCTCACCGTGTTGCGGGAGACGAAGAGCCGCTCCCCGATCTCGCGAAGCGTCAGGTGCGTCTGCAGGTAGGGGAGCAGCCGAAGCTCCGCCGCGGTAAGGGGGGGGCCGCCCCTCGCACTCACCTGTTGGTCCGACGTCACGAGTCGTCGGAAGCTCCGATACCTCCTCGACGAGGGCACCAAGAGCGGGCCGATGGAGCAGGACCTCGTCGATCTCTCTGAGCAGGTGACGAGCGGTCGATACGTCGCCGATGGCAACGTACGTCCTGGAGAGCTGGAGTCCGCGCGCGCACCGCGAGATACGGCAGCGCGTACGTCAATGATGGACGTCCGCGCATCGCCCGCGTGAGCTGGCGGTCCGCCTCTTGGACGTCGCCTCGGCGCAGGGCGAGCCGTGCCGCGCCGGCGAAGGCAAGCACGCTCGTCGCGTAGTCGTGCACCCGGGCTTCATCGATCGCCGCGAGTGCGCGCTCCTCGTGCTCGGCGGCGTCCGCCCACCGGCCGCGATCCATGGCCAACAGCGCAAGCTCGGCGTCGCTCAGGATCGTCGCATCGGTGCTGCCCCTGGTTGACGCCAAGCTGGACGACTCGGCGAACATTGCGGTTGCCCGTTCGACGTCGCCCGCGAGCAGGTACGCCTCGCCGCACGCGCACAGCGCCTGATCGCGCCATAGGCTCCACGGCGGTTCCGCGGAGACCGCGAGGCTCGCATCGGCCAACGACTGCTCCGGACCGGCGGGACACATGGCTGCCCGGAGGATCGCTCGCGCGGAGTCGAAGGAGGCCGTGCCGTCTAGCGGGCGCGAGATTGAACGAGGCCGCGTCGACGACCGCCGCCAGGCGCAGCGCTTCGGTCGGTTGCCCGCTCAGCGCCGCGACCCAGGTGGCCAGCACGGCGAGCGGGGGATACCCCGCGATCGCCGAGTCGCCCAGCGTCGCGAGCCAACGCTGCACGGTCGACATCTGGCCGCCCAGGTAGGTCGGCAAGGTCAACGCCGCTACCAGTTGGACGCATCGATCCTGCTCGGTCGTGTGCAACAGGTGCTCGACGGCCATCGCCGGAGATCCATTCGACTCATACCAGTCGGCGGCACGCAGGTGCAGCTTCGCGACGACGTCGGGATCGACTCGAAGCAACTCGCCGAGAAGGAACTCCCGGAAGAGTTCGTGATAGCGATACCACTTCCGCCGACGGTCGAGCGGGATCAGGAACAGGTTCGACGCCTCGAGGCCGCGAAGCAGTTCCTCGGCGTTCGATGTTTCGAGGAGGGAGTCGCACAACGAACCACACATCTGATCGAGGATCGCCGTCCGTCGTAGGAACCGCTGGACGTCCTCCGAGAGGTGCATCAACGACTCGCGGTAGAGGTAGTCGGCAACGTACCGATCGTCACCGGAGACCGACACCACCTCGCCGTCCGTGCGGCTCGCGATCAGAGCGGCGAGATAGAGTCCGACCGGCCAACCCTCGGTCCGATCGGTGACCACTGCTGCCAAGTCGGGCGTGAGGTCGACGTTCGCCGCCGAGAAGATCTGCTGAGCGCCGGCGGCGTCGACGGCCAGGTCGCTCGTCGCGAACTCCAGTGCTTCGCCCGAAGCTCGCAACCGCGGCAGGTGTGGCTGCTCGGATCGGCTCGCCGCGACCAGCTGGGAGCCGGGAGGGATCCCGTCCATCACGACCCCCAGCGCATCGTGGCAGGCCGGTGCCTTGAGCTCCTGGAGGTCGTCGAGCATGAGCACGAACGGTGTTGGACTCGACCTCAACGCCGAAGCGAGGCGAGGCGCCGCCCGTCCCAAGACCGACACGCCGAGGCCGCTCACGTCCGCGACGAGGTCCGTCTCGCCGGGCGAGATTCGCGCGAACGCGGACGCCAACAAGGTCAGGAGGACCCCGGGGTCGTCGTCGAGACGATGGAGCGAGGCCCAGGCGACCGGGCGATCCTCAGCCTGCGCCCACTGAACCATCAAGGTCGTCTTGCCATATCCCGCGGGCGCGGTGACGCTGACCACACGGCGATCGCTCGAGCGCGCCTTGGCGATGAGTTCGGCCCGACTCACGCCGCCCGGGCGATTGTGCGGGAGCGAGAGCTTCGCTTCGAGCAGCTGATCGTGGAGCCCTGCAGGCATCAGTCTCGTCCTTGAATCCCCGGAAAGCGGACAAGAAGCTTAGGGGGTCCCCTATCGGTTTCTCAAGCCCACGCACGCGGGCGTCTCGAGGGCTGGTGAAACGCGGTAAAGAGGCCTTCCTGCGTCGATTCACGCGATTCGCGTGATGCGACAACCCCTCCTTCTGGTTTGGATCACCCCCAGGAAGTATCCATGCCGAGGCCGCTGGGCGTGGCGTGGTGAAGGTCGGAACCTCGCTGGTCACGTCGATCCAGCGGCGAGAGGGGGAATCGGGAACTCATGTCTGGACAGCGGAGCAGCGGTGCGGTGGGTTGGACGATGTTCGCCGGGATCATGTTGATCCTCATCGGGGGGTTCCACGCGATCGCAGGTCTGGCGGGCATCGTCAAGGACCAGTTCTACGCGGTGTCGCCCAACTACGTCTTCGAGTTCGACACCACGACGTGGGGCTGGATCCACCTGATCGGTGGCGTGATCATCGTGCTGGCGGGCTTCGGCCTGTTCAGCGGCGCGGTGTGGGCGCGGACCGTCGGCGTGATCGTCGCGGCGATCAGCGCGCTCGTGAGCTTCGCGTGGATCCCGATCTATCCGATCTGGGGGATCGCCGTCATCGCGATCGACGTCGCCGTGATCTGGGCGCTGACGGCTCACGGCCGCGACATCACGATGGTCGAGTAGCCTCCACTTGCACGAACACGCCGGATCCGACACGTTGGTCCGCATACCGAACGAGAGGGGAGAGCAATGAGTGACCTATCTTCCGAGACGCCGCTGCGGGACCTGTTGGCGGGCATGACCGTCGCCTCCTTGGACACCTCGAACCTTGATCCGGAGACCCTGATGATGGTCCGGATCGCCGCGCTCGCCGCCGTCGACGCACCGCCCGCCTCGTATCTGCTGAACCTCGCGGCCGCCGACGCGGCGGGGCTCAGCGGCGACCAGGTTCGGGACGTGTTCGCCGCCGTCGCGCCGATCGTCGGAACGGCGCGCGTCGTTGCCGCGGTGGGCAACGTCATCCGCGCGCTCGGATTCGCCGAGCTCGTGGCCGAGCGCCTCGCCGAGGAAGAGGAAGAGGAGATGGGCTAGCCCGTGTCGGGGTGCCGGGACGGCCGACCTAGCTGAAGGAGTCGTGAAGATGGCCACAACGACCGCGCTGGAGCACCCGACCGTCGAGGAACGGAGGTCGCGCGGCAAGCAGCTCCGGGCCGAGGCCGCGCTGTCCAGCCACGCGGGATGGAAACCCGCCGCGGACCGTCCCGACCCGGTGACGCTGCTCGAAGAGCAGAACGTGTCCCGCGAACAGGACCTGGTCCCGGTGCGTCACGGGAGGATGATGGTCTCGCCGTTCACGTTCTATCGCGGCGCGGCGAAGATCATGGCGGCCGACCTGAACGGCACGCCCCGTGCCGGGCTCATCGCGCAGCTCTGCGGTGACGCGCATCTGTCCAACTTCGGCATGTTCGCGTCACCCGAGCGACAGCTCATGTTCGACCTGAACGACTTCGACGAGACGCTCCCGGGTCCCTTCGAGTACGACGTCAAGCGCATGTCGGCGAGCTTTACGATCGCCGGCCGGAACAACGGCTTCGCCAAGGCCGACACGCGGGCCGCCACGCTCGAGTCCGTGCGGTCCTACCGGGAAGCGATGGCCGGGTTCGCGAGCATGGGCACGATGGACGTCTGGTACGCGCGTCTTTCCCAGGAGGAGTTGCTGGCCGAGATCAAGAACCTGGCGCGGTCAGGGAGCGGGAGCAGCAAGAAGGAGGCCAAGAAGGGCGAGAAGCGAGCCAAGGCGATCGTCGCCAAGGCGCGCACGCGCGACAGTCTGCAGGCGCTGTCCAAGCTCGCCGAGATGGTCGACGGCCGGTACCGGATCATCAGCCAGCCGCCGATCGTCATCCCGCTCCGAGACGCTCTCCTCGGCCGCGGAGCTGTCTCCCGACGAGCTTCGGCAGCTGCTCGGTGACCAGTTCCGCGCCTACCGGGCCACCCTGCAGGGAGACCGCCGTCATCTGCTCGAGCGCTTCCAGATCATCGACATCGCCCGCAAGGTCGTCGGTGTCGGCAGCGTCGGGACCCGGGCCTACATCGTCCTGCTCCAGGGCCGAGATCGAGCGAGACCCGCTCTTCCTGCAGGTCAAGGAGGCGACGCGCCTCAGTGCTCGAGGACCACCTTCCGAAGAGTCGGTTCAAGCAAGCCGGGCGAGCGCGTGGTCGACGGGCAGCGGCTGATGCAGGCCGCGAGCGACATCTACCTCGGGTGGACGAAGGGCGTGGAGGACAACCGGCAGCTACTACTGGCGACAGCTGCGCGACATGAAGGCGTCGGTGGTCGTCGAGTCGATGGACCCGAGCAGCCTGGCGTTCTACGCCCGCGCCTGCGGATGGACGCTGGCGAGGGCGCACGCGCGATCCGGGGATCCCATCGCGATCGCGGCGTACCTGGGTAAGGGCGACGACTTCGACCGGTCGATCACCGACTTCTCCGAACGCTACGCGGATCGGAACGATCGGGACTTCGAGGCGTTCGTCAAGGCCGTTCGCTCCGGCAGATTGGAGGCGATCGAGGGGGTGTGAGCCCGCAGGTCCGGGAGGACGGGGAGTCCCAACGGCAGGAGGTGCGTGATGAGTGACAAGGACACGTTGTTCGTCCTCGCAGCCGCGTACGACAGCGTCTCGGACGCCGAGGCCGACTACGAAACGGTGAAGGAGCTCTACGAGGAGTTCGGCATCGGGCATGCATTCGACGCCGCGGTCCTCGAGCGCGGAGCCGACGGCAAGGTCAAGGTCGTCGACAAGCACGAGCAGTCCACGCGCCACGGCGCCTGGACCGGGCTGGCGATCGGGGCCCTGACCGCGGTGCTTCCTGGGATCGGACTGGGCGTGGGTGCCGCGGTCGGCGCCGGGATCGGAGCCGTGACGGGGCACCTCAAGAACGGCATGAGCAACGACGACCTGAAGGAGCTCGGCACCGTGCTGGACAAGGGCGAGGCCGGACTGATCGCGCTGTACGCGACGAACATGGCCGATCAGGTCGCCTCGAACATCAAGGCGGAGAACCGTTTCATCTCCGACGCGATCGACGCCGACGCGGACGAGCTCGCCAAGCAGCTGAAGTCGGCCGAAAGTAGCTGAAGTCGACGCCGGTCGAGGCTCGAGGCGTCGAGCGTCTTGGCGCCTCGAGCTTCGAGGGTGCTCGGCGATGCGACGGGCGATTCGATCAGCGCCGATCCGTGGGACGAATGTGAGAGATCCGCGCCTGTGTCTCGCGTGCGCGCGGCTTGCCGAGGGTGTGAGGAGGTCCGATGGGAGCAGCGTTGGGCTGGGGAACCCTTGCGGCTTCCTCGCTGGTGATCGGCGCGCTCTTCGCGCTGCGATTTCACATCAGCCTGCGCGCGATCGGGCTGATCATGGCCTTCGGCGGCGGCGTGCTGATCAGCGCGGTCGCGTTCGACCTGGTCGAGGAGGCTGCCGGAATGAGCTCCGGCAGCGGATGGGTGATCGCGGGCATCTTCGTCGGCTGCGGGGTCTTCTTCGGCGGCGACTGGGCGATCGACCACACGGGGGGCAAGAACCGCAAGGATGCCGACGGCGGCCAGGAGAGCGGCTCCCCGCTCTCCATCGTGCTCGGCACCGTGCTCGACGGGATCCCCGAGTCGATGGTGATCGGCCTGACGATCTTCCAGGGCGGCGCGGTCGGCGCGGCCTATCTGATCGCGGTCTTCATCTCCAACCTGCCCGAAGCGATCTCCTCGACCTCCGGCCTCGTCACCAGCGGCTGGCCGAAGGCCCGGATCCTCTGGATGTGGATCGGGATCGCCATCGTCTCGGGCTTCGCCTCGCTCGCCGGATACGGGCTCTTCCAGAACTCCTCGCCCGATGTCGTCGCCTTCGTCCTCGCCTTCGCGGCCGGTGCGATCCTCACCATGCTCGCGGACACGATGATGCCCGAGGCGTTCCAGCACGGCGGCAAGCTGGTCGGGGTCATGACGACGCTCGGGTTCGCCGTCGCGTTCACGATCCACGTGCTCGACTAATCCACCGACAAGAGAGGGCCAACTCATGCGAACAAGTTTCGAGAGAGGGCCCGCCGTCTGCGAAACGCCGTGGAGCCGTTGGCGGCCGGCGTGTATTTCGCGCCGGAGGCGCTCGCCGCCTACGAGGCGCTCGGGTTCGACGGCAGCCCTGCCACTGACGCGACCGGCGTGGCTCGACCGGAGTTGAAGTCCTACTGCGTCAGTCGCGCGGCGTGCATGGGTCAGGTCTCGGGTGAGGTTGTCGCGGCCGCGTTCGGCTGCTTCAACCCGAAGGCCATCGTTCCCGCCGTCGAGGCGGGCTGGCAGATCGCCGGCCGGGAGGCCATCCTCGAGGCGCGGGAGCGGGGCGCGACCGAGATGCTGGAGCGGGTCCTCGGGCGCAAGCCGGAGGGCCTCGAGCGGGCCACGGACCTCCTTCGTCGCGGCGCCGACGCGGCCCCCTGGGCGGGCCGCCCGATCTTCGGGGGACTCCGATCGCTCGGCTACCCCGGCACCCCGATGGGAGACCTCTGGCGAGCCGCTGACCTGCTGCGCGAGCACCGCGGCGACAGTCACGTCATCTCCTGGGCGGTCGGTGGGGCGGATGCGGTGGAGATCTTGCTGCTGACCGAGCAGTGGTGGGGACTCCCGCCTCGCGCGTACACGCCGACCCGTGGCTGGACCGACGCCGACATGGATGCCGGATTCGACCGGCTCCAGCGCCGAGGAATGATGAGCGACGACGAGCAGCTCACCGACGCCGGCCGGGAATTCCGGGAAGAGGTCGAGGTTCGCACCGACGAGCTCGAGCGGCCGGTGCTGGACGCTCTGGGCGACGAACTAGACGAGCTCCTCGATCACCTCGACCCCTGGTCGGAGGCGATCATCGACGCCGGTTCCTACCCCCAGCGGATCAAGGGCGTGTACAACGTCGGGGGCGGCCCGCATTTCGGTTCGGGGTTGAGCCTCGACACCGCCGCCGAGCTCTTCGCGAAGAAGAAGACATGACCGTGGGCGGGCGCCCTCCCCGGTGTCTCGGGCGAATCGCCTCGTTCGGGTTCGCCGAGCGTGCAGCCGAAGACCCGTTCGCCGAGGACGCCTAGCTCGACACGTGTTCAGGTCGAGGTCGAGCCTTCGGCCCGGCTATTCGGAGGTCGTCCATTGAACGATGAACGTTCAAAAGAGCCGACCGACAAGAGCCGGATGGGATTAATGCCCGCAAGGCGTACCGGGGGCAAACACCGTTCGCCCCGAAGGCCCAGCGGCCCCTGATTCAACGGGCCGTCCCTGTCTCTCGCGAGCTTCCCGACTACCAGGGTCGGACGCTCCGCCGAGATCTGCTGGCGGGGATCACGGTGGCAGCGCTGGCGATCCCGTCGGGGATGGCGTATGCGGAGCTCGCCGGGCTTTCCCCCGTGGCCGGTCTCTATGCCCTGTTGCTCCCGGCCCTGGCGTACGCGGCCTTCGGCTCATCCCGTCAGCTCGTCGTCGGACCCGAGGGTTCGATCTCCGCGCTCATCGCGACGGCGCTCCTGCCGCTCGCGGCCAACGATCCCGAGGCCTACGCGTCGCTCGCGGCCGTGCTCGCGTTGATGGTCGGAGCCTGCTTCCTGCTCGGCTCGAGTGATCCGCCTCGGCTGGGTCGCCGACTACTTCTCACGAGCGGTCCTCACCGGCTACATCCACGGCGTCGCGGTCGTTCTCGTCGTCGGCCAGTTGGGCAAGCTGTTCGGCTCTGGACATCAAGGCGACCGAGCCGATCGGACAGCTCGTGGAGTTCTTCCGGGAACTCCCGGATTCGAGCGGCGCGACGGTTCTGGTCGGCGTTCTGTCCCTCGCCTGCTTGCTGTTGCTGAGAGCGTTTGCGAAGCGACTGCCGGGACCGTTGCTCGTCGTTGTCGTCGCCATCGCCGCTTCCGCGGCGTTTGACCTTCAGGCCCATGGGGTCGCAGTCGTGGGAGAGATCCGCCCCGGACTTCCTTCGATCAGCTTCCCGTCGATGCCGGCTGCCTCCGACCTGCCCACGCTGGTGGCGGCGGCCATCGCGGTCTTCTTCGTGAGCTTCGCCGACGAGATCCTGACGGCTCGGTCCTTCGCCGGCAAGCACGGACAGAGTGTCCGAGCCGACCAGGAGTTGTTCGCGATGGGCATGGTCAACCTCGCCGCGGGGATCACGCAGGGGTTCTCCGTGGGGGCGAGCGGTTCGCGCACCGCGGTGAACGATCAGATGGGCGGCCGGACCCAGCTCTCCGGCGTGTGGGCCGCCGGCGCCGTCGCCGTAGTCCTGCTGTTCCTCACCAAGCCGATGCAGTACCTGCCGAAGGCAACGCTCGGGGCCGTGATCGTGGCGGCCGCGATCGGTCTCGTCGACCCCGGGGCCTGGCGATTCCTGGCGCGTCAGAGCCGAGGAGACGTGGTGATCGCCGGCATCACGACCGCCGGGGTCGTGGTCGTCGGGGTCCTGCAGGCGCTGATCGTCGCCGTCGTGCTTTCGATCCTCGACGTCGTGCGGAGGAGCGCAATGCCTCACGACGCGGTGCTCGGCTGGGTCAAACGGCTCGGCCGCTACGCGGACGTCAGCGTCCACCCGAGTGCGCGGATCGTGCCGGGGATCGTAGTCTATCGGCTCGACGACCGCCTGTTCTTCGCGAACGCAAACTACGTGAAGGGGCGGATCCACGAAGCCGTCGACGGGGCCCCTGATCACGTGCGCTGGGTCGTCTTCGACGCCGAGGCGGTCACGCACATGGACGCGACCGGGGGAGCGGCCCTCGGCGAGCTGATCGACGCTCTCAAGGCGAACGGAATCGGATTCGCGGCCGCCCGCATGAAGACCCCGATGCGCGCGTCCTTCGACGACGCCGGGCTCACCGATCGGATCGGGCACGACCGCTTCTATGCGACGGTTCGCGACGCGGTCGCCGCCCTCTCAAGCGGGTGAGTCCACGCTCGGTTTCGCCGCCACCGCGAGCGTCGGTCGGTTGCGACCTAGCAGACCTGGCCGATCGCCGAGGTCAGGCCCGTCAACGCGGTGCCCAGTTCCGTGAGCGCGGTGCCGACCTCGGTCGCGGCGGCACCGAGGCCGCCGCCGGACGTGACTCCCTCGAGGGCGGTCTCCAAGTCGTCGACGCCCACCTTCACCTGATCCACAGCGGGCTGGAGATCGGACGACACGGCCGACGCGGCGGCCCCGAGGTCCGTCTTCACCTCCGCGGCGGCCGACATCAATGCATCGGTGCCATCGCTCGTCACGTCGATCTGGGTGAGTGCCGTGAGCGAGTCCTTGAGCGCGGTCACCTCGTCACATCCCGAGGTGTCTGCGGTCACCGCCGGGCTTTCGCCCGAGGTTTGGCCGCCGCTCCCGTCGCTGTCGCTGCATCCAGCGGTGACGAGCAACAAGAGGGTCGCCATGAACGGAAGGCCGACCCTTGCGAGACGCATCTGCATGGTGGATACCTCCTTGAGTCACTCCATCAGGCACCGACTCCATCACGTGGGGCCAGGAGTGAGCATCACCTAGATCGAGTGAAAGCAGGCGCCTACCCGCCGGACTCCGCGCCTACCTCGGTTCACAGCGGGCACGTCCGAGCAGCTCGATCCCTGAAAGGAGTTCGCCCGGCGAGGTCACGTGTTTGGAGTTCGGAGGCCCTCGGGATGAGATCAAGGGGCGTAGGAGACTCACTCGTCAAGCCGAAAGGGCTTCAGGAGGATCCTGGTGCAGTGGATGGAGCCGCGTTCAGCAGATAACTTGGTCCGTTCCGCTCGTCGCCGACCTGCGGTTTCGCTGGTTGGCACACCGCTCGGTGGCATCTATCTACGGATCAGAAGGTTGGGGGTTCGACTCCTCCCGGCGCGCTACCGGGGTGTGTGGTCTGGTGGCACTTCGGTTCCTCCGTTTTCGCCGCGCCGGTCTCATGGCGGGGGCAGGTCTTGAGGGCCATGGTCAGCATCCCCATCGATCCCCCGATCCAGCCATGGACCTTCGACGGGCCCGGAAGGCTTACGTCACCTCGTCCGGGAGTTGAGACCAGAACTCGATCGAGACCTCCGTGGCTCCCAGGACCTCCGACACGTACACGGGCGAGAAGAACATGTCGCGGTGATCGAGGTGGGCGTCCTCGAAGATCGCGGCGAGCGTACGGGCCTCTTCCGTCGTCACGTCGGAGCACCAGTGGTCGAGGTCGGGACCCACAATGCGTTGAGGGATCACCTCGAGGGTCCGGGGCCATGAGCGGAGCAGGTCCCCGGCAGCCTGCGGCAGCGACGCCAGGACGCGATCGAATCCGACCCCATGGTCCGCGCGGACACACACGGAGTATCGGGTCGGGATGTACGGCTTCATCTCCTGGTCCTCCCACGCGCTCGCCGGCAGCCACGAGGCCGGATCTTCGATCAGCACGTCGAGATGTTGGAGGGCGCTCGCCTGCTGGGGGGTCGGCATGTCCTTGGACGCCCTCGACGACTCGGGATCGGAGCGATCGCCCCAGATGACGCTGACGAGCCGATCTCCGGCGCGAACCTCGATCCGACCGATGAACAGGCCGTCCGCGGCGAGCAGGTCGAGGTCGTGGTCGAACAGTCCTGTCGAGAGGAATCTGGACCGAATGAGCTCGACACCTTCGGGCGTGAGACGTTGTTCGATGAGGCCCGGCATCGGTTCGGTGAGCCGCGTCCAGATAAGCCGCCCGTCCGCGTACAGGGAGGCGGTGAACCGTTCGGCATCCCCCATGCCGTGCAACGTCGTGAAGCGCAGAACCAGTTCGCCGCTCGTCGGAGTGCTCGGCGTCGCTCCCTCGGCGGGAAGGCCGATCAGGCCCGCGCCCGCGGCACCCGGCGGGATCGTCGCTTCCGTGACCGCCGGTCCGGTCTCGGCCACTCCGCCCGCCGGCGTCACCGCGTGGTCGAACGGTCCGCCGGTCGTCACGATCCAGATCGCGGCGACGAAGATCGCGAAACCGACCACACCCGCCGCGATGCGCTGATTCCGGCGCTTGCGGTCGCGGCGGCGAAGTAGGTCGTCGAAGCGACCGTCTGGCAACGCAACACTTCGAGCTGCGCGTTCGGCTCTATCCAGGACTTCCTGGTCACTCATCGCTGCCATCCATTCCCTTGGCGAATCGAGCTCGCGCCTGGGACACGAGCGATCTGACGGTGGAGTCCTTGACCCCGAGCATCGCCCCCGCTTGCCGGTAGTCGAACCCCTCGATGCCGGTCAACACGATCGCGGCCCGTTGGCGCTGGGTGAGCCCGAGCAGGAGACGCATCGCACTCTCGCGTTCGGCGACTTGCTCGAACGGATCGGACCCGGCCTGCCCTGGCGCGAGGAAGCGCCTGGCCGCGAGCCGTGATCGACGGTAGAGGCTGCGATAGCTGTTCAGCGCCGTTCGAAACAGGTAGCCCTGGAGGTCGGTTCCGTGATCGAGCGCATCCCAGCGCTCCAGGACCTTCAGAAACGATCCTTGGGTGAGGTCCTCTGCCTCGTGCGCGTTGCCGGTAAGGAGTAGGAGAGCCCGGAACAGTCGAGGCCACTCGGCATCGAAGAAGGCCTCAAACGATGCCTCCTCCGCGTCCACGGCGTCGCGGACCAGCCTCACCTGTCTCGGCTGCGCTTCCATCGCTCCATGTACGCACGGGGCGGGCCTGGTGTGTAGATGCTCGGCTAGAAAGGCGGCTCGCCGTGCGGCGCGGGCTCCCGGTGCGCCCAGAAGCTCCCGAGCGTTCGCGGCTGTGGGGTCCGGGCGGCGAAATCGGACGGCCTGCTCGAGGTCATCACGATCAATCGGTAGGCAGACTGTCAAGTCGACCGCGCTAGAAGCGGCCACCTTCTCGCCACCTGCCGGGTGCTGATCGATGATGGTGCCGGGTAACTCCTCAAGCGAAGCGCCCGGCACAAGGGCGGGCAAGGGCGGGGTCTAGGCCCGGATAGCGCGGGCTGATGCGCGGGCTTCTCGAACCAGCGGGAAGATCTGGGTAGGGCTACACATAGAGCGGACAACTCTGCGGGTTCCGTCACCACCCCGTCTAGATGCACGCACTAGGCTCTCGGCATCTCGTAAGCGGGGGTGCGGACATGAGCGAACGGAGTAGTCCTGAAGCGCAGTTCCAACTAGCGAATGAACGGACGTATCTTGCGTGGCTGCGGACGGCGCTCGCACTCGTCGCCTCCGGCGTCGCAGCCGCACGACTCCTGGCGGGGCAGACGCTCCCTTGGGCGTGGGAGACAGTTGGGGTCCTGCTAATCCTGGCGGGTGTCGTGACCGCTGCCCTCGCACGGCGCCGGTGGCGGGCGATGGACGCCGCGATCCGCGAAGGCGAACCCCTGCCGGCTCCGGGCATCGCCGTGATGATCGCGGGGGTCATCGTGCTCTGCGGGCTCATCACCACCGCGCTCCTGCTCGGAACGAACCCCGGACACGTTCCATGATCGACTTGGGTCTTTGGGTTCCGCCCCCTTCGCCCGGCCTTATTCTTCGAGGGAGGCTCAACGACGTGCCCTGTTCGTTCATCGGGACATGAACGCCGAGAGCCACTGTTTCACATACGCCGGGCGGCAGATATCAGGAAAGACGGTCGAAGCCGGGCGGCGGCGGGGCACAGAGCGACCGCGCGAGCGTTCGGAGATGTTGCTCTCGTCCCCGGGGTGCCCGCGCCGCGAGGTTGTCGAGCTGACCCGGATCGCTTCGTAGATCGTAGAGCTCGTTCACGCCGCGCTCGTACACGACGTAGACGTACCGGGCCGTGTGGACCGCGCAGTACGTGGGAACACCCGTGTCCGTTCGATCCGGCCCACGGTGGCCCAGGTGCTCGACCACGAAGGCGTCCCTCGACCATTCGCCGGAGCCGGTGATCAGGGGAAGGAGGCTCTCACCCTCGGCGTCCGGAGCCTCGACGGAGGCGAGCTCCGCGATCGTGGGCGCGATGTCGATGTTCAGCACCGGCTCCGAGAACGCCCTGCCGGCCTCGCCCAGGGCGTCGTAGCGGAACAGGAACGGCACGCGGATGCTCTCCTCGTACGGCGCCGCCTTCGCGACCAGGCGATGCTCTCCCAGCAGATACCCGTTGTCCGAGAGGAAGAGGATCGCCGTCTCGCCGAGCCTGCCGGAGTCCCGCACCGCTTCGACGATGCGTCCGACGGCGTCGTCGAGGGCGAGGAGGCTCAGATATTGGCGGTACCGGAGCTCGTCCAGCCTCGCGGTCTGGTCGGCGTCGAGCGACTCCTGCAATGCGACCCAGCTCGGCTTGTCGGTCACGTCCTGCTCGTTGAAGCTCGCCGGCCTCCACGGCGGAAGCTCGCCGACGCCGTCGGCGTAGCGAGGCGCAGGCAGTGCCGGATAGTGCGGGGCCGGGGGAGAGAAGACGAGGAAGAAGGGTTCGGTGGTCGAGCTCACGAACCGCACGGCCTCGTTGGCGAGGGCGTCGGTGCTGTAGTCCTCCGCCGCATGAGCGCGCTGCTCGATGCGGCCGTCGACGCTGAGCTCGTAGTCGTAGTAGTTGCCGGTTGCGCGACTTCGCTGGCCGGTGAACGCCATCCAGTGATCCCAGCCCGGCGGCACGTAGGTGTTGTCCAGATACCCGTTCAGGTACTTGCCGTACAGGGCGGTCTCGTATCCCGCGTCGTCGAGCCAGGTCGCGATCGTGGACGAGTCGTCGAACGCGGCGAACCCTCCGCGTTTCCCGTGATTGCGCCACACCCCGGTGGAGTGGGAGTACTGGCCGGTCAACAAGCTCGACCGGCTCGGACAGCACGCGGGGTTCACGACGTAGGCGTCGGTGAACGTGACCCCGCGAGCCGCGATCCGCCGCTGCACCTCGGGGAGGGCCCAGAGCATGTCCCACCGCTGGTCGTCGGAGATGACGACGATGACGTTCGGATGCAGCGGTTGCTCGGAGGTGGTGGGCCGCAGCTGGGCGATCGACGCCGGGATCGCGGAGAGACCGATCAGCGCGACGACGAGCGCGGTCACGCGCGTCCTTCGTCCGCGCATGCGCATCCAGACGGGATACCAGTCGCCACCGAGCTCGGGGGACGACATGGCAAGCCACGAGCGTCGACCGGTAACCGCTGCCTCCCGACTCCGAGGGAGGCGGAGAGCACGCCGAACCCTCGGACGATCGCACTACAGCAGCATGGTCACCCCGGCTCGTCCGTGGCGTAAATAGGGCTTTGGTCGCAGTCGAGGATGGATCTCTGCGGCGTTTGGCCTGTCACCGATCTGGGTAGACCGGGTGTGACATCAATCGCCGCGAGTACGCACAGGCTGCGCGTCCGTCTGCTCGCCCGCCAGGACGGAGGTCATCATGAAGCGATACGTCATCGCGGCCGTTGCCGCGCTGCTGCTTCTCGCCGGGCTGTCCACTCCGGCGTCGGGACTCCCCGGGATCGATCCATCGAGCGCACCGACGAGATTCCAGATCTTCGTTCGCGACCTCCACGACCGCGAGGTCTACGAGCGCCTCAACTTCTCCCGGTCGAATGGGTGGGACTTCGGCGATCGCACTGCGTACAGCTGCGCCTGGGTGGAGTATGTATCCGGTGGGCAGATCCAGTTCCGCGTCGATTTCGAGCTGGTGATCGGGGCCGAGTACCAGGCGGGGTCGCTCGAGATCAACGACAGGAACGGGCTCGAGGAACGTCCCGATGCCCGGACGTCGTGTGGTGATGGGGTCGGATTGGGCCCGAACCTGCGCCATGACGGATCGACGTTCGTGCCGGGCGGCGCGACGTTCGTCCTGTCCAAGAACGGCGTCTGGCTGACCACCTACACGCTGCCGGGCGTGTCGGCCGAGAACGACGAGAGCCTCTGGTCCGTCGGCGACGAGCCGGGCGAGGCGTATCTGTGGCGCTCCGAGCCCGGTGAGGACCCGGCGCCCGTGCTGCGGGCCACGGTCAAGGCGGTCGCGGGTGGCGTTTCGGTGGGCGCCCCCGTCTGATCGCTGGGCGCCGAACCCGTCGCGGGCGCTGCGTATGCTCGCGCGGTGAGGTTCGGCTTTCGCCCGTTCAAACGACTCGGAGTCCGGCGTCGCGCGGCGACGATGGTCGACCGCGTCGGCATCCTCCGGCCGTTGCGCGTTCGCGACTTCGCCCTGCTGTGGACCGGGCTGACGGTCTCGTTCGTGGGAGACGGCATCTACATCATCGCGATCGCGTGGCAGACCTACGACCTGTCGAACTCCCCGTCGGCGCTCGCCGCGGTCGGCATCGCGTGGAGCCTGCCGCAGATGGCGCTCCTGCTCGCCAGCGGGGTGTTGTCGGACCGCCTCGACCGCCGGCACCTGATGATCGCCGGCGATCTCATCCGGGGTGTCGCGATCGGGGTCGTGGGCGCCCTGTCGATCGCGGGGGCGCTCACGATGCCGAGGCTGATCGCGCTCGTCGTCATGTACGGCGCGGGGCAGGCGCTGTTCGGGCCGGCGTTCAGCGCGATCGTCCCAACGATCGTCCCGGAAGACCTGCTGGTCCAGGCCAACTCCCTTGGGCAGTTCGTTCGCCCGGTGGCCTGGACGCTGATCGGGCCGCTCGTGGGCGGCGCGCTCGTCGCCGGCGTCGGGGCGGGATGGGCGTTCGTGGCCGACGCGGCGACCTTCGCGTTCTCGGCGGCCATGATCCTGGCGATCCGAACGCGGCACGTTCCTCGGGACGAGCGCGAGCGCGCCTCCGCCTGGGAGGACCTCAAGGAAGGGCTGCGGTACGTGCGGGGTACCCCGTGGCTGTGGGTCGCGATGGTGGCCGCGACCGTCAGCCTGCTCGCCACCTGGGGGCCGTGGGAGGTCCTCGTCCCGTACATCGTCCGCAACGACCTCGGCGGCTCCGCGGCGGCGCTCGGCCTCGTCTACGGCGCGGGAGGCGTCGGATCCGTGGCGGCGGCGATCGCGATGGGGCAGCGGGGTCGACTGCCGCGGCGCGCCATCACCGTCCTGTACCTCACGTGGGCCGGCGGGATGCTCATGACGGCCGGGTTCGGCTTCGTGAGCAGGCTCTGGCAGGCGATGCTGGTCGCCCTCGTCGCCGAGACCTGCATCACGTTGCTGATCGTCATCTGGGTGACGCTGGTGCAGTGGCTGGTCCCACCCGACCTGCTCGGCCGCGTCACGAGCGTCGACTGGATGATCTCGACCGCCGGCGTGCCGCTCTCGTTCGCGGTGGTGGGCCCGGCCGCCGAGGCGTTCGGGGTGGACGTCACGCTGATCGTGGCCGGCGTGCTCGGGGCGGCCATCACGCTCGCGTTCATGTTCTATCCGGGCGCCCGCAGCCCCGAGCGTGACGGCTCCCTCGAGGCCGTCCGGGAGGTCGTGGTCCCCGCCTGAGTGGTGCAATGGGTGTTCATCGCGATCAAGGAGCGTGTGATGGAGTACCGACACCTCGGAAGGCTCGGCCTCACGGTCAGTCCGTTCTGCCTCGGCACGATGAACTTCGGCCCGCAGACGTCCGAGGAGGACAGCTTCGCGATCATGGATCGCGCGCTCGAGCTCGGGATCAACTTCTTCGACACGGCCAACGTGTACGGGTGGCAGAAGGGCGAGGGTGTGACCGAGCAGATCGTCGGCCGCTGGTTCGCCCAGGGCGGTGGCCGGCGCGAGAAGGTCGTGCTCGCCACGAAGGTGTACGGCGAGATGGGCGACTGGCCGAACGAGTCTCGCCTCTCGGCCCTGCACATCCGGCGGGCCTGCGACGAGTCGCTCCGGCGTCTGCAGACGGACCACATCGACCTGTACCAGATGCACCACATCGATCGCGCTGCGCCCTGGGAGGAGATCTGGCAGGCGATCGAGACGCTCGTGGCCCAGGGCAAGGTGCTCTACGTCGGCTCGAGCAACTTCGCGGGGTGGCACATCGCGCGGGCGAACGAGACGGCCAAGGCTCGTCCGCGTCATTTCCTCGGGCTCGTGTCCGAGCAGTGCTTCTACAACCTGGCCGACCGGACGAGCGAGCTCGAGGTGCTGCCCGCGTGCGAGGCCTACGGGATGGGCGTGATCCCGTGGAGCCCGCTCGCCCGCGGCCTGCTCGGCGGCGTGCTCCAGAAGATCGAGGGCGGGCGCCGCGCGAGCGAGATCACCCAGCGAGAGCTCGCCGAGCACCGCGACCAGGTTGAGGCCTACGAGAAGTTCTGCGCGGACCTGGGCGAGCAGCCGGCCGACGTGGCGCTCGCGTGGCTGCTCGCGAACCCGATCGTCACGGCGCCGATCGTCGGGCCGCGAACGCTCGAGCAGCTCGACGGCTCGATGCGCGCGCTGGAGCTGACGCTCGACGAGGCCGCGATGGACCGACTCGACGAGATCTTCCCCGGCCCGGGCGGTCCGGCGCCCGAGGCCTACGCCTGGTAGGGCCCCCCGACGCGCCAGGTGTAAGGTCGCCCGGTGGGTGGGGACGAGGCACGAACGCCGAAGGCCTCCGAGCTCGCGGCGCTCTCGGAGGAGGAGCGCGCCGTGCTCCTGAAGGTGATCGAGGTCCTGAGGAAGGTCAAGTTCGGGACCGTGCTGCTCGTCGTGCAGGACGGCAAGGTCGTCCAGATCGAGATGGCAGAGAAGATCCGCCTCCGCTGAACGCACGCGGAGACGCAATCGCAACAAACTCGAGCCCTTCGGTTCCTTGACACGTGGTCGGTGTGGTTGGTATCCATGACGCGTTCGGCTGACCGGACTCCCGGAGGCCGAGCCCCCTAGCGGCTCACGAAGCCCTTTCGATTGACCGGACCACCGGAGATCGAGGCGCAACGCATCTCGACATCGGTCATCGAAAGGAGCAAACCCCAATGCGACCTCGACGCTTCGGCGTCCAGCTGCTCGCCGCGATCGCATCGATCGGACTGCTCGCCGCGGCGTGCAGCAGCGACTCCGGCAACGACGGCACCGACACGAGCCCCGTCTCGAGCCAGAGCCCCGGCTCCGACTCGTCCGAGTGCACCCCGGCCGACGCGCCGGTCATCACCCTCGCCGCGTACAGCAACGTCTACGACGTCTACGGCAAGCTCATCTCGACGTTCCAGAGCGAGTGGAAAGAGGCCCACGACGACCAGCAGGTGATCTTCCAGACCTCCTTCGGCGGGAGCACCACGCAGGCACAGAACGTCGTGAACGGCTTCGAGGCCGACATCGTTGCCCTGTCGCTCGCGCCGGACGTCCAGCTGATCCAGGACGCCGGACTCATCACGCACGACTGGGCGGCCGACACCGAGGGCGGCATCGTGGCCTCCTCCGCGGTCGTGTTCGACGTGCAGGAGGGCAACCCGAAGAACATCAACGACTGGAGCGACCTCACGCAGCCCGGCCTCGAGATCCTCACACCCGACCCGGCCTCGAGCGGCGGGGCGCGGTGGAACATCGTGGCCGCCTACGGCGCGGCGATGCGTGGCGAGGTCGACGGCTACGCCGCCAACGACCCGGCCGCCGCGCAGCAGCTCCTCACCGACATCTTCGAGAACGTCACGGTGATGGACAAGAGCGCGAACGACTCCATCAAGAACTTCCAGGCCGGCAACGGGGACGTCGCCATCACCTACGAGTACGCGATCCTGGCCGCGAACAAGGCCGGGCTGCCGGACGAGATGGTGATCCCGTCCTCGACCGTGGCGATCCAGACGCCGGTCGCGGTGGTGGACGCGTACGCGGACGCCCACTGCGTGACGGACGTCGCGAACGCGTTCGTCGATTTCCTGCACACCGACGAGGCGAAGGCGCTCTTCCTGAGCACGGGGTTCGAGCGGTCGGTCGACCTCGCGGCCGCGCAGGCCGGAGACGACGGCGCCTTCGAGCCGATCGCCGACCTGTTCACGACGGATGACATCGGCGGCTGGGATCAGCTCCAGAGCGACACGGTCTTCGGTCCCGACGGCGCCTTTACGAACGCCCTCGCGGCGGCACAGGGGTAGCGTGAGCGCACAGACGCTGGAACGCACGTCGGTCCCGCCCCCGGCATCGCCGGGGGCGGGAGCGCGTCCGTCCGTCGTCATTCGCGGCGCGCTCGCGCGGTGGGCGCTCCGAGGTTCGGCGCTCCTGTACCTGGGACTCTTGATCGCCCTGCCGACCTTCGCGGTGATCACCCGAGGGTTCTCGAACGGCCTGCAATCGTTCCGCGACGCCATGGATGCGCCCGGCGCCCGCGAGGCCATCGTGCTCACGATCGTCCTGGCGGCCGTCACGGCCGTGGTGAACGTGGTCTTTGGAACGATCATCGCGTACGTGCTCGTGCGCTACGAGTTCCCGGGTCGCTCGTGGTTGTCGACGGTGGTGGACATCCCCTTCGCGATCCCGACGCTCGTCACGGGCGTCATGCTTCGCGCGCTCTACGGACCGAACTCGCCCGTCGGCGCGTTCCTGGAGGGACACGGGATCACGGTCATCTTCGGGCAGGTGGGCATCCTGTTCGCGTTGCTGTTCGTGACGCTGCCGCTCGTGGTCCGGACCGTGCAGCCGGTGCTCCTCGAGATCGACGAGACGGAGGAGGAGGCCGCTCGCGTGCTCGGCGCGACGCGCTGGTACACGTTCCGGCGCGTGGTGCTGCCGAAGCTCCGCGCGGGGATCGCCGCCGGGGGGCTGCTTGCCTTCGCTCGCGCGATCGGCGAGTTCGGCGCGGTCGTCATCGTGTCGGGCAACATCATCGGCAAGACGCTCACCGCGCCGGTGCTCATCTTCCAGCTCGCCAGCCAGTTCAAGGCCGAGGAGGCCGCGGCGGTGGCGACCCTGCTGTTCGCGATCTCGTTCGTCCTCGTCCTCGTCACCGAGCGCCTGGTGGGTTCGCACGGGAAGGCGGCCGAGTGAGCCGCCCCGGCGAGCTTCCCACCCCCCGCCTGTCCGCGATGGCCCGTCGCCGGCTCGTGCACGGTGGGTTCGTCGCGATCGCCGTCCTGTACGTCGGGATCCTGGTGATCGCCCCGCTCGTCGGCATCGCCTGGGCCGTGATCCAGGCGGGCTGGTCCACGATCTCCGCAACCCTGAAGCAGCCCGACGTCCTGCACGCCTTCTACCTGACGGGCGTCATCACGCTGATCACCGTGGTCGTGACCTCGGTCTTCGGCGTGATCGTTGCCCTCGTGATCACCCGAGACCGCTTCCCCGGCCGCGCCCTCATGAGCGCGTTCGTCGACCTGCCCCTGGCCGTCTCACCCGTGATCGTCGGGTTGATGGCCGTCCTGCTGTTCGGCCGTGGCGGCTGGTTCGAGCCGTGGTTCTCGAGCCACGGGATCCAGATCCTGTTCGCCGTCCCGTCGATGGTGATCGTGACGATCTTCATCTGCATCCCCTTCGTGATCCGCGAGGTCGTCCCCGTGTTGCAGGAGCTCGGCGTGACGGAGGAAGAGGCCGCTCGCACGCTCGGCGCCTCGTCGCTGCAGACGTTCTTCCGGGTGACGCTGAAGAACATCCGTTGGGGCCTCCTCTACGGGATCGCGCTCTCGACCGCGCGGTCGATCGGGGAGATCGGCGCGGTGCTGGTCGTGAGCGGCGCGATCACCGGCCAGACCGAGACGGCGACGCTCTACGTCCTCCGAGCCTTCGACCAGTTCCAGGACGCCCAGGGGTACGTCGTCGCGCTGACGCTCGCCCTCGCGTCCATCGTCCTCCTCGTCTTGATCGAGACGTTCAAGCGCCGACAGGAGAAGGTGCAGCAGACATGACGAACCCACAGCAGCTGACAGGAACCCCCATCCGGATCGACCACCTGTGGAAGCGCTTCGGCACGTTCGAGGCGGTAAAGGACGTCACGTTCACGGCGGACGCCGGGAGCATCACCGCGCTCCTCGGGCCGAGCGGCTCGGGCAAGAGCACCGTGCTCCGGATGATCGCCGGACTCGAGGAACCGACGTCCGGTGGGATCTGGATGGAGGGTGAGGAGCACACGTACAAGACCGTCCAGGAGCGGCGGGTGGGGTTCGTCTTCCAGCACTACGCCCTGTTCCGTCACATGACCGTCGCGCAGAACGTCGCGTTCGGGCTGTCCGTCCGCAAGTTGCCGAAGGGTGAGCAGAAGACGCGGGTCGAGGAGCTCCTGGAGCTCGTGCAGCTGACGGGCTTCCGCGACCGGTACCCGGACCAGCTCTCGGGGGGCCAGCGGCAGCGGGTCGCGCTCGCGCGGGCGCTCGCGCCGCGCCCGAAGGTGCTGCTGCTCGACGAGCCCTTCGGCGCGCTCGACGCCAGGGTGCGGCAGGAGCTCCGGCGCTGGCTCGACGATCTGCACCGGGAGCTGGGCGTCACCAGCCTGCTCGTGACCCACGATCAGGACGAGGCGCTGGAGCTCGCGAACCGCATCGTGGTCATGCACGAGGGACAGGTCGAGCAGGTGGGAACGCCCGCGGAGGTCTACAACGAGCCGGCGACCGCCTTCGTCGCCGGGTTCGTCGGCTCCGCGAACGTCCTGCACGGCCACGTCGTCGACGGCCACGTGGAGTTTGGCGACCATCGGGTCTCCGGCGCCGGTCATCTCGAGGAGGGCGCACCCGCCCGGGCCTTCGTTCGCCCGCACGACGTCCTGGTCTCGCCGGTCGAGCGCAACGGCGGATCCGTCGCCGCGACGGTGGAGCGAGTGTGGACGCTCGGGTGGGTCTCGCGCGTCAGCCTGCGCCTGCCGGACGACCAGGTCCTCATGGCGGAGCTCCCCAACGAGGAGCTCGGGCCGCTCGTGGTCGGCTCGAAGGTCTGGGTCGACCTGCGTCACGCCAAGGCGTTTCGGACCCCGGAGCCCGCGGGGGCGCAGCCATCTCGGTGAGCGCCCAGGGGTCCGAGCGGCCCGCCGATCTACCCTCCTCGGCGGGCCGCACCACGTCCCCACCGCAGAACTCGGCCGTGCCGCTCTCGTTGGACGAGCTCGACGTGCTGCTGCGGGTGGGCGACGTCCTGCGAACGGTGCGGTTCGGGACCGTGCTGATCGTCGTGCAGGACGGCAGGGTCGTGCAGATGGAGGTCGCGGAGAAGATCCGGCTGTGAAGGGGAGATCGCGGCCGCGCCTTGACGGTCACCAGCCGGTTCGGAACGATGGCGCCGTGGCGCGACCGGAGGTGACGAGGTGACGTCCTCCCGGGCGCTCTCGGTCGTCCCGAGCGTCCTCGCCGCGCCCGTCAAACTGTCGCTCCGCAACGTCAGCAAGGGGTACACGACGGGAGCGGGCGCCCGCATCGCGGCGCTCGCGGACGTGTCGTTCGACGTCGGCACCGGAGAGTTCGTCTGTCTGATCGGCCCCTCCGGCTGCGGCAAGTCGACGATCCTGAACCTGTTCGCCGGACTCGACCGGGCCGACGAGGGCCAGGTCCTGCTCGACGGCCGTGCGGTGCTCGAGCCGGGGCCCGACCGGGCGCTGCTGTTCCAGGACCCCGCGCTGTTCCCGTGGCTCAGCGTGCGCGGCAACGTCGAGTACGCCCTCCGCCTCCGCGGCATCGGCCGAGACGAGACTCGAGCGATGGCCGATCGCTGGCTCGCCAAGGTGCATCTGACCGCGTTCGCCGACGTGCAGCCGCACGAGCTCTCGGGCGGGATGCGCCACCGCGCAGCGCTGGCCCGGGCGCTCGCCTGCGAGCCCGAGATCCTGCTCGCCGACGAGCCGTTCGGCGCGCTCGACGCGCAGTCGCGCGAGATCCTGCAGAAGGAGCTCCAGGTCGTGTGGGCGGAGCTCGGCAACACGTTCGTCTTCGTCACGCACAACGTCCGCGAGGCGGCGTTCCTCGCGGATCGCGTGATCGTGTTGTCCGCGCGGCCTGGCACGCCGCTCGCGGAGTACCGGATCACCACGCCGCGACCGCGCAGCTTCGAGGACGTGCTGGTCGGCAAGGTCGTCGTCGACATCCACGATCACCTGGCGAAGGAGGTGGACCGCGCTGCGCGCGAGGAAGGTCTTCGACCAGGTCTGGCCTAGGGTCGCGCTCGTCGGGGCGCTCCTCCTGGTCTGGTGGGCGATCTACGAGTCCGGCGTCTTCGAGCCGAGCAAGTTCCCGTCGCCGGCCGACGTGTGGAACGCCTTCACCTCGAACCTCACGGGCGACGCGGGACTGCTGCCGTCGGCGCGAGGCAGCATCCTCCGGTTGGCGTTCAGCCTGAGCGTCGCCGTGATCGTCGGAACGCTGATCGGGTTCGCGATGGCGGCCTCCCGGATCGTTCAGCGCAGCCTCGGCACGCTGATGACGGCGCTGCAGGCGCTCCCGTCGATCGCCTGGTTGCCGCTCGCGATCCTGTGGTTCGGGTTCACCGAGCGGGCCGTGATGTTCGTCGTGTTCGTCGGCGGCGTGCCCGCAGTGGCGATCGCGACGGCGACGTCCATCCGGCAGGTGCCACCCCTGCTGGTCCGTGCGGGGAGGACGATGGGGGCGCACGGGTGGACGCTCCAACGAACGGTCGTGCTCCCCGCGTGCGTGCCCGGCTACTGGACCGGCCTCCAGCAGGCGTGGGCGGTGGCGTGGCGCGCCCTTCTGGCCGCCGAGATCATCCGGGTCGGGGCCGCCCGAGGTCTCGGACATCTCCTCGAGGCCTCGGCGGACAACACCTCGCTGATCATCGCGGTCATGGGGGTCGTCGCCGTCATCGGCCTCGCGATCGACTGGTTCTTCTCGGTCGTCGACCGTCGGATCCGGCGTCGACGCGGGCTCCTGGTGCCGGCCTGATGCGAGCGGCTACGGCACGCCGGCGCGTCGGAGCGCGTCGGTGCGCGCCCGCTCGGTGAGCTCGGCCAGCGCCTCCGAGGTCCTCGGTTCGACCGGCCGCGGGTCCTCGATGCGCCTCGCCGGCTCGGGGAGCCGCTCGACGTCGGCGCGAAAGAGCGCGCGGGCGGTGTCGAGGGTGCGATGCGGCCCCGCCCGCTCGCCGGCGCTCATGACCGGGACGAGCAGCGGCTCGTGGCCGTCGGGAAGCGGCTCCTCGCGAAGGCCGATCGTGTCCCCCGTGGGGCCGCGGAACACCTGTTTGCGGCCCGGTGCCGACGACTTGTTCGACGAGAGCTTGATCATCGGCCGGCCGTCGTACTCGACGAGCTTGTAGGCGGAGTCGAGGTAGGGCGCGTCGGCGGAGACGCCCATCCTCGTCCCGACGCCGAACGCGTCGATCGGCGCGCCCGCCCGAACGAGCCGGTCGACCTGGAGCTCGTCGAGCCCGCCGCTCGCGAAGATCCGGACGGCGGGGAGACCGGCCTCGTCCAGGATCGCGCGGCTCTGGCGGGCGAGCGCGTCCAGGTCGCCGCTGTCCAGACGGATGCCAAGGTGGTCCTCCAGGCCGAGCTCGCGGATCACCGCCACCGCCGTGCGCACGCCGTTCAGCGTGTCGTAGGTGTCGACGAGGAACGTCGTTCGCTTGGGGAAGTCGCGCGCGAACGTCCGGAACGCCTCCGCCTCGCTGTCGAAGGACTCGATGTACGAGTGCGCCATCGTGCCCGCCGCGCGCAGCCCGAATCGACGGGCCGCCTCGACGTTGCTCGTCGCCGAGAAGCCGACGATCGAGGTCACGCGCGCGACGTTCATCGCCGCGTCGAGTCCCTGCGTTCGCCGAAGCGAGAAGTCCACGACGTCGCGGCCGGCCGCGGCCAGCACGCACCGCGCGGCCTTGGACGCGATCGTGGTCTGGAACGTGAGCTGATTCAGCAGGTACGGCTCGACGAGCTGGGCGACGGCGATCGGCGCGGTGATCTCGAGCAGGGGCTCGTTCGCGTGGACGATGCGCCCCTCGGGAACCGCCCACACGTCCCCCTCGAAGCGCAGCGCGGCGAACGCGTCGAGGACGTCGTCGGGGAACTCCAGCTCGCGGCCCAGGTAGTCCAGGTCCTCCTCCGGGAACCCGAACGTCTCCAGGAACTCGAGACACGGATCGAGCCCGGCCGCCACGAGGAAGCCGCGGTCGGGAGGCAGGTCGCGCACGAACAGGCTGAACGTGGCCTCCTGTCGCATGCCCCGGCGGAGGTAGCTCGCCGCCATGTTGAGCTCGTACAGGTCCGTCAACAGGGCCCCGGGCGGCATGAGCGCAAGCGTACGCGAGCCGCCCGTCAGGGCGTTGGGCCCGCGGTTCGCCCGCCCATGGTCCCGGGGACTACGGTGACGGGACGTGAAAGCTTCCGGACGGAGGTGAGGGCTTGAGGTACCTCGACCGGGACGGTCTCGAGGCGCTGCTGCGCGCCCTCGTCGAGGCCGGTTACGACCTGATCGGGCCGACCGTTCGCGACGGCGCGATCGTCCTCGACCACGTCGACGGCGTCGCGGACCTCCCGGCGGGGGTCGGAGAGGAGCAGGGGCCGGGCACGTACCGGCTCACGCGGCGCGACGACGACCGGCTCTTCGGGTGGGCGCACGGTCCGGACGCCGGCAAGCGCTTCCTGTTCCCGCCGCGCGAGCAGGTCGCGACGGTCACGCGCGATCGCTCCGGCTCGATGCACGTGGTGCCGGGTTCCGACGACGACCGGCCCTTCGCGTTCGTCGGACTGCGATCGTGTGACCTCCACGCCATCGCGGTGCAGGACCGGGTGTTCATGGATCTCGACCCCGCGTACCGCCGCCGGCGCGAGCGGGCCGTCTTCATCGGCGTGAACTGCGAGGAGCCGGGATCGACGTGCTTCTGCGTCTCGATGAACACCGGCCCGAGATGCACCTCGGGCTTCGACCTCGCGCTCACCGAGCTCGACGAGGGGTTCGTGGTCGAGGTCGGGACGCCGCGCGGCGAGGAGCTGCTGGCCGGCGTGCCGACGCGAGAGACGAGCTCCGAGGAATCGCAGGCGCCCGAGCGCGTCGCGGCGATCGCGGCCACGCGGATGGGTCGCGAGCTCGACACCTCGGACCTGCCGGACCTGCTGTACCGAAACCGCACGCATCCGCGCTGGCACGACGTCGCCGAGCGCTGTCTCGCCTGCGGCAACTGCACGAACGCGTGTCCCACCTGCTTCTGCCACGACGTCGTCGACGACGTGTCGCTCTCCGGCGACGTCGCGACGCGGACGCGCGAGTGGGCGACCTGCTTCAGCGCCGAGTACTCGTGGGCGGCCGGCGAGGTGGTCCGCCACAGCCATGAGGGTCGGTATCGCCAGTGGCTCACCCACAAGTTCGCCTCGTGGATCGACCAGTACGGCACGTCGGGCTGCGTCGGCTGCGGACGCTGCATCACGTGGTGTCCGGTCGGGATCGACGTCACCGAGGAGATCGCGGCGATCCGGGTGACCGACGGCGAGGTCGAGGTGGTGACGTCATGAGCGCCACCGAGGTGCGAGACGTGCGAGCCTCGCAGCCCGAGGGCGGCCCGACGCGCGTGGCCGTGATCCAGCGGATCGTGCCGGAGACGCCGGAGTCCTCGACGTACTGGATGACGTGGCGCGACGGAGACGGCGACGGGTACGCGTTCGAGCCCGGCCAGTTCAACATGCTGTACCTGTTCGGCGTCGGCGAGGTGGCGATCTCGATCTCGTCGGACCCCGGTCACCCCGAGCGGCTCGGACACACGATCCGCCACGTGGGGCGCGTCACGAACGCGTTCCGCCACCTCAAGCCCGGCGACGAGGTCGGGATCCGCGGGCCCTTCGGGCGCCCGTGGCCGTTGCACGAGGCGGAGGGCGGGGATCTTGTCGTGATCGCCGGCGGCGTCGGCGTCTGCCCGGTCCGGCCGGCGATCGAGTGGGCGATGCGGAATCGCGACCGGTATCACCGGCTGATCCTGCTCCTGGGCGCGCGAACGCCCGACCTGTTGCCCTACAAGGATCAGCTGGACGAGTGGGTGTCGCTGATGGAGCGCCTCGGCGTCGAGCTCCACCTCACGGTCGACGAAGCGGTCGGCCCGTGGCTGTACGACGTCGGCGTCGTCACGACGCTGTTCCCGAAGGCCGGGATCGAGCCGGGCCGCACCACCGCCTTCATGTGCGGACCCGAGATCATGATGCGCTTCGCCGGACGGGGATTGCTCGACCTCGGCGTGCCGGCCGAGCGGGTGTGGGTCTCGACCGAACGACACATGGAATGCGGGGTCCAGCTGTGCGGTCACTGCCAGCTCGGGCCGTGGTTCGTGTGCTCGGACGGACCGGTCTTCCGGTACGACCGGGTTCGCGATCTGATGGAGGTGCGCGAGCTGTGAGCCCGGACGCCAAGCCACGCGTCGCCGTCTTCAAGATGGCCTCGTGCGACGGTTGTCAGCTCCAGCTCCTCGACGCCGAGGACGCCCTGCTCGAGCTCGCCGGCGCGATCGACATCGTGAACTTCGCCGAGGCCTCGAGCCACATCGAGCCGGGGCCCTACGACGTGACGCTCGTGGAGGGCTCGGTCTCCACGCCGGAGCTCGAGCGTCAGATCCGCGAGATCCGCGAGCAGTCGAAGATCCTGATCACGATCGGCGCGTGCGCGACCAGCGGCGGCGTGCAGGCGCTCCGGAACGCGACGGGCAGGCACGACGAGTTCGTGCGCATGGTCTACCCGACGCCCGAGTACGTCGTAGTCCCTCGAGGACTCGCATCCGATCTCGGACTACGTGACGGTCGACCTCGAGCTGACCGGGTGCCCCGTCGATCGCGGGCAGCTGCTCGGGGCGCTCGCATCCCTGCTTCGGGGCGCCGTCCCGCGCGTGTCGACCGTGCCCGTCTGTGTGGAGTGCAAGCGCCGCGGCTACGTGTGCGTGATCGTCGCGAAGGGCGAGCCGTGCCTCGGCCCGGTCACCCGGACCGGCTGCGGGGCCCTCTGCCCCGGCCTCGACCGTGGGTGCTACGGCTGCTTCGGCCCCGCCCAGGCGCCGGGCAACACGGACGCGCTGGGACGGCGATTCGTCGACCTCGGGCTGACGAAGCACGAGGCGGCCGAGCGCTTCCGGTTCATCACCGGATGGGCTCCGCCGTTCCGCGAGGCAGCCGACGCCCTTGAGGAGCAGGAGGCCTCGCGATGACCCATCGATCGGTCGAGGTCCCGGTCATCGCGCGCGTCGAGGGCGAGGGGGCGCTGCACATCTCGGTGGACGACGGCGCGATCACCGACCTGCGCCTGGAGATCTACGAGCCCCCGCGGCTGTTCGAGGCGTTCCTGGTGGGAAGGCACTTCTCGGAGGTTCCCGACATCGTCCCGCGCATCTGCGGCATCTGCCCGGTCGCGTACCAGATGAGCGCGATCCACGGCCTGGAGCGCCTGTTCGGCGTCCACGTCCCCGCCGGGACGCGGGAGCTTCGGCGGCTCCTGTACTGCGGCGAGTGGATCGAGAGCCACGTGCTCCACATCTTCCTGCTCGCCGCGCCCGACTTCCTCGGGTTTGCCAACGCGATCGAGATGGCGAAGGTGCAACCGGAGCTCGTGAAGAAGGCGCTCGAGATCAAGCGGATCGGCAACGACCTGATGGCGACGATCGGCGGACGCGAGATCCACCCGGTCTCGCCGCGGGTGGGCGGGTTCTCGAAGGCGCCCCGTCGACGCGACCTCGAGCCGCTCCTGCCGCGCCTGGAGTGGGCGCTGCGCGAGATGCCGGGCGTCGCCGACTTCATCGCCTCGCTCCCGGCCCCCTCGTTCCCGAGGCCCGCGGAGATGGTCTCGATGGTGAACGACGCCGAGTACCCGATCAACGAGGGCGACATGGGCTCGACGAGCGGCCGCAGCTGGGACGCGGTCACGTACGAACAGGTGACCCACGAGCTGCACGTCGAGCACTCGAACGCGCTCCACTCGGTCATGGCCGACACCGGAGCTCCGTACTTCCTCGGGCCGCTCGCGCGGGTGAACCTGAACGCGCCGCTGCTCACGCCGGTGGCCCGGGAGGTCGCCGAGCGAGCCGGCCTGCGGGTCCCCGAGCCCGATCCGTTCTTCTCGATGGCCGCTCGCGCCGCGGAGGCGACGCTCGCGATCGAGGAGTCGATCCGGATCATCGAGTCCTACGTTCCGCCCGAGCCCTCGATGGCGCGGGCGGAGCCTCGCGCCGGTCGCGCCACGTGGGCCACCGAGGCGCCGCGCGGGACCCTCTATCACCGCTACGACGTCGGCGAAGACGGCCGCATCCTCCAGGCCAAGATCATCCCGCCGACCTCGCAGAACCTCCGGCACATGGAGGAGGACCTGCGCGCCTTCCTGCCGGGCGTGCTCGACCGGCCGGACGAGGAGCTCACGCGCCTGTGCGAGATGGTCGTTCGGAACTACGACCCGTGTATCAGCTGCGCGACGCATTTCCTCCGGCTCGACATCGAGCGTTTGTAGGGAGGGGCGTTGGCCCGGGTGCGCGTCATCGGCTGCGGCAATCTCGATGCCGGGGACGACGCCGCGGGGATCCTCGCGGTGGCGGATGCGCGCGGGGCGCTCGAAGCGATTCCCGGCGTCGAGGTGGTTCCGCGGGCTTCGCCCCTTCAGGTCGTGCACCTGCTCCGGGACGTCGACGCCGTCGTCGTCGTGGACGCCGTCCGATCCGCGGCGGACGAGAGACCGGCGGGAACGATCGTGCGCGTCGAGGCGGGCCCGGAGGGCCTTCCCGCCGAGATCCGCTCCACGCTCTCGTCACACGGCCTCGGAATCGCCGAGGCGTTCGGCCTGGCGGCCGCGCTCGGGCTTTCCGCACGGGTCGTCGTGCTTGGCGTCGAGGCCGAGTCGACCACGGCCGGCGCCCCGCTCTCCGCCGCCGTCCGAGCGGCGCTCCCCGAGCTCGTGACCCGGATCGTTGCCGAGGCGAGCGACCTCGCCGGCGAGGCCGAACGCTCCGCGTCGGACGGGTCGACCGGCCCCACCCCCGACGGCGACCGGGTTCCACGATGACCGCTGGAGGTGGAAGCGTGACGTCGAAGACGGCCCGCCGGCCGAGCGTCGATCCTCCCCTCGCTCGCGAGGTCGAGGTCCGCGGCATCGTCCAGGGTGTCGGGTTTCGCCCGTTCGTCTGGCGGCTGGCGACCAGGGCAGGGCTGAAAGGTCACGTCCGGAACCGAAGCGGCGTCGTCGAGATCGTGGTCGAGGGAGCGCCCGACGTCCTCGATGGGTTCTGCCGCGCCCTCAAGGAGGAGGCGCCGGCGCTCGCGCGGGTGGAGGGCGTCAGCTGGCGGGAGATCGCCTCGGTCGGCTTCGCCACCTTCGAGGTGGACGCGAGCATTGCCCGTCCGGGGGGCGACCGCCTGGTCTCGCCCGACGTGGCCACGTGCGAGGCCTGTCTGCGCGAGCTGTTCGACCCGGCGGATCGGCGCTTTCGGTACCCGTTCGTCAACTGCACCGACTGCGGCCCTCGCTTCACGATCATCGAGTCGCTCCCGTACGACCGCGAGCGCACCAGCATGCGTCGCTTCCCCCTGTGTGAAGACTGCGCGCGCGAGTACGCCGACCCGGCCGACCGCCGGTTCCACGCCGAGCCCGTCGCCTGCCCGGCCTGCGGGCCCACGCTGTCGCTCGTCGGCGCCGGCGGCGACCCGATCGCCGGCGACCCGATCGCCGAGGCCGCCGAGCTCCTGGTGCGGGGTGGCATCGTCGCGCTGAAGGGCCTCGGGGGGTTCCACCTCGCCTGCGACGCGACGAACGAGGAGGCGGTCGCCGAGCTCCGGCGCCGCAAGCGCCGCCCCGACAAGCCGTTCGCGGTGATGGTGGCGACGTCCGAGCAGGCGCGGGAGCGCTTCGACCTCTCGATCGACGAGGAGGCGGCGCTCGCCTCGCCGCGTGCGCCGATCGTGCTCGTTCGGGACCGGGGAACCCTGGCGGACGGCGTCGCGCCGGGCCATCGGCGGCAGGGCGCCATGCTCCCGTCGACGCCGCTGCACCACCTGTTGCTCCGCGAGACCGGGCGTCCGCTCGTGATGACGAGCGGGAACCGCAACGACGAGCCGATCTGCATCGCCAACGGGGAGGCGCTCGAGCGTCTGGCCGGGATCGCGGACGCCTTCCTGGTTCACGACCGCGAGATCGTCGCCCGCTACGACGACAGCGTCGTCCGGGTCTGGCGCGGCGGTTTCGTGGTGATGCGCCGGGCGCGCAGCTGCGCCCCCGCTCCGATCGAGCTTGCGGCCGAGAGCCTGCCCACCCTCGGCACCGGCGCCGAGCTGCACGGCGCCTTCTGCCTGACCAACGGGACGCGCGCCTACCTCTCGCAGCACGTCGGCGATCTCGATACGGAGGAGGCCATGGGCTCGTACCGCGCCGCGCTCGAGCGATACGAGCAGGTCTTCGGGATCGCGCCCGATCTGGTGGCCCACGATCTTCACCCGGACTTCCTGACGACGCGGTTCGCGCAGGAGCTCGGGCTGCCCGTCGTGGCGGTCCAACACCACCACGCCCACGTCGCCTCGGTCATGGCCGAACACCGGCTGGACGGTCAGGTGATCGGGGTCGCGTTCGACGGCTTCGGGCTCGGGAGCGACGGCACCGCGTGGGGAGGCGAGTTCCTCGTCTGCGACGCGGCGAGGGCCGAACGGGTGGGGCACCTGCGGTCCGTCGCGCTCCCCGGCGGCGACGCCGCCGTCTCCAACCCCTGGCGGATGGCGCTCGCCCACGCCGAGGACGCCGGGGTGGTCGAGGAGGCGCTTGAGCTCCTGCTGGTGCCGACGAAGGAGGCCGAGGTCGTGCTGGCCCAGATCCGCTCCGCGGCCGGCGTCCCGACGACCTCGTCGGTGGGCCGGCTCTTCGACGCGATGGCGGCGCTCGCCGGCCTCGTCGACGTCGCAACGTACGAGGGCCACCCGGCGATGCTGCTCGAGCAGGTCGCCGAGGGCGGCGCCACGCGCGAGTACGCGTTCGACGTCGTCTCGGGCAACGGCGGCGTGATCCTGGACGCGCGGCCGATCGTCGCCGCGGTCGTGAAGGACCTGCGCCGCGGCCGGCCCGCGGGCGGCGTCGCCGGGCGGTTCCATCGCACGATGGCCGCCGCGACGCTCGAGGTCTGCCGGGCGGTCCGCGGCGCGACGGGCCTGCGCCGCGTGTGCCTGTCCGGCGGGGTGTTCAACAACGACCTGCTGAGCTCGGA
The DNA here is from genome assembly GCA_963699635.1 of uncultured Actinomycetes bacterium. Lineage (GTDB taxonomy): Bacteria > Actinomycetota > UBA4738 > UBA4738 > HRBIN12 > CALGFI01. Next base: position 148,881 of record CAVOUQ010000018.1, on the reverse strand, counting down.
CCTCGTGGCGAGGCTCGAGACCGTGGGGTTCGAGGTCTTCCTGCCGCGCCAGGCGCCGGTCGGCGACGGGGGCATCGCGCTCGGGCAGGTGCTCGTGGCGAACGCGAGCGTGGCAGGATAGGGCCGCCATGTGCCTCGGCGTTCCCGGCAAGGTGGTCGACGTCTCCGAGCAGGACGGGATCCGCATGGGCACCGTCGACTTCGGCGGGATCACGCGGAGCGCGTGCCTGGAGTACGCGCCGGAGATCGGCGTCGGCTCGTACGTGGTGATCCACGTCGGGTTCGCGATCTCGGTGGTCGACGAGGAGGAGGCGGCGCGCTCGTACGCGCTCCTCGCGGAGATGGGCAACCTCGAGGACATCGACCTGCCGCAGACCGCCGACGGCGTCCGAGCGGAGGACTACCGGCCGGGGAGCGTCCGATGAGGTACCTCGACGAGTACCGCGACGACCGGATCGCGCGGGCGCTGCTCGACGACATCGCCCGCACCGTCACGCGCCCGTGGACGCTCATGGAGGTGTGCGGCGGTCAGACGCACACGCTGATCCGGCAGGGGATCGACCAGCTGCTGCCCGAGGGCATCGAGCTCGTGCACGGTCCCGGCTGTCCGGTCTGCGTGACCCCGCTCGCGCTGATCGACGAGGCCATCGCGATCGCCAAGCGGCCCGACGCCATCGTGTGCTCGTTCGGCGACATGCTTCGCGTCCCCGGCTCCAGCGAGGACCTGTTCGTGGCGCGGGCCGCCGGCGGCGACGTCCGCGTCGTCTACTCGCCCCTGGACGCGCTCGAGGTCGCGCGGCGGAACCCGGACAAGACCGTCGTGTTCTTCGCGGTCGGGTTCGAGACGACCGCCCCGGCGAACGCGATGGCGGTCCGGCAGGCCAAGCGTCTCGGGATCGACAACTTCGCGCTGCTGGTCGCCCACGTGCTCGTTCCGCCGGCGATCGCGGCGATCCTCGTGTCCCCCGGGAACCGCGTGCAGGGGTTCCTGGCGCCGGGACACGTGTGCGCGATCCAGGGCTGGACCGAGTACGAGCCGATCGCGCGTGACTTCGGCGTCCCGCTCGTCGTCACCGGGTTCGAGCCCCTCGACCTGCTCGAGGGCATCCGGATGCTCGTCGTCCAGCTCGAGGAGGGGCGCCACGAGGTGGAGAACCAGTACGTGCGCGCCGTGCTCCGCGAGGGGAACCCCGTTGCGCTGGAGGTCGTCCGCGAGGTGTTCGAGACCTGCGACCGCGCCTGGCGCGGGATCGGCGTGATCCCCAAGAGCGGGCTTCGCCTCCGCGAGGCGTACCGGATGCACGACGCCGAGGCCCTCTTCCCGCGCGCCGACGGCGTCCCCGCCTCCGAGTCCGAGATCTGCATCGCCGGCGACGTCCTGGTCGGCCGCGCGAAGCCGCACGACTGTCCGGCGTTCGGGACGCTCTGCACGCCGGAGTCCCCGCTCGGCGCGCCGATGGTCTCGAGCGAGGGCGCGTGCGCCGCCTACTTCCTCGCCGGGCGTCGGCGCGAGGAGGTGCGCGCATGAGCGAGGAGGTGCGCGAGTTCGCGCTCTCCTGCCCCGTGCCGCTTCCGCCCGGCGAGCGCGTCACGCTCGGTCACGGCAGCGGCGGGAAGCTCTCCGCGCAGCTGATCCGGGACCTGTTCGTCCCCGTGTTCGGCGGTCGGGAGCTCGCCCGGCTCGGAGACGCCGCCGTCGTCGAGGTGGACGGGACCCGCCTCGCGTTCTCGACCGACTCGTTCGTCGTGACGCCGAAGTTCTTCCCCGGCTCGAACATCGGCGAGCTCGCCGTCAACGGCACGGTGAACGACCTCGCGATGATGGGCGCTCGGCCGTTGTTCCTGTCGGCCGCGCTGATCCTCGAGGAGGGGCTCGAGATGGAGGTGCTCGGCGCCGTCGTCGCCTCGATGGCCGACGCATGCGAGCGGGCCGGCGTGGCGCTCGTGACCGGCGACACCAAGGTCGTCGAGCGCGGCAGCGGCGACGGCCTCTTCGTGACCACGGCCGGGATCGGCGTGGTGCCCGGGGGCGTCGAGGTCGGCCCGGAGCGCGGGCGACCCGGCGACCGCGTGATCGTCACCGGCCCGGTCGGCTCGCACGGCGTGGCGGTGATGTCGCGCCGCCAGGGCATCTCGTTCGAGGGTGAGCTGGGCTCGGACAGCGCCCCGCTCACCGAGCTCGTCCAGGCGATGCTCGCGGCCGGCGACGTGCGCTGCCTGCGGGACGCCACGCGCGGCGGGCTCGCGAGCGTGCTGAACGAGCTCGCCGAGGCCTCGGGCGTCGCGATCGTCGCGGAGGAGGGGGCGATCCCGGTCCTTCCGCCGGTGAAGGCGGCCTGCGAGATGCTCGGCCTCGACCCGCTCTACGTCGCGAACGAGGGCGTCGCCGTCGCGATCGTCGCGCCCGAGGACGCCGACGCGGTGCTGGCCGCCGCGCGCTCGAACGCGTTCGGGGTGCACGCCGAGGTGATCGGCACCGTCGAGGAGGGCTCGCCGCGCGTCGGCCTGCGGACCGGTCTCGGCACCACCCGGCCGCTGATCATGCTCGCCGGGGACCAGCTCCCCAGGATCTGCTGAGCACGACTCGCCGATCCACTTCCTTCGGCCCCGCTCGGGTTGTGAGCGGCGGGCGAAGGCGGGTAGCGTCCCCGTGCCGTGACCGACGAGCGCGACTTCCGGATCGAGAACAGCGAGCTTCGCGCCGAGGACGAGTTCGCCGAGTTCTCGAGCGTCGACCTTCCCTACTACGCGGACTGGCACGGTTCGTTCGAGAAGCTCCCGTGGGCCCTCGACGACGAGGCGCTTCGCGCCGTGGCGGCCGACGTCGCGATCGTGGGAGCCCCCTTCGACGACGCGGTCTCCTCGAGGCCGGGCGCGCGGTTCGGGCCTCGCGCGATCCGCATGGCGCCGACGACCTGGAGCCACGAGTCCGCGTGGTCGATCCAGCTCGGCGTCGATCCGTACCAGCACGTGAAGGTCGTCGACGCCGGGGACGCGCCGGTCGTCCCGGCGCGAGCCGAACGCGGACTCCGCGTGATTCACGAGAAGGTCTTCCGCGTGGCCAGCTCCGGCGCGATCCCGATCGTGCTCGGCGGCGATCACTCGATCACGTATCCGTCGGCGGCGGCCGTCGCGCGGCACGTGCACCCGAGATCGGTCGGCATCGTGCACTTCGACGCGCACCCCGACACGGCCCCCGACCAGTGGGGATCCCTGATCGGCCACGGCACTCCGATGCGGGATGAGGGCGGTCGACGCCGGGGACGCGCCGGTCGTGCCGGCGCGAGCCGAACGCGGCCTGCGCGTGATCCACGAGAAGGTGTTCCGCGTCGCGAGCTGCGGCGCGATCCCGGTCGTGCTCGGCGGCGACCACTCCGTCACGTACCCGTCGGCCGCGGCGGTCGCCCGGCACGCGCACCCGCGCACGGTGGGGATCGTGCACTTCGACGCGCACGCCGACACGGGAGCCGAGCAGTGGGGATCCCTGATCGGCCACGGGACCCCGATGCGGCGGCTCGATCGAGGAGGGGTGGGTGGACGGGCGGAACTTCGTCCAGGTCGGGCTTCGCGGCTACTGGCCCGAACGGGAGACGTTCGACTGGATGCGCGAGCGCGGCTTCCGCTGGCACACGATGGTCGAGATCGAAGAGCGCGGCTCCGAGGCGGTCGTCGCCGACGCGATCGCCGAGGCGCTCGACGGATCCGGACTGCGTGTACCTGTCCGTGGACGTCGACGTCGTCGACCCGGGCATGGCGCCCGGCACCGGGACGCCGGAGCCGGGCGGGCTCCTCGCCCGCGAGATGCTCCGCGCGGTCCGCCAGATCGTCGGCCGCGTGGATCTGGTCGGCATGGACGTCGTCGAGGTCTCGCCGCCGTACGACCAGAGCGAGATCACGGCGATGCTCGCGCACCGGATCGTGCTCGAGGCGATCAGCGCGCTCGCGGCGAAGCGGCGGGGCTGAGCGGTGGACCGCGGCCGATTCGAGGAGCTGGTCGCCGACGCGCTCGACTCGCTCCCGCAGTGGGTGCTCGACCGGCTCGAGAACGTCGAGGTGATCGTCGAGGATCGTCCCCCTCCGGGCGAGCCGAACCTCCTCGGCCGCTACCACGGGATCCCGCTCACCGAGCGGCGCCACTACGCCGGCGTCCTCCCGGACACGATCACGCTCTACCGGCGGACGATCGAGCGCGAGGCGCGCGAGGAGGACGACGTCCGCCGCGTGGTCGCCCACACCGTCGAGCACGAGGTCGCGCACTTCTTCGGCATCTCCGACGAGCGCCTGCGGGAGCTCGACGCGTACTGATGGCCGACGAGCGCGACGCGGAGCTCATGCGGCTCGCGCTCGAGGAGGCCGAGGGGGCGGCCGCGTCCGGCGACGTTCCGGTCGGCGCGGTCGTGGCCCGGGGCGCCGAGGTGCTCGCCCGCGCGGGGAACGCCCGCGAGCGGCTGCAGGACCCGACGGCCCACGCCGAGACGCTCGCCCTCCGGGCGGCGGCCGATGCGCTCGGCATCTGGCGGCTCGAGGGCTGCACGATCTACGTCACGCTGGAGCCCTGCGCGATGTGCGCCGGGGCGCTCGTGCTCGCGAGGATCGAGCGGCTCGTGTTCGGCGCCGCGGATCCCAAGGCCGGGTTCGTGGGCTCGCTCGGCGACCTCGTCCGAGACCCCCGGCTGAACCACCGGGTCGAGGTGGAGTCCGGCGTGCTCGAGGCCGAGGCCGCCGCGATGCTGCGGGACTTCTTCCAGAATCGGCGCTAGGACTCCGTCGCTCGCTGTTGGTCTCGCCCGCGACGCTCGTCCATGACGGCGCGGATCCGCTGCGCGACCTCGGGCATCTGTTCCTCCATCGCGCGGAAGTCGCGCTCGTGCATCACGACGATCCGCAGGTCCGAGCTCGCGGTGACGGTCGCCGTGCGCCGGTACTCCTCGAGCAGCGCCATCTCGCCGAAGAAGTCGCCGGGGCCGAGCTCGGCGATGCGGGTTCCGTCGTGCACGACCTCCGCGGTACCGGACTCGATCAGCATGAACTCGTGCGGGAAGGCCCCCTGATCGACCAGGTGCTTGCCCGCCTTGACGTCGACCTCGTCCGTCCACCGCGCGAGCCGCTCCAGATCGCGATGCGGGAGGTCTCCGAACAGGGGTATCGCCTTGAGTCGATCCGCGTCCACGCGATCCTCCGTGTCGGGTGCAGGCGCATCCTGCCACAGGCCGCAGCGACCCCGCTCGCGAGCACCCGCTAGACTCGCCCCGGAGGCGTGCCGGAGCGGACGAACGGGACCGCCTCGAAAGCGGTTAGGGGCCTAAACCGCCCCTCGCGTGTTCAAATCACGCCGCCTCCGCGACCGACGGCCGCCCTTCGGGGCGGCCGTCCGCTTGGCCTTTCGTAGACTCTGCGCGGAGGCCTGCCCGAGCGGACGAAGGGGCACGCCTGGAGAGCGTGTAGGTGGGCAACTGCCTCGCGGGTTCGAATCCCGCGGCCTCCGCTAGAGGTCCTTGGTGTACCGGGTGTACGAGTTGCGCACGGACATCCCGACGCGTTCGTAGAGGCTGAGCGCCCCGGTGCGCGAGTCGGTCCCGAGACCGCAGCTCGTCTTGCCCCGCTGATGGAACACCCGAAAGGCCTCGTGCAGCAGCGCTCGAGCGATGCCGCGATGGCGATGACTGACCTTCGTGGCGACCTGATGGACCCACCCCTCCGGTCCTCGATAGTTGAACGACATCACGGCGCCGACGAGCTCCTCGCCCTCGAAGGCGAGCGGCGACGCCTCCGGCGCGAAGGCCTTGTGACGGATCACGTAGGGGGCCCATTCCTCGAACGGGATGGGATCGCGGCCCGGCCACTCGCTGAAGGCGTCGTCGATCAGTCGATAGACGTCGTGGTCATCGCGCCCGGGTTCGTAGGGGCGGAGCGTGATCCCCTCGGGCGGGGCGGGCTCGGGCGGCGGGGCGTCGTCGAGCGAGATCGTGAGCACCCACGCGGTTCGCGTCGCCTCGAACCCATTGGAGGACAGGAGCTCGGCGGCGCTACGGCTCGCAACGGTCACGGTCTGGCTGACCTTCGTCTCACCGTGTGCCGTCGCGCGTTCCTCGGTCCACGCGAGAAGCGCGCTCCCGATCCCACGGTCGCGGTGGGTCGGTCTCACGTAGACCTCGGCGCGGTTCTGGTAGACGTCGGCGCACGCGACGAGTCGCACGCCCTCGGCGATGAGCACCGAATCCCGTGACGGGTCGTGCCCCGCGCGATCGAAGCCCATCTCGATGTCCTCGCGGTCGGTCACGACCTCCCCCTCATCGTGCTCCTCACACGCCCCGATCAGCTCAAGGAGCGCGTCGATGTCGTCGGTCGTCGCCGGCCGCTGCGTCAGTCCCTCGGGCAGGTCGACGATCACGGGGTCCTCCATCCCGGGCATCGTTCGCGGCCGACCGGCCCCGGGATCACCTCAAGCGTCTCGAGCGCCGCCCGCACGTCGTCGAAGGTCTCCCACGGCAGGAACGGGACGCCGTCGGCGGCCGCGATGCCCACGAGCCGGTCCTTGGCGAACGCGACATCCGAGTAGAGCGCGCCGTACCGGTCCGAGGCCCCCTCGCCGACGAACACGACCGGCCCGCGAGCGCGAGCCGCCAGCACGGCGTTCATCTTGCACGTCCCGCATCCGACGCACTCGGGATGACCGTTCTCGAACGCGATCGGGGCGTCGCCGTTCGCGACCACGTGTTCGTGATCGCGCGAACGTGCCCGAGCCCGGCGGCTCGGAGCAGCGGGGGGACGTAGAAGCCGAACCCGTCCGACACGACCGAGACGGCGACGTCCCGCTCCTCGAGCCACCGGACGAACGGCGGGAACGTCGGATCGATCGCGCAGTGGTCCAGGGCGAACGAGAGCATCCGCTCGATCGGCGCGTCGAGCATCGCCGCCTGCGCGGTGATCACCCTCCGTGAGTCGAGCTCGCCCCGCTCCCATGCGGCGTCGTATTCGGGCCAGGAGGGGTCGCCGAACTCGATCAGCAGGTGCTCGGCGACGTCATGGAGGCACGCCGTGCCGTCGAAGTCCACCAGGACCGATCCGATGGTGAGCACGGTCGAACAGGCTATCGGAGCGCGGTTACGCTGCCGTCGTGGGTCGCGAGGTCGCCGATCGGATCGCCGCGGGGCTGATTGCCGCCTGGCGCCGTCGCGTCGAGCACATCGCGGGACACGTGATCGCGTCGCACGACGGAATCGTCGTGTGCCTGTCGAACCTCAATGAGGACCTCAACGCCGCGCTCGTCGAGCGCGAGCCGGCGGACGCGGTCGAGGCGCTCGGGGCCGCGGCGCGGGTGTTCGAGGCCAACGCGCAGCCGCTTGGCGTCGAGGTCGAGGCCGGGCGGCACGGGGCGGTGGACCGGGCGGTGCGCTCACTCGGGCTCGACGTCGTCGTGGCCCGCCCCGCGATGGCGATCGCCGTCGAGCGTCTCGCGCCGCTCGAGCTTCCGATCGGCGTCGAGGTCCACCGAGTCACCACGCCCGAGGAGGTCGCTTCGGTCGTCGATCTCGAGGTGCTGGTGTTCGAGACGCCGCCCGCAGTGGCCGAGCGGTTCATCGCCCCAGGGTTGCTCGACGTCGCCGGCTCGCGACTCTACCTGGCGGCGTCGGGCAACCGGCCGGTCGGATTCGCCTGGACGAGCGTCCATGAGGGTGCGGTCGGGGTCTTCGGGGTCGCGACGCACCCCGAGCACCGCCGCCGTGGCATCGGGAGGGCGGCGACCTCGTTCGCGATCCACGACGCGCCGGGCGTCGACCTCGCGTGGCTCCTGCCCACCGAGATGGGCCGCCCGCTCTACGACTCGATGGGGTTCACACCACGGGGCGAGTGGGAGGTGTGGGTTCGTCCCGTCGTGACGACTGGGCCGATCGCCGATCGCGACGGCCTCTGACACCCGAAGCGGGAGGCGCTGGACGGTCATCGCAACACGTCAAGGTGCGGTAGTGGAGGTGAACCATGCCGTTGGCGAAACGGCGTTCGTCCAGCAGTTCGAGCTTCAATCGGATATTGGTGGGGAGGGACGGATTGCCGCCTCCAACCACGATGGGCGTGACGAACAGGTGGCACTCGTCGACCAGCCCGGCTCTGATCGCCTGGGCGGCGAGGTCGGGACCGCCCACGCTGATGTCGCGTCCCGCTCGCGCTTTCATCTGCCGGACCGCTTCAGGGTCGAAGTTCCGCTCGATCCGTGTTCTCGCGCTGGATACCGTCTCCAGCGTCTTGGAGTACACGATCTTGTCGGCCGCCTGCCATATCTCCGCGTAGTCCAGGATGAAGGACGCCTGGTCGGCGAGGGTGTGCGCGGTCTCCCAGAAGACCATCACCTCGTACATCCGTCGTCCGTAGAGGTAGGTGCCGACCGGCCGCTCGAGGTCGTTGACGAAGGTGTGCACCTCATCGACCGGATCAGCCCAGTCGAAGTTGCCGTCCTCGTCGGCCACGTAGCCGTCGAGCGACGTGATCGCAGAGTAGATCAGCTTGGCCATGGTGAGCCTCCCTCTACGCATGCTGATTGCATCTCGCGACCAGCCCAAGGAGCATAGGCGCGCGCAAGGGGCGTCATGATCTTGTCTGCCTGGGTCGACACGCGTTCCGGTGGAAGTGCGCCTCTGGAGTCGAGGACACGAGAGCCGAGATTCCGGAGCGTCGCCGTCATACCTCAGGCCCAACCTCCGACAACTCTGGACCAAGCGTCTCAGCCCCGCAAGCGACGCGCATGAGCGGTGGTATCCGTCGAACACTCGACCCTCGCGATCCGCGGACAACGTTCCTCATGCGTACACCTCGAGGGAAGGACACCGAGTGCATCCCAACGCTGATTCCATGCGTCGGGGCAGCCATGTGTCATGGCCCCCTGTTACGTTGAGGGCATGACCGAGCGGATCTCACCGCAGCAGTTCCACGAGTCCGACTGGCGGGTTGTGAGGGACGACGCGTGCACGCACTTCCGCACGGGGTCGTTCGCCGCGGGCGTCGCGCTGGTGGACGCGATCGGCAGGCTGGCCGATGCCGCGAACCATCACCCCAACGTCGACCTCCGGTCGGACGGCGTGACGGTGCGTCTCGGAACGCACAGCGTCGGGCTAAGCGAGCGCGATGTCGCACTGGCCCGGCAGATCTCGGCGGCGGCGCGCGAACTGGGCGCCCCCGTCGACCTGACCGGCCTGCAGATCGTCCAAGTCGCGATCGACGCGCTCGTCATCCCCGATGTACTGTCGTTCTGGCGCGCCGTGCTCGGCTACCAGGAGGTGGGCGACGAGGACCTGCTCGACCCCCACTTGCAGGGGCCACCGTTCTGGTTCCAGCAGATGGACGCGCCGCGCCCGCAGCGCAACCGGATCCACATCGATGTCTATGTGCCGCACGACCAGGCGGAGGCGCGCGTCGCGGCGGCGATTGCCGCGGGTGGTCACCTGGTCAGCGACGAGAACGCGCCCGGGTGGTGGACCCTGGCCGACGCCGAGGGCAACGAGGTCGACGTGGCCAGTTGGCCGGACCGCGACTGAGCGGATCTTCCCTGCAACGGTCAGCCTCGGTCGGTCCTCGAAGCGATCGTCCCGACAGCGTGCCGCTCGCCACATTCGGCCACGCTTGAGCACTCGAGCGTCGCGCCGGATGTCGTAATCGCGCGGTTCGCGTCACGATTCAGTTGATCTCTTTGCGGTCGCCTCCTAACACGGCACTCTGACCGGATGTTGCTCGGAATCGCCATTGTTTTGGTTGCGGCGAGTCTCGCGGGCGCACTGCTCCTCCTTTCGCGTGCGCCTGCGGTTAGCCTCGCGCCGGTCGGAGGCGTCGCCGAGGGGCTGTGTGGCTTCCACTTCAGCTCGCGCCATGATCCGAAAGGCGTTCCAACGATTCGCGCGCGCGTATGGCGCTCGAATCGAGGCGGTCGAGGAATCGATCCGGCGCCTGGGTGGCCGATCTCGCCGGATACTCGGCAACGAGGTAGCGGGCCACAAGCGGAAGCTAGTTGGCGCTTACGACGACCCTTGCCTCTCGGACGCCCGTTGACGAGGCTTTGGCTCCGGCTTCTCTTCATCCTCGTCCGACGCCTCTACAACCTTCTCGGCCGCTGCCGCAGCCTTGAGCACGGCAACGGCCAGCAACCTCGTCATGCCCGCTGCTACCTGCACCATTCCGCCGAGGATGCGCAGACCCCCACGCATGGCGTCGAGGACGGCATCTCCCAGTTGGGACTCCGACGGCTCGGGCTCGCTATGCGCCATAGGCTGATCTTGACACGATCCATGCCTGTGCGGTACGCATGAGGAGCCTTCTGGGCGGATCGCGAGGACTAGGTAGGGCAGGCACGGCGAACGTCGGGGGCAACGCTCGGATGGAGGCCTCACGCGCCCCGACGCGGGGCAGCGAGGACCGAGTGGCTTTCGGACCCCCGTTGAAGTTAGGCTGATTGGGCCGCAGGCAGGGGGTGACGATGAGAAAGCTCCTGATTGGGCTGCTGATCCTGGGTGGTGTGATTGCCGCCATCGCCGTCATCTCGAGGAGACGGTCGGGCTCGGGCGTCGATGAATGGGACTCGCTTGCCACGACGGCCACCGAGGCTGCGAAGGACGCCGCCACGAAGGCCACCGAGGTCGCGAAGGGCACCGCCACGAAGGCCACCGAGGTCGCGAAGGACGCCGCCACGAAGGCCACCGAGGCTGCGAAGGACGCCACCACGAAGGCCACCGAGGCCGCGAAGGACGCCGCCACGAAGGCCACCGATGCTGCGAAGGACGCCTGAGCTCTCGGGATCCGGTGGCACTCGATTTGAGCGGGCTGACGCTCCAGGCGCGATGGATCGGGTAGAAGAGCTCGGTACACGATTCGGAGAGTGAGCGGAGGCACCGTTCCGCACCTGTCTCGCCTAGTTAGCGACGCGCCTGTCTCTGATGACGTAGGCGACGATGATCGCGGCGGGGAAGAAGAACAAGCTGAAGACAAAGAATCCGATGAAGCTGTGCCCCTTGCGGGCCGCCACCCGTGCCGGCCAGAAGGCGATCGCCACCCAGATGAGCAGGGCCAAGAACCACCAGAGCCAGAATCCGGACATCGCGAGCATTCCCCGACTCCTAACATCAACCCCGACGGCGAGGTGCCGCCCGGGCGACATCAAAGCACAATCGCGAGCCGGGCTGCCAACTGACCGCGGAGACCTCGACCTGCTCTTGATCGGCGATCCGCGGCGTTCCTGTTCGAGGACTTCACGCACGTAGTTCTATCGTCGATCGCTGCGCGACGTCTGCGAGCTGGATGGCATGCGCTTCGACGGTTACCGCCACGTCGACGACTGGGTCCCGCCGCGCCTCGTCACCGCGACCGGCCCGGATCCGTTGCCGCGGTGAGCGATGGCGTGGTCGGTGCCGTTCAGGCGTAGGCTTCCTCGCTGTACCTCGCACGCGTGCGCGGGGCGCGGACACAGTCACGGAGCGTGCGGCCGGTGGTCTTCGGCTCCGGTCGCCCGTTCTTCGCCACCGGCGGGCCTGGCCGAGCCGCTGCGGCTAGAGAACCCGACCACGATCGTGCCAGGTGACCGGGTCACCCACTTTGCTCTACGACGTGTGCACGGGATAGCGCAGATGCGTGACACCCACACCGGTGACGACTGTCGGATTCCCGAGGACGACCGGTGTGTTCGCGAGGTGGTCGAACAGCCGCACTCCTGCGCCTAGCAACACGGCCGCCAGATCGATGTGGATCTCGTCGAGCAGCCCGGCGTCCAGGCACTGCTGGATCGTTTGGGCGCCGTGCACTCCCACGGACTTCGGGCCGGCAGCCGATTTCGCTCGAGCAACGGCGCTTTCGATGCCGTCGGTGACGAACTGGACTGTCGAGCCGGGCCGTGGCCAGCCGTCGGGCACGTGGTGGGTGACGACGAAAACGGGCACATCCCACGGGTGCTGGCCGTCCCAGCCGCCGGCGACCTCGAACGTGCGCCGACCGGTGAGCATGGCGCCGACCTCAGCCACCAAGCCCCTCAGGTGGTCGGCGCTCGGCGCCGAGACGTGGAACGTCATGCCCGATGTCGTGCTCGCTGTGGGGACCTCGACGTCGCCCGACGAGACGTACCAGTCGAAGACTTCGGCGACCCCGTCGTTCGCGTCGGCGACGTACCCGTCGAGAGACATCGACATGAGTGCGACCACCTTGGTCATGGGCAACTCCTTTCACGACAAGGGTGCGGCTAACTGTAGCGGCGGAAGCTCGATCCGACGCGGGTGACGTCGGTTCCGTAGACATGGAGGGACAGAAGCGTGGCGATGGATATGGCGATGTTCGTGTCCTCCACACCGATGGTGACCAAACTCACCACCACCAGCACCGCAACGACGGCGAAGGAGCGGTCTGACGGATTCAGGAACGGTTCCAACAGCCCGGAGCACTCAGTCCAGCGACTCTCTCCGTGCCCGCGCTACCCACCCCTCTCGATCCGCCGACAACGTTCCTTATGCGTACACATGGGCTGAGGGGATACGAGCCTCAAACGCCGAAACCCTAGGCCCGGTCCCCGCCGGCGATCGGGTAGGCGACGGAATCGCGGCGCTCTCGCTCGTTTTCGTCGCAGAAGCGACAACTCCTCTAGCGGACTGGGACCAGTCCTGCGAAGCTGCGAGCGTGAGCGGACCAGGACCGCCTCGTGACCACAGCGTCGTGGTCTCTCGTTTCGTCGACGCCTGTTCGGCCGACCATCGAATCGTCGCCGCGTTCCTCAGGGGGTCCCGCGCCAGGGGCGAGGCGGACGAGTACTCGGACCTCGATCTCTGTGTGATCACGACGGACGAAGCCTTCGAGAACGTCATGGCCGAGCGAGAAGCGTTCGTCGGACAACTCGGGGAGCCTGTGTTCATCGAGGACTTCGGGCTCGACCGGATCGCGTTCTTCATCCTGGCGGACGGTACCGAGTGCGAGCTCGTCTTCGGGCGCGAGGGTGCGCTCGAAGAGATCGCCGTGGGGCCGTTCAGCACGCTCATCGACAAGCGCGGCATCCTGAGCGGCGCGGAGTTCCCGTTCGCGCCGCCGAATCCCAACGAGCGACGCGAACAGCTCCGCCAGGTCCTGAACTGGTTCTGGCACGATCTCTCGCACTTCACGGCGGCGCTCGGACGGGGCGATCTCTGGTGGGGATACGGCCAGCTCGAGGCGCTGCGCCGGTACTGCGTGAACCTCCTACGGATCGAGCACGGCGTCGACCCTCAGGAAGAGGCGTACGAGAAGCTTGAGAAGGCGGTCCCCGTATCAGAGCTGGCGGCGCTGCAACCGACTTTCTGCCCGATGGAGCGGGACGCGATGCTCAAAGCCGCTCTCGACATCGTGAGCTTCTTCCGGGAACACGCTCCTCGGATAGCGGGAGCCTACGGCTCCGAGTATCCCTCGGAGCTCGAGCGGCTGATGTGCGACCGTCTCGACGAGCTGGCTCTTGCGTCGCGCTGACGAACACGCGCTCCGCACACCACCGAACCCACCCTTGCAGTGTTTCACCCACTGACGCGTACGGGTGAAGTGGGCCTTGCCCCGGCACAATCCCGATGCTTCGCACGCCAGGCATTAGTGCCTTCTTCGGTCGTGGGGCTGGGTCTCACCCTCCAAGTGGTTCCTTAGCGGGTTCTCTGACTTCCCTACGCGACTGGCTCCTTCTCCGGTGCAGGGACCTTGGTGACCCGCGCGCGGCCTGCGCCACTGGAAACCGGCTCCGGATGCGACGTGGGAGGCATCTCGATGCCGCGGAGTGTCAGCTCCCCGTGGAGCACGATGTGGGCGACGACCGGGGCGAGCACGTTTCCCGTCAGAAGGAACACCAACGCCTGGATGCCGCAAGCCACCAGCGCACCCCGAAGCATCTTCCTTGCGGCCCTCGCCCGGAACTCACGGTATCCGAGGTGGTGGACCAGAATCACGAACAACGCTCCGACCACCGCGAGTGCGCCCGAACCGACCTTTGCCCATGTGGTATCCGTCCAGCCGAGCGCGTCGGTTGCCTGCCAGACAGCCAAGACCGGCAGGGTTGCGAGTAGGACTGCTTCCGCGAAGCCGTACACAACCCCTTCCCACAGGAGCCGTCCAACGAGCTGAGAACCTTCAGGGCGAGCTCCTGCGGGCAGACGACGCACGAGAGGCACAACCACCGCGGCTGCGACCAGTCCTGCGAGGATGCCCCAGCCCCATCCCGCCGTTACGAGCTCGTCCACCGACGTGCCCGACCAAGCGAGGTAACCAGCCGTCAGGGCGAGAGTCGTCAGTGTGAGGATCGCCACGTAGGGAGTCCGCGACACGTGACCGAGGTCCGTCACGACCCAGGTCACCAAGAACGCCACGACCGCGGTGATGGCGAAGGCAGCGGTGGCATCCTGCCAACCGAATGAGGGATCAGGAACAGGCATGGATGTTCATCTCCTCTCCGTTCCGTTGCCACTGTCCCTCTGCGCGGCCGGTCCATGCGGGGGCCACGCGACTCCTCGGGATCAGGACCATCAGAATCGGGGCTTGGCGGCCGGTTCCCGGGGCGCGTGAGGACTCCCGTCACGGATAGATCGGGCAGCTGCAAAGCGTGCGCCCAGCGACGTTCTTCATGCCTGCGCCGCCCAACCCTCTCGATCCGCCCCTTCAGCTCCACGTAGACGTCTTCGGGCCCGTTCACCATCGGCTCGGCACGACCGGACGAAGACGCTCGTGAGTCCACGCGCCCGCGCGCGAGGCCCTCCCCGGGTACCAGGGGTGCCTTGATCTCGTCAGTGCTCAGATCGGGTCGTAGGGGGCAGCTGCGAGCAGTTGCTTTGCGGTGCGGATGAGTCCCGCGTCGGTTGGCAGGCTTCGGTCGTCGATGCGCGCGACCGTCGCCATGCCGTGAGAGTTCGTGACGAACGCGCCATCGAATGAAGCCAGTTCGGCCACATGCACGGCCTTGTAGCCCCAAGCTAGACGCTCTCGGTCGAGCTCCCGCTGGAGCACCTGCATCATGACGCCACGCAGTGCTGGCGCGTCGGGCCAGACGATCGCGCTGGCATCGATGAAGCCGACGTTGGTGATCGAGCCCTCGGAGATGACGCCGCCTGGCCCAACGAAGAGCGCTTCGTCGAAACCGTTGCCGCGGGCAAGACTTCCGTAATACGACTGCCCGAATCCGGCGGCGTGCTTGATATGGGCGACGGGCCTCTGATACTCGACCGTCTGCAAGCTCTGCGGGTCGGCCGGCGCGGGGGCGGGCGGTCGAAGGCTGACCACGACGGAGACGTCGTCGGCGGTGCCTGGCCGGAAGACGTTCACTCGAACCGATGCGTCCGCGGTGTCGTCCGCGAGCGCGTGCCTGATGTAGCCGCGGACTCGGTCGCCATCGAGGCCGACGCCGAACAGCTCCCGCGTGGCGCCCTCAAGACGGGCCAGATGGAAGTCCAGGCCGAGCGTCTGGCGGCCTCTGACCTGCATGGCAGTGAAGTGGCCAGAGGTGCTCAGATCAAGGGCCCATATCTGCTCAACGGTCGCCGCGTGGCCGTTGATCTCAACCCGCGGGGGACGAACGTCACTCACCGTCGGAGCCTACCCCCGGCCATCAAGCTCCAGGTCTCGGCTGGCGGTCAGCTCTGCCGTGGTCGGCGAGGGCTTCATCGATTGCGTGACGTGCGATGCCGGAGAGCACCGGGTTGGTGTTCCGGTAGTAGGGGAGGGCGATCAGCCCGAAGGACAAGGCCCAGCCGCGACCACGCGCCCAGGTCGCGTCGTCGACCGGGAGCTCTGCGCGGAAGACGTCCCGGGTTTCGGCGGAAAGGTAGGTCCACGCGACCATCACGTCGCACGCGGGATCGCCCACGCCGAGGCACCCGAAGTCGATGACGGCGCTGAGTCGGCCGTGTCGGGCCAGCAGGTTCGCTGCGTGGAGGTCGCCGTGGAGCCAGACGGCCGGGCCCTGCCAGCTTGGTGCCTGAAGAGCCGCTTCCCACGCCGAGTTCAACGCACCGGTATCGAGCGTGCGGTGCAGGGAGGCGATCGCGTCGCGCGTCTCATCGTCCCGAGTTGCGAGCGGCTCTCCGCGGAAGGAGTTGTGATCCCCAGGAGGCGGCCCGCCGACGGGATCGATCCGCTGCAGGGCGGCGACGAACCGAGCGAGCTCGGTCGCCGCTTGGCGCGGATCGGCGATGCGCTCGACCGTTGCGGTCTCGCCTTCGAGCCACCGGCAGACGGACCAGTGCCATGGGTAGCCCTCGCCGGGCTTCCCCTTCGCGATCGGGACGGGGATGGCAAGCGGCAGGAGCGGGGAAAGCGTCGGCAGCCACCGGTGCTCCTTCTCCACCTGTCCGGTGGCCGCGAGGATGCGGGGCAGTCGCACGGCCAGGTCCTCACCGAGCCGATAGAGGGCGTTGTCCGTCCCCGCGGAAGGGACGGGCTCAAGGGAAAGGTCCTGCCCACTGCGGAAACTGCGCGGCGAGCAACCGGCCGACCAGTGATTCGTCGATGTCCGCCTCGTCGGCGTGCATCTTGCCAGCGCACATGGGCATTCCTCGGCTTGTTGACGTCGGAAGTGTGACACGGGCGACGGACGACGGACGGTGTACGACGGTCTGCGATGGGCGTGCGACACACACCGGTCTGCTACGGTGCCCGCGTGAGCGGCTCCCTGCTCGAGGACGCGTTCGCGCACAACGTGTGGGCGACCGTGAGGCTGATCGACGCGTGCCTCGAGCTCAGCCCGGAGCAGTTGGAAACCACCGTCCCGGGGACCTACGGTTCGATTCTCGACACGGCGCGCCACCTCGTCGGATCCGACTGCTGGTACCTGTTCCGCATGACGGGTGACCGCACCTACATGATCGACGAGGATCACATGGACCTCCCGGAGCTCCGGGCCGCGATGGAGGGCAACGCCTCGGTCTGGTCGGGGCTCTTGGCGAAGGACCTCGACCCGGACGCGATCCTCGTGGGGAGCAACGACGACGGGTCCGAGACCCACGCCGCGACGAGCATCCGCATCGCGCAGGTGCTGCACCACGGGACCGATCATCGGAGCCAGATCTGCACCGCCATCACGACGCTCGGCGTGGAACCGCCGGCCATCGACGTCTGGGCGTACGGCGAACACTCTGGCCGCGTCGTGGAGGTCCCTCCCAACTCCTGACGAAGCTCGCTAGGCTCGGTGGGCGTATCCGGGCGGAGAACGGAGGATCCGTGGGAAGCGATCGATCGTACGTGGCGGCGAACGAGTCCCAGCTTGCGCGCTTGCGAGCCCTCGTCGACACGATGAGCGATCAGGAGCTCGCCGCACCCATGGAGGCCGGCTGGACCGTCGCCGGCGTCCTCGCTCACATGGCGTTCTGGGACTACCGAATCGTGACGCTCCTCGACCTGTGGGGGGCGGACGGGAAGGGCGTTCCGCCCAACTCGCCGGGCAGCTATGACGAGGAAGCGGTGGACTGGATCAACGACGCGTGCAAGCCCCTCCTCCTCGCGCTGCCACCAGGGGTCGCGGCCACCGTCGCGGTGGATGCGGCCGTTGCCGCCGATCGGGGGGTGGCGGAGCTCTCCGAGGACCTCCTCGCCGAGAACGAACGCACTGGCGGCTACATCAACGTGCTGCGCGCCGACCACCGGCGGGAGCACCTGGACGAGATCGAACAGGCCCGTCGGCCCGACGCGCGAGCGTGAGCCTCGTTCGGGAGGGCTCGTGCGGACGAACCTGACCCTCGAGGACGTCGGTGGCTTCCTCGACGAACCGCTCGTGGCCGTGCTGGCCACGCTTCGCAGCGACGGGAGCGTCCAGCTCTCTCCGGTGTGGCACGAGTGGCGCGACGGCGGATTCAACGTCTGGATCCCCGTCGACGACGTGAAGGCTCGGCACCTGCAGCGCGACCCGCGCGCGACCATCGTGGTCGCCGAGTCCAGTTCGCCGCTTCGCGGGGTCGAGCTTCGGACGACGGCGCGACTCGTGGACAAGGCCGTCGCCGAGACCGCCAAGCGCATCGCGGCCAGGTACGTCGGCGAGGAGGAGGGCGCCGCCTACGTGGAGTCGCTCGGCGGCGACGACCTCATCGTCCGTCTGGAGCCGGGCGAGCTGCGCGTCTGGGACTTCGCCGACGAGTAGGCGTCGACTGAGTCGACCCGGAGTCTGTCGGCGCCGGACGTATACTCGGCCGCGGTGGCCGTGCTAGGCGGGGAGCCAGCGGTGCCCTGTACCCGCAATCCGCTTCAGCGGGGCTGAATCCCCGCCCGAGGCCCATCGGGTCCGATGTCGCTCCCGGTACGGGGCGTCGATGGTCGGGTCCCGCGCGACGCCAACCTGCGAACCCGGTCAGGTCCGGAAGGAAGCAGCCGTAAGCGGGCGCTGGCGGGTGCCGCGGGAGTGCCTGGCCGGAGCTACCGGCCGGTGACGCGCTCGAGTCCGGTGCGGTCGACGGCGGGTGCACGGCCACCACATCGTTCCCGTAGGCTTCCCCGACGGGCCGGCGGAGCGTGAGTCGAGGGGGAGGCGTGGCCGAGGACCAGCAGTACCAGTCCCTCTACCGCAAGTACCGGCCGCAGGGCCCCTCCGAGGTTCTCGGCCAGGAGCACGTCATCCGCGCCCTCATGGGCGCCGTCCGCGAGGGGCGGCTCGCCCACGCGTTCCTGTTCTGCGGGCCGCGAGGGACCGGGAAGACGTCCACGGCACGGATCCTCGCGAAGATGGTCAACTGCGAGCAGGGGCCCACACCCGAGCCGTGCGGCACGTGCTCGCAGTGCCTGGCGATCCGCGAGGGGCAGCACCTCGACGTCGTCGAGATCGACGCCGCCTCCCACGGCGGCGTCGACGATGCGCGCGACCTGCGCGAGAAGGCGCCGACCGCGCCGGTCCAGGGCCGCGAGAAGGTCTACATCATCGATGAGGCGCAGCGCCTTTCGCGTGAGGCGTTCGACGCGCTCCTGAAGGTGTTCGAGGAGCCGCCGCAGGGCGTGCGGTTCGTGCTCGCGACCACCGAGCCGCACAAGATGCCGGCGACGATCGTGGGTCGGACCCAGCGTTTCGACTTTCGTCGCGGCGAGATGGACGTCATCGCGGAGAACCTCCAGCACATCGCGAAGGCGGAAGGGCTCACGCTCACCCGGTCGGCCGCGCAGGCGATGGCCCGGCAGTCGGAGGGCTCGTTCCGCGATGCGCAGTCGCTGCTGGACCAGGCGTCGGTGCTCGGGGCCGGAGCGATCGACGACGAGGTCGTCGCGTCGCTGATCGGGTCGGGTCGACAAGACGTGCAGTACTCGCTCGCCGACGCGGTCGCCGTCGGCGACGCGAAGGGCGTGTTCGAGCTCGTCAGCCGGCTCGTGCAGGAGGGACAGGACCTGCGGTTCGTGACGAACGAGGTCCTCGCGCACTTCCGGAACCTGCTGCTCGCCAAGACCGCGCCCGGCCAGCCGGACCTGCTCGACGTCACCGACGACGAGGCCGAGCGGGTCGCCGCCCAGGCGACGAAGTACTCGGCCCCCGAGCTCGCCCGGGTGATCTCGCTGCTGCTCGCGGCGCAGACCGACATGCGGTGGACGACGTCGCCGCGGCTCTCGCTCGAGCTGGCGCTGATCCGTTCCACGATTCCTGAGGCCGACGAGCGGCCCGAGGCGCTGGTCTCCCGGCTCGAGCGGCTCGAGCGGCTTGCCGGACTGGACGTTGGCGGCTCCGGGGCCGGGGCGCCAGGCTCCGGTTCCCCGCCGCCGTTGCCGTCGGCGGAAGCGGCGGCGTCCGGGGGCGGCGGCTCACAGTCGCCTTCTGCCCCGACCCCTGCGCCGAGGAGGCGCCAATCCGCCAAGCCGCAAGGTGCCGTCGTTTCGCAGGGCCAGGCTGCGGGAACCGCGACCGAACAAGAGGCCAAGACGAAGGCCGAGCCCGAGGCTCCGGCTCCTCGGGCGAGCTCGCCGGTGTTGGGGGCGGGGACGGGGGCGGTGGATGTGGCGATGTTGCGGGCGAGCTGGGGGACCGTGGTCTCGCATCTGCGGGGGCAGGGGAAGGCCGTGCTGCCGTCGTTCCTGGAGATCGCGACCCCGGCGTCGTTCGACGGGCAGACCCTCGAGCTCGTGTTCCCGCCGGATCGACCGTTCGGGGCCACGAAGGTGGAGGAGCGCGAGGGGGAGCTGCGGCAGGCGCTCCAGGAGCTGTTCGGCGTGGCTCCCGTCATCCGGTGCGTGATCCGGGAGCCGGTCGCCGGGATCGTCGAGGTGGAGGACGATCCCCCGCTCTCGGAGGAGGAGGCGCTCGCGCACCTCTCGGCGGAGCTCGGGGCGACGCCGGCGACCGAGGACGGGGCCTAGTTGTACGAGGGCCCGATCCAGGACCTCATCGACGAGCTCTCCCGGCTGCCGGGGATCGGGCCGAAGTCGGCGCAGCGGCTCGCCTTCTACCTCGTCAAGGCCGAGCCGGGCGAGGCCAAGCGCCTGGCCGAGGCCATCGTCAACGCGAAGGAGCGGATCACCTTCTGCCGCGAGTGCGGCAACGTCGCCGAGGGTGAGCTCTGCCGCGTCTGTCGGGACGAGGGACGTGATCGCACCGTGCTCTGCGTCGTCGAGGAGCCGAAGGACGTCGCGACCATCGAGAAGGCCGCGGTGATCAAGGGCCGGTACCACGTGCTCGGCGGGGCGATCAGCCCGCTCGACGGGATCGGGCCGGAGGACCTTCGGACGCAGGAGCTGCTCGAGCGCGTCGAGCGCGACGGCGTGACCGAGGTCATCATCGCCACGAACCCGAACCTCGAGGGCAATGCCACGGCGATGTACGTCGCGGCGTTGCTGAAGCCCGCCGGCGTCCGTGTGACGCGGCTCGCGAGCGGTCTTCCCGTCGGCGGCGACCTCGAGTACGCGGACGAGGTGACGCTCTCGCAGGCGCTCGAGGGCCGCCGCGAGATGTAGGCGTGAGCCGGAGAAGCGAGCAGCCCGCCGATTCCCCGGCCGACGTGCTGCCGCGGCCGCCCGTCGGGTCTCGGGAAGCGCGCGAGCGGCGCGTCGAGATGATCGCGGCGATCCTGCTCTCGATCGCGACGGTGATCACCGCCTGGAGCGCGTATCAGGCGACCCGCTGGAGCGGCGAGCAGGCGCAGGCCTACGTGACCGCGTCGGCGCATCGGACCGAGTCGGTCCGGGCCTCGACCACCGTGAACCGCCAGGTGCTGATCGACGTGAACGTCTTCCTCGGGTGGCTCGACGCCGTCCGGTCCGGACACGATGCGCTCGCGGGGGACATCAGGGACCGCATGCGCGACGAGTTCCGGCCGGCGTTCGAGGCGTGGCTTGCCTCCGCTCCGGAGGGGCAGCTTCCGGAAGGCACGCCGTTCACCCGGCCGGAGTACGTGCTCGCCGCCCAGCAGGAGTCCGAGCGGCTCGAGGCCGAGGCCGCCGCCTCGTTCGACGCCGGGCAGCGGGCGAACCAGATCTCCGACGACTTCGTCCTCGCGACCGTCATGCTCGCGTCGGTCCTGTTCTTCTCGGGCCTCGGCGGCACCTTCGACTCGTTCCGCGCGCAGATGTTCCTGCTCGTTCTCGCCGGCCTGATGCTGGTTGGCCGGCACGATCATCGTCCTCTCGCTGCCCCAGAACGTCGGGTACTGAGCTCCGGCCGGCCGATCGAGGTCAGGCGGCCCGACGTCGCCGGATTCTCGACACGACGAACCAGACCGCTAGCCCGAGCAACGCGATCGGGAGCAGGTAGCCGAGTCCCGACGACGATGGTGCCGAGGACGCCGACGAACCCGTCGGCGGACCGCTGGAAGACGTTCGCGGTCTCCTCGGTTTCGGGCCCGGCGCCCTCCTCGGCAAGCTGGAGGCGGATCGAGGCGAGCGCGACCTGATCGTCGAGGAGCCGGAGCTGTCCCTGGAGCTCCTCGATCCGCAGCTGCGTCTCGTCGAGCGCGTTCTGCACGTGGATCGTCTGCCCGACGCTCTTCGCCTCGTCCATAAGCCGGAGCAAGACGTCGCGCCGGGACTCCGCGATGCGCAGTCGCGCCTGGAGGTCGACGTACTCGGCCGTCACGTCCTGGCCCTCGATGGTCTGGACCTTGACGTCCCCGAGCGCCCGCAGTGCGCGAAGCGTCTCGTCGAAGTTGTCGGCCGGCACGCGGATCCTGAGGTCGCCCGGATCGCGCTCGCGTCGTGGAGCTCGAGACGAACCCGCCGTTCGAGGACGCGATCTCGACCGCCTGCGAGAAGCGGTCCTCGAAGGAGTCGGTCGGAATCACCAGGCTGATCGCCGCGGTCCGGATGATCCGCTCGTCGGTCTGCACGAGCCGGGGCTGTCACGGGCGTCTGAACACCGGCCCGGCATCGGCGCGCGGCACCGCACCACCCGTCGCTCCCGTCGCGCCGGTCGAGCCGCCACGCGCGGGCGTGGATTCGTTCGTCGAGAAGCCGGCGAGCCCCCCGCTTGTCGCCCACCACCCCGCGACGCCCGCGAGCGCGAGCGTCGCCGCCGTGGCGGCCGCGATCGCGCGCCCTCGGCTTCGGAGCGCGAACGAGGGGCGACGACGCCCCGGCTGTGCCTCGCGACGTCCCGCCTCGATCAGGTCGTCCCGTACGAGCTCCAGGTACCGGATCCTTGTCTCCACGATCAGCTCCCTTGCTCGCTCGCGCCCGGGGGCCGGTCCAGAGTCGTCGCGAGCCGCTTCAGCCCCCGGCTGACCCTCGCGCGCGCCGTCTCCTCCGTGCACCGAAGGGCCTCGGCGACCTCGCGGTAGGGGCGGCCCTCGATCACGCGGAGCGTCAGCGCGTCGCGCTGCTCCTCGGAGAGCACGGAGAACGCCCTCGCGATCGCCCGCCCGACGCGCTCGAAGTCGATGAGCTCCTCGATCCGCTCGTAGTCCTCTGGTGAGACCTCGCGCCTCGGCATGCCGAGCCGCCGCCGCGCTCGTGCGTCCACGGCTCCCGTTCGGAAGAACCGCGAGAGCTGATGGCGGGCGATCCCGTACAGCCAGCCGGTGGCGCCGAGCCCCCGGTCCTTGAACCGCCGCCGCGACGCGAAGGCCTCGGCGAAGGTCTCGGCCACGAGATCCGCCGCCGCCTCCGGATCGAGCGTCCGCCGGGCGAAATAGCCAAGCAGGGTCTCGGCGTGGCGCTCGAACACGACCCCGAACGCCTCAGGCTCGTCCCGAGATCGGACGATCAGCTCGACGTCGCCCTCGTGCTCGTCCATGCGCCCGGCAGGCTCCGATCCGTTTCTCATCACTTCATGCCGTTTCCCTGGGAATACGTGACCGGAGCCGGTTGGTAGGCTCGCCCGCGTGTCCGATCTCCTGGACGAGTACCCGAGGCAGTTCGCGCGGACGCGCGGGTTCACGCTCGGCGTGCCGCGCTCGTTCACGGTCTCGCCGGACGGTGAGCGGATCGTGTTCCTGCGGACGAGGGCGGGCGACGACCCCGTCTCGTGTCTGTGGGTGCTCGACACCGCGACGGGCGCGGAGCGGTGCGCGTTCGATCCGCGCGAGGCCGGCGAGTCGGACGACGAGGAGCTGACCGAGGCCGAGCGCGTCCGCCGGGAGCGCGCGCGAGAGCGATCCTCGGGCGTCACCGGCTACGCCACCGATCGCGAGGTTCGACGGGCGGTCTTCTCGGTCTCGGGTCGGATGTTCCTCGCGGACCTCGTTGAGGGCTCGGTGCGCGAGCTGAGCGCGCCCGGGGCCGTCGACGACCCGAGGCTCGATCCGTCGGGCGAGCGGATCGCGTTCGTCGTCGACGGCGCGCTCTACGTTCGCGAGCTCGAGGGCGGCGTCCGCCTGCTCGCTTCGGACCCGGATCCGGATGTGTCGTGGGGGCTGGCCGAGTTCGTCGCCGCCGAGGAGATGGATCGGCACCGCGGCTCCTGGTGGTCGCCGGACGGCTCCGCGATCGCGGCCGAGCGGGTCGACGAGCGCGCCGTACAGATCTGGCACATCGTCGATCCGACCGATCCGGCCGTGTCGCCGCGCGCGATGCGCTACCCGCAGGCGGGGACCGAGGACGCCATCGTGACGCTGCACGTGTTCGACGTCGCGACGGGCGAGCCCACCGATGTCACCTGGGACGCCGCGGCCTATCCCTATCTCGGACGGGTGCATTGGGGCGAGGGTGGCCCGCCGCTCTTGCTCGTCGTCTCGCGCGACCAGCGGCGCACCCGGCTCCTCGAGATCGACCCCGCGACCGGGGCGACCTCGATCGTCCGCGATGCGACGGATCCCGAGTGGATCGACCTCTTCAACGGGGAGTGCCCGCGCGCCTCGACGACGGCCGAATCGTCGAGATCGTGGCCGACCGCGCCGCCGACACGTACCGACTCGCGATCGACGGGAGTCCCGTGACCCTGCCGGGGGTGCAGACCGGCGCCGTCCTGGAGACCGGCGACGACGTCTGGTTCGCGGCCTCGGACGAGCCGACCGAGGTCCACGTGTGGCGCTGGTCGGCGGCCGAGGGCACGAACCGCGTCACGAACGCGCCCGGCGTGCACGCGGTCGCCGTCGGCGGTGGCATGAGCGTCCTCGTCTCGACGACGGCGGAACGCCCGCTCTCGAGCGCGACCGTCCTGCGCGACGGCGCACCGGTCGCCGAGATCGGCTCGGTCGCCGAGACCTCCGTCGATCGAGCCGCAGCCGGAGTTCCTCACCCTCGGCGAGCGCGACCTCCGGGCGGCGCTCCTGCTCCCGAACGGCATCGAGCCCGACGAGCCGCTGCCGGTGCTCTTGGACCCGTACGGGGGCCCGCACTTCGCGCGGGTCCGCAAGGCGGGGGCGCTGTTCACCACGTCGCAGTGGTTCGCCGATCACGGGTTCGCGGTGCTGGTGGTGGACGGCCGGGGTGTGGAAGGTCGCGGCCCGGCGTGGGACCGGACGATGAAGTTCGACTTCACCGTCGCGCTCGAGGACCAGGTGGACGGGCTGCGCGCGGCGGCGGAACGGTTCGCGTTCCTCGACCTTGCGAGGGTCGGGATCCGCGGATGGTCGTTCGGCGGCGAGCTCGCGGCGATGGCGATCCTGCGCCGCCCCGACGTGTTCCACGCCGCGGTCGCCGGCGCTCCCGTGACCGACCAGCACCTGTACGACACGTACTACACCGAGCGCTACCTGGGGCACCCGGCCGAGCATCCCGAGGCCTACGCCCGGAGCTCGGTGGTCGGCGACGCCGACAAGCTCGAGCGGCCGCTCCTTCTGATCCACGGGCTCGTGGACGACAACGTCTACGTGGCCCACACGCTCCGGCTCTCGGCCGCGTTGTTCGAGGCCGGCCGGCACCACGAGCTCGTGCTGATCCCGAACGCGACGCACTTCACGCGCTCGACCGCGGTCACCGAGAATCTGCTCCGGGTCCAGGTCGACTTCCTGAAGCGCTCGCTCGGCGTCTGAGCTCGGCTCCCGGCCGCCAGGAGGGCCGCTGCTACCCTTCGGGACATGCCCATCGTGGTGCAGAAATACGGCGGGACGTCGGTCGGTGACGCGTCCCGGATCTCGGGGGTCGCCGATCGCGTCGTGCGGACCCGCGAGGCCGGCAACGAGGTCGTCGCGGTGGTCTCGGCGATGGGCGACACCACCGACGAGCTCGTGCGGCTCGCGAGCGGGATCACGCCGGTCCCCGAGCCGCGAGAGCTCGACATGCTCCTGACGGCGGGCGAGCGGATCGCGATGTCCCTGCTCGCGATCGCGGTGAACGCCCGGGGCTGCAAGGCCGCGTCGTACACGGGCTCGCAGGCCGGGATCATCACCGACACCCAGCACGGCGCCGCCAGGATCGTCGACATCCGTCCCACGCGGATCCGCGAGTCGCTCGAGGCCGGCAACGTGGTGATCCTCGCGGGCTTCCAGGGCCTGTCGACGAACTTCGACATCACGACGCTCGGCCGCGGCGGCTCCGACATGACCGCCGTCGCGATGGCGGCCGCCCTGGGCGCCGAGGTCTGCGAGATCTACACCGACGTCGAGGGCGTGTTCACCGCCGATCCCCGGCTCGAGCCGCTCGCCCGCAAGCTCGATCGGGTCTCGTTCGAGGAGATGCTCGAGCTCTCGGCGGCGGGCGCGAGGGTCCTCCAGCTGCGCTCCGTGGAGTACGCTCGTCGACATCACGTGCGCCTGCACGTTCGCCATTCGCAGCTCGAGAGCGACGGCACATGGGTCGTCGAGGAGGACGAGATCCCGATGCTGGAGCAGGCGTTGATCCGCGGGAGTGGCCCTGGACGGCGAGGAGGCCAAGGTCACGCTCGAGGACGTGCCCGACCGTCCGGGCGTCGCCGCGTCCATCTTCAAGGCGGTCGCCGCCGATGGGATCAACGTCGACATGATCGTCCAGAACGTCTCGCACGCGGAGCGAACCGACCTCTCGTTCACCGTGGCACGCGATGACGTCCCGCGGCTGGAAGCGGTGATGCGGGGGATCGTCAGCGACGTCGGCGCCGTCCGCTACTCGACGGACGACGCGATCGCGAAGCTCTCGCTCGTCGGGGCGGGGATGAAGAGCCATCCGGGCGTCGCGGCCGACATGTTCGACGCGCTCGCCGCCGAGGGCATCAACATCGACATGATCTCGACGTCCTCGATCCGGATCTCCTGCGTCATCCGCGCGGTCGACGCCGAGCGCGCCGTCCGGGCCGTCCACCAGCGCTTCGGGCTCGACGGCCCGGCCGTTCCGATCGAGGGCTGAGCGGTGCGGGTCGCCGTCGTCGGGGCCACTGGAGCCGTCGGCCGGACCATGGTCCGGCTCCTGCAGGAGCGCGACTTCCCGCTCGACGAGCTCGTGCCGCTCGCCTCGGAGCGGACCGCCGGCACCCGCCTGAGCTTCCGCGGCGACGAGCACACGGTGGGCGTGCTCTCGGCCGACGCCCTCGAGGGCGTCGACGTCGCGCTCAGCTCGTGCGGGTCCGCGATCGCGAAGACGTGGATCCCGGCCGCCGCCGCCGCCGGCACGATCTGCATCGACAACTCGAGCGCGTTCCGGATGGAGCCGTGGGCCGAGCTCGTGGTTCCCGAGGTGAACCCGGAGGCCCTGCGGACCGGCGCGAAGGTGTTCGCGGTCCCGAACTGCACGATCATCACCACGCTGATGGCCGTCGCGCCGCTCCACCGCGCGGCCGGGCTGCGCTCGCTGATCCTCAGCTCGTACCAGTCGGTCTCGGGCGCGGGGCAGAAGGGCGTTCGCGAGCTCGCCGAGCAGGTGGAGAAGCTCCACGGGATGGAGGAGGAGCTCGGCCGGCCCGACCTCGACGCGCTGCCGGTCGGCGACGTGTTCGGCAAGACGATCGCCTACAACGTCGTCGCGAAGATCGACGTCTTCGACGAGGACACCGGGTTCACGTTCGAGGAGGTCAAGATGGCCCGCGAGGCCAGGCGGCTCCTCTCGCTGCCCGGGCTCGACGTCACCGCGACGTGCGTCCGCGTCCCGGTGCCGGTCGGCCACAGCGTCAGCATCCACGCGACGTTCGAGCGGCCGGTCTCGGTGACCGAGGCGCGCGAGATCCTCTCGGAGTCCCCGGGCGTGCAGGTCCGCGACGATCCCGCCGAACGGCGTCTACCCCAGTCCGCTCGAGGCCGCGGGGATCGACGACGTGCTCGTCGGCCGGATCCGACGGCCCGAGGGCCACGACGACGCCCTGTGGCTGTTCGCGTGCGGCGACAACCTGCGCAAGGGCGCCGCGCTCAACGCCGTCCAGATCGCCGAGGCGCTCGTCGCGACGCGCTGATCGTTCACTCGTTGTAGCCGGTCGAGGCCCAGCTTTCGTCCAGCAGCTTGACGAACCATGTGCCGTTGTCCGTCCAGCCCTGGCGGTCGTAGAAGCGATGTGTCTCCTTGCGCCAGCCGGCGGTCTCGAGCGACATCCGGAAGCAGCCTCGTCCGCGAGCCAGCTCCTCGGCGCGAGCGAGCAGCGCCCGTCCGACGCCCCGCCGTCGCGCCGACTCCGTGACCACGAGATCGTTCACCCACGCCTGCGGCCTCGGGTGGCCGAGGCGCTGGCGGAACTCCATGTCCAGGAACCCGAGCATCCGGCCGCCCGGCTCCTCGGCGACGAGCGTCCGCGACTCGCGGAGCGCGAGGTGGCCGCCGAACCGGATCACGTACGAGGGGTTCGACGCCGCCGAGGGCGACACGTCGCGGCCGAGCTCGACCAGCAGCCCTGCCACCTGCGGCCAGTCCTCGACGGTCGCGGCCCGGATGGTCCAGCCCGACGCCACGACCGGTCAGAACCAGTCGAGCATGAACGGCGCCGGCCCGGCGAAGAGCCTCGCGAGCACCGGAACCGCGGGGTCGTCACGGTCCGTGAGCCCGAGCCGAGCGGCATCGAACGGCGACAGGAACCCCGAGTACATCGCGGAGAGCGTCCCGATGTGGATCGGCCGCGCGTGCGCGTCCTCCGTGCGGGAGACCTCGACCTTGCCGTCCTCGGCCGCGATCCGCCACGGGCCGCGGTTGTCGGGGAACATCGCGTCCTCGACCGCGACGACGGCCTCTCCGCTCACCGGCGGGTACCCCCGGCCCTCGAGCGCTCCCCTCACGTCGAGCAGTCGGAGCATCCATCGGAAGGTCCACGCGGGCTTGAGGCGTTGCTCCTCCACCAGCATCGCCAGGGGCTCGACGGGTGGCCCCGGAAACACCAGCGCCCGACCGAGACCGCGGAACCCGCGGAAGTACTCGAGGAGGGAGGCGTATCCCTCGAGCGTCGAGGCGACGAGATGCTTGCAGTCCAACCGGAAGTCGAGGTCGAGGTCCCCCTCCTCCTTCTCGTAGAGGAACGACGAATAGGCCTCGACCTCGCCGGTCGCGCCTCGCGCGACGATCGCGCGCTGTGACTCGTCGGGATTTCGGCGCCCCATGATCCGCTCGGGCCACCAGAGATCGTCGTCGCAGTCGATCGGGCCGTTCGCCGATCCTCCATCGCCCGCCGATAGCAGGCGCGGACCTGGCCCAGGTCTCGGGCCTGGTCGTATTCCTCGATGGTGAGCGGCCCGCCGCCCTTCGGCAGGTCGTCGAGTCCGACCCGGTGCTCCGTGTACGTCCCCGCGAGCTCGTATCCCAGGCTGCGATACGGACGGAGGATCGCCGGGTACAAGGCGGTGAGCGGAACGCCACGATCTCTGGCCTCGTGCAGCAGATCTCCAACCGCGAGCGTCGCGAGCCCCCCACCGCGATGCTCGGGGAGCGTGCCCACCCCCCAGATGCCGCACATCCCGAGCTCGCGTCCGCCGAAGCGCTGACGGAAGTCGCGGTCGGCGGCCACGCCGAGGACGCGATCGCCGTCGAACGCACACCGGAATCGGTCGAGGGGGAGCTTCGGTCCGCGATGCTCGACGAACCCGTGGTCGAGGTTCAGCGAGACCCGCAGGACGTCGGCGACCTGGTCGCGGTGTTCCTCCGCGGGCGCCCGGACCTCGGTCATCGATCGACGTCGCACGCGCACGGCGAGCCGCCGCACTTCGGGCATCCGTCCGCGTAGCGCGCCATCGCGGCCTCGAGATCCACGCCGGTCAGGTTGGCGAGCGACGCGAGCCACGCGAGGACGTCGGAGAACTCGAGCGCGAGCTGGTCCGGGTCCTGATGGCGAAGCGCCCTGGCGAGCTCGCCGACCTCCTCGGTCATCCACCGGAAGGTCGCGTCGCGTCCACGCTCGGCGTCCCGCAATTCGTACGTGCGGCGCAGCGTCTCCTGAAGCTCGGCGATCTCCATCAGGCCGCCGAGTGTAGCGGTCGGGCGTCGGGGATCCGACGTCCCACGAGCGCGAGCAGCAGCGCCGAGACCAGCCCGATCGCGAACGCCCCGGCGATCCCGGCCTCGAGCGAGATCGTGCCCTCCGCGGCCAGCGCGACGCACGCGTTGCCGAGGCCCGCGCCCACGCCGATCCCGAGGAAGTCCATGAGGATCGTCGAGGAGAGCTCGCCCGCCTCCCGACCCTCGGTCGCCTCGCTCATCACGGCGAGCGGGATCGTCGGGAACACGATGCCCATCGCGAACCCGCCGAGCGCCCAACCGACGTAGGGGATCGCGATCGGCCACTCCGGCACCAGGCCGCCGGCCACGAGCACCGTTCCGAACGCGAGGAGGAGGGCGCCGCGCGTCGTGAGCGATCGCGCGCCCAGGCGGGCGACCACGCGGGACTCCCACCAGCTCCCGGCCGCCCAGGAGACGCTGGCCGCGGTGATGATCAGCCCGGCCTGCCCGACGGTGAGCCCTCGAACGTTGGTGAGCATCAGCGGGAGGAAGCCGTCGACGGCGAGGAAGGCGCAGGACAGGAGGAACGCGCATGCCGCGGCCGCGGGCAGTCCCGGTCGGGCCGTCAGGGTTCCGCGTGGGGTGATGCGGCGCAGGCCCGGAAGGCCGATCGCGAGCCCGATGGGCACGATCGCGAGCGTCCACCACGTCAGGCGGGTGAGCCCCGCGAGCGCGACCCCCGTCCCGAGCATGAGCAGCAGGCTCGCGGCGACCGGGAGGCGGTCCTCGTCGGGCGCCGCCTCGACCGCTCCGAGCGACGGCATCACGAGGAGCACGCCGATCGCGATCGCCGGGATCGGTGCGAGGAACGCCCAACGCCACCCGGCGGTCTCGGCGAGGACGCTCCCGATCAGCGGGCCGAACAGCCCGGGAAGGATCCACATGGAGGCGAGCAGCGCCATCACGCGAGGGCGGATGCGCTGGGGATAGGTCTTGGCGACCGTCGCCAGCGAGACGGTGTAGATGCCGCCGCCGCCGATGCCCTGGACGAACCGCCCGACGACGATCACGAGCATCGAGGGCGCCGCCGCCGCGACGAGCAGGCCCGCCACGTAGAGCACGACGGCGACCGCCAGTACCCGCACGGGCCCGATCCGGTCGGTGACCCGGCCGGCGATCGGCACGCTCGCGAGCGACGCGAGCGTGAACGCGGTGAACGTCCAGCCGTAGAGCGAGAGGCCGCCGAGGTCGCGCTCGACGGCCGGCAGGATCGTCGCGACGATGAGCGCCTCGAGCGCGACCAGCGCCTCGAGCAGGAGCAGCCCCGCCGTCAGGCGCCCGCGCGCTCCCGAGAACACCTCGCGCCAGGGCGGGGGAACCTCGGCCAGGGCCGGTGGGGTCATCGCGGCCAAGCCTAGCGGCCGGCCGTCCGGGGCCCGACTTGTCTACCGAACGGTAGAGAGGCATAATCTGCCACGTGGTAGAGACCGCCGCGGCCCCGCGGACACCCCGGGCGAGCTCGATCGTGAAGCGCCTGGCGGGCAAGAACCTGCTGGTCACGGGCGTGACAGGCTTCCTCGGCCAGGCGGTCTTCGAACGCCTCCTGATCGACTTCCCCCAGACCCGCGTCACCTTGCTGGTCCGGCCTCAGCTCGGCTCGAGCGGGCGTCAACGCGTCGAGTCGCTCCTGGGCCGGCCGACCTTCGGCACCCTTCGTGACCGTGTCGGCAACGAGGCGATGCAGGCGATGCTTAAGGAGCGCGTGGACGTCGTCGAGGGCGACTTCTCGCAGGCGGGGCTCGAGCTCCCGGGCGGCCTGGACGTCGTGATCCACTGCGCCGCCACGGTGGCGTTCGACCCGCCGATCGACGAGGGGTTCAAGACGAACCTGCTGGGCGCCGTGGCGCTGTACGGGGCGGTGCTCGCGACGAACGCCGCGCCGCACCTGCTCCACGTCTCGACGGCGTACGTCGCCGGCAACCGCAAGGGGGTGATCCCCGAGGCGACGCTCGACCATCGCGTCAACTGGCGCGCCGAGGCCGAGCTCGCGATCCGGGCGCGCGACGACGTGGAGGCGGCGAGCCGCAAGCCGGAGATCCTCGACTCCTTCCTGCGCAAGGCGCGCGCCGAGCACGGCCGCGCCGGCCCGAAGTCGGTCGCCGACGACGCCGAGGAGCGGCGGACCACCTGGGTGAAGAAGCGGCTCGTGCAGTACGGGCGCGCTCGAGCGCAGACGCTCGGGTGGCCGGACAACTACACGTTCACGAAGGCCATGGGCGAGCGCGCGGTGGAGGAGCTCGCGGCCGCACACGCCGCGCCGCTCTCGATCGTCCGGCCGTCGATCATCGAGTCGAGCTACGCCCACCCGTTCCCCGGGTGGATCGAGGGCTTCAAGATGGCCGAGCCGATCATCCTGGCCTACGGCCGCGGCACGATCCCCGAGTTCCCGGGGATCCCCGAGGGGATCATCGACATCATCCCGGCCGACTTCGTCGTGAACGCCATCCTCGCCGCGGCGGCCACCCCCCCGGAGCCGGACTCGCCCGCGTACTACCACGTGAGCTCTGGCGGGCGGAACCCGTTGCAGTACAAGGGTCTCTACGAGTACGTCAAGGAGTACTACGAGCGGAACCCGCTGCCGCAACAGGGCCGGGGCGAGATCAAGGTGCCGGAGTGGTCGTTCCCCGGGCGCCTGCGCGTCGAGCGCCTGCTCAAGACCGCGGAACGCGCGGTCGAGGTCGCCGACACGGTCGTGAGCCACCTCCCGAAGTCGAAGAAGATGCGCGACCTCGTGGCGCGCGTGGATCGCGACAAGGGGCGCGTCGACTTCGTCCGCCGGTACTCCGACCTGTACGGCGCCTACACCGAGGCCGAGGTCATCTACACCGACGATCGGACGCTGCAGATGTTCGGCTCGATGACCAAGGCCGACCGGGAGCGCTTCCCGTTCGACGCGGCGGCGATCGACTGGCGCTACTACCTCCAGGACGTGCACTGCCCCGCGGTGACGCAGGGGCTCCGGGTGTTCTCGGGAGCCCGGCTGAAGCCGCAGGTCCGGATCCGCGAGCGGGAGCACCTCGTGCTCGCGCTGTTCGACATCGAGGGGACGATCCTGCCCTCCAACGTCGTCGAGTCCTACGTGTGGTCCCGGATGGCGGACCTCCCCTGGGACCAGTGGCCCGACGAGCTCCTCAGCGTGTTCTCGCGCATCCCCGCCTACCTCATGGCCGACCGGCGCGATCGCGGCGAGTTCCTCCGGACCTTCTTCCGCCGGTACGAGGGGGCGACCGTCGAGGGCGTGGAGCGGCTCGTCGAGGAGGTCGTCTCCGAGTTCATGCTCCAGAAGGTCTCCGCCGCCTCGGTTCGCCGGATCCGCGAGCACCGGGCGGCCGGCCATCGGACGATCATGATCACCGCCGCGGCCGAGCCGTTCGTGCAGCCGATCGCGCCCCTGTTCGACGAGGTCGTGGCCGCGAAGCTCGCCGTCGAAGACGGCGTCTACACCGGCTACCTGGCCGAGCCCCCGCTGGTCGGCGAGGCGCGCGGCGCGTGGGTTCGCCGCTATGCCGAGCTCGAGGGCGCGGATCTGAAGTCCTCGTACGCCTACGCGGACTCGCACTCGGACCTCGCGTTGCTGCGGGCGGTGGGCAACCCGGTTGCCGTGAGCCCCGACGCCGCGCTCC
Source organism: uncultured Actinomycetes bacterium (assembly GCA_963699635.1). Lineage (GTDB taxonomy): Bacteria > Actinomycetota > UBA4738 > UBA4738 > HRBIN12 > CALGFI01. The sequence continues at coordinate 115,585 of CAVOUQ010000018.1, read as the reverse complement.
TGCGAGTCGCGAAGCGCCGGCGGTGGCCGATCGAGGAGTGGCAGATGTCCGGCGGCATGCCCCGCGTCCGATTCCCGAAACCGGCGATGCGCTGACGTGACGATCCCGGCGCTCGAGCTGTTCCGCTCCGCCCCTCGATACCTCACCGCGAGGGCGTTCGGCGAGCGGGTGCCGGGGCTCCTGTCCGGCCCGCTGGCGCCGATGCGCCTCGTGAACCGGAAGGATCCCGTGCCGCTCGGACCGGGGTGGGGACGCGTTCGACCACTCCTGTCCGGCATCTGCGGCTCGGACCTGGCGACGATCGGCGGAAAGTCGTCGTTCTACTTCTCGCCGCTCGTGTCGCTGCCGTTCGTCCCGGGGCACGAGGTGGTCGGCGAGCTCCTCGACGACGTCGACGACCTGCCGGCCGGAACCCGGATCGCGCTTCAGCCCGTGCTCTCGTGTCTGGCTCGCGGGCTCGACCCGTGTCCCAACTGCGCCGCCGGGCTGACCGGCCGCTGCGACCGCGTGACGACCGGCCACGTGAGCGCCGGCCTCCAGACCGGCTACTGCGCGGATACCGGAGGCGGGTGGAGCCGGATGTTCGTCGCCCACCGCTCGCAGCTGCACCCGGTGCCCGACGAGCTGCCGGATCGAAAGGCCGTGCTCGTCGAGCCGCTCGCGTGCGCGATCCACACGGCGCTGCGCGCGAACGTCGAGCCGAACGCGAACGTGCTGGTGATCGGCGCGGGGACGATCGGGATCCTCGCGCTGCTCGCGCTGAAGGAGCTGACGCCGGCCGGGCGCGTGACCGTCGTCGCCAAGCATGGCAAGCAGCGGGAGTGGGCGGGCGCGTTCGGCGCGACCGAGGTCGTGGAGCCGAAGGAGGCGACGAACAGCGTCCGTCGCAGCAGCCACGCGATGAAGCTGCGGCCCGAGCGCGGCGCGCCGTACCTGCTCGGCGGGGCCGACGTCGCGATCGACTGCGTCGGCTCGCGCGCCTCCCTCGACCTGGCGCTGCGGACCGTCAAGGCGGGCGGGCGCGTCGTCGTCGAGCGGCATCCCGGTCTCCGGCGCCGACCTCACGCCGCTCTGGTTCCGCGAGCTCGAGCTCGTCGGTGCCTACACCGGCGGGGTCGAGCGCGTGAACGGCGAGTCCCGCCACGCGTTCGACCTCGCGATCGAGCTCGCCCTCGCGAACCCGATCGAGGGGATCGTCGGAGCCACCTATCCGCTCCGCCGCTGGCACGAGGCCATCGACCACGCCTTCGGGGCGGGCCGGCTCGGAACCCTCCGCGTCGCGTTCGACCCGAGGAGTGACTGACCACCAGGAGAGCGCAGACATGGGGAGACCCGGTTTCGTGTTGGAGGTCGACGAGCGCACGCCGCCGCTGCTCGTGCACGAGGGCGAGGGGTTCCGCCTCCAGAAGTTCCCCCTCGGCTCTCGGGTGATCTACGCGCCCGACCCGCTGCCGAGGATCAAACGCGTCCGCGACGCGATCCGGCACGCGCTCGAGCACCCGCACGACAGCGAGCCGCTCCGCGAGCTCCTGAAGCCCGGGATCCGGCTGACGATCGCGATCGACGACCTCTCGCTGCCGCTTCCGCCGATGCGGAGCCCCGACATCCGCCAGCTCATCCTCGAGGAGGTGATCGAGCTCGCGGCCCGGCGCGGCGTCGATGATCTGAAGCTGTACATCGCGAACTCGCTGCACCGCCGGATGACCGCCGACGAGATCAAGCACGCCGTCGGCGAGCGCGTCTTCCGCTCGTTCTACCCGAAGGACCTGCAGAACCACGACGCCGAGGACCGCGACAACCTCGTGATGGTGGGCGAGACCGACCAGGGCGAGGAGGTCGAGCTCAACAAGCGCGCGATGGAGTCGGACCTGCTGATCTACGTGAACATCAACCTCGTCGCGATGGACGGCGGCCACAAGTCGGTGCCGGTCGGCCTCGCGAGCTACCGCAGCGTCCGCCACCACCACAACGTGCACACGATGCTGCACTCCAAGTCCTACATGGACCCGCGCCCGGGACGGAGCGCGATCCACGACTCCTGCAAGCGCATGGGCGACGTGGTGAAGGCCAACGGCCCGCGGATCTTCACGATCGAGACCACGCTGAACAACGAGACGTTCCCCGACCCCTTCGGCTTCATGAACAAGCGCGAGTGGGAGTGGTCGCTGCTCGAGCAGGGCACCTACCTCGCCGCGAAGAAGGCGAACGACCTCGCGCCGTCGCAGGCGCGGCATCAGATCTGGACGCGGATCCTGTCGCCGACCGGCGTGACGGGCGTGAACGCCGGCGACACCGAGGCCGTGCACGAGCGGACCCTCGCCAAGCTGCACGAGCAGCAGCTCGTCGAGGTGAACGGGCAGAGCGACGTCATGGTCGTCGGGTTGCCGTACCTCGGGCCCTACAACGTCAACTCGATCATGAACCCGATCCTCGTGCACTGCCTGGGGCTCGGCTACTTCTTCAACATGTACCGGAACAAGCCGGTCGTGCGGCCGGGCGGCGCGATGATCATGTTCCACCCCGTTCCGAACGAGTTCCATCAGGTCCATCACCCGAGCTACGTCGACTTCTTCGAGGAGGTCCTGGCCGAGACGACCGACCCCTCGACGATCGAGTCCAAGTACGAGGAGCGCTACGCGACGGATCCGTGGTACGTCCACCTGTACCGGAAGAGCAACGCGTATCACGGCGTGCACCCCTTCTATATGTGGTACTGGGGCGCGCACGGGCTCGACTACCTCGGCGACGTGATCGTCGTCGGCGGCGACCCGAAGACGTGCGACCGGCTCGGCTACCGCGCGGCGTCGAGCTTCCGGGACGCGCTCGAGATGGCCGGCGAGACCGTCGGCCGGTCGCCCTCGATCAGCTACTTCCACGTGCCGCCGTTCGCGATCGCGGACGTGCACTGATGGGCCGCCGGTCGATCGTCGAGGAGGTGCGGGACGTCGCCCGCGGGTGGCGATGGGGCCGTCGCACGATGATCCCGCGGAGCGCCGAACCCTCGACGCCGCCCCCGAAGCCCTGGGACTTCCCGACGGACTGGGCCCGGACCGACGCGGCCGGTGTGGCTCGCGACGTGATCCTCGACGTCGGCCTGCGCACGATCATCTGGAACGAGACCTCGCCCGAGGTCTTCGGCCTCGACAACCTCGAGGGGCTGAGAGGCCCGGCGATGTTCATCTCGAACCACTCGAGCCACCTGGACGCCTCGATCCTGATGATCACGCTGCCGCAGAAGTGGCGGAACAAGACCGCCACCGCCGCCGCGAAGGACTACTTCTTCGACGTGTGGTGGCGCTCGGCGTTCACGGCGCTCGTGTACGCGGGCTTCCCCGTCGAACGCGGCGCCGGCGAGCGCGCGACGAACAAGGCGAAGGAGCTGATCCGCGAGGGCTGGAGCATCATCGTGTTCCCCGAGGGCACGCGCTCGACCGACGGCTGGCTCCAGCGGTTCCGGCACGGGACCTCGCGCCTGGCGCTCGACATGGGGATGCCGATCGTGCCGATCGCCATCGTCGGCGCGTACGCGGCGATGCCCAAGGGCCGGACGTGGCCGAGGCCCGGACGTCCGCCGATCCGCGTCCGCTACGGGCGGCCGCTGTTCCCGCAGGAGGGTGAGACGCACCAGCAGCTCTCGCTCCGGATGCAGCAGGCGATCGCCGAGCTGTTCGACGAGGACCGCACGTCGTGGTGGGAGGCGCAGCGGCGCGCCTCGCGCGACGAGACCCCCAAGCTCGCCGGCCCGCAGGGGCCGGGGTGGCTGCGGACCTGGGAGGGCACAAGGCCGATCCGCCGCAGCGGGAAGCCGCCGGCCTGGAGGTGACCTGGTGACGCGGACCGGCGGCGAGAAGCGGCGCCACGCGCTCATCGAGGAGGCGATCCGCGCGTTCGGCCGCGAGGGCTACTCGGGCGCGAGCCTCGACCAGATCGCGACTGCCGTGGGCATCCGCAAGCAGACGCTCCTGTACTACTTCCCCACGAAGGACGCGCTGCTCGAGGCGTGCCTCCAGGCCGCCGGCAATCGGGTGGCGCAGGAGATCGTCATCGCCCTCGAGGGCAAGGAGACGTACTGGGACCGCGCCGAGGCGGTGATCCACGCGGTGTTCCGTCTCGCCGAGGAGTGGCCCGAGTTCCCGATGTTCATCCGCGAGGCCGGCCGGCTGGGGGCTGAGGGCTTCGAGCGGTTCGCGAGCGTGATCGATCCGCTCCGGAAGCGAGCGGTGGACTTCCTCCAGGTGGGGATGGACGCGGGGGAGATCCGGGAGCAGGACCCGGCGCTGCTGCTGTTCATGCTCTACACGGCCGTGGTGGGCTCGCTCACGGAGGCGAGCGTGCTGCACGCCGTCGTCGGCGAGGATCGGAGCCGAGCCTCACTCCGCCGCCGCGAGCGCGAGGTGGTCGCGTTCGTGAGGAGCGCTCTACAGCCTGCCTAGGGCCGATTCAGAGTCTGTTTGTCGGCTCGGAGTTGGTTAATCACTTGTGGGGTTAGGAGATAGGGGAGCCCGAAACGGCGACCCCCCACCAGACGTCCGCCGGGCTGGGGTGGCGGGCGGCGCGGGAGTGCAGAAACCCGGACAGGGGCGACGCGTTCATGACCGACGACGGCGGCGTCCGTCTAGCGTGCCGCTGCGGCGCTCTCGGAGACAGCCCGTCGTCCTCGCCAGCCGGACGGGCCCACGGGAAGGGGTTGGAACGGAGCCTTCCTAGGTGTTGCTTTTTGGGAAGTGAGGGGTAGCCTTCCGCACGGTCAAGGAGGGAGGGAGCCGATGAACTACAGAAAGATCGCGACCTTCGCAGGGTGGTTGTGGGTGGCCACCTTCGTCTTCTCGATACCCGCGCGGTTCATCCTCTACGCCCCGGTGCTCGATGAGGGGAACTACGTCACCGGTGCCGGTGACGATGCTCAGACGCTCATCGCGATCGGAGCCCTGTTCGAACTCATCGTCATCATCGCGAACATCGGCACCGCCGTGGTGCCCTTCTCGATCCACAAACGGCAGAACGAAGCGGGCGCCGTCGGCTACGTGACGGCTCGCCTCGTGGAGTGCACGTTCATCGCGATCGGCATTGTCTGCATGCTCGCGATCTCTACCCTCCGGCAGGATGCTCCCACTGGCACGGACGCCGCCCTGGGCCAAGGACTCGAAGCGGTCTACGAGTGGTCGTTCCGGCTCGGTCCGGGCTTCATCGTGGGTATCGGGAACGGACTGATCCTGGGTTGGCTCATGTACACGTCCGAGTTGGTGCCAAGGCGCATGGCCATGCTCGGGCTCATCGGTGGCCCGCTGATCATCCTCGCGGGGATCGCGGTCCTCTTCGATCTCATCGAGGCGGGTGGCCCCGTCCAAGCGGTCATGACGATCCCGGAGTTCTTCTGGGAGCTGTCGCTCGGCATCTATCTCATCGTCAAGGGCTATCGGACTTCGTCGCCTGTTTTCGCACAGGAACCGACCCTTCAGTGACGGACTAGCGCCAAGTTCACGTTTGTCATGCAGGCGTTCGTGCGTGAGTGCTACGGACCGCCAGAGGCGCTTCGCCTAGCGGACGTGGAGATACCCACACCGCATGCCGACGAGGTCCTAAGCGAGCGAGGTCCAAGCTCTCGCCTGCGAGCAGGCCTACAACGAACGGAGCCGGTGGCGCTTCCAGCGTCACGCTGGGCCCATTGTAGGCTGCAAGGATGTCGTCCACGCCCGCGCCCGGAGCAGTCGACCTCTACTGGATTCCTTTGGGCGCGGGCGGCCAAGTGGTCCGATTGAATGGGAAGGTCTACGAGGCGATCAGAGCCTTCATGGAGCATCGCCCGCGGTGCGCTCTCTACCATTCCGCCCTGGAGGTCGACGTCCCCGACGGCCGCTTCGTCATCGAGTCCGCGCCAATCCGGGACCAGCGGGGACGAGAGCGTGGCGTCGTCGCCGAGGGTCCGGTCGGGACAAGATGGGCCGGACGGTTCCGACTGTTTCGCTACGAGATCCGCCGATGGAGCGGAGGCGCTATCCCCGATGCGAGCGAGGCGGTATCGAGCCCGGTCCGCGTCGCGAACGACCTCGCTCGCGCGCAGCGGGTTCTTGATCTGGTGCCTTCCGTCCCAACCCTCGTGTGGGGCCGAGATGAGCTGCACACTGACGACATGTGGAACTCCAACTCGCTGATCTCGTGGCTGCTTGTGCGTGCTGGCGTGGACACCGACCGGCTCCAGCCGCCATCCCGAGGTCGAGCGCCCGGCTGGGACGCCGGTCTCCTCGTCGCACGACGCGGGCCGACGGCGGTGTAGCTCACCTGCACGGCGACCGTACGCGGAGCGCTAATCGTCCATTCGATCGTTCCGCCCCCTTTCGCTCTGGCAGTCCTGTCCTCACCGTCCGCAGGTTCTCCGCGAACCCCCCTTCCCTGTCCGGGATGGGCTGGGCCGGAATTCCGACGTCGTCGAGCGCGGCTCGTGCGACGGCGATTCGGAGTGGGAGCTCAAGCTCTCGCCGGAGGACGGGATCGAGATCGAGTTCGAGGTCGACCAGAACGTCTCGGGCGACCAGTGGAAGGTCAAGATCAAGCACGACGGCGAGGTCGCGTTCACGGACACTCGCACGACGCACGGCTCGAGCGGGTCGTTCACGGTGATGATCGTCGAGAACCACGGCTCCGGAACCGACTCCCTCTGACCGTCGGACCGTTCAGCACGCGCGAGCCCCGGGAACCCGGGGCTCGCGCATCGTTCGTCCGTGGTGCCGCCGACTCGGATCAGTAGATGCCGCCGCCCGACCCGCTGCCCGCGGCGAGGACGATGACCACCACGACGGCAGCGATGACGGCGAGGGCGACGCCGATACCGATCAGCCGCCTCCGGTTCTGACCACGCGACTCGAGCCCACCCGAGTTCTCCATGCCAACCTCCCGATCTCGTTCCGGCTGTCTTCGCCGTTCTCCTCCTGGCAACGGGAACTACCGGCGTACCCTTCCCCGCGGATGTGTGATGAGGAGCACAAGACCGAGGGGTTCGCGGTGACGAACAGCGTGGGCCTGCCGAGATCCGTCGGCAGGCTGACACGGCTGGCGTGCATATGAGGCGGGTGCCAAGATGCCTGCGTGGTCTGTCCCCGCTGCGGATCGAAAACACCGCCGGGAGCGCGGTTCTGCCCGTCGTGTGGTGGTGAGCTCGGCGCGCGCGGTGGCCGTGAGGAGCGCAAGCTCGTCTCGGTGCTGTTCATCGACATGGTTGGGTCAACGGCTCGTGCCGACGGCGCCGATCCCGAAGACGTTCGCGCGCTGAACCGTCTCTACCTCCACGAGCTCCGCGACCGGATCGAGCGGTTCGGCGGGGTCGTGGAGAAGTTCATCGGCGATGCCGTGATGGCCGTGTTCGGCGCGCCGCTGGCGCGGGATGACGATGCCGAGCGCGCCGTCCGAGCGGCGCTCGGCGCGCTCGAGGGGGTCGAGGAGCTGAACCGAAGGCACCCCGACCTGGACCTCCGAGTCCGCGCCGCGGTCTGCACCGGCGAGGCGCTCGTCACGCTCGACGCGGGGCCGGTCGAGCCGCTCGCGACCGGCGACATCGTGAACACCGCGGCCCGCTTGCAGTCGGCCGCGCCGCCCGGCCGGGTGATCGTCGGCGACGAGACCCGTCGGTTCACCAAGGACGTCTTCACGTTCGAACCGATGGATCCCCTCGCGGTGAAGGGCAAGCGAGACCCGGTCGGGCAGTGGTTGGTGGGCGAAGCCGTGCTTCAGCCGGCGTCCCGCCGGCCGTCATCGACGCCGTTGGTCGGCCGGAGACGTGAGCTGCAGACGATCCGCGAAGCGTGGGAGCGGGTCGTGGCCACGAATCAGCCACACCTGATCACGGTGCTCGGTCCACCGGGCATCGGGAAGACGCGCTTCGCCCGCGAGGCGACCGACGAGCTCGAGCGTGGCGGGGCGCGGGTCCTGTGGGGCCGCAGCCTCCCGTACGCAGAGCAGACGCCGTACCGTGCCGTCTCCGAGATCGTGGGACGGGCGGCCGGCATCTTCGAGGACGACCCTCCCGCCGACGCCAGGAGCAAGCTCGAGGATCTGGTCGCCGGCCTCTTGTCCGGAGAGGAGGCGGCCGAAGGGACGCGGTACCTCTCCCTGCTGATGGGTCTCGGCATCGACGAGCCGACCGACGATCCGGTCCACCTGCAGTACGCGACGCGCCGACTCGTCGAGGAGCTTGCCGCCCGCGACCCGCTGGTGCTCGTGTTCGAGGATGTCTACTGGGCCGACGACCCGTTGCTCGACCTGATCGAGTACCTGGTGACCCATGTGCAGGCGCGACCGACGATGTTCGTCGGGCTCGCACGCCCCGAGCTCCTCCAGCGGAGGAGTACCTGGGGGGCCGACGTGACGGCGCAGACGACCCTGTCGCTCGATCCGCTCACCGTCGACGAGGCCACCGAGATGGTCTCCGGGATGATCGCGGCCGATGGCCGGACGGCGATCGACCGGGTGATACAGACCGCCGAGGGCAACCCGCTGTTCCTCGAGGAGCTCGTCGCGGCGATCGATTCCGACCCCGAGGTGCTTCCACCGACGATCCGCGCGGCGACCGTCGCCAGGATCGATGCGCTGCCTTCCGAGGCGCGTGCCACCCTGCTGCATGCCTCCGTCATGGGCCAGACGTTCTGGCGCGGGGTCGTGGCCTCCCTGGACGGCATCGAGGACGTCGACGTCGCGCTCGACACCCTGAGGGCGACCGGGCTCGTGCGACGACAGGCCCGGAGCCGGGTGCGCGGAGACGTCGAGTACGCCTTCAAGCACGTGCTCGTGCGCGACGCCGCGTACGAGATGCTCCCCCGGGCCACCCGGCGCACGCTGCACGCCGCCGTGGCCGCCGAGATCGAACGCAGCGTGGACGATCCGGACGAGGTCGCGTGGATCCTGGCGTACCACTGCCGTGAGGCGGGTGAGTCCGAGCGAGCGGTGCGGTACTACCTGGCGGCTGCCGAGCGGGCCCGCGATGCGATGGCGACCGACGAGACGTGGGACCTCTACACGAGCGCGCTCGAGCTCGTGGGCTCCGACGAGCAGCGGCGCCCGATCCGTCTCGAGCGGGGCGTCGCGCTCGTGGATCTGGGGGAATCGGATCGCGGCGTTGAGGAGCTCACCGCGCTGCTGCCCGAGCTCCAGCGGCGCCCAGAGGGTCGAGGCGCTCATCGCGTGCGGACATGCGATGGCGGGGACCGAGAAGACGGAGGAGATGTTCGCGTGGGCCAGGCAAGCCGTGGAGCTGGCGTCGGCCGAGGCGCCCGAGCTCGAGGGGCGCGCGCTCGCCGTGCTGGCCACCGCGCACTCGATGCGCGGGGATGCCGGCGACCTGGCCCGCTCGGCCGAGATCGGGGATCGGGCCTTCGCCGGTTGGCAGCCGGGCGTCCGTCCCTACGAGCTGTCGGAGCACTATCACATGCAGATCGCCGTCAACTACTGGATGGGGAGCTACGAGCGGGGGCTCGAGCTCGCGCGCGAGGGATCGGAGATCCACGGCCTGGGGCCGCAGAGCGCGGAGTACGTGATCGGGAGCTTCGGGCAGATCGGGCTCAACCTGGCGGGGCTCGGACGGTACGAGGAGGCGATCGCTCGCGGCGAGGAGGCGATCGCGACCGCCCACCGCCTCGGGGCGTGGGACATCCGCGTGACGAACGACTCCACGAGCCCGCTCCGCGACGTGTACGCGCTGGACGAGGCGCGGCGGCGCAGCGAGCAGATGGTCGAGCGGCTCGGACCCAGCAGCTTCAACATGCCGTGGATGAACGCGCGCGCGGACCTGATCTGCGCCCAGCTGCTGGCCGACGACGTTGGCGCGGTCGAGCGGGACTGGCCGTCGGCGTGGGACGACGCGGTCGCGAGTCCCGCCTGGGAGCACTGGCTGATCACCGGACGGTTGGCGGTCGTGCGCGCGCAGCTGGAGCTCGAGCTCGGACGCCTCGACGAGTCCGTGACGTGGTCGGGCCGTGCGCTCGAGCTGGCCCGACCGGTCGGCCGGAGGAAGTACGAGGTGGTGTCGATGATCACGCTCGGTCGAGCGCTCACCGCGAAGGGTCTGTTCACCGAGGCTGCGGCGCAGCTGAACGAGGCCGTTTCGCTCGCCGACGCGCTCGGTTCACCCCTGTACCGGTGGCAGGCACGCGCCGCGCTGGCGGACGCCGCGCGGGGCGACCGCGACGAGGCGGCATCCGCGGACCGCCACCTCCAGGAGGCGGTCACCATCATCAACGGGATCGCCGGCTCGCTCGCGCCGGAACGGGCGGCCGGGTACCTCGCGGCGCGTGAGGTCGCCGAGGTGCTCGAGCGAGCCGGCTGACAGGTTCCGCCGTCGCCGTCCCGGGGAGACGCGACGGTCCGGCGAGTCAGGGTCAAATCGGCTCTCGAGTAGCCCGCGGCATCTCTCCGTACCCTGCGTCAGGCCTCGTAGGGCCTCAGCTGCGCGAGGACCTGCTCTACCGTGACGTCCATCCCGTGCTTGGCCTTGCCGTGGGCCTGCACCACCGGCACGAGGTCCTCCTCGGTGCCGCGCGGCGTAGAAGCCGCACTCACACTGCACTTCCTTGATCATCCCGCCACCTCCTTGCGGCTGCCGGATACTACGCAGGCCCGATTGGTCGAACGTTGGAGGAACGCTTGACGCTGCGGGTCTACCTCGCCGGCAACATCGCCGTCGAGAACGGGGACGTGCTCGTGCCCGAGCGGCGCCTCCCCGGTCGGCAGGGCCGGCTGACCCTGGCCGTGCCTCGCGTGGGAGCGGGGCCGCGCGATCGCGATGGACGAGCTCGGCGGACATCGTCTGGGACGGCTCGCCGCCGGCGCCTGGCAGACGGCGCTCCGGGCCCTGGTGAGCAAGCTGCGCAAGCGCGCTCGACGAGGCCGGCGCGTCGGTGGGGATCGAGCACGCCTTCGGCTGCTACCAGATCCGGTTGCCCGTCGACGCGTGGGTCGATGTCGAGTCCGCGAGCGCCGCCGTCCACGAGGCGGAGGCCGCCCTGCGCGCCGGCGACCTCGAGGCGGCCACCGGGCACGCGCTCGTCGCGAACGCGGTCGCGCGCCGGCCGTTCCTTCCTGGCGACGACGGCGAATGGATCGAGCGGCGCCGCGAGCACCTTCGGCAGGTCCGCGTCCGCGCGCTCGAGGTGCGGGGACGGGTCGGCGCTCGCGAACGGCGATCCGGAGGGCGCGATCACCGACGCCGAGCTCGTGGTCGAGCTCGAGCGCTACCGGGAGACCGGTCACGTCCTCCTGATGCGGGCGCAGCGCGGCGGCCGGGAACACGGCGCAGGCGCTCGCCGTCTACGAGCGGCTCCGGACGAGGCTGGCCGACGAGCTCGGGGCCGATCCCTCCCCGGAGACCGAGTGGGCCTACCTCGAGATCCTCGCCCCGCGACCGCGATAGCGGCTCTGGGGGACGACCGCGCGATTCAAGGCGGGGACCGGCGGGCCCGACCTCTTTTCCATGGGGTGGTTCGCGCTCGGCCTCGTCATCGTGGCCGCCGCCGTCGGGGGTTGGCGGCTCCTGCGGATCCTGTCCCGGCAGCGAACGCTCATGCTCCTGTGCCGGCGTGCCGGCCTGGACTTCGCATCGATGGACCTGTTCGAGAGCGCCGCATGGCTGCCGTTCCCGATGTTCGGACGGCCGAGCCACGGGACCGAGAACCTGGTCTGGGAGCGCTCGCGGGGATTCGAGATCCGGGCGTTCGACTACTGGTACGAGGACCGCTCATCCGATGGCCCGGTCGGGCCGCGGCGGCGGCTGACCTGCGCCGTCGTGCCGCTCGGGGCGTCCTGCCCTCGGCTCCGGATCGCTCCCCGCGATGTCGATGACGACGTCCGGTCGGCGCTCGGCCAGCGCGAGGTGCGGCTCGAGCTCGAGGCGTTCAACCGGCGGTTCGTCGTCGAGTCCGAGGACGAGCGGTTCGCGATCGCGTTCCTCGAGCAGCGGATGATGGAGGCGCTCCTCGCGATGCCGGGCGGCGTCACCGTCGACGTGAACGAGGACGTCGTCCTGCTCTCGGCTCCCGAGCTCGCCCCGGAGCGGGTCCTGCGCCTGTACGACGCCGCCGTCGCGATCCACGAGCGGGTGCCACGCTCGCTCCCGAGCCTGTTCCCGCCGCGCCCGACCGAGGGGCCGCACGAGGACCGCTGGCTCCAGGGGCACTGGACGCGCGATCCGATCGAGGGGCCCGCGAGCTGACCCTTGGACGTCTCTGTCAGACCCGTGCGCTACGCTCTCGAACATGTGTTCGTCTGCTGTCGAGGCCGGGTCCCTCTCGGACGTGGAGCTCGGCGCACGGCTGGACGAGCTCGAGCGAACGATTCGCGCCACCGAGGCCGAGCGGGCGCGGTGCCTGGCCGAGGTGGAGCGACGAGGCCTGCACGCCGCGGACGGACAGCTCTCGGCGGCCGCGTGGCTCGCGCGGCGACACGGGATCCCTCAGGCCGCTGCAGCTGCGCAGGTGCGCGTTGCCCGGGCGCTCGAGGAGATGCCACGCGTCGCCGATGCGCTCGCCCGCGGCGACATCTCGACCGCTGCGGCCGATGCACTCGCCCGTGCCCGCGAGGCCGGACCGGAAGCGTTCGCCCGGGCCGAGGAGGCCTTCATCGAGTCGGCTCGTGCGTGCTCGCACCACGAGCTCCGGCTCGAGCTCGACCGGTGGCGCCAGACCGTCGATGCCGAACGCGCGGCACGTGACGAGGACGAGCGGCACCTCCGCCGGCGGTTCACCGCGGTCGTGACCGCCGACGGCATGGTTCGCGCCGACGGCGAGCTCGATCCCGAGAACGGTCAGTACGTGATCACGGCCCTCCGCGCGAAGGTCGACGCGTGGGCGCGACAGGGGACCGACGACGAGCGGATCCCGGCGCAGCGGCGCGCGGATGCGCTCGGCGAGATCTGCCGCGAGTGGCTCGACCTGGCCGAGCGCCCCGCCCTCGGCGGCGAGCGTCCGCACGTGATCGTGACGATGGAGGTCGTCGCGCTCGAGGCTCGCGCGGGAGGCCGCGCTTCGCTCGAGGACGTCGGGGCGATCACGTCCGATTCGGCCCGCCGGCTGGCGTGCGACGCCTCGCTCACGAGGGTGATCACGGACGCTCGTTCCGTGCCGCTCGAGGTCGGCCGAGCGACCAAGGTCGTGTCGTCGTCCCTTCGCCGGGCGCTGGCCGTCCGCGACGGCGGCTGTGCGTTCCCCGGATGCGAGCGTCCTCCCGGCTGGTGCGACGCCCACCACGTCCGCCACTGGGCCGACGGGGGAGAGACCGGCCTGTCGAACCTCGTCCTCCTCTGTCGCCCGCATCACCGGGTGATCCATCGTGGGTTCGGCGTCGCGATCGTCGACGGCCTGCCCGTGTTCCGACGACCGGACGGCACTTCGCTCGAGGACCGGAGCCCGCCGCTCGCGGCCGCCTGATCCGGACCGTCAGCTGCGCTTGACCGCCACCTCTGCGAGGCGCGTCTTCACGACCTTCTTCACGAGCCGTACGGGCAGCGGTCGGCCGTACGCGAAGCTGATCGTCCCCTTGCCCGTGACGAGATCGCCGAGCTCCTCGCGATGCGCGACGATGGCCGCCGGGCTCATCGGGAAGAAGCTGTAGTGGTCCGTGAACGCCATGTAGCCGACCAACCCGCGGCCGCCCACCAGGAACCCGGGCATGCCGTACGTGATGCCCTCCTCGGCCTCGGGGCGCCGCGGCCGCGATCGTCTCGCGGAGCTTCTGGAGCGCGGCGCGCGGCTCGCCGCTCAGGCTCGCGAAGTACGCCTCGACGCTCTTCGGCTTCTCCACGGTCAGTCCGGTGCGAACGATCCGGCGACGATCTCGCCCGCCGGCTCGTAGGTCCCGATCACCACGCCGGTGGTCGAGACGGTGCTGTCGACGAGCTTCAGCCCGGCGGGAATCGTGCCTTCGGAGAACAGTCGCTTGCCCGATCCGATGACGAGCGGGAAGACCCACAGACGGAACTCGTCGACGAGGTGGTGACGCAGGAGCGTCTGGATCAGGTTCGCGCTGCCGTGCACCTGCAGCTCCGGCCCGTCGTCCTTCTTGAGCGCCGCAATGCCCTCGGCCGCGTCTCCCTCGATGAGGACCGACCGGCTCCACTCGAGCGCGGGCCGACTCCTCGAGGCGACGTACTTGGTGGCGTCGTTGAAGGGCTTGGAGCCGGCCTCCTCCGAGGTGTGCGGCCAGTACGCGGCCATGATGTCGTAGGTTCTGCGTCCGAGAACCATGATCGAACGGCGTCGTTCGTCGCCTCGGCCATGACGTCGGCCATTCGCTCGTCCCAGTAGTTGACCGACCAGCCGCCGTGCGCGAAGCCACCGTCGTCGTCCTCCCCGGGTCCGCCCGGCGCCTGCATGACCCCGTCGAGGGTCAGGAAGGTGCTCACGATCAGCCTTCGCATCTCGACTCCCTTCGGTCAACCCCCGGTCGTGCGTCGGACGGGCAGAGCCAGGACGGCCGATCGGAGCCGGACTGCGGCGGCCTCGCGACCCGACCCGCGTCAGGAGTCGGACGGTTCCTGGTCCTCCCGCACGACGCGGATCACGACCTCGGTCGGCTTCGAGCCCTTCGACCGCTTCGAGAGCATCCTCCGGAGCACGACCACGCCGCCGAGGGCGGCGACGAGCGTGCCCGCCAACGCCTTGGCGGAGCGAAGCGGCGCCGGCATCCGGGCCTCGAGCTCCTGCAGGTCCGCCTCGAGCCGACCTCGCGCCTCCTCGATCTCGGCTACCTTGCGAGTTGCCGCTTCGCCCATTGTGCGTCCTCCTTCAGTGCCTCCTGCGTCAGTTGCGGCGTCGGGGCGGTCCGCATCGCGCGACGGCCGGCGAGCACGAGCACCCACCCGATCACCCCGAGGACGGCCGCGACGATCAGCAGCGCCGCCCACAGAGGCAGCACGAGGTCGAGCGCCGCCGCTCCCGCCGCCGCCACGAACCCGAACGCGTAGAGGCCGAGCACGCCCGCGCCGCCCATCAGGCCGGCGCCCTTCGCGCGGACCGCCACGGCCTCGCCCGCCTCGATCTTGGCGAGCTCGACCTGCTTGCGGATCAACGTCCCCACGCCGTTGACGATCGACGAGACGACGACCCCGATCGGCCGCTTCGCGCCGTTCGGCGACGGGCCGGTGGCGCTCGCCGCCCCCGGCGCCTCGGCGCCCCCTCCGTTCACCTGGCTCATGGTCGTTCCTCCTCCCGCGATCGGCCGGCTCGCTCCCGGAGCCGCTCGAGGCCGTCGAGCATGAGATCGAGCGCGAACTCGAATTCGACCTGGTCGTCGCAGCCTAGTCCGACGACGGATCCCTCGTCGTGGCTGATCGCCGCGACCATCTCGCTGATGTGCGGGTACCGATCGGCCATCTGCTGGGCCACGATCGCCTGGACCTCCGGGGGGTCGTCCGGCGTGTCGTCGAACAGCTCCTGGGAGAACCCCAGCAGGCGACTCCCCATCGCGTGCATCGCGTGGTGGGTCAGGTCGATCGAGAAGCCGCCGGTCCGAAGGACCCCGATGACCGAGTCCATGTACTCGATCACCGCCGGGGTCGGATTGGTCCGCGACTCGAGCACTCGCGATGCCCAGGGGTGGCGGAGCAGCGCCCGGCGGGCCGAGAGCACGCGCTCGCGGATCGCCGTCTTCCAGTCGGTGCCGGGAAGCGGCGGGTCGATCTCGCCGACGACGACGTCGACGATTGCGTCCAGCAGCTCGTCCTTGTTGGCCACGTGCTTGTACAGCGCCATCGGCACGACGCCGAGCTCCTGGGCGATCCTTCGCATGCTGAGTGACTCGACGCCACACTCGTCGGCCAGCGCGACGGCGGCGCGCAGGATCCGCTCCCGGCTGAGTGGCTCGCGCGGCGGAACGCTCGCTTCGATCTTCGTGGCCATCGACCCTCGCTCTCGCATTGGGCCCGGCGGGGGCCGGTTGACAGTGTACGCCGTACACCCTAGGGTGACGCCGAAGGTGTACAGCGTACACCACCGGCATGACGCCCAGGGAGGGAACGAGGATGAAGGCGATCACGGTCCACCGCTACGGCTCACCCGACGTGCTCGAGCTGCGAGAGCTCGAGCGGCCCGTCCCCAAGGACGACGAGGTCATGGTCCGCGTCCGCGCATCGTCCGCCAACCCGCGCGACTGGCACCTGGTGCGCGGCCTGCCGTACATCGCGCGCCCGTCGATGGGGCTGCGCCGGCCGAAGTGGAGCCTCCCCGGCAGCGACCTGGCCGGGCAGGTCGAGGCGGTCGGCAAGGACGTGACGCGGTTCCGCCCGGCGGACGAGGTGTTCGCGAACGTCGAATCGGGCGGCTTCTCCGAATACGCGACCGTCCCCGAGAGCGTCCTAGCGCGCAAGCCGGCCAACCTGTCGTTCGAGCAGGCGGCGGCCGTGCCGCTGGCCGCGCTCACCGCCCTGCAGGGTCTGCGCCACGGCGGGATCCAACCGGGGCAGAAGGTGCTGATCATCGGGGCGTCGGGCGGCGTGGGGACGTTCGCGGTGCAGGTCGCCAAGCACCTCGGCGCACACGTGACCGGCGTCTGCAGCACGAGCAACGTCGAGCTGGTTCGCTCGCTCGGCGCCGATCGCGTCATCGACTACACGAGCGAGGACTTCGTCGCGAGCGGTGAGAAGTACGACCTCGTCTTCGAGCTCGGGGGGACGCGCTCGCCCGGCGACATCCGGCATGCGCTCATGCCGAAGGGGACGCTCGTCCTGAGCAGCGGCGACTCGAAGGGTCGCTGGATCGGGCCGATGACGCGGATGCTCAAGGCGGTGGTGGTGAACCCGTTCGTCCGCCAGCGACTCACCATGTTCGTGGCGAAGGGCAGCGCGGAGGACCTGGAGTATCTGAGGGAGCTCATCGAGGCGGGGACCATCCGACCCGTTATCGAGCGCACCTACCAGCTGGCCGAAACGCCCGACGCGATCCGCCAGATCGAGACCGGACACACTCGGGGGAAGCTTGTCATCGCGGTGTGAGAGGGTTCGTTCGTGGACCGGGCCGCCATCGAGGAGCTGTTCGCCTTCACCGACTACTCCTGGCGGACGCACGAAGAGGTGATCCGTCCGCTCGGCGACGACGGGCTGACTCGGTCGGCTCCCGGCTCCGGCTGGCCGGCGCTCCGGGACGCCCTCGCGCACATGACATGGGCGTACGTCCGCTGGCTCGCGGACCCGACCGCGACCACCGACGAGCCGGTCGAGCACGTGACGACGTGGGGCGACCTCGAGGCCTATCGGCGGCGCGTTCGGGGCAACGTCCGCGGGTATCTCGATTCGCTCGACGACGACGATTTGCTGACGCCTCGCGAGATGAACGTCGACGGCGAGACGCTCGTGTACAGCCCGGCGGACATCTTCGCGCACGCCTTCCTCCACGAGCGCCAGCACCACGGCGACGTGCACACGCTCCTGTACCAGCTCGGTGTCGAGGTGCCGATCGTGGAGTATCGCTTCTCGCTCCCCGAACGTCGCGCCTAGACCCGTGACCACCTACGTCGCCCTGCTGCGAGGGATCAACGTCGGCGGCAAGAACCTGATCAAGATGTCGGCCCTGAAGGCCAGCTTCGAGGCGGGCGGCTTCGAGGACGTCGCCACCTACATCCAGAGCGGGAACGTGCTCTTCCGATCCGCGGGATCGGGGTCCGCCGCGCTGGTTCGGCGGATCGAGGCGATGCTCACCGAGACCTTCGGCTACCCGGCGACCGTGGTGCTGCGTAGCCACGCCCAGATGCGCGCCATCGTGGACGGGGCGCCGAAGGGCTTCGGCTCGGAGCCGGCCGAATACCGGTACAACGTCATCTTCCTGAAGGAGCCGCTCAACGCGGGCGCCGCCCTGAGGGATGTGCCCACGAGGGAGGGCGTCGACACGGCGCACGCCGGGAAGGGCGTCCTCTACTTCTCGAACCTCACCAGCCGCGCCTCGCAGAGCCGGCTCAGTAAGATCAATTCCCTGCCGATCTACCCGAACCTGACGATCCGCAATTGGAACACCACCACGAAGCTCCTCCAGCTGATGGGCTGACGGACCCCGACGCTACCGCTGGGGCTCGTACGTGGCGATGATCACGCCGGTCGTCGTGCGCCTCTCGTCGACCAGCTTGAGCGTGGCCGGCGCCCCGCCGTCGGGGAACAGCCGACGACCGGAGCCGAGCACGAGCGGGTGGATCAACACGAGGAATCGGTCGACGAGGTCGCGGCGGATCAGCGTCTGGATCAGGTCGCCGCTGCCGAGCACGATGAGGTCCGTATCGGTCGTCGCCTTCAGCTCGGCCACGGTCTCGCCGGCGTCGCCCTTCAGCAGCGTCGAGTTCTCCCAGGGGAGCGGCTCCTGCAACGTCCTCGACGCGGCGTACTTCTGCGAGCGGTTCAGGATGTCGGTGAACGGGTTCGGCTGCGGCATGCTCGGCCACACCCGGAAGAAGTCCTCGTACGTGCGGCGGCCGAACAGGAGCGCGCTCTCGGCGGCCATGCCCTCGGCCGCGACGCCGGCCATGACCTCGTCGGCGTAGCGGCCCTCCCAGCCGCCCATCGTGAACCCGCCGCGCGGGTCCTCGTCGGGCCGCCCCGGCGCCTGCATGACGCCGTCGAGCGTGACGTGCGTGAACGTCGTGATCTTCGCCATCGCGAGTCCTCCTTCGTCGATGTTCGTGCGGATCGTCCGGGCGCGCGTCGTCCGCGCCCGCGCTTGCCTTCCACTATCGTTCCCCCGCAAACGGAGGTGCAACGTGCTCGCGTTCATCGTCACCGTGTACAACACCCTGCTGTTCTTCCATATCCTCGCGGCGATCGTCTGGGTCGGTTCCGGCGTCTACGCGCAGATGCTGGCGACGCGGGTCCTGCGCGCGAACGACCCCGATCACCTGGGCGTGGTCGCCAGAGACATCGGCGAGATAGGGCTGCGGGTCGTGAGGACGTGGCCCGATCGCCGCCGGTCCTGCCCGCCGAGGGTCGTCCGGCCGGGCCACGGCCAGACGAGTGCGCCTAACGTTGGGTTCGGGAGGCGTCCGAAAGGAGGGCGCGATGCCCGAGTCCAAGGACTCCCTCTGCGAGCGCCACCGCGAGTTCGTTCCGCTCATCGCCGCCGTCGAGCAGGTCGAGGAGTCGGTGGGGCAGGAGCACGAGACCCTCAGGGCCGAGGTGATCGGCCTGCACGAGGCGTTCGCTCACGGCCTGCTCCCCCACGCCGTGGGCGAGGGGCGGACGGTGTTCCCGGTCCTGCGCCGGGTGACCGGATCGAGCCGCCAGGCGAACGAGATGACCAGGGAGCACCGAGACATCTCGCGGCTCACCGATGAGCTGGAGCGGCTCACGGACGAGCTCGACCGGTCGGGCCTGGATGCCTCGCATGAGCGCGCGCTGCGATCCCTGCTGCGCGACCTGCGGACATCGCTCGCCCAGCACTTCGAGGAGGAGGAGGCCGTCTGCTTCCGGATTCTGAGCAGCGAGCTCGGGCCGGAGGAGGCTCGGTCGCTGTACGAGGCGATGGAGCGCGCGGCCTCAGACCTTCGGGTGCTCTACGAGTAGAACTCGATGATGAGCCGCTCGTCGATCGGCACCGGCAACGGGATCTCGGCCCGCTCGGGGTAGCGCGAGAGCGTGCCCTGGACCTGGTCCTTGTTCCGGTACAGGTAGGGCGGCGGGTCCGGTGTGAGCTGCAGGGCCTCGTGAACCAGCACGAAGTTGCGCGCCTTGTCCGAGAGCTCGATGGTCTGCTCCGGCTTGACCTGGGCGCTCGGGACGTCGACCCGCCGTCCGTCGACCCGAACGTGGCCGTGGCTCACGAGCTGGCGGGCCTGGCGCTGGGTGAGGGCGAAGCCGAGCCGGAGGACGACGGCGTCCAGTCGCGTCTCGAGCTGGCGGATCAGCTCCTCGCCGGTAACGCCGCTCTTGCGGCTGGCGTGGTCGTAGTAGACGCGCATCTGCCGCTCGCCGACCCCGTAGATCGAGCGGAGCTTCTGCTTCTCGACCAGCCGGACGTTGTACTCGGAGATGCGCTTGCGGCCCCGGCCGTGCATGCCCGGCGGGTAGGGACGCTTGCCCGACGGGCAGTTAGGGCGCCCACACAGGGGTTGCCCTACCCGGCGGCACATCCGATGACGAGGTCCGAACTTGTCCATGGCGGCGAGTCAGCGTACCAATCGGCGCCGGGAGCCGACTCCGGGACCGGCCGCGGCTAGCATCCGGCCCGGATGGATCTCGCGGATCGCGTTGTTGGCAGTTGCCTCGGCCTGGCGCTCGGGGACGCGCTCGGGGCGCCGTTCGAGTTCCTGCGGGGCAGCAACGTCCCCGATCCGATCCCTGCGCTGGAGCGTCCGTGGCTGGACCGGCCGCCGGGATCGACCACCGACGACACGGCTCTGGCCCGGAACCTGATCGCGAGCCTCGCCGCGCGTGGCGGCTTCGACCCCCACGACCTTGTGGAGCGCCACCTGACCTGGTTTCGCTCCGACCCCCCCGACGTCGGGACGATCACGGGCCGGGTGCTCCGGCGGGTCGACCTCGGCGAGGACGCGGCGGCGGTCGCCCGCGACGTGTGGGGGCAGCGGGGGCCGGAGGTCTCGGCCGGGAACGGGTCGGTGATGTATTGCGCGCCGCTCGGGCTCGCCTACGCCAACCGGCCGGGGGAGCTGTTCGAGCTCGCGCCGGCGCTGTCGGCGCTCACGCACTTCGACGGTCGCTGTCGGACCGCCGTGCTCGCGGTCACGCTCGCCGCCGCCGCGCTCGTGCGCGGCGAGCCCGCCGAGGAGGCAGCCCGATCCGCCCTCACCGCGGTCGAGACGCTCGAGGGCGGCGAGGAGCTCGAGTACCTCGTGGAGGCGGCCGGGAGCCCGAGGCCGATCGACGGTCCGGATCAGGGTTTCTGCCTGTTCACTGCGGGCATCGGGCTCCAGGCGCTCGTGCGCGGGGGCGACGCCGAGACGGAGCTCCGACGGGTGGTCTCGCTCGGGGGCGACACCGACACGAACGCGGCGGTCGCCGGGGCCCTCCTGGGCGCGCGCGACGGTGTCGACGGCCTCCCGTCCGCTTTGCTCGAGCGTCTGTTCGACCGCGACGCGATCCGGTCGGAGGCCGAGACCCTGGTTCCGCTCGCGCGGCTCGCGGCGTCCTAGCCGGGGCCGGCCTCGGGCGCGTACACGCGCTCGAGGTACTCGCGGAGCATGCGGTCCGAGCCGAAGCGGGGCCCGATCGTGCGGAGCGAGCGCTTCACGCGGGCGACCCAACGCCCCGGCACTCCTCCCCGGCCCCGATCGTGGAACGCGGGCAGGAGCTCCCGCTCGATCAGGTCGAACAGGAGCGGGGCGTCGTGGTCGTCCTGCTCCTCGGGGTCGTCCCACCCCGTGCCGTCGCCGACGGCCCACCCGTTCTCGCCGTCGAATGCCTCGGCCCACCACCCGTCGGGAACGGAGAGGTTCAGCCCGCCGTTCAGCGCCGACTTCATGCCGCTCGTGCCGCTCGCCTCCATGGGCGGTCGAGGCAGGTTCACCCAGACGTCGCATCCGGCGACGAGGTTCGCCGCCATGTGCAGGTCGTAGTCCTCGAGGAACGCGATCCGCGGGGCGACGTCGAGCGGGAGCGGGTGGCGGATCAGCTCGGCGAGGCTCTCCTTCGCCTCCGTGTCGCGCGGGTGTGCCTTTCCGGCGATCACGAGCTGCACGGTGTCCATCTTGCCGAGGAGCGACTCGAGCCGGCCCGGATCGCGGAAGAGCAGGTGCAGCCGCTTGTAGGTGGCCACGCGTCGCGCGAACCCGAGCGTGAGCCGGTCGGTCTCGAACGCGTGCACCACGCCCTCCACCGCGGACGAGTCCTCGTACCGGCCCAGCCGGGCTGCGGCGTCGGCCTCGCGCACGTACGCGACCAGCCCGCCGCGAAGCGCCTCCCGCGTCTTCCAGAGCTCAGCGTCGGGGATGTCGTCGACGGGTGCCCACGTCGTCGGGTCGTCGGCTCGCTCGAGCCAGTCGACCCCCAGGTGTCGGTCGAGCAGCTCGCGCATCGGCGGGGCCATCCAAGTGGGGACGTGCACGCCGTTCGTCACGTGGCCGATCGGGACGTCGTCGTCCGTCGCCACGTCGAACAGCGGTCGCCACATCCGCCTCGCGACCTCCGCGTGAACGCGACTCACGGCCGTGGACGTCCGAGCCAGCCGCAGGCCCAGCGAGGTCATCCCCACGCGGCGGTCGCCGTCCACCGACCCGAGCTCGCGCAGCCGCTCGGGCGGGATCAGGCCGTCCAGGATCTCGAGCACGGCCGAGGCGTCGTAGCTCTCGTTCCCGGCGGCCACCGGCGTGTGCGTGGTGAACACCGTTCGCGCCCGGGCCGCCTCGAGCGCTCGATCCGTCGTTCCGCCGTCCGACATCTCCCGCGCGAGCTCGAGGGGCGCGAACGCCCCGTGGCCCTCGTTGACGTGGACGACCGAGGGCTCGATCCCCAATGCGCGGAGCACGCGCATGCCGCCGACGCCGAGCAGCGCGTACTGCTCGAGCCGAACCGTGCGGTCGCCGACGTACAGGCGAGCGGTGATCCATCGCTCGGCGATGCCGTTGTCCTCCCGGTTGGCGTCGAGCAGGAACAGCGGCACGCGCCCGACCTGCACGCGCCAGACCTGGACGTGGACGTCCCGGCCTCGGATCGGCACGTCGACCACGAGCGGCGATCCGTCGTCGCCGGTCACGAGCGCGAGCGGCAGCCGGTCCGGCTCGATGTCGATCCAGTAGTCGTGCTGCCATCCGGTCGAATCGAGCCGCTGGTGGAAGCATCCCTTCGAGTAGAGGATGCCCACGCCGACCATCGGCAGCCGGAGATCCGAGGCGCCCTTCAGGATGTCGCCGGCGAGCACGCCGAGTCCTCCCTGGTAGATCGGGAGCGAGCGATGGAGCCCGAACTCGGCGCACACGAACGCGACCGGGTGCTCCGCGGTCACCGCGCCGCGCGAGAGCGCGGGTGCGGCCAGGTCGTCGTCGATGACGCGCTCCATCGCGGTCGCCGCGGCGGCGAGCCGGTCGTCTTGCTCGGCCGCGCGAAGCGTCTCGGCCGGGAGCTGGTGCAGGAGGCGGACGGGGTTGCCGCGACACCGCTCGTAGCGGAACGGGTCGAGGTCGCGGAACAGCCGCTCCCCGCCGAGCGCCCACGACCATCGGTAGTTGTAGGCGACGCGGGCCAGCGGACGCAGCCGTTCCGGGAGTCGGTCGGCAAGCTCGCTGGCCGCGCGCGCGAGGTCGCGGGCGGCGTCGTCCGTCACGAAACGCACATCCTACGGGGCCTCGGCCCCGCCCCGCTCACCCTGCCGACCGGACTGGCGCGGTTCCGGGCAGAATGGGCGCGAGATGCCGAGTGGCGAGGTGCCGATGCGCGAGGAACGCAGGGTGGTGACCGCGATGTTCGCCGATCTGGTGGGTTCCACCTCGCTCGGCGAGCGCATGGACCCCGAGGACCTCAAGCTCGTGGTGAACGACGCCGTGACCCGCGTGATCGGCGCGGTCGAGGCCTTCGGCGGAACCGTCAAGGATCTGGCGGGGGACGGCGTGCTCGCGCTGTTCGGCGCGCCGCAGGCGCACGAGGACGATCCGGAGCGAGCGGTTCGGGCGGCGCTCCAGTCGATTGCGGACATCGCGGCATACGCCGGCGAGGTCGAGCGGGCGTTCGGGATCTCGGGGTTCGGCGTCCGGGTCGGCGTGGACAGCGGCCCGGTCGTCGTCGGGTCGCTCGGTGCCGGGAGCCGGGTCGAGTATGCAGCCCTGGGGGACGCGGTGAACACCGCGGCACGGCTCCAGTCGCACGCGGAGCCCGGAACCGTCCTCGTCGGCGAGGACACCTACCGGCGGATCGGTCCGCTGTTCGAGTGGAGCGAGCCCAGAAGCCTCGAACTCAAGGGCAAGGGCGCGCCCGTCCTCGCCTACCGGGTCGACGGCGTGCGGTCGGCGCCGGGTGGCACCCGCGGCCCTGTGTCCCTCTCCTCGCCGTTCGTCGGGCGCGCGCGCGAGCTCACGGCCGCCGGCGAGGTCGTCGAGGCCGCGCTCGCGGGGTCGGGCCGGATCCTGTTCGTCACGGGGGAGCCGGGGATCGGCAAGAGCCGGCTGCTCGCCGAGCTGCGGCAGCTCGTGGAGTCGTCGAGTCCCGAGCACGGCCGGGCGGCGTGGGTCGAGGGCCGCTGCGTGTCGTACGGGGAGTCGATGCCGTACTGGCCGTTCCGCGACCTCCTCCGCTCGTGGCTCGGCGTCCTGGCCGACGAGCCCGAGCTTCGCGTTCGCGTGGCGCTGCGGCGGAACCTCGAGCGGCTCTTCGGCGACCGGGTGCTCGAGGTGTACCCATACCTCGGGGCGATGCTCGGGATCGCGCTCGAGCCGGACGCGCAGGGCCGGCTCGCCGAGCTGTCGCCCGAGGCGCTCCAGTTCCGGACGTTCGAGGTCGTGCGCGGACTCCTCGGCCGCCTCGCCGAGGATGGCCCGGCCGCCGTCGCCATCGAGGACCTGCACTGGGCCGATGCCACGTCGCTCCAGCTCCTCGAGCGCCTGATGGGCGACACGGAGACCTCGGCGCTCCTGCTCATCCTCACGAGTCGGCCCGAGCGTGACCATCCGTCCTGGCGCCTGAAGGAATCCGCCGCCCGTGAGCTTCCGCACCGCACGCGTGAGCTCGCGCTCGAGGCGCTCTCGGGCGACGCGGGCCGTGAGCTGCTCCACGCGCTCGTCGGGCAGGACACGCTCCCGGTCGACATGCAGCGCCGGATCCTCGAGCCGGCCGAGGGAAACCCCTTCTTCCTCGAGGAGATCGTGCGCTCGCTCGCGGACGCCGGCGCCCTGGTGCGCGAGGGCGAGGGATGGCGCTTCGACCACGCCGTCGAGGTCGAGGTGCCGCCGACCGTCGAGAAGGTGATCCTCGCGCGCATCGACCGGCTCGATCGGGGCGCCCACGCGGCGTTGATGGCCGCGTCGGTGCTCGGCCGCGAGTTCGGTCTGCCGATCCTGGAGGCGGTGACCGGCGGGAACGGGTCGGTGCAGCGATCGCTCTCGGACCTGCAGCGCCTGGACCTCGTGCGCGAAAGCCGTCGCTGGCCCGAGCCCGAGTACCGCTTCAAGCACGCCCTCATCCAGGAGGCCGCCTACCGGACGCTCGTGAGCGACGATCGGACTCGCTTGCACCGTAAGGCCGCGGAGTGGTTGGAGGAGGCCTACGCCGGCCGAGAGGACGAGGTCGCGGGGCTCCTCGCCCATCACTGGCTGGCCGCGGAGGACGAGGGTAAGGCCGTCACGTACCTCACGCGAGCGGGGGATCGCGCCCGGCAGGAGTACGCGCTCGACGAGGCCATCGGGCACTACCGGGACCTGCTGCCGATCCTCGAGCGGCGAGGGGAGCGGCGGGAGGTCGCGCTCGTGCTCTTCAAGCTCGCGCTCGCGCTCCACGTCTCGCTGCGATTCGGGGAGGCAAATGAGACCTACCAGCGCGCCTTCGCGTTCTGGACGCCGCCCCAGGCGCCGGCCGAGCCTCCGAGCGCCATGCTGCGGATCGGCACGAGCTTCCTGCCGAACGACCCGGATCCCCGATCCGCGATCGCGTGGCCGAACATCCAGCTCTGCATGCAGCTGTTCGATCGTCTCGTCGAGGCCTGGCCCGAGCGCACGATCGTGCCGTCGCTCGCCGAGCGCTGGGAGATCTCTGCCGACGGCCTGCGGTACGTGTTCCACCTCCGCGAAGGGCTGCGCTGGTCCGACGGCGAGCCGCTCACGGCGCGCGACATCGAGTTCGGCATCAAGCGAGTGCTGAACCCCGACGCGCCGGGCTCCTCCGTCGCGATCTACTTCGTGCTCGAGAACGGGCAGGACTACTACCTGCGACGCAACGGCGACGCCGACGCGATCGGCGTTCGCGCGCTCGACGACCGAACGGTCGAGTTCCGCCTCGTGGCCCCGGCCCCGTACTTCATGGGTGTCATGAACCGTCCCGACGGTGGTCCCCAGCCGAGGCACGCGATCGAGCGCGACGGCGACGCGTGGACGCAGCCCGACCGACAGGTCGTGAGCGGGCCCTTCGCGGTGGCCGCGCGAACCGAGGACGAGCTGATCCTCCGACGGCGCCCGTCGTACGGATGGGGTCGCCCCGGCAACGTCGCCGAGGTCGGTTTCGAGCGCAGTTCGATCGCCGACGGGCTTCCTCGGCTGGCCGCGAACGACCTCGACCTGATCCTTGTCCGGTACACGCCGAGGATCGCGGACCTCATGCCCGGCGACCTCCCGCCCGACGCGCACCTCGGTCCCGCGGCGTGGTCCGCCTACCTTCGGTTCGATCACCGCGATCCCGTGACGTCCAACCTGGACCTTCGTCGTGCGCTCGCGTACGCGATCGACCGGGACGCGCTGGCCGCGGTGCTGCCGGCGAACCTCGTCGTGGCCCTGGGAGGCGTGGTCCCGCCCGCCCTCCAGGGACACACGCCGGACATCGCGCTGCGGTTCGACCCGGACCTCGCGCGCGACCACCTGAGGCGATCCGGTTTCGACGGCGAACTCGAGGTGGCGGGCATGGAGGTGTGGGACGAGATCGTCCGGGCCGTCGCGACATCGTGGGAGGACGTCCTCGGGTCGGCGGTGCGGTGTCGATCGTGGACCTGGCGCACGGAGGAGGCGATGCAGGTCGGCGGCCGCCTCGATTCGGCGAGGATCCGCGTCACGGGATGGTTCCCCGGCTATGCCGACCCCGAGTACTACCTCCGCCTGCTGTTCCAGTCCGACAGCCGGACGAACGAGGGTGGGTTCTCCTCCGCGGGGTTCGACGATCTCATCGACCGAGCTCGTCGCGAACGCGTTGACCGCTCCCGGCTCGAGCTGTTCCACGAGGCCGATCGTATGGCGGTCGCCGATCAGGTCGCGTGCATCCCGCTTGTCTACGGGCGAAACGTCGCGTATGTGAAGCCGTGGGTTCGCGGCTGGTGGGAGTTCGGGAAGTCCTCCTCGAGCTTCGCGGACCTCACCGTCGACCCCTCGTCGCCGCGCTCCTGATCAGCCGCGCGTCTCGGCGTGGCCCCCGAACTGCTGGCGCATGGCTGCCAGGATCTTGTTCGCGAACTCGGACTCGCCGCGCGACTCGAACCGGTCGAACAGCGCCGCCGAGAGCACGTGGACGGGTACCCCTTCGTCGACCGCCGCCAGGACGGTCCATCGGCCCTCGCCCGAGTCCGAGACCCGACCACCGAACCCCGCGAGCTCGGGGTCCTCGAGCATCGCGGCGGCCGCGAGGTCGAGCAGCCACGAGGCGACGACGCTCCCCCGGCGCCATACCTCGGCGATCTCGGCGAGGTCGAGGTCGTAGCGATAGGAGGCCCGGTCGCGCAGCGGCGCGGTCTCGGCGTCGGCGGCGCGCTCGGCGGAGCCGGCGTTCGCGTGCTTCAGGACGTTCAGACCCTCGGCGTACGCCGCCATGAGGCCGTACTCGATGCCGTTGTGGACCATCTTCACGAAATGACCCGCGCCGGCAGGGCCGCAGTGCAGGTAGCCGGCCTCCGCGGTCGAGGCGTTCGCGTCGTCGCGACCCTGGGTCCGCGGGGCGGCGTCGATCCCGGGCGCGAGCGCGCCGAAGATCGGGTCCAGGCGACGGACCACCTCGTCCTCACCACCGATCATCAGGCAGAACCCGCGCTCGAGCCCGAACACCCCACCGCTCGTGCCCACGTCGACGAGGTGGACACCCCGTTCCGCGTATCGGACGGCCCGGGCGAGGTCGTCGCGGTAGTAGGAGTTCCCGCCGTCGATGATCACGTCGCCGGCCTCCAGGAGCTCGGCGAGCCGATCGGTCGTCTCGACGGCGAACGCGGCGGGCACCATCACCCACACCGCCCGAGGTGTCGAGAGCGCGCGCACCAGGTGCTCGAGCGACGCGACGCCGATCGCGCCCTCGCCCTCGAGCGGGCCGACCGCGTCGGCGTTCACATCGAAGACCACGACCTCGTGGCCGTGCCGCATGAGCCGGCGCGTCAGGTTCGCGCCCATGCGGCCGAGGCCGACCATCCCGAGCTGCATCAGATCACCTCCGACAGGGCGTCCAGCGTCACCCGGGCCACCCGGCGGCCGCGGGCCCGGAGCGACCGAAGGTCGCCGAGCGCCTGCGCGTCGATCAGCGTCCCGAACGAGTGGTCCGCGCCCGGGATGGGCAGGTCGGCCTCGCGCAAGCGGTCGACGACCTGGACGAAGACCCCGTTGTTAGCGCCGCCCTTGTGGAGCTGGCCCGTGGAGTGCAGGAATCGCGGGCCGAATCCGACCGTGGTCGCGACCCGGTACCGGTCGCGGATCGCCAGGCGCGCCCGCCCGAGCGTGTCCCTCGTCTCCGATGTGGGGTCGAGGTAGGCCATGATCGCGACGTAGTCGCGGGCGCCGACCTCCTTCATGAGCGGGGCAAGGTCGTCGAGCCCGGGATCCTCGACCCCGCCGCCCTCGAGGATCCGCCTCGTCGCGTCCTTGGCCTCCTGCACGTTGGGCTGGTCGAACGGGTTGATCCCCAGCACGTGGCCGGCGACCGCCGTCGCGAGCTCCCAGCGGAAGAACTCGGCGCCCAGCCGCTCGCGTCCCCCGTCCTGCAGTCGAACGACCGGCTGTCCCGCGCCCTCGAGCGCGCCGAACCCCTCGGTCGCGCGGGTCGTAACGAACAGGCGGTCCTCGCCGTAGACCTCGGGGTCGTCGGGACCCCGGATAGTCTGCACCCGATTCAGTTGGCTTGGACGGTCTATGGGGCTGCCCAATGCGGTTTCTGCACGCCGGGCTTTATCGTGTCGGCCAAGGCCCTCCTGGATCAAAACAACAACCCCTCGCGGGATGAAGTCAGAGACTGGTTCCAGAAAAACCGGAACGCGTGCCGCTGCACCGGTTACAAGCCCATCGTGGACGCGGTGATGGACGCGGCCAAGGTCATCCGAGGAGAAATGACCGCGGCAGAACTGGCGTACAAGCTGCCTGCCGACGGCCGAATCTGGGGCGGCAACTATCCAAGGCCCACCGCCGTAGCCAAAGCCACGGGCACAATTGACTACGGGGCAGACGTGGGATGCAAGATGCCTGCCGGGACCCTGAGGCTGGCGCTGGTTCAAGCCAAGGTCTCCCACGCCAAAATCCTGTCCATAGACACTTCCGAAGCCGAAAAGATGCCGGGCGTTGTCAAGGTGGTCACCCACAAGGACGTGAAAGGCCGGAATCGTATCACCGGTTTGATCACGTTTCCCACGAACAAAGGAGACGGCTGGGATCGGCCGATCCTGTGCGACGAGAAAGTGTTCCAGTTCGGAGACGCACTGGCCATCGTATGCGCGGACACGGAGGCCAATGCCAAAGCTGCGGCGGAAAAGGTCAAGGTGACGCTCGAGGAGCTGCCGGCTTACATGAGCGCTCCCGCGGCCATGGCCGACGACGCTATAGAGATTCATCCCGGGACACCCAATGTCTATTATGAGCAGAACAGGGCGAAGGGACAGGACACCAAGCCACTCATGGACTCGGCGGCATATGTGGTGGAAGGAGAGTATTATCTTCAACGCCAGCCGCATTTGACCATGGAGCCGGACGTAGGCCTGGCCTATTTCGACGACGAAGGGCGTCTCACGATCCATTCGAAGAGTATCGGCATTTTCCTGCATCACGCGATGATATGTCCCGGGGCTCGGCATTGAACCGGAGAAACTGCGCCTCATACAGAATCCCGCAGGCGGCACCTTCGGATACAAGTTCAGCCCTACCATGGAGGCGCTCCTCGGCGTCGCGGCTATTGCCACAGGAAAGCCGGTGACTTTGAAATACGACTATTACCAGCACATTATCTACACCGGTAAGAGATCGCCTTTCTTCATCAATCTCAAGTACGGAGCGGACAAGGAAGGTAAGATCGTCGCTATGGAGGGCGATTGGATCGTGGATCACGGTCCGTACTCGGAATTCGGAGATCTCTTGACCGTGCGAGGGGCGCAGTTCATCGGGGCCGGCTATGGCATCCCGAACATCCGCGGCAAGGGTCTGACGGTCTGCACGAACCACGCATGGGGTTCGGCGTTCAGGGCCTACGGCTCGCCGCAGAGTTTCTTTGCGTCTGAAAGCCTTATGGATGAACTGGCTGTGAAGATGGGTATGGATCCTTTCGAACTGCGGTACAAGAACATTTACCGGCCGGGTGATACCACGCCAACCGGGCAGACTCCTGAAGTGTTCAGCTTGCCGGAGATTTTTGACAAACTTCGACCCCTGTACGAGGAGGCCAAGGAAAGGGTCAAAAAGGAATCGACACCCGAGAAGAAGAAAGGGGTTGGTATATGCCTTGGCATCTATGGCTGCGGTCTTGATGGTCCGGACTCATCGGAGGTGGGCGGTGGAACTCACACCGGAGGGAGTATCGCTTGCCAGTTCCTGGGAGGATCACGGACAAGGCGCGGACATGGGAGCGCTCGGAACGTGCCACGAGGCCCTTCGACCATTGGGGATCACGCCGGATCGGATCAAGCTTGTGATGAACGACACGGCGATCGTTCCCAACAGCGGTCCGTCCGGCGGAAGCCGTCAGCAGGTCATGACGGGCAACGCCATCAAGAATGGTTGCGAAATGCTCCTCAATGCCATGCGAAAACCTGACGGCGCGTATCGGACCTACGAAGAGATGAAGGCAGAGAATATTCCGCTCAATTACTCCGGTAAGTGGGCTGCCTCCATGTGCACGCCGTGCGACGAGAACGGTCAGGGGAATCCCTTCGCCGTCTATATGTACGGGGCGTTCATGGCTGAAGTCACAGTGGACACCAAGACGGGCAAGACCCAGGTGGACAAGTACACCGTGGTCGCCGACATAGGGAAGATCAACAACAAGCTGGTCGTAGACGGCCAGATTTACGGCGGCGTGGCTCAGGGAATAGGCTTGGCTCTGTCCGAGGATTTTGAGGACCTCGAGCAAGCACACGAGCCTGATCGGTTGCGGTTTGCCGTACATCAAAGACATTCCCGATGACTTCAAAATCATCTATGTGGAGACGCCGAGAGAGCACGGTCCGTTCGGCGCGGCCGGTGTCGGAGAGCTTCCGCTTACCAGCTCCCACGTTGCGGTTGTTAACGCTATCTACAACGCCACGGGCGTGCGGATCAGGAATCTGCCGGCGCTGCCCGAGAAGGTGCTGGCCGGTTTGCAGGCTTTGAAGTAGTCAGATGAAGTCCAAAACGGGGGGCATCGTCACTCTGACGAGGCTCCCCACATCGCATCGCGTGTCGCCAAGGTCGTCAAGTTTGAACAATATTATGGATCAACAGGAACTGCGAAGGCTCGAAAGCCTGTGCATCCAGGAATGGGCCCCGTGGTGTACCGCTTCCTGTCCGGTCCATGTTGACGTGCGCGCCATGAACGCTGCGATCGGCAAAGGGGATTTTAAATCGGCCGCTCAGGTTTTCAGCCGTAGCGTCCCCTTTACCCGAATCATAAGCCTGATCTGCGATCATCCTTGCGAGCCTGTCTGCAAGCGGCGAGAAGTAGGAGAGCCCATAGCAATCAGGTCCCTTGAAAGATCCGCGCCTTGCCTATGCCCCTCCCCTGGATATTCGAACGCTCAGCCGCTCCCGCAAAAGACAGCAATCCGTGGCGATTGTCGGATCGGGATTGAGCGGACTTACCGCAGCCTTCGACCTGGCCAGGAAAGGATACCGGGTCACCGTGTTCGAGGCCACAGACCGGCTTGGTGGTCAGTTGTGGAATTATTCCGAGGAGTTGTTACCTCGATCAGCGATGGCGGATGACTTTGAGGCGCTGAAGAAGGCGTCTATTGATGTGCGTTTCAACACCTTTATCGACGTCCGCGAATCTCCGGGAGAACTTCGACATTCTTATGACGCTGTTTACGTTGGCGCCGGGAGAGCGTCGGGACAAAGACCTCGGCATCGAAACCGAGGAGTCAGGTCTGGCCATAGTTGACCCTGTGACCTTTGAAACTGGCTTGACGGGCATATTCGCCGGCGGAAGCGCTGTATATGAGCTGGAGAGCTATTCACCCATAACGTCCATCTCTCATGGTCGGCGTGCAGCGATTTCCATCGACAGATTCCTGCAAAAGGTTTCCCTTCGGGCTTCCCGAGAAAACGAAGGGGCCTACGAGACACGGCTTTTCACGAGCACAGAGGGCGTCGAACCCCTGCCCCGGGTTGCTATGGATGACCCGAGCCGTGGGTATTCCGCGGAGGAAGCTGTCTCGGAGGCTACAAGGTGCCTCCGGTGCGAGTGTATGGAGTGTGTGAAGATCTGCGAATATCTTGAGCAATTCAAAGGCTACCCCAAAAAATACATTCGGCAAATTTACAACAACCTCTCCATTGTCATGGGACAACGCCACGGAAACAAGTTTATCAACTCGTGCAGCTTGTGCGGCCTTTGCAAGGAAGTCTGCCCCGAGGGCCTTCACATGGGAGAGGTGTGCAAAGCGGCCCGCAACATTATGGTCACTCAAGGCAAGATGCCGCCGTCCGCGCACGAATTCGCTCTGCAGGACATGGAATTCAGCAACAGCGACAAGGCGACACTGGTTCAGGCCCCAGCCCGGAATGGCATCGAGCAGAGTATCTGTTCTTTCCGGGATGCCAGCTTACGGGATCTTCCCCCGATCATGTGAAGAAGACCTACAAATACCTGACAGATCGTCTGCAGGGAGGCGTGGGACTTATGTTGCGCTGTTGCGGAGCGCCCGCTGACTGGGCCGGGCGAGAGGCGAGCTTGTCCCAGGTTTTGAATTCATTTCGCGCAGAATGGGTGGGCATGGGCAGTCCTCAACTCATCCTGGCCTGCTCCTCTTGCTATGCGATCTTCAAAGGGCGCCTTCCCGAAGCTCGCCTGATTTCGCTATGGGAGATTTTCGACCGATATGGATTGCCTCAGACCGATATTGAGCCCGGATCAAGCCTGCTGGCTATCCACGATCCGTGCACGAGCAGACATGAGCCTCAGGTCCAAGAGAGCGTAAGAAATATTGTCAGGACCCTGGGGCTCGAAATAGCCGAGCTGCCCCTGAGCCGCGATAAGACCGAGTGCTGCGGTTTTGGCGGTCTCATGTATTTCGCGAATCGCGACCTTGCCGACAAGGTTGTTGAGAGACGCATTAGCGAGACAAATACTGACTTGCTTACATATTGCGCTGTCTGTTGCGATCATTTCCGATCCGGAGGCAAACA
The DNA here is from genome assembly GCA_963699635.1 of uncultured Actinomycetes bacterium. GTDB lineage: Bacteria > Actinomycetota > UBA4738 > UBA4738 > HRBIN12 > CALGFI01. Next base: position 82,438 of record CAVOUQ010000018.1, on the reverse strand, counting down.
GACCTGGCACCTGCTGGACCTGATCTTTAACGAAGGCGCTCTCAGCGGTCCGCAAATGAAAGCCCCTGATTATTCCCAGAGGCGCGAGAATCGGGTACGATTGAAGAATTCTCTCCTCGCGGAGCTCTGGAGTGAGAAAGGCGTGGACCACGAAGTTCAACAGCGCATTAAATTGAGCATTCCCGACAAGGTTCGTGACTTGATGGAACGACGAATGATCCTGGTTGAAGACCTGCGGCAAGTCATCGAGTGGGCCGAAAGAACAGGGAGTAAGCTCGTTCAAAAGAAAACAGGCCACTACCTGGCTCATTACAGGCCGGGGACAGTAACGTACTGGGTGGAATACTCAGCCGACCAGGAAGGCTTTGTCATTCACAATGCCTACAGCCACCGGATGGAAGTTTTGGAGCATCTGAAACCATGAACCACCAGGTTGACATAGGTGAAGCGTCGGAGTGGCAGTGCGGCAAGTGCGGCGTTGCGCTGGAAATGGCGACCGTGGAAGTGGCGTACATGGGAAGCAAGTATCCGGTGCAGCTACCGCGGTGTCCGAGTTGCGGGATAGTCTTCATTCCCGAGCAGCTCGCGACCGGAAAAATGGCCCAGATTGAGCAGCTTCTCGAAGATAAGTGACCTGGAATGAAGTCAGAGCATTGCCACAATTTGTTCGAGCGACTCTCGGACCAACCCTTCGCTTCCACGGGTATACGCCCCGGTGGGCTTGGATTGACGCGGCGGGGGCTTGCTCTCGCGCGATTAGTTCCGGATGACGTTGTGCTGGATATAGGATGCGGAACCGGTGTGACGGTGGAGCACCTTATCTGCGAGCGACTCGATTCGGGCGCTGGGAATTGATTCATCCCCAGCGCTGGTGTCTCGGGGAAGGGCCAGGAGCGCCGGCCTCCCGCTCCTCCTGGGCGATGCCGAAGCGCTGCCTTTTGCAGACGGATCTTTTGACGGTGTGTTCTTGGAGTGCACGCTTTCACTCGTCTCGAACCGCGACCAATCCCTCAAGGAATGTTATCGCGTCCTGAATCCGAGGGGCAGGATAATCGTGAGCGACATCTTCGCTCTCAATAAGGCAGCTATCAACGGACTGAAAAGTCTGCCGGTTCGCTCGTGCTTGAGGGGGGCGCTTGATAAAGATCAGTTTCTGCATGAATGCTCTGCCGCCGGCTTCGGATTCGGGTGTTTCGAGGATCATTCCGACCTGCTGCGGGACTTCGCTGTTCAGATGATCTGGATGTATGGATCTCTCGACAGATTCTGGACCCACGAAGGTAGCTGCACGCAGGATGCCTGTCAGGTTCAAGGCGCCATTCGCGAAGCCAGACCGGGCTATTTCTTGTCAGTGGGCTTCAAGTCGCACAATTTGCACGGGTTCATCTGAAGGGGACCGGCATATGAGACCTGTTGATGAATCGAGCACGATGGACGAATTGCTCAAGATGCTGGAATTGACCGGTCAAGGATTCCATTGCAGCCAGATACTGCTTTTCTTGGGCCTCGAAGCGCAGGGGAAATCCAATCCCGATCTGATCCGGGCTATGTCCGGACTTGCGGGCGGAGTCGGATTCTGCGGTGACACCTGCGGCGCTCTGACCGGAGGAGCGTGTTTGATAGCCCTGTACGCCGGTCGAGGAACCCCCGAGGAAGAAGACCATCCAGGTCTCAATCTCATGATAAACGAACTGGTCGAATGGTTCACCCTGGAGTTATCCGAGTGCTACGGAGGCATTCACTGTCGGGAGATTCTCGCCGAAGACCCGGCGAACCAGTTGGCTCGTTGTCCGGGAATAGTTACCCGAACCTATCAGAAAGTTAAGTCGTTACTTTTGGAAAACGGATTCGACCTTTCCCGGGGCAGATAATGGAACAAAAGGACACCGCCATCATATGCGAGACCGAGAGTGTTTGTCCCGTATGCCTTGCCAGACTGCCTGCCATAATTGAGGAGGATCGACAGAGTATCTTTATGCGAAAAGCTTGCCGCGCAACACGGTGAGTTCCGGACGTTGCTTTGGCGGGGAGATCCGCCGTACGAGACCTGGTCTCGTCCCAAAATCGCCTTTCATCCTCCGGATGCGTGGAGCGAAGTCAGAAACGGTTGCCCTTTTGACTGCGGTCTCTGCCCGGATCATCGACAACAGACGTGCACCGCCTTGATCGAGGTTACTTCACAAGTGCAACCTCAGATGCTCGGTTTGCTTTGCCGATTCAGGCACTGGCGGTCCGTCCGCGATCCCGGCTTGTCAGAGATCCGGGCACGGTATGAAACCCTGATGGCCAAAGGATACAAGTGCAACATTCAGCTTTCCGGCGGCGAGCCGACCGTCCGCGACGATCTGCCTGAAATTGTGGCTTTGGGACGATCGATCGGATTCGAGTTCATCCAGCTCAACACAAACGGTCTGCGACTGGCATCGGATCGGTAAATATCTTGAGCATCTCAAAGAAGCCGGGCTCTCCTCAATATTTCTGCAGTTCGACGGCACCGTGAATACAGATTTACAGGACTCTGAGAGGTGGCGATTTCCTCGACGCCAAAGTCAGAGCCATCCGCAATTGTGAGCAATTGGAGCTGGGAGTGGTTTTGACGCCGACTCTCGTTCCCGAGGTGAATCTTCACAACGTGGGAGAGATCATATCTTTCGCAGTAGAAAACCTTCCGACGGTCCGCGGGGTTCACTTTCAGCCTGTTACCCATTTGGGCCGATATCCGGCAATTCCGACCGACAAAGACCGGATTACATTGCCGGATGTCATGCGTGCCATCGAGCTTCAGACTAAGTGGACTGATCAGCATTGACAACTTTCTGCCGCCGGGATGCGAGAATGCACGTTGTTCTTTTCACGGGAGCTTTGTGGCAATGCCCGACGGGCAACTAAAGGCCCTGACGATGCGCCGCGATGAACAATGCGCCTGTAGCATCGAAAAGGCCGAAGTGGGGGCGGCGCGAACTCGACAATGTGTGGCTCAACAGTGGTCTGCGTCAGGATGCTTCTGCTTACGTGCCCGCTCATGGCGAATTGTCCTTGGGCGAATGGGACGTGCTCCTGGAGCGGGCTCGCACACACAAGCTGTCAATATCAGCGATGGCGTTTCAGGATGCTTGGAACCTGGATTTGGAGCGACTGAAAGATTGCTGCATACACGTGATGGCTCGGGACGGCAGGCTGGTTCCTTTCTGCGCATTTTATCTGACCGGCGTCGAGACGGCGTTCCCTCTATAGAGGTGATTAACGGAATATGAAGAAAACCTCTTTGGAAAATTGGATATCGGAGAAAATTTTCGGCCTTCCAGGTCAACAATTGACCCCGGAAGGCATTCGCCGATATCAACTGCAAAAGCTCAAGATCGTGATTGACTATGTCTCGGAGAAGAAGCCCGTTTTACCGAAAACACCTTCGTGGAATTTCCAGCCAGGACTTGCGACATATTGATGATATCTCCGCTATTGCCGATGACGTCGGCTGAGGACCTCCAGCGACAATGGGCCTCAGTTCCTTTGTGTGTCTCAAAGTGAGGTTGAACGCATTGTCACCTTACAATCCTTGCTCAAAGATGAACCGTCGAGACGAATCTATTTCTCCGCGGATGACCTGGAACTTACCATTGATTTCTTTCACCACGGCATGAACACCCTTGTGCATCCGGGACAGAGAGTTCTTATTCTCATGCCTGGCGATAGAACCGGCAGCGTAGGAGATCTTCTGGCCAAAGCGCTCGCTCGGGCCGGTGTCCAAGGCCTTTGTACACGGGATTGTGAAGGACCCGGTGAGGACTATCTGTGACATCGTGGATAAGGAAATTGATTGTCTCGTAGGCATCCCGACGCAAGTGCTTAGCCTGGCCAGGCACGAAAAGGCGGATCAAATCCCCGAGGGCCGGATTTCAAGCGTTCTGCTAAGTGCGGATTATGTGCCGTATTCTTTGGTAAACGAGCTTCAGCGAGTGTGGGCCTGCAAGGTATTCGGCCATTACGGAACAACCGAAATGGGTCTTGGCGGAGGCGTTGAATGCGAGGCGTTCGATGGCTACCACCTGCGTGAAGCAGACCTGCTGTTTGAGGTCGTTGATCCGGTTTCCGGCCAAGCCGTTCCTGACGGACACGTCGGGGAAATCGTTTTCACTACACTGACCCGCGACGCAATGCCTCTGATCCGGTATCGGACCGGTGATTTCTCAAGATTTCTTCCTGAGCCCTGCCCGTGCGGAACAGTTCTAAGGCGGTTGGACAAGGTCAAGGGAAATGCTCATGACGCGGTTTCACTTCGATCCGGGGATTGCCTGAGAATCTCCGATCTTGACGAAACTCTCTTTGCTATCCCTGGAATTGTCAACTACACGGCATTGTTGACAAACATCAGATAATATGGATCGGCTTGAGCTTATTATTTATCCGAGCAACCCCCATGATCAATCTCGGTTGGAAACAGTGTTCGGAGCTGTAGCCCGTATGCCCGCGATTTCTCACGCGGTGAAAACCGGACACCTGATCGTCGAACCGATACGCTTCTCCACCGAAAACTGGATCACGACAGGGGCTGAAAAGCGAACCATTGTACAAAGGCATTCACAGGAATCAAACCGGCAGGTTTTTCTGACGAACTCCGGATCGTAGTTGACCTAACTGCAAAGGGAATGTGCTTTCCCGAAGAGAAGAAATGGCGCTTTCGTCCAATAAATAAGAAGAGGAACCGGTAATAATGGAGACCAACCGAAAATCGAGCGCAGAGGAAACATCCAAGATAATCGAACTCGGCAATTGCCGAAAACGCGAGGTCTATAGCCGGAGTCATCCAGCGGATGCGTCGACGTCATGGTCGAGATCGCGTGCCGATGATGCTATTGGCGAGGAGATCAAGAGCTGCCTGACAAGGACACTTGGAAGAGTCCGGCTATGTCACAGTATCGGATGATCGTCCGGATTGGGTGTTTTCCATCATTGCTTTGAATACGGGAATCTCGTCGAAATGTCTGTGGTCCTCCGACAATTATTTCGGTCGACAGCGCCTGGCACGGAAATGGTTAAGGCCGATGGATCCGATCAGGAGATGCTGCGAAAAGGCGGCTGGGTTTACGAATCATTGAAATACCACGGTCTGCATGGTGTTCCCAAAATGGCATTAGCAGATTTCCTGAAGGGTCTTGCCGATGAGTTTACAAGTCAGCACTTGGGATCCTGCCCCAAAACCTAAGGATGCGGACATAGTAGGTTAGGAGCTCCCATTTCCGAGCGGGAAGTCTTCAGGAGATCCGCCGATTTCCCGGACTCATAGGTTCGCTTCGCCGGCAAATCCTACTCTTGCTCGGGACAATCCGCGGAATGCGACTGACGCTGGCTTTCCCGAACAGTGGCGACACGTCATTACGTTGTTATTACAGCACATACTGGCCGCTCTTCTCCCAATTCCTTGCCATGCCCGAATTCATGACTAAGTTTAATGCGAGCCCTTGAAGCCCCAGCCCCCCCGGTGCAGAGAGGGCTTGAACCTCTGGGATGAACGCGATGGGGTCCCGGAGGTTCTGTTTTTGGGGGGAAGAGGCGGAAGAGTTGCGGGGAGGCCCTTTTTGTAAAAAGGGCCTCCCCGCACCCCTCCCCAAAAACTTTATTCTATGAATATGAATCTCTTGCCGGTGCCATCTGAAACCCATCCGCTTTCATGACCGTCATTCCGACCGGCACGGAAGCCGGTCGCTATCCGCGATGACTGGAATCGATAGCGGTCATTCAGATCCATGCTTTCTCACAGATGGCAGAAGGCTGGCAAACCAGCGCCTACAGAGCAAATGCTACCGTCGCAGCACCGTGCGTGGCGAGTCGGACTTGCAAGTCGGCACCGGACTGCGCTAATTCGAAATAATGTTAGAGTTTTTTGGGAGGGGTTCGGGGAACCCTTTTTTACACAAAAAAGGGGTTCCCCGAAAAGTCTTAGAACAACCCTTTCACCTTGCCGGTTTCGACATCCACGTCGACTCGTCGGAAGGCCGGATCGGAACCGGTTCCAGGCATGAGGGAAATGGCCCCTGCAACGGGCACCACAAACCCTGCGCCATTGTAAGTCAGGATGTCTCTAATGGGGAGTGTCCATCCCTTGGGAGTCCCCTTGATGTTCGGATCGTGCGACAGGCTGAGATGTGTCTTGACCATGCAGGTCCCGAGCTTGGCCAACTCAGGATCCGCTTCCATTCTCTTGGCCTTGGCTTCCGCATCAGGAGTATAAGAAACACCGTCAGCGCCGTAGACTTCTTTTGCAATCAGCTCGATCCTCTGGCGCAGAGGCAGGCTCAGGTCGTAAAGCAGTTTGAATTGGTTCTTCTCTTCGCAGGCATCCACAACCGCATCTGCGAATTCGAGCGCTCCGTCACCGCCTTTGAGCCAGTGCTCGGATACCGCAACACGAGCGCCCGCAGCCTCGGCCAGCCTGACGCACCACGGCGATCTCATCTTTGGTGTCCTTGTAGAAGGAATTTATACAGACAACAGGATTAATTCCAGCCTTCTTCACGGTTTGAATGTGGTGGACCAGGTTGGAGGTTCCCTTTTCAACCCATTCGACGTTCTCTGAATCGTATTCCTTGGGCATGGGCAGTCCGGGCCTGGGGACCGGCGCTCCACCGTGGCATTTCAGAGCACGTATCGTCGCCACAACCACAGCGCAGTTGGGAATAAGGCCGGAGAAGCGGCACTTGAGGTTCCAGAACTTCTCAAAGCCGATATCCGCACCGAAGCCTGATTCGGTTATGTGGTAGTCCGCTACTTTCAGGCCGATCCTGTCAGCAATGATTGAGGACTGCCCGATTGCTATGTTGGCAAACGGCCCCGCATGCACGAAGACCGGCTGGCCCTCGACGCTCTGTAGTAGGTTCGGATTCAGCGCTTCGACCATCCAGGCGGTCATGGCGCCGGCTACATCAAGATCCGAGGTCGTTACGGGCTGGCCCTTCTTGTTATATGCGACCACGATGCGACCCATGCGCTCCCGCATGTCCTTGAGGTCTTTGGCCACAGCCAGAATCGCCATGATCTCCGAAGAAACGGCGATTGCGAACTTCGAGTTCATCATGAACCCGTCCATCTTTCCGCCTATGCCGATCGTGATGTTACGAAGGGCCTGAGCGCAGAAATCCATGATCCAGCCGAATTCTACGTTTCTCGGGTCGATATTGAGTTTTGGCGGCAGACCCCTCCTGGACCATTCCGCGTCGTCGTAGTTGAACTCGTGCTGAAGCCGAGACGTTACAGCCACCATCGCCAGGTTATGAGCATTCATAATGGCGTTAATGTCCCCGGTGAGTCCCAGAGAAAAAGGCGTCAAGGGAATGCACTGCGCAAGACCACCGCCCGCGGCTGATCCCTTGATGTTCATGGTGGGACCGCCGGACGGTTGCCGGATAGCCGCGCTGACTTTCTTGCCCCGCTTACCGAGACCTTCCACCAGTCCCATGGCGCTGGTGGACTTGCCTTCTCCAAGTGGAGTCGGCGTAATCGCTGTCACATTGATGTACTTGCCGTCAGGTTTGCCCGACATGCGTTTGAGGACTTTGGCAAAATCAATTTTTGCTACGTAGTGTCCGTGTGGTAGGAGTTCTTCTTCTTTCAGCCCGAGTTCATCTCTGAGCTGGTAAACAGTCTTCATCGTTTTTTCGGCTTCTTCGGCTATCTGCCAATCGGCCATCTTGGTAGGGTCCAGAGCCATCGATACCTCCTGTGTGACGATTCACCGTACAGGCGCCTATGCCTGAATTCGGAAATTGTACTTAATGAAAAAGAACAAGCGGCGGGAGCACAACTGAATATTTTTAGTCCAAAAAGCCTAATTCATCAACAAAAAAGAGCTTAAGCTTCCCGCAAATAGGCGGCTGCATTCTTGAAAACAGCCAGTCCCGCGCCTTCGTCGGGCAGGGTTTCGCGCGTCCATCTGGGGTGATTGGTCCGGTGATGGAAACATTCCGGGTGCGGCATCAGGCCGAATACGCGGCCGGTCGTATCACAAACCCCCGCGATGGCCTGCTCCGCGCCATTCGGATTGAACGGATATTCCATTGTGGGTTCGCTGCGGTCAGGAAGACTATACCTCAAGGGGGCCTGATGAAATTTGACAAGGTTACTCGTCAAATCCGCGTTGCGACCCACTATTTTGCCCTCACCATGCCGAACCGGCAGATACAGTCTTTCGATGCCGCGGGGTAAAAACGCACGGTGAATCCTTATCGACCGTCAGCCACACCCATCGGTCCTCAAATCGGCCGGAATCATTTCCCATCAGTGTGACATCCCGTCGAGTGTAATCCCCATCGAGAGCCGGGAGCATCCCGAGTTTGGTCAATAGTTGAAAGCCGTTGCAGATCCCGAGCAATAAGCCGCCCTGCTCGATAAACCGCATCAAACGGTCGATCAATCGTTCAGCATTGACACGCGTGTGTCTGATGCGATTAGCGCAGGCCTGAGCAGCCCCCAAATCATCACCGTCCAGGAAACCGCCGGGGAAAACAATAAGATTGTATGAAGTGGGATCTACTTCTCCGGTTCCGAGAAAGTTCAGGTGCACAAGGTCTACCCGGTCGAAACCGGCCGATTCCAGCGCGTGCCGGGTTTCCATCTCGCAATTGATACCATGTCCGGTTGGTACGAGCGCTGTGATTTTCATATCAACCTAAGTCGAGTGATTTTTTGGAGGAATTTCCGGGGGACCCTTTTTCGTATAAGAAAGGGTTCCCCGGACCCCTCCCAAAAAACTCTAACATTATGTCTCATTAATCTGCAAGGTGCCGACTCGTAGAACTGATCTGACAGCCTCGTCTTCTGTTATTCTCGAATTTAATCAATTAAAACAGCGGCTTCACCGATTCTACCGCAAGATTTAGATAAGTAGTCGGGAAAACCCCAATATAAATTACGGCCGCAGCCGCAATTGACAGCGCCAGGACGGTTCCCGGTGCAAACCGTAGCGCAGGCTGAACAGTTTCCGGCGTTTCCATATACATTTTCATAATGACACGGAAATAATAAAATACCGAGACAGCGCTGGTCAGCACCGCCAACACCACCAGCCAGATGTAACCCTGACTTATGGCTGCGCTGAACACCGTGAATTTACCTACGAATCCGGCAGTGGGCGGGAAGCCGGCCAAAGAAAAGAGGAAAAGCGACATCACGAGCGCCAACAAAGGATGGTTGTTTGCCAGACCCCTGTAATCGTCTATCATTACGTTGGCCTCACCTTGCCTTCCGACCAAAGCCACCACTGCAAAGGCGCCAAGATTTGTGAAGGTATACGCCAGCAAATAATAGAGAATTCCGGCGATCCCGGCCTCTTTCCCAGCGACCATCCCGATTAGTATGTAACCCGCGTGAGCGATACTCGAATAAGCCAGCATCCGCTTAATGTTGTCCTGGACGACTGCCGCTACATTGCCGAGGATCATCGTCAGCGCGGCCAATACCCAGAGTATCTGGGCCCAGTTCACCTCAATCGGCGTCAGAGACTCGAAGAACACTCTTACGAATGCCGCAAATGCAGCGGCTTTTACGCCCACCGACATGAAGCCGGTCAAGGGAGTCGGGGCGCCTTCGTACACATCCGGGGTCCACATGTGAAACGGAACTGCCGCGACCTTAAACCCAAACCCCACCAGCAACATGCCGACTCCGATCATTGCCATGCTGCCGACGGATCCTGACTGAAAGTATTTGGTCAGAACGGGCAAGCTCAAGGAGCCGGCAGCGCCGTACATCAATGCCGCGCCGTAAAGGAAAATTCCGCTGGAGAAGGCACCGAGCAGCAGATACTTCAAGGCCGCTTCTTTGGCTTTCACATTGCCCGGCAATATTCCAGCCAATACGTATATTGATATTGACAATGTTTCCAGGCCGACAAAAATGACGAGAAGATGGTTGCCAGAGACCATGAACATCATACCCGCGGCCGAGAACAGCAGCAGAGCGAAATACTCATACAGATCCAAACCGTCGTCAGTCAGGTAGCGAACGGAAATTAAGATAGTCATTCCCGTGGCAATCAGAATCAGCAAATTGAAAAACCACGTGTACGAATCCAGACTGATCAAGCCCGCAAAAGCCGGCTTATTCATCCACCTAAGCGGACTGTTCACGCCAATGGCCAGAACCACGCCAATTAGGCTAATCAGGGCGCATGAGGCTACTTTGGCCCTATCAATGAACAAGCCGAGTATCATGACGATCATGCCGGCCATGCATAATATAATCGCCGGCAGTATGCCTCCGAGATTAACGTCGGGTATTGGAATCATCCCGATAGCTCCTAAACCAAAAATCAGCGATCAGTAGTCGCCGGGGAAGGCAAAGACGTGAACCTTATTTCAGGCAGCGTCCATCAGGGATTGCTTCTTTGCCTTTTCAATGTTCATGACGGCAGCCCTCTTTGCTTCCACCTGCTGAATGAAGCTTTTAACCGAGGGCTCCATCGGTTTCAGAAAAGTGTCCGGATAAACACCGATCCACACTACAAAGATCACTAGCGGAACCAGCACAAAAACCTCGCGCAGGCTCAAATCCCGCAACACCCTGTTCTTCGGGTTTGTCACTTCGCCGAACATGACGCGTTGAAACATCCATAGCATGTACACAGCAGCAAAAATCACTCCTGAAGCTGCTATTACTGCATACCACGGGAATACTTTGAATGTCCCGAGCAGGATAAGAAACTCACCGATGAAACCGTTCAGGCCCGGAAGTCCCACCGAAGACAGGGTGAAAATCATAAAGAATACGGAGAAGAGAGGCATCACCTTGGACAGACCGCCGAAATCAGCTATAAGACGCGTGTGCCTTCTCTCGTAAATCATGCCGACAATAAGAAACAAGGCGCCGGTGCTCAGGCCGTGATTGATCATTTGAACGATGCTTCCTTCGAGCCCCTGCACGGTGAGCGCAAACATCCCCAACATACAAAACCCAAGATGGCTGACGCTCGAGAAGGCCACAAGCCTTTTTACATCCACCTGAACCATCGCGACCCAGGCCCCGTAAATTATCCCTATTACCGCGAGCAAGCCGATCCACCATGCGGCATCCAAGGCCGCATTGGGAAAGAGCGGAATCGCAAATCGAATGAAACCGTAGGTCCCCATTTTCAGCATGACCGCAGCCAGCACGACGCTGCCTACCGTCGGGGCCTCGGTATGGGCATCAGGAAGCCACGTGTGAAAGGGAAACATAGGAACTTTGATGGCGAACGCCAGGAAGAAGGCCAGGAACATCCAGTATTGAGCGTGAACAGGAACAGGAAATTCATAGAGCTTCAAAAGATCGAAAGTGTTCACCCCCGGCGGCATAAAGTAAAGCGCCAGAATGGCGACCAACATCAAAAGGCTGCCCACCATCGTGTACAGCACGAACTTGATGGCCGCGTAAAGCTTGCGAGCGGGGTTGCCCCAGACACCGATCAAGAGATACATGGGAATCAACATGACTTCCCAAAACACGTAAAAGAGAAAAAGATCCAGGGCCACAAAAACGCCGAGCATGCCTGTCTGAAGTACAAGCAGGCAGATAAGGAATTCCTTCACCCGATTCGTGATATCCTTCCATGACGCCAAAATCACAATAGGCCCGAGCAGAGTGGTCAACAGCACCAGGAACAGGCTGATTCCGTCAATTCCCATTTTGTAGGAAATGCCCCATCCCTGACCCAAACATGGTTTTCCATCAACTGCATGGCCGAAGAGTTCGGATCAAACCAGGCGAACATCACCAGGCTGAGCACAAAATCCGCCAGCATGGCTATAATGGCAACCCAACGAAGAAGTTCTTGACGTTCTCGGTTCAGAAACAGCAGGATCGCCACTCCGATGAGAGGCACAAACGTTATATAGCTAAGAATGGGGAACGAAACATTCGCCATAGAACCAATTCCTCCATGTCCTATTTCAGGACGAAATATCCAACAACCACCACGACTCCCACTAACATGGCGAGCGCATAATCTTTCACCAGGCCTGTCTGTACCAGCCTCAGTTCTCTTGCCCAGCCTGCGGACCATCTCCGCGACTCCGTTGACGATTCCGTCAATGACTTTGTCGTCAAACGCTCTCCAAAGGAATCGAGAGAAATTCACGATGGAATTGACGAACAGAATGTCGTAGAGTTCGTCAATCCAATACTTGTTATAAACGAGCGTATGCAGCGGCCGGAATCGCTCGACCATCCTGTCGGCCGCGGGAGGATCCGTGATATAGAGCCGTCGTGCGAACAGAAGTCCCACTATGGCAATGGCCACCGAGACCAACATCAATATCACTTCCGCGGCAAGGCTGTGATGCTCACCATGATGAGCGCCCTTTAGAATCGCTTGCGCTGGCGCAAAGACCGGAGCCAGAAAATCCCCGAAGCGGTTGAGCCCCTCCCAGATGGGAATTCCTACGAACCCTGCGACCGCCGCGCCGGCGGCCAGGATCATCAGTGGAACCGTCATGATGAAAGGTGATTCGTGGACATGATGAGCTGTTTCATGATCCACTCTTGATTCGCCGTAAAATGTCATGTACAGCGAACGAAACATATAAAATGACGTCATAATCGCGGCGACAGCGCCAAGTATCCAGAATCCCGCGTGCCTCTCAAACGAGTAAAATAGAATTTCATCCTTGCTGAAGAACCCAGCCAATGGTGGGATTCCAGCAATGGCAAGGGTACCGATTAGATAAGTCCTCCAAGTATATGGCAGCTTCGACTTCAGCGCTCCCATCTTGCGCATGTCCAATTCTCCGGACATGGCGTGCATCACGCTCCCGGCTGCGAGAAAGAGCAAGGCCTTGAAGAACGCATGTGTCATCAGGTGAAAGATCCCTGACGAGAACGCTCCGACTCCGCAGGCCATAAACATGTAACCGAGCTGACTTATAGTGGAATAGGCAAGGACTCGCTTGATGTCAAACTGGGTGATACCGATGGTAGCAGCGTAAAACGCGGTTGCTCCACCGATGACGGCAACCACGGTCATAGAAATCGGCGCCATCGCAAACAAAATGCTACAACGGGCTACCATGTATACTCCGGCGGTCACCATCGTAGCAGCGTGGATCAAGGCGCTGACCGGCGTGGGACCTTCCATAGCGTCGGGCAACCACGTGTAGAGTGGAATTTGAGCGGACTTGCCCGTGGCCCCTAAGAATAACAGAAGCGTGATGAGCGTGACCAGAGCTCCGCCTGCCGGCAATTTGTCTTGGGCGGCCGAAAAAACGTCCGTGAAATTGAGCGTCCCGAATGTGACGAAGATCAGAAGCAGGCCCAGAATGAACCCGAAGTCTCCGACTCGGTTAACGACAAAGGCCTTCTTGCCCTGCATCCGAAGCAGATTTCTTTTCGTAATAATATCCGATGAGCAGATAAGAGCAGAGACCCACCCCTTCCCAGCCGACGAACATCAGCAGGAAGTTGTTGGCCGAGACCAGGATGAGCATGTTGAACACAAACAAATTCAGGTAAGCGAAGAACCGACGAAATCCCAGTTCACCATGCATGTACCCGATGGAATAAACATGAATGATGAATCCGACTCCGCTCACCACAAGCAGCATCACCATGCTCAGCGGGTCTACCAGGAATCCAATGGGGACATTCAGATCGCCCGAAAGTATCCATGTATAGACAATTTTTTGGACCGATCTGGAGCCCGGGTCCATTCCCAAAAGCTGCACAAAGATCGACAAAGCCACTACGAATGAGGCCCCGACGGACAAGGCCCCGATCCAGCCGATGGCTTTCTCGGGGAACCGTTTTCCCAGAAGCCCGTTAATCAAGAATCCTATAAGGGGAAATATGGGTATCAGCCACACCAGGTCAATCATTCCAGGCTCCCAATTTGAAATTCGGAGGAGACTAAGCAGCTCCGTTCCGAAATTCGCGTGTAATCAGTCTCACTCACCATTTCATAAGGTTAACGTCATTGACGTCAATAGATCCGCTTTCTCTGAAAATGGCCACTGCAACAGCCAGTCCGACAGCCACTTCCGCCGCGGCCACAACCATAATGAACAAAACGAAAATCTGTCCCTCCACGGAATCAAGGTAACGCGCAAAGGCGATGAAAGTCAGATTCACCGCATTGAGCATCAATTCCAGGGACATTAGAATGACTATAAGATTCCTGCGAAACATTACTCCCACAATCCCGAGGGAAAATAGAATCGCAGATAAGACCAAATAGTGCTGTAAAGTGACCATCTCTTTGTTTCCTAAATCTGTGATCTGTTCGATGCCATATAGTGTTTCAATCTATTTGCCCCCTCTCCCTTCCCTCTCCCGCCAGGGGAGAGGGTTTCAAATCCCCCTCCCTCGACGGGAGGGGGCAAGGGGAGGGTGATCTTTCAACCGAGTCTAACGGCCTCTAATATTGGCAGTTCTGGCCATTGTTCACGACCTCTTCCGAGCGAGGACAACTGCCCCGATGATGGCAGCCAGCAGCAGCACCGAAGCGATCTCGAACGGAAGAAGATACGTGGTGAAAAGCTCCTTGGCTATGATCTCGGTATTGGAGAGTCCTTGAGCGCCGGCTCCTGTCAGAGCGCCCTGCCCCGCGGGTGGGACAAAGGCCCTTATGATCGGGATAAGCAAGGCCACCAGACCTACTGCCAACGCGATTCCAATCCACCAGCGCATCGCCCTCGGATCACTCGGCGAAGGGAGCTGATCCAGATTCAGCAACATGATCACGAAAAGGAACAAGACCATCACAGCGCCCGCATAAACGATGAGCTGGACCATTGCTACAAATTCGGCGTTCAGCAGGATAAATAGCCCCGCAAGTCCGATCATCGTGAGAATCATAAAGAGGACGTTGTGCAAAGGTCTGCGTAACAAAATTACGCAAACAGCGGAGGCTACCGTAACAGCGCCCAATACGTAGAAAATCAGAGCTTCCATGGACGATCCATAACCTCAGATGAACCGACCAAACCGGTCGGTCCGGGCAATTGAGCAGGTCCGGTTATCCGGCCTTTCGTTTCGATTCGTATCTCGGCTCAGGAGGCTCGAGGAGCCTCTCTTTATCGAAAATCAAATCCTCGCGGCTGTATTCGGATAGCTCGTAAGCTGTGGTCATTTCTATGGCCTCTTTTGGGCAGACCTCCACGCAAAAGCCACAGAAAATGCAGCGCCCCAAATCGAGCACATATTTCTCCGGGTATTTCCTGTTGTCCGGTTCAGCCGCGGCTTCTATAGATATGCATTGCGCCGGACAAACCGTAGCGCAGAGCATGCACGCGACACATCGGATCTTTCCCGACGGATGTTTCGTCAGAACATGACGTCCCCGCCATCGAGGCGCTACATCCCATTTTTCGTCCGGGTACTGCAGGGTCACCTTTCGGGAGAAGAAGTAACTAAGCGTGAGTTTCAATCCCTGTAACAACGGGAGAATCATTGTTCAAACCTCATAATCGAATCGGTTCCACGCCTTATCCGCTGCTGTCCTTTTCGGCCTCGAAGATTTGCATCCTCGGACCGGCAAGATCTCGGCCCACGGACCGGCGACGGTCCTACTAAAGGCCTCGCTGCAAGTAAAGGGCATAGAAAAAGGCCGTTATCATCACGTTGAAAAGACCAAGCGGCAACAATACCTTCCATCCGAAGCTCATGACACGATCGTACCGCAGCCTCGGATATGTTCCTCGAATCCAGACAAACAGGAATACGAAGAAGAATGTCTTCAAGAGGAACCAGACAATCGGCGGCAATATAGGCCCCTGCCAGCCTCCAAAGTATAGAGTGGTCGCCAGAGCGCTCAGGAAGAGCAAATGAGCGTACTCACCGAGATAAAACAGTCCGAATTTCATGGAGCTGTATTCTGTCTGATATCCTGCGACGAGTTCGTTTTCGCATTCGAGCAGATCAAACGGGGTACGTGCAATTTCTGCGCTGCCTGCAATCAGGAACAGGAGAAAACCCAACGGCTGGCGAAAAATGTACCATTTCCACACTGAATCCTGAGCTTCAACAATCCCGGTCAAGCTCAGCGAGCCCGCGAGCATGAGCACTCCGATAACGGACAGGCTCAATCCCAGCTCATAACTGATCATTTGGGCGCCTGTTCGAATCGAGCCCAAAAGCGAATACTTATTGTTCGATGCCCAGCCGCCCAGGACCACTCCGTATACGCCCAGCGAGGAGATCCCGAAAATATAGAGAATTCCCACGTTGATGTCCGAAATAACCCCTGAATTTAGATCGTATTTTTGCGCCAGCGGCCCCAATATGCTCTCCAGGCCCAATCCTTTGGCGAAGGGTATCACCGCAAACGGGATTAGAGCGCAAGTAACGACGATCAGCGGAGCAATAAGATAAACAGCTTTATTGGCGCTGGCGACGGTTATTTCTTCTTTCATGATGAGCTTGACGCCGTCGGCCAGAGGCTGCAAGAGTCCCCACGGACCGACCCGGTTAGGACCAAGCCTTACCTGGATCCATCCGAGCACTTTGCGCTCCACAAGCGTGAGGTAAGCCACAAAGGTGAGAACCACGACCAAGACAAGCAGAACTTTAACGACCAGTAGAATGATAGGAATGGCGTAATCCATTAGCGCAACCTTTGATAAATCTAAGCCTTTTCTACTCTGACGTTTACAACGGGCTGCCGCCGATGAGTCAGAATGTTAAGCTTTATCGGGGAGAAATGCTCAGGCACTATCACAGTGCCCTTCGGGGCCCGATAAGATTTTTTCACTCGCACGTATATTGCGGCCCCATCGCCCGATGTGATCTTTACATTCTCCTCTTCCTGCAAGCCCCAGCTCTTTCATATCCTTGGAGTTCATTTCCGCAAAGCCTTCGGGGCAGACTTCCATCAGGGATGAACTCCATTCAGAAAAAGAACCCGAATGAAATTTGAGAATCCCGGGCACTAATCTCATAGGGAGCCCGTCTTTTGACGGAACAGCAGCCGGCGCCGCAGGCAAGAAACGGGCTTTTCCTCGGGGGAACCCGCCCTCGTACAGTATGCTCTTTCCAGGATCTTCCGGCATCCACACATGGCCATGGGAGGCCGCTTGCCGCCAGCCGGTCGTACGAAATACCCCGGTACACATCGATCATGCTCGCGATTTCGTTCATAACCTGTTCCGGACCGGCATAGGTCATAGAAGGGCTGCCCATAAGCGCGGCCAGCGCGGTAAAAATCTCCATGTCGGACTTGCCCTTTGCCGGGGTCAACACAGGTCTTATTCGTTGCACCAGTCTTTCAGCGCTCGTGTATGTGCCGATTTTCTCGGCAAATGACGCTACCGGCAGCACAGCATGCGCCATTTTTGCTGTGGAAGTCAGAAAAAGATCCTGGACCACCAGGAATTCCAGATTTCCCAGCGCTTTTTCGGTCCGGGTCCGTTCGGGGTATGTATCCAGCGGATTTTCGCCCACCACGTAAAGCCCGCGGATTTCCCCGGCCTCGGCCTTATCCAATATCTGAAAAGCGTCAAAGCCTTTTTGCGCCGGTATTGGAGCGCCCCATACCGTTTCGAACTTTGCCCTGGCAGCTTCGTCGGTGATCCGATGAAAACCGGGGAGCAGGTCAGGGCCCAATCCCATATCCACGGCGCCTTGAGCATTGGCCTTCTCTCCGAACAGGTGCACACCGCACGATTCTTTCCCGATGCGGCCGGTCAAGAGAGCCAGATTGACGGCTGCTTTCGCTGTTTCTATATCGCCGCCCAAGCGATTCATTCCAAACGTGAGGATGATGGTGGCTCTCTGAGCATCCGCGTACATCTTGGCCGCCTGTCGGATCAGATCGGCATCCACTCCGGTCAATTTGGAAACATTTTCTACGGAGTAATCGGCAAGTGAAGCCGTCAGTTCATCAAGTCCATCGGCCTTGAGCGCCAAAGCGGTTTTATCGAATAGGCCCTGATCGATAATCCACTTGAGCATAGCGTTAGCTATCAGATGCTCCGATCCCGGAGCGCAGCTCAAGTGCAACGAGCCGCCACGTCTGGCAAGCTTTGTAGTAATCGAATCGACCACCACTATTTGGGCCTTGTGGCGAGCCGCGGCGACTATTACCTCATTTTTCGCCACAGGGTGTGTCTCGGTCAGGTCCGCGCCCAGAAGAACTATCACGTCGGCATTTCTGATCTCCCGAATGGCATTTGTTCCGGCCGGGTAACCCAATGCAGGTTCGACTGCTTCGAGGAGGGCCCTGTATGCAAATCCACCTGCATGGTCCAGATGAGGTGTTCCCATCACAGTACGCACGAAACGGTTGAATACATATGCATCTTCGTTGGTCAGTCGCTCGGAACCCAGGGCAGCGAGAGCTCGTTGGGCCCGAAACTTTCTTGATCTTATTGAAGCCTTCGGCGACGAAACTGAGCGCCTCGTTCCACTCGACTTCCTGAAGTGAGCCGTTTTTGCGGATAAGCGGTTTGATCAGCCTCTGCTCGGAATAGATGTACAGGCCAACCGTAACGGCCTTTGACACACAGGTTTCCTTCATTATGGCTGTCCGCAGGCGACTTTGACGTACACCACCTTGTCGGCTTTTTGTCCCAGACTCAGTGTGCATCCAAGACTGCAAAAAGAGCACGTCGTGGTGGTCTTCTGCAATTCGAATTCTCTGCCGGTTCCGACAAGCCATTTTGACGTAATGGCGCCGACAGGGCAGATCGAAGCGCACTGACCGCAGAATTCGCAATTAAGAGGTCGTCCGAAATCCGTCGAGACTTCGGCGTGCATGCCTCGATTAGTGAAACTCAGCTCATTTTCTCCCTGAACCTCGTCACAAATCCTGACGCACATGCCGCATTTGATGCACAGATTCATGTTGAAACGAATAAAATGAGATGCGTTATCTACATGGAAATATCGTGATTCCCGGCGAGAACGGCGGCTCTGCAATTTCAAATTCCCGCACCAGGTTTTGAAGGTGACATGCTCCGGCCGCGTCGCAGGAAGGGCACAGCAGAGGATGCGATCTCAAGAGCAGCATGAGCTGCATACGCCGACTCTTGTCAAGCTTAGGGCTGTTGGTGACAACTTCCATGCCTTCACGAGCCGGATTGAAGCAGGCCGGCATAGTACGAGTGCGGCCCCGGGCCGTCACTTCAACCATACAGAGACGACACGCTCCGTAAGGCACAAGCCGCTTATCATGACACAGGGTCGGGATACGGACTCCCGCCTTCTGCGCGGCTTCCAGGATGGTAGTTCCTCGTTCTACACTTACTTCAACACCGTCAACGGTAAGGGTCTCCATAGAAATTATCTCACAAACAATGGTTTTGAGGCGGCGCCGCCAAGTCTCCGGATTGGTCAGGGCCGCATGTAATATGCGTTTATCTAATGGCTCCGAATTTACAGTTGGTAATACAAGTCCGGCATTTGGTGCATTTTTCCAGGTCTATTCGTGCCACTTGCTTCTTTTCCCAGATAATTGCGCCGGACGGACAGTTTCGATAGCACAGGCCGCACATCTTGCATTTGTCTTCCATGACCACGAAATCGATCAGACTCGGACACACCAGCGCAGGGACAATGCTTGTCACGGATATGAGCGTCATACTCGTCACGGAAGTAACGTATGGTCGAAAGCACCGGATTGGCCGCGGCCTTTCCTAATCCGCAGTGGGAGGTCGAGTTGATGTGTTTTCCCCATTCTTGAAGGAATTCCACATCCCCTTCTTCGCCTCTGCCTTCCACTATGTCGGTTAATCTATCAAACATCACCTTGAGGCCTTCACGGCAAGGGGTACATTTGCCGCAAGACTCGTCCACGCAGAATTCGGTAAAGAATCGTGGCAGTATCGACCATGCAGGTGTGGTCGTCCATTACGACAACTCCGCCCGATCCCATCATGGCGCCGGCATCGAGGAGAGATTCGTAATCGATTTCCACGTCCACCAGGTCAGTAGGTATACAACCACCCGAGGGACCGCCCATCTGCGCGGCCTTGAACTTCCGTTTCTTGGGGATCCCTCCGCCTATATCGAAGATTAGGCTCTTCAACGTAGTTCCCATAGGCACTTCGACGAGTCCGACGTTTTTTACGGCCCCGGTAAGAGCAAACACCTTGGTCCCTTTGCTGCCTTCGGTGCCGATGGAGGCAAACCACTCCGAGCCGTGAAGTATGAGCGGATTAAGATTAGCGAAGGTCTCGACATTGTTGAGGTTGGTGGGCTGATTGTTCAGACCTGCCTCTGCGCTGCGAGGCGGTTTGATGCGGGGCATTCCACGCTTGCCTTCGATCGAGTACATCAACGCAGTTGACTCGCCGCAAACAAACGCCCCGGCGCCCGGATAAATCTCGATGTCAAAATTGAATCCTTTGTCGAGAATGTTTTCGCCCAGCAGGCCGTAATCCCGCGCATCGCTGGATGGCTTTTTGAAGCCTCTGGATAGCGAGCGGATACTCGGCTCGTACGTAGATGTAACCTTTCTCAGCGCCGATAGCGTATCCGGAGATGGCCATACCTTCGAGCACCGAATGCGGATCGCCTTCCATGACCGAGCGGTCCATAAAAGCTCCGGGGTCGCCTTCATCACCGTTACAGATGGTGTACTTGGGGAAATTCTCGTACCGCCGGCACTCCTCCCATTTAAGCCCGGTGGGGAACCCGCCGCCGCCTCTGCCGCGGAGTCCTGATTTCTTGACTTCTTCAATGACCTCTTCCGGGGTCATTTCGGTGAGGACCTTGCCCAGAGCGGCGTATCCGTCCCGCGCGATGTAATCATCAATATTTTCCGCATCTATCAGTCCGCGATTTCGCAAAACTATCAATCGCTGCAAGCCGAAGAAGCCGATATCCTTCAAGAGAGGGATTTGTTCTTTGGCTTCTTCCTTGAACAGGAGCGATTCCACCACACGCCCTTTGAGGACGTGCTCTTCCACGATTAGAGGAGCGTGTTCGGGTTTGACCTGGTTGTAAAAAACGCCATCCGGATAGACCACCATGATCGGGCCTCTGGCGCAAAAACCATTACAGCCTGTCGTAATTACCTGGGCCTCGTCTTGCAGGTTCCTCTTTTTCAATTCCCTTTCCATGGCTTCTTTTACTTCCATGGAGCCACTGGCCAGGCATCCGGTGCCTGCGCACAACATGAACTGCATTCTATAAATAGGACTGGCGCTCATCGACTATTCTCCGACGGACTGGGCTGTTTCGCTCAGCCACGAGCATATCTCAAATTCATTCGGGCTTGAATTACCCGGCCGTGGTTTCGCTCCCACGAGCAAGAGCGTAATCTTCCACGGGCTTTCCACCCATCACGTGCTCATCAAAGATGCGCTTTGCCTTCTCGCGATCCAACGAGACGTATTTCACCGGCGATTGATCCTTAACTTCCACGGTGATCATGGGCTCTTTCGCACAGAGACCGGCGCAACCTGAGTTGGTCAGAATAACGTCCGTGATTCCGCGGGCGGCTATGGCGTCACGAAACTCCGTCATCACATCACGAGCCCCTGCCGCAATGCCGCAGGTTCCCATGTGGACAGTGATTTTGGCCCGGTATTCGCCCTCTCGCAGGACCATTTTCCCGCGCTCTCGTTCTTTAATTTTCTTCAGATCCTCTATGGAAATCTTTGGCACGATGCTTCCTCCCGGAGGCTGTTATGAACGACTCTCAGGCGCTTACACCAGCAAACGCGCTGAAATTGGATCGGCTTTGCCTATCATTGATAGCCTTCCATAATTTTCAGCGTATCGTTAGGATTGATATTGCCGTGAGTATCCTCGCCGATCAGCATCACCGGCGCCAGACCGCAGGCGCCCAGGCATCTGACGGCTTCGAGGGTGAATCGGCCATCCTCGGATGTTTCTCCGACCTTAAGACCGACCTCTCTCGTCATGATCTCAAGAATTTCTTTCGATCCTTTAACATAGCAAGCCGTCCCGAGGCAAAGGCGGACGGTATGTCGGCCGCGAGGCGTGATCGTAAAGAATGAATAGAAGGTCACCACGCCGTACACATGCGAGGCTGACACATTCAGCCCTTCAGCCAGTTTGACCTGCACCTCGAGAGGCACGTACCCGTACATCTCCTGAGCTTCCTTCAGCGCAGGAATGATGTAATTGGCCCGGCCCTCATACTTGTCGATGATCGCCTCAAGCTTTTCCAGTTCTTCAGGCGGAAGAACCTCCACAGCCGGAGCAGCTTTCCTTTTTAGGACTTCGTCTCGTTCTTGCACTTTATTCTTACTCCCAATGGAATTCTGCGATTTACCGTTTCAATTCGAGGCAAGTCGCCTTCAGTCCTTCTCTAAGATTATCATGAATAAGGCTAACCACCTCAGGTTGATTTATCGGAATTTCTTCTAGTTCAGCCCGTAATTCTCTAGTATCAAATTGATATTCCTTGCCATTTCTCCTATGCGCATATACGAAATCGACGTCCGGGTTCCCCTGGATCAGAGTCACCATGGTTTCAGACATATTGCCCATAGGCTTGCGATCAATATGTCCGTGCTTCATGAATGCAGTCACCTTGGTTCCAACTCCCGGGGTTGAATCTACTTGTATATCGCCTTCCGCCAGTCTCGCGGATTGTTGCAGCAATGATAAGCCGAGCCCGACCTTTCGGGTGACACGCGTGGTGACAAAAGGATCAAGCGCTTTACGCAGGAACTCCGGTTCCATGCCTCGTCCGTTGTCTTCCACCGTGATCGTGAGCTTGTCTCCTTGAATGTCTTCTTCCACCGTTATCCGAATCAAGTTGGCGCCGGCATTTATTCCGTTCTCGGCCACATCGAGGATGTGCAGTGAAAGATCCTGCATCCGCTTTGCTCAACCAGGCCCTTTCAAATCCCGCATGGCGCAGCCCCGATTACCGCCCTGCCCTCCTGGCCTGCCAACGCCTTTCTGAGTTCCGCAAAGCTGGGCTCGGCCATTCGGGCCAGGGTAGCCGCAGACCCGACATCTTTCAGATAGTGCGCATCCGAAGAAGTAATCAGGGGATAGTTTCCGGCCTGCGGGAATTTTGCCCTGACCTTCTCGAAATCCGAGTGCTTCGAAACCTCCAGAGCGTCCAGTTTCAGAGCTTCAGGAATGAATCCGAGTTGACTGAAAAGCCCGAAACCCGGTCGATCTACATGTGACGCCACGGTCAATCCCTGAAATTTATGAATCAGATTCGCGACTCTTTCCGCGCTGAGAGTCGTGGCCCCTATCAAGAGCCTCTGATCGAGGTCTTCGACGATCATCAAATTCGTCTACAACTACTTGATAGCCGAACACCTCTTCGTTATTTTCTCCGAACAGACGCGCGTAAACTTCCTCTTGAACGGCCTCCGCTTCGGTCTCGGAGGGAAACAGACCCAGGACATGGACTTCTTCCGACGACGTGATCTCAATGCCCGGGATAACGGTCAGGTTGCTTCCGGCGGCTGCTCGCAGCGTGGCGGAGGCATTCCGGGCGGAATTGTGATCACACACGGCGATCATGTCCAAACCTTTGTCCAGGGCTGTTCGGACTATCGCCCTCGGCGTCATCTCCGCTATCTCGGAGCAGGGAGATAAAACCGTGTGGATGTGAAGATCAAGTCTGTAAATCTTTAGATCGACCTTTCGGCCTCTCTTCTTCCGCCGTTGAAGTCTTTTCTCGTCTCAAGCAGTCCGTTGATCGTTGGAAGGCTTGGTGCCGCCGCCTATAATTGATCACTCTCCGTAACCGGATCTCAAGCTCCCGAACCTATCGTCGAATCCCCATTTGGTACAGCCGCCCGACCACTTCATAAGCCGGAAGTCCGCTCACCATTATAGGGACCCCTTGTTCTTCCGCTTTTTCCAGGGTCTCCGGTTCCGGTTCTCGTCCGCCTACAATCACTATGCCTGCCAGATTGTTCAGAAAAGCCACGGCAACAATATTTTGGTGCAACTGAAGGGTGATCCAGAGGTCCCCTTCTTTGGCCCCAGCTATCACATCACTGAGAAGGTCGCTTACATAGCCACCTTCAACCACACGATCCATTTGGTCGCTGCCCGCCCTGACTTCCAGCGCCAACGCTTCGATTATGTCTCCGAGAGTCATGAGGGCTCCTCAAAACGGTCGCTTCTTTGCGCCGCTTTACCGATCAACCTCCGCCAGAACGATATCCACGCTCGAAAGAATCGCAATCAGATCGGCAAAAAAACAACCCTTGCTCATCCGCGCCAAAGATTCGAGATTCACGAATGCGGGCGCTCGCCATTTCAACCTGTAAGGCTGAGGTCCGCCGTCACTAATCAGATACGCTCCCAATTCCCCTCGAGGCGATTCGATACACTGATAAACCTCACCCACAGGCGGTTTCAAGCCCTCCACCACAAGCATAAAGTGATGAATGAGTGATTCCATTTTAGTGTAGATCTCCTCCTGAGGCGGAAAGATGACACCAGGTTTGCG
Organism: uncultured Actinomycetes bacterium; assembly: GCA_963699635.1. Classification (GTDB taxonomy): domain Bacteria; phylum Actinomycetota; class UBA4738; order UBA4738; family HRBIN12; genus CALGFI01. Next base: position 58,080 of record CAVOUQ010000018.1, on the reverse strand, counting down.
TGCTCTGATAGGTCCAGCCGGAAGTTTGTCCAACGTTTGGGCCAGGATCCGTCTGCTCTGTCTCATTTCTGCGACCCTGACAAGATATCTTGAATAGATATCGCACCCTGTCTCAACCGGCACGTCAAAGTTGTACTGCTCGTATCCGGAATATGGTTCCGACTTTCGTATGTCCCAATTTATTCCGGAACCCCTAGCCATAGGGCCGCTCGCCCCCAGGGCTATGGCGTCCTCTTTGGAAAGTATACCTATTCCTTTGGTCCGGTCGATATAGATGGCATTCTTCGTAAGCAGTTCTTCATATTCATCCACACGACGATCGAAATGGTCCGTAAAGGCTCGGAGTCGCTCGACGAAACCGTCTTCAAGGTCCCGGATGAGTCCGCCGATTCTAAGATAGTTGGGCATTAACCGCCCACCAGCGGTAAGCTCAAAGAGATTCATAATCTCTTCTCGTTCCCGCAGCATATAAAAGAGCGGCGTCATGGCCCCGACATCGTGCGCATGCGTTCCCAGCCAAAAAAGGTGACTAAAGATCCGGCTGAGTTCGGCCATCATTACCCGGACCACCTGGGCTCGCTCGGGGACCTCCACGCCCAGCAGCTTTTCCACGGCCAGGCAATAGACCAGCGAATTGCTCGAAGCCCCCATATAATCGCAGCGTTCAGTCAGAGGAATAACCTGGTGATAATGCTTGTTTTCGCAGGTCTTTTCGTAACCGCGATGAAGGTAGCCGAGATGAGGCGTTACGTTGACAACTATTTCGCCGTCCAGTTCCACTACGGCACGGAAAACTCCGTGAGTACTCGGGTGATGAGGACCAAGATTAAGTTCCAGCGACTCAGTTACAGGCCTTGTTTTTGCGCTCGGTATTTCGTACATGCGCTTGTATCCTTAATTTCCTACCCTGGGAGGCAGGTCCGGGGTATCTTGATCGTTACCCAGCACCGAAAAATCTTTTCTGAGCGGATGCACCTCCCAATGTTCCGGCAGAAGGAGTTTTCTCGGATCCGGATGGCCATTGAAATTGATGCCGAACATTTCCGCCGTTTCTCGCTCATGCCAATCAGCCGTGGGCCATACACTGACGACCGAATCAATACTTGCCGGCGCTTCGTCAGTTTCATCGACCAGCGCCTTAATTCGGAAACGATGATTGTGCTTCAGAGAATAGAGCTGGTAAACCACTTCGAAACGTGGTTTCTTCGGATATTTGTCTACAGCTCCAACAAAAGAGAGAAAATCAAAAGCAAGATCCGGATCGTTTTTCAAAAACAGGCAGACCTCACGAATTTTCTCCGGGGCTACCGTGACGTATATCTGCCCCTGAAATTCATCGACAGCTTGAATAACTTCGGACGAAAAAGCAGTGGACAGCTTTTCTTGGATCTCTTCTTGTTTCATTAGCCGGCCGACCTGATTTTTGGGATACGGGGATTGTGTAATGATTGTTCCTTCATGACTTTAGCATGTAGCTGAAGTATTCCGTCCAGTCAGCGCTTCGGGCCTTGGCGGACATCCCGGAATATAAACATCCACAGGAAGATGACGATCGATCCCCTGAACGACCGCATAGTTCTTATAAATACCGCCGGTGCATGCGCACGCGCCCATAGCTATGACCCACTTCGGGTCAGCCATCTGCTCGTAGATCCTCAAAACAGCGGGAAGCATCTTTTTTGAAGCAGTACCCGACACTATCATCAGATCCGCATGTCGAGGAGAAGGCCGGGCGACCTCCATGCCGAAACGGGCCAAGTCGTATCTACTGACGAATGTGGCTATCATTTCGAGAGCGCAACAGGCCAAACCGAAACCGAGCGGCCACATTGATGATTTTCGTGACCAGTTTACAAACCATTCCAGATTGGTGACATGCACCGTATCGTTAAGATGTCTCTCTATTCCCATTGCAAGGCGCCTTTTTTCCAGACGTAAATTAACCCCACCAGCAGCACAAGGACAAACACAAGCATCTCCACAAAACCGAACAGCATGAGTTTGTCGTAAATAGCTGCCCACGGGAAAAGGAAGATTAACTCGATATCGAAAACTATGAATAACATGCCGATAACGAAAAACCTGACCGAAAATCGCCTTCTGGCGCTTCCGATAGGATCCATACCGCATTCGTACGGCATCAATTTTACCGGCGTCGGATTTCTCCGAGCGACCAGGGTGGAGAGCACAATAATAGCCACACCGATAAAGGCAGAGACTAGAAATATGACGAGAATAGGAAGATAGCTATTTATCATCCTCTACTCCGGTTGTTTGTAGCTGGAGGCCCAGGCATTAGACCTGAGCCGATATAACTTTGAGGCGGTTATTGTATATTAGGGAGGGTATTTACCCCGGGCAGCCTTCCCTGATACAAAGATCTCTATATTAATCGTCAATTTAGGGTTGTCAAGACCTTTTTCCCGTGGCCGTTCGACCGCCCAATTCGTGTTGCCCAAAGCGGAATAATATCTCTAATCTCGTTCCGCCTCCCGGCTCGGACATTAACGTCATAATGTCCGAACACCTTTTGATATTGGCCAAGCCCATGCCGGCGCCAAATCCCATGTCCCTGATCCACTGCGGCGCAGTCGAATATCCCGGTTGCAGGACCTTCTGCACATTCTCTATTCCCGGGCCGTGGTCCACCGCGGATATTTTTAAGCGGTCCCGACGGACATCTACGATGATCTCTCCGCCCACGTCAGTGTGAATCACCAGATTCATTTCAGCCTCATAAACCGCAACGGACACCCGACGAATTATCGCTGGGGCCACTCCCAGGCGCTGCAGTGATTTCTTAATCGTACTGGAGGCTTTGCCTGCGTTGGTGAAATCGCGGTCATCCACCATGAAGCGCAGAACAAGACTTGTGGCATCGGAAATAATATCGTCAAAAATATGACTGGCTCGATATGCTTGAAGCTTTTCAGCTTCTTTTTGTTGAAAACTGGCATCCATTTCATGCAAGAGAGATCGCATCATAGTACCTGGAGTTACAATACCTACCAATTTTCCTCTTCCGTCCACCACGGGCAGCCGGCCAAATCCTCTGCTTCCTAATTGATTCACCGCCTCAATCAGATAAGAATCCTTTGATACAGTTTTGACCTGCGAAGTCATGGCCTCACGAACCGGCTCATTCAATTTACCGTTTTCCAATGCCGCCAATACATCGGACATACTTAACATTCCAACTAGATTCTCCCCCTCCACCACCGGAGCGCCGGAAATGCGTTTGGACTTCAGGATTGTTTTCGCCTCTTCCAGTGGCATGTCCGGCCCCAATATGATTACGTCCGTAGCCATAACCGTTTCCACTTTAGTGGAATAGATGAGTTCCTGGACTTTGGTTATGCCTTCTACTTGCATGTTCACCAGGTGTTATTTTCGATTTTAACCAGTCCCAAACCGGGCAATCCGGCTTTGTACAATCGACCGCACGCCTCGTACATGGTATATCCGGTGACCAACACGGTTATTCCGGAATCCTCTGCCAATTCAAGTGTTTCCGGAGGAGGTGTCTTGTCTCGAACGAATATCACAACGTTTATGCCGGCCATTTCCGCGGTTCTCACCACTTGAGGATTGGTAAGTCCCGTCATGAGCATCATGCCTTCCGATCCGAAGGCAAGCACATCGCTCATCAGGTCTGCAGCTCCGCCCATCGGCACTTCTTCGTCAAGGCCTTGATGGTCCACCAGAACTCTTGCCGAAAGTATATCGAGTATCTCGCGGAGCTTCATCCAATCTCCCGGGGATTGGGTCGATGCAGGATCGGATATTTCATCATTATCACTTAGTATTGTCAAGTTTCAGAAAGGCGTGAGATGAGCAGGAAGGAATGGTCATCCGCCATTGATGGAGGATGAAGAACCGTACGGAAATGTCACCCACCAAATGACGGATGAATGAACTCCACTTTGTCGCCATCGCCAATTATCGTGGTACGGAAATCTTTTCGATGAACAAAACGACCGTTCACCTCAACGATCACTGCCGGATCATTTTCCTTGACCTCATCCAAAAGCCGCTGGACGCTTAGATCGCATCCGTCACGCTCTTCAGGAAAACCGTTGAAAACGAATCTCATCACACACTCTGCAAGAAACCGCTCACTATTCGTGTCATTGTGGGGATGCCCGCATTAACCAAGAATGAATCATGGCCATACGGCAGATCCAGCTCCGCAAAAGAAACGTGCTTCCGCAGCGCCTGCAATGCCCGAACGATGGGCATCGACATGGAAGTCGGATACAGCCAATCCGAACTGAATGAGATGACAAGTATCTTGGCCGTGACATCCCGAAATGCAGTCAATAGATCTCCGTAAGTTGCTTCCAGGTCGAAGTAGTCTATGGCCTTGGTAATTATGATATAGGAATCCTCGTCAAACCTCTGCATAAAGACGCTTCCCTGGTGTTCGAGGTAAGATTCCACCTCGAATTCGCCGCCTTCTTTTCCGTTTTCTCCCAGGCTGTACCTGTATCCGTCCACATCTTTTAGAGCCAGCTTGCGGCCAAATTTGACTTCCATCGTCTCTTCAGAAAGATAAGTGATGTGGCCGATCATCCTCGCGACAGCCAGACCTCTTGCCACCCTGTCGCTTTCATTCGAGCCGCCGGGCTCCGGGCATACGCGTGCCGGGTCGCTATATATCGCGTTCCGTCCGACCCAGTTGAATGCTATGCCCTGTGGTGACAGTCTTGCCGTTGCTGCAATCACCAAGGCCGACTTTACCTTGTCGCGATGCGTTACCGCCCACTGGAGAGCCTGCATGCCTCCCATAGAGCCGCCGACAACATTGTGAAGCCTCTCGATGCCCAAGCGCTCTATAAGCATGGCCTGAACATTCACCATGTCTGCCATAGTTATCAGCGGAAATGTGCGACCGTACGGTCTGCCTGTGTCCGGATTAATACTGCATGGACCTGTGGTGCCCTTACACCCGCCAAGACAATTGGAGCAGATCACAAAGTACTTATTCGTATCGATCCCTTTGCCAGGTCCAATCATGGCGTCCCACCAACCAAGTCTACCGTTTTCGTCCACCCCCGCGGCGTGGGCATCGCCCGACAAAGCGTGAAGGATCAACACCGCATTGTCCCGTCCAGGAGAAAGCGTGCCGTACGTCTCATACGCCACTGTCAATGGACCCAAGAACAAACCGGATTCCAGCTGAATTCCTTCGAAGTCCGCGTACTGAGTCTCGACCTGTCCGTAACGGCCGTCTGAATCAGCATATTCTTGTATAGGTATAGTGGGCATCTTTTCGTCCAAATCACTTACCGCAGGGATCGCAGAGAACGCGGAGGTTAACATTCTTTGAAATTATTCGCGAGATAAACTTCAATGGCCGCTCCAGCTATAGTCTCAATGACTTTATTCGAACCTATTCTCATCTCTGCGTTCTCTGCGTTCTCTGCGGTGAATCTTCCTTATGCCAGAGCTTGATCAATATCTTCTATTATATCGGCGATGTCTTCAATGCCGACGGATAAGCGCACCAAATCGGGCGGCAGTCCGCCGGCCATCTGTTGCTCCTTCGACAACTGGGAATGGGTTGTGCTTGCCGGATGAATCGCCAGGCTCTTAGCGTCCCCGACATTCGCCAGATGTGAAAATAACTTCAGACGATTGATGAATCGTTCCCCTGCCGGGGCATCACCCTTGATACCGAACACCACCATCCCGCCCGCGGCCCCGTTAAAGAAGTATCGTTGAGCCAAATCATAGGACGGGTCGGATGGTAGTCCAGGATACCGCACCCAGGCTGCGGCCGGATGGTTTTCCAGATGACGAGCCACTGCCAGAGCATTGGAACTGTGACGCTCCATTCTGAGAGACAGCGTTTCCAGCCCCTGGATGAAGATCCATGCGTTATCCGGACTGATGCAGGCTCCGAGATTGCGCAGAGGAACCAGCCGCATTCTCAGGATGTAGGCCATGGGCTGAAGGTCCTCCCCGAGGTCATGACCGAATCTAATGTCGAAATATGAGGACTCGGGCTCGTTGAACAGACGAAACTTGGGATCGGTCCAATCGAACTTGCCCGAATCGATCACTACGCCGCCGATACCGGTGCCATGCCCGCCGATCCACTTTGTGAGTGAGTGGACCACAATGTCGGCCCCGTGTTCCATAGGCCGGAAGATACAGGGCGGAGTGAAGGTCGAATCCACGATAAGAGGCACATGGGCTTCTTTCGCAATGGCGGCAATCTCGTCGAAATCAGGCACACCCAGCATGGGATTCCCTATGGTCTCAAGAAAAATGGCCCTGGTCTTCGAATTTATGGCGGCCCTGAATCTGAGCAGGCGAGTCATGATCCACAAATCGTACCGCAATACCAAATTGAGGCAGGATATCGTTGAACATAGTGTACGTCCCGCCATAAAGGTTGCGTGCTGAAACGACTTCCTCGCCAGCTTCCATGCAGTTGATCAACGAATAGAAGACTCGCTGCGGTCCCTGAAGCAAGCCCAAGCGCGGCAATTCCGCCCTCTAGCGCAGCCACTCTTTTTTCCAGGACGTCCGTGGTAGGGTTCATTATCCGAGTGTAAATGTTTCCTAGTTCCTTTAATCCAAAAAGGTCCGCTGCGTGTTTTGTGTCCCGGAACAGATACGATGATGTTCGGTACACCGGGACCGCCCGGGCATAGGTCACCAGATCACGCTCCTGACCCGCGTGGAGAGCCAAGGTATTGAAACCGTGCTTGGAATTGGGGTTCATTCAAAACACCTCCAGGTGGCAGACGGGCCCCGTTACTTGTATTGAATTTCTACAGTACCATACTCTTGCGGTCAGTTCATCCATGTATTGTTTGAAGGGGATTCAATTCGAAAATTTGTCACTCGGACTTCTTTCTTGACAAAATCTATCATCAATACTCACCGATTTATCTTAACTTGTCAATAACAAATAGTAATTCTTTACAGTTCCGTAGTAATTTGGCAAGCTAATTATGTGTGAGCGCAACTCAGCCCAATCCTGGCGTAATGCTGCAAAAGAAAAATGTTGATGCTCTCATTCAAGCAGACAAAATTGTTCACGCCGGTCCGTACATTGCCACAACACTTACCCGTTTCCACGCCAGCCACAAGGGCGTCCTTATTTGATGTAATAACCGGAGACACGCCATTTGCCGTCTTTGTCCATCATGGGGATGACGGTCTCAATCGCTGACTTCTTGTTTTCAAATGAGGTTTCGAACTCGATAACGACATATTCTCCATCCGGAACGCCCGGTAAAGTAGTTAGTGTAAAGTTTTCTTTTTCACGTTTCTCGTAGTAAGCTTGCCGAGAGGTTTGCGTGCCGCCTGTACCATTTGCTCCCACTGTGTCTGACTCACTGCACTCCTGAAGTACTCCGCTGTTTCGTTCCAACTTTCGCCGTATTGTCCCTGATCGACCAGGCTGAGCCATTGTTCTGCTGCGACAACAGCCGCGGCCTCTTTTGCAGGGGTTTCCGCAATCGCAATGGAGCATGAGACAAGCAGACCAATAACTACTATACATACCATCTTGCTCATCATTTCGTTGTCTCCTCGCTGCAATTGTGTGATCGGGCCGTTGCGGTCGGTTAAGCGTCCACAATTGAATTAGTCTTCTTCGGAAAGTTGATTTTACGGTCTCCACAAACGCTCGTTCAGTTCCTTGCGGTGTTCGGAATCCACACCACTATTTAACGACCCGCAAGCCAATTAAACATCCGGCATCCCGAGGACTGGGTAAAGGTCCATAGGTTTCTCTATGCCTTTAAGCGGCACGGTTCTCGCCGGACCTAAGTTCCAAACCCCCATCAATTCTGTCTCGTACCGCCTCAGTTATTAAGATCTCACCGCCGTTTCGATCCGTTTGAGCTTCAACCCGGAATGCAATGTTGATAGCGCTTCCAATGGCGCCGTATTTCTTGCGTTGTTCAGACCCGATGTTTCCCACAACCAGCTGACCGCTGTTAATCCCTATTCCCATTCGCAACTCCGGTAATCCAAGATCCACATTCTCCCTGTTGAGTTCCGGCATGGCCTTTTGCATATCCAAGGCGCACAAAACAGCTCGTTTTGCGGCATCTGTCATTACTCTGGGAGCTCCGAACAAGACGAGAATCCCGTCTCCAGTGAACTCATCAATAGTCCCCCCATGTCTCATGATGACCTCAACCATTCTATCCAGGTACCTGTTGATCACTCTAAGCACCTGGGCGGTTCCAGAGCTTCCCCCATTGGCGTAGAGCCTCGAAGATCCGACACCAGGACCGTGACGTCTCTGAGTTCTCCTGTGAGGTTGATGCCTCCGGGCGATTTGAGTATTTCCGTAACAACATCGTCACTCATATATCTTCCAAACGTCTCCCGGATCTGGCGCCGATCTTTCTCCGTCGACACAGCACGAGAAATCAAGAATCCGGCCGCTGCCGGTAAAAAGACGAAAGAGGATTCGGCCATGGGAACATCCAATGATCTCCAGCCGAAAGCGAAAATGACCAAAAGAGCACAAATACCATATAAAGCCATATATAGAACTACCGCACGATAAAAGCGAAGCTTGAGCGCCAGAGCCAAAGGCCCCAGGAAAATAATGACCGACACAAGCACCGGTATCGGAAAAGCCCCAACTTCATAGATAAACCTGCCGGTGAGCATTGTGTCCAGAGCGCTCGAATGTATTCTGCTAAGCAGAATTTGTTTTTCCACGGGCGTGGCGCCCATATCGGTATTGCCAGTCCAGGCGATGGACACAATGACTATTTTTTCTTTAAACGCTTCTGTCATCTCGGCGTCCTGCTTTCCTTCAAGCACATACCACGCCGGATAATTCTCAAAACTGCCCCAAACGTCACGTGGCCAATTTACAAGCATACGTCCTTCCAAATCGACAGGGATTTTCATAATTCCGCCAGGATGATGGATTTCAATCTGATTTTCCCTGAAAACGATTTTTTGAGGATCCGCATTCAGATAGGCCACCAGCGCGGCCAAGCTAAGGCTGGGAACGAGGCGATCCTTAAGTCTTATGAAGAGCCGAATCCTTCGATGAATCCCGTCTTCGTCAGGTGTAGCATTAATATGACCAACCTCTTTGGCTCCCTTGGTGACCGGCAATAGCGGGATAGTGGAGTCTCTCGGCTCTTCAACATGCGGAAGCTTGAATTCCGGCGGCGCAGAGATCGGCCAAGCCTTTTCACGCAAGCCCGCTGTCTTCATTAGTGTCGCCGGCTCGGGCGCCGCGCCTGATTCCAACGGCTCGCTTTTGAACAGGCCTGCGGCCATGACAACACGACCCGATTCGGAAATGGCATTAGCTAACGCTTCATCCCCCTCTCTGCTCCGGCCCTCGTGACGCATACATGATATCGAAGACAATTACTTTGGCCCCCAATTCCGTAAGCCTGTTAACGATTCGGGCGCTTAATGCTCTATCCCACGGCCACTGGCCGTATTTCTTTATGGTCTCATCATCGATATCCAGGTGCATCTCGGGGTTAGTCCGGATCTGGCAAAGAGACGGGACTTCGGATCATAAAGTTTGTGGTTTAGCTTTCGAAGCAGCCGAAGTCAACGCTGTCACCAGCTCGGCTTCGGATCCGTGGGATCTTTAGCGTTTGAGACCTATTGGTGGACGGGCTCAATATTCGGTTGCGAAACAAAATAAATCATCAAGGGCGACAAGAACAGCCCACGAGACACTAATCTAACACTCCGATTAGCAGGATTCTCCGGCCGCCCCATACTGTCGAAAAAACCATTCCTTCGGCGCTCCGACTTCTTATCTAAATTCGGCTATTCTTTCCCAGGTTTTCCCTCTTCGGGTTTCAGGCCCTGCCCACCGGTGACGCCTCCGGGTTTCACACTTTTCGGCGCCATGAGCTCGAGCGTAATCCCGCTACTGCCGGCAGCCTTTAGAATAACGGCTTGTCGATTAAAGCCATCATCCTGAGCCAGATCTTCGATTTTCGCGGTGAGAGCCGCCACTTGCGCAGTATCTGTATGAGGAATTCTGATTACCGGTTGGCTTTCAGACGCCTTTAAAGGATCGAGTTTGAACGGCTTTGAGGCCGCATAAAAAATGATCACGGCTTCTTTGATTTTTTCATTCGCAGTAACTTGAATGCTGGAGTCAGGCCCGAACAAAGTGTAGGTCTTACCGGGGAGAATCAGGTTGTCAGGAGATTCCCCGTTTGGAAACAAAACCATGACATCCCCTTTTGGAGACACGTTGAGTGCCATCACATAGGCTTTTCGAGATGTCTCGAAATTCAAAACGATCGGCTCTCCTTCAGAGAAGGCTTCCCCTCCCTTCTTTTGCGTCCAAACTTTTAGACCGATTTCATTTGGTCCTTTTTTGCCGACCGACATCCAGACCTGCCTGGGGTCTGGGTTGCTTTCCGAAGCTGCAAATACAGCAATTGAATTCAGTAGAATACTGCCGGCAAACATGCCCAAGATGAGGATGATCTTCCAAGTTGCTTTCATGGAACCAAAACCCCCTTTCCTATATTATCGTCCGTAATCAAAGTCGATCTTTCACCTAGCAATCCTATCGGTTAGCTTGAACATGACTGTAGTCACAAGCATTATTGAGCTTCACCGAACAATATGAAAGGAGCCCAGAAGAAAGGATGATCGTAACCGTCGCGCCGGACGTCCGATCTTGCCAATCTCAGGGCTTCAAGCTTCCCCTTTCCGGATGCTACATACTTAAAGAAATTCTTCACCAGCTTCACCGAGGATCTTTCGGCTACGCTCCACATGCTCATCAGCACACTTTGGCGCCGGCATACTGAAACGATCTGCCCATGCCCATAGTGCCTTCTCCCGGCACCTGGCGGCCCAGCCCTGTCTGACAAGCCCCCAAGACCACTGTGCCGGCATTCAGGCGAAGCCCCATAACTTCATTGGCCCGCAAAAATCCGTCCGTTCCGGGCGGAACCAGTGAAAGAAACCAGCAACGGTTCGCGTCATCCCAAGAGCTGAACTGTCCAGGTATCCATGTGTCGCGAAAACGATGGACTGGTACCGTGCCAGCGAGGGGCCGATCGTGGAAAGAAAGGTCTCTTTGGTGGCATTCAATCCGGTGAAGATGTCGCTCTTGTCCCTATACATCTGTTTGAGGTCCTCGGCAAGCTCGCCGGTTTGAGGAAGTCTGTTGAACTCGAGACCTTCACTGCCGGCTTTCTTCATCACAGACATGAGCTGGTAAACATGCTTGCCTGCCTCCGGCGGCCGCGGTACGGACAGTCTGTTTCTCACTCGTGGGTCCTTCGTATCGAAGACCGGATCGGCCATTACCAGTATTCGATCCTCAGGTTTCGTCAGGGTTCGCCAAGCGTCCGGGTAAGAGTCAGAGCTGTAATCGACTGGCAGTAGACCACTGGGTTCCGGTCGCCAAGGAATTGCCCGCCTTCGGTCTGAGGCAAGCTCAGACGGTTTCCTTGATCCGACCTTCTCCGTTCAGAGTCAGCATTTCGAATGGAAGGCTCGCCAGGCAATCGTCCGGTGAGACCGACTATAGTGGCCCCTTCGGGAACCAGCTGTCAGGACGTCTTCCAGCAACAAATCGGCAAGTTTCTTTCCCGAATCAAAATCAAATGCCTTCAGTTTTTCTATTAGATCATCTTGTCCCGGAATGACCTGAAGCGGAGTCATGAACTTCTTTACAAGCTCTTCCAGTTCGGCCCTGGGCATAGGCTTGAAGAGTCCCTTCAAGATCTCCTTCCCCCGAGTCAGGTAGATCAAGATCCCCTCATCAGTCACATGGTAGGTGAGGACCCACTCATCTGCTTTTAATGCAGTCTGGTCTAACTCCGGGGGCTCGGGATATTTGGTGGCTGCGAACAGAGGACACTCAGTCCGGAGCTTTTCGATGTGAGCTTTCAATTCGACTTTTGGCCTCTATGATTTGAGGCTCCAGGGCTTGAACGACTTTTATATCCCCTGCTCCATTAGCGCTTTGTCTATGTTTGAGAAGCGCAGCCAAACGTTCGTTTACTTCAAGGTCTTTCTCCATTATCTCTTCGGGAATATCCTGGAAAATGCCTTCGACCCGGTGAGAAATTGCCTCGGAAAACGCTCTAGCTTTTGTCAATTCCGACTCTTTGAGCCCATCGGCAGGCTTGTTCATTTTTACGGATACCCGCGCAACTCCCGTCATAGGGAGCTGTTCTCAGAAATCCGCCAATTCGAACATTGAAAAATTCGGATCTTTCCGGCACAGTCAAAGTGGAGCGTATTTCTTCAACTGATTCCACAGCCTTTCGGAAAGACTGGGCTGCTGATACAAGATCCCCAAGCCCTTCCTGGGCGAGCCCCAACCCGGTATAGGCCACAAACAAATTGTCCACATTGCCGCTTTTCTCAGCTTGCTGAGCCAGAGTTTCATATTGATGAACCGCCCCGGCATAATCCTGTTTGACAAGACATAATCTGCCCTTGGACAGATCCGAGCCGGACTTCTTGATTAATGATTCGGCCTTTTGCACTTCTCCCATATCCAGGTGCCAGGTTCGCGATGAGATCGTCTAGTTCTCTTCGAGACCGCCGCGTTCTGTTTGGAGATATCTTTGGCACGGCCGAAAGTTTCCAATGATTTTTGTTGTTGGCCGATGGATTGATAGAGTAGCCCCAACTGGATTAGCGCTTCTGCCTCACCGGCTTTGTCGCCTGACTTTTTCGCTATGGTCAGCGCCTGTTCAAACAGATCGGTGGCCTTTTCGTGTTTTCCCCACTTGAAAAACGACTGTCCAAGGCAGGTCAGAGATTCGGCTTCTTCTTTTTTCTTGCCGCTCTTTTTCGCGATTTCCAGAGATGCCTGGAGATTTTCCAGGGCCTTCGGATAATTGCCGAGAACATTGTACACCCGGCCAAGTCCTCTTAGAGTGTCTCCCTCAAGTTTCGCGTTCTTGGTTTTCCTTGGCCTTCTCCAGGCCCTGAAGGAAGGCTTCCGTTGCCTTATTGTACTGTCCACGACTGAGATGCAACAAGCCTAAGGCGTATAGGTCCTCCGTCACCTGTTTGAAATTGCCCGTAAGCTCAGCCTGCTGTATCCCCTGCCGTAAATGCTCGATAGCCTGGCTGTTCCGACCCGACGACTGGTACATCTTCCCGAGTTGCCCATGAGCCTTTGCCTGATCTCTGACATTGCCGTTTTGTTTGAGACCTCCAGCGCCTTCTGGAAATGTTCGGCAGCCTTGTCGTATTGCCCAAGCGACTAGTTCCGCCCTACCGGTCCCTTGCAAGGCGTCCATCCGATGCCTTGAGTGTCGCCGGAGTTTTCCGCGAGTTCGAGCGCCTCGCGGTATTTTTCCAAGGCCGCTGCGGGATTGCCCTTCAACCTGTCGAGATCGCCCAAGCGCTTGTGTAGCCCGTGCCCTCCGCACCAGTGTCTTGCCGGCGCTTCCCGCGACATCGAGAGCTTTCTTGTAAAACTCTTCCGCCTTGTCGTATTGCCCTCGGCCTTGATAAACATCACCCATAAGGTTGATCGCCGCTCCTTGCTGGCATAGCGTTGCCGCTCTGATTGCTGATCTCCAGGCCCTGTTCGAACAGTTCGAGCGCCTTGTCGAACTTCCCCTGATCCAACTGGGTCTTGCCCTTGCCATATGTTCGCTCCGGCCACTCCTCTGTTTGTGTCCTATTGATCCCCAGATCGCCTCGGCCTGTTTGAATTTTTCTGCTGCCTCATCGAGTTCCTCTTTTGTACGTGCCTTGTTGTATAAGCCTGGCCTTCATCGAAAAGCTGTCTACCACGCCGCTTCTCATGCTGTGACGGGATCTTGTCTGTCTCCCGAACCCTTTCCAGCGTTTGTCGCCAAATGAGGGCTGCTCACTCAACAAAAGACCTGAAATCAGTATCCCTATCAGAAACAGGGTCCTTGATCCGGTTGTCATGTGACACCGCCTTTATGGACGATCGACATCCTTAACCAGAATTGATGTCGTCTTGGGATTTCGGAGATTGGAAATCCCCGAATGGGTATTTGTCCAATAGTTCCGGACAACTCCCTGGTCACCCACAGCATTCTATGCCGCGCCGCAGCAGACGGACCCATATGATATACGCAGCTCGTTCCGAGTCGTGACAAAAAAAACTGAAAATGAACTAAAAGGCCACATGGTATCCCCTCATTTCCCTGAGCTGCGTTTTGTCGGCTGGTATGTGTGCCGCGGCGGTGTCCGCGGTTTGGCTCTAGACGCTCCGACAGGGTGAAGCAGTAAAAAGACACGACTTATTCTTGCCTTTAGCCTGCACGGTTTCCGGCCTGTAGATGAAGGTTTTTGATCCGAAAATGCCTCGCAAGTTATTCAACGGCTTTTCCCGAGTTTAACTTTGGGATTTGGCAGAGAGAAGTCAAGAAAAAAAAACCAGATTTTGTCCAATGTAAGCGTAATATCGACACCAGCGAATACGATGAAGAGACTCCGCCCATTTGATCGGGATCCACTGCAATTCGAGCAAATCGCATTTTGCGCCACTCATGTTTTCTTGATGATACACACTTCCAAAACATGACGCCCCGGCATTTCGGTCGCGAGTTCACCATGACGTTAGATTATCTCACAGTTCTCTTCAGCCGCCAACATGAATGGTTTTCAGCAAATCTGTTTCCATGCGATAATAAATCATGCCCAAATTCATTCTATTCGACATTGACCACACGCTTATTGATTCCGGAGGTTCAGGGGCGCTCGCCCTGAATCTCGCGTTCCAGGATGTGACCGGAATACACGAACGGATTTGCGGGAATCGGCTTTGCGGGCAAGACCGATCTCAGGATAATACGAGACGCTCTGGAAAAGCATCGACATTCAGATTCAGGATGGTTGGCTGGGAAGGTTCCTGGATGTCTACCTTTTCCATCTTCGGACGGCAACCGCGAGAGGCATGGGCCATATCAAGCCCGGCGTTCGCGAATTGCTCGAGCGCCTTGTTGCAGATCAAGAGTTCCGCTTAGGTCTTCTTACCGGGAATATCGAAGAAGGGGCCAGAATCAAGCTAGAGCCGTTCGCTCTGAATCCATTTTTTCCGGTAGGCGCGTTCGGCAGTGACAGTGAAGACAGGAACGCCCTTTTACCTTTGGCCGTACAGAGACTGGCCGCGAATTCTTCTATTTTGGTAGGTTACGGTGACTGCGTTATTATCGGTGACACCCCTTTGGATGTGGTCTGTGCAAAGGCGCATGGCGCTCGGAGCATAGCTGTTGCAACAGGACCCTACGCACTTGAGGCTCTCCGGGAAACGGACGCAGATCTGATCATGCAGGACCTGTCGGATACGACGAAAATTATCCGTTGGTTGAAGGGCCTGTGACAACCGTTGCTTAGCGCAGCCGTTCCAGGTCTCGTGTGTTATCATCAAATTCTCGCCAGAATTTGGAATTACATGCTGCTATGCAATTGGCGTACTCATAGTAATTGCCCCGTCCTCGATCCGCCCCTAAAGTGTTCCTCTATCTCCGTTTGAAGTTCATAGCCGAAACGCGAGCGACATTCCCTTTGGCAATCGTTCAGGTCAAATCGCTGGTTGGCTGTCATTCTGCGCCACAAACGAATCGCGGTCCAAAGTGTCGGATTCGGCTGCGGCAAAGATCGCCGCAGGTTGAGCCGGCACAAAATATGATCCGTATGAAAGCATGCGCCGGAACTGCTGCCAGTATCAAGATCAAAAGATTTGCTCTCATCTTGGGACCTCCTGTTGTCGCATCCAGGCGGAGCGCACCATCTATACCCGATCTGGTTTAGGACGGGCCGTCGCTAAGCCAATCCCGCTATACTGGCCAATTTAGCGCCTGCGCCTCGATCCGTTTGTATCTTCGTCAAACTGTTTCCAGTAATTCCGTTCGCAGTCCTCCATACATTGTGAGTATAAAGCTGGGCTGCTCTGTTCCACCGTTGCGCCGGGGTTTTTCCCAGTTTCCCCAACTCCGTCGTTCGTCAGCGCCGTGGCCAGTGGGTGGAGTAGGACCATAACGCATCCGACATCCATTTTGACACGCGCTGATATCGACCACCCTGTCACCATTCTGCTGTGCCCTGACCGGCATGCCGCATTCGATTTGGGCGCCGTTTTCCGGGATTTCAGCGGGTAACAAGCATGGAACAACACAAAGCGCTATCATTAGAGCCATAATCGCCATGAACTGACGAAACGTTTTCATTGAGCCACCTCCTCAGCCATCTACTCCGCTGAGCTGTTTAGCCAAGCCGAAATTCATCCGATTACCTCGATACTATGGACGTCGTATCACTTGCTCATAGTATCGGGCAGAGTCAATTTCGGGCACATGACCTTCATCATCGCGACATAAGTTTTTGTCAAAATGATAAGTTTTTGCAAATCCTCTTTGGCCGTGGCGGAAACCTTCTTGTCACCCGCTGCGGCCGATGCCCGCGCCGCGGCGATGAGTCCTTTCATGAAGACCAAGATACTGACTAGCGGCCTTTGCAACTTCCTCATCCTTGGAACCTGATTTTTCCATTCCTGCTATGGATTCGGCGACGGCCTCCGATAGCTTTTCCACCTTCTCCTCGTCAGAGATCGAGGACTGCGGAGATAGCCACAATGCGATTAATCCGCTCCTGCACACCATCGCATAATTTGGGATCCATGCCCATGCTGCGGGCCATGTCCTGTATCTCTTGATCCGACGGCCCCGCATTCTGACCTTGCCGCACGTCAGCCGCCTGAGCCTTTGTAGCAAAAACCTCTCCGCCCGAAAGTGCGAGAGCGAACAACAGAACTATACAATGTGCCAGACATTCTTTTCATGATCTTTTCCTCGATTGTGTCCTTTTTTGATCCGAATTAGTCCCTGATATATTTAATCTTACTTCAATGTGAAAGCCTTCAGGCCGGTCCCGCCTGCAATCACCAGGATTGTCGTGAAAGCCCATAAACCTGCTAGAGCCATAAAGGCAGCTCCTACAACGAAGTTCCACTTGCCGCTGGTCATTGCACCCTCCTGGTCAGACTTAAACCGACTCAGCTATCAGTCCGAATCCGTATAAAGTTTCCGAATCTCTTTCACGCGTTTACTGTACCGCGAAATGCACTCGTTGCGACAGTCTATCAGAAGCCATTTGTCGGATTCATCCTCCACTCGGACACTCTTCGCGCAATTCTCGACGCAATCCTGATACTCCCCCTTACCCCCAGGCTCCTCGAAATGAGCTTTGGATCGTCGTTGATCGACTATCCCCTCAAGTATTTTGATGAGCTGATCAGCTTGAGCGAGCGCACGATCGACCGCGATGATCATAGGATTTGTCATTTTGGCCAATTCGCCTGAGCTTGCCGTGCGGGATCCATCAAGCAGAGCTGTCCCAATGAGGACGGACACTCCTCCTACCAAGGCTCCCACTATCGCGCAGAAATAATGTTTGTAGGTCCCCCATAAGGAACGGTCGCCCGTAGCGGCTGCCATGCTCTCAGTGTTTTCGATGACCGTGCTTGATCGCCGCAAACGATTGCGCAGTTCCAGAGTCCTCGTTACTCTACGGAGATTGCTTCTTGGGCGGCCGAGCTGATCGGGCATGATTTCTCCCGCCATAACTGACTTATTGCCGGTTATTCTTGAGCATACCCCACTGTGGATTCGTCGGTCAATCAAGTAACCGATTGACCGGGCCGCCGCTTTGTGGCATAAGTTGATTTGCGAATCAGTTTTCCATCCGTATCGGGAAATGGGTCCCATCCCAAGTCGAAGCAAATAGCGCCATTTTAGGTTTCTGCATGTGGTGTCATCACGCCAAGCAAATCTTTCATCTAAGGAGGAAATGATGATAAGGCGGAAAGAACCTGCGCCGGCGGTTTCTTTTTGCATCACAGCCATTGTCCTGGCTGTATGCTTTGTTCCTCTAAACGCTTTAGCGGAAAAGCCGATCAAAATCGGAATGATTGACGCGTTTTCCGGGGGGGCCGCGGCTTTTACCAAACCTGCCCTGGCCGGATGGGAAATGGTCATTGAGGAATTCAATGCCAAAGGAGGATTGAAGGGCCGAAAGATTGAGATCATCACACGGGATGACAAATTTAAGCCGGACGAGGCGCTCACCCATGCCCGTGAACTGGTGCTCAAAGATAACGTGGACTTCCTCGCAGGCACCACCAACAGTGGTTCTGCTCTCGCGGTGTCCGAGTTCGCAAAA
Source organism: uncultured Actinomycetes bacterium (assembly GCA_963699635.1). Lineage (GTDB taxonomy): Bacteria > Actinomycetota > UBA4738 > UBA4738 > HRBIN12 > CALGFI01. Next base: position 39,933 of record CAVOUQ010000018.1, on the reverse strand, counting down.
CAGAGGAAAAAGTTATTCATGGTGCATATCGCGAGGAGCGAAAAGATCACTGAGGATAAAGGTCACGAATACCTTTTCCGCGGCTGCCCCAGCGCGGATATCGAAGGAACGGCAGGCGGGGCCGTTGCCGCGGCCATGCCCTACAAGAAATGGTACATTTTGGGTGAAGATTATGAATACGGGCATTCCATAGCAGACAACTTTTGGAAAGGTCTGAAAAAGAACAAGCCGGATGTGGAAAAGGTCGGCGAGGCTTGGCCCAAACTTCAGGAGACCGATTACACCCCGTATCTCACTGCGTTGATGGCCAGCAAGCCTGAAGCGGTGTACGTAGCTTTTGGAGCATCCGGATTGATCGCAATAATGAAACAGGTGAAACTGTTCGGGCTTCCCGAGAAAGTGCCTGTCTTCGCTTTCGGACTTGCTGACTCGGTCTTTCCGAAGGCCCTGAAGGAAAGCATGCCGACGGGCATTTACGGCGGCTCCAATTACCTCTGGTACTTTCCGGACAATGCGGATAATAAAGCGTTTGTGAAAAAGTACGTGGAATTCAGCGAGAAGCAAGGGAAAGCTGACCCCTATCCGTCCGGAATCGGCGTATTCTCGGGCTACTGCTGCGCCAAGTTCCTTACTGAGGCGCTGGTAAAAGCCGGGACTACCGAAACTGAAAAGGTGATTAAGGCGCTCGAAGGTTTAGCCATCGATACTCCCGTTGGGAAGATCAAAATGAGGGCCTGCGATCACCAGGCGGAAACCCCCGCGTTCTGGGGGAAAATCATCCAGGCGGAAGGTTATCCGTTCCCTGTGATCAAAGAAGTAGTTGTGACGCCACCGGAGAAGAGCATGCCCACCTGTGAGGAAGTCATGCAGTCGAGGAAAGGTGGTAAGTAGGAGAAAGGGCAAAGCCATTTCCGGGGACCCTTTTTGATTAGGAGACGAGTGTGCCCACCGAACCCCGTGTCTGAGTCAAGCGCCAATTATTGCGCTGCGACTCCCAGGCTTCACCGGCAAGCAAGGCGGACTCCGGTGGGAGAACGTCTAGTTACGTGAGGCGCCCGTCATTCGGCGAGTAAGTCGCGGCCCGGGTACCAAAGACCTGGCAGGGAGTCATATTATCACGGAGTTTTTGGGGAGACGGCAGCCTGGCGGATGGCTCTTTTTGCCAAAAAGGGCCTCCCCAGAAGACTTCCGACAGAACCGCGTTCCGGTTTCCACATGGAATTTGACCCTTCAATACTGCTCGGCCAATTTGTCAGCGGTCTGTGCCGGGCCATGATACTTTTCTTGATGGCCTCCGGGCTCACGCTGGTCTTCGGTGTGATGCGAGTCGTAAACTTTGCTCATGGGTCTTTCTATATGCTGGGGGCTTATATGGCCTTCAGTCTCACTCAAGCTTTCGCGTCCACTCCCGCAAACTTTTGGATTGCACTGGTTGTGGCTCCGGTCGCGCGTGAGCCTCGTCGGGGGTCTGGTCGAATACGTGCTCTTGCGCCGGATCTACAGCAAGGACCATCTGCTGCAGATCCTGCTCACGTATGCGCTGATCTTTGTCATGGGTGACCTCACGAAAATGTTCTGGGGCGTGGACCTGCGAATCGTGCAGACACCGCCCATCCTTGCGGGATTTGTCTCTTTGTTCGGCCACACGTTTCCTGCCTATTACTTTTTCATTATCGGGGTAGGGCTTGACTGTGGCTCTACTGATGTGGTTCATCCTCAATATGACACGCCTCGGGAAACTGATGCGAGCCGCGGCCGAACACAGGGAAATGGTGGAGATGCTCGGTTACAATGTGCGCGGGCTCTTCACGATAGTGTTCATGATGGCCACATGGCTCGGAGGACTCGCCGGAGTGGTGATATCCCCGACAGTGCGATTATCGCTCGGCATGGACATGGAGATTATCATTGAATGTTTCCTGGTGGTCATCATCGGCGGGCTGGGTAATGTTTGGGGCGCTCTACTGGCGGCGTTCATCACAGGACAGCTCTATGCCATGGGGATCCTCGTCCTCGAGAAATATGCCATGGCCTTTCTGTTTGCGCTCGCTGCGGCAATCATCATCCTCAGGCCCTCGGGTTTACTCGGTAAGGCTGCCCGATGATAAATCCAAATAAAACAAAATGGATTGCCGGATCGGCCGTTGCCCTGGCGCTCCTCGCGCTCCCTTTTGCAGTGGAAACCTGGATCTCACAATATTATCTCTATCTGATCATAAAAATAATTGTCTGGGCCCTGTTTGCCACCAGTTTTAATCTCGTGATGGGTTACGGCGGCATGATGTCATTCGGTCATGCGGCTTTTTACGGCGCCGGAGCTTACACTTGCGCGCTGCTCATGGTGAAGACCTCATGCCCTATGCCGCTGGCCTTTCTTGCGGCGCCGCTGGCTGCGGCCCTCGCCGGGCTGGTGATCGGTTATTTCAGCGTAAAAATAAAAGGGATCTTCTATTTTGCCACTTTAACGCTCTCTTTTGCGCAATTGCTCTACATATTGGTGTTTAAATGGCGCAGCTTCACATTCGGTGACGACGGCATACAGGGGATATCCAGCCCTGCCCTGCTCTCTACCCTCGACACATATGTGAACTATTATTACTTTGCGCTTATAGTAAGCTCGATCTGTTTCTATATCATGTGGCGAATCGTGAAATCGCCCTTTGGCATGATTCTCAGAACTCTGCGAGAAAATCCCGAACGGTCAACGTTCATCGGCGTCAGAATTCAGAAGTATCGACTGATCGCTTTTGTGATATCAGCCTTCTTTTCCGGGGTTGCGGGCGCTCTGTATATCTTTTTGGAGACATCGGTTGCGCCTGATGTCTTTAAATGGAGCGTCTCAGGTGAAGTGCTGCTCATGGGACTGCTCGGCGGCATGCACGTGTTCTTCGGCCCGGCCCTGGGGGCGGTCATAATGGTGCTGCTTAACTCATTCATCACGTCTTACACGGAATATTGGGGGCTTTTTATTGGTATTACCTTGATACTCATAGTTCTTTTCTTTCCTCAGGGCGTCGGCGGACTGATCAATGAACAATTACGCTCCGCCATGAACAGGAAGGCGGCTTGATGGCAGATTCTGGAAACAAAAGGCCTCAAGAAGTCTTTCGGCGGAGTGACCGCAGTGCGGGGCGTCGATCTCCAGGTCGAAGGAAAAGAGATCTACAGCGTCATAGGCCCGAACGGCGCGGGGAAGACCACATTATTCAATCTTATCAGCGGATTTTATCAATGCGATGAAGGGCGAGTTCTCTTCAAAGGCACAGATATAACCAACCTGGCGCCCGAGAAAATTGTCCAACTGGGCATGGGCCGCTCTTTTCAGGTGACCAGCATTTTTCCTCAACTCACAGTCTTCGAAAACATTCAGGCCACTTCCCTTGTTACAGGCGGTCAGGGACTTTCCCTGTTTTCGGACGCGAGCAAAATGGCGCTGAAGAACACTGAAGAGGTCCTTTCCCTTGTGGAACTCCTGGACAAAAGAGACGAACTCGCGGGGACCCTTCCCGCGGGGGACAGGAAAAAGCTCGAATTGGGGATTGTTCTCGCCACTCGTCCGGAGATGCTTTTGTTGGATGAGCCGACCTGCGGCATGTCGCCGGTTGAAACCACCGGCACTATAGAACTGATCCGCAAAATCGCCCGGGAAATGTCGCTCACGGTCCTGCTGACCGAGCACAAGATGGACGTGGTGTTCAGCGTTTCTTCTCATATCACCGTGATGAACTTCGGGGTGGTAATCGCGGCCGGGAAACCTGAAGAAATCCGCAACAACAAACTGGTGCAGGACATTTATTTCGGCTCGACCGATCAGCCGGGTGGCCCGTGAAATGATTCACCGCAGAGTGCGCAGAGGACGCAGAGAGGGAGAGAGGGAGAGAATGCGGGAACCCCTTTTTTGCAAAAAAGCGGTTCCCGCGCCCTCCGCAAAAAACTCCTATATGGCTGGTGGCGCCGAAATCGCCTCTCCACACGCAACCGAATGGAGACACTTCCCTAGTAACTTCATTTTTCTCCGCGTTCTCTGCGCTCTCTGCGGTGAACGATTGGATTTTGGAGAATCGTGATGCTCCTGGAACTGAGCCGCATCAATACTTTTTACGATGTATTCCAGGCGATTTTCGACGTCTCGATTGAAGTTGACAGCGGAGAAATAGTTTGTCTCCTGGGCAGAAACGGCGCCGGGAAAGACCACCACTCTGAGCAGCATAGTCGGCCTGAACAAACCTCGCTCGGGCAGCGTCAAATTCAAGGGCGAGGAGATAAGCGGCAAAGATTCGTACAGAATTGCCCGAAAAGGGATATGTATGGTTCCGGAGAACCGATTGATCTTCACCGAACTAACTGTCAAAGAAAACCTTGAACTGGGAGCCAGACACAAGAGCAGGAAAGCATTCCAAGGTAAGCTTGCAAAAACCTACGAAATGTTCCCCAGGCTCGAACAATTGCATGATCGCATGGGTGGCGATCTTAGTGGCGGAGAGCAACAAATGTTGACCATTGCCCGGTCGCTCATGGCCGATCCGGAATTGCTGTTGCTCGATGAGCTTTCTATAGGCCTCGCTCCCATTGTGATTCAGATGTTCAAGCAGCAGATCAGGAGGCTCAGAGAAGAAAACCTTACCATACTACTGACCGAACAAAACGCCCTCTTTGCCCTGGACATAAGCGACCGCGCCTACGTCATCGACAAAGGCAGAATCGTGTACCACGGCAGCGTGGAAGACCTCCGGACAAAAAAAGATCTGATGCGAGAATACCTGGGGGTGTGAGCAGGCGGAGAAGGAGACGAGGAAGAATCCGGGGAACCCTTTTTTGATTAGAAAAAAGGGTTCCCCGGACCCCTCCCAAAAAACGCTATCATATAGGGGCATATACCTACATGGGTAATTTGTATGCAAGGCATAGGGCGACCGCCGGTCGCCCCTACCCGTTGACCGGATCGGCTTGGTTTGCAGTCAGGTCGTCTCCGTGGCATAATTGGAGTCGATAAAGGTTTTCCCCATCGCCTAAAATGTGAACGGTTTACAGAGGCTCTCGGGCATTTGAGACCTATGAGCCTAAATAACTAGGAGTTTTTGGAAAAGGGGTCCGGGGAAAAACCTTTTTGCAAAAAGGTTTTTCCCCGGCATCCCCTCTCTTCCCGAAGGATCGCTATGACTGAGATTTACGGGTTGGATGAACTGAATCGGCGGGTTTTGCAGACCGGCTCATGCGCGGCTTGCGGAGCGTGCGTGGCCAGGTGTCCTTACTTGACAGCCTTCAAGGGCAAGACCGTCATGCTGGACCGCTGCACAGTTGAGCACGGCCGATGTTTTGCCTATTGTCCCATGACCTTTTTCGATGCTGAGGCTGCGAGTCAATTTGTTTTCGGTCAATCATCCGACAGTTCAGAGATAGGCCATGTGAGCGGTGTCATGGCGTCCCGATCAAAAGACCTCGACCTCGCGGCCGCGGGTCAGGCAGGCGGCACAGTTACCACTCTCATGGCAATGGCCATCGAACAAGGCTTGATAGACTCCGCGGTATTGACCACGATCCCGCCTGGGGAAGAGTATCCTCATGGCATGGTCGCTACCACGGTTCAGGAGATCGTTTCCTGCGTAGGCTCCAGGTATGTGGGGTCTCATTCACTGGCAGGTTTGCGTGAGGCGTTGGACCGCGGCTTTGAACGCATCGGCGTGGTAGGACTCCCTTGTCAGGTGAGATCCGTGCGTAAAATGGCGCTCTACGACTTGAAAAATGAAAACCTGAAAGAGCGAATAAAGTTGGTTGTAGGACTATTCTGCAACTGGGCTTTTTCGAGTCGCGACTTTGTTTCCTTCCTTAGTGACCGATTCGGACTCACGGAAGTCAAGAAGTTTCACATCCCGCCCCCGCCGGCCAACACTCTCGAAATAGAAACCGCAGCGGGCATCGAAAGTATCTCACTTGATGATGTGCGGCCGCTGATTCAGGCGGCGTGCTGGAAATGCCCTGACATGACATCGGAATTCGCGGATGTCTCCGTGGGCATGTATGAAGGCAGAGACGGTTGGAACACGCTGATTACGAGAACGGAATTGGGGCGGGAGCTGGTCGAACGGGCTATTAGTTCAGGCAAGCTCGAAACTGATGTCTTCCCTGAAGAGAATCTCAGTCACTTAAAGGTCGCGTCCGCGAATAAGAAAAAACGCGCGCACGGAAACTAGAATTGTTTACGAGATGAATGTAACATTATAGGAGTTTTTGGGGAGGGGTCCTGGGGAGGCCCTTTTTGCAAAAAGGGCCTCCCCGGTCTGCTCTTCAAAAAGGAGACTTACAAATGTCGATGATAAGCAAGGACGCTCCCGGCAAGGAAGTCCTTTTGATGGGCAATGAAGCTATCGCTCGCGGCGCGTTGGAAGCCGGCGTCAGTGTGGCGGCTGCGTACCCGGGGAACCCGTCATCGGAGATAATTGGCTCTCTGGCCTCCGTAGCTAATGAAATGGGCATATACGTGGAGTGGTCTATCAACGAGAAAGTGGCCCTGGAAGTGGCCGCGGCCGCGGCTGTTTCCGGCTTAAACGCTCTTGTGGCCATGAAACAAAACGGCATGAATGTGGCGTCGGACTTTTTGTTGAACCTTAATTTGAGCGGAATAGCGGGCGGCCTGGTGCTGGTGGTTTGTGACGATCCATCCGGGATATCCAGCACGAATGAGCAGGATTCCAGGATATTTGCGAAGCTCGCGGACCTGCCGTTGATGGAGCCTGCCACGTTCCATGAAGCCAAAGACATGATAAAAGAAGCCTTTGAGCTATCCCGGAAAATTAACAACGTCTGCATCGTTCGCAGCGTGACCAGGATATCTCACGCCAGAGGCAACGTGACCCTCGGACCGCTCCCGAAGTCCCGTCCGGTTCCTCATTTTGACACTTCAAACATTTTGTCCGCCATGCCTGTGCCCCTGACACATCCCACGCGCTCACGACAGATTAAAACAGGCGGGACAGTTTTTTGCCGAATCGCGCTTCAATACGTATGAAGGACCGCAAAACCCGGAGTTATTAGTCATTACGTGCGGAGCGGGATTTCTCTTCTCGCGAGAAGCCGTGCAATTTTCTGGGCCTGGACTCACGAGTAGGGATTCTGAAAATCGGGACTACATGGCCTTTGCCGGAGGGCTTCATCCTCGATAATTTCAAGAAAACGGAAAAAGTGCTTTTTGTGGAGGAAGTTGACCCGGTCCTGGAAAACAACGTCAAGGAGATTTTCGCAGACCACAATAGCGAACTTCCTCGGATCAGCTTTCTTCGGCAAGAAATCCGGCACGGTCCCGGCAGTGGGTGAACTCTCGCCCGGGCTGGTCATACAGATCCTCGCCAATCTTACCGGCGTTCCGATCCCGGAGGTTGACACAGCGCTACCTCGAACAAGCGAAGGGCATTCTGAACAATTTTGCGCCTGCGCGATCGCTCGCTTTTTGTCCCGGCTGTCCTCACAGGGCCACATTTTGGGCGGTCAAGAAGGCATTGGCCCTGGACGGCCGAGAAGGCGTGGTATTCGGTGACATAGGCTGCTACGCGCTTTCGGTTCTCGCGACCGGATTCAATCAGTCCAAGACGGTCCACGCCATGGGATCAGGCACGGGCATGGCGTGCGGCTTTGGCATGCTGACCAGGTTTGGGGCTACCCAGCCGTCCATAGCCGTTTGCGGAGATTCGACCTTCTATCATGCGGCGATCCCCGCCTTAATCAATGCGCTACATCACAAATCGGACTTTTTGATGATCATCCTCGATAATAGCGCCACTGCTATGACGGGCTTTCAGCCGCATCCCGGCAGTTCCGTCAATGCTATGGGATTTGATGCTCCGCCGGTAGTGATAGAAGAACTATGTCGGTCACTGGGCCTGGAAGCAGTCATCAAAGACCCGTTTAATCTGGAAGAGACGGCAACGACCATCTACGACATGCTCCAGCAGAATGGAACTAAGGTGCTCATACTCAGGCAGGAATGCGCTCTGGTACGCGGAAAGAAGGCCGCCAAACGATACAAAGTCAGCATAGATCCTGCCAAATGTCTTGGCGAGGATTGCGGCTGTAATCGGCTGTGCACCAGAGTTTTCCGGTGCCCGGGCCTCAGATGGGATGCGAACATCAATAAGTCCGGAATAGACGAGGCGATCTGCAGCGGCTGCGGAGTCTGCGCGGATATCTGCCCCGCAGGGGCAGTGGTGAAGGAGCCGGCGGGATGAAGGAAAAGGGCGGAGAGAGGGCAAAGGCATTCCGGGGAACCCTTTTTTCTGCAAAAAAGGGTTCCCCGGCCCCTTCCCAAAAAACTCTAACATTATGATGTATTGGCCGGCATAGGTGCTGGATGGTATGTCTGAGATGACTCTCAATACCGTGCTAACCCTGCGGAAAAAGTGCAACCCTTTGGGTTGGGCAAAACACCTCGTGTGCGGACAACCAAGACTTTTGCAGCTGCACAGCTGAGCCGCAATCATATGGGAGTTTTCTGAAAGGGGGTTCCAGGGGGAAAACTCTTTTGCAAAAGAGTTTTCCCCCTGGACGTCCGCTTTTAGAAATGCTAATCCCCCAAACCACCATAGAGCCAAGGTAATCATACCAATGAAGAAAGACCCTTACAACGTAATAGTCACAGGAGTGGGCGGCCAGGGCAACGTGCTGGCCTCACAACTTATCGGAGCAGTTCTTGTGGAGCTTGGGTACAAGGTCACCATCGGCGAGACGTATGGGGCCTCACAGCGGGGTGGCTCGGTGATGAGCCATGTGCGCATATCAAAGAGTCACCAGTATGGACCCTTGATTCCACCCAGATCGGCCGATCTGATCATGGCGCTGGAACCCAGCGAAGCGGCTCGCGTTCTGGCGCAGTTCGGGAACCCGTCAACAGTCAGCGTGGTGAATAGCAGACCTGTGCATCCTGTCGATGTGATCAGCGGGCACATTGCTTACCCTGCCCTGGATGATCTGCTGGAGAAAGTAAAATCGTTGAGCAGTAAAACCTATTTCATCAATGCCACCGACAAGGCTCTCGAATTAGGAAATCCGATCCTGGCCAATATAATGCTCATAGGGGCCGTCGCGGGCGCTGAACTCCTCCCCATAACGGAAGAAGGTCTGGAACGAGCCATCACGGATTATATGTCCGCAGACAAAGTGGAAATCAACCGAACCGCTTTCCGACTGGGCATGGAGATGGTCCGAGGAGGCGAAGCATGAAAAAGTACAAGATTATAGTGGAAAAGCACCCCGACGGCTACGTGGCTTACCCCCTGGGTATCAAGGGTGTTGTCGTGGGCCAGGGTGACACATACGAGCAGGCCCTGGCAGATGTCAAATCCGCTATCGAGTTCCACATCGAAACGTTTGGGGAAGAAGCCCTGCATTCCCCCTTCTCAACGAACTCTCTCATAACATCCGGATCGCAAGTAGGAAAGGCCTACGTCTCCTCGAGCGCAGGAAACGTTTGATACTGACCTGCAGACAATGACGGTTTCCATTAGATTAGACGCATCCTCACGCGCATTTGAAGACGATAGCGAACCTGCGCGCTTACCAGAAGATGACTCGGGCGAACGAAGCGAACGCGTCACCGCACCCTACCATGCGGTCTGGCGCTTTGACGAAAGAGGGCGACTGCCAGTCGCCCCTACCATCCGTGGTACAACATTGTAGCCAAGGATCGACGTTCCGCATCCGAGAAAGAGTCATGTCAGGATCAAACATGTCTAAAGTTTTTTGAAGAGGGGTTCGGGGAGGAACTTTTTTGTCAAAAAAGTTCCTCCCCGATTCTTCTTTTTCTTTCCTCTTCTTTCTTCTTTTCCCCTTCCCTCTTCTTCACTCCCCACGGCCGGCTCTCACTAATGCGGGCGCGAGTTCATCTTTTTCTGTTTGGACCTGCAGCAACACGATTGCGGCGATAACCAGGCCGCCGCCCACTATTTGCAGTGGATCGAGGGTTTCTCCCAGAAAGATGAAGGCAATAAAACCGGCTGAGATGGGCTCAATGGTCGAAGTTATTGTGGCTCGGGTGGACCGAATATGATTGACGCCGACGAAGAACAGGCCGAACGGTATGATTGTGCCAAAGATCGCTATGTAAAGCATGTATATCCATTGCTCCCAAGTGTAACCGGCATATAGAAAGTGAAATGGCGGCTGAAAGATGTTCCACGTTACAGCCGCAAAGACCAGAGCGTAAAACACCACAGTCCAGGGCTGGTACCGGTGCATCCCTCGTTCCCCCAAAAGGCTGTACATTGCGAAGAGCGCTGCCGAGGCGGTCCCGGTTATGGCCCCTTCCCGGTTCAGTTTAAGCAGTTCCAAATTGTACCCGCCGACCACCAGGTAGCAACCGAAAAGCGATAAGAAAAGCGCGATGACCTTGAGCACGGTCAATCGCTCGGCCCAAAAACATATAGAATATGCCGCCACTAGAATGGGCGATGTGTATTGAATGAGTATCGCAGCGGCCACCTGCATCTTGCTTATGGTATAGAGATACGTGGCCTGAACGAGAGCCAGTCCTACTCCACCCAAAACCAAGAAATAGCCCAAATCCCGCAATCGGACTCGCAGGAGCTTTTTTGCGAACAGTTGGAGACTTAGCGCCATGAAAACGGCTGCAATTGTGACACGTGCCTGGACCAGCTCGAATGGGGTGATACCTCCAAGGAAGAGCGCTTTACTGGCCGTGCCCGAAGAGGCCCACAGAATGCCGGCCGCAATCACGCTCAGATAACCTATTGCGCGACTACTCACCTCGCCTCCCATTCCCGACGATATTTGTAGGGGCAGGTTTCAAACCCTGCCCTTTCGAGGATGATTTGTCCACGGCCGAGTTTGAATAGACTGTCTCAAAATTGGTCGCCTGCCCGATTTCTCCTGTAGGGGCGCTTCGAGAAGCGCCCTGACTTCGGGCGGTTCACGAACCGCCCCTACCTCAGAGCCATACGCTGTGTACAGCCCTTGCCGTGTCACCGAACAAATTACTCTGTGATACCATGTAACCACAAGCGCCTCTCATACACTACCCTATCAAGGGACACGATGATCGATCAACGACTTGTCTCTAAGACTTCTCAAAACCTTTGCCGGAGGAATCACATGAACACAAAAACAATCGGAATCGTTGGCCTTTTTCTTGAGTTAGCATTTGTCAGCCTGACGGTGACCTCCTGGGCAGCGGAACCGGCCGCCAAGGCGACATCGAGGCCTTTGGTCAGTCGCCCTTGGCAAAACTCATAACCGGCAACATCGGGCGGTTTCTGGTGCTTAGATCCGAGCTGGGGATCACGAATGATCAGAAAAAGAAGATTGTCGAGATCGTAAAAAGCCACCGCGATGAAATTCGGCCTGTAGCGAAGACAATTCTTGAAAAGAGACGAGCCCTGCGAGAAGCTGTCGTGAATAAGCCCGGAGATGAAACCGCCATCCGCGCGCGCAGCCACCGAAATGGGCAAGGCTATTGGAGACGCTGCGGTGCTGGCATCGAAAGTTGTGGCTCAAGTGAAGCCGGTGCTTACGTCGCAGCAGATTGAACGCATCGAGAAATTCCGGGCGGACACCCAAAAAGCCACCGCCGACTGGCTGGACCAGATGGGCAAGTAGGGTCGGAGAAGGGAAGAGGATTTGTTGGGGAGGAACTTTTTGCAAAAAGTTCCCCCCAACACCCCCCTCAAAAACTCTTAGATGTTTTGTCAAAAACGCAGGTGCTCTGGTATACGTGCTCTGATACCTGGTTCACAGGCTGTAAGGCCCGAAAAGGGCGACTCGCCAGTCGCCTCTGCAGACGCAATCGTCCTAGGCCCAGGTGTACGCATGTGTCGATAACAACGAACTTATTCGGGTCGAATGTATGGGCAATTTAATGGCGTTTCCAATGGAGAAGACAGAATCGAGGCGGCCTGGATTTGCCCCGCGGGATGGTTCCCGGCCCAGGCGGGCTGAGGACAAAGCCTCCAATCAAGAGGCTGATCTTCAGGATGTCGCATGCTGCCTTAAAGGTGATAATGATGCGTACACTAGATTGGTAGCAAAGATACCAGGACCTAATCGCCGCCCGCATGTGGCGTTTCACAAGAGACAAGCACGCTCACCGGGAACTTGTGCAGGAAGTATTTGTGGAAGCGTACCTCAGCCTGAAAAAATACAGAGCAGAAGCGCCGTTCGAACATTGGCTGTCTCGAATCGCTACGAATGTAGGTTACCGGTTCTGGAAAGCCCGATCGCGAGAGCGTACAAGGCCCTCAGTCCCTGTCGAGGAACTGAATGAACTGGCAGCTGTGGAACCGGAGGACATTGATCCGTCCTGGGCAGCCGATACGCTTCAGTCCTTATTAGAGCAACTGCCGCCGCGTGATAGACTGGTGCTCGCCCTGCGTTATATCGAAGATCGAAGCATTGAGGAGACCGCTGCGCTGACCGGCTGGACGCAGAGTATGGTGAAAGTTCAGGCATGGCGAGCGAGAAAGAAATTGCGGAAGTTGCTACAGGCAGCCGGTGTGGAGGTCGAGTGATGAAGGAACTGGAGATTCTGAGAAAACTAGGAGCAGCGGCCGCAAGAGAAGATGTGCCGCGGCTAGATGTGCGGCCACATTTCGTGCAAGTTCCGCCCGCGGCTGAAGAGGATTTCAGCCGACCCCTGGTCTGGATCGCGGGCTTGTCGTCGGCTATGGCCTTGCCGACGATAATACTTGCTCTTTATGCGCTGGATACATGGACGGATCCGTTGATCGGGATCTTCGACGGCTTGACCTGGATGATATCATGACAGGACACGAATACCGAAATCTCTCCTTCAAGTCTCGAACTGCCGGTCCCTCGCAAACGCAGACCGTGGCGCTCGTTATTGCTCGGGCTGGTCATACTGCTTTGTGGGATTTTGATCGGCGCAGGGATCACTGTAATTGTGCTCCAGAAGGTGGTCCTCTACGCAATCCACCACCCGGAACAAGTCCCCAATCGCCTCACGGAACGACTTCGGAATAAGCTCAGTTTGTCAGACGATCAGGCAAAGAAAAGTAAAAGCCATCCTCATTGAAAGACAAAAAGCCTTTCTGGCGTTGCGCCGAGTCGACACGGCCCAAAGTGGAACGGAGAACTCGAACGCCTAAGAGAAGATGTGGCGGCTGTTCTTGATGAAAACCAGGCTCGTAAATGGCGCAAACGGTTCGACACGCTCAGGCGACAATGGATGCCCCCACCACCCACCGCCTGAAGAGCGTTGATTCAGAATTCTCGAAGCGTGAAAATGCTGGGGGAAGCTTCTTGCAACGAAGTTTCCTGCCCAGCACCCTCTTCAGAGAACTCCTGTTCAGGCATGGAGCCTACGGCTCCATGCAACAAGCCGATGTTCACCCCCAACCTCACTGCTTGACTTGTGGATCTTCGGTGAGTTAATCTCATTACCACAAAGCCCCGGCAATGATATCTAATTGTATTTCATCAGAGAAAATGGAATAATGGACAACAGCCGGGGGGCATTTGAATACGGAATCAAAGACTTGTATGAATAATAAGTGAATTATTGTATTTTTATTTGCTCGTATTTAATTAGTAATTGCACGACGATCATCTGAATTTTTAAAGCGAAAATGAGACTTCATTCAACCAGAATTATTATTTCCGCGGTGATTATCTACAATTTTGGTTATCTTAGCCGTAATTCTTTGGAAACCGGCCTGGAACAGCTCTGGCTTTTAGCGGACCTCGTGAGACCCTGTCTCTCGGGACCGTCCTCATAAAACGCTCGGCCCTCATCCTGATAGCTGACGCCAAGGGATATTTTGCCGATGAAGGATTGGATGTTGCGCTTAAATTTTATGATTCCGGGCTTATTGGCCGTGAATGACATGTTGGCCGGGAAACTGGACCTTAGCACGGCAGCCCCTCTCGTTGTCGTCAACAAGAATCCAGGATAACAACACATCCGAAGCTGAAAATTCTGACCGAAGTCGGCAAATCCGAAGACATACGAATAGTCGGACGCAAAGATCACGGACTTACAAATCCTCGCGACCTTGTGGGCAAGAAAGTGGGAGTGATGCGAGGCACTGAGCCGGCATTCTATTTAAATCTGTTCTCCGTTTTCCACGGCTTGCCTTTTGAAAGCATTAACAGGGTCAATTTAGGATCGGATGAGCAGCTCAGGGCTTTGGAAAAGGGGGAAGTGGACGCGATCATAATATGGGAACCCATAGCGTCCAAGGCCGCCCGAATCTTGGGCCCGAATGCCGTAGTTTGGGCCGGTCAGGGAAGACTCGCCTCTGGATGGATGCTGTTGGCTACACCGGAGATCATATCAAAGAGGCCCGAAGCAATAAGACGATTGTTCGCCGGGCTGCTCTCGGCCGAGAGATTCGTTTCGGAACACGAAGACGACGCCAAGAATATTGTGGCACGACGGCTGAATGTTGAGAACCTGGGTTCGGATTGGGACAAAAACGATTATAAAATCATGCTCAGTAGACAATTCCTTTCGGCCATGGAACTTCGAGCCAGGTGGCTGGGAAAGGATGAGCCTGGATTTCGTGTTCCGAATCTCCTTAATTCATTTCATTTTGATAGCCTGGAATCCATCGCCCCGGAAAGGATCACGATCATTCACTAGGATTTTAAGATGAGTATAAAAAGAAGAATCCAGCTAATATTTGCGGCCATATTGTTGATAGTCCTTGGTAGCGCCGTAATTAACGGATGGGGAGACAGATTTGTTGGGCAGGGGCATAGAGCTCATGACAACCGATGCCGAGTTGCTCCGGACCACGTTTATGCTGAAAGTTCTTATGGAAGAATACATCACTACCGGGGAGGAGCGTCCTTTATTTCAATGGCAAAAGCTGTATAAGGAATTGGGCGATTCCCTGAGAGCAAAGACGTCTGCCGGAGCTGACAGCGCTCTACTCAATCAACTAAATGCAAGTTACAAAGAAGTCGGCTCGCTCTTTTCCTCTTTGGCTAAAACCGAGGCCGCAGATGGCAAGGAAAGCAAGGAAAATTCCGTCGAATTCAGGAAACTCGTTAGACTGATGATAGTAAATCACTTGGAGCAGATGGTTTCGGACGCGCACGAATTGCATGACAGAACCGCCGCTTCAGCTATGGCCGCACATCAATCGAGCGTTTATGTAAACGCGATTTTCTCTGCTTTTATGCTGGTGATGATAACAATAGGCCTGTACATTATGAATCGGTCCATAATTCAACCTGTTCATAGCCTGGCCCAAGGGGCGGAAGTAATCGGAAACGGCAACTTCGATTATCGAATAGCAAGTTGACAGCAAGGACGAACTCGGAAACTTGGCCCGAATTTTTAACAACACCGCTGCCAAACTCAAAGGATTTTACGATGAGCTTCAGGATGAAATCCGAGTTCGAAAGCACAAGGAGGCCGAACTGCTCCGTTCGAATAAAGACCTGGAAGAGTTCGCATTCATAGCCTCTCATGATTTACAGGAGCCGCTCCGAAACGTGTCCAGCACAATGCAGCTCCTGGAGCAAGGATACAAAGGAAAGCTGGGCTCGGACGCGGATCAGCTCATCCATTACGCGGTAGATTCCGTAAAAACCATGAAGACGTTGATTGACGATCTCCTGGCCTACTCCCGGATTAGCACCAGAGGGAAACCGTTCGAGAAAATCGATACTGACAAAGTGTTACAGTTGAGTTTGGTTAATCTGGATGCGACCATTACCGCTCGGTCAGCGGTAATCACCCATGATCCGCTCCCCGAAATATATGCTGATTCGACCCAATTGGCTCAGGTATTCTACAATCTTGTGCTAAATGGTATAAAATTCAACAAGAGCGAGCCTCCCGGAAATCCATGTGTCTGCAAAGAAGGATGGGGACGACTGGATATTTTCCGTTACTGATAACGGAATTGGAATAGATAACCGCTACATTGAAAGGGTTTTTGTTATATTCGAACGATTGCACAAGAGATCGGAATATGATGGCACAGGCATGGGTCTGGCGATCACCAAGAAGATTGTGGAGCGCCATGGAGGCCGTATTTGGATTGAATCTGAGCTCGGCTCCGGCTCCACGATATATTTCACCATGCCAAACAGTAAAATTGCGAATGAAAGTGAGGTTAAGTACATTATGATGAGACCCATAGAAATCCTGATGGTCGAAGACAACCCGGTGGACGTCCTGGTGACGCGGGAAGCGCTCAAGAGAGGTCGAATCTTGAATCAACTAAGTGTGGCCGAGGATGGTGAACAGGCGATGGATTTCTTGCTCCGCAGCGGGCAATATTCGGAAGCGCCTCGGCCGGATATAATTCTACTGGACCTGAACCTGCCGAAAAAGGACGGCCGCGAGATCCTCGCTGAAATAAAGAACAATCCGGATTTACGTTCCATTCCGGTCGTTGTTTTAACGACTTCCCAGGCCGAAGAGGACGTATTGCGAAGTTACGACTGCGGCGCCAATTGTTTCATCGTGAAACCGGTAGACCTGGAACAATTCACTTCGACAATTCTGTCTCTTGAGGATTTCTGGTTTTCTATTGTGAAGCTGCCTGCATCGTAATTGTTTCGATCCGCAGACACGAGAATCTTTCATAGATTAGTGAGTGTTGAAGGGCGATTAACCGATTTATCACGGTCTATTGCTCTGGGCGCAACCGAGCGATTGCGCACCTACAATCTTCCGGATAGCGAATGGACACCTAAACCAACAAATATTTCCTTCTGATCTCTTCGTTTTCCCTCAATTCTTCGATGGACCCATGGTACCTAATTACACCGTTATCAATTATGTATCCGCGATTGCTTACTCGCAGAGCGGATTTTTGATTCTGTTCCGCCAAGAGGACCGTCAAACCCGTGGCGTTCAAGGCCAATATCTGTTCTTCCAACATACTCACTATCAGTGGAGCGAGACCTTCCGTCGGCTCATCCAGGAGCAAGAACTCGGGATTTGTCATCAGAGCACGGGCGATGGTCAGCATCTGCTGTTCTCCCCCGCTGAGAAAGCCGGCATTGCGGGACTCGATGTGTCTTAATGCGGGAAAAAATTCATACACCCGTTCCATAGTCCAGGCCCCGGGCGCGTCGGATCGTCTCTCTGATATTTCGAGGTTTTCCCCTACCGTCAGGTCTGCAAAGACCCTGCCGATCATCAGGCACGTACCCGATTCCCATACGTGCAAGCAGATACGGTTTCATGCCGGTGACGTCTGCTCCCTTATAAATTACCTTTCCTTCCCGGGGTGGAACCAGACCCATAATACTTTTGATTATAGTGCTTTTGCCCGCGCCGTTTCTCCCTAGCAGGCAGACGATTTCTCCCGTCGAGACGTCGAGAGAGACGCCAAACAGGATGTGGCTCAATCCGTAAAAGGTGTGGATTCCTTCCACTTTGAGCATCAGTCCGAACCTCCCAGATACGCCTCTTGAACCTGCTTGTTCCGCCTTATTTCGTCAGGGTCTCCCTGGATAATGGTCATGCCCTGCTGCATTACCATGATCTTATCAGCAATGGAGAATACCAGCTCCATATCGTGCTCACAGAACAGGATCGTAAGTCCCATCTCTTTGGTCAGGCGATTGATTAAACCTATGGTGGCGAAAGTCTCTTCAGGTGACAATCCGGCCGTGGGCTCATCCAGGATCAGCAATTCAGGATCATTCCCTAAAGCGATGGCGATCTCCAGGACCTTTTGTTCTCCGTGGGACAGAGCGCCGCTGACTCTGTCCGCCGCAGCGGAAAGACCCACGGCTTCAAGGATTTCTTTGGTTTCTTTGACCGCAAGGCTTCGCGCGGGTGTCAGTAGGTTGAAGGTTCGCCCCTGATGCGAAAGCACGGCTGCCTGCACATTCTCGAAAACCGTTAATCTGCTGAATATATTAACAATCTGATACGAAAGGCTTATGCCCTTTCGGCAGACAGTGTAGGCCGGCAGTCCTGCGATATCCTCACCCTTGAAAATGATTCTGCCCTTATCAGGCTTCAAATGGCCCGTGATTAATTTGAATAAAGTGCTCTTTCCCGCGCCGTTCGGGCCTATTACTGCGACGACCTGCCCCTTCTCAACTTCGAGATTGGCCTCATTAACCGCCAGAAAATGATCGAAAGATTTTTGAGCCTTCTGTACGCTCAACATTTACACATTCCTCTCGGGAGCAATCGCTGCGCGCGGCTTGAATTTTTCCTGAAAATAACCAAGGACGCCTTCAGGCAGGAAATAGATCAGCAGCATCAGTATTATTGCAAGGACCAGAGTCCAATATTCGGTGTACACACCGACTACGGTTCTCAGTGTAACCATTATGGCAGCGCCCAGCATTGGACCGAAGAAAGTGAACCAGCCTCCCAGAAGGCACATTATCAGTATTTCGAGCGACAGATGCCAGAACAGCAAATCAGGGAACACCGATCCCTCCACGGCCACAAAGAGCACGCCCGCAACCCCGGCGAAAAAACCTGCAATCAGTTGGCCGACAAGCTGATGGGCCTTGACGTTCACTCCTATGCTTTCGCTTCTCTCCGGATTATCCCGGATCGCCTGAAAGATGCGGCCGAATGGGGAATTTATGATCATGTACATGGCTGCCAGAGAGATCGCCGAGATAATTAACGTAAAATAGTAGGCGCTGGTAATGGACGAGATTGCGGCCGGCAATGGTATTCCGTGTATTCCGTCATCTCCGCCGGTAAATGAGTACCATCTGAAATACGAGCGCCCAAACCAGGGACCCCAAAGAAATCTGAAGCATGCCGAAATAGAGTTTCGATAAACGAACGCAGATTAAGCCCATTACAAAAGCCAGCGCGGATGCAGCCAGCGGACCGGCGATGAAGCCCAGAAACGGCGGAAGAGAAGTCTTGGTGAGCATCAGCGCCACTGCGTATGCGCCGACGCCATAAAACACCGCCATGGTGGAACTGATACATGCCCCCGAAGCCGAGCACCATATTGAGACTGGTGGCCAGCAGACCGGTGACCAGGATCAGAGCGAGGAAATAGACGTAAAACCTGGAGAGAAAAAAAGGCGCAGCGAGGAGAAGGACTATCAATCCCAGGCCTAATACTGAGGAATTTCCAGTTTTTCGCAGCATCCGACAAGAGCAGGGCCTCCTCACCAGGTAGCTTTAAGAAGCCCTTTGGGACGAAACAGGAGAACGATAATCACCGCCATATAAGGAAAAACAATAGCGAACTGAGGCCAAATGAGTATTCCGATGGAATCGGTGAGTCCAAAAATGAGCGCTCCCAGCAACGCTCCCCACATATTTCCCAGACCGCCGATAATGACGATGAGGAAGGCTTCCATTATGAGCGTGTGGTCCATGCCCTGTATTGATATTCTGAGTAGGCGCGACCAAAGCGCCTCCCAATCCCGCAAGGAAACAACCGATCACGAACACGAATGCAAAGACCCAGCTCACATTGATTCCCACGGCGCCGACCATTTCACGATCCACCGCCGCGGCGCGGGAAATCTTCCCGATTTTGGTCTTGTTGGTCAAAAACCAAAGACCAAGGGCAACCAGCGGCCCGATAATAAGAAGGAATACGTTGTAACGAGGAAACGGCATATCGAATATTGAGAACGAACCTTGGAGAATCGCCGGCGCAGTCAGCGAGCGGTAATCCGAGCCCCAAATAAGCTTCACCAGATCACGAAAGAGCAACATGAAAGAAAAAGTGAACAAGAGCAGCATCAAGTGCTCTCTTTCATACAGACGGCAAAAGAGACCTCTTTCCGCTGCAAGACTTATCAGTGCCACTCCCAGCGGAGCCAGGATCAAAGCCAACCAGAACCCGGTCGAACCTCCGATGAATACACTGATGGAATATGCCAAGAACGCGCCTATCATGTATAGCGACCCGTGAGCCACATTGGGAATCCGGAGCACCCCCAACACGAGGCTCATACCCGACGACACAATGAACAGGATAGTCGTCCTGCTCAGCCCCACCAGAACCTGATGGGCCAGAGCAGAGAGCGTAATGTTAGACGCAATTTCCATTCGGAAAGACCTTTCAACTGTCTGTCATTGCAGCGAGGGAGCGAACAAACGTCTCCTCTGGGCATACTGCGATGGCATCGGTCTCTGAAGCTACCGCAAGATTGCGGGCCGCGAAATCTCACTTGTAGGGGCGTGATTTCGTCACGCCCCTATTTCAAGACGCAAGTGAATTGTGCCCCTACAGATGATGCACCATATCAAGAATGTGGTCCCGAAGGGCCCACACACTATGAAGTCTATTTCTCCTTCTCCCGCGCCTTCTTAATGTCGTCGAGGGACGGCATCAACTCCGCAGCCGGAATAGTCACGATATCGGTTGCAATGAGGAAATCATAACCGGGCGCTTTCTTGGTTACACCCATGAACATCGGAAGCTCCAACTGATTATCACCCTTCCTTACGGTCAATTTGCCGATAGGGCTATCCACGGATAATCCCGGCAGGGCCTCAGCGAATTTCTGAGGATCCACCTTCCCCGCTTTTTCATAGGCTTTTGCGATGAACTGGCCAGTAACCCATCCGACCAGGCTTCCAAAAGACGGATACCTATTATATGCTTTCTTGAACTGCTCGACAAATGCCTTTTGTTCGGGAGTATCAGGAAAATAAAAATAATAATTGGATGTTCCGATGACTCCCTCGGGAGCATCGAGGCCCAACGGTCTCAAAGTAGAGAGTTCAGTGGCGGTGTGCATGAAGAACGGCACTTTCTCATTAAATCCGGTGGCCTTTGCCGCCTTCAGAAACGGAATGCAACCCGCGCCGCCTGTAGCGACGATAACCGCATCAGGTTTGGCCGAGAGGATCGATGTAATATAAGGCGTAAAATCAGGCTCGCCGACCTTCCACCATGACTGACCAAGCAGTTCGACATCAGGCTTCAGTTTTTTCAGATGGTTCCACGTGCCGTCCGCGATAGCGTGCCCGTATTCATAGTCGTCACCGGCAATCCAGTACTTTTTGTAAGGTTTCTTTGCCAAACCTACGGCTCGCGGCTTTACCGGCCATTTCCGTATTTTCGTTCATGGAAAATACATATTCATGGCCTTTGGCGCCGGTTATCTTGTCGCTCTTGGAATATGTCACCAGGAAAGGAATCTTCTCCTTCTTTGCAAGATCCGAGACCGCCAGCGCCGAAGCGCTGTTAATAGTCCCCATGAGGAGATCCACCTTTTCCCTCATTATCAGCTCTTTGGCCGCCTGGAGCGCAAGATCCGGCTTGAATTTATCGTCTCGGGTCACGAACTCGATTTTTCTCCCCAGCACACCGCCTTTTGCGTTTATCTGATCTATCGCCAGTTTAAAACCATCGCGAACATCATTGGTATAGGTGGCTGGTGGGCCGCTATAGGAGTCCACAATTCCGACCTTTATCGGCTCCGCGGCCTGTGTAGAACCTCCAAAGACCAACAGGGTCGCTATCAGTCCCAGACAAAAAATCACGCAAGCTCCTTTTCGCATGATAAAACCTCCTTGCTGCGGCGAGTTTTCCTTCAAATCAGGCTGTTTCATTGTGAGGCTAAGCTTTATCCCGCCAAAGCCGGTCTGTTCAGCGGCCTCACGATTAATATTGGACTCCGAAAGTTCTATCGGTGACATCCGAAAATGGGGGATCTATGCCAATAACTAAACGTCATCCGCGTTAATTGTCAAGAAAATGCTGCGCAACGCATACGACACTGGTATGCACGTGAACAAAAGGTTGCGGTCCCGGAGGGACGCGAGCTCCATTCTCCTGCACAAGTGAATAGTTTCAGCCTTAATCCATTTGAATTGCGCCAATACTTTGCTCGAGTATATTTAGACCGTTGTTTCCCGGTCAAATGCCGATTTTCATCGCACGTTTCCAGAGGCCCGATGCAAAACAAGACCAAAACAAAAAAAGAACTCCTGGATGAGCTGGATGCATTGCGTCAAAAGCTTGCGATGTTCGAAATCAAGGAAACACAGCGCCAGACGGCAGAAGAAGCGCTCAGCAAATCTGAAACAAGTTATCGAACTATCATCGAAACCATCGAGGAAGGCTATTACGAACTGGACAGGGCGGGAAATCTCACGTTTTTCAATGATCGGGTCTGCGAAATACTTGGCTACAGCAGAGACGAGCTTGATGGGAATGAATTATCGCCGGTTTGTCGATGACTACAATGCCAAGAAATCTTGTGAAGCATTCAACAAAGTGTACAGCACCGGTAAAGCCACTGAGCTGTTCGATTATGAGATTATCAGGAAAGACGGGACCAAGAAGAATCTCGAGTTATCGATCTCTTTGACAAAGAATGCCCGCAATCCGATTTGTCCGTCTTTTTCGGCATAGCGCGAGACATCACTGATCGCAAGAAGGCCGAAGAGGCTTTGCAAGAGGCGCACGACAAATTGGAAGCTCGCGTCAAGCAGCGAACGGCAGAACTTGTCGAGACAAATAAGAAGCTCAGGCGAGAAATCAAAGAACGAAAGCTCGCCCAGGAAGCCCTGGCAGACTCTGAGGAGAAATACCGCCTGGTCGTGGAGAATGCTAATGAGGCCATTCTTATAGCTCAAGATGGCCTATTGAAGTTCGTCAATAGCAAAGCAAAGGAAATTATAGGGTATTCAGCTCAGGAAATGACTTCCAGGCCGTTCACTGGATTTTATTCACCCTGACGATAGAGAAATGGTGATGCAGCGTTATCAACAGAG
Source organism: uncultured Actinomycetes bacterium (assembly GCA_963699635.1). Lineage (GTDB taxonomy): Bacteria > Actinomycetota > UBA4738 > UBA4738 > HRBIN12 > CALGFI01. The sequence continues at coordinate 17,276 of CAVOUQ010000018.1, read as the reverse complement.
ACTCAGGGGAGAACCGGTACCTGAAATTTATCCTTTTCGAGCCGTCGATATCGAGGGCAACATTAAATGGGTCGAAATAAATGTGGTAACCGTAAATTGGAACGGTCAACCTGCCACGTTGAATTTTATCGCTGATATTACTGCAAGAAAAAAAATGGAAGAGGAAGCCACTAAAAATCGATAAACTCGAATCTATTGGTCTACTTGCCGGCGGCATCGCCCATGATTTTAACAATATTTTGACTGCTGTTCTCGGTAACATTTCCATCGCGAGAAATAACTTGCAGCCGGGACACAGGGCATTCGACAGATTGACAGAGGCCGAAAAGGCTTGCTTGAGGGCCCAGAGTCTTACGCAACAACTGCTCACTTTTTCCAAAGGCGGTTCGCCAATAAAGAAGATCGGGGACATTTCCAAAATTCTGACGGAATGCTGTGTTTTCTCATTGAGGGGCTCAAATGTGAGTTGTGAATTTGCCCTTCCGGACGATCTATGGCCGGTGGAAATTGATGAAGGGCAAATCAGTCAAGTAATAAGCAACCTTGTTATTAACGCCGATCATGCCATGCCACGAGGCGGTGTAATTGATGTCGAAGCCGGCAACGTCGTAGTAACGCGTGCCGAAGGCGCTTCCTTTACCGGATGGTAAGTACGTGAAGATTTCGGTGAAGGATTATGGTTCCGGAATGCCCAAGGAGTATCTCCAAAGAATATTTGATCCCTATTTCACCACAAAACACAAAGGCAGCGGTCTGGGATTGGCCACGTCGTACTCGATCGTCAAGAATCACGGAGGATTGATAACAGTTGAATCCGAATTGGGCTCCGGATCGGTCTTTCCATATTTATCTTCCCGCTTCGGAGCAAGCCGAAAAAGCCGCGGGAAACCTTTGAAGAAAAGCCCTTCACTCGGAAAAGGAAAAATCCTGTTTATGGATGACGAAGATCTGATAAGAGATTTGGCTTACGAAATATTGTCGCTTCTGGGTTACGAAGTGGTTTTGGTCCGCGACGGCGAAGAAGCCATCGTTTCGTACAAGGAGGCGCAAGAATCGTCAGCTCCATTTGATGCAGTCATAATGGACTTGACCGTGCCGGGCGGTATGGGCGGCTATGAAGCCATGAAGATATTGCGCAAGATCGATCCCAATGTACGAGCTATTGTGTCAAGCGGCTACTCGACAGATCCAATTATGGCGGACTACAAGAAATATGGTTTCAAAGGAATAGTGCCGAAGCCATATACAGTGAAAGATCTGGGTGAAATTCTGCATAAGGTGATGGCGGAATGACGTTGCTAACCAGCGGCCTCGGTCTTTGCCGAGCAAAGTCAATTTATTGCTTACACACAATGTCCGGATGAGAGAAAAATGGAGGGGAGGAAATGGTACGAATCATACTTGCTATTCTAGCTGTGTTTGCGGCGTGGTCCGTGTTGGATTTCATCATTCACGGAGTCATACTTGCGGCTCCGTACCAGGCGACTGCGCAGCTCTGGCGGCCGATGAATCAGATGAAAATGACGGTCCTGCACGCTACTGCGCTGATTGCCGCCATTGTCTTTGTGATACTTTATGTGCGACTTATTTCTCCCAAGAATATTATCCGGGGCCTGGAATACGGTCTACTATTTGGAGCTGGTCACCGGTGTTTCCATGGGTTTCGGGACATACTCCGTGATGCCGATTCCGCTCTATATGGCGATTGTCTGGCTCATCGGCAGCATCGTTGAAATGGCCTTGGGCGGTATCATCGTCGGAGCCATCATTAAGGAAGAATCGAGCGGTCTGAAGAGGTTCTTCGGCAGGTAGAAATTTTGTCCGAATATGTAATGTTGGCCATTTTGCTTGGCGCGCTGCTCCACGCCACCTGGAACGCTTTTGTCCGTTCCGCGTCGGACACGTTCTGGGATACCGCTATCGTTATGGGAGGAGCGGGTATTCTGGCCGGATGCTGGTTGCCGTTTGTGGCGCTTCCCGACGTCGCGAGCTGGCCGTATTTGATAGCATCCGTTCTTATTCACTTAGGATATTTCACGTTTGTAGCATTAGCCTATCGCCATGGTGAGCTTAGTTTCGCGTACCCGATCATGCGAGGGACCGCGCCGGCATTCTCCGCGGTCGCTGCGGCCTTCTTGTTAAATGAATCTCCGCCACTGCTGGGATGGATAGGGGTCCTTGCTGATTTCCTTCGGTGTTCTTGTCCTCTCTCTCGACTCCTGGCGTTCAGGATCATTGCAGATTTCTTCTTTATTGTTCGCTCTTTCCAATGCCGGTGTGGTCGTAATGTATACCATCGTAGACGGACAAGGGGCTCGGTTGTCGGGCAATTCCTTGAGCTACACGGGTTGGCTGTTCTTTTTGACGGCTGTTATCGTGGTTCTTGCAGCGTTCGTGCTCCGGCGAGGCATGGTGCGCGACCTTTTCAAGATCGAATTTGATCACAGGTATAGTGGGTGGCATATGCATTGTAGGATCGTACGGGATTGCGATTTGGGCCATGACCCGTGCCCCGATCGCTCTCGTGGCCGCTCTGCGTGAAACTTCGGTGGTGTTTGCGATGCTCATCGCGGTCTACTTTCTCGGAGAACATATCAGCCGGCTGCGTCTGCTGTCCGCGTTAATGGTCACTGCCGGAGCCATCGCGATTAAGATTCTATGATTTGACAAAATCCCCTGTCTGAGGCTATACATGGTATAGCCGTAGGAGGATTTACATGGTTACAAAAGTGCAAAAATGGGGGAATAGCCAGGGTCTCCGCCTTCCCAAGCAGTTGCTTGAGGATGCCCATATCTCGGTTGGGGATGATGTCGATGTGACGACACAAGACGGCGTTATCGTCATTGCCCCCGTGAAAAGGGTTCGCGGTAAACGGAGCCTGCAAGACTTGGTTTCACGCATCCCAAAGGACTATCGAGGCTCGAGGAAGTCGATTGGGGTGAACCTGTTGGCAGAGAAACCTGGTAGATAATGCAGTCACCGCAGAGGCGCATACTGTAGGAGGCGCTGCTTGCTGCGCCCTTGTTGATAGGGCAGGGCAAGCCCTGCCCCTACATGCTTGGCCCTTCTCCGAATGACGAGACGGTTTCTGCGTTCGTCACTCTGCGGTGAATTCTTTCTTCCTGGCGAACAGTAACCGTAAATGAGCGCATACATTCCGAAGAAAGGTGACTTTGTCGCGGTCAGCTTTGACCCGCAGTCAGGGCATGAACAGAAAGGTCGCCGACCGGCCCTTGTTGTCAGCAACACTTTGTTCAACAAAAGCACCGGCCTTGCCATTGTTTGCCCGATCACCAATACCGATAGACATTTTCCGTTCCATGTGCCCATTGTGAATGACCCTGACCTGACCGGATTCGTCATGGTCGAGCAGGTCAAATCCATCGATTTTCGTGCACGAAAGGTCAAGCTCATCGGTAAGGCTTCCCAGAGCGTGCTCGAAGAAGTCCTGTCCATCCTTGATGCCTGCATTTACTGACCTCTCGAACTCCTCACATAGCAAAAGAAACAAATCAGGGGCTTGCCTATGCTATTCCGCAATTGCCACTCTCTTAGTAAAGTTAATGGATCTACTTTGGATGCCTCAACGGAGGTGGGAGATGCGAAATTCAAAACTATACGGGATCGGACTCATATTGGGGCTACTTTTGATCACGATGCCGGCAGCCATCGTGAATGCGGCAAATGACGATGCATTCATAAGCGCGGCTTGTAACGGTCAGACGGAAGTCATGCAATTACTCCTGGATAGATGGAGTGAATGTTAATGCGAAAAGCCCCAAAGGAATTACGCCTTTAATGTGCGCCGCGGCTTTCGGCCGCATGGACGCAGTGAAATTCCTGCTCAATGAAAGAGCGGATGTCAACGCCGTTGATGAGACGGGTGAAACAGCGCTGCTTAAGGCTGCATGCACGCCGGCCCCGCCCCGCCGGACGGCCCGGCGGACGGCGCGCACGGCTCGGCAGCCTCGGTCACGACTGGTAGACTCGCGACACCCCCAGACGCCCGGGTCCGCCGTCGCGGGCCGTTCGACCTGCAGCGGGAGCCGTGAGCGAGGCCGAGGTCCGATTCGCCGTCCGACTCACCCCACGCGCCGTGGCCGACCGGGTCGACGGCGTCCTCGACGGCGTGCTCAAGGCCCGGGTGACCGCGCCGGCCGTCGGTGGGGCAGCCAACCACTCGATCGTGCGCCTGCTGGCCGACGAGTTGGACGTGCCGCGGACCTCGGTGCGGATCGTCGCCGGCGCGACGGCGCGACAGAAGCTCATCGTGGTCGACGGCGTCGATCCCTCGGCGATCGTTGCCCGTTGGCCCGGCCTGCGGGTATGATCGGCCGGTCCTGTCGGGCGCCCGGCGCGGTGCCCCGGTCCTCGGGGGCGATTGGCTCAGTCGGTTAGAGCGCGCGGTTCACATCCGCGAGGTCACTGGTTCGAAATCCAGTATCGCCCACCATTCCCTGATTGGCGGGGCTCCCGCCGCGCTCCGCGCTCCGCGGTCGCTTCGCGCGACCGCTCGCGAGTCGCTCCGCGCGCCACGCCACCGCCTGCTCGGTCACGGGGACCCGGAAGGTACCGGTCGGTGAAGGCGTTACGGAACTTGCCGGTCGGGTCGTGGGTGCGGGCCAGGGCGGCGAAGGCGTCCATCCGCTCGTAGCGCGAGCGGACGACGGCCGGGGCCATCGTGAAGAGCTTGCCCCAGTGCGGTCGCGGTTCGAACGGGGCCAGGGCCGCCTCGATCTCGGGGAGCACGCCGCGGACGGCCGGCCAGTCCGGCTTCCAGGTGAAGTGGATCGTCGCGGACGCGCCGTCCGTAGGCCGGGCTCAGCCACAGCCGGTCGGCCGCGACGAAGCGGACCTCGCTCGACCTGCAGGTGCGGCGCGATCCGCGAGCGGAGCGGCTCCAGCGCCCGGAGCGCCGCCGACCCATCGGCGCGTCCGACGAAGTACTCGCTCTGGAGCTCCTCGCCCGCGCTCGGCGTGAAGCCCATCCGGAAATGGGGGAGCCGGAGGTGCCACGGACCGGGGACGCCGCGCTGGACCGTGCAGGCGGCGGGGTCGACGCCGGGGATCGGGTGCCGATCGACCCGAGCCGGCCCGGGCCCCGAGCAGCGACCGCGGCAGCGGCGGACCGCCGGGCCCGCCCGCGGTGCTTGAGCCAGACCTGGAACGTTCGGGTCCGCCAGTCCGTCAACAGGCTGACGCTGTAGGCCGCGCCCGCGACCTCGTCGAGATCCGTGACGACCGCGTCGAAGGGCACGTCGTCGAAGACCTGCTGGCGGACGCGGAACGTGGGCTCGATCTCGAGGGTGAGCGTCGCACGACCCCGAGCAGCCCGAGCGAGACGACGCTCGCCGCGAGCGCATCGGCGCCGGTCGCGTCGACGACGTCTCGAGCTCGCCGTCCGCGCGGACGACTTCCAGCCGCGACACCGACGTCGCCAGGCTGCCGAGCGCGCCGCCCGATCCGTGGGTCCCGGTCGCGACGGCCCCGGCGATCGAGATGTGAGGGAGTGACGCCAGGTTCGCGAGGGCGAACCCGGCGCGCTCGAGACGACCGGCGATGTCCCCGTAGCGCAGGCCCGCGGCCACCGTGACGGTCCGCCTCGCCGGATCGATGCGGACGGTCCGCGGCAGCCCGGCGAGCGAGACGTGGTCGCCGGTCGTGTCGGCCACCTCGTTGAAGGAGTGCCGCGACCCGATCGCCCGGACCCGGTCGCGACCGACGGACGATCGCGCGCAGCCCCGGTGACCGAGCGCGGGCTCAGGAGCCGGGCGGCGTGATACGTCTGGTTGCCCGCCCAGTTCTTCATCGCAGGACCCGCGTCACGTTCGCCGTGCCTTCCGCGTCAACCTCGAACGCGGTACTCCTCCCCGCGTCGAAGCCCCCGGTCCTCCCCCGGGGGCTTCCCCTTGTCCGCCGGTCAGGCCGGCTCGGCGGCCAGGCGCCGCAGGACGGCCGGCAGGATGCCGCCGCCCTCGAGGTAGTCGACGTCGATCGGGCCGTCGAGGCGGGCGATCGCCTCGAAGCGGCGCTCGCGCCCATCGCCGCCGGCCGCCGCGTCCGCGGTCGCGACCACCGTCACGCGTCTGCCGCGGCGAGGCCCGCCGGCGAGGCCCGGGATCGTGATACGTCTCGCGCCCGGTCAGGCCGAGCGAGGCCGCGCTGTCGCCCGGCTGGAACTGGAGCGGCAGGATGCCCATCCCGACGAGGTTGGAGCGGTGGATCCGCTCGTAGCTCTCGGCGATGCACGGCCCGGACGCCCAGCAGCGCGGGCCCTTGGCCGCCCAGTCGCGCGACGAGCCGGACCCGTACTCGCGGCCGGCGATCACGACGAGCGGCACGCCCTCGGCTCGCGTAGCGCATCGCCGCGTCGTAGATGAACGTCTCCTCGCCCGACGGCAGGTGGACCGTGTACGGGCCCTCCTTCGGCTCGACCAGCCGGTTGCGCAGCCGGATGTTCCCGAACGTGCCGCGCATCATGACCTCGTGGTGGCCGCGCCGGGCGCCGTACGAGTTGAACTCGAGCGGCCCGACGCCGTGCTCCTGGAGCCACTGGCCGGCGGGCGACCACGGCGCGATCGAGCCGGCCGGCGAGATGTGGTCGGTCGTGACCGAGTCGCCGAGGACGGCCAGCACGCGGGCCCCGTCGATGTCGCCGGGGGCCGGTCGCGCCGGCCGCGAGCCCATCGAAGAACGGCGGCCTCGCGATGTACGTCGACGCCGGATCCCAGGCGTAGCGGTCGCCGTCGGGGATCGGCAGCGCCCGCCAGCGCTCGTCGCCCTCGAACACGACCGCGTAGGTCCGCCGGAACAGCTCCGGGTCGATCGACCGACCGATGACCGAGCGGATCTCGTCGGGCGACGGCCAGATGTCGGCGAGGAAGACCGGGGCGCCGTCCGAGCCGATGCCGAGCGGCTCGCGGCGTCAGGTCGATGTCGACCCGGCCGGCGAGCGCGAACGCCACGACCAGCGGCGGCGAGGCGAGGTAGCTCGCGCGGGCGAGCGGGTGGATGCGGCCCTCGAAGTTGCGGTTGCCCGACAGGACCGCCGCGACGACGAGGTCGTTCGCCTCGATGGCCGCCGGCGACCGCCTCGTCGAGCGGGCCGGAGTTGCCGATGCAGGTCGTGCAGCCGTAGCCGGCCAGCGCGAACCCGAGCGCCTCGAGCGGCGCCATCAGCCCGGCCGCCGTCGAGGTAGCCGGTGACCGCCTTCGAGCCGGGGGCGAGCGACGTCTTGACCGTCGGGGCGACGCGCAGGCCGCGGGCGACGGCGTTCCGGGCCAGCAGGCCGGCCCCGACCATCACCGTCGGGTTGGACGTGTTCGTGCAGGAGGTGATCGCCGCGATCGCCACGGAGCCCGTCCGAGCGCGACCCGCTCGCCGCCGACCTCGACCGGTACGCCCCGGTACGAGCGACGGTCGACGGCGGCGCATCGGCCACGACCGGCTCGGCGGGCGGTGCGGCGCGGCCGGTCGGATCGCCGAGGCGAACGCCGGCGCGTCCGAGGCCGGGAAGGACTCGGCCGAGGCCTCGTCGACTGGTCTGCCCCGGCTCGGCGCCTGCGCGTCGGCGGCATCGCCGCCTCAGGCCGTCGGGAAGTTCGCGCGGAAGTTCTCGCGAGCAGGTCAGCGGCACGCGGTCCTGCGGCCGGCGCGGCCCGGCCACCGACGGCACGACGGTCGCCAGGTCGAGCGTCAGCAGCTCGTCGAACGTCGGGCCGTCGCCCGGCTCGCGCCACAGGCCCTGCTCCTTCGCGTAGCGCTCGACGAGCGCCACGCGCTCCGGGCGAGCGGCCGGTCAGGCGCAGGTAGGCGAGCGTCTCGTCGTCGATCGGGAAGAGCGTCGCGGTCGCCCCGAACTCGGGGCTCATGTTGCTGATCGTCGCCCGGTCGGCGAGCGACAGGCCGGCGAGGCCGTCGCCGGCGAACTCGACGAAGGCGCCGACCACGCCGTGGCCGCGCAGCAGCTCGGTCACGACCAGCACGAGGTCGGTGGCGGTCGAGCCCCGCGGCAGCTCGCCGGTCAGCCGGACGCCGACGACCTGGGGCATCGGCTGGTAGAGCGGCTGGCCGAGCAGCACGGCCTCGGCCTCGATGCCGCCGACGCCGTAGCCGAGCACGCCGAGCGCGTTGATCATCGTCGTGTGCGAGTCGGTGCCCGACGAGCGTGTCGGGGAAGGCGACCGGCCCCGCTCGTCGGCGCGGTCGGCCACGACCGTGGCCAGGAACTCCAGGTTGACCTGGTGGACGATGCCGGTCCCCGGCGGCACGACGCGCAGGTCGCGGAACGCCGTCTGCGCCCAGCGCAGCAGCTGGTAGCGCTCGACGTTGCGCTCGTACTCGCGCTCGACGTTGAAGGCGAACGCCCCGGGCGTCCCGAACTGGTCGACCTGCACCGAGTGGTCGATGACGAGGTCCGCGGGCACGAGCGGGTTGACCCGGGCCGGGTCGCCGCCGAGGTCGGCCATCGCGTCGCGCATGACGGCGAGGTCGACGACGGCCGGGACGCCGGTCAAGTCCTGGAGCACGACCCGCGACGGCATGAACGGGATCTCGGCCTCGGCCGCGACGCCCGGGCCGCCAGGCGGCCAGCGTCTCGACGTCCTCGGCCCGGACGATGCCGCCGCCGGCGTGGCGGAGCAGCGTTCTCGAGCAGGATCTTGACCGTGACCGGGGCCGTCGTCGAGGTCGATCCGGTCGCGCCAGGACGGCGAGCCGGTAGTGGTCGGGGAGGCCCGGCGCCGAGCGGCGCCCGGGCGCCGAAGGGGTCGTTCGCTGGCAACGCGTCGGTCCTCGCTGGCTCGCTACACTCGTCGCGTGGAAGCGTACCGCGACCGTTCCCGCCCACGCGGGCGCCCGCCGATGAGGGCCTGGCGCGACCTGCCCGGGCGACGACCCCGAACGCGCCGAGCGCGCGCCGACGACCGAGGCCGCCATCGAGGCGGCCGGGCATCGACCTCGACCCGGCGCCGCCCGGCTTCCACCGCCACGGCGACGAGGTCCACGCGAGCGACCACGAGCACCCGCACGCGCACTCCGAGCCGGGCGAGCCGCCGGTCATCGGCATCGTCGGCGCCGGGGCGGTCGGGACGGCGCTCGGCGTCGCCCTGTCGCGCGCCGGCTGGCCGGTCCAGGCGGTCGCGAGCCGCGACCCGGGCCGGCGCGAGCGGTTCCGCTCGCTCGTCGACGGCGTCCGCGCCTTCGCCGAGGCCGCAGGCCCTCGTCGACGAGGTCGAGCTCATCATCCTGGCCGTCCCCGACGACGCGATCGCGCCGCTCGCCGGCGAGCCTGCGGCATGTACGGCGGCCAGGCCATGGTCCACACGAGCGGCGCGCTCGACGCCGAGGTGCTCGCCCCGGCGATGGCGGCCGGGACGCAGATCGGCGCGTTCCATCCGCTGGTCGCGTTCGCCGACACGGAGCGGGCGGTCGCGGCGCTCCACGGCGCGACGATCGCGATCGAGGGCGACGACCAGCTCGCCGCGCTCCTCGCCGACATGGCCGAGGCCATCGGCGCCCGGCCGGTCCGGCTGGCGCCGGGCTCGAAGGCCGCCTACCACGCGGCGGCCGTCCTGGCGGCCGGCGGCTTCGTCGCCCTGCTCGACGCGATCGTCGAGCTGGGCGCGCGTCGCCGGGCCTCGACGAGGCGGGCTCGCTCGCCATCTACGGGCCGCTCATCGAGCAGACGCTCGGGCAACGCGCGGGCGCTCGGCGTCCGCGCCGCGCTGACCGGTCCGATCGCCCGCGGCGACGTCGGGACGCTCGACGCGCACCTCGCCGCGCTGCGCGCCCACGCCCCCGATGTCCTCGACCTGTACCGCGCCGTCGGCCGAGCGCGAGGTCGACCTCGCCGATCGCCGGGGCACGCTGTCACCGGAGCGCGGCCGCAGACCGTGCGCCGCCCTTGCAAGGGCGGACTGAACCGGTACCATAACGGCCCATGGAGCACAGCATCGCCGCCAAGTACGCGGCCCGGCCGGCGGCCCATTTCGTGCGCCCGTCGGCCCGGGCCCGCGAGCGGCGTCTCGGGCCTCAACCCGAGCGGCCTTCCGCGTCGCAGCCGCGAGCGCGCCACGGTGCTGCGCCGGCCCGACGCTCGCCGCCGCTCGTCAGCCTGCGCGGGCGCTGGCGCTCGATCCAGCCCGCGACCGAGACGCGCGCCCGTCCGAGGGCCGCCCGCGGCCGCGCGTCGCGATGCACTGGGCGCGGTCCGGGCAGGCCGGGCGATCGTCCGTCGATCCAGCGCCGCCACGGCGCCGTGGCGCGCCTGAGGACCGCGACCGCCACCTCGGCCGGCGGGATCGTCGTCCGCCATCGAAGACGGCCGACCATGGCTGGTCGTCGGCAGGCGCCGGCGCGAGCGCGACGGCCGCACCTGGACCCTCCCCAAGGGCACGCCCGAGCAGCGGCGAGACCACCGAGGAGACGGCCCTGCGCGAGGTCGCCGAGGAGACCGGGCTCGAGGTCCGGATCACCGGCCCGCTCGACTCGATCGAGTACTCCTTCGTCCAGTCCGGGCACGCGCATCCACAAGACCGTCCACTACTTCCTGATGGAGCCCACCGGCGGCGACCTCGCCGGCCACGACCACGAGTTCGACGAGGTCCGCTGGATCCCGTTCGCCGAGGCGCCCGTCGACCCTGACCTTCGAGACCGAGCGGGCCCTCGTCGCCCGAGCCGCCGACCTGCTGTCGGACCGGCTCGGTCGGGGCCGGCTCGTGACGCGAGCGCGAGACGCCCGACGCGCCCGCGCAGCACGCCGCTCGCCGACCGCCACGACGCCCTCGGCGCGCGGATCATCGAGTTCGGCGGCTGGCTGATGCCGGTCCAGTACGCCGCGATCCTCGAGGAGCACCGCGCCGTCCGCGAGCGGGTCGGCCTGTTCGACCTGTCGCACATGGGCGAGCTGTTCGTCGAGGGCCCGGAGGCCGGCGCCGGCCTGGCCGCGGCGCTCGTCACGGACCCGCCGGCGCTCGCCGTCGGGCCGGGCCCACTACTCGATGATCTGCGCGCCGGACGGCGGCGTCATCGACGACCTCATCGTCTACCGGCTCGCCGAGGAGCTCGTTCCTCGTCGTCGCCAACGCCGGCAACGCCGAGGTCGTCTCGGACGCGCTGGCGGAGCGGCTCGCCGGGTTCGCGCGCGGTCCTCGACGACCGCTCGCTCGCGACCGGGCTCGTCGCGATCCAGGGGCCGCGCGCGCGTCGAGGTCCTCGCGCCGCTGACCGACCGTCGACCTCGGCGCCCTGCGCTACTACGCGATCGCCGAGGGCGAGGTCGCCGGGATCCCGGCGCTGGTCGCGCGGACCGGCTACACCGGCGAGGACGGCTTCGAGGTCTTCGTCGAGACCGGCCGGACCGGCGAGCTCTGGGACGCGCTGCTGGCCGCGGTCCAGCGCCGCCGGCGGCGTGCCGGTCGGCCTCGGCGCCCGCGACACGCTCCGGCTCGAGGCCGGCATGCCGCTGTACGGCAACGAGCTCGACCGCGACGACGACCCCCTACGAGGCCGGCCTGGGCCGGGTCGTGAAGCTCGACAAGCCCGGCGACTTCGTCGGCCGGGCGGCGCTCGCGAAGGTCGCGCGCCGACGGGCCCGCGCCGCCGCCTCGTCGGGCTCATCGTCGAGGGCCGCGGGATCGCCCGGCACGGCTACCCGGTCCTCGTCGGCGAGCGGCGGACCGGGCGTCGTCACGAGCGGCACGCAGTCGCCGACGCTCGGCGTGCCGATCGCGATGGCGTACGTCGCACCGGGCGATGCCGAGCCGGGTACGATCGTGGACGTCGAGATCCGCGACCGCCCGAGTCGGCCGAGCGCGGAGCTCCGTGCCCGACGTGCCCGTTCGACCGGAGGCCGAGCCTGAGGTGAGCGTGCCCGAGCGACCTGCGCTACACCAAGGACCACGAGTGGGTCCGCGTCGACGGCGACGAGGCCGTCGTCGGCATCACCGCCTACGCCGCCGACCAGCTCGGCGACATCGTCTTCGTCGAGCTGCCCGACGTCGGGCACGGCGCTCGAGCAGTTCGCGACCTTCGGCGTCGTCGAGTCGGTCAAGGCCGTGAGCGACCTGTTCGCCCCGGTCGGCGGCGAGGTCGTCGGCGATCAACGACGCCCTGGCCGGCACGCCCGAGCTCGTCAACAGCGACCCGTACGGCGAGGGCTGGATGGTCCGCGTCCGGCTCGCCGACGCGGCGCCAGCTCGACGAGCTGCTCGACGCGCGACGCCTACGACGCGCTCATCGCGGCGGGCTGACCGCCGATGCCCTACGGACCGCATACCGCCGACGACCGCGAGCGGATGCTCGCGGCCCTCGGCGCTGACCTCGGTCGACGAGCTCTTCGACGACATCCCCGAGGCGCCTGCGCGCCTCGCGGCTCGACCTCCCGCCGCCGGAGCCCGAGCTCGAGCTCGCGGCCCGGCTGCACGGCCCTGGCCGCGCGCAACCGGACCGACCTCGCCTCGTTCCTCGGCGCCGGCGTCTACCGCCACTGGAGCCCGCCGGCCGTCGACCAGATCCTGCTCCGCGGCGAGTGGTACACGGCCTACACGCCGTACCAGCCCGAGGTCAGCCAGGGCACGCTCCAGAGCATCTACGAGTACGAGTCGCTGATCGCCGAGCTGATCGACCTCGACGTCGTCTCCGCGTCGCACTACGACGGCGCCGCCGCGACGGCCGAGGCCGCGCTCATGACCTGCCGCGCGACGCGGCGCGAGCGGGTCCTCGTCAGCCGCGGCGTCCATCCGCACTACCGCGAGACGCTGCGGACGTACTTCGGGGGCGGCCTCGAGCTCGACGAGATCCCGCTCGTCGACCGACGGCGCCGGCGGCCGGGACGACGGACCTCGCGGCGCTCGAGCGGATGCTGGCCGAGCCGCGATCGGCCGGTCGCCGGGCGTCATCGCCGCCCAGCCCGACTTCCTCGGCCTGCTCGAGCCGATGCCGGCGATCGGCGACGCTGGCGCACGCCGCCGGCGCCCTGTTCGTGGCGGTCATCGAGCCGGTCTGCCTCGCCGTCCTCGCGCCGCCCGGCGCGTACGGCGCCGACATCGCCGCCGGCGAGGGCCAGCCGCTCGGCATCGCGCCGCAGTACGGCGGCCCGTACCTCGGCATCCTCGCCTCGACCGACGCGCTCGTCCGCCAGATCCCCGGCCGCCTCGTCGGCATGACCACGGACCTCGACGGCCAGCGCGCCTTCGTCATGACGATGCGCGCGCGCGAGCAGGACATCCGCCGCGACAAGGCGGCCAGCAACATCTGCACGAACCAGGCCCTGCTCGCCCTCGCCGCGTCGGTCTACCTCGCGACGATCGGGCCGCACGGCCTGCGCGACGTGGCGGCCGGCGGCGCCGCGCGAGGCCGCGGAGCTGGAGGCGGCCCTCGCCGCCGTCGGGGCGCCGCGGCTGCACCCGGGCCCGTACCTCAACGAGTTCGCGATCCGCGTCCCGGACGCCCCGGCTCGTCCATCGCCGGCTGCTCGACCGCGGCATCCTCGCCGGCCTCGTCCTCGCCGACGCGGTCCCCGACGACCCGACGCCTGGCCGACGGGCTGCTCGTCTGCGCGACCGAGGTCACGACGTCGGCCGAGATCGCCCGCTTCGCGGACGCCCTCGACGACGTGCTGCGCGGCCGGCCCGCCGGTCGGCGTGGAGGCCGGGCCGGCGACGGACGGCGTCGATGGCCGCGCCGCGGGGGCCGGTCGATGAGCGTCACCGGGCCGAAGCTCCAGCCGACGCTGTTCGAGCGTGGCCGCCCCGGGCGCGGCGGCGGCAAGATCCCGCATCCGCCCAAGGACGCCCTCGACCGCATCCCGGCCGACGCCCGGCGGGCGACCCCGCCGGCCCTGCCCGAGCTCAACGAGCCCGAGGTCGTCCGCCACTACGTCAACCTCTCGCAGCTCAACTACGCGGTCGACACGGGCTTCTACCCGCTCGGCTCGTGCACGATGAAGTTCAACCCCAAGCTCAACGAGTGGGCCGCCCGGCTGCCCGGCTTCGCGACGCTCCACCCGCTGGCCCCCGACGAGGTCGCCCAGGGCACGCTCCAGCTGCTCTGGGAGCTCGAGGCGGCGCTCGCCGAGATCTCCGGCATGCGCGCGGTGACGCTCCAGCCGGCCGCCGGCGCCCAGGGCGAGCTGACCGGCATCCTGATGATCCGGGCCTACCACCGCGCCCGCGGCGACACCGACCGCGACGAGGTCCTCGTGCCCGGACTCCAGCCACGGCACGAACCCGGCGACCGCGTCGATGGCCGGCTTCCGGACCATCACGATCCCGTCGGCCGCCGACGGCGGCGTCGACGTCGACGGCCTTCCGGGCCGCGCTCGGCCCGCGGACCGCCGCGGTCATGATCACGAACCCCTCGACGCTCGGCCTGTTCGAGGCCCGCATCGGCGAGCTGCTCGACGCCGTCCACGAGGCCGGCGCCCTCGCCTACATGGACGGCGCGAACCTCAACGCGATCCTGGGCCGGTTCAAGCCGGGCGAGGCCGGCTTCGACGTCATGCACTTCAACGTCCACAAGACGTTCTGCACGCCGCACGGCGGCGGCGGCCCCGGGGCCGGCCCGGTCGGGGTGGGGGAGCGGCTCGCTGCCGTTCCTGCCCGCGCCGCGGGTGCTGCGGGCCGACGACGGCACGTTCCGCCTCGAGCGCACCGGCGAGCGGCCGACCTCGATCGGCCGGCTGCGCAGCTTCGTCGGCAACACCGGCGTCCTCGTGCGCGCGTACGCGTACATCCGGGCCCACGGCGGCACGGGCCTGCGCGAGGTCAGCGACGACGCCGTCCTCGCCGCGAACTACCTCAAGCACCGCCTGGCCGGGCACCTACGACATCCCGTACGACCGGCCGTGCAAGCACGAGTTCGTCGCCTCGGCCGCGACGATCAAGAAGCGCACCGGCGTCCGCACGCTCGACATCGCCAAGCGCCTCATCGACCACGGCTTCCACCCGCCGACGATCTACTTCCCGCTGATCGTCGACGAGGGGATGCTCATCGAGCCGACCGAGACCGAGTCGGTCGAGACGCTCGACGCGTTCGCGGACGCGCTGATCGCGATCGCCGCCGAGGCCGAGACGCGACCCGAGACCGTGACCTCGGCGCCCGCACACCGCGCCGGTCCGGCGCCTCGACGAGGCGACGGCGGCTCGCCAGCCGAACCTGCGCTGGCGCGCGATGACCGGCGCCCAGACCCCCTGCCCGGACTGACCGACGGCCCGCGACCGCATCGCCGAGCGAACGTTCGTTAGGTCGTGGTTGACAGCCCCTCGGGCGCTGTGGATAGTACCGGCAGCGCACCGACCCGAGCCGTGCTGCCGCCTCGGCTCGCCCCGGATCCTTCTCGAGTTGGGAGGCTCGACCTGGACGAGAGCGGGACCTTCGCGACGTGTCAGTTGGCACGGTCACGGGTCGCGTAGCGGGAGACATCGGGTATCCACCCGTTCGGAGGACAGTTCATGCGCAAACGACTCTTGGGCCTCGCGGCGGCTGCCGTGATGCTCGCGACGGCGTGCGGCTCGGCGAGCACGAGTTCCGCACCCGCCTCCGCGGCGCCGGGGGCGTCAGCGGCTCCATCCGCCGCCGCGTCCGTCATCGGCCGCGCCGGCAGGGCTCCGCCGACTTCCGGTTCTCGCTCAACGGCGAGCCGACCTACTTCTCGCCGTCGTCAGAGGACCTGCCCACGTCGTGGATCGTCGGCCTGCTGTACACCGCGGCGTACCGCGTGAACAACAAGGGCGAGGTCATCCCGGATCTCGCGACCGAGATGCCGACCGTCAGCCCCGACGGGCTGACGATGACGTTCAAGATCCGTGACGACGCGAAGTTCAGCGACGGGTCGCCGGTCACGGCGGACGACCTCCTCTTCACCGTATCAGATCGCCGATGTCGGACAAGTGCTCGTTCAACCCGGCGACCGTGCTCGACGTGGCACGACAACGTCGCGTCCGTCAGCCAGCCCGAACCGGGCACCGTCCAGGTGACCAGCTCAAGGCCCCGTACGCGCCGTTCTACATCCTCGGTCTGGCGGCGACGCAGATCGTGCCGAAGGGCGGCGACCGAGGCGTCCTACCAGAAGTTCGTCGCCGGTCCGGTCGGGGTCGACGCGGCCGCCGTCAAGGCACTCGTCGACAAGGTCCAGGCGGCCCAGGGCGACGCCGGGTGTCGGCGCCACCCGGTCCGGCGACGTGCCTGCGGCGAACTACATCGCCGACATCGAGGCGCAGCTGACCGCGGCGGGCATCCCGCTGCTGGACAAGAGCCGTTACACGGCGACCGACGGAACGGCGTCACGTCGCCCGACCCGAACGCCTACGCTGACGCGGCGCTCCAAGCTGCTCACCGACCTCAACACCACGATCCAGGCCGGCGAGACCGATAAGATCGCGGCCGCCTACCGGCTGCTCGACATCAACCTGGCCCCGGTCGGCTCCGGCGCGTACAAGGTCGGGACGTACACGCCGGGTCAGAGCGTCGAACTGCTCCGCAACGATGGCTACTACCTGTTCACCCCGGGTCCGGCCAAGGTGCTGATCCCGATCATCAAGGACGCGACGGCCGAGGCCGACGCGCTCTCGTCGGGCAACGTCGACTGGATCACCGAGATCACCTCGGCAGACTCGCTGGCCAAGCTCAAGGCCGATACGAACGTCAAGCTGTCCGAGTACTCGGACCTTGGCTACTACTTCATGGCGTTCAACGTCCGCAAGGGCCACGTCTTCTCCGACGTCGTCGCCCGCCAGGCGCTGGGCATGTGCATCGACCAGGCCACGACCGTCCAGGTCGCGACCGAGGGCAACGGCATCGGCGTCAAGGCCGAGGTCCCGCCCGGATCGTTCTACTACAACCCGGACGTCCCGGACTACAAGCACGACGTCGCCGGCGCGAAGGCCCTCCTCGAGTCGAACGGGCTACAAGCTCAACGCGACGGTGTCTACGCCAAGGACGGCAAGCACGCTCGAGGCGACGCTGTACGTCCGCCAGGGCCGTCCGCAGCGCGTCAAGTTCGCCGAGCTCGCCCGCGACCAGGTCAAGGAGTGCGGCATCAAGCTCAACGTCAACGAGGCCGACTTCCGGCGGTGCTCCTGCCGCTGCTTGACTACCCGAACAACTTCGACATCTATCTCGGTGGCTGGGGCAACCTGCTCGACCCCGAGGACTCGCAGCATCTTCGGCTGTGACCACGTCACGACGAAGGACAATCCGACGACTACAACTTCACCGGCTACTGCGACCCGGCGGTCGACGACCTCCTCGCGAAGGCGAAGGCGGAGCTCGATC
>CAVOUQ010000017.1:0-12935 GCA_963699635.1 uncultured Actinomycetes bacterium | reverse complement strand
TCGGCACGTGCTCGAGCGGCTGCAGGAGCTCGGGTACATCGAGGACGCCACGGTCATGGTCGAAGGCGAGCGGAAGCACTCGGGCATGACCGACCTGCGCCTCACGGAGACCGGCCACGTCGCGGAGGGCAGGTAACCGCCGGGAGCCAATCGCGGCGACCGCGTCGCTCCGCACCGCATCCGGTGAGTGCTGTCGTGCAGCCGAGTGGGGGATGAGACCGGAGCGATGATCGACAAGCGCTGTCCGCCCCGGGCGCTGGCGCGCGGCAGCGGATGGTTCCTCAGCGGTCGGCCGTCAGATGGTAGCGTCGCACGGATGTCGCGATGACGAGTCTGGAAACCCGGCGACCGGTCCTGGTCGTCGACCTCGGCGCGCAGTACGCGCAGCTGATCGCGCGGCGGATCCGCGAGTGCCACGTCTTCTCGGAGATCGTCCCGTTCGACCTCACGGCCGCCGAGCTCGCGGCGCGGAGGCCGGCGGGCATCGTGCTGTCGGGGGGACCGGCCTCGGTCTACGAGGAGGGCGCGCCGTCGGTCGACCCGGCCTGTTCGAGCTCGGCGTCCCCGTGCTCGGGATCTGCTACGGGCACCAGCTGATGGCGCAGGCGCTCGGCGGCGAGGTCGCGGCGACCGGCGATCGCGAGTACGGCGGCACGAGCCTCGAGGTCCTCGAGGCCGGCGTCCTCCTGAAGGAGCTCGAGCCGCGCGAGCAGGTCTGGATGAGCCACGGGGACGGCGTGACGCGCGCGCCGGACGGGTTCCGCGTGACCTCGCCGCACCGATCGGATCGAGGTCGCGTCCATGGAGGACCCGGAGCGCGGGCTGTTCTCGGTGCAGTTCCACCCCGAGGTCGCGCACACGCCGAAGGGCGTCGCGATCATGAAGCGCTTCCTCTACGACGGCTGCGGTCTGCATGCCCGACTGGACGCCGGCGAACGTGATCGAGCGCGGCGTCGCGGCGATCCGCGACCAGGTCGGCGACGCCGAGGTCCTGTGCGCGCTCTCCGGCGGCGTCGACTCGGCGGTCGCGGCGCTCCTGGTGCACAAGGCGATCGGCGACCAGCTGACGTGCGTGTTCGTCGACACGGGCCTGCTGCGCGAGGGCGAGCCCGAGCAGGTGGAGGAGGCGTTCGGCCGGCACTTCCGGCGTGCCGCTCGTCCACGTCAAGGCCGCGGACCGGTTCCTCGCCGCGCTCGCCGGGGTCACCGACCCCGAGGACAAGCGCAAGCGGATCGGCGAGGGGTTCATCCGCGTGTTCGAGGAGGTGGCGCGCGAGCATCGAGACGCCCGCTTCCTCGTGCAGGGCACGCTCTACCCGGACGTGATCGAGAGCGGCTCGAGGACCGCGGCCGCGGATCAAGAGCCACCACAACGTCGGCGGCCTGCCCGAGCGACATGGACCTCGAGCTCGTCGAGCCGCTGCGGGACCTGTTCAAGGACGAGGTGCGCTCGGTCGGCGCGGAGCTCGGGCTGCCGGAGGAGATCGTCCACCGCCAGCCGTTCCCGGGGCCGGGCCTCGCCGTCCGGATCGTCGGCGAGGTCACGGCGCCGAACCTCGACGATCGTCCGCGCGGCCGATCACATCGTCGCGCGAGGAGATCCGGCGGGCGGGGCTCGAGCGGAGCACCTGGCAGGCGTTCTGCGTGCTCCTCGCGGACGTCCGGAGCGTCGGCGTGATGGGGGACGGCCGGACGCTACGAGCACCCCGTGATCCTGCGGGCCGTGACGAGCGAGGACGCGATGACCGCGGACTGGGCGCGGCTCCCGCACGAGGTGCTCGACACGCATCGCCCGGCGCGTCGTCCGGGAGGTCCCCGGCGTGAACCGTGTCGCGTACGACGTGACCTCCAAGCCGCCCGGCACGATCGAATGGGAGTGACGGAGCGGCCACCGGTCGCGGTCGTCTGATCACGAGACGCGGACGGCCGTCGCCGGCGGTCAGACCACCTCGAGAACGCGAAGGATCCGTCGGGCTTCTTCCGCCACCGCGCGCATCCGCTCGACGGGGAAGTGGGAGAAGTCGACCTGGCCGCTCGACGCCCTGCTCCTTCAGACGCGGTCGACGTCGACGACGTGGAAGTCCCAGCTCACGCGACAGCTCGGCGAGGGCGATGTTGAACCGCCGCGGCGCGAGAGCGCTCTGCAGGTTCCGGCACGGAGTAGTCGTACGTCGGGTCGAACGGCTCGATCTCGAGGCAGTTGAAGACGCAGCACGTGCGCCCCCGGTCTCCGCTTGGATCAGCGGGATGAGGCGGCGATAGTTCTGCGCGAACTCCTCGACCGAGATCCGGCCGACCGCCTCGAAGGTCTCGCTGAACCACTTCACGAATGAGGGGTTCTCGAGCGCGGCGCCAGGTCGTTCAGCCAGGCCCAACCCGGGTCGACCAGGTAGCCGGTCTCGCGGTGGCGATAGAGCGTACGGGTGAGATCGGGCAGGACGCTCAAGACCACGACGGTCTTGGGGAACTCGAGCGGTCCTCCCGGCACGCCCGAGACGCTGAACCGCGGTTCGAAGAGCGTGGGGTCGAAGTACCCTCTGGCGAAGGGGACCTGTTTCCGGACTTCGTCGCCGAATGCCTCCGGCACCCCGGCGTGAGTTTGCAGCAGCAGGTCGGAGCGTGCCCCTGACACGCCGTTCCCGCTGACATGTATGCAGAGCGATCCCTCGAGCTCGTCGATGACCATCCGAGGCAGCATGAAGAGCGACGGCACGTCACACGCGCCTCGCAGATAGATCCCTACGAGTGGCTAGGCTTGATCCCCGACGGAGCACGACGGTTCGGGTCGTTCGGTAGGAGACCCAGCCCTCCCCCTTCTCCACGAGGACCTGGGAGCCGATCCTCCGGGAAACGGCGCCCGAGCCGACGCTTCATCCGGCCCGCCAGTGATCTCTTGGAGCGACTACTGACTGAGGCGCTCATGCATCCGCGTGGAGCGGGAAGGAGATCCCCGCAGGAGGACTTCCCGAGGAGCTCACAGAAGAGCCTCGACCCTTGGCGTCGTCGGTCCGGACCACGGCACGGAAGGGGCTCGCCCTAAGGTCGGGATCGTCGATCGGGCTGCTGACGGTCCCCGCTCAGCACGCGCGAGCAGCTCGCCGGGTCGGACGGTAGCGCCGGCGGGTCGCACCACGTTGCGCAGCACCGCGCCGTCGCCGGCGACGAGCGAAACCACCGCATCCAGGTTCCGCTGCTGGACCCGCTCGCGGCTCACGATCCGTCGGAGCACCGGCACGTGGCCCTTGATCGACGCGAGCACACGTGGCGGTGGACGGTCGCTTGCAACCTGCGGAGGCCGCTCAGCCGCAGGCGGCACAGCACGTCTCCGGCCGTCACGACGTCGCCCTCCGACTTCAGCCACTCCTCGACGGAGATCGCGACGACCTGTCGGATGTACGGCGTGTGCGCCTCCATGAGGGCACGCTGCGCGAAGCCGAGCTCGCCGAGGATCGAGGCGAGCATCGAGCGGAGCGCTCCGTTGATCTCGGGCGCGTACTCGTAGGGCCCGCGGACCTTGTCCGCGAGCCGTATCTCCGCGGCGAGCCGATCCGCGTCGAGGACGCTCAAGCCTGACTCGTGCGAGGCCTCCATGGCCGCGAGGTCGACCCGCCTGATCCGCAAGCTGGCCGGTTCGTCCGGTTCCAGGACTCCTGATCGCTCCGAGGCCGCGGGCTGGTCCGAGGCCGCGGGCTGGAGGGTCGACGCGTTGAGGACGACCGTGTGCGCATTCAGCCGCTCCCGGACGAACCCGGCGAGCTCGACGAGCGCGGCTCGAGGCTCCCGGCTCGGGTCCTCGAGCTCCGCGGATGCCGAGGTCAGCAGCACGTCGAACCGGTCCTCCTCGGGCGACGGCCGCGGGCGTGAAGGAGCTCGAGCGTGCTCGCCCAGCCTCCCGGAACGAGGCGAGAGAGCTCGATCGTCGTCGACGGGGAGACGATGTCGGCGAACGCCTCGGTGGGCTCCGCGCCGGTGGCCGCGGCGCCGTGGAGGAGCGCGTGCAGGTCGGGTGACCCGACGTAGGCCAGGCGTAACGCACCGGGCATGCCGTCTACTCCTTGCGCTGGACCTTGTCGTCGACGAGCGTGGCGATCGCGCCCAGGGTCTTGAAGTTCTCGGGCACGATCTCGTCGGGCTCGAACTCCAGCTCATACCGCTCGCTGAGGAAGTCGATGAGGACCATCAGGCCGAGCGAGTCGATGACGCCGTCCTCGAGCAGATCGCGAGAACGGTCGAGCTCGACGGCGTCGACCGAGTGGCTCGATCTGCTGGCGAGGAAGTCCCGGATCACCGCGACCGCGTCAGACGCACCCCGGATCCATCGGTCCCCCACCGTCGGCCCCCACCCTCCCAGCGAGAGAACGCATGATAGAGACCGAGCGCCACGCGCACAAGATGGGGCCTTCCCCGCATGCGAGGCACCCGCGGACCGCTGGTCGAGGCTCGGTCCCGGGAGCCATCACCGCCCGGTGAGTCGGCAGCTCCTTCGCTCGCTCCATCAGGAGCGGCCGATCGACCTTTCCCGTCGAGGTCTTGGGGAGCTGGTCGACCAGCTCGACGGCGACCGGCACCATGTAGCTCGGGGAGCCGGCCGGCGACGTGGCGCTTCACGTCGACCTCGCCGACCTCCGCGCCGGCCCGGGGGGCGACCCACGCGACGATCGCGCTGCCCCACTCCGTCGTGCGGGCACCGCGACGACGACGGACTCCTCGAGGCTCGGGTGCGCGTCAAGAGCGGCCTCGACCTCACCGAGCTCGATCCGGTACCCGCGGCTCTTGATCTGGTGGTCGCGCCGGCCGAGGAAGTCGTAGTCGCCGTCGGGGCGCAGCCGCACCAGATCCCCGGTCCGATAGACGAGGTCCGGGAGTGAGCCCGAAGCGGATCCGGCACCAGCACCTCGGCGCTGCTTGTCCGGCCGTCCCCAGTAGCCCTTCATCACGGTCGGTCCCCGCACGTAGAGCTCGCCCTCCTCGCCGACCCCGGCGAGCCGTCCGTCGTCCTCGAGCGCGAAGACCTCGATGTTCTCGCACGCCCGGCCGATCGGGATCGTGCCGGTCGTCCGTCCGGGAGCTCGTCGACGCGGTAGTACGTGCAGACGTTGGTCTCGGTCGGGCCGTAGAGGTTCCACAGATCGACGCGTCGGGCATCAGCCGGCGGAGCTCCCGCAGCGCGTCGTCGGATACACCTCGCCGGCGAAGACCACCGTGCGGAGCGAGGGGAAGCGCGTCGGCTCCCGAAGCGGCTTTGCGTGAGCATCAGCAGCGCCGACGGGACCGAGTACCAGATCGTGATCCGCTCCTCCTCGATGAACCGCGCGAGCGCCGCGCCGAAGAACGCCTCTCGCTCCTGGCACGAGAACGACGGTCGCGCCTCCGAGCGCCGCCAGGTACAGGTCGAACACCGAGAGATCGAAGTGGAGCGGGGCGTGGTTGGAGAGTCGGTCCTCGGCGGACACCCCGATCGCCTCGGCGCACCACTCGACGAAGGTGAGCGCGTTGCGATGCGTGAGCATCACGCCCTTGGGAACGCCGGTGGATCCCGACGTGTACAGGATGTAGGCGAGGTCGGTGTCGATCGCCGGCACCCCGGGATCGGGTCGCCGCTGCGTCGGCCGTCGCCGTCCGCGTAGCTCACGGCCGGACCGCCGACCTGGCCGGCCGTCCCCATCGCCCACGAGGACGGTCAGCTTCGGAGGCGCCGGCAGCTCGCCGACGAGCGTGGCTGCCAGGGACGGTGTGGTGACGAGCGCGGCGATCGAGCAGTCGTTCGCGACGAGGGCGACGCGCGGGATGGGCGCCTTGGGGTCGAGCGGGACGTAGGCCGCGCCGGCCTTGAGCGCGCCGTAGACGCAGGCGACCGACCTCGACGCACTTGGGCATGTAGATGGCGACGCGATCGCCGCGCTCGACCCCGGCGGCGATCAGCGCCCGGGCGATCCCGTTGGCGGCGGCGTCGAGCTCTCCGTACGTGAGCGATCGCCCGGCGCAACGGACGGCCTCGTGCCGCGGGATCCGCCGAGCGATTCCTGCAGCAGTTGGTGGAGCAGGTACGCCACGCGCGCTCCTACAGGCCCAGGCCTCGGGCGATGATCCGCTTCTGGATCTCGGTCGTCCCCGAGTAGATCCGTCCGCCGATCGCGTCGCGCAGTCCGCGCTCGATCTCCTGCTCCGTCATGTACCCGTACCCTCCGTGGATCTGGACGGCGTCGAGATGCGTCCGGACGTTCGCCTCGCTACGAACGCCTTCGCCACCGCCGCCTCCAGCGAGCGCATCCTCCCCGTGGTCCATCAGCCAGCCGACCCGAAGGACCAGTGCCCGCGACGCGTCGACGGCGATCTTCATGTCGGCGATCTTGTCGGCCACCGACTCGAACTTCCCGATCGGCTTGCCCGAACTGGCGGCGCTGCCGCGCGTAGGCGATGCATCGCTCCATCGTCCGGCGCATCATGCCGACCTGGCTCGCCATGATGCAGGCGCGTTCCCACCGCATCGAGCGTCGTGAAGATCTCGCCGCCCTGGCCCGGCTTGCCCGAGCATCGCCGTGCTCGGAACGAAGCACTCGTCGAGCGACGACCTCGGACATCGGTGAGGTTCGCAGTCCCATCTTGTCGAGCGGCTTGCCGACCAGGCAGGCCATCCGTGTCCCGGCGTGAGCAGGAACGCCGTGATCCCGTACGGGCCGATGCCGTCGCGTGGTGCGCGCGAACACCAGCAGGAGGTCCGCGATCGGCGCGTTCGTGATGAACATCTTCCGTCCGTTCAGCACGTAGCCGTCCTCGACCTGCGTGCCGCGACGTCGTGAGCGAGAACGACGTCGGAGCCGGCCTCCGGCTCCGTGATCGCGTGGCAGCCGATGAGTCGTCCGTCGCACAGTCCGGGCAGCCACCGCTGCTTCTGCTCGTCGGTCCCGAAGTGCAGACAGCGGAACGACGCTCGTCCACATGTGCGCGTTGACCGAGAAGACGAGACCGGCGTCGGTGCACCCGTAGCCGAGCGCCTCGAGCGCGAGCATCGTGGTGACCACGTCCGCGCCTCCGCCGCCGTACTCCTCCGGGAGCCGGCAGCCCCTGGATCCCGAACTCCCCGCATCGATCCCAGCTCTCGCGGGAGAACACCTCGTCGCGATCGCGCTCGCGCACGTCGTCGGGCAGCGTCCGCGCGAAGCGCACGACGGTGTCGAAGAACTCCGCCTGCTCGGGCGTGATCCACTCGATGGTCATGGAGTCTCCTCCTTCGGGCACCCTAGAACTTACCCGGCTGCCCTGCGCTGCACCCCGTCGAGGCGAGGTCGGAGCCGTCGTCGGGACATCGACGCCATGCCCGCGACCACGGTGCCGAGGCTCGGTGGGACCGCCAAGGGAGACGGCGTTCGTCGACGGCAGTAGGCCGTGGTACCGATGCTCGACCGGGCGACGTGCTCGGTAGGATCCACCGACGTGAGCACACCTCGACCCGTCTACATCGCCGCGTGGGGTCGAAGCGGCAGCACGATCGTCGGCGGCATCCTCGGCGCGCTCCCCGGCGTGTTCGACGCGGGGGAGCTTCGGCATTTCTGGGGCGATCAGTCCCGTCACAACCGCACGTGCGGGTGCGGCGAGTCCGTCGCCGACTGCCCGTTCTGGCTCGAGGTGCGGAGCGAGCTCTCGGCGGACGGGGACCTACCGACCGACGATCTCGCCGAGGTCCATGGCTGTCAGCGACAGGCCATCCGGATCCGCCGGACCGCGCGTGTCGTTCGTGCCGCGTCCGAGCGCCGGACGTGCCGTACGGACGTTACGTGGAGTCCCTTCGATGCCTGTACCGCGCGATCGCGCGTGTGAGCGGCGCCGAGGTGGTCGTGGACAGCTCGAAGAAGGCCGGGTATGGCGCGCTCGCGCGGCATGCCTCGGGATCGCCACCCCTGTGCGTGCATCTCGTTCGAGATCCGAGAGCCACCGCGTTCTCCTGGCAGCGAGTCCGGGCCGTCGACCGACCGGGATGCCAGGCTCATGCCGCGGCACAGCGCGTTCGCGAGCAGCGTCAACTGGCTCGTCTGCAACCTCGGCGGAGAGTGGCTGTGCCGCAGACGCCGCTCGCGCGGCGCTGGTCCGTTACGAGGACTTCATCAGGTCGCCGCGAACCAGGATCGGCGAGCTCGCGGCGCTCATCGGGAGAGATGGGCGGAACGCTCCGTTCGTTGACGACCACACGGTCGAGCTCCCGGCCAACCACACCTTCGCGGGCAACCCGTCGAGGTTCCGCCGGGGCCGGGTGCTGTTGGCGAGCGATGACGAGTGGGTGCATGAGCAGCGTCGATCGGACCGCCTGATCTGCGAGCTCGTGACGCTCCCGCTCATGCATCGCTACGGCTACGCGCTGCGGACGAACTCGCACGCGCCGGCGTGATCGGCGCCGGACGAGCCGATCTCCGGCGTCGGTACTCGCGGTTCTTCGTCCGGTTGCCGCAGATCGACATCGCGCACCACGCCGCGGACCGGTTCTTCGAACGATCGAAGAACACGAAGCCACCTGCCGGGCAGCCCTTACGTGCCCGCGTGCGTCCGGCGCATCGGTGACCTGTGGCCTGGCGAGGTCGCCTGCTGAGGAGACCTCGCCGGGCGCGCCGAGATCACCGGATCGGGAACTGGACCTCCGTCAGGTAGTCGGCGGGGTCCCGCGTCTCGCCCGGGTCGGTCAGGTACACCTCGCGGGGCGGTCCCGCGATCTCGTGCCCGTGCTCCTGGATCCAGCCGGTCAGCGTGTGGTACGCGGGACCGACCTCGTCGTACGGCCCGTGGTGCATCGTCCACGCGACCGTCATCGGCGGGAGCTCGACGCCGTGCACGTCGCCGGCGTCCGGGAACGGCGCCGCGACCGGGAACCCCAGCTCGAACTCCCCCTCGGTGTCCTGGTCGATCACGTCGAGCATGACGAGGAACGGCGGGCCCACCATCGGGTCGGCCGCCGCCGATCGCCTCGCCGAGCTGGCCGAACCCCGCTCCGACGTCCTGCCCGATCGTGGCCGCGGTCGTGTGCTTGCGCACGACGGCCGCGTGCTGCGCCGGGATCTCCTTCACCTGCACCTCGTAGGGCATCACGCCCTCCTTCCGCTCGATCAACCGCTCGATGAAGCCGAGCATCCGCTGGTGCCGCTCGAGCCGCTCCTCCAGCTCCTCGCGGTGCATCTCGAGGAGCTTGCCGACGATCTCCGGGATCGTCGGATCGAAGGAGCTCGCCGGATCCGCTCGAGGGGCATGTCGACGCCGCGGAGGATCCGGATCGCCTCCGCCGGGTTCGCCTGCGAGTACGTGTAGTACCGGTAGCCCGAGAACGGGATCGACCACGGCCGGGACGAGCAGGCCGAGCTCGTCGTAGCGGCGAAGCGCCTTCACCGACAGCCGCGTCATCCGCGAGAAGCGACCGATCGGGATCAGGTTCTCCATGCTCGCCCCCTCACGTCGCCACGGGCTGGCGCAGGATCGTCCGCAGGCGCTCGGGCGCCGTCCGGCGAGTGTCGCTCAGGTAGATCTCGTGGTGGCGTCCGGTCGGCCGCAGGCCCTGCTCCTCGATGAAGGCGTGGAGCCGCTCGACCGTCGGCCGCTCCTCGGCGAAGGGCCCGACGTGCAGGATCTGCGCCGCCCGACCCTCGGTGAAACGCTCGAGCCTCGGGCGTTCCTCGAGCCCGCGCTCACGAGCCAGGGCGTCGAGGCGATCCTTCGTGGCCTCCTCCGGCTGCTCGATCATCAGCGTCCAGCGCCAGTTCGAGCGGTCCTCGAACGAGAGCGGTCCCTCGTCGACCCACCAGAGGCCCTCCAGCGCTCCCACGGTTCGATCGACCCCGAGCTCGCCCTTCAGCCGGTACTTCAGCCCGTACGACAGCGAGTACAGGGCGCCGATCGCCTGCTGGAACTCCTCGGATCCGTTCGGATCGCCGCGCCCGTCCGCCATCAGGAACAGCCGTTCCGGGACCTCGAGCAGCTCCGGGTCCCGCCGTGCGCCGACCTTCGTCGTCATGGCCTCGCCTCCCGAGGCCCAGCCTGCGGTCTCCCCCGAGGGGAGGGTCAAGGACCCTTCGGCCCGGGCGGCCCGGGCCCGCCGCTGGGGCTCAGACCTGGCTCACCCGGTCGGCGAACACCACCAGCCGCTGCGCCGCCGAAAACCGGCGGGTTGCACGTGGTCAGGACGAGCGTGGGGCGCGTGGTCGGCTGGAGGACGGAGCCGTCGGAGGGGACGATGATCCTCGAGCCCGTCACGCGATAGTTGAAGATGCCGTACTCCGTCGCGAGGACGATCCGATCGCCGGGCCGCAGCTCGTTCAGGTCCCAGAACGGGGCGCCGTACGGTGGTCCGGTGGCCGGCGATCCCGACGCGCCCGTGGTCCTGCCACGGGTACGCCGTTCCCGCGTAGTGGCCCGGCCCCTTCTTCAGCGACTCGGTGTCGGTGCCCTCGACGACGACGAGGTCGACGTTGATCTTCGGGATCTTGATGATCGCGACCGCCTGACCCGGCACGTTGGCGACGCGGGGGGGGCCTCCTGTGCCGGCTTCGTCGCGATGCGTCGCTCGAAGTCCGGCCGGATCTCGTTCTGGTGCCGCGCGGGTGGTGAACCCCGTGCCCCACTGCTGCCACCAGACGTACCCGCCGAGCGCCACGGCGGCGGCGATGAACAGGAGGCCGGCGGCGCCCAGCACGCGGCCGCGCCGGCGCCGGGTCCGCTCCCGAACGTCGGGGACCGCGCTCTGGCCGTCGGCGGGGACGTCGGTCACGAGGCCAAGTGTCGCAGGTTCCCGCGCGGCGACCTCCGCGTGGGAGGCCGGCCGTAGGATTGCATTCCGATGCCGTCCGGATCCCCGCTCCTCGAGCACCTCAACCCGATCCAGGCCGAGGCCGTCCTGCACACGGAGGGTCCGCTCCTGATCGTGGCCGGGGCCGGGTCCGGGAAGACCCGCGCCCTCACGCACCGGATCGCGTACCTGATCCGCGAGCAGGGCGTGAACCCGTTCGGCGTGCTCGCGATCACGTTCACGAACAAGGCCGCGCGCGAGATGGCCGAGCGTGTCGAGGATCTGCTCGGGGGGCGGGTCGCGAAGGGCATGTGGATCCTCACGTTCCACTCCGCCTGCGCGAGGATCCTGCGCCGCGAGCACGCCCATCTGGAGCTGCCGACCAGCTTCACGATCTACGACGAGGGCGACACGGAGCGGCTCATCGCGGCCGTCCTGCGGGACCTGAACCTCGACGACAAGCGCTACCCGCCCCGGGCGATGGCCGCCGCCATCGGCAAGGCGAAGGACCACGTGCTGTCCGCGGACGAGTTCGCCGGCGCGGCCGGGAACCTCTACGAGCAGACGATCGCGCAGGTCTACCAGGCGTACGAGAAGCGCAAGCGGGCGGCCGGCGCCCTGGACTTCGACGACCTGCATCTTCGAGACCGTCCGCCTGTTCCGCGAGCACCCCGAGGTGCTCGAGCACTACCAGGAGCGCTTCCGCTACATCCTGATCGACGAGTACCAGGACACGAACCGGGCGCAGTACCAGCTGGTCAACCTCCTGGCCGCGAAGTACCGGAACGTCTGCGTCGTCGGCGACGCCGACCAGGGCGTCTACTCCTGGCGAGGGGCCGACGATCCAGAACCTGCTGGACTTCGAGCGCGACTACCCCGACGCCGAGGTCTTCCTGATGGAGCAGAACTACCGGTCCACGTCGAGCATCCTGGCCGTCGCGAACGCGCTGATCGAGCACAACGTGCAGCGCAAGCCGAAGAGCCTGTGGACCGAAACGGAGGGCGGCGAGCTCACCGTCCGCTACCGCGCCGACAACGAGCACGAGGAGGCGCTCTTCGTCGCCGAGGAGACCCATCGGCTGGTGGACGAGGAGGGGTACCGCTACGCCGACCTCGCGATCTTCTACCGGACCAACGCGCAGAGCCGGGTCCTGGAGGACGTCTTCATGCGGTCTGGAACGCCCTACCGCGTGATCGGCGGCGTGCGGTTCTATCAGCGCCGCGAGGTCAAGGACGTTCTCGCCTACCTGCGGCTGCTCGTCAACCCACAGGACGTCGTCAGCGCGCGTCGGGTGATCAACTCGCCGAAGCGGGGGATCGGCGACGCGACGGTCGCGGCGCTCGAGGGCTTCGCGGCGATCGAGCAGATCCCGTTCCTGGAGGCGGCCCGCCGCGTGGACGAGATCCCGACGCTGGCCGCTCGCGCCAAAGGGGCGGTCGACGGGTTCGTGCAGGTGATGGACCTGCTGCGGGCGGCGCTGGATTCGGGCGCGGGGCCGAAGTCGATGGTCGAGGCGGCGGCGACGGAGTCGGGCTATCTCCTCGAGCTGGAGGCGGAGCGGACCGTCGAGGCGGAGGGGCGGATCGAGAACCTGCGAGAGCTGGGCGGCGTCGCCGCGGAGTTCCAGGAGCGCGATCCGGGCGGCGCGCTGGCCGACTTCCTCGAGCAGGTCTCGCTCGTCGGCGAGCAGGACGAGTACGACGAGGAGTCGGGCAGCGTCACGTTGATGACGTTGCACAACGCGAAGGGGCTCGAGTTCCCGGTCGTGTTCGTGATCGGGCTCGAGGACGGGATCTTCCCGCACTACCGCTCGATGGGCGATCAGGCGGAGCTCGAGGAGGAGCGGCGGCTGATGTACGTGGGGGTGACGCGCGCGCGCGAGCGCCTCTACCTGACCCACGCATGGAGCCGGACGTTGTTCGGGAGCACGTCGTACAACCCACCGTCGCGGTTCCTCGGCGAGATCCCCGGCGAGCTGGTCCGTGCGATCGAGGACGAGGGGTCGGTGATCGGGGGAACGGTGTCGGCGATCCGCGCGGCCGTCGACGGGCGTCCGGCTCCGGTGGTGGTGGCGGCCGGGGACACGGTGCTGCACGACAAGTGGGGCGAGGGCGTCGTCCTGACCGTGAGCGGCTCGGGAACGGACGCGGAGGCGACCGTGCGCTTCGAGGA
>CAVOUQ010000016.1:0-308988 GCA_963699635.1 uncultured Actinomycetes bacterium | reverse complement strand
CGGGCCGGTAGAAAACCTGGCAGAAATCGCCGCCGAGGTCATCACCAGCGCGTTCGAGTCTAGCGAGTGGAGCTGGGCGCGGACTGGGTAACGCCATCCGGCCCTGCAGGGAGTTGTCAGGGCAGCCCTGACCCGTGTCGGTGGTAGCCGGGGTAGCGGTAGTCAGGCGGCCGCTTCGAGGCACTCATCCGCTCGGTGCCTGGCCATGCTGAGGGCGTTGACCATCAAGGCCCAACCAAGCATCTCGACCTGCTGGCGGCGCCATCCGAGGCTGTGAGCCTGGCCGAGGTAAAGGGTGTCCTCCAGGGACCGGTTGAGCGATTCGGAGTCGTTCCGGCGCCCGTACAGGTGCGGCCCGCGGTCCTGATGTCGCGAGTGGCCCAAAACGGGACTCTGCGCCGGCACCGGGCCGGATACCGCGCCGGACAGTGTTCCCCGGCCCCTGTGCTCGGGGCCGGCCGTACCGAAGTCACTCAGACATGTTTCGAAGTCCGGCTTCACGGGCATGCTTTGGGGCCAAGGACGAGGGAGGGGTGTCATGAGTTCTTCCACCTCGATAATGAGGTCGCGCCTCATCTCGGCAGTGGTGACGCTCGGGCTCGCGGTCCTGCCGGGCTTCGCGCTGAGTGCGTCACCGGCGATGGCGGAGCCGATCACGACGGTGCTCGTCACCGGACTCGCGGGGGGATCGGGCAGCACGGTCGGACCTGATGGAGCGCTGTACGTCACCGAAGGACTCGCGGGCCGTGTCTCGCGAGTCGATCCGCGGACGGGTGGCGTCACGACCTTCGCGAGTGGGCTACCGCCCTCGATCATCGGCATCGGTGGCGCGATGGACGTCGCGTTCATCGGCGGCACCGCCTACGTGCTCGTGACGCTCGTTGGGTCGGATGTCGGGGGGAGCGATGTCGTCGGCATCTATCGTGTGGACGACCCGGACGACTTCACCGTCATCGCGGACATCGGCGCGTGGGCCCTTGCCAATCCGCCCACCACGGACTTCTTCGTCCCGACCGGGGTCCAGTACGCCATGGAGAAGTTCGGCGACGGGTTTGTGGTGACCGACGGCCACCACAACCGGGTGTTGCAGGTGACCCTTGATGGGGCGGTCACCGAGGTGATCGCCTTCGGCAACATCGTGCCGACCGGCCTCGAGCGTCGCGGCACGACGGTATACATGGCGGAGGCCGGACCGGTGCCACACCTGCCCCAGGACGGCAAGATCGTGTCGTTCCAGCCGGGATCGAACGTGGTGACGGAGATCGCGGCCGGCGGTCCGCTGCTGGTGGATGTGGAGTTCGGCACTGGTGGCAAGCTCTTCGCCTTGGCACAAGGCGAGTTCACGCCCGGCAATCCCGAGGGTTCGCCCGCCAACCCGAACACCGGCCAGCTGCTCAAGGCCGATGGACAGGGTGGGTTCACGATCCTCGAGACGGGTCTGAACCAGCCGACTTCGTTCGAACTCATCAGGAATTCGGCGTACGTCGTCACTCTCGGTGGAGAGATCTGGAGGGTCGACCTTCGTTAGCTGATCGCACGGTAGGAACCAATGCTGGGCGCTACAGCAAGGCGCGAGATCGGGGCCCGAGACCGGGCGTTGCCGTCGCGTTACCGAATCAGCGAAATCCGTTCCCGGACGGCGGAGTCTTATGCCGTCACCTGCCTCGGAGGGGTCTTTCCCGGCCCGACGAGGGCCCGGCCCCTGGCCCATCTCGGTGCGGTCCGACTCCCCGGCGACGAGCCTTCCGGCTCGCCGCCGGGCGGGCCCGCGTCGCGCGCCCGACGGGCTTCGATCCCGCGATTTCCGCCTTGACAGGGCGGTGAGGACGGCCAGACTCCTCTACGGGCGCGTGGTCGGTATTCGATTGTGGGTGCCCCCAACGGGATTCGAACCCGTGTCGCCGCCTTGAAAGGGCGAAATCCTAGGCCGCTAGACGATGGGGGCTCGGGCGCACCGTGCTCGCCCCCGCCCCCGGCCCGGGGGCAGCCGACGCAGTATAGCGGTCGGATCCAGAGCCTCGCGGACGGCGAACGACCTTCAGACGGCGCTCCCACGCGCCGATGCCTTCATCGTGCGAACGCTGCTCGAGTTCCTCGGGATCGTCGAGCCCGATCGCATCCGGCGCGAGCCGGTGGCGCTCCCGGCCTGGTCTCGTCGGGCGCTTCCGGTCCTGCCGCTCGTGCTGGCGCTCGTCTCGACGCTCGCCCTCGCGCTCGTGCGGGCGATCGTCGGCTGAGCGCCCGGTCCCGACCACACGCGCAGGCGATCTCCGATCCGAAGGTCCGTCCCCTCCGCGCACTCGAGGACGTGGCGCGCCCGACGCATCGGCAGCACGAGGCGGCGGGGCGGGACCCGCCGGGCATCCACCACGCGGAGCTCCCCGTCGAGCCGCACGACGAGCAGCGGGAACCGCATGCCGAACGTGTGGACCGACGTGGCACGTCGGCAGCAGGAGCGCCGCGTCCGTATCCAGGCGGGCCTGCCGGGTCAGCCCTCGCACGCGGTCGCGACGGGTCTCGGGCGACCAGACACCGCAGGCGAACGCCTCGAGGTCCGACCAGCAGCATCGGCGGCACCGCGGCGACCCTAGCGCGGTCGACGACATCGACCCTCAGGCCGACAGGAGGGCGCTCGCCCGGCGCGCCCCGACCACGTCGCCCTTGCGATCGAACAGACGTGCGGCCTCCTCCGCGCTCGCCGAGGCCTCCTCGTGCTTGCCGGCGAGGCGGAGCACCTCGACGAGGTCCAGGAGCACCGTCGCCTGGGAGTCGGGATCCTCGGCTTCCCGGATGAGCGCGAGACCGTCCCGCACCATGCGCTCTCCCTCCTCCAACCGATCCCGGCGGGCGAGGATCTTGCCGCGGACGCATCGCCACAGGAACTGCGACGACACGTCGTCGGGGGCCGCGAGCTCGGCGCACATCTCGGCGAAGCGTTCCGCCTCGTCGAGCCGATCCTGCCGGTAGAGCGCCTCCGCGAGGAACCCGGCCGTCGTCGACCGGTAGTACTTCTCGCCCATGGCCTCGAGGGTCTCGAGGTCGCGGCGAAGCTCCGCTCGGCGGCGACCGGATCGTCCGCGAGCAGCTCGATCGGTCCCGACGAGATCGAGGTGACCGCCGCGTGCAGGTTCCACCCCAGCTCCTCGAGCGACGCGCGGCTGGTTCGGTAGAGCTCGCGCGAGCGGTCGAACGCGCCGCGCATCGCCTCGAGATGCGCGAGCGCGAGCAGCGTCATCGCCTCTCCCTTCCGGTCGTTCGCGGTCGAGCGCAGGAGGTCCTCGCACAGTGCGATGGCCTCCGGGACCGGACGCGGGCCGTAGAGGGCGCACGTCGCGAGCACGGGACGAACGCGCTCCTCGAGCGTGCGATTGCCGGCCAGCCGGGCCTGCTCGATCATCTGGCGCGCCGTCGTCTCGCCGGTCTCCCAGCGGCACGCCCCCCAGTGGTACTCCACGAGCCGCCGCCATGCGCGGGAGAGGCCCTCGTGGTCGTCGAGCGATTCCAGGAGCGGGAGCACGCGCTCGACCTCGGCGGCGATCTCGCCCTCGATGGCCTCGGGCTCCGTGGAGGAACGCAGCTGGAGCAGCACCATCCGCGCGTTCGCCTCCAGGGCCCGGTCGCCAGTCCGAGACCGCGCGCTCGGACACGGCGGAGAGGAGGGTCTCCGCGGGGGCGAATTCGCCCAGCTCGATCATCGCCTCCCCGGCCTGGAGCAGCAGCCGCTGCGCCGCCGGGTCCTCGGGAGGGAGCAGCGCGGCCGCGCGCCGGAGCAGGGTCGCCGTGGCGGGCATGTCCCCCCTCGCGAGGGCCCGCTGCCCGGCCGAAGACGAGGTAGGTCGAGCCCCGTCGTCCGACCTCGGCGGCGTGCTGGTCGACCGTCCCGAGCTGCGACGAGGATCAGGTACGCCTCCTCGAGGTGGTATCCGCGGATCTCCTCGAACTCGAGCACGCGATCGGGGGCGACGCGCTCGAGCCAGTCGACGAATCGCTCGTGCAGCTCGGCGCGCATCCGCTTCAGGACCCCGAGGTACGCGGCGTCCCGGATCAGGATGTGGCACGAAACGGAAAGCCTCCTGTCCCGCGAACGACGACTCGTGGGGGCCGATGAGCTCCTTGGCGATGAGCCGGTCGAGGCTGGGACCGACGTGCTCGCGAACCTCGTCGGGCGACAGTTCCTCGACGGCGCCGCGGAAGAACACCTGCCCGATCACCGAGCCCCGCTCGACCACGGCGCGCTCGGCGGAGCCGAGGCGGTCGAGCCGCGCCGAGAGCAGCGCGCCGATCGTCGGCGGGATGTCGAGCGCCCCGAGATCGGACACGAGGATCCACCCGCCGTCGGCGCCGCGCTGCAGCGTCCCGTCGTCGATCAGCATCGACAGCATCTGCTCGACGAACAGCGGGTTGCCGTCGGCGGCGTGCACGATCCGAACCCGCACCCGCTCGTCGAGCGCGGCTCGGCCGAGCAGGTTCTGGACGACCAGCGAGCTCTCGTCCTCGGACAGGGGCTCCAGACGGACCTCGCGCGCGTCGGGCGCGCCTCGTCCCATCCGGGATGGTCGTGGAGCAGCTCGGGCCTGGCGGAGCAGAGCAGCACCACCGGCGTGTCCTCGATCGAGCTCGCCAGGAAGCACAGCAGGTCGAGGAAGGTCTGCTCCGCCCAGTGGATGTCCTCGACCAGCACGATCAGCGGTCGGTCCCGTCCGAGGATCTCCAGGAGGCGGCGGACGGCCCAGAAGGTCTCCTGGACGGGGAACGACTGCTCGGACAGGCCGATCGCGGCCGCGATCGCGTTCGGTGACATCCTCGGCGCCGGTCCCGAGGAGGCGGCCGAGCTTGGCCGACGCCGCCTCGAGCGAGTCGTCGTTGTCGACCCCGGCCGCCTCGCGTGCCATCTCACCGAGCGGCCAGAACGTGATGCCGTCTCCGTACGAGAGGCATCGACCGCGGAGCTGGATCGCGGTCTCTCGCGAGCGCTCCAGGAACTCCCGCAGCAGCCGTGACTTGCCGACGCCGGCGGGGGCCACGACGGTCACGAGGCGGCACGTCCGCGTCTGCCGGGCCTGCGTCAGCGTGTCCGAGAGCAGCGAGAGCTCGAGCTCGCGCCCGACGATGGGCGCGTCGAGATGCCTCGAGACGCCCTCCTCCCGCGAGACCGCAAGCAGCCGGTAGGCCGGCATGGGCTCGGACTTGCCCTTGAGCTCGAGCGGCTCGACGACCTCGACCTCGACGGCGTCGCGCACGAGCCGGTAGGTCGACTCACCGATGAGCACCTCCATCGCGGGCGCGTTCTGCTCGAGCCGCGCCGCGACGTTCACGGCGTCGCCCGTGACCAGCCGCTGGCCGTGGGTGACGTCGCCGGCGACCACCTCGCCGGTGTTGACGCCGGTCCGGTTCTCGAGGCGGACACCGTGCGTCGCCTCGAGACGTTCGTTCACCCGAGCCAGGGTCTCCCGCATCTCCGCGGCGGCGCGAACCGCCCGGACCGCGTCGTCCTCGTGCAGGACCGGCAGGCCGAAGACCGCCATGATCGCGTCGCCGATGTACTTCTCCACGGTGCCGCCGTGGCGCTCGAGCACCGCCTGCATCTCCGAGAAGTACAGGTGCAGCACCTCTCGGAGCGATTCGCTGTCCAGCCGCTCGCCGAGGCTCGTCGAGCCCTTCAGGTCGCTGAAGACGATCGTGACGGTCTTGCGGACCTCCTGGAGGGGAGCCTTCAGGGGCGAGCTGCGCCCCGCACATCCCGCAGAGTCGGAAGCGGTCGGGGTTCTCTTCCCCGCAGCTCGGGCAGGTCTGCACGCCCGGAGTCTAGGGTGAGGCCCGGCCCGCGGCACGGACGAGCGCGGCCGCGGGCCGGATCTCCGGACGATCGGTCTAGGTCTTGCCTCGGCCGTCGAGGACCTTGAACACGACCGTGACGTTTCCTCGGATCGCCTGACGCGACGCGATGCAGTTGAGCGTGATCGCGTCGGTGCAAAGGGGGAGCAGCCCCTGGGTCACCTGCTGGCCCGTGATGTCCGTGAACGTCTTCCCCTCGACATCGGTTGCGAAGCACACCTGGAAGTCCTGCTGGCCTCCTGCCCGACGCCTTGACGGTGGCCTTGGAGATCACGAGGGTGATCTGGAGCTGGACGCCCTCGGAGGGCTCCCCTCCGTCGAGCGCCAGCACGGTGAAGGTGTCGGGCATCAGCGGGACGTATCCGGTTCCGGTGCAGGGGTCGTCACCGGCGAACGCGATCGCGAGCTCCACGTTGGCAGGCACGTCCGTCGCATGCACGGTCCCGGAGGCGGTGTTCGAGTCGTTCGTCGCCGTCGGGGAGTCGCAGGTGCTCGCCTTCGCACACCTGGCCGAACTGCACCACGTTGAAGGCGGCGGACGTGGCGGGGTCCAGCCCGGCCGACGACGCCCCGAGCGTGTAGTCAAACCCGACGCGGTCGACCGTGAGGTCGACGAACGTCGCGAGGCCGGCCACGGCGGCGACGCTGACGTCGGTCGAGCCGCCGAGCTCCAGCACGGCCCCCTCCGTTCCTCCGGCGAGCGTCAGGGCGACCGCCGCCGAGGAGGTGGTGATCCGCTGGCCGGCGGCGTCGAGGACCTCGACGGCCACCGGGTCTCCGCTCGGGTCGTAGGGCGTGCCCGTGATGGCCTCGCTGCGCGTGGCGTCGTTGCTGCCGAGCTCGGCGTTCGCGGGCTCGGTCGCGAATCCGAGACGGCAGACCCCGGACGTATCGGTGACGAGGTCGCTGCCGGCCGCGTCCAAGGCGAAGCCCACCGGGCCGGAGTGATCCGCCGTGCGCTTGGCGTCGAGGCTCCACGGCCCGTTGCCCACACACGGTGTGACGGCGGCGAACTGAAGCGTGAGGGAAGCGGCCGGCCCGATCGAGAGGCCCCGGAGCGCGATGCTGCTGGAGCCGACCACCGTCGCCGACCCCGCCGACGGCAGGGAGATCGTCTGCGCGGGGATGAGGTAGCCGGCCGGCGCGAAGACGTCGGACGAGCCGATGGTCCCGTTCGAGATGTTGGAGATGGTCAGCGAGATCGTCGCCGTGGATCCGGCCGGGATCGGGTCCGGCGTTGCGTCGAAGTCGGCTCGATAAGGCTTCATCGGGACGGCGAACGCCACCGATCCGGCGAACGTCGCGCCGATCAGAAGAGCCGCGACCGACAGCATCGCAATCGTTCTGAGGCGAAGCGACGAATCACGACGTGCGGACATGTTGGCCCCCTCTGCTCGGACGCGACCTTTGAAGCTAGGCCGCGCACCGCGCAAATGTCAACCAGCGGCCTACGTCGTTCGGCGTACCATCGGTGGTTCTCGGCGCTATCGTCGAGTCGTGATCCGTCCGCTCGACCCTGGCAGCGACGCCGCCGCGTGCGACGCGATCATCGCGTCGCTGCCCGAATGGTTCGGGATGGAGGAAGGGATCCGAGAATGTGCGACCGCCGTGCGGACCCAGCCCGGTCTCGTCGCGGAGGTGCACGGCCTGGTGACCGGCTTCCTGACGTTGGCGCGTCCGTATCCCGGAACCCCGGAGATCTCCTGGCTGGCGGTCCATGCGCGCGGCCGTCGGCGCGGGATCGGCAGGGCGCTGATCGTCGCCGCGAGCGATCAGCTCCGTGCCCAAGGCGACCGACTGCTGTTGGTGAAGACGCTCTCCGACCGAACCGAGCCGGGGCCCGAGTACGCGGAGACGCGAGCCTTCTACCTCGCGATGGGATTCGTCCCCGTGGCGGAGCTGGACCTGTATCCCGGAGAACCCGATCCAGCTGATGGCGCTTCCCCTCTGACGGCCTCCTCAAAGACCCACGACTGGTCGGGCTTGAGACGCAGAGTGAGGGCCAACGTAGCTGGCTAGGATTTGGGTCGGGATGGCCGAGATTCGAGTTGCCGACGCTGCGATCAGGCGGTTCAAGATCGCCGCGACGCTCATCATCTGTGTCGCGGTGGTCGGGATTCCTTACGCGTGGATCGAGCCTACCGCCGGTGGATGAAAGAGAACGATCCCCTTGCCCGGCCCCGGGCCGCCTCGAGCGGATGAGGGCCGGCTACCCGGAGAGGCTCGCCAATGCGACCGAGGTAGCTCAGGTCATCAGCAGCGTGCTCGTCGAGGGTTGCTCGGGCGAAATCGATGGGAGGGTGTCAGGACGTCGACATCCCGAACATCAATCCGAGCCGATTCGGGTCCCGCGGCGCTTGAAGGCCCGTAGGGCCAACATGTTGTCCACGCCGATCGACGTGCCGATGGCCGACGCCGATGCAGCCCTCTGCCCCTCGGTGTTCTGTCGGTGGGCCGGGCAGGATTCGAACCCGCGACACGAGGGTTAAAAGCCCCCTGCTCTGACCAGCTGAGCTACCGGCCCCGAGCGGAGTCTACGGCGGGAACCTCGCTCAATCGCCTTGCGTCCAAGCGGAGCCACCGACCTCCGCGAGGTGATCGTATGAAGCCGAACGCGAAGTGGGGCATCGCCGGATTGATCATGGGTCTCGCCCTCGCCGTGACACTTCCGACCATCGCCCAGGAGTCACCGCCCCCAGAGAGCCAGCCCGCGGACCGCACCGTGAGCACGAGCGGCGTGGCGATCGTCCGATCCGCCCCCGACGAGGCGCTCGTGACGCTCGGGGTGCGTTCCGACGCCTCGACCGCCCAGGAGGCGATGCAGGGCAACGCCGAACGCATGGGCGACGTGATCGGGGCCTTGCTCGACGCGGGGCTCGACGATGCCGATCTCGCGACGGCCTCCATCAATCTCTACCCGCGCTGGGACGACACCGGCACCAAGGTCGTCGGCTTCACCGCCGAGAACCAGGTGACCGCGACCGTGGACGACCTCGATCGGGTCGGCACGATCATCGATCGCGGGGTCGGGGCCGGTGCCAACCTTGCGAGCGGCATCACCTTCCGAGTCTCGAGCGGGAACGACGCGGCCGACCGAGCGCTCGCCGAGGCCGTCGCCGACGCCCGGCGCAAGGCCGAGCTGCTCGCGACCGCCGCGGATGCCGAGCTCGGAGCGGTCGTGAGCATCACCGAGGTCTCCTCGGCGAGCCAGCCACCCATCCTCTACGCGGACGCCGCGGCGAGCGCGGGTGCCGTCACCCCGGTCCTTCCGCCGACGCTGGAGTCGCAGGTCAGCGTGAGCGTCGTCTGGTCGCTCGTCTGACGGGTTCGAGAACCAGGAGTGGGGGGAGGTTGGCCTATCCCCCCTGGCGATAGCGATTCGTGATCGGCATCCGGCGGTCGCGGCCGAACGCCTTCGGGGTGATCTTGATCCCGGGCGCCGCCTGTCGGCGCTTGTACTCGGCGCGGTCGATCAACCCGACGACCCTGTGCACGACGGCGGCGTCGGCGCCTGCGGCGATGAGATCCTCGGGCGACCGATCGTCCTCGACGTACGCCTGCACGATGGGATCGAGGACGTCGTATGGCGGCAGCGAGTCCGTGTCCCGTTGGTCCGGCCGGAGCTCGGCCGACGGCGGCTTCGTCACGACGCGCTCGGGGATCGGGGCGAACCCGGGGTCCCGCTCGTTGCGCCACCGGACGAGGTCGTACACGAGGGTCTTCGGCACGTCCTTGATCGGCGCGAACCCGCCGGCCATGTCGCCGTACAGCGTCGCGTATCCGACCGCGTACTCGCTCTTGTTGCCGGTCGCGAGCACGAGCGATCCGAAGCGGTTCGACATCGCCATCAGCAGGTTCCCCCGGATCCGCGCCTGGAGGTTCTCCTCCGCGATCCCCGGCTCGGTGCCGTGGAAGGGCTCGTCGAGCGCTCCGAGGTACGCCGAGAACACCCCCTCGATCTGGATGGCGTCGAGCTCGATCCCGAGCCGGCGAGCGACCTCGGATGCATCTTCGAGGCTCTCCACGGAGGAGTAGCGGGATGGCATCGCGAGGGCGCGCACGGCCTCGGGCCCGAGCGCGTCCGCGGCGAGGGCGGCGACGAGGGCGGAGTCCACCCCGCCGGACAGCCCGAGCACCACCTCGCGAAAGCCGTTCTTGCGCACGTAGTCCCGCAGCCCCAGGACCAGGGCCCGGTAGACCTCCTCGGGTTCCCGAGGCGGGTCCGGCCGCCGGTCGGCGAACGAGAGCTCCCCGTCGATCTCGACGACCAGCAGGTCCTCGTCGAAGACGGCGGCGTGATGACGAAGCTCTCCGTCGGGCGACAGGACCAGGCTCCCCCCGTCGAAGACGAGCTCGTCCTGGCCGCCGACGGCGTTCACGTAGACGATCCACGCGCCGGTCTCGATCGCGCGATCGCGGCAGATCGCCTCGCGCTCGCTCGCCTTGCCTCGGTGATACGGGGAGCCGTTGATGTTCAGGACGACCTCCGTCTTGCGTTGGGCATAGGCGTCGAACGGCGGGCCGGGCTCCCACGCGTCCTCGCAGATCGACAGGCCGAGCTCGGATCCGGCGAGGCGCACGGCGCAGTCGGCGTCGCCGGGAACGAACGTGCGCTGCTCGTCGAACACCCCGTAGTTCGGCAGCTTCACCTTGTGGTAGCTCGCGACGACGTCGCCGTTGGCAAGGAGCGCCGCCGCGTTGTGGATCCCGCGCTCGGTCCGGTCGACGAAGCCGGTGAGGATCGAGCAGCCGCCCGCGGTCTCCTTCGCCAGGCGAAGGACCGCCTCCAGGTTGTCGTCGACGAACGCCGGCCGAAGCACGAGGTCCTCCGGCGGATAGCCGGTGATCGCGAGCTCGGGGAAGACCACCACGTCGGCCTTCGCCTCCGTGGCGCGCGAGGCCCAGGCCGTCATGACCTCGACGTTGCCTTCGAGGTCGCCGACCGTCGTGTCGATCTGCCCGAGCGCGACGCGGATCACGCGCTCAGACTACCGGCGGTCGAGCTGCCTACTCGACGCCGCCGATGTCGAGGTTGTAGGCCTCCCAGACGAGGTCCGCCCCGAGCTGGCGGTGTCGCACGATCCGGCCGAGCAGTCGCTGGAGGTCGTCACGGGCATCCTGGAGCGGCAACTCGGCGCCGATGGGCGTCGCCTCCAGCCGCGAGATGAGCTCCGTGGCGCTCGCGCGCATCTCCGGGTGCTCCCGCCTCAGCTGGTCGATCTTTCCGGACAGCCGGGGGGCCTTCTGGCTGATCTCGTCGTAGAGGCCGTTCGTGCGCTCCGTGACCTCGATGTGCTCGATGATCGCGTGTTCCATGTCGACGAGGTTGCGCAGGACGTCTTTGGACCAGTCTCCCTCGCGCCCCACCGCGGGGCTCGAGATCGCCTTCTCGAGCGAGATCAGCGCCATGTGGAGGTCTGCGCGGCGACGCGCCGTCTCGGCAAGGGTCGGCGTCAGCTCGGTCGACGGGAGCTCATCGTGCTCGTTCATGAGGACCTCCTCGCGGTGGCGCCTGGTGCCGGCAGGCTACCGGAACCGCTACAGGACCGGGAGGTATCGCTCGAGCTCGTACGGCGTGACGTAAGACTTGTACGCGTCCCACTCCTCGCGCTTGTTCCGGATCAGGAACTCGTGGACGTGCTCTCCGAGCGCCTCACGCAGCACCTTCGACTCGCTCGCGAGCCCGATCGCCTCGTGCAGGTCGGCGGGGAGCGAGCGGATGCCGGCGGCGCGTCGCTCCTCCTCGGTCATCTCGTAGATGTTGTTCGAGGCCTCGGGCGGCAGCTCCAGCTCCTCCTCGATCCCGGCCAGTCCCGCCGCGAGCATGGTCGCGAATGCCAGGTACGGGTTGCACGCCGGGTCGGGCGACCGGTACTCGATCCGCGTCGCCTCTTCCTTCCCCGGCTTGTACTGGGGCACGCGCACGAGCGCCGATCGGTTCCGCCGCGCCCAGCAGACGTAGACCGGCGCCTCGTAGCCGGGGATCAGGCGCTTGTACGAGTTCACCCACTGGTTCGTGACGAGCGTGATCTCGGGCGCGTGGGTGAGGATCCCCGCGATATAGCGCTTCGCGGTCGTCGAGAGGTGATACTCGTCGCTTTCCTCGAAGAAGGCGTTGCGGTCGCCGGTGAACAGTGATTGGTGCGTGTGCATCCCGCTGCCGTTCACGCCCATCACCGGCTTCGGCATGAACGTCGCGTAGATCCCGAACTCCTGCGCGACCTCCTTTACCGTGAGCCGGTAGGTCATCACGTTGTCCGCCATCGTCAAGGCGTCGGCGTAGCGCAGGTCGATCTCGTGCTGGCTCGGCGCCACCTCGTGGTGGACGTACTCGACCGGGATCCCCATCGCCTCGAGATAGGCGACGGTGCGTTTGCGCCAGTCGGTCGCGACGTCGAGCGGCGTTTCGTCGAAGTACCCGCCCCGGTCAAGGAACGCCGGGTCGTCGGCGCTCCGGAAGTAGAAGTACTCGAGCTCGGGACCGACGTAGAACGTGTATCCGAGCTCGGACGAGCGCTCGAGCTGGCGCTTCAGCACGTACCGCGGGTCGCCCTCGAACGGAGTTCCGTCGGGGTTGAACACGTCGCAGAACATGCGCGCGACCTCGGCCTCGGTCTTCCACGGGATGAGCTGGAACGTCGCGGGGTCGGGGACGGCGACCATGTCCGATTCCTGGATCCGGCTGAACCCGTCGATGGACGAGCCGTCGAACCCCATGCCCTCGGCGAATGCGCCCTCGAGCTCCTGCGAAGTGATCGTGAACGCCTTGAGGAACCCGAGGACGTCGGTGAACCACAGGCGGACGTAGCGGATGCCACGCTCCTCGATCGTGCGCAGCACGAACTCCGCTTCGTCGGAAAGGGGCACGCGCCGAGGGTAGATGACCCCCGGAGCCGGGTCGTTACGCGATGGTTAACTCTTGCCAGCCCCCGCATAGAACTCGCCGATCATGCGCCCCACGTAAACCTGCCCGGGTTCCGATCCGTCGCGGGTCGTGATCGTCAGGTGTCCGAGCTGATCCCGATACATGTCGCACGATGCGACCTGAGGGTCCGGTCCTCGGAAGATCGTTGGATCCTCGGCGATCACCTGGTCGATGGCCTGGGCGACGTACGGCGCGGCGACTGAAGCGTTCACGTCGTAGGTGGACCCCTGATAGACGATCGAGCAATCCTGATAGCCGGGCCCACCGACGATCGGCTCGAGGCCGATCTGCGCGTCCGGGAACCTCGTCCTGGCCATCTGGACGGCGTCGCGGATGGAGGACGCATACCCGTTGACGTCGCCGAGGCCCTCCACGCCGACGCCCACATCGATGACGATCCTCGCGGGGGCGCCGGTGGCACACGGTGACTCCAGGTTGCCCGAGTCCCAGTCGTCGGAACTGGCCCAGCGGCGGATCCCCGCCCCTCCACTCCAGAACAGTTCGAAGTTGGCGTCCGGGACAACCGTCTCGAACGACGCCAGGTACCACTGGCGGGTTTGGGAGTATCCGATGATCCGGGTACAGCTCGGAATGTCGGTGGCGGGAACCGGGGTCCCGCCGCTTGGAGCCGAAGACTCGCGGGCCGGAGCCGCAGACTCGTGGGCCGGAGCGCGGGACTCGTTGCAGGAGACGAGGGCGGCCGAGGCGATCGCGAGCGTCGCAAGAACGGCGATCCCGAGCTTCCGCATCCGTTCCTCCCTCCGGGAGTTCGCACCGGCTTCGATCGGCCAAGGGAACGATAATCGCAGCGGTGCGAAACGTGGCCGACCGGGCCCGATGCTGACCCCCGAGCTGTTCGGGCGAACCCTCGCCGCCGCGCCCGATCCCGAGCTCGCGCGGGTCGCCCTGTCTCGCGTCGGGGAGGATCCGCGGGCTCGCGACACGCTCGTTCGCGAGGACGTCCTACCGGTCGCGGTCCGGCTGCTCGGTTTCTCGACGGCGGCGGCCGACTTCCTCGTCGCGCATCCGGAGGAGACGCAGGTGCTCGCGGACGTCCGGGCCCGCACGCGCGAGGAGCTCGAGCTCGAGAGCGGCCTGGACGTGCAGCGCCTCGGGCCCGGGGACGGGCTCCGTCGGTTTCGGCGCCGGGCGATGCTGCGCGTGGCGGCCCGGGATCTCGGGGGCTCGACGCTCGAGGAGATCGTCGCGGAGATCACCGCCGTGGCGGAGACCTGCCTGGTGCGCGCCGCCGAGATCGCGGGCGCCGGCGCCGGGGCGGTAGTGGGCCTCGGCAAGCTCGGGGGCGCCGAGCTGAACTACGCCTCGGACGTCGACGTCCTCTTCGTGCATGCGGAGCCGGGCGCGGCGCACCAGGAGCCCGCCGATCGCTCGGCGGCGGCGCTCATCCGCCTCCTCTCCGAGCCGACGGCGTCCGGCCTCGTGCTCCGCGTCGACCCGACGCTCCGGCCGGGTGGACGAGGCGG
Source organism: uncultured Actinomycetes bacterium (assembly GCA_963699635.1). GTDB lineage: Bacteria > Actinomycetota > UBA4738 > UBA4738 > HRBIN12 > CALGFI01. Next base: position 294,744 of record CAVOUQ010000016.1, on the reverse strand, counting down.
TTTGCTGTCGCGCTCGCTCGACGCGATGCGCGAGTACTACGCGAACCAGGCGGCCACGTGGGAACGGCAGGCGCTCCTCAAGGCGAGGCCGGTGGCCGGAGAGCGCGCGCTCGGCGTCCGGTTCGTCGAGATGGTCTCGCCCTTCGTCTACCCCGATGAGCTTGCGCCGCGGGCTATCGAGGAGGTTCGACAGGTCAAGGTCCGGCTCGAGGAGTACGTGCGAGCTCGTGGCAAGGCGGCGACCGAGGTCAAGCGCGGGTGGGGTGGGATCCGCGACGTCGAGTTCGCGGTGCAGCTCCTGCAGATCGTGCACGGACGTCGGGACGAGCGCCTGCGCGAGGCGAACACGCTCGCGGCGCTCGCGGCGCTCGCGGCCGAGGGGTACGTCGCCGAGCCCGACGCGGAGGCGCTCGCCGGCGCGTACCGTTTCCTGCGGACGCTCGAGCATCGGCTGCAGATCGTCCGGGACCTCCAGACGCACGAGTTGCCGGCAGGTCGCGCCGCTCGCACGACCCTCGCGCGGTCGCTCGGCATGGACGACCCCGAGGCGCTGCAGGCCGAGTACGAGCGGCAGACCGGGCTCGTCCGAGGGCTGCACGAGCGGCTGTTCTACCGACCGCTCCTCGAGGCCTTCGCCGGTCCGCGGACGCCGCGTCCGGGCACCGACCGCGCCGCCACCGAGGAGCTCCTCGCCGGCCTCGGCTTCCGCCGTCCCTCCGAGGCGTTCACCGTGCTCGACCGGCTCGTCGACCCGTCCACGAGGCTCGGCAAGGTCCTGGAGCACCTGTTCGCCGTGATCGCGCCGCCGCTCGCCCTGGCCGCGAACCCCGACGCCGCCCTGGTCCGGCTCGAGCGCGTGGCGTCGGCGATCGGCGGCGATCGAGCCCTCGCCGACGCCCTCGCGAGCGACCCCGCCGCCGCGCGCCGGCTCGGGCACCTGGCCTCGGCCAGCTCGTTCGCGACGGACCTGCTCGTCGCTCAGCCCTCGCGCCTGCGGGCGCTCGAGGACGGGACGGAGCCCGCCGATGCGCACGCGGCGCTCGTCGCGGTCGTCGCGCGCTACGCGAGCCGGGAGCTCGAGCCGAAGGAGACCGGCCTCGCGATCGCCGGCGTGGCCGACCGCGTCGTGCGTGAGGCGCTCGAGGCGGCCGAGCCCGACCTGCCGTTCGCGGCCATCGGGCTGGGCAAGCTCGGCGCGCAGGAGCTGAACTTCGCGTCCGACCTCGACCTGGTGTTCGCATACGAGGGCGAGGGCCCCGAGGAGTTCCGCCGCGGCGTCGAGATCGCCGAGCGCGTCATGGGCGGGATCCGCGAGGCGGGCTGGGATCCCGACGCGGACCTGCGCCCCGAGGGTCGGAGCGGGCCGCTCGCAAAGTCGTTCGCCGCCTACCTCGAGTACTGGGAGCGCTACGCGGAGACCTGGGAGTTCCAGGCGCTCACTCGCGCCCGGTTCGTCGCGGGCGACGAGGGGCTCGGGCGGCGGTTCTGCTCGTTCGCCGCCGACTTCGCCTACCCGGAGTACCTGCCGGTCGAGCGCGTGGGGGAGATCCGGCGGATGCGCGAGCGGATCGAGCGCGAGCGCGTGAAACCGCCCGAGGCCGGTCCGTTCCACTTCAAGCTCGGCTATGGGTCCCTCGCCGACGTGCAGTTCGCGGTCGAGCTGTCGCTCATGCGCTTCGGCGGCGCGCACCCCGAGATCCGACGCCGGCGGACGCTCGAGGCGATCGAGGCGCTCGCCGAGGCCCGGCTGATCGAGGACGCTGCGGCCCTCGCGCTCGGCGAGGCGTTCGTGTTCCTGTCCGACGTGAAGAACGCGCTCGAGGTCGACCGCCGGGTGCACGCCGAGGCGATCCCGCCGGCGCCGGATGACCAGCTCGCCCTGGCCCGACGTCTCGGATTCGAGGAGTATCCGCGGCAGACGTTCCTCGAGGAGTACCGGCGGATCACGCGCCGGGCCCGCCGAGCCATGGAACGCGTGTTCTACGAGGAGGGATGAGCGGTGTCGCGAACGACGATCTCCTCAGGGTCGCCGTATGAGCCGGTGATCGGCTTCTCCCGGGCGGTGGTGGCCGGGCACCACGTGAGCGTCGCCGGGACCGCGCCGCTGATGCCGGACGGCGCCGACCCGCCGGAGGGCGCCTACGGGCAGGCGAAGCGCGTGCTGGAGATCATTGTCGCCGCGTTGGCGCAGGCGGGCGCCGGTCCTCGGGACGTCGTTCGCACCCGGACCTACCTCACGCGGGCCGAGGACTGGGAGGAGGTCGGCCGCGCGCACGGTGAGCTGTTCGCGGACGTCCGGCCCGCCAGCACGATGATCGTCGTGTCCGGGTTCCTGGATCCGCGGTGGGTCGTCGAGATGGAGGCCGACGCGATCCTTCCGTCGTCGGAGCCGCCGGAGTGAGACGGACCGCGCTCGTCACCGGCGCGTCGAGCGGGATCGGGTTCGAGCTCGCCAAGCTGTTCGCGGCGGACGGGTTCGACGTCGTTCTGGTGGCGCGCACGGGCGCGGCGCTCGAGGAGCTCGCGCAGGAGATCGAGGAGCGACACGTCGTGGGGACCCACGTCGTCCCGATCGACCTCGCCCGCGACGACGCGCCGACGAAGCTCATCTCCGAGCTCCAGAGCCGAGGGGTGCGGGTCGACGCGCTGGTGAACAGCGCCGGGTTCAACCAGTTCGGGTCGTTCGCGGAGTCGGACGAGCGCCGCATGCTCGACCTGGTCGCCGTGAACGTCCGAGCGCTGACCCACCTCACGCGACTCGTGCTGCCCGGCATGGTCGAGCGGCGGTGGGGGCGGGTGGTCAACCTGTCCTCGAATGCCGCCTTCCAGCCGGGCCCACTCATGGCCGCCTACTACGCGTCGAAGGCGTACGTGCTGTCGCTGTCCATCGCGCTCGCCGAAGAGCTTCGCGGGACGGGCGTGACGGTGACCGCGCTCTGCCCCGGTCCCACGGCGACCGGGTTCCAGTCGGCGGCGAGCATGGAGGACTCCAAGATCGTCTCGGGCAGGCGGCTCGCGTCGGCGGCCGAGGTCGCGGCCTGGGGCTACGGCGCGGTCAAACGCGGCAGGCCCTTCGCCGTGCAGGGCGCCAGGTGGCAGGGCGTCGCGTTCGCGACTCGCTTCTTGCCTCGCACGACCGCCGCGCGGATGGCGATGCGCGCGCAGGAGCGCGTGCCGCCGGCCTAGCGTCGGTCGATCGCGCGCACCTCCATGCGCGGCCCGAACGCCGGCGCCCGGATCCCGCTCACCTCGAGGAGCCGCTGTACCCGCCCACGATGGGGTCGGAACGGCTCTAGGAGCTCGAGCATTTCCTCGTCCGTTCCTCGCGGCTCGCGCGCAAGCGCCCACGAGACCAGGTTCGGCAGGTGGTAGTCGCCGACCGAGACGGCGTCGGCGTCCCCGAGGGCCGTCCGGCTGACCTCGGCCACGCTCCACGCTCCGATGCCCTGCAGCATCCCGATCCGCGAGCTCGCCTCGTCGAGCGGGAGCTCGGCCGCCGCGTCGAGCCACGCCGAGCGCGCACACGCGGCCCGCAGCACCTCGGCCCGGCGCCGCTCGACCCCGAACGGATGGAACGCGTGGTAAGGGAGCTCGGCGACGCGCGCCGGATCGGGCGGCAGCGAGAGCCCCACCGGGCCCGGCGCCGGCTCGCCGAGCGCGCGGGACAGACGCCGGTACGCGCGGCGCGCCTCGAGCCCCGTGACCTTCTGCTCGAGGATGATGGGGATCAGCCGCTCGGTGACGAGCCCGGTCCTCGGGATTCGAAGACCCCGGTTCCGCCGCCAGATCTCGCGGACGAGTCCGGGCGGCGGGTCGAACTCGGAATCGTCGTCGAGCGCCCCACACCATGCCGGCGCGCGCTCAAGGAGCCATTCCGCGCCCGTGCCCCAGGCCTCCAGGTCGATCCCGCCCTCGGCCCCGGCGACGCGGACGGTCACCGCCCCCTCCGGCGTTCGCGAGGCCCGGACGACCTCGAGGCGCGACACGCGCATCGTGGGGTCGCCGGTCCCGCGCGCGAGCGGTCCCAGCGTGAGACGCGGATCGATCGGCCGGGGCGTCGGCACGAACCGTGTGGGCACGTCCGGAGGCTAGCCCATCGTGGCTGGGCGATAATCCGGGCGTGGCGGCAACGAAGAGCGCCAAGAAGTCGAACGGCGCGGAGCTTGGTTTCGAGGCCACTATGTGGGCGGCGGCGGACAAGCTGTTCGTCGCGCACGTCGTCGGCGAGTCGATGAACCGCCGAATTCCGAACGGTGCCCACTGCATCTTCCGCCACCCGGTGGAAGGGTCACGAAACGGGCGAGTCCTCCTTGTGCAGCACCGTGACATCGCCGACCCCGAGACGGGTGGGAGCTACACGGTGAAGGTCTATGAGCGGCAGGGCTGGATCTCGACGACACAAGAGCGCCACGCCGACATCACGCTGAAGCCTGACAGCACCGACGCAGGCTTCGAAGCCATCGTCCGCACCGATGTGCAGGAGGACGATGTCCACGTTATTGCTGAGGTCCTTGAGGTCCTGCAGCCGTAGCGACAAAGCGAAGCTCAACCGAGTGAGACTGCGCAGGGATCGATGACTTCGCCAGGCGCTTCGCCGCCCAGGCATCAGCGACACACTTGGGGCATCCACGGTTCGGGAGGGGTGAGCGGGTGGCCCTTCGCACAACGCCGGGGGTAGCTCAGGAGGACCTTCGTCGCCTGTTGCCTCTTGATCGGACCGAGCTTGAACCAGAGGAGCGCCGCGACCGCCTGGACGTGCTCGCGTCGGTGTGCGCGAAAGGCCCACTGTGCTTTGCGTGACCACCGGTCCTTGTGCCGCCTGGTATACGGTCCGTAGATCTTCCCCAGGCCTCCGACGGCACGCTGGAATCTCTCGAGCGACTCTCTGTTGGTTTGCCCGATCACCGCGCATCCCCAAGCGGACTTCTCTGTCCAACTGAAGCAGCCCTCGCCGTCGAAAAAGCCGGCCGCCCACGAAAGCTCTTCTCGATCGGGATGGAAGGGCATGCCTGAACCATAGCGTGTACTACTGACATCGCAGATAGCACAACCGCCGCCGGATTGGCGGCGGTTGTGACTGATCCCAATACCTAGTTGCTAAATATCATAATAAAGCTCGAACTCGTGCGGGTGCGGGCGCAGCCGTACCGCGTCGAGCTCGTGGAGGCGCTTGTACTCGATCCAGGTGTCGATCACGTCCTGCGTGAACACGCCGCCCTCGAGCAGCCACTGGTGGTCGGCCTCGAGCGCGTCGAGCACCTCCTCGAGCGACCCGGGGACCTGGCGCACCGTCGCCTTCTCCTCGGGCGGGAGGTCGTACAGGTCCTTGTCGATCGGCTCGGGCGGCTCGGTCTTGTTCTTGATCCCGTCCAACCCCGCCATCAGCATCGCGGCGAACGCCAGGTACGGGTTGCACGACGGATCCGGCGTGCGGAACTCGAGGCGCTTGGCCCCGGGGTTCTTGAAGTACTGCGGGATCCGAACGCACGCCGAGCGGTTGCGCTGCGAGTAGACGAGGTTGATCGGCGCCTCGTAGCCAGGCACCAGCCGCCGGTACGAGTTGGTCGTCGGGTTGGTGAAGGCCAGCAGCTGCGGCGCATGCGCAAGGAGACCTCCGATGTACCAGCGGGCCGTGTCGCTGATGCCCGCGTAGCCGACCTCGTCCCAGAACAGGTTCTCGTCGTCCTTCCACAGGCTCTGGTGCGTGTGCATGCCCGAGCCGTTGTCCATGAAGATCGGCTTGGGCATGAACGTGACGGTCTTGCCCGCGGCCCGGGCCGTGCTCTTGACCACGTACTTGTACTTCATGACGTTGTCCGCCGTGGCCAGCAGCGTCGAGTAGCGCATGTCGATCTCGGCCTGGCCGGCCGTCCCGACCTCGTGGTGGTGGACCTCGATCTTGATCCCGACCTTCTCGAGGTTCAGCACCATCTCCGATCGCAGGTCCTGGTAGTGATCCATCGGGGGAAGCGGGAAGTAGCCCTCCTTGTACCGGGGCTTGTAGCCGAGGTTCGGCTCGCCGCCGAGCTCGCGCTCGCGGCCCGAGTTCCACACTCCCTCGATCGCGTCGATGTGGTAGTAGCCCTCGTGCTGGTTCTGGTCGAACCGGATCGCGTCGAAGATGTAGAACTCGCACTCCGGACCCCAGTACGAGATGTCCGCGATGCCCGTCTGCTTGAGGTGCAGCTCCGCCTTGCGGGCGATGTAGCGCGGATCGCGCGTGTACATCTCCCCGGTCACCGGGTCACGCACGAAGCAGTTCAGGTTCAGCGTCGCGTGCTTGGTGAACGGGTCGAGGTAGGCCGTGTCGGGGTCGGGGACCAGGAGCATGTCCGACTCCTGGATCTCCTGGAACCCGCGGATCGACGATCCGTCGAACCCGAGCCCCTCTTCGAAACTGTCCTCGGTGAGCTCGGAAACCGGAACGGAGAAGTGCTGCATCAACCCCGGAAGGTCGGAGAACCGCAGGTCGACGATCTCCGTGCCCGATTCCTTCGCGAGTGCCAGGACCTGTTTCGGTGTGGTCATGCCCCATCCTCCCCTTCCGCCCCGCGGATCGACCGTTCAAGGGTAGGGGCGGGCCGGCGGCGGACGGTTTCGCGCGGGTTAACTCTGTGTGAATCCGGCCGGCTCGGCCGGCGGGGCGGCCTCCCAATCCCGGATCATCTCGGCGATCCTTGCGACGAGGGCGGCCGCGCCGGCGACCTCGATCACCCGGCCGGCGGGCGTCTTGAAGAACGGGTGGCGCAGGACCAACGGCGTCGCGAGGAGGAGCGCGCGTGCCGTGATCGCCCTCGCGCGGCGGCCGCTGGGTCCGTCGAGCCACACCCGCGCGTCATCCACCCCTCGCCCCAGTGCCTCCTCGAGCTCGTCCGCCGAGCCGTCGGAGCTCCCGAACCGATATGCGTACGCCGCTCACGCCCCGAGGGTACCCCCGGCGGCCGGCGTCGACCGACTCGTCGGTCCCGCGAACGGGGGGTTCCGCGCGCTCCGGATGTAGAAATCGCGCCGGACGGTCGATAGCAGACGGGATGAGGATCAAGGCCACACCGGAGGCGCGCTCCCTGATCCGCGATCACGGCGGGCTCCTGTTCGTGCGCCTCTCGCGCGTCGTCAGCGTTCGCGGGGCCATGCGCTTTCTGCTCGTCTCGACCGAGCCGCCGCCCGACGCCCTGGACTACCAGCGGTTCGAGACGAAGGGGTTCCTGCTCTTCCTCCAACCCGGCGTCCGGCCGCCGCACGAGCTTCACGTCGAGGTGGTGGGCCGGATCCGTCGCCGCATCGCGGCCTTCTGGAACGGCTGCGCCTTCATCGTCTGAGGGTCTAGGCGTCGGCCGCGCGATACCCCACGCCGCGGACGGTCTCGATCAGGTTCTCGAACTCCGGTCCGAGCTTGGCGCGCAGGCGTCGGATATGGACGTCCACCGTCCTGGTACCGCCGTAGAAGTCGTAGCCCCAGACCTCCCGAAGCAGGGCAGGCCGCGTGAACACCCTGCCGGGGCGCTCGGCGAGGTATCGCAGCAGCTCGAACTCCTTGTAGGTGAGATCGAGCGCTCGTCCCTGCACCGTCACCCGGTACGCGTCGGTGTCGAGCGTGAGCGCGCCGAGGCGCACCGTGGCCGAGTCCGCGGCGCCCGAGCGGCGACGAAGCATCGTGATGCGAAGGCGGATCTCCGCGGCGGGAGCGCCCGGGGTGAGCAGCTCGTCGGCCACCTCGTCCCAGCGAAACCGCTCGAGATCCCGCCGTTCGACCACCACGACCACCGGCACGCGTGCGTGGAGCTCGTGCAGTGCCCGCAGCACGGCGTGGCCCTGTCCGGGATTCTCGGCCGCGTCGACGAGCACGAGCTCGGGATCGAGCGCGAGGACGTCGGCGAGCGCCGCCACCGAGAGGTGCTCGGTCTTGGCGTCCAGCAGCAGCTCGCCGAGCGCGGGCAGCGCCTCGCCGGGGGATCGATCCGTGAGCAGCACGATCGAGTTCACGACCCAACCGAGGGTACCGGGTCCGTCACGCCGGGGATAGCCTGATCGGCGAATGCCGCTGTTCACGGTCCGCCTGTTCGCCGTGCTCCGCGATCTCGCGGGAGCGAGCGAGGTCGAGGTCGAGGGCGAGACGGTCGACGATCTGGTCGACCACCTCGCAGCGCGTTTCGGCGAGCGATTCGGCGCGATCGCGCGCTCGGGTTCGGTCGTCGTCGACGGGGAGCGGGCGGGCCGGGACACCCTGCTTCGCGGGGGCGAGCAGGTGGCCCTGCTGCCCCCGGTCTCGGGGGGTTGAGCCCGGGCGCACCGGATCGTCGCGGTTTTGTCATACTTGGCCGGCCCCATGCGCTTCCAGCGGCTCCTCCTCATCGTGAACCCGGTCGCGCGGACCTACTCGAAGGCCACGCTCGCGGTCATCGAGAAGGCGCTCTCGGCGGACTTCCGCCTCGAGGTGGCGGAGACCAAGGAGCGCGGCCACGCCTCCGAGCTGGCCACCGAGGCCGCGCTGGACGGTGTCGATCTCGTGGTCGTCTTCTCCGGCGACGGCACCGTGAACGAGGTCGTCAACGTGCTCGCCGGCACCGAGACCGCGATCGCCGCCCTTCCCGGCGGCGCCACGAACATCTTCGTTCGCGCGCTCGGGCTGCCGCTGAACCCCGTCGAGGCGACCGGGACGCTCATCGCCAAGGCGTTGGACGACGAGGCGTTCAAGCTGTCGCTCGGGGTCGCGGACGGCCGGTACTTCGCGGTCAACTGCGGCGCCGGCGTCGACGCGGCGGCGATGCGCCGGCTCGACGAGCGGTTCCCGAAGACGAAGGCCAAGTTCGACCGGGTCGCGTTTCGAGCCGTCGCCTGGGAGCTGCTGGTCGGGTATGCCGGCCGGATGGCCGATCTCGAGGTCCGCATCGACGAGGGTGAACCGCTGCCGTCGCTCTCCGTGATGGTCGGCCGGACGGACCCCTACACCTATTACCGGGGGCGGGGGATCCGGATGACGCCCGAGGCGTCGCTCGACGAGGGGCTCGACGTGCTCTCGGTCCGCAAGCTCCGTCGGCGAAGCGTGCCGCGGATCGCATGGCAGGTGTTCGGCTCGGCGCGGCACGTGCACGGGCGGGACATCGACTACGTCCACGACGCGTCGCACGTCGTCGTCACGTCCGAGAAGCCCTTCCCGGTGCAGGTCGACGGGGACTCGACGGGCGACCACCGCCGACTCGAGATCGATCTCGCCCGCGAGGCGCTCTGGGTGGTCGCCTAGGTCTCGGACGAGCCCTCAGGCCGGCTCGGCGCTCGCCTCGCGCTGCTGGATCCCGCACTCCCACTTCGACAGGCCGGCCCATCGGCCCGCGCGTTCGGGCTCGCCCGGGAACTGAAGCCGGGTGCACGGCGCGCACCCGATCGACGCGTAGCCGAGGTCGTAGAGCGGGTTGTGCGGCAGGTCGTGCTCGCTCAGGTACGCCCACGTGTCGCGACGGCTCCAGTTGGCGACCGGGTTGATCTTCACGATCCAGCGACCGGGTTCGAGCTCGTAGCGGTCGACGATCGGGCTCGTCGCGCGCGTCGGCGACGAGTCGCGGCGAAAGGCCGTGATCCACGCGTCGAGGCCGCGAAGCGCCTCGAGCATCGGCTGGACCTTGTTGACGTCGCAACACCGATTGGCGTCGCGTTCGTACAGTCGCGGGCCGAGCTCCGCCGTCTGCGTCTCGACGGTGTACCGACCGACCAGGTCGACCGCGTTCAGCCCCAGGCGTTCGGTGAGCTGCGCCTTGAAGGCGAGCGTCTCCGCAAAGTGGAAGCCGGTCTGCAGGAACAGCACCGGCACGTCGGGGCGTGAGGAGATCGCCATGTGCATGACGCACGTGCCCTCGGCCTGAAACGCGGACGCGATCGCGATTCGGTCGATCCCCGATTCCTCGAGCGCCCACCGAACGACCTCACGCGGATGCGCGGCTTCGAAGCGCTGGTTGAGTTCGCGGATCTCTTCCTGGGACGGGAGGGTTCGGGGCATCGGAGCTCCGATCGGCGGGAGGGAAGTATAGGGCTCGGCTGCGCCGCGGGGCATGTGAGCAGGGCCGACGCTTCGTGGCCGCCGCTATGCTGGCGCGAACGCGCCCCGCCCCCGACCCGGAAGGACCCGACGCATGACCGCGGACCAGACCATCGCGCCCCACGGCGGCACGCTCGTCGACCTCCTCGTCCCCGAGGCCGATCGAGACAAGCTCTCCGAGGAGGCGCAGCACTTCCCGAAGATCACCGTGAACCCTCGCGAGCTCTCCGACCTCGAGATGCTCGCCGTCGGCGCGCTCTCACCGCTCACAGGTTTCCAGGGCGAGGCCGACTACCGCTCGATCCTGGATTCCCTGCACCTGTCGAACGGGCTCGCCTGGACGATCCCGGTCACGCTCTCCCTGTCCGACGAGGAGACCAAGCGGATCGGAGGGGCGGAGGCCGTCACGCTGCTCGAAGCCGAGCCGGGCGAGCCGATCGCGATCCTGGAGGTCTCGGAGATCTTCCGCCGCGACCGGGAGAAGGAGGCGCTGGCCGTGTTCGGGACGAAGGACCTCCAGCATCCCGGCGTCGCCGCGCTGCACGAGGCCGGCGACCTGTGCGCGGCGGGAGCGTTGCGCGTGCTCCGGCTGCCCGAGCACGAGGACTTCGTCGAGTACCGGCTCACGCCCGCGCAGACGCGCGCCGAGTTCGGCAGGCGAGGATGGAAGACCGTGGTCGGGTTCCAGACCCGCAACCCGATCCACCGGGCGCACGAGTACCTGCAGAAGTGCGCGCTCGAGATCGTCGACGGCCTGCTGGTGCACCCCCTGGTCGGCGCGACCAAGGGCGACGACGTCCCGGCCGAGGTCCGGATGCGCTGCTACGAGGCGCTGTTCGAGGGCTACTACCCGAAGGATCGCGCGATGGTCTCGGTCTTTCCCGCGGCGATGCGCTACGCGGGGCCGAAGGAGGCCATCTGGCACGCGATCGCGCGCAAGAACTACGGCTGCACGCACTTCATCGTCGGTCGTGACCACGCGGGCGTCGGCGACTACTACGGGACGTACGAGGCCCAGGAGATCTTCCAGCGGTTCGAGCCGGGCGAGCTCGAGATCACCCCGCTCATGTTCGAGCACTCCTTCTGGTGCAACCGGTGCGAGGGCATGGCGTCGCCGAAGACGTGTCCGCACGACGCGGCGGAGCGCGTGTCGCTCTCGGGCACCAAGGTGCGCGACATGCTCCGAGCCGGCGAGCGCCCGCCGATCGAGTTCAGCCGGCCGGAGGTGGCCGACATCCTCATCGACGCGATGCGCGAGGACGCCTGAGTCGCCGACGCCGTGTTGAGCCTTCGCGCACCTTCGGTTTGCCCGTCGCGCCGAACCTTGGGTAGGCTCCGGGCGCCCGAGACCGACGGTCGCCAGGAGGGTGCGACGACCGCTCGCAGAGCCGCCTTCAGGTTCGTGCTCGCCCTGGTGCTCACCGGGGGCATGCTCGGGCTCTCGCCCGCGCTCGCCGATACCAAGCAGGATCTCGAGCGCGCCAAGGCCGAGCTGGCGGACGCACAGGCGGAGCTCGACCGGGCGACGGCGGCGTGGAACGCGGCGATCGTCCGGCTCGACCAGACGAAGGCCGAGATCCTGGAGACGCGGGTCCGGATCGCCGGGATCGAGCGCCGCCTCGAGCGGATCGACGACCGTCTCGCCCGGCGCGCGGTCGTCGCCTTCACGAACGGGCCGGCCAGCACGATCGATCTGCTGCTGTCCTCGTCGTCGTTCACGGAGTTCTCCGACCGGCTCGAGTTCCTCGGCAGCGTGGCCCAGGAGGACGTGGACCTGTCGATCGAGCAGGAGAACGCGCAGGAGGACCTGCGTCGCGAGCGCGAGGACCTGCTGACGCTCTCGCAGCGCCAGGCCGAGTCGGCGAGCCAGCTGAAGGCGGCCCAGGAACGGATCGACGCGCAGTTCGACCGGATCGCGGACCGCGTCGCCGACCTCACCGCGAAGTACCGGGAAGAGATCGCCGCCCAGCAGCAGCTCCAGATCATCGGGCAGACGCCCGACCCGAACGCCCCGATCCAGGTCTGCCCGGTGGCCGGGCCGAACTCGTTCATCGACACCTTCGGCTGGCCGCGGGACGGCCACACGCACCAGGGGATCGATCTGATCTCGCCGGCCGGGACCCCGATCGTCGCGGCGCACCCGGGCGTGGTCTCTCACAGCTCCAGCAGCTCTGGAGGCATCCAGGCGTACGTTCGGGCGCCGAGCGGCACGTACACGTTCTATGCCCATCTGTCCGGCTACAGCGCCGCCAGCGGCAGCGTGGGCGCGGGGACCGTGATCGGCTACGTGGGAAGCACCGGCAACGCGGGCAGCACGAACCACCTGCACTTCGAGTACCACCCGGGCGGCGGCGCCGCGATCAACCCGTACCAGATGCTGCTCGCCGTCTGCTGAGCCGGCGGCTTCGCTGTTTGATGTCCCGCGACCGCGCTACGATTCCCTGAGCCGAAGCGGGAGCGTTCGTTGACCGAGCAGGCCAATCGCAGGATCGACCACATCCGAACCCCGGGCTTCGTCGAGGCGCTCGGCGACCTTCCCCTGGACGAGCTCCGCCAGCGCCGGGACGACTGTCTCGCCGAGCGCGAGTACCTGTCCCTCCTGCGCCGGCTCGTGCAGGGGCGCGCCGAGATCCTGAAGGCCGAGATCGAGCGGCGCGGCGGCGGCGCCGATCAGTCGCCGCTGGTGGAACGCCTCGCCGAGATCCTCTCCGGCGAGCCCCAGGGGCCGGCCCGCGGCGAGGCGGTTCGGATCAGCGTTCCCGAGGAGGAGATGCACCTCGCCCGCCGACGGGTCGAGCGCCTGGTCGCCGACGCCGGCATCTCGGACCCCGGCGCGCTGGACGACGAGCGGCTCGCGGACGCCGTCGAGGTCCTGGCCCGCGAGGAGCGTGAGGTCTCCGAGGCCAGGGCGTTCGTGCTCGCGGCGCTCGACGCCCTCCAGGACGAGCTGAAGCGTCGATACAAGGACGATCCCTCCCTCGTCCTCAGCTGAGGTTCGGCGCCCGCGGGCCGGTGCCTCGTCCGTCTACGGTCGCGGCGGTACCGCGAACAGGTGACTCCGGTGGGGGGCGGTCGCCGGATGTCGGGACCGAACGGGGGATGGGCCCGCCCGACGCGCATTTAGGCCCTGAGGCGGATGGTCGGCGTCGGGAGAAATCGCCACCCTGAGCGGGCTCCGGGCGATCCGGGGCGCGACTTGCGGCTCATCCATGACAGAGACCACCTCCTTTCCCGTCGCCAACGGGTCCGTCGCGGACCCCGAGCTTCCCGCGGTCCACGATCAGCTCATCGTCTTCGCGCGCGAGCTCGGGGAGCTCTATCGCCTGGAGCGATCCAGGAGCGTCGAGCTCCAGCAGGTGCTCGACAGCCTTCAGGAGAGCTACCTGGCCACGATGAAGTCGCTCGCGCAGGTGATCGAGGCCAAGGACCTGACGACCCGGGGGCACCTGGATCGCACGCAGGCCTACGGGCTCGCGCTTGGCGCGACGGATCGACCCGGTCCTCGTGCAGACGCCGACGCTCGGGTACGGGTTCTTCCTGCACGACATCGGCAAGGTGGGGGTGCCGGAGCACATCCTGTGCAAGCAGGGTCCGCTCGACGGCGAGGAGTGGGACGTGATGCGCCGCCATCCGCTCGTCGGGGCGCAGATCATCGCGCCGATCGCCTTCCTCCGCGATGCCGTCGAGCTGATCCGGCATCACCACGAGCGGTTCGACGGGGACGGCTACCCCGATCGCCTCCGGGGCGAGGAGATCCCGCTCGTGGCCCGGATCTTCTCCGTGGCGGACTCGTTCGACGCGATGACCAGCGATCGCCCCTACCGGGGGGCGATCGGCCTCGAACGGGCGCTCGCCGAGATTCGATGCGGCGCCGGGAGCCAGTTCGATCCCGAGGTCGTCCGGGTGTTCGTCCGGATGGTCGAGGACGGCCCCGAAGACGGCGACGAGGAGTTCGCGGCCGCGCTCCGGCTCGCCGTCTAGCCGCTCCGCCCGTACGCTCCTCCCGATGCCCTCCGCGGCTCCGCTCGTTCGCGTGGTCCGATCCGGGCTCTCCGAAAGCGTCCACCTCGGCCATATCGCCGTCTGCGACGCGGACGGCCGGCTCCTCGCCGGCCTCGGCGATCCCGACCGAACGGTCTTCGCGCGCTCGTCCATGAAGCCCCTCCAGGCGGCCGTGTCGCTCGGCACGATCGACGCGGAGCTCTCCGAAGACCTCGTCGCCATCCTGTGTGCCTCGCACAACGGCGAGCCCGAGCACGTGCGCGCGGTTCGGCGCTTGCTCCGAGCGGGGGGCGCGGCCGAGTCCGCGCTCGCGTGCCCGCCCGCGTTGCCGACGAGGTTCGAGGACGCCTACCGCGCCGGCCGGCCGCGCCGCATCTTCCACAACTGCTCGGGCAAGCACGCCGGGATGGTCTCGGCCTGCGTGGGTGCGGGGTGGCCGGTGGCGACCTACCTCGAGCCCACGCACCCGCTCCAGCGAGCGGTCCTGCGCGCCGTGCGGCGAGGCACCGGGGTCGAGCGACCGGAGATCGGCGTGGACGGGTGCGGGGTCCCGGTGCACGGGATGCCGCTGTCGGCGATGGCCACCCTGTATGCGCGGCTGAGCGTGCCGGAACGACTCGGCCCGCTCGCTTCGCGCGCCGCGAGGGCCATCGCGGCGATGCGGGCGCACCCCTTCCTCGTTGCGGGGACGCACCGGACCGATACGGATCTGATGAGTCGGAGTCCCGAACGTGGTCTCCAAGGGCGGGGCCGAGGCGCTGCACTGCGCGGCGCTGCTCGACCGCGGCATCGGCGTCGCGGTGAAGGTCGCCGACGGTGGCGAACGGGCCTCGGGCCCGGCGTTGGTCCGGGCGCTCGCGCTGCTGGGCGCGGTCTCCGAGGCGAAGCTCGCCGGGCTCGGATCCCTGGCCCACCGACCCGTCCTCGGCGGCGGGCGGCCGGTGGGCGAGCTGGTCGCCGACTTCCGCCTTCGGCGGCTGAGGTCCTAGCGCGCGCCTCGCACCTGCAACGGAACCCGCATCCGTCGGTACGATGCTGCGGATGAGCGCAACCCCGAGCGCGACGCGGCCGCGCGTTGCCGTCGTGAGCCTGCACACCTCGCCGCTCGATCAGCCCGGATCCGGCGATTCCGGAGGCATGAACGTGTTCATCAAGGCCGCCGCGGAGCGGCTCGGGGCCCATGGCGTCGAGGTGGACGTCTTCACGCGGTGCCACGGGTCCGGCCTTCCCGAGGTCGACGAGCTCGGGGGCGGGTCCCGGCTGATCCAGATCAAGGCGGGTCCCTGTACGCCCGTGCCCAAGGCCGAGTTGACGCGGTACCTCCCCGAGTTCCTCGGCGGCGTGCTTCGACGCCAGCGGCTCGACGGGGCCGCGTACGACGTCGTCCACACGCACTACTGGCTGTCGGGGTGGGTCGGACGGAGCACCAAGGAGATCTGGGGCGTCCCGCTGGTCGCCTCGTTCCACACGCTCGGGAAGGTGAAGAACTACTCGCTCGCGCTTGGCGAGCTGCCCGAGCCGTCGTCACGCCTGGCCGGGGAGGAGCGCGTGATCGCGGACGCCGACCGACTCGTCGCCGCCACTCCCGCCGAGGCCGCCCAGCTCGTGGGGCTGTACCGCGCCGACGCCGACCGCATCCGGGTGATCCCGCCGGGGGTGGATCACGCCCTCTTCTTCCCCCGGCCGCGAGACCAGGCGAGCGCCCGGATCCATCTGTCCGGGGCCCGGCTGCTCCTGTTCGTGGGCCGGCTCCAGGTGCACAAGGGACCCGACGTCGCGGTCCGCACGCTCGCCGAGGCGATCGCGCGGGATCCCGATGGCACGCAGGACCTCGTGCTGGCCATCGTCGGCGGCCCGAGCGGCGCGAGTCACGGGGCGGAGGTGGCGAGACTCATGGACCTCGCCTCGGCGCTCGGGGTCGGGGAGCGCGTCG
Organism: uncultured Actinomycetes bacterium; assembly: GCA_963699635.1. Taxonomy (GTDB): domain Bacteria; phylum Actinomycetota; class UBA4738; order UBA4738; family HRBIN12; genus CALGFI01. The sequence goes on along the minus strand of CAVOUQ010000016.1, from coordinate 278,779 downwards.
TGCTCTTCCCGCCGCAGCCCCAGGCCCGCCTCGCGGACTTCTACGCGGCGGCCGAGGTCGTCCTGGTCCCCTCGAGATCGGAATCGTTCGGGCTCGTGGCGCTCGAGGCGCAGGCATGCGGCACCCCGGTCGTCGCCGCATCGGTGGGGGGCCTGCGATACGTGGTGGACGACGGCGTGACCGGCTTCCTCGTCGAGGGACACGATCCCGGCGATCACGCGGATCGCGTCCTCAGCGTCCTTCGGGATCGGGCGGCGGCCCGGCGCATGGGCGAGGCGGGCGTGGCGCATTCGCTGCGCTTTTCGTGGGACACCACCGTCGGCGAGATCCTCGGCGTCTATCAGGAGCTCCTGGACCGGGCACCCCGGGGATGACCGTCCCGGTCCTGTCCGGCCGGCAGGTGGTCCTTCGTCCCGTCGAGGAGGCCGACCACGCGCTGATCCTCAGGTGGCAGAACGACCCGGAGGTGTGGTGGTGGATGGACTACGAGCGGACGTTCACCCTCGAGGACATTCACGAGAGCGAGGCTCGAGCCGAGATCGAGGGGCATCCCTTCCTCATCGAGGCGCCCGGCGGACGTCCCGTTGGCCGCATCGGACTGAACCAGTTCAGCGAGCGCGATCAGACGTGCTCGCTCTACGTGTTCGTCGGCGAGCACGACGCCTGGGGCAAGGGGTACGGCGGGGACGCGATCTCCACCGTCCTCGGGTGGGGGTTCGACACCTTCGGGCTGCATCTGGTGCAGCTCTGGGGACTCTCGACGAACGTGCGCGCGATGAAGGCGTACGGCAGGCTCGGCTTCCGCGTCGACGGGACGCTTCGCGAGCGCTCGCGCAAGAGCGACGGAAAGCGATACGACCGCACCGTCCTCAGCATCACGCGCTCCGAGTTCGACGCTCAACACCGCCTGTAAGCCTTGCGGTGCAAGGGTGTACGGGAAGCCGTCGCGCGTTGTCCATCTTCTTGTCACTCTTTGTCTCGCGCGCTCTACCAGCGCATATGCACCGTGACCTGCGCCTTCTTCGAGTTGACCCTGCTGCGAGCCGCCGCTACATTTCGCTTCGCTCCGAGCAGCCGGAGCGGCCGAGTCAGGGAACCGAAGCCGGGACCCCTGGGAAAGCCGTAAGACCGACTGGGCGCACCTACTCGTACGGTTGGGAAGGCCAACTAGCTGTGCGGGCGGGGAGGCTCGGGAGGTCCCAAAGCCCAACGAAAGGGTTTACGGCGAGGAAACCGAGACGGCTGTGAGAGGTTGCTCGGAGCACCTGAGCCCGAGGGGCTGACGGTGGCTGGAGGCTTCGGCTTTCGGCGAGCCGGAGGTCCCTCGGGTTCTTTTTCTGTACCGTTTCGCCGACATGGCCTCCGAGCGCGAGACGGATGCGCAGACCAAACGTGACCTGATCATCGGGGTCGCGATGCGGCACTTCGCGGAGCACGGCTACCGAGGCACGCGCATCGAGGACATCGCGGCCGAGGTCGGCGTGGCCAAGGGCACGGTCTTCCTCCACTTCGGCAACAAGGAGGGGCTGTTCCTCGCCGCGTTCGAGCGAGCCGTGCGTGAGCTCCCCGCGTGGCTCGACGTCCCGCCCGAGGTGATCGACGCGGGTTTCTGGGCGGTCCTGGACCATTGGCTCCAGCGCACCGAGGAGTTCCTCGCGGAGGTCTGGGTGCCCAACCGCGTTGCGATGATCGGGCGCCACGACACCGGACTCGGTCTGCGCCGGCCGATCGATCGTTTCATGCGGAGCGAGGATCCGTACGGCACGCTCGAGTTCGTCGAGTTCGGGGTGCGCCGCGGCGAGATCCGCGAGGACGTCGACCCGGAGATGATCGCGTCGATGCTCGACTGGCTCGCCGAACGGTTCCAAGACGCGCTCGCGAGCGAGGAGCTCGACCCCGGGCTCGTCCACCGCAAGCCGTTCGTGCCCGAGCGCCGGGCGATCCGGATCCGCGAGTTCCTCGAGCTCCTGCGTTCGGGCCTCGCGGCGCGCTGAGACCCTCGACCTGACTCGACGCATGGCAGAAGGGCCTGCCAACATGTGGGCTCCGGTCGGAGCTGACGGGGGAGACTGATGAACGGACGCACGGTGGCGTTCCTCGGCGGGGGCCGGATGGGCGAGGCCCTCGTGTCGGGACTGATCCGTTCGGGCGGGCGGAACGCCGACGAGATCGTCGTGACGACCCGGCGGGAGGAACGCGCCCGCGAATTCGTCGAGCGCTACGGCGTGTCGGCCACGATCTCCAACCCGGAGGCGGTCGGCCGCGCCGAGGTCCTCGTGCTCATGGTGAAGCCCCAGGACATGGAGGTGCTGTTGCGGCAGATCGCCCCGAGCGTGACGCCGCGGCACCTGGTGGTGAGCTTCGCCGCCGGGATCCGGACCTCGTTCGTCGAGAAGCACCTCGCCCAGGACCTGCCGGTGGTTCGCGTCATGTCGAACGTCGCCGTGCTCGTCGACGAGGCGATGTCGGTGGTGGCGCCGGGCTCGCACGCCGAGGACAAGCACCTCGCGATCGCGGAGGAGCTCCTCGGCTACGTCGGCAAGGTGATCCGGCTGAAGGAGACGCACCTCGACGCGATCACGGCCACGAGCGGCAGCGGCCCCGCGTACTTCTTCCTGCTGGCCGAGGCGATGATCGAGGCCTGCATCCTGCTCGGCCTGTCGCGTGACGTCGCGACCGATCTCATCGTTCAGACGATGCTCGGCTCCGCGAAGATGCTCCGCGACACCGGCAAGCATCCGGTCGAGCTGCGTGAGATGGTGACGTCACCCGGGGGGACGACGATCGCGGCCATCCGGGTGCTCGAGGAGACCGGCGTGCGCGCCGCCTTCCTGAACGCGATCGATGCGGCCTGTCATCGCAGCGCCGAGCTCGCGCGGGGCGGGGACGAGGACGACGACTGATCACCGAGAGAGGGGTCTGACCGATGGGACGTGGTGACCGGGCACGCGTGCGCTGGGCGCACGACCGTGAGCGGAAGAAGAAGGCCTCGGAGAAGCGAATGGCCGCCGAGCGCGGTCAGGTCAGAAAGGCGGCACGGAAGAAGTAGGCGCTAGGGTCGGCCGATCCGGTTTCGCAACACGCCGATGCCCTCGGCCTCAAGCTCGACCACCGCGCCGGGCCAGACCCGCTGCTCGAATCCCGGGATCTCGAACGGTCCGGAGGCGAAGGCCTCGCCCGGGCCCAGCGCCTCGAGTCGGGACGCGTGGGCGATGTCGGCGAGCAGGCCGTTGGCGGTCCCGTTCAGGTTCCCCTTCACCCACTCCTCGCCGTCGACCCGGACGGTGACGAACGACGTCTGCGGGTCGAGCTCCTCCGCCGTCACGATGCAGGGCCCGATCGAGACCGGGACGCCGTCGGGCGTCGACATCGGGTCGCCGCTCGCGCTTCGGGCGAGGAAGTCGCCGACGAGCGTGTAGCCGAACACGACCGAGGGGATCTCCTCGGGGGTCAGTGGGTCCTGGATCGCCTGCCGAAGCACGCCGGCGATCTTCGGATGGAACTCGAGCCAGCCCGCGCCCGCGGGCCACGGCACCTCCTCGCCGGGACCGAACACACGGCGAGCGCCCTCGGAGGCGTCCGCGGAGCGCAGGGACGCCGGGATGATCGGCGCGAGCAGGCGCGCGTCGACGACGACGTAGGCCTCTGCCTCGTCGCGCTCGAGGGCGGCCCGGGCGGCGTCGAGCACCGTGCCCCCGTTGCCCTTGACCAAGTGCTCCATGGTTGCCGGGAAGGCGGGGTGACCGACCAGGTCCGGCAGGTCCACCACCTTCCCCTCAAGGAGCGCTCCCAGTCGCCGGTGCCCCCTCCGGTCGAAGGTCACGAGCCTCAAAGGACCTCGAATGGTACGCCGGGGCCGGCGAGCTTTCTCGATATCCGCGGGTCAGTTCCGAGCCCCTCGGTGGACTTGGGGAGCCAAGGTCCCGGCGGCTACGATGAAGCAGGTCAGAGCACGCTTCCGGCAAGGAGGGGTACCCCCATGGCTGAGCAGGGCTTCCGCATCACCTACGCCACGATGTCGGCCGACAACGAGGAGCTGCATCGGCTGTACGAGCAGGGCATCGAGGTGGCCAGGTCGTGGCTCGGCCAGAAGCACCCACTGTTCGTGAACGGCGAGGCTCGCGAGGGCTCCGGAACCAAGGAGGCGCGCTCGCCGATCGACGGCACGGTGATCGGGGAGTTCGCGCTCGGCACACGGGAGGACGTTCGGGACGCCGTGGCGGCCGCGAAGGAGGCCTTCCACGACTGGGCGAACCGCCCGTGGAAGGAGCGCGTCGACATCATCCGCAAGGCCGCCGACCTCATGAGCGAGCAGCGCAACGAGCTCTCCGCGCTGATGGCGATGGAGGTCGGCAAGAACCGGCTCGAGGCGCTCGGCGACGTCGAGGAGTCGGCGGATCTGCTCCGCTGGAACGCGAACGAGGTGGAGAAGAACGACGGCTTCCGAAAGCCGATGCAGTCGCTGGGCTCACCCGGTGACTACTACGACGTGCTTCGTCCCTACGGCGTCTGGGCCGTCATCAGCCCCTTCAACTTCCCGATGGCGCTGGCGGCGGGACCGTCGAGCGCGGCGCTCGTCGCCGGCAACTGCGTCGTGTTCAAGCCCGCCCACATGGGCGTGTTCACCGGCCTGAAGCTGTACGAGCTCTACATGGCGGCCGGTGTTCCCAAGGGCGTCTTCCACTACCTCAGCGGCCCCGGCGGCGTCGTCGGCGACGAGATCGTCAACCACCCCGACGTGTCGGGCATCACGTTCACCGGCTCGTACGAGGTCGGGATGGGCATCTACAAGAACTTCGCGAAGGACTTCCCCAAGCCCGTGATCTGCGAGATGGGCGGCAAGAACCCGGCGATCGTGAGCGACAAGGCCGATCTCGACAAGGCGACGGACGGCGTGCTGCGCTCCGCCTTCGGGTACGGCGGGCAGAAGTGCTCCGCCAACTCGCGCGTGTACGTTCACCGCGCGGTCTACGACGAGTTCGTCCGCCAGCTGAAGGAGAAGACCGAGAAGATCCAGGTCGGCAATCCCTTGAAGAAGGAGAACTGGCTGGGGCCCGTGATCGACGAGGGCGCCGTCGAGACGTTCGAGCGTGCCGCCGCGGAGGCGAAGAAGAACGGCAACGTGATCACGGGTGGGGAGCGACTCGCCGAGGGTGAGCTCGCCAACGGAACGTTCGTCCAGCCGACGATCGCCGAGCTGCCGCTGGACTCCTGGGTCTGGCGGGAGGAGCTGTTCGTGCCGTTCGTCTCGGTGGCTCCCTACGACGACCTCGACGACGCGATCCGGATGGCCAACGACACCGAGTACGGTCTCACCGCGGGCTTCTACAGCGAGGACCGCTCCGAGGTCGACCGCTGGCTCAGCTCCATCGAGGCGGGTGTCGTGTACGTGAACCGGCGCGCGGGCGCGACGACGGGCGCGTGGCCCGGCGTGCAGCCGTTCGGAGGCTGGAAGGGCTCGGGTACCAGCGGCAAGGCGGGCGGCGGTCCCTACTACGTGCAGCAGTACCTGCGCGAGCAGTCGCGGACGGTGATCGAGGAGTGAGCGTCGAGGAGCTGACCGACCTCGCGAACGCGCCCGCGCCCAGGCTCCTCACGGAGGTGCCGGGCCCCGAGGCCCTGGCCAGGATCGAGCGCGACCGGAAGGTCACGAGCCCCTCGCTCCCACGCGCCTATCCGCTCGTCCCCCGGCGCGGGGCGGGCTCCGTGGTCGAGGACGTCGACGGCAACCTGTTCCTGGACCTGAACGCCGGGATCGCGGTGACGTCGACGGGGCACGCGCATCCCGAGGTCGTCGAGGCGATCCGCCAGCAGGCCGGCGAGCTCCTCCACTACTCGGCGAGCGACTTCTACCTTCCGATCTACTCCGACGTCTGCGAGGAGCTGGATCGGATCGCGCCCTTCCGGGAGAACGCGAAGACGTTCCTCACCAACTCGGGGACCGAGGCCGTCGAGGGGGCGATCAAGCTGGCGCGCTATGCCACCGGGCGGCAGTACATCATCGCGATGCTCGGCTCGTTCCACGGGCGGTCCTACGGCAGCGTGTCGCTCACGGCGAGCAAGGCCAAGTACCGAGCCGGATTCGGGCCGCTGCTCCCCGGCGTCGAGCACACGACGTTCGGCGACTTCGAGCACATCGAGCAGGTGCTGTTCAAGCGGCTGGTCTCGCCAGCGGAGGTTGCCGCCATCGTCGTCGAGCCGATCCTCGGCGAGGGCGGCTACGTGCTCCCACCGGAGGGCTGGTTCGCCTACGTCCGCGAGCTCTGCGACCGGCACGGGATCCTGCTCGTGGTCGACGAGGTGCAGTCCGGGATGGGGCGCACCGGGAAGATGTGGGCCATCCAGCACTTCGGCGTCGAGCCCGACATCGTGCTCGCCGGCAAGGGCATCGCGAGCGGGATGCCGCTCGGCGCGATGATCGCCCGGGAGCGCCTGATGACGTGGGAGGTCGGCGCGCACGGGTCCACCTACGGCGGCAACCCGCTGTCGTGCGCCGCGGCGCTCGCGTCCCTCCGGCTGATCGAGGGCGGGCTGATGGACAACGCCCGCGAGATCGGCGCCGTGCTGATCGAGGGCCTGCGCGAGATCCAGGCGCGGCACCCGTCGATCGTCGACGTCCGGGGGCTCGGGATGATGATCGGCGTCGAGCTCGCCGACCACGAGACGATGCTCGCCGTCGAGCACGCGGCGTTCCGTCGCGGGCTGCTCGTCCTCGGGTGCGGCGAGTCGGTGGTTCGGGTCTCGCCACCGCTCGTGTTCCGCCGGGACCAGGCCGACACCGCGCTCGAGATCTTCGAGGAGGCCGTCGCCGAGGTCTCGGGCGCGTAGACGCCGGGGAGGAGGTCATCGTGGCGTCGACGGTCGACACGCTCGACGTTCGACTGCGCGGATGCGCGTCGGATGGTGGACTTCTGGTCGGGCGTGCTCGGGTACGTGCTCGACGACATCGACGACGACGGCGCTTACCTCGTCGACCCGAGCGGAACGGGTTGGGCCCTGTTCTTCCAGGTGGTGCCGGAGGGCAAGAGTGTCAAGAACCGACTCCACCTCGACCTGCGTCCACCCGAGTCGATGGCCAAGGAGGTCGAGCGCGTGAAGGCGCTCGGCGCCGGCGAGCTCCGGTTCGTCGAGGAGGGCGGGAGCTTCTGGACCGTCATGCTCGACCCCGAGGGCAACGAGTTCTGCGTGCTCCGCGGGCCCGAGGACGGGTGGAGCGCCGAGGCGTGAGATGAGCAAGCTCGCCACGATGCGAGACGCCGTGGCGGAGGTCGTCCGCGACGGCGACACCGTGGCCATCGAGGGGTTCACCCATCTGATCTGCTTCGCGGCGGGACACGAGATCATCCGGCAGCGCCGGCGCGACCTGACGCTCGCCCGCATGACGCCCGACGTGATCTACGACCAGATGATCGGCGCCGGCGTCGCGAGGAAGCTGATCTTCAGCTGGCTCGGGAACCCCGGCGTGGGCTCGCTGCACGCCGTCCGGCGGCGGATCGAGAAGGCCGATCCCGAGCCGCTCGAGATCGAGGAGTACTCGCACTTCGGGATGGTGTGCCGATACGTCGCCGGCGCGTCGAACCTGCCGTTCTTCCCCATCCGCTCGTACTACGAGAGCGACATCCCCCGCGTGAACCCGAACATCAAGCCGATGCGCTCGCCGTACGAGGACGGGACCGAGGTCTACGTGGTCCCTCCGCTTCGGCCCGACGTCGCGATCGTGCACGCGCAACGCGCGACCGCGGACGGCGACACGCAGATCTGGGGGCTCCTCGGCTGCCAGAAGGAGGCGGCGTTCGCGGCCGATCGGGTGATCGTCGTCTGCGAAGAGGTCGTCGACGAGTCGGTCGTCCGGCGCGACCCGAACCGCACCGTGATCCCGGGGGTGGTCGTCGACGCGGTCGTCGAGCAGCCCTTCGCGTGCCATCCGAGCTACGCCCAGGGCTACTACGACCGCGACCGGGCCTTCTACCTGGAATGGGAGGCGATCTCCAAGGATCCCGCCGCTCTTGAGGGTTGGCTGAAGGAGTGGGTGTACGGGCTCGAGACCCACGCCGAGTACGTCGAGAAGATGGGCGACCGGTGGGAGACGCTTCGGCCGGGCGAGCGGCTCTCGGGCGAGGTCGACTACGGGGACTACTCGTGAGCGAGAACGGCTACACAAAGAACGAGATGATGATCGCCGCCAGCGCGCGAACGCTCGCCGCCGAGAGGATCTGCTTCGTCGGCGTGGGTCTGCCGAACATCGTCTGCAACCTCGCGCAGCGGACCGTCGCGCCCGACCTCCAGCTCGTGTACGAGGCGGGTGTGTTCGGCGCCCGTCCGGCGCGGCTTCCGCTGTCGATCGGCGACCCGACGCTCGTCTCGGGCTCCACGGCCGTCACCTCGATGTTCGAGCTTTTCGCGTTCTACCTCCAGGCCGGACTGATCGACGCGGCCTTCCTCGGCGGGGCGCAGATCGACCGGTTCGGGAACCTCAACACGACGGTGATCGGGGACTACGCGAGCCCGAAGGTGCGGCTGCCGGGCTCGGGCGGGGCATGCGAGATCGCGATCCACGCGCGGAAGATCCTCGTGATCATGAGGCAGGCACAGCGGTCGTTCGTCGACACGCTCGACTTCCGCACCTCGCCCGGCCACTCGGGGGACATGGAGCACGATCGGGCGCGGGGGTGGTTCGGGAGCGGACCGACCAGCGTCGTCACCGATCTCGGGACGTACGAGTTCGATCGGGAGACGGGCGAGATGACCCTGCTCACCCTTCATCCCGGCGTCACGATCGACCAGATCCGCGAGAACACCGGGTGGGACCCGAAGCTCGCCCATGACCTCGGCGAGACGGTGCCGCCCACCGACGACGAGCTGCGGATCATCCGGACCGAGCTCGACCCCGACGGCGTGTCCACGTCCTGACGCGACTGGGAGACTGGCGCCGTGAGCGACCCTCCGAAGGACCCGGCACCCGGACCCGAGGCCGGCCCCGACCCGGTGCCCGAGCCCGACCCGTCGGTCGATCAGGGGGACGCCGACCTCGACCTCTCCAACGAGCCCGAGCCCGAGTGGGCCGAGGCGATCCGGCGCGGCCGCAAGGAACACGCGGAGCGCGTGCGCGAGCTGCTCGATGCCCCATCCGACAAGCCGGACGAAACGCCGAAGGAGACGCCGGAGGAAACGTCGGAATGAGCCACGTCTTCCACCGGGTCCTGTCGCGCGAGCTGCCGCGCGCCGCCGGGGCCGAGGGCGTCTGGATCGAGGACGCGGACGGGAACCGCTACCTCGACGGCGCCGGCGGCGCGATCGTCGTGAGCGTCGGACACGGAGATCGTTCGCTCGTGCGGGCGATGACCGAACAGGCCTCGCGGACGCCGTACGTGCACGGCACGATGTTCACGACCGACGCGCTCGAGTCCTACGCGGACGACCTTGCATCGATCCTCCCGATGGACGATGCGCGGATCTACCCGGTGTCCGGCGGAAGCGAGGCGGTCGAGACCGCGATCAAGCTCGCGCGCGCGTACCACCTCGCGCGCGGCGAGGAGTCCCGAACGCTCGTGATCGGCCGGCGGGCGTCGTACCACGGGAACACGCTCGGGGCCCTCGATCTCGGGGGCAAGGAGGGGCTGCGGCGACCGTACGCCCCGTGGCTCGGGAGGTTCGCTCGAGTCGAGGCCGCCGACGAGTACCGGTGCCCGAACCCGTCCCACCCGGCGGGCTGTGGCGCGTGGCACGCCGAGCGGCTCGAGCGGGCGATCGTCGAGGCGGGACCTTCCCGCGTCGCGGCGTTCGTGGCGGAGCCGGTCGCCGGCGCGACCCTCGGCGCGGCCGTTCCCACCGACGATTACTGGCCCGCGGTCGCCGAGGTCTGCCGGCGCCACGGTGTGCTCGTGATCGCGGACGAGGTCATGACGGGGTTCGGCCGGACGGGCCGCTGGTTCGGCCTCGATCACTGGGGTGTCCGGCCCGACATCCTCACGGCGGGCAAGGGATCGACCAGCGGCTACTGGCCCTTCGGCTTTGCGGCCTGCGGTGGCGACGTGTTCGAGACGGTTCGTCCCGAGGGCTTCGTCCACGGCTTCACGTGGTCGCACAACGGCGTGGGGGCGGCCGTCGCCCACGCGACGCTCCGGCGCCTGCGCGAGGGGGACCTCGTCGAGGCGAGTGCTCGGCAGGGGGAGCGCCTGCTGAAGGAGCTCACGTCCGCGCTCGCGGGCATCGGGATCGTCGGCGACGTCCGCGGGCTCGGGCTGATGATCGGGATCGAGCTCGTCGCCGACCGGTCGACCAGGGCGCCGTGGGCGCGGGGCGAGCAGGTGACCGAGCGCGTCGTCGCCGCCGCGCGCGAGCTCGGGCTCCTTCTCTACTCGAGCACCGGTCACGTCGACGGGACCGACGGCGACCTCGTGATGCTGGGCCCGCCGTTCGTGATCTCCGACGAGGAGTGCGACCTCGTCGTCGAGCGCACGTCGGCGGCGATCGCCGCGCGTGGCCGGCTAGCGGGTGAGCGGTCGCGCCGGCCTCGTCCTGTGCCCACAGGCCGGGATCTACGACCACGGGCCCGAGCACCCGCTGCGACCGCAGCGCGTCCTGCTCACGTGGGACCTGATCACCGCGTGCGGGCTGCTCGAGGCGCCCGGCGTCGAGACGCTCGATTGCCGCGTCGCCACCGACGCCGAGCTCGGGCTCGTCCACTCCGAGGACTTCATCGAGGCGACCCGCCTGGCGGGCCACGGCGAGGCCGGCGAGTGGTGGCGTTACGGCTACGGGCCGGGCGACAACCCGATCTTCCCCAACATGCACGAGGCCGGCGCGCTGGTCGCCGGCGCCTCGCTGGTCGCCGCCGAGGCGCTGCACGAGGGTCGCGTCGACCACGCGTTCAACGCGGCGGGCGGCCTGCACCACGCGATGCCCGCTCGAGCGTCCGGCTTCTGCGTCTACGACGATCCGGCCGTCGCCATCGCGTGGCTGCTCGGACAGGGGGTCGGCCCCATCGCGTACGTCGACGTCGATGTGCACCACGGCGACGGCGTCCAGGCGATCTTCTACGAGGACCCGCGCGTGCTCACGATCTCGCTGCACGAGTCGGGCGAGTACCTGTTCCCGGGAAGCGGGTTCGTCACCGAGCGCGGCGCCGCCGGGGCCGAAGGAACGAAGGTGAACGTGCCGCTGCATCCGGGAACCACCGACGAGGCGTGGCTCGCGGCCTTCCGCGCCGTCGTGCCGCCGATCGTTCGCGCGTTCGCGCCGAAGGCCATCGTCTCGCAGCTCGGCTGCGACACCCACGTGACCGACCCGCTCGCGCACCTGCGCCTCACGACCCGCGCGTACCGTGAGACCGCCGCCGAACTGCACGCGCTCGCGCACGACACCGCGGGGGGGCGGTGGTTGGCAACGGGCGGGGGCGGCTACCAGTGGGCGACCGTCGTGCCACGCGCCTGGACGCTCGCCTTCGCGGAGATGTCCGGCGTCGTGCTGCCCGACGCCCTCCCCGAGTCTTGGATCGAATCCGTGGAGTTCGAGCTGCGTCGCGAGGTCCCCTCGACCTTCGCGGACCCGTCGGTCGACGGCGACCGACTCGATCCCGAGACCGAGTCGACGATCGAGCTCGTCCGGCGGACGTGCTTCCCGTTCTTCGGGCTCGAGCCGTGAGCCCTCGGCGTGCGAGGCTCGTGTGCACGCTCGGCCCCGCGTGCGCGACCCTCGACGGCGTCCGTGCCCTCGCCGACGCCGGCACGGACGTGTTCCGCGTGAACCTGTCGCACGGTGAGCCGGCCGCTCGAGCCGCGATGGTCGGGCTCGTGCGCTCGGTCTCCACGGAGCGCGGGCAAGACCTGGCGATCTTGGCGGATCTCCCCGGGCCCAAGATCCGCCTTGGCGAGATGGAGGGCGGGGAGGCCCGCCTGGAGCCGGGAGGGCGCTTCGAGCTCCGCTCGGGCGACGAGGCCGGCTCGGCGTCCGGCGCGACCACGACCTACCCGGGCCTCGCCGCGGACGTGGTGCCGGGAGACCGCATCCTGCTCTCGGACGGCGCGGTGGAGCTCGCGGTCGCATCGAGCGACGGCTCGGCAGTCGTGTGCGAGGTCGTGCGCGGCGGACGGGTCCGCTCGAGCGCGGGCGTGAACGTGCCCGCCGAGCGCCTCCGGCTGCCGGGCATCACCGAGCGCGACCGGGCGGGCCTGGCCGAGGCGCTCGGCTTCGGGGCCGACCTCGTGGCGCAGTCGTTCGTCCGCACCGCGACGGACCTGGTCGACCTGCGAGCGTTGATGAGCGCGCACGCCGTCCCCATCGTCGCGAAGATCGAGACCCGTCCGGCCGTCGACGGGATCGCCGAGATCCTCACCCAGGCGGATGCGGTGATGGTCGCGCGCGGCGACCTCGGCGTGGAGCTGCCGATGGAGGAGATCCCGGTCTTGCAGAAGGAGCTCCTGCGCGCGGCGACCCGCGCGGGACGCCCGGTGATCGTCGCCACGCAGATGCTCGAGTCGATGGTCGCGGCCCCAAGGCCCACGAGGGCCGAGTCCACCGACGTGGCGAACGCCGTGCTCGACGGAGCCGACGCGATCATGCTCTCGGCGGAGACCGCGATCGGCGAGTTCCCGATCGAAGCGGCGCGGGCGGCGACGCGGATCGCCGAGGTCGCCGAGGAGCGGGGAGGGTCGTTCGTGGCGGCGCGAGAGACGTGCACGCACACCGACGAGGCCGCCGCGGTGGCGCACGCCGCGGCCCGGATCGCGGCCGACGATCCCGACGTCGTCGCGATCGCCTGCTACACGACCACGGGCCGGACCGCCGCGCTGCTCTCGAACGAACGCCCGCGCGTGCCGATCTACGCGTTCGTCCCCGACGAGGCCGTCCGCCGGGCGCTCTCGCTCCGGTGGGGGGTCCACGCGCTCCCGACGGCGATCCCCTCCGACACGGACGTCATGATCGGGCTCATGGACGAGGGCCTCCGCGTCGGGGGCCTTGTCCGCGACGGCGAGTCGGTCGTGATGGCCGCGTCGTCCCCGGCCGGGAGATCCCATACGAACCTGCTGAAGGTGCACCACGCCGGAGACGCCGTCCGCTGACGGCCGGTCGCCGTATCGTGGCGGTGAATCGGGCCGAGGACGAAGCGGAGGCGCGATGATGGGTGAGTTCTCTCGCGGTGGTCCGGGGCCCTTGCCCTCTCGGGGTCGCGAAATCAGCGAGGAGGAGCGGCAATCCGAGATGCGGGAGCAGGGCGCTCACGAGCGGCTCGCCCACGAGGTCGCGAGCGAGCGGCGACCCTGGTGGAAGTTCTGGGCGCGGCGATCGCGCTGACGGGCTAGCGCTTCCTCGCGTCGGCGAGCTCGAGCAGCGTCTCGATCGTGCGTTGCACGCGTCTGGCCCTGGTCTCCGCACGCTTGGCCTCGGTGATGAAGCCGACGTACTCCCGCCGGTGCGTGTACGAGAGCGAGTCGAAATACGCGCGTGCCTTCTTGTGCGTTCGGAACGCTCGGGCGAGCTCCGGGGGAACCTCCACCTCGCGCGGCCGGTCGTCGTTCTCGACGACGACCGTCAGCATGTCGCCGAGGGCCACGCCGGCCTCCGCCATGATCGCCTTCGTCACCCCGATCATCGCGATGCCGCCCATCGTCACGATCGAGCCGCGATAGGGCACGCCGTTGAAGGTGGCGGTCACCGGGATCCGACCGCGCTCCCCGAGCGCCTCCACCACCTTCCTCGGCACCTCGACGAGATGCCCGCCGGTGCTCCTGCCGCTGGGCTTGAGCTCGGCCTCGAACGTCACGCTCGCCATCGCGGGGAGCGTACCGGCCCCGAGACGCCCCTCAGCGGGCCCCGTCACCCTTCGGGTTCGGCGACGTACCGTGCCCGGCCCGTCGGTCGACCGCGCGCCGCGTCACCTCGCCCACCCCCCATCGGTACAGAGGTGGCGTCAGGACGCGGAACACCTGCAGCGCACCGAACGGTCGGGGGACCGAGAGCTCGGGCGCCCGGTCCCGTCGCACCACGTCGACGATCGTTCGCGCGACCCGATCGGCCTCCATCACGAACGCGGCAGGGATGTCGGCCTGTGGAAAGCCCTCGGTTCGGGTGAAGCCCGGGTTCACCGTCGTGACGAGCACGCCGAGCGGCTTCAGCTCGTGGTACAGGGACTCGCCGAACGCGACGACCGCGTGCTTCGTCGCCCCGTACACCGAGGAGCCGGGTGTCGCGAACCGCCCCGCGAGCGAGGCGACGTTGACGACGTGACCGCGCCCGCGCCCGAGCATGGATGGCAGGAACGCCTTCGTGACATGCAGCACGCTCAGGAGATTCACCTCAACGACACGGTCGATCTGCTCCACGCCGAGCTGGCGGAACGGACCGCCACCGGGGATCCCTGCGTTGTTCACGAGCACGTCGCACCGCCCGAGCTCGGCCAGCGTCCGCTCGACCAGCGTCGCGACGTCCGCGTCGTCCGTGACGTCGCACCGAACCGGGATGGCGATACCCCCGCGAGAGCGGACGAGCTCCGCGATCGCCTCGAGTCGCTCGAGACGCCGCGCCGCGAGCACGACGCGCGAGCCCGACCTCGCGAAGCGCTTCGCCGAAGCCTCCCCGATGCCCGACGACGCTCCCGTGACCACGACGGCGGCGCCTCGAAGGTCCACTCCAAGAGCCTACGGTCGCCGCTCTCGTACGATGGGAGCCCCGATGGACGCGATCCGATACCACGCCGCTCGGCTCCCGGCGATCGACGACCGTTGGACGCCCGGGCCGATCGAGCGCGACGAGCTCGTGATCGGCCTCCTCGAGGGGGGCATCGCCGGCGATCAGATCTCCCACCCGCTCGAAAATGTCCTCGGCAACATCCGTTTGCTCCTGGACGGCGATCCGGACAAGCAGTTCGGGATGACGGGCCTCCAGACCCTGGCGCCGACGGAGGTCCTGGCGCTCGTCGGCCACGCGGCCGGGTTCGAGCCGGACCCGCTCGCCCGCACCGGTCCGGTGCCGGTCGACCCGGACCACGTCCTCGACGCCTGCCGGGCGAGTGGGCGATCGCCTGGCCTTGGCCAGCCGGCGCGGCGAGCGCGTCATCCTCGCGACCGGTCACCCGGTGGGGTTGGCGCACCTCTACCTCGCCGTTGGGCGGGAGCTGCACGATCGAGGCGTCGAGCTCCTTACGCCCGCGGACGGGCTCAGGTGGGAGGACGGCGACCGGGACCATCCGTGGCAGATTCGCTATCTGGAGGGCCTCGCGCTCCTCACCGACACGGCGAGTGCCCGACACACGCACAGCGGGGACGCGATGGCTCGCATGCTCGAGCGGGAGCGGCCGGACCTCGTCTTCGCCGATCACGGGTTCGCGGGCGCGGCGATCGAGCGCGGGGTCGACACCGTCTCGATCGCGGACGTGAACGACCCCGCGCTTCTGGTCGCGCGGGCGCAGGGACGGACCGAGGCGGTGATCGTGATGGACGACAACGTCCGGCCCCAGGACTACTGGCCCTGCTTCCAGGCGATCGCCGCCCGCCTGCCCTAGCCAACTCGAGCGCGGAGCGCGTCCGGACCGCCGCTCGGTAGGATGGGCGGACGTTGAAGCGCACATCCGACCCAGAGGCACGGTTCGACCGCGTGAACGGGCTCGCGCCCACATCCATCCATCCCGAGACGAGCAAGACGACCGTACGGACCCGCCGGCGGAGGGACGCGAAGGCACGGTAAGGCCGCAGAACCGCGCACACGCGTGCGAAACGGGCCTCCGGGCCGATTCATACCGGAGGCGGACGTGAACGAGTACGAAGCGCTCGTCGACGAGTCGGCGCGGACCAAGCACACGATCGTCCTCGTCGGCGGGCTGGATACGGGCAAGAGCACGCTGTCGCGTTCGTTGCTCTCGGCCGCCGTGACCGCCGGCCGGCCCGCCGCCTACCTCGACGCCGACGTCGGACAGAAGACCGTCGGCCCGCCGGCAACGATCGCGCTGAAGCGGGTGGTCGCCGCCGCCGATCTGGAGCCGGATCGATTCGCCGAAGCCGACGCCCTGTCCTTCGTCGGGTCGACGACGCCGGAGGGACATCTCCTGCCCGTGCTTGCCGGCGTCGCGACGCTCCATCGCAGGGCGATCCAGGACGGCGCCGACTTCGTGGTCGTCGACACGTCCGGGCTCGTGTCGGGCGTCTACGGCCAGATCCTCAAGTACCACAAGGTGGAGCTGCTCCGGCCGGACCTCGTCATCGGGCTCCAGCGCGGCGAGGAGCTCCTTCCCTTGCTCGGGGTGATCCAACGGTTCTTCGCGACCGAGGTCGTCCCGCTGGGGGTCCATCCGGGGGTCGTTCCAACCACCGTCGACCAGCGCGCCGAAAACCGGGAGCGCGCGATGCGCCGGTACTTCTCCGGAGAGCTCCATCGATTCCGCGTGAAGCCAACGGTCTTCATGCCGGCGCTCCCGCCGATGTTCGACTCCGCGAGCCTGCACCGGATCCTGGTCGGGCTCTCCGACGGGGCGGGCTCGTACACGGGGCTCGGTTACCTGGAGCACGCCCCGGACGAGGGGGTGCTCCGCCTGATCTCGCCCGTGGCAGCGGGCCCGAAGGCGCTTAGACTGGGGTCCGTTCGGCTCGACGAGGATTTCCGCGCCAAGCGCGTGGACCTTCGGAACCTCTTCGGGTCGGAGTAAGCCGCACCGACAGAGAGGAAACGCGTGCCGTCGCTCGTCAAGAAACGTCGCAAGAAGATGCGGAAGAAGAAGCACAAGAAGCTGCTCAAGAAGACCCGCTGGCAGCGGCGTCAACAGGGGCGGTAGCCGCCGAAGGGCGATGCGCCGCCTGCCGCGCCGCCGGATCGGAGCGCTCCTCGCGGGCGTGCTCGTCTCGGCGGCGCTGGCGACGTGTTCGAGCTCGGAACCCGAGGCCGCGCCGCCGGGTTCGGAGGCCGTCGCGTTCCACTCGGCGGACGGCGTGCGCCTCGAGGGCCGGCTGTTCGGGGACGGGGACTCGGCGGTGGTGCTCTCGCACATGCGGCCGGCCGACCAGCGCTCGTGGTTCGCGTTCGCCGACCGCCTGGCCGATGCCGGCTACCTCGTGCTCACCTACGACTTCCGCGGCTATTGCCCCGGCGGCGACGGCGGGTGCTCGGCCGGTGATCGTGACATCGGCGCGATCTGGCAGGACGTCCTCGGCGCGATCGAGTACGTCCGCTCGCAGGGCGCCACCTCGGTCTCGCTCGTCGGGGCCAGCATGGGGGGGACGGCCTCGCTCGTCGCCTCCGCCCAGGAGGGCATCGACGTCCGGGCCGTGATCACGCTCTCCGCGCCGGCGTCGACCGAGGGCCTCGTGGCCGATGCCTCCCTGCTGACGCGGATCACGGCGGCGAAGCTCTTCATCGCGGGGGTTGGCGACGCGCCCGCCGCGGCCGATGCCGAGACCCTGTATCAGGAATCCCCGCCACCGAAGCGAGTCGAGGTCGTGCCCTCCGACGACCACGGGACGGACCTGCTCGGCGGCGGCCAGGGCGAGGTCGTCGGAAGGCTGATCGAGACCTACCTCGAGCAGGCGGGCGGCGCCTGACGCTTCATGGGAGGCGAGCCCGCGATCAGGGCGCGGCCGTCGCGGACGGCAGCGGCGTGCCGATCTCGCGGCCCGGGGAAGCGCTCGACGTCGCGATTCGCGAGCGCCAGCTGATAGACCGCGGCGCCGGCGATCAGCAGGAACAGGCAGATCAGCGTGACGAGGGTGAACCGGCGCACGCGCCGAGGCTAGCAGGAGGTCGCGATCCGATGGGCGGGACCTCGAGGTCCCGCCCATCGGATCGCGCGAGCCCCTAGACGACCTGGATCAGGAAACCGCCCCTGCCGCGGACGATCACGTCCTGGACCTGGACGCTGCTCCGGCCGAACCCCCGCACGATCAGGTCGTTCTTGTGGTCGCCGCCGCTCAGGATGCCGAGCAGCTCGTCCAGGCTGCCGATGCCGCGCCCGTAGTAGTCGAGCCGGCCCTTGCCGCCCGACAGGTCGATGGCCTCGAACCCGTGGGCGTGCCTCGGCACCTTGACGCTGGTGGTGGCGATCACGTCCGGCCCGTCCACCGGGTCGAGGGTCACCTCGATCGTGACGAGGTCGCCGGGCCGGGCCCGGACGACGTCGCGCTGCTTCAGCGCGGTCTGGACGGGGCTCGACACCCGCACGCTCGTGATCTTCGAGGTGAGGTTCGCCTCCGTGATGTCGCCCGTCATGTCGACGCCGGTGAACGCGATGTCCTCGAACCCGTTGAAGGCGAGCGTGGCGACCATGTCCGCCATCCGGTACGCGTCGTACGCGGCGCCGTAGCCGCTATAGCTCATCAACCGATTCGACACCGTGAACGGTGTCCCGTCCTCGCGCGTCCCGGTGATCGTCCACGCGAGATCGAGCGTCCCGGGTGCGTCCTGCTGGGCGACGTAGGTGAGGTTCGACCACGCGTGCGAGAAGGCGGCGTCGGCCATGAAGTAGTCCTCGTCCCACGCGACCTCGGTCTCGCCCTGTCGCGAGAGCCCCGTGTCCGGGCTGGACACGTCGCTCGTGATCGGGATCAGCGTCGGGAGTACGCCGAAGACGCCCGTGACGCCGGCGAACCCGTCGCGGGTCATCACCCCGTGCGCGTCCCCGAGGATCCCGATCTTCGTTCCCCAGAGCGAGCCGTTGTCGACCGCGATCACGTCGACCTCGTTCATGCCGAGCGACACGCGCCCCGATGCCCCAGAACATCGGGTGCCCGAAGCCGAGCGCGACGTCGCCGCAGACCGCGGTCGTCGTGCCGAACCCGTAGTAGGAGACGTCGCCGTAGGACAGCGCCACCCCGAGCCCACCGCCGGGCTGGAAGTGACTCGGGTCGATCGTGGACGACGTCGGCGCCGAGACCGATCCGGCTCGGAACGCCTGCACTCGGATCCCGTGGTCGGCGAACGAGCTCTCGATCTCGGACAGCGGCATCCCGGACAGACCCGAGACGCCGAGCGGAACCGGGAGCGCCTCGAGCGTCGCGCCGGGCTCGAGGCTGGATCCCGCCGCGCTTGCGGCGCGGCGAACCTGTGTGGTGAGCGGGACCTGCGCCGACATCGAGCCCGACCCCGCCGCCCCCGGGAGCGAGAGCATCCCGACCATGTCCTCGGCGGCGGTCATGCCGAAGATCTGCCGGTCCTGCGCGATCGCCCAGGCGACCGCCCCGGCGAGCTTTCCGGCGATGTAGATGGGGGAGCCGGACATCCCCGCGATGGCACCGCCGGTCGTTGCCACGAAGTCGGCGGGCCCCGTGATCTTCGCGACGACGATGTCGACCCCCAGGAAGATCGCGTTCGGCATGACGCCGAGGATCTCCACGTCGAAGGGCACGAGCGTCGTGCCCTGAAGGACCGTGTACCCGACGCCCGTCATCCCACTGGTCATTTGGCTGGTCGGGAACGTCTGTGGCGGGCTGCTGCACGCAGTCGCGGCCGGAGCCGGACCGGCCGCCAGCAGCGTCGCCACGAGTGCGACCGCGAGCGTTGCAGTCACCCCTGCGCTGCGTTGCCCGCGGGTGGAACGGAAGGAGCGAACGAACATGAGCCCCACCCCTCTCGGCCTCGGTTCGATGCTAGCCCTCTGACGCAACTCCGGGGAGGTCCGTTCCTCCCCTCCGAAGGGGACCCCTTCGATCAGGCGACGAGGGGCAGCCGTGAGGCGCAGAACTCCCGGTTCGCCACCAGGGCGCGCCGGAGAGCCTCGGGGTCGTTCAGATGACGGCGCAGGTCGATCTCGAGCGAGATCGTGCCCGCGTAGCGCTCCGAGGCGAGCGCGTCGAGGAACCGGTCCAGCGGGAGCACACCCTCGGTGACGGGCAGGTGCGAGTCCCAGCCCTTCCCGGCGTTGTTCGACAGGTGGACGTGCGCCAGCCGTCCCCGGAGGGCCACGAGCGCCTCGAAGAGGTCGAGCCCGGCCACCGCGGCGTGGCTGGTGTCGAGCACGACGTCCGGGAACCCCTCGAGGTCCTCGAGCGTGCGGATCGCATGGAAGGCGGCGAGCGTGCGTCCGCGAACCCGGACCGGGAACATGTTCTCCACTGCCACCCGGACGGTCGTGCGTTCTCCGAGCGCCGGTAGCTCGTCCCGGAGCCAGTCTCGATACGTCGTCTGCCATCGGTAGGGCGGATGCACGACGACCAGGGGCGCGCCGACCTGCTCGGCGAGCTCGATCGCGCGGGAGATCTTGCCGACCGGCTCGGCTCCCCACACGCTCCTCGTCATCAGGAGGAACGGGGCGTGGATCGCCACGATCGGGAGGCCGTGGTCCTGCGCGAGCTCGACCAGACGACGCCGGTCCTGGGTATCGGGATCCTTCGTGACCATCAGCTCGACGGCCGCAAAGCCCGTCTCGGCCAGCAGGGGAAAGACGTCGTGGAGGGGGTGGCTGAACAGGCTGACCGTGGAACAGGCGATCCTGGGGCCCTCGGTCTCGGGTGCGCGCGTCACGCTTCCCGATGCTAGCAGTGGCCCCGAGCCCTCCGGCTCGGTCGATATGCTCCCGGGCCGTGTGGGTGTTCCCGATGCTCTCGGCGCTGGTCGCGCTCGTGTTCGCGGCGCTTCTCACGCGCCAGTACGTGCGGCGGCGGCGCTCCTACCAGGCGCTCTGGGCGATCGCGCTCCTCATGTACGCGATCGCCTCGGCGACGGTGGCCCTCGGCGTGGCCGACGGATGGACCTCGGGCGAGTTCCGCGTGTACTGGATCCTCGGCGCCGTGTTGAACGTCCCGTTCCTCGCACAGGGCGAGCTCGACCTGCTGGTGCGGAACCGTCTGGTTCGCTGGTGCCTGTACGTCGTCCTCGTGTTCCTCACGGCCTACACGATCGCGGTGGTTCGCACGGCCCCCGTCGAGCGGGCGCCGCACTCGCCCAGACCCTCCCATCGGGCAAGGACGTGTTCGGCGACGGGTCGCCGGCGCACCGGCTCCCGCAGCTGATCTCGATCCCCGCCTACCTCGTCCTCGTCGGCGGTGCCGATCTGGTCGGCCTGGAGGATGCGCGGACGGCCCGAGCTCCGGGATCGCTTCGCGGGCACCCTCCTGATCGCGCTCGGCGCGACGGTGATCGCCGGGTTCGGGTCGGCCTTCGCCGCGCTCGGCAAGCTCCTGCCGTTCTCGCTGGCGCTGCTCGGCGGGCATCGGGATCATGTTCGGCGGCTTCCTCCGGGCGTCGCGGAAGACGATCCGCCCGGATCTCAGAGCTCCGGAACCCCCGTCACGGTGAACGGTCTCGCGAGCTGTGATCGCGCCGGCGGGGACCGTTCAGGCGAGGTCGGCCCGCCAGGAGCGGCCGCCGGTGCTGGGTGTGGCGGGCGGGAGCCCCGCGACCTCCTCGGTGATCCAGACTTGGTCGTAGCGGGCGACGTCCACGGTGAGCCCGATCAGCACCGTCCCGCCCGTCGGGACGAACATGCGGCCCACCGGGGTGAACGAGCCGTCCGCACCGAGCCAGAGCTGGTACGCGTGTCCGGACGCCGGCTCGGGACACCCGTCCGCGACGAGGTAGAAGCGGCGGACGTCCGGCGCCGGGACGCCGAGGAAGCCGGAGGCCGACGGCGTCTCGCCCTCGGGATCCAGCCTCACGGGGTCGACGCCGGGAGATCGCATCAGCGAGAAGAGCTCGATGGCGAGGGCGCGCGCGTCCTCCGCTTGCGACGCCCGGGTCGCCATCGCGAACGAGAGCCCGCCCATGGCCACGAGCGCGGCCACGCTCGCCGCGACCGCGAACCACGACCCGCGGCGCGACCGACGACGTCCGAGCGGGACGTCGTCGATCCCACGGTGGATCCGGGCGAGCACGAGATCCGAGGGCAGGGCCGGATCGGCGGCGAGGCCCAGGTCGCCGGCGAAGGCCTGGAAGTCGGCGACCGTCTGTCGGCAGGAACGGCACCCGGGCACGTGCTCGGTGAGGATGCGGTCGGCCTCGATCGCGTCGGAGCCGGACAGGGACAGGAGCGAATAGCCGGCGAGCAGCTCCTCGATGCGGTCGTGTTCCAGGCTCACTCGTCCTCCCCGGAGAGCGCCCGTCGCAGCTTTCGCATGGCCGCGAGGGTGCGGGTCTTCACCGTCCCGATCGGGATGCCGATGGCATCGGCGATCCGCGTCTGCGTGTAGCCGCCGAAGTATGCCAGCTCGATCACCTGCCGCTGCTCCGGAGGGAGCGTCGCCATGGCCTCCCGCACCTGCTTGCGACGAACGCTCAGGTAGGCGCCCTCGACGACCTCGTCCGCAACATCTTCGCCACGAACCGGCTCGAGGTTCGAGGCGCGTTCGGTCCGGGTCCGAAGGCGCTCCTCGCGCCGGACCGTGTCGACCGCCCGGTGGTGGACGAGCGACAGGAAGAAGGACCGGAACGCCCCCCGTGCGGGATCGAACGCCTCGGGCGCCCGCCAGAGCGCGAGATAGGCGTCCTGGACCACCTCCTGCGCGAGTGCCTGCTGAGCCGTGATGCGGAGCGCGAGTCCGTACGAGGCCGTGCCGTACCGCCGGTACAGCTCGTCGAACGCGCCCGGTCGCCGGTGCTCAGCCGCCGGTGCAGCTCGAGGTCCTCGACCCCCTCCTCCTCGCGCATGGCCGGTTTCCTACCACAGCGGGATGAGGACGCCCGTTAGGATGCGCCGCCGTGCGGCGGGTCCTGATGTACTCGCGCCCGGGCTGCGGCCTGTGCGACGAGGCTCGCGAGGTGATCCTCGCGGAGAGCGAGCCGGACCCCGTTCGCGTTCGACGAGGTGGACGTCTCGGGCGACGACGCGCTCGAGCTCGAGTACGGGATCCGCATCCCCGTGATCCTCGTCGACGGCGAGGAGGCCTTCGAGGTCCGGGTCGACCCCCCCGCCTTCGCGGCGGCCGTTCGGCTAGCTCGTGCATTCGTGAAGACGTCTTCACGAATGCACTATCATCCGCCCGTGACCGAACGGCCGATCCCGGAGGCCACGGTCGGGCGCCTCCCGATCTACCTCCGGGCCCTCGTCGAGATCGCCGAGAGCGGCGCCACCACGGTCTCCTCCGAGGTGCTCGCCGAGGCGACCGGCGTGAACTCGGCGAAGGTCCGCAAGGACCTGTCACATCTCGGCTCCTACGGCACCCGCGGTGTGGGATACGACGTCGCTTACCTCATCCATCAGATCCGGCGGGAGTTGGGGCTGACCCAGCACTGGCCGATCGTGATCGCCGGGATCGGGAACCTCGGGCACGCCCTGGCGAACTACCGGGGGTTCGCCGAGCGCGGATTCCGGATCGCGGCGCTCGTCGACAACGACCCCGCGAAGGTGGGCGAGTCCGTCGGCGACCTCCGGATCCGCCCGATCGAGGATCTGCCCGCGATCGTCCGCGAGCACGACGCGTTGATCGGCGTGATCTCGACGCCCGCGGCTGCGGCGCAGCAGGTGGGCGACGCGATGGTCGACGCCGGGATCCGCTCGATCCTGAACTTCGCGCCGGCCGCGCTTGCGGTGCCCGAGGGCGTGTCGATGCGCAAGGTCGACGTCGCGGTCGAGCTCCAGATCCTCACGTACTACGAGCAGCGCAAGGCGGCGCTCGCGGACGTGAAGCGGAAGGGGAGGGCGGCCGCTACTTCGCGATCGTGAACCACATGACCACGAAGATGACCAGGACCATGACCCCGAACAGGATGAACTGGACCGCGCCCTGATCGATGAGCCGCGCCGTTTCCTGTGCGAGCATCGCATCCTCCTCGGGGTGGCTAGGCGGGTCCGTACCATGGCGGGGCCGCCCCGCCCGTCAGGATCTGCTTGCGCGCGCGCTCGGAGCGGTCCAGGAACGGCACGTGGATTGCCAGGCCGAACACGGAGCCGACCAGGAACATCCAGGAGTACCGGTTCACGCTGCCGGAGTCGTGCCGCATGTAGAGCGTCACGCGCGGGCCGCCGCCGGTGAAGTAGGCCTCGGCCGCGGCCAGGGAGACGTCGCCCGCCGTCGCGAACCGGATGTTCTCGATGGTGAACTGCGTCGTCGTCACGGCGCCCTGCTCATGCTCCTCGAGACCGAGATCCTCGTTGGCCCGATCGGCGAGGAACCCCTGCGCCGCCGAGGTCACCGACTGGACCGACGACGTGTCGTTGTCGTTCGTGCCCGGGACGCGCCACTCGTCGCCCGCCGGGTAGCTCGCGTAGACCTCGTAGACGGGCTCGGGATCGGTGCCGAGGGACTCGACCACCCACGTCGGCTCCATGCCCCGCGGCCCGAGGTTCTTCGGCGTCGTCGGGCCCTGCGAGATGAAGAACCCGGTGAGCCAGATGGTCGACATGATCGTCATCCAGCCGAAGAAGGAGACCGCGAGGACCAGGTACCCCATGCGCCGTCCGAACACCGCGGAGAGCACGAGCAGCACGCTCCCGACGAACAGGACGAACGCCATGACCACCGTGAGCCCGCCCTTCAGCAGCGTCTCGCAGGGGATCTGGAACCCGACGCAGCTCTCGGCCAGCATCACAGCACCACGTTGGTCGTCGGGGACGGCTTCTTGCTCAGATCGCCGCCGAGGAACTCGTCGACGGCGGCGGTCTGTGCGTCCGGGTTCAGGCACACGTTCTTCTCGAACGGCACCAGCTCCTCGTCCTGGATGCTCACGATGTAGTTGACGATGTCGTTGATCTGCTGGTCGTTGAGGGCGCCCGCGTACCGGATGCTCCACGACGGCATAAGCCCTCGTCCCTGCTCGATCGTCGTGTAGATGTCGTTCAGGCCGTAGATCTGCCCATGACCCGTATAGGGGCCTCCGCAGACCGTCGTGAGGTTGGGGGTCGTCCTCGGCGTATTCAACTTCGTGTCGAGGATCACGCTGCCCTGGAGCTCGGGGCCGTGGCACCGAACGCAGCCGATGCCACCCTGGTTGTCCTCCGTGTACAGCTGGACGGCTAGGCTGCCCCGGTTGATCGCGTCGTGCCTGAGCGCGTCCTCCTGGCCGAGGTTGCGGTCCGGCTCGAACAGCCAGGTCGCCGGCACCCAGACCACGAGGAAGATGACGATCAGGAGGCCCCAGCCCTGGAGCTTCTGAGCAGGAGCGGGGTCTCGAGGTCCGCGTCCGATGGTCCGGGCCGCATCCCTAGGGGGATGTCCGGCGCCGAGACCGCGGCCTGGTGCCGACCCCGCAGGAACACGACGCCGCCCGCGACGGCGACGAAGATCGCTCCGCCGACCGCGAGGACGATGCCTTGCGCCTGCGAGATCCCGATCATGCCGTCGCCACGCAGAAGGGCCCCGACTGCGGCCGGCGCAGCGTGTCGGTCCCGCGTGGCGGCCCCTGGATCACCTCGGACGTGTCGACCATCACGTCTCCTGAGCCGGTGATCTCGACGCGGAAGCGGTCCATCCCGCGGGGGGCCGGCCCGAGCTTGTACTCGCCCGCGGTGTTGTACTTCGAGCCGTGGCAGGGGCACTCGAACCACTGCGACTGCTCGCAGAACGGGACCCGGCACCCGAGATGCACGCACCGCTGGTACAGGGGCATGACCCCCTGCGCGGAGACGGCCTCGGTCTCGTAGTCGATGTCCTCGTCCGGCCGGCCGTCGTAGGCGACGATGTAGAACCGCCCGGTCCCGGAGTAGACGGGAAGGCCGGTATCGGTGATCGCGCTCTTGATCTCCTCCAGCTTGCCCGCGTTGATCACCGAGCCGAACCCGCCCTTCAGGTTCGGCCACAGGAACGCGATGCTCGCGCCCCCGAACTGGGCGCCGTAGATCAGCAGCGAGGCGACCAGCGACCTGCGGAAGAACTCGCGGCGGCTCATGGGCTTCGGCGCCTTCGGGGCCGGCCCCCCGAGCGCGACGGCGGTGGCCGCGGCCTCGGCCGCGCGCTGCTCGCGACGCGCGCGCCTGAAGGAGAGCCCGAACACGATCGCGAACAGGTCGAGGACCACGATCGCGACGATCGCCGCCACCGTGCCGTTCGAGATGGCCAGGACCCCGGTCACAACTCGAAGAACACCCCCTGGGCCCACGGCCAGATCCAGTTGTAGCCGGTGCCGCGGAAGAAGGAGCCGATGATCGTCAGGGTCGCCCCGAACATCATGAGCATCGTGAACAACGTGATCGCGATCTTCCGGTCCCCGGGCCTCGTGCTCGGGTTCCGGTCGAGGAACGGGACGACCGCGAGCGCGAGCAGCACCAGCGTCGGCGCGAACAGGACCCCGGCCACCATCGGGTGGAAGTAGCGGAGCAGCTCCTGAAGACCGAGGAAGTACCACGGCGCCTTCGAAGGATTCGGCGTGAGGTTGGGGTTCGCGAGCTCGCGGAGCGGGGCGTTCACGAACGTCGAGAAGATGACGAGGCCCACGGTCATGATCAGCAGGGCCACGAACTCCTCGATCAGCAGGTGCGGCCACACGTTGATCCGGTCGCCCTGCTCGCGTTCGACGCGCTGGATGCCCTCGGGGGGCACGAGCGCGAGGAGCCGGTGCTTCTCCTCGGCGCCCTTCTTCGGCTCCGGCACGTTCCCGGTGGGCGCCGGCGCCTGTCGAGTCGGAGCGATGGTGGTCGCGCGCAACCGCGTCGGGCGGCCGCGGCTCCCGCCGCCGGGGCAGCTACAGGAGCGGAGGTCGCCGCCGGCGCGACCGTGGCGGCGAGCCGCCCTCCGTCTCCCGAGCCGCCGCAGTCCGGCGAGCGGCCGGAGCGGCCGCAGGTGCCTCCCCGTGCGCGGCCTTGTAGGCGCGGACGGCGGCCGAGCGCGCGCGGCCCTCGGCGACCCGGCGGTCGGTGCCCTTGGCGAGCTCGTCGGCCAGGACCCGGTCGAAGGTCTCCTGGTCGAGCGGCGTGTCCTCGCGAGCCATGTTCTCCTCTTCCTTAGAGCGGTCCCGAGATCCCGCCGTCCTTGCGGATCCGCCAGAAGTGCACCGACAGGAAGATGACGAGCACGAACGGCAGCGCGAGAACGTGTAACACGTACCAGCGGAGCAGCGTGTCCGGCCCGACCACGACCCCGCCGAGCAGGAGGAAGTTCGCCTGCTTCGCGATCATCGGCGAGTACCCGGCGAGCGATGTCCCCACCGTGACGGCCCAGATCGCGAGCTGGTCCCAGGGCAGCAGGTAGCCGGTGAACGACAGGCCGAGCGTCAGGAACAGCAGCACGACGCCGACGACCCAGTTGAACTCACGGGGCGGCTTGTACGAGCCGGTGTAGAAGACCCGGGCCATGTGCAGCGTCACGCTGAAGACCATGAGGTGCGCGCCCCACCGGTGCAGGTTCCGGACGAGGTCGCCGAAGAACACCGACGTCCGGATGTTCTGCATGTCCGTGTACGCGGCGGCGGCGCCGAGCTCGGCGGCCGGCCGGTAGAAGAACATCAGGAAGATCCCCGTGACCGTCAGCAGGATGAACAGGAAGAACGAGAGGCCGCCGAGGCAGAACGTGTAGGTCAGCTTCAGCCCGTGCCGCTTCATCTTGACGGGATGCAGGTGGTACAGGACGTTGTTCATCGTGGCGAGGGCCCGGTCTCGCGACGTGTCCCTGTAGCCTCGGCGGAAGATCGAGCCCGGCCGGAAGATCGACTTCCAGACCTCGGTCTCGCGGACCCGGTCCAGCACCTCGCTGGGCGAGGGCGGCTTGAGCTTCACCCGGTTCCTTCCCCCTCCTGCTCGCTACTCGGCCTCGGCTCGCTGCGACTCCGGGACGGCGGCCATCGTCCGCTGTCCACTCGCGGCCTCGGGCAGTCGCGCATAGTACAGCGTGTCCGTGGGGCAACGGTCCACGCACACCGAGCACCGCGTGCACGCGTTGTCGTCGACCACGAACACCGAGTACGCCTCGCCGATCTCCGCCCCCACGGCCTCGTCCGCGGCGTCGCGAACGATCTCGGTCGACATCATGAAGATGCAGTTCCAGGGGCAGACGTCCTCGCACGCCCGGCACAGGATGCAGTTGTCCGGATCGAGCATCAGATGCTTGGGCGACTTCACGCCCTTGGCCAACCACGCCGGATCGACCGCCTCGACGACGTAGTCGGTGTGGACGTCGACCTCGGTCTTGGTGAACGGCATCAGGCCCTCGACCTCGTCGTCATCGATACCCGCCGGCGGCTCGTTCCCCCGAGGCGCCTCGGAGCTTCCGACGCCAGTTCTGCATGATCGCGCCCGCGACGACGAGCGTGACGAACGGGCCGATCGCAAGGTTCACGGCGATGAAGTCTCGCGCGAGCGGCCGCCAGTTGGAGGTGCCGGAGATCCCGCCCCAGCCGAGCTTCTGCTCCGCGAAGTAGAGCCAGAACGACGGGATCACGGCCATGGTGATGACGCAGAAGAAGGCCAGTCCGAGCGAGAACAGGACGGCCTTCGTCCACGTCCACTCGAACCCCTTGACGATGGGCTCGGCCCGCTCCTTCAGCTTCACGAGCCCTTGCGTGATCTTCACGCGAACCCCATCATCACGCGGATCGCAGCTCCCAGCTCCTCGCCCCGTCTCGCCGCCGGATTCTACACACGGACCTCGGTCGTCCCGACGCCGCCGATCCCGGCCGCCGGCTCGTGAAAACCTTCACAAGCACGCGCCACTATGGCAAGGAGCCCCGGGCCTCGCAACCCACCTGCCTACACTTGCCGCGTGCTCGCCGACTTCGTGAATGACGGGCTCGCGTCGTGGTGGGCGCCGGGGCTGGCCTTCGCGGCCGGGGTCGTCTCGTTCGCCTCGCCGTGCGTCTTCCCATTGGTGCCCGGATACCTGTCGTTCGTGGCCGGCGGGGAGGCGAAGGACGAGCGGCGTCCCGTGGTCCCGATCCTGCTGTTCATCGGGGGGTTCGCGGCCGTGTTCACCGCGCTCGGGGCCTTCACCGGCGCGGTCACCCGGATCCTGCGCTCGCCGGCCGGCATCCGGATCTCGGGCGCGATCATCATCGCCTTCGGCGTGCTGATGCTCCTGTACGCGCTCCGTCTCGGTTCCCCTTCGCTGTTCACGGAGCGCCGGCCCCTGCTCCAGCGCGTGCATCCGGGCCGGGGATGGGCGTTCCCGGTCGGGGTCGCGTTCGGGGCGGGGTGGACGCCCTGCATCGGGCCCGTGCTCGCCGGCGTCCTCGCGATCGCCGCCGCCCAGGGGGGCTCGCTGCGCGGCGCGTACCTGCTGTTCGTGTACTCGGTGGGGCTCGGAGTCCCGTTCCTGCTGGTGGGGCTCGGGATCCGGCGGCTGATGGGTGTGCTGGGGTTCGTCAGGCGGAACTACCATTGGTTCGCCGGGATCTCGGGGGTCGTGATGATCGCGATCGGCCTCCTGGTGGCGACGAACCTGTGGACGCGGATGCTGAGCCCGGTCCTGCGAGCGATCAGCGACTTCACCCCGGCGATCTGACGGGGCGTTGAGCCAGGGCCCCGATAGGATCGGCCCACCGCGATGGCCTCCTCCCCGCCGACGTTGCGCCGCTCGACCGCGATGGCCTGGCGGTCGCTCCGCTCGATGCGCACGGCGCTCGTGCTGCTGCTGCTCCTGGCGCTCGCCGCCGTCGCCGGGTCGCTGGTGCCCCAGGTCGGGGTGGCGGACGCGCGGATCGCGGCGACGTTCCGCGGCCACCCCTTGCGGGCTCGGGTCTTCGAGCAGCTCGGCCTGTTCGACGTCTACGGCTCGTGGTGGTTCACGCTCCTGTACGTCTTGCTGCTGCTCTCGCTCGGCGCCTGCCTGCTGCCGCGGACACGAGCGTTCGTCCGGAACCTGCGGACCAAGCCGGCGCCCGCCCGCGACCTCGACGGGATGCGCCACTACGCGGAGGTCGTGGTCCCGGCCGGCCCCGATCGTGCCATCGCCGGCGCCCGTCGCGTCCTTCGGCGGCGTCTCTTCCGCGTGAACGGCCCGAACGGTCGTCCGGCGCTGGCGGCCGACAAGGGTCTCGCCCGGGAGCTCGGGAGCCTCCTGTTCCACTGGTCGTTCTTCCTGCTCCTCGTCGGCATCGTCTGGGGCAAGGGGACCGGCTTCTCGGGCCGGGCCGTGATCGTGGAGGGCCAGCGGTGGGTCGAGGCCCATGCCAACTACGACGGCTCGCTGCGCGAGGGGCGTTTCTTCGGCGAGGACCACTCGGGCGCGCAGATCCTCGTGCGCGACTTCGAGGTCACCTATCGAGCGACGGGCCAGCCCGAGGACTTCGTGACCCGCGCCACGATCTCGGAGGCCGACGGAGGGCAGGCGCGCGACGTCGAGATCCGCGTGAACGAGCCCGCCGAGATCGACGGCGTGCGCTTCTACCAGTTCGGCTACGGATGGGCCCCGGTGGTCGAGGTCCGCAGCGACGGCGAGCTGATTGCCGCCGACCCGATCGTGTGCGCGCAGGACCCGCCTCCCGAAGGGGTGAGCCCGCTCCAGATGCCGTGGAACTGCGTCCTGAAGCTCCCCTCGCTCCGGCCCGAGGTCGGGGTCCGCCTCCAGTTGTGGCCGGACAGCCGCGGGCTGTTCGCGCTCCTGGAGACCGGCACCGCGATGCCGATGTTCGGCGAGTTCTCCCCGGTCATGAGCTACACCGTGTACGAGGGAGACCTTCGGAGCGAGCTGGTGCAGCAGGCCGGCGTCCTCGACACGACCGCAATGCGCGAGACCGACAGCGGAGTGCTCGGCGCCGACCGCACGGTCGTCATCGCCGACGGCGTCACGATGACCTTCAGCGACCTCCGGCAGTACACCGTCCTCCAGGTGGCCCGGGACCGCGGCCTGTGGATCGTGCTGGCGGCCGCTATCCTCGTGCTCGCCGGGTTGCTCCCGGCGCTGTACACGTCCCGGCGCAAGCTGTGGGTCACCGCCGAGACGAACGGAGGGGGCACGGTGCTGAAGGTCGGAGGCTTCGCCCTCCAGCGGCGGCAGCAGTTCGAGGAGGAGTTCTCGAAGCTGGTGGCGCAGCTCGAGCGCGCGTCGCAAGCGGGGGAACGGGTGGACGCATGAGCCTCGAAGCCTGGGCCCGGATCTCGACGGACGCCTTCACGATCGCGTTCTTCGCGTATCTGGCGGCGATGCTCGCCGCCTTCCACCATCTCGCGTTCCGCATGCGACCCGTGTGGGCGGCATCCATCGCGCTCGCGATCCTCGGGGCCGGGGCGCAGCTCGTCTCGTTGGTCGCGCGGGGTGCGGCGGCCGGGCGGCTCCCGCTCGGGAACATGTACGAGTACTCGCTCGCGCTCTCGTTCCTCGTGGTGGTCGCGTACCTCGTCTTCGTGGAGGGGCTCGCGAAGGTCCGGACGCTGGGTGGGTTCGTCCTGGCCTTCGCGACGATCACCATGGCGGTGGCCGCGTTGTTCCTGCACGTCGGGCCCGCCCCGCTCGTCCCCGCGCTGAACTCGTACTGGCGTCAGATCCACGTGACCTCGATGATCGTGAGCTCGAGCCTGCTCTCGTTGGGATGCGTGCTCACGATCCTGTATCTCGCGAAGGACCGGCGGGAGCGCCGCGACGCGGTGCCAGCCATTGCCGGGGGTTCGGTCGACGTCGATCCCCGCCGCTCGGGCGACTACCCTCACGACCTCGTCGCGGCCTCGGACGAACCCGAGGCTCGGGTCGTGCGCCGGCGCGGGCTGCTGCCGAGCGCGGCAACGCTCGACCGGCTCGCGTACCGAATGATCGCGTTCGCGTTCCCCATCTGGACGTTCGGCATCATCACCGGCGCGATCTGGGCCGAGCGTGCCTGGGGCCGGTATTGGGGGTGGGACCCGAAGGAGACCTGGTCGTTCGTCACGTGGGTCGTCTTCGCCGGCTACCTTCACGCGCGGGCGACGTCGGGATGGCGCGGTCGCCGGGCCGCCGTCATCGCGCTCATCGGGTTCGTGAGCTTGTTGATCACGTACTACGCGGTGAATCTTTGGATTGTCGGGCTCCATTCGTATGCGGGGGTGTGACCCTCGAAGCTGACCCGGCGGCCGGTTGAACGGTGCTACAGTGCGCCGGGCCTCGGTGCCCGGCCCGGGCCCGCGCGGAGGGAATCGGTAGGAGTGGTGCGCAGGAAGACGCTCCTGGCCGTCGGTCTGGTGGCACTGGCGGCGGTCGCCGGCGCGTGCGCCCCGAACGCCACCCAGAGCACGCTCGAGCCGGCCGGGGAGTTCGCCCGCGACTCGTACGACCTGATCGTTCCGGTCTTCTGGGTCGCGGCGGTGATCTTCGTGCTCGTCGAGGGCGCCCTGGTCGTCTTCGTGTTCCGGTACCGGCACCGGAAGGCCCGCGAGGGCATCCCCCCGCAGGTCCACGGCAACACCCGGCTCGAGATCGCCTGGACGATCCTGCCCGCGGTGATCCTCGCCGGTGTCGCCGTCCCGACCGTGACCACGATCTTCGAGCTCGCGCGACCACCGGATCCGGGGACGATGCGGGTCGACGTGCTCGGTCATCAGTGGTGGTGGGAGTTCAGCTATCGCGAGCAGGGCTTCACCACCGCGAACGAGCTCCACATCCCGATCGGTGAGCCCATCTACCTCCAGCTCTGCGGCGTCGGCATCGCCGGGACCCCCCAAGAACCGAAGGCGGCCCCGAGCACGTGTCAGCCGGGAGCCCCCGAGGGCCCGCAGCCGGCGCTCGTCGGCGACGCGGTGATCCACTCGTTCTGGGTGCCCCAGCTCGCGGGGACGCAGGACGTGGTTCCCGGCCAGACGAACACCCTATGGATCGAGGCCGACGAGCCCGGCACCTACCAGGGCCAGTGCAAGGAGTTCTGCGGGCTCTCGCACGCCTACATGAGGTTCACGGTGGTGGCGCACACGCCCGAGGACTTCCAGCGGTGGCTGCAGGGTCAGCTCGCGCCGGCGGCGATGCCCGAGCCCGGGAGTGCGGCCGCGGTGGGAGCGGAGATCTTCGGCACCGGTCAGTGCATCGCGTGCCACGCGATCAACGGGCTCCAGGATCAGAACGGCGAGCCGATCGTCGGCTCCAACGGCGCCCCCAACCTGACCCACCTGATGAGCCGACAGTGCTTCCGGGGATGCACGATGCCCATCACCCGGGAGAACCTGGAGCGCTGGTTGAAGAACCCGCAGGCGGTCGAGGCGGGTTCGTGGATGCGGCTGAACCCGCCGCTGACGCAGGACCAGATCGACGCCCTGGTCGACTACCTCATGACGCTCGGGTGATGGAGGGGGAACGGCAGCGATGACGAGCGTGAGCGTCCCGGCCGAGCGAGCGCGCGGCGCGCTCCGTCGTCCGTCGGCGACCGGTGGGTTCTGGTCGTGGTTCACGACGGTCGACCACAAGAAGATCGGCATCCTGTACGGCATCACCGCGTTCGGGTTCTTCCTGGTCGGTGGCGCGGAGGCGCTCCTCATCCGGGTCCAGCTCGCCCGGCCGGACCAGGACATCGTCCCGCCGAGCACCTTCAACGAGCTGTTCACGATGCACGGGGTGACGATGGTCTTCTTCGTGGTCATGCCGCTGTCCGCCGCCTTCTTCAACTACTTCATCCCACTGATGATCGGGGCTCGAGACGTCGCCTTCCCACGGTTGAACGCCTACAGCTACTGGGCGTTCCTGTTCGCGGGGGTATTCATCTACTCGTCGTGGTTCCTCGGCGGCGCGCCGAACGGCGGGTGGTTCGGCTACCCGCCGAACTCTGTCCTGGATCCCTCGATCGGAATGACCTTCTACGCGCTCGGACTCCTGATCGCCGGGATCGCCTCGACCGTCTCCGCGCTCAACCTCGCCGTGACGGTCATCAACATGCGCGCGCCGGGGATGACGTTGTTCCGGATGCCCGTGTTCGTGTGGATGGGGCTCGTCGTCCAGCTGCTGCTGGCGTTCTCGCTGCCGATCGTGACGATCGGGCTGGTCGAGCTGCTGTTCGACCGCCGGTTCGGCACGCACTTCTTCGACGCCGCCGCCGGAGGGTCGCCGGTGTTGTGGCAGCACCTGTTCTGGCTCTTCGCGCACCCCGAGGTGTACATCCTCGTCCTGCCGGCGATGGGGATCGTCTCGGAGATCCTTCCGGTCTTCTCGCGCAAGCCGCTGTTCGGGTATCAATTCGTGGTGTTCAGCGGGATCGCGATCGGCTTCATCGGGTTCGGCGTCTGGGCTCACCACATGTTCGCGGTGGGGCTCGGGCCGATCGCGAACACCGCGTTCGCGGTCTCGACCATGATCATCGCCGTCCCCACGGGGGTGAAGATCTTCAACTGGCTCGGCACCATGTGGAAGGGCGACATCTGGTTCGCCACGCCCATGCTGTTCGCGGTCGGCTTCATCGCGATGTTCGTGATCGGCGGGCTCTCCGGGGTGACACACGCGGTGGTGCCGTCGGACTACCAGCAGACGGACACGTACTACATCGTCGCGCACTTCCACTACGTGCTCTTCGGCGGCGCGATCTTCGGGCTCTTCGGCGGCCTGTACTACTGGTGGCCGAAGGTGTTCGGCCGCATGCTCTCCGAGCGCCTGGGCAAGGTGAACTTCTGGATCATGCTGGTCGGCTTCAACATGACCTTCGGCCCGATGCACGTGCTCGGGCTCCAGGGCATGCCGCGCCGGATCCAGAGCTATCCGGCGTCGCTCGGCCTGTCGTTCTGGAACCTCGTCTCGACGATCGGCGCCTTCCTGATCGCGGTCAGCGTCCTCGTGTTCCTCGCGAACGCCGTGTCGAGCTTTCGCAGGGCGAAGGATATGGTCGCGGATCCCTGGGACGCCCGGACGCTCGAGTGGGCGACGTCGTCTCCGCCGCCCGAGCACAACTTCGACGAGATCCCGGTCGTGCACTCGCTGGACGACCTGTGGCACCGCAAGTACGCCGAGACGCAGGGCGGCCGGGTCGTCCCGGTGCCGGCCGGCGGCTCGGGGGAGATGGCGCCCGGGGGCGGGCACGGGGGCCACGCGATCCACATGCCCGGGCCTTCGTACTACCCGCTCGTCGCGGCGCTCGGGATGCCGCTCGTCGCGTACGGCATCATCTTCGACTGGTGGCTCGTCGGGGTCGGTCTCGTCGTGACGCTCGCCGGCTTCTACGGGTGGGTCCTGGAGCCCTCGGCGGAATGAGCGCCTGATGGCCGCCGTCGAGCACGCCGACGCCGCGCACGCGGTGGTTCCCGAGCACGCGACCAGCACCGGTCTCCCGAGCATCAAGCTCGCCATGTGGCTGTTCCTGGCGTCGGACTGCCTGCTGTTCGGGGCGCTGATCTCGACCTACGTGCTGTATCGCGGCGCGAGCGTGACGGGCCCGTACCCGAGCGACGTCTTCGACATCCCGTACACCTCGGTCTCATCGTTCGTGCTGCTCGCGAGCTCGCTCACGATGGTGCTTGCGCTCGCGGCTCTCCAGGGAGGCGACGTCGGACGCTCGCGTGTGTGGCTGCTCGCGACGGCGCTCCTCGGCATGACGTTCGTGGGCGGTCAGGTGTACGAGTTCACGTCGTTCGTCCGAGAGGGTCTGACGCTCCAGGCGAACGTGTTCGGGACGTCGTTCTTCGTGCTCACCGGGTTCCACGGCACCCACGTGACCGTCGGGATCCTGATGCTCCTCACGCTCGTCTCGCTGTCGTTCGCCGGACGGCTGGGGCCCGAGCGCGCGGAGGCGGTCGAGCTCGTCGGCCTGTACTGGCACTTCGTCGACATCGTCTGGATCGTGATCTTCACCGTCGTGTACCTGATCCCGACCGGGAACGGACCCACCTGATGGCGATCGAGGGGACGGAGGTCGAGCACCCCGAGCGCGTGGCACCGGGGCGGCGTCCGCACGCGCGACACCCGAGCACGAAGGAGTACGTTCGGATCGCCATCGTCCTCGGCGTGATCACGGCGACCGAGGTAGCGATCTACTACATCGACTGGATCCACGACAACGACCTGCTGATCCCGCTCCTCTTCTTCTTCGGAGCGATCAAGTTCACTCTCGTCGTCCTCTGGTTCATGCACCTGCGGTTCGACAGCCGGACGTACGCTCGGTTCTTCCTCATGGGCCTGGCCGGCGCGATCACCCTCTTCCTCGTCGTGCTCATGATCTTCCGGACGTTCGCGGGGTAGCGACGATGCCCGCCTGGCACGTGCACCCGGACGTCTGGCTCCTGCTCGGAGGGATCTGGTTCGCCTACCTCGTCGCCGTGCGGCGCCACGTGCCGGCCTCGCCGAAGGAACGCGACGAGCGCCGGCGCCGGCGGACGCTGTTCTCGGTGGGCATGGGCGCGCTGTGGCTCGCCTCGACCTGGCCGATGCACGACCTGGCCGAGCGGTCCCTGTACTCGATCCACATGGTGCAGCACCTCGTGTACACGCTGGTGGCGCCGCCGCTGATCGTGGCCGGGATCCCCGCGTGGCTGTGGCGCGATCTCCTGCGTCCCAAGCCCGTGAGCAGGGTCTTCGGGTTCCTCACGCGGCCGATCGTCGCGCTGATCGTGTTCAACGGCTTCCTGTTGTTCACGCACTGGCCCGAGGTGGTGACGGCCGCGGTCGGTTCCGAGTGGATCCACTTCGGCCTTCACGTGCTGCTGTTCGGCTCGGCGGTGGCGATGTGGTGGCCGGTGATGTCGCCGCTTCCCGAGCGGCCGGCCCTCCCCCCGCCCGCGCAGATGCTCTACCTGTTCCTCCAGTCGCTCGCGCCGACGATCCCCGCGTCGTTCCTCACCTTCGGCCACACGCTCCTGTATCCCGTGTACGCCACGTTCCCGAGGGTCTGGGGCCTGTCGGCGCTCGACGATCAGCTCATCGCCGGGCTCGTGATGAAGATCGTCGGCGGGCTGATCCTGTGGGGGTTCATCGCGGTGATCTTCTTCAACTGGCACGCGCGGGAGCAGAGCGGCTGGGACGCGCTGGCGCTCCGAAACGTCGAGCGCGACGTCCGGACGAGGATCGCGAAGTGAAGGCCGACACCCGAGATCGCCTGCTGCTCCCGATCCTGTTGCCGCTCGGCATCCTGGCGGTGGTCGGGCTGGCGCTCTGGGGATTCTCGAGGCTCCTCCTGGGCGTCCACGGGGCCGCGGCCACGTTGGTCGCGATGACCGTGGCGGGGGCGATCGTGCTCATCGCGGGCGTCGCCGCGGCGAGACCGCAGGTGCGGGGGTCGACGATCGTCGCGATGGTCGGCGCGACGGCGGGGATCGCCATGCTCGCCGGCGGGATCGCGATCGCGGTCGTGGCCGGCGAGGAAGAGGGCGGGGGAGCCGGACCCGGGCCCGGGGCCGTCGTCCACCTCGCCGCCGCCAACATCGCGTTCGAGCCGACGACGTTGACCGCGACGGCCGACGAACCATTCGTCATCGCGTTCGACAACCGGGACGCGGGCGTACAACACAACGTCCAGATCTTCGACAACCCGGACTACTCGGGGACGCCTCTGTTCGACGGGGACCTGGTGACGGGGCCGGCACAGGCCGAGTACGAGGTGGCCCCGCTCCCGCAGGGGATCTATCCGTTCCGCTGCGTCGTGCATCCGAACATGACCGGAGAGCTCGAGATCAGGCCGGGCGGCGGGGGTGGCGGAGAGGGCGGGGGAGGCGGCGCCCCGCCGGTGCAGGTCGTCGCGGCGAACATCGCGTTCGACACCGACACGATCGAGCTCCCCGCGGACGCCCCGTCGACGATCACGTTCGACAATCAGGACGCCGGGGTGCAACACAACATCTCGATCTACTCGGACGCGAGCCTCGGGCAGGCATTCTTCCAGGGCGACCTGGTCACCGGGCCGGACACCGTCGAATACCCGATCCCGCCGGAACCCGCGGGCGAGTACTACTTCCAGTGTGACGTCCACCCGACGATGAACGGGACGGTGGTCGTCGCCGGCGGGGCGGGGCCGCCGCCCGAGGGCACGGCGCCGACCGGACCCTCGCCCTGACGCCCGGCGCTCTGCGCCGCCCGTGGGACGATGGCCCCGACATGAGGCGCCTGCTGCCGTTGCTCCTCGTCGCGCTCGTCGCGTGCACCGCGTCGGGGGCGACCCCGTCGGGGCCGGCCGTTCAGGAGGTGAGCGGCGCGATGCCCGAGCTGGAGGGCGAGGCGCTCATGGGAGGTTCGATCTCGCCGCAAGACTACGCGGGACGGGTCGTGGTGGTGAACTTCTGGGCCACCTGGTGCGGCCCGTGTCGTCGCGAGCAGCCGATCCTTTCCGCCGCGCAGGCGGACGCCGGGAAGGGCGGGCCCGTGTTCGTCGGCGTCAACTACCGGGACGACGCCGCGGCGGCGCGCGCGTATCTCGAGGACTTCGGCGTCGAGTACCCGAGCCTCCTGGACTCTGCCGGAGACGTCGCCTATCGGTTCGGCGTGCCGTTCCTGCCGACCACCGTGATCGTGGACGCGGAGGGTCGTCTCCGCTACCGGATCACCGGGGAGATCGACGCGGCCACGCTCCGGGACCTCGTCGCCAAGGCGTCGTCGGCGCCGAGCTAAGCGAGCGGGCCCGCCGGCAGCATCGCGTCCACCGCGACCGCG
Organism: uncultured Actinomycetes bacterium; assembly: GCA_963699635.1. Classification (GTDB taxonomy): domain Bacteria; phylum Actinomycetota; class UBA4738; order UBA4738; family HRBIN12; genus CALGFI01. Next base: position 240,488 of record CAVOUQ010000016.1, on the reverse strand, counting down.
ACGAACAGCAACGCGAGGTACAGGATCGAGTACCGGAACAGGCGCATCGGCTCCGCCGGCGAGTCGCTTCGGTGGAGCACGAGGGCTCGCCAGACGAACCAGGCGCCGAGGACGACGGCCGTCGCCCCGTAGGTCGGTCCCATGTGGCCGAGCCGGCACCAGCAGCAGCGACGTCGCGAACAGGATCAGCGAGTAGCGAAGGATCTGCCGCCTGGTCTCCTCGGGACCCCGCACGACCGGGAGCATCGGGACGCCCGCCTCCGCATAGTCACCGCGGTATTTGAGCGCGAGAGCCCAGAAGTGCGGCGGCGTCCAGACGAAGACGATCGCGAACAAGATCCAGGCGGGCAGGCCCACCGTGCCGGTGACGGCCGCCCACCCGACGAGCGCGGGGACCGCCCCGGCCGCGCCGCCGATCACGATGTTCTGCACGCTCGTGCGCTTCAGCCACATCGTGTAGACGAACACGTAGAACGCGATCGCCGACAGCGCGAGGCTCGCCGCGAGCGTGTTGACCGCGATCGCCAGGAAGAAGAACGAGATCGCGCCGAGGACGTAGCCGAACGCGAGCGCGCGTCCCGGCTCGATCCGGTGCGCCGGGAGCGGGCGCCGCCGGGTTCGGCGCATGACCTCGTCGATGTCGCGATCCAGGTAGCAGTTGATCGCGTTCGCCGAGCCGGCGGCGACCGTGCCACCGGCGAGCGTGGCGACGACGAGCCAGAGGGAGGGCATCCCGCGGTCGGCGAGCATCATCGCCGGCACGGTCGTGATCAGCAGGAGCACGACGATACGGGGCTTCGTGAGCTGGAAGTAGGCGGCGGTGGTCTCGCGGAGCGAGCCCTTCTTGCCGTTGCTCCGCACGTCGGTCTCGACCGGTCGCCCGCGGCCGTGGTCGGAGAATCGCCGGCTCAGCGTGGCGATCGCCACGAGGACGCCCCAGATCGTCGCCGAGAGCGCGACGTGTGCGGTGACCGCGGCGGGGGTCAGCCGGGACCAGACGTTGGCCGCCCCGACGAGGATCTGCGCCGTCATCAGCGAGAGCGCGATCGTCGAGAGGACCACGAGGTCCCGCGATCGGTTCGTCATCGTCCGTGCGCGGATCGCCAGCCAGATGACGAGGAGCAGGACCAGCCCCGCCAGCACGCGGTGGGCGAACATCAACGTCGCGACACCGCCGAGCGTCGGGACCAGCCGGCCGTCCATCAGCGGCCAGTCGCGGAAGGCGAGGCCCGCCGCCTCCGCCCGCACGTAGGCGCCGACGATCAGGAGCGCCCCGGCGGCGGCGGCCGTCCACAGCGTGAGGCGGGCGAACGCCGGATCGGATCCCGCGATCGACGGGCCCTTCATCGGGAGCTTGACGAAGCAGAAGGAGTTCGCGGTGATGTTCGTGAGCACGCCGAGGAGCGCCATTGCCGTCGCGAAGTGCAGGGCCACCAGCGTGGCCTCGAGCTCGCCCTTGACGACGATCCCGCCCAGCGCCGCCTGGAAGAACACGAGTCCGACCGCCGCGAGCGCCGGCCACAGGATCTGCTTCACGCGCCGGAACTGCCGCCACGCGACGACCGCCTGGAGGCAGACCAGGATCACGACGACGCTCGCGAGGAGCCGGTGGCTGTACTCGATGACGGCGTGGTACGCGAGCGGCGGGATCCACCTGCCGAAGCACGTGGGCCAGCCCGGACACCCCAGACCCGAGCCGGTCGCCCGAACGAGGCCGCCCACCGTGACCAGCAGCACGGTCGAGGCCGTCGTCGCGATGGTGAGCTTCTGGAAGCGAGTCATCTGATCCGGATCGCCCTGAGCGTGGTCGAACGATAGCAGCCGCCTCCTCGCGAGGGGACCGCGATCCGTCGTCGCTTGGCATACTTCGACCCGTGACCGAGCGAACGATCGCCGCCCCGGCGCTCGGGGTCGTGGAGCGCGTGGACGAGGAGCTCGCGGGGTTCCTCGCGGATCGCCGGGCCGAGCTCGCGGCCATGGACCCCGGGGCGGTCGTCTTGGTCGACGAGATCCTCCGGCTCCTGGCCGCGGGCGGCAAGCGCATCCGACCGGCACTCTGCTTCTGGTCGCACCTCGCGGCCGGCGGGCAGGATCGGCCCCCGATCGTCCGCGCCGCGGCCGCGCTCGAGCTGCTCCATACCTTCGCGATCGTTCACGACGACGTGATGGACCGGACGGACGAGCGTCGCGGGGTGGCGTCGACGCACGCGTGGTTCGCGAATGCCGCGCCGGCCGGCTCGGATCCGGATGCGTTTGGGACGTCGATCGCCATCCTCGTCGGCGACCTGGCGGCGGTCCTCGCCGAGCGACTGCTGCGGACATGCGGCGCCCCGGCCGAGCCGCTCGGGCTGGCGATGGGGCGGTTCGATCGGATGCGGGAGGAGATGGCCGCCGGCCAGTTCCTCGACGTGCGCGATCGAGACCCGGGCCCCGCATCCCCGCGCGTCGCGGCGCTCAAGACCGGCTCCTACACGGCGGAAGGGCCCGTGCTGATCGGGACGGCGCTGGCCGCGGCGGGGCCGGCCGTCGAGGGGCCGTTGCGCGTCTACGCCCGGCTGGTGGGGGAGGCATTCCAGCTGCGCGACGACGTCCTCGACGGCGACGCGGGCCCCGACGCGGTCGCGCGGGTGAACGACCTGGCCGCGCGCGCGGGCGTCGGCGCTCGACGGCCCGCCGCTGGACGCGGCGGCGGCGACGGCGCTCGCCGACGCTCGCGGCGTCGTTGCGCATCGAGGAGCGGTCCTGATGCAGGTTCGGGGGGTCGACGTGGCGGCCGCGCGCCGGATGTTCGGCGGGCTCTCGGTCGTATCCGTGGCGACGCTGGATCTGGACGGCTCGCCCCACGTCGTGCCGCTGTGGTTCGTGTGGCCGGAGGACGCGATCTACGTCTCGACGCGTCGCGAGGGGCGCACCTGGGCCAACGTCGCAACGGATCCCCGCGTGGCGCTCACGATCGACCTCGGGCGGGCGTGGATCGAGATCGCCGGCATCGAGGTTCGGGGTCGCGCCGAGCCGCTGCCGGCGGAGCACGCGGACCTGCGCCAGCCGATCTCGGCGTGGCACGAGAAGTACCGGCCGCTGCTCGCGGGGGACGGGTTCCCCCGGTTCGCGGACGAGGTTCGAGGCCTCGGCTTCCTCCGCGTCACCCCCGAACGCATCGCGGCTTGGGACCACGCCCGCGAGGAGCGCCCCCGGGTCGGTTGAACGGCTCGACGCCACCGACATAGGGTTTGTGAGGAACTTCACAAGTCGGTTAGCATCCTTGTGAATTTTTTCACAATCGGGTTCTGACGAGCGGTGGGGGACTGCCGGTGCCGGGTTCGTCGAGCACGCACATCGAGACCGACGTCGCGATCGTCGGCGCCGGACCCGGGGGCTCCGCGGCCGCGTATCACCTGGCCCGCCACGGGATCGACGTCACGGTGCTGGAGAAGGCCCGCTTTCCCCGCGAGAAGGTCTGCGGTGACGGGCTGACGCCTCGCGGCGTCGCGCAGGTGCGGAGGATGGGGATCGACACCGACGACCCCCGCTTCGAGCGCCACGAGGGCCTCCGCATCTACTCGCGCAAGACCATGCTCGAGCTGCCGTGGCCGACCCTCGAGGACTTCCCGGGCTACGGCCTGACGATGACGCGCCACAGCTTCGACGAGCTCCTCGTCCGCCGGGCCGAGAAGGCGGGGGCGGGGCTGCGCGAACGGACCGAGGCCCTTGCCCCCGTGACCGAGAACGGATGGGTGATCGGCGCGCGCGCGCGCGACCTCGAACGCGACGAGGAGCTCGACGTCCGGGCCCGGTTCGTCGTCGCCGCCGACGGCGCCGCCAGTCGGTTCGCGGGACAGGCCGGCGTGCGACGGGACCCGGCCAAGCCGCTCGGGATCGCGGCGCGACGCTACTACCGGATCGACCGTCATCCGGGCTCGTGGCTCGAGGTCTGGATGGACCTGTGGGAGGGCGACGCGATGATGCCGGGCTACGGGTGGCTGTTCGCGCTGGCCGACGGCTCGGTGAACCTGGGGGCCGGCCTCCTGAACACGTTCAAGAACTTCAAGGACGTCTCGGCGCAGCGCGTGTTCGACGCCTTCTGGAGGATGCTGCCAGCCGACTGGAACGTGAACGAGGAGACGGCCGAGGGCGCGGTGCTCTCCGGGCCGCTCCCGATGGGCATGAGCCGGGTGCCGGCGGGCGTGCCGGGGATGCTCGTGATCGGGGACGCGGCCGGTCTGGTGAACCCGTTCAACGGCGAGGGCATCGCGTACGCCATGGAGTCCGGCGAGCTCGCCGCCGAGCTGATCCACGACGCGCTCGTGAAGGATCGCCCGGGCATCGCGCACCTGTACCCGACGATCCTGCGCGAGCGGTACGGTCGCTACTACCGCATCGGGACCAACTTCGTTCGGGCGATCGGCCACCCGAGCGTCATGCGGACGCTGACGGACTACGGCCTGCCCCGAGCGTGGCTGATGCGGTTCGCGATTCGCGTGATGGGGAACCTCACCGACGGCCGAGAAGGGGACGCCCAGGACAAGCTGATGTACGGCCTCGAGCGACTGGCGCGCGTGTCCTAGGGGGCAAGCGATGGAGCTGTCCGAGTACCTGCCGATCGTGATCCTCGCCGCGCTCGCGCTCGCGTTCGCCGTGCTCTCGCTCGCCGCCTCTTCGTGGCTGGCTCCGAGCCGGCCCACGGCGGCCAAGCTCGCGCCGTACGAGTGCGGGATCGAGCCCGAGCGGCTGCCCAAGGGCGAGCGATTCAGCGTGAAGTTCTACGTCGTCGCGATGCTGTTCATCATCTTCGACATCGAGACGATCTTCCTGTTCCCGTGGGCGGTCGGGTTCCGTCAGCTGGGGCTGTTCGGCCTGGTCGAGATGACGGTGTTCATCGGGCTCGTGTTCGTCGCGTACGTCTACATCTGGAAGCGGGGCGGCCTCGACTGGGAGCGCGACGAGCGTCGTCGTGACGTCGAGCAGGCGCCCGCCTCCCGTGCCGAGGATCAGGAGCTCGTCGGTGCCGGTTGAGCGGATCGAGGGGTTCCGGACCGGCAAGGACGACGCCGAGTCCGAGGAGGAGCTGAAGCGCGGCCTCCTCTTCACCTCGCTCGATCGAGCCGTCTCGTGGGCCCGCAAGCAGTCGATGTGGCCCGTCACCTTCGGCCTCGCGTGCTGCGCGATCGAGATGATGTCGACGGGCGCGGGCGACTACGACCTGTCCCGCTGGGGGATGGAGCTGTTCCGCGCCTCGCCCCGCCAATCGGACCTGATGATCGTCGCCGGGCGCGTGAGCCAGAAGATGGCCCCGGTGCTTCGCACCGTCTACGACCAGATGCCCGAGCCGAAGTGGGTGATCTCGATGGGCGTGTGCGCCTCGGCCGGCGGGATGTTCACGAACTACGCGATCGTCCAGGGCGTCGACACGATCGTGCCGGTCGACATCTACGTGCCCGGGTGCCCGCCGAAGCCCGAGATGCTGATGTACGGCATCCTCCGGCTGCACGAGAAGGTCCGGACGGAGGGACGCTTCCGGTGAGGGCGGAGGACCTCGCCGATCGCATCCGGGCCCGACATCCCGACGTCGTCGTCGTGCGAGACGAGGTCACGCTGTTCCTTGAGCGCGAGGAGCTCCTGTCCTCGCTCGACGGCCTGCGCGAGGACCCCGAGCTGTCACTGGACTTCCTCTCGAGCCTGACGGCCACCGACTGGCCGGGGCGCGAGCCGCGGTTCTGGGTCGTGGTGGAGCTGCTCTCGATCGCGCACCGGCATCGACTCCGGGTGAAGGTCGGCGTGCCCGAGGACGATGCGCGCGTGCCGTCGCTCTCGTCCCTGTTTCCGACGGCCGACTGGCACGAGCGCGAGGTCTACGACTTCTACGGCATCGAGTTCGAGGGCCACCCGGATCTGCGCAGGATCCTGCTGCCCGACGACTGGGAGGGGTGGCCGCTGCGCAAGGACGAGGAGCTCGGCGGCGTGCCCACGAGATACCAGGGCGCCTTCATCCCGCCCGTCGACCGGAGGACCACGTGAGCGAGCGTCGGGCCGAGCTCGCGGGCGAGCAGGACGGGCGCGATGTCGGTGGACGAGGTTCGCCAGGAGACGATGGTCATCAACATGGGCCCGCAGCACCCCTCGACCCACGGGGTGCTCCGACTGCTGCTCGAGCTGGACGGCGAGACCGTCGTTTCGTGCACGCCGATCATCGGCTACCTCCACACGGGCATCGAGAAGAACACGGAGTACCGGACGTGGCAGCAGGGCGTCGCCTACGTCACGAGGGCCGACTACCTCTCACCCTTCTTCAACGAGACGGCGTACTGCCTCGCGGCCGAGCGGCTCCTCGGCATCCAGGCCCCGTCCCGCGCACAGGTGCTCCGCATCCTGTTCATGGAGATGAACCGGGTCGCCTCGCACCTGGTCTGGCTCGCGACGGCGGGGATGGAGCTCGGCGCGATCAGCCTGATGCTCTACGGCTTTCGCGAGCGAGAAACGATCATCGACATCTTCGAGGCCGCGACGGGACTGCGCATGAACCACGCGTACGTCCGGATCGGTGGCGTCGTGATGGACCTGCCCGATGGCGCGATCGACCAGATCCTCGCGTGGCTCGACATGATGCCCGGCCGGATCCGCGAGTACGAGTCGCTCCTGTCCAGGAACCCGATCTGGATCGAGCGCAACGTCGGCGTCGGCGTGCTGTCCGCCGAGGACGCGCTCTCGTTCGGCGTGACGGGCCCTTCGCTCCGCGCGGCCGGCGTCGCGAAGGACCTGCGCAGGGACGAGCCCTACTGCGGGTACGAGTCCTACGAGTTCGACGTGCCGGTCCGCGACGCGGGGGACTGCTACGCGCGCTTCGAGGTCCGGATCGAGGAGATGAAGGAATCTCTGCGCATCGTGCAACAGTGCGTGGACCGGCTCGGCGAGCCGGGCCCCGTGATGGTCGAGGACCCGAAGGTGCGGTGGCCGGCGCAGCTCGAGGTCGGCCCCGACGGGATCGGGAACTCGCCCGCGTACGTGCGGCACATCATGGAGGAGTCGATGGAGGCCCTGATCCATCACTTCAAGATGGTGACCGAGGGCGTCTTCGTCCCCGCCGGCGAGACCTACGTGACGGTCGAGTCGCCGCGGGGGGAGCTCGGCTACTACGTCGTCTCCGACGGCGGCAACAAGCCGTACCGGGTCAAGATCCGCGACCCCTCGTTCGTGAACCTCCAGGCCGTGCCCACGATGGTGGATCGCGGGCTCGTCGCCGACACGGTCGCGGTGATCTCGAGCGTCGACCCCGTGATGGGTGGAGTGGACCGCTGATGCCGGTGCTGTCGGGGGAGCTCCGCCGGCGCGCGGACGAGATCCTGTCGAGGTATCCGAACGACCACTCGCGCTCGGCGATCATGCCGCTCCTGTATCTCGCGCAGTCGGTGCAGGGACACGTGTCTCGCGACGGGCTCCGCGAGGTTGCCGGTCTGCTCGGCCTCACGACCGCCGAGGTGGAGGCGGTCGCGAGCTTCTACACGATGCTGCGTCTTCGTCCGACCGGGAAGCACCTCGTCAACGTCTGCACGAACCTGTCCTGCGCGCTCCGGGGCGCGAAGGACGTCTACGAGGCGGCGCATCGGGCGACCGGCATCCCGCACGGGGGCGAGCTCTCCGAGGACGGCCTCTTCTCGGTGCACGAGGAGGAGTGCCTCGGCGCCTGCGACGCGGCCCCCGTCGTGCAGGTCGACTTCGCCAACCACGACCGGGTCACGCCGGAGCGGATGAGCGAGCTGATCGAGCGGCTGCGCCGCGGCGAGGTTCCCGAGCCCGCGCGCGGCGACGCGCCGGCCGACTTCCGCGACGCGTCCCGGATCCTCGCCGGCCTCGAGCACACGGACCGGGGGGACGGGGGGGCCGACGAGCGAGGCCCCGAGCGTGAGGTGGCCGAGTCGTGAAGCCGAGCGGCGGCCCCCCGACGGAGAAGGTCATCACGGCGAACTGGGGCAACCCGGACGTGGTTCCGGTCGAGGGCTACCAGGCGAACGGCGGCTACGAGGGCCTGCGCGCGGCGCTGGGCATGACCTCGGCGGAGGTGATCGACGTCGTGAAGGCCTCGGGCCTGCGGGGCCGGGGCGGGGCGGGCTTCCCGACGGGCGTGAAGTGGTCGTTCGTCCCCCAGGACACCGGGAAGCCCACCTACGTGGTCGCCAACTTCGACGAGTCCGAGCCGGGCACCTTCAACAACCGCGAGCTGGTCGAGCGCGAGCCGCACCAGTTCCTCGAGGGGATGGCGATCGCCGCCTACGGCATCGGGAGCCACGAGGCCTACGTGTATTGCCGCGGCGAGTTCCTCCACCCGGGCCGGGTCCTCGACCGGGCGATCCGTGAGGCGTACGAGGAGGGCGTCTTCGGAAGCTCGATGCTCGGCAGCGGCTGGGAGCTGAACGTCACCTTGCATCGCGGCGCCGGGGCCTACATCTGCGGCGAGGAGACCGCGCTGCTGTCCTCGCTCGAGGGCTTTCGCGGACAACCGCGTCTGCGGCCGCCGTTCCCCGCCGTCGAGGGGCTGTTCGCGTGCCCGACGCTCATCAACAACGTGGAGACGCTCTGCAACGTGCCGCATGTCCTTCGGAACGGGTCCGAGTGGTTCGCGAAGATCGGTCCGGAACGGTCGCCCGGGACGAAGCTCTTCAGCGTCTCGGGCAAGGTCGAGCGCCCGGGCAACTACGAGGTGCCGATGGGGACGCCGTTGCGGACGCTTCTGGAGGACCACGCGGGGGGCGTGCTCGGCGGCAGGCGGCTCAAGGCGTGGACTCCGGGCGGATCCTCGACCCCGATGCTCACCGACGAGCACCTCGACGTCGGGCTCGACTTCGAATCGGTCGCGGCGGCCGGGTCGCTGCTCGGCACCGGCGCCGTCATCGTGATGGACGAGACCGACTGCATCGTCGAGGCGACGCGAAGGCTCGTCGCGTTCTACGCGCACGAGTCCTGCGGCAAGTGCACCCCGTGCCGCGAGGGCACGTGGTGGGGCAGTCGCGTGCTCGAGCGGATCGAGGCCGGCTATGGCCGGCCGGAGGACCTGCCGCTCATGGACGACCTGGGAAGGAACATCCTGTTCCGGGCGTTCTGCGCGCTTGCGGACGGCGCGGTGAGCCCGATCCAGTCGAGCCTGCGGTACTTCCGCGACGAGTACGAGCGGCACATCGAGGAGCGTCGCTGCCCGTTCACGGGCGAGGGCCCTGGGGTTGCGGCAGTCGCGAGCGTGGAGCCGGACCTGAGTGAGGCGCTCGGATGAGCGATCCCGTCACGCTGACCGTGGACGGGAAGGAAGTCACGGTTCCGAAGGGGACACTGATCATCCGCGCCGCCGAGCAGCTCGGCGTCGAGATCCCCCGGTTCTGCGACCACCCGTTCCTCGAACCCGTCGGCGCGTGCCGGCAGTGCTACGTCGAGATCGAGGGCCAGCGCAAGCTCTTCACGTCCTGCACGACCGAGGTCGCGCCGGGCATGGTCGTGAGAACACAGAACACGTCCGACGTCGCGCACGAGGCGCAGGTCGCCAACCTGGAGTTCCTCCTGCTGAATCACCCGCTCGACTGCCCGATCTGCGACCGGGGCGGCGAGTGCCCGCTCCAGGACCAGTCGATGGCGTTCGGGCCCGGCGAGAGCCGCTACGCCGAGCCCAAGCGCACGTACGAGAAGCCGATCCCGCTCTCGCCGCTGGTGAAGCTCGACCGCGAGCGGTGCGTGCTCTGCGCCCGGTGCACCCGGTTCTGCGACGAGATCAGCGGCGATCGCTTCATCGAGCTGTACGCGCGGGGGGCCGGCGAGCGGGTCTCGATCGCCGCCGGCGAGGACTTCCGCTCGCCGTTCAGCGGCAACACCGTACAGATCTGCCCGGTCGGCGCGCTCACCTCCCAGACGTACCGGTTCGTCGCGCGCCCGTTCGACCTGTCGAGCGCCGATTCCGTATGCGGGCACTGCGGCGCCGGCTGCAACGTGAAGCTCGATCTCCGCCGAGGGGAGATCGTCCGCGTGCTCGCCAGGGAAAACGACGACGTGAACGACGCCTGGCTCTGCGACAAGGGCCGGTACGCGTTCCGGCACGCGGACCTGACCACGCGGATCACGACGCCGCTGATCCGCGATCGAGGGCTCGAGCCGGCCTCGTTCGGAGAGGTCCTGGGGACGATCGCCTCGTGGTCGAGGGGCAATCGGGTGGCGTTCCTGACCGGGGGGCGCCTCGGCGACGAGGACGCGTACGCGCTGTCGAAGCTCGCCCGGACCGTGTTCGGGACCAACGACCTCGATCACCGCCGGGCGCTCCACGGCGGTCTCGCCGAGGAGATGGCGGCCGCATCCCCGATGGGGACGACCAATCGCGACGTCGAGCGCGCGAAGGTGATCCTCCTCGCCGGCCTTGACGCCGAACAGGAGCTGCCGATCCTGCACCTGCGGATCCGTAAGGCGGCCCGCCGGGGTGCGAGGGTCTTCGTCATCCATCCGCGGACGACGCGCCTGCACGACGTCGCGGAGCACGAGCTCTGCCGACCCGAGCATCAGTCGTACGTGCTCGAGCGGATCCACGACGCCGCGGGGGCCGGGGACGCATTCGAGGAGCGGGTCGCAGGGGCGCTGCGAGAGGCGCGTGGCGACGCGGTCGTGATCGCCGGTGAGCGACTCGCCGAGCATCCGCTCGCGGCGGACGTCGCGCTGTCGGTCGCGCAGCGGTTCGGCGCCCGGTTCGCGTTCGCGACGCGACGGGCGAACGATCGCGGCGCGTTGCGGGCGGGAGTGCATCCGGCGCTGCTGCCCGGCGGCCGGCGGATCGGCAACCCCGAGGAGCTCGCGGAGGTCGAAGCCGTCTGGGGGCCGTTGACCGCGACCGATCCCGGACGCTCCAGCCGCGCCATCCTCCAGGCCTCTGCGAATCGGGAGGTCGACCTCCTGTTCCTCGTCGGCGTCGACCCCCTTCGCGACTTCCCCGACGCCGAGCTCGCGCGCCGGGCCCTCGAGAACGCCCGGCACAAGGTCGTCCAGGGGCTCGAGCTCGGCGATCTGGAGCCGTACGCCGACGCGTTCCTTCCTGCGGCGGCGTGGGCGGAGCGCGACGGGTCGGTGACCGACTGGGAGGGCCGCTCGCAGCCGATCCGCCCGGTGCGTTCGCCGGCGGGCGTCGCGCGACCGGACTGGGAGATCTTCGCGGGACTCGCCGTGGCGGCGGGCGGCGACCTGGGGTTCGAGACGCTGGAGGAGTTGCGGGAGGAGGCCTCGCGCCTCCTGGGGGGCCGCACGGTCTCGGCGCGAGCCACGGCCTGGACCGGCACCGGCAGGCCCCAGCTCCTCGGCGACCTCACGATGTTCACGTACCCGCTCCTGGTCGACGAGGGCCGGCTCTCGCAGGGGGCCGACGAGCTGAAGGCCGCGCTCCAGGACGAGGCGTTTGCCGAGCTGCACCCCGAGGACGCGGAGAAGCGCGGCGTCGTGGACGGCGATCGGATCCGACTGCGGACCGACGCCGGAGAGGCGGAGGTTCCGGTCCGGGTGACCCCCGGCGTGGCCGTGGGGACGGTCTTCGTCCCGTTCAACCAGCCCGGCCTCGCCGCGAACACCCTCCTGTCCGGTGGATTCGTCGGGCCCGTGACGGTCGAGGCGATCGCCTCCGAAGCCGCCGTCTCTGCGCAAGAGGGAGCCGCGTAGTGGACTGGCTCGACTGGGTGCTGCTCGTCGGGCAGGTCGTCGTCGTGTTCTTCGTGCTGCTGCTGCTGGTGATGATCCTCATCTGGATCGAGCGCAAGGTCGTCGCGGACATGCAGACGCGCGTCGGCCCGATGCGGGCCGGCCCCCGGGGCGTGCTGATCACCCTCGCCGACGGCATCAAGCTCTTCTTCAAGGAGGGAATCACGCCGACCCTCGTGGACCGGCCGGTCTACGCGATCGCGCCGGTGATCGCGATGCTGCCCGCCTTCCTCGCGTTCGCCGTGATCCCCTTCGGGACCGGCGTCGTCCTGTTCGGGCGCGAGGTCCCGTTCCAGATCGCCGACCTCAACATCGGGATCCTGTGGGTCCTGGCGATGGGGTCGCTCATGGTCTACTCGATCGTCCTCGCCGGCTGGTCGAGCGGCTCGAACTACCCGTTGCTCGGCGCGATCCGCTCCTCGGCGCAGATGATCAGCTACGAGGTTGGGATGGGGCTCGCGCTGGTCGCGGTGCTCATGTACTCGGGCTCGTTGAGGATGTCCGAGATCGTCGCGAGCCAGGACTCCGTGTGGAACGTCGTCCCGCAGTTCCCGGCCTTCGTGATCTACCTGATCGCCGGCCTCGCCGAGACCAACCGCCCGCCCTTCGACCTGCCCGAGGCCGAGTCCGAGCTCGTCGCCGGGTACCACACCGAGTACAGCGGGATCAAGTTCGCGATGTTCTACCTCGGCGAGTACCTCAACACCGTCACGGTGGCGGCGGTCGCCGTCACGCTGTGGCTCGGCGGTTGGCGCGGGCCCGCGCCCGATCTCCTGCCGTGGCTCTGGCCGCTGCTGTGGTTCCTGCTGAAGGTGCTGGTGGTCATCTACGTGTACATCTGGATCAGGGCCACGCTGCCGCGGATGCGCTACGACCGCCTGATGTCGTTCGGCTGGAAGTTCCTGATCCCCTTCGGGCTGCTGTGGGTGCTCGCGACGGGAGCCGTCGTGGTGCTGCCCGATGTCTACGGCAAGCGCGAGGTCGTGATCGGCGGGGCGATCCTGGTCGGCGCGGCGCTCGCGCTCTCGCTGATCTGGCCGCTGTTCGCGCGGCCGTCCACGTCCACGCGGGAGGTGACGCCGTCGTGAGCGAGGAGGGCTCGAACGAGCGCCCCGGGGTCGACTTCGGGACCTCGGTCGGCGCGATCGCGAAGGGGATGGGGACGGTCTTCAAGCAGATCTTCCGCCGCGACGTCACCGAGCAGTATCCGAAGGAGATCGATCCGCCGCCGCCCCGCAGTCACATCGGCCGGCACCTCCTGAACCGGCACGAGAACGGGCTCGAGAAGTGCATCGGGTGCGAGCTCTGCGCGTTCGCGTGCCCCGCCGACGCCATCTGGGTCGAGGGGGCGGACAACGACCCGGAGCACCCGACGAGCCCGGGGGAGCGGTACGCGAAGGATTACCAGATCAACTACCTGCGCTGCATCATGTGCGGCCTCTGCGTCGAGGCCTGCCCGACCCGCGCGCTCACGCTCACGAGCGCCTACGAGATGAGCTTCCTCTCGCGCGAGGAGGCGATCCTGTCGAAGGAGGAGCTGCTCGAGCCGCCGCTGCCGCTCGGCACCGCACCCGGAACGCAGGAGGGGCGCTAGTGCCCCTCGACAACCTCGTCTTCTGGGTGTTCGCCCCGATCTCGGTGGGCAGCGCCATCGCCATGCTGTTCCAGCGCAACGCGGTGCACGCTGCCCTGTTCCTCGTCGTGAACTTCTTCACGATCGCCGTGTTCTACCTGGTGCTCGGCGCGTCGTTCCTGTTCGCGGTGCAGATCATCGTGTATGCGGGCGCCATCATGGTGCTGTTCCTGTTCGTGATCATGCTGCTCGGCGTCGACCGCGACGAACCGCTGATCGAGCGGATCCGAGGCCAGCGTCCCGTGGCGATCGTGCTCGGCGTCGGCATCGCCCTCGAGCTGCTCGCCGCGATCCGGGCGGGGATCGGGTTCGCCGCGAGGGCGCCGGCGAACTTCGACGAGGCCGTGAACGAAGGCGGCAACGCCGCGGCGCTGTCGCGGGTGCTGTTTCGTCAGTACTTCTTCCCGTTCGAGGTGACCTCCGTGCTGCTCATCGTCGCGGCCGTCGCCGTGATGGTGCTGGCGTCGCGCCAGCGCCGGGCGATCACGCGCGCGGAGCAGGCCGCGGAGGTCGCCGCCACCCCGCGCGAGCCGGAGCCGGTGTCGTGAGGACACCGATCTCCTACTTCCTCGTCGTGTCGAGCATGCTGTTCGCGATCGGGACGATCGGCGTGCTCGTGCGAAAGAACGCGCTGGTGATCTTCATGTCGGTCGAGCTTCAGCTGAATGCCGTGAACCTGTCCCTGGTCGCGTTCAGCCGGATGCACGGCAACCTGAACGGCCAGGTCCTGGCCTTCTTCTCGATGGTGGTCGCGGCGGCCGAGGTGGTCGTCGGCCTCGCGATCATCGTGAACGTCTACCGGCGACGGGCCAGCGCCAGCGTGGACGACGCGACGGTGCTGCGGGGGTGACGACGTGCTCGATGCCGCCTGGCTGATCCCCGCGCTCGCGCTCGCCGGCGCGTCCGTGAACCTGTTCCTGGGCAAGCGGCTCGGGCGGAGGGCCGGCTGGCTCGCCTCGGCGTTCGTCGTCGCCTCGTTCGTCGTCGGCGTCGCCGTGCTGCTGGACCTGCTCTCTCTGCCGGCCGAGGCACGCCACCACGTCGTGAACCTCTTCGAGTGGATCACCGTGGGCACCTTCCGCGTGGAGGCGAACCTGCTCGTCGACCCGCTCTCGATGACGATGGTGATGGTCGTCACCGGGGTCGGCGCGCTGATCCATGTGTACGCGATCGGCTACATGGAGCACGACCCGCGGGTGGGCCGGTTCTTCGCGTACTTCAACCTGTTCGTGTTCTTCATGTTGATGCTCGTCCTCGCGGAGAACTACCTCCTCCTGTACCTGGGGTGGGAGGGCGTCGGGCTCTGCTCGTACCTGCTGATCGGGTTCTGGTTCGAGCGCCCGGTCGCGGCGAGCGCGGCCAAGAAGGCGTTCGTGACGACCCGGATCGGCGACGCCGCGATGCTGCTCGGCGTCGCGCTGATCTTCGTCCACTACGGCTCGCTCGACTTCGGGAAGGTGTTCGGGGCGAACGCGGCGGTCTCGGAGTCCGCCTCGACGGCGATCGCGTTGCTCCTGCTCGCCGGGGCGGTCGGCAAGTCCGCGCAGCTGCCGCTGCACGTCTGGCTCCCGGACGCGATGGAGGGACCGACGCCGGTGTCGGCGCTGATCCACGCCGCGACGATGGTGACCGCCGGGGTGTACCTGATCGTCCGCTCGCACGCCCTGTTCGAGGCGTCCGATGTTGCGCTCACGATCGTCCTCGTGATCGGCCTGCTCTCGGCGATCTACGCGGCGCTCGCCTCGATCGGGCAGTTCGACATCAAACGCGCGCTCGCCTACTCGACGATGAGCCAGGTCGGATTCATGTTCTTCGCCGCCGGGATGGGCTTCTACGCCGGCGCGATGCTCCTCCTCGTCTGTCACGCCTTCTACAAGGCCCTGCTGTTCCTCACGAGCGGGAACGTCATGCACGGCCTGGACGACGAGACCGACCTGCGGAGGATGGGTGGGCTGCGGGGGGCGATGCCGGTCTCGGCGACCTGGTTCGCGATCGGAGCGCTCGCGCTCGCCGGGATCCCGCCGCTCGCCGGGTTCTTCGCCAAGGACCACATCGTCGGCTTCGCCTACCTGTCCCATCGCGAGTTCGCCTGGGTGCTCGCGTCGCTCGGCGCGTTCCTTTCGGCGTTCTACATCGCGAGGCCGCTGTTCCTCGCGTTCTTCGGCCGGCCGCGGACCGACGCCCACCCACACGAGGCGCCGTGGTCGATGCACGCGCCCCTCGCCGTCCTGGCGGCCGGCTCGGTGGTGAGCGGGTTCCTGCTCGGTTTCCGGGCGGAAGGGGTGCTCGCGCGATTCCTCGAGCCCGTCGTCGGCATCGCCGACCCGGGGCACGCGAGCCTGTCCGAGGCCGTGCTGGTGGTGATCTCCGTCGCCCTCGCGGTGCTGGCCGTGGGGATCGCGTGGTTCATCTGGGCCTCGGGTCGCGTGGATTGGGAGGCGTTCCCGCGGCGCCAGCCCGAGCTGGCCGGCTGGCTCTCGAACGCCTTCTACGTGAACGCGCTGTACGCCTGGCTCGTCCGCACGGCCGGGATGGGATTCGGCCGAGGCCTGCGCACGGTCGACGACCGGGTCGTCGACGGGGCGGTGAACGAGGTCGCCGAGGAGGTCGGCCGGGCCTCGCGGCTCGCCCCGGTCCTCCAGTCGGGCTTCGTGCGCTCCTACGCGCTCGCGTTCCTCCTGGGTGCGGTGGCGCTCCTGCTGTTCATCGGGCTGAGGTTCTGAGATGCCCTGGCTGAGCGTCCTCATCTTCCTGCCGCTGATCGGGGTGCCGGTGCTCCTGCTCTGGCGAGGGATGACCGACGCTCAGGCCCGGTGGCTGACCCTCCTCGTGATGATCGCCTGCTTCGTCGTCTCCCTCGGGGTCCTCGGGGCATTCGACATCGAGCGCTCGGGCTATCAGCTCGTCGAGCAGGTCGACTGGGTCGCGTCGGCGGGCGTCTCCTACCTCGTGGGCGTGGACGGCTTCAGCATCTGGCTGGTCGTCCTCACGGCGTTCATGTTCCCCATCGGCCTGATCGCGGCGTGGGGCATGACCAGCCGGGTCCGGGCGTTCATGGCGCTCTCGCTCGTGCTCGAGACGGTCGTGCTCGGCTCGTTCTGCGCGCTCGACCTCCTGCTCTTCTTCGTCTTCTTCGAGGCGCTGCTCGTCCCGATGTTCCTGATCATCGGGGTCTGGGGCTCGTCGCGGCGCGTGTACGCCAGCGTGAAGTTCTTCCTCTACACGATGCTCGGGTCGGCGTTCATCCTCCTGGCGACGCTCTATCTGTGGTTCCAGACGGTGGAACAGTTCGGGCAGGGGAGCTTCGACATCCGGCAGATGGAGCAGCTTTCGCTCGGGGTCGGCGTCCAGCGGTGGCTCTTCGTCGCGTTCTTCATCGGGTTCGCGGTGAAGGTCCCGATCTTCCCGCTCCACACCTGGCTCCCGGACGCGCACACCGAGGCGCCGACGAAGGGCTCGATCGTCCTGGCGGCGCTCCTGCTGAAGGCCGGGCCGTACGGCCTCCTGCGGTTCAACCTCGACCTGTTCCCCGAGGCGTCCCGGTACTTCGCCGAAGCGATCGGGGTGCTCGCGGTGATCGGCATCGTGTACGGCGCGATCGTCGCGATGATGCAGACCGACGTGAAGCGGCTCGTGGCGTACTCCTCCGTCAGCCACATGGGGTTCGTGATCCTTGGGATCTTCACCCTCACGACCGAGGGGATGAGCGGCGCCGTGATCCAGATGGTGAACCACGGGCTGTCCACCGGGCTCCTCTTCTTCGCGATCGGCATGCTCTACGAGCGAACCCACACGCGCGAGATGGGTGAGATGGGCGGCCTCGCCCAGGTCACGCCCTGGATCGCCGCGACGTTCCTGGTGGCGACGCTCTCCTCCATCGGTCTTCCCGGCCTGAACAACTTCGTCGGCGAGTTCCTCGTGATCCTCGGGGCCTTCGGGGCGAACCGGTGGCTCGGCGCGATCGCCGTCACCGGCGTGGTGCTCGCCGCGATCTACATGTTGTGGGCCTATCAGCGGACGTTCCAGGGACCCGAGCCGGGGCGCCACCGCGGCGTCGCCGACATGCTGCCGCGGGAGTTCGCCGCGGTCCTGCCGGTGATCGCGGCCATGCTCTTCATCGGCGTCTACCCGAACGTCGTGCTCGACCGGATCAACCCGACGAGCGAGGGCACGGTCGCCTGGATCGACACCGTGGAGGTGGGCCAGCCCGGGCTCCCCGGCGGGCTTCGAGCCGAGGTCCAGCCCGAGTTCCGGCCGCCGGTCGGCGTCATCGCCGCGCCGAGCGGCTCGGGTGAGGGGGCGCCGTGATCCCGCACCCGGCCGTCGATCTCGGGCCGGTCTTCCCCGAGCTCATCCTGGTGGGAACCGGGATCCTGGTCCTGCTGGCGGGCGCGACGCTCCGCCGGGTCGAGCCGCTCACGCTCCTGCTCGTCTCGCTCGTGGGCGTCGCCGCCGCCGCCGCCGCCTCGATCGCGCTGTGGGACTGGGGGGGCGGCCCGACCGTGCTCGCCGGCTCCGTCGCCGTCGACCGCTTCGGGGTGGTCGTCCGGTTGATCATCCTCGGGACCGCCGCGATCGGTCTCGTCTTCGGCTCCCACTACTTCGAGCGCTCCGGGGAGGCTCGCGCCGAGTTCTTCCCGCTCGTCCTGTTCGCGACGTCGGGGATGACGCTGATCGCGGTGGCTTCAGACCTGATCCTCGTGTTCCTCGCCCTCGAGGTCCTCTCGCTCTCGCTCTACGTCCTGACCGGCTTCAGCCAGCGCCTCGGGTCGGTCGAGGGCGCGATGAAGTACTTCCTGCTCGGGGCCTTCTCGTCCGCGTTCTTCCTCTTCGGCGTCGCGATGGCCTACGGCGCCACCGGCTCGACCCAACTCTCCGCGATCTCGCGGGCGCTCGCGGGCCGGACCGACGGCCTGGCCCTCGCGCTCGCGGCGATGGGGCTCCTCGCCGTCGGCTTCGCCTTCAAGGTTTCGGCGGTGCCGTTCCACATGTGGACGCCCGACGTGTACCAGGGCGCCCCGACGGCGGTCACGGCGTTCATGTCGGCGGGGACGAAGGTGGCGGCCTTCGCCGCGCTGATGCGGGTGTTCAACGTCGCGCTGCAGCCGCTGGCGTGGGACTGGCGTCCGCTCGTCTGGGTCCTGGCCGCGGTCTCGGTGATCGCCGGGAGCGTGCTCGCGATCGCGCAGACCGACATCAAGCGGATGCTCGCGTACTCGAGCATCGCCCACGCGGGGTTCGTGTTGACGGGGATCGTGGCCGTGGGCGAGACGGGCATCAGCGCCGCCCTGTTCTACCTGGTCGCGTACGCGCTCACGATCCTCGGCGCGTTCGGCGTCGTGATGCTGGTGTCCGCGCGGGGGGAGCGGCGTACCTCGCTCGCGTCCTACGCGGGGCTCGGGCGCCGGAGCCCGCTCCTTGCGGGGCTCCTCACGCTGTTCCTGCTGTCGCTCGCCGGGATCCCGCCGACGGCCGGCTTCATCGCCAAGGTGGGGGTGTTCCGGGCCGCCGTCGACGCCGGATCCTGGCCCCTCGTGCTGATCGGCGTGCTGGCAAGCGTCGTGGCGGCCTTCTTCTACCTCCGGGTGGTCGTCCTGATGTTCATGCACGAGCCGGAGGGCGACGCGGAGACGGACGAGACCTTCCTGCCCCGGCTCGTGGTCGGCGTCTCTGCGGCGCTGGTCCTCGTGCTCGGCGTGTTCCCCGGCCTCGTGATCGGCTTCCTGGACCGGGCGGCGGTGCTGCGATGGTGAACCTGGCGGGCATCGAGCAGGTAGGGTCGGGGCGATGAGCCGCCGCGTGATCCCCGGGCTGGAGGTTCCCGACCCCGTCCTCGAGCGCGAGATCCGAGCCCGCCTCGGCGAGGTCGAGGAGGCCCTCGAGAAGGCCGTCCGGGCCGACTCCGACATGTTGTGGGAGACGGCCCGCTACCTGCTCACCGCCGGCGGGAAGCGCTTCCGCCCGATGCTCATCCTCCTGGCCGGCTACTTCGGGGATCCCGCCGACCCTCGCCTGATCCCGGGGTCGGTCTCGATCGAGCTCGTGCACCAGGCCACGCTGTACCACGACGACGTGATCGACGAGGCGGACTCGCGCCACGGCGTGGCCGCGGCGAACGTCCGCTGGAACAACACCGTCGCGATCCTCACGGGCGACTACCTGTTCGCCCGGGCCTCCGACATCGCGACCGATCTCGGGACGGACGTCTGCGCGCTCCTCGCCAGGACGATCGCGACGCTCTGCGACGGCCAGATCCGCGAGGTCGAGGCCGCAGGCCGAGTGGACCAGACGGTCGACGCGTACCTCGAGATCATCCGACGGAAGACCGGGGCGCTGATCGCCACCTCGTGCCGGCTCGGCGGGATGCTTTCCGATGCCCCCGCCGACTCCCTGGACGTGCTCGAGGAGTTCGGCGAGTCGCTCGGCCTGGCCTTCCAGCTCTCCGACGACATCATGGACCTCACGGCGACCGAGCAGGAGCTCCAGAAGGAGCCCGGCCAGGATCTGCGGGAGGGCGTCTACACCTTCCCGGTGCTGCACGCCCTCGCGCACGGGAACGGGGCGGACGAGCTGGGCTCGCTGCTGCGCTCGGGTCCGCCCGAAGGCGACCGGTTCCGCCGGGCGCTCGAGATCGTCCGGGGCCCGGAGAGCCTCGGGGCCGCCCGCGCGGCGGTCGTGGCGGAGGTCGACCGGGCCCACGCGCTCGGCGCCCGCCTCCCCGAGGGGCCGGCCCTGAGCGCCCTCGTCCAGCTCGCGGAGTTCCTCGCCACTCGCTGCGAAGCCAGGCAGGGCTGAGGGGCGATGTTGCTAGAATCCGCGCTGCTCGAGAAGACGTTCACAAGCGTGGGGACCCGCTAGTTGGAGACCTATTACGAGTCCTACGGGGTCGTCCTCGCGGTCCTGGTTGCCGGCGTCGGGCTCGTCGTGGTCGCCTTCGGGACCGCACGGCTGATCGCACCCCGGCGCCCGCTCCCGGAGAAGCTGCTGACCTATGAGTGCGGCATCGACCCCGTGGGCGAGGGCTGGTCGCAGAGCCAGGTCCGCTACTACGTCTACGGGTTCCTCTTCGTGATCTTCGACGTCGAGTCGGTCTTCCTGTTCCCCTGGGCCAGCATCTTCGAGCGCCTCGGATACCAGGCGCTGGTCGAGATGGCGGTCTTCATCGGGATCCTGGCCGTCGGGCTGCTCTACTCGTGGCGCAAAGGGGTCCTGCGATGGGCCTGATCACGGAGAAGACGCCCCTCGCACAGTTCCAGCCCATCAAGTTCCTCCTCAACTGGGGCCGCAGGTACTCGCTGTGGGTGTTCAACTTCGGCCTCGCGTGCTGCTCGATCGAGTTCATCGCGGCCTCGACCTCCAAGCACGACTTCATCCGGTTCGGCGTGATCCCGTTCGCTCACGGCCCCCGTCAGGCCGACCTGCTGGTCGTCGCGGGCACGCCGACGGACAAGATGGCGCCCGTCATCAAGCGCCTGTACGACCAGATGCCCGAGCCGAAGTACGTGATCTCGATGGGGTCCTGCGCCAACTGCGGCGGCCCCTACTGGGACTCGTACTCGGTCCTGAAGGGCATCGACCAGATCATCCCGGTCGACGTCTACGTGCCGGGCTGCCCGCCGAGGCCGGAGGCCCTGCTCGAGGGCATCATCCGGCTGCAGGAGAAGATCGAGAAGGAAGACATCAGGGAGAAGTGGAGTGGTAAGCACACATCCGCTGCCACCTCCTGAGGTCGAGACGCGCCTTCGGGCGCAGTTCGGGGACGACGTCCTCGCCTTCGAGGACTCGTTCGGTCACCCGGTCGTGACGGTCGTCGCGCCGCGGTACCGGGAGCTGATGACCTTCCTCCGCGACGAGCCCGAGTTCGCGTGCGACTACTGCGACTTCACCTCCGGCGTCGATCGCGGGCAGGACGGACTCGAGATCGTGACCCACGTCTACTCGACCACCCACCGTCACAACGTCCGCGTCAAGGTGCGCCTGCCGGCCGACGACCTGGTCTGCCCGACGATCTCCGACATCTACGCGACGGCGAACTGGCACGAGCGCGAGACCATGGAGATGTTCGGGGTCACGTTCGAGGGCCACCCGCAGCCCGTCGGCCTGCTCCTGCCCGAGCCCTTCGAGGGCCACCCGCTCCGCAAGGACTTCCCGCTGATGTCGCGCGTGGTCAAGCCCTGGCCGGGCGCGGCGGAGGGTGAGGAGGAAGAGGAGGAGTGATCGGGCAGGCGGGCGTGAGCGTCGTGGATCAGTGGTTCGACAACTACTGGCTGGTGCTCGTCGTCAAGGCCGCCGTCGTGCTGGTGTTCTTCCTCACCGCGCCGCTCGTGGTCGGGTACATGGAGCACAAGGTGCTCGCGCACATGCAGTCCCGACTGGGTCCGATGTACGCGGGACGCTTCCACGGCTGGGCGCAGCTGATCGCCGACGGCGTGAAGTTCGTCCAGAAGGAGGACATCGTCCCCGCCGCGGCCGATCGCTGGGTCTTCTCGATGGCGCCCGCCGTCGCGTTGGTCCCGTACATCGCGCTGTTCGTCGTCATCCCGTTCTCGGACCAGATCTTCATCCTCAACCTCGACGTTGGGATCTTCTTCGTCATGGCGATCACGTCGGTCACCGTGATCGGTGTGCTGATGGCCGGCTGGGCTTCGGCCAACAAGTTCTCGCTGATCGGCGCCCTGCGCGCGGCCGCCCAGCTGATCGCCTACGAGCTGCCTCTGGTGCTCGGCGCGGCGGCCGTGGTGATGCAGGCGGGAACGCTCTCGATGATCGGGATCGTCGAGGCGCAGCAGCGGTTCTGGTTCGTGCTCACGCAGCCGATCGGGTTCGCGATCTTCGTCGTGGCGGCGCTCGCCGAGCTGACGCGCCCGCCGTTCGACATGCCGGTCGCCGACTCCGAGATCATCTTCGGCGCGCTGACCGAGTACACGGGGTTGAAGTTCGCGTTCTTCCTGCTGGCGGAGTACGGCGGGATCGTGGCGCTCTCGGCCGTCGCCTCGGTGCTGTTCCTCGGTGGCTATCTTTCGCTCCCGTTCCTCGAGTTCATCCCCGGCCCGCTCTGGATGGCGGCGAAGATCGGCGGCCTCTCGTTCTTCATCATCTGGTTGCGCGCCACGTATCCCCGCATGCGCGAGGATCAGCTGCAGCGGGGATCCTGGCTCGCGCTCATCCCGTTGGCGCTGGCGCAGGTCCTGGTCGTCGGCATCGTGAAGGTCGCGGTCTAGGGGGCTCGTGATGGCGATCGACGAACGGGACGTGCAGACCTCGCCCGATCCGAAGGGGTCGGGTGCCGGCCTGATCAAGGGGCTCGGCGTCACGATGAAGCACGCGCTCCGCCGCTCGATCACGCAGCAGTACCCGGAGGTCAAGCCGGACCTGCCCCCTCGAACGCGAGGCGTGATCGCCCTCAAGGAAGCCAACTGCACCGTCTGCTACAAGTGCTCGCGGGAGTGCCCGGACTGGTGCATCTACATCGACGCCCACAAGGAGACGCACGACCCGGCCTCCGGAGGCAAGGCGCGATCGGTCAAGGTGCTCGACCGGTTCGCGATCGACTTCGCGCTGTGCATGTACTGCGGGATCTGCATCGAGGTCTGCCCGTTCGACGCACTCTTCTGGAGCCCGGAGTTCGAGTACTCCACCTACGAGATCGACCTGCTCACGCACGAGAAGGAGAAGCTCGAGGAGTGGACCTACACGGTCCTCCCGCCGCCCGAGCTCGAGACGGGGGCGGAACCCTTGACGGACGCTGTTTCGGTCGCGGCCTCGGCTCCGCCGGGGGAGGCTCCGGCGGCGGCGTCGGTGCTTCCTGGCGTGATCACCGCCGGAGAGCCCCCGGCGGCTGCCGTGGCCGCTCCCGTTGCCGCAACCCCGGCGCCCGCGGGGGCCGCTCCCACCGAGGCGCCGGTCGCGCAGGTCGCCCCGTCGCCGACGGCGGCCGCGGCGGGGGGGCATGTCGAGGTGGTGCCGGATCAGGAGACGTTCGATCGGGTGCTGGCGGAGCAGTTGGCGCAGGGGAAGGACCGGCGGGTGGCCGAGGGGCAAGCCAAACGGGCGGCGATCATCGCGGCCCGGAGGAAGGCGGAGGGCGCGTGACGGGGCAGGAGTACGCGTTCGTCGTGATGGCCGTCGTGGGGGTGGTCTCCGCGTTCCGACTCGTCACGGCTCGGAACGTCGTCCACGCGGCGTTGTATCTGGTGCTGACGCTGTCGATGGTCGCCGGCGTCTACCTGCTGCTGGCCGCCGAGTTCGTGGCGTGGGTGCAGATCCTGATCTACGTCGGCGCGATCGTGATCCTGTTCCTCTTCGGACTGATGCTGACGAAGGCGCCGATCGGCCGAGAGGCGCTCGACAACCAACGGCGGGGGGTTGCGTTCCTGATCGGCCTGGCGATCCTCGCCGGGCTCGTCTTCATGATCCAGGGGGCGTTCCCCTGGGACGACCCGAAGATCCAGCCGGTGTCGGGGAGCCCGGAGTCGATCGGGCTCTCGATCTTCAGCGACTTCATCCTTCCGTTCGAGGTCGTGTCGTTCATCCTTCTCGCGGCATTGATCGGCGCCATCGTGCTCTCGCGTCGGGACGATCGAACGTGATCCGGCTGTTCCTTCCCCTGACCTTCGCCGCCATCCTGTTCTCCACCGGCGTGTACGGCGTCCTCGCCCGGCGCAACGCCGTGATGGTCCTGATGGCGATCGAGCTGATGCTGAACGCCGTGAACATCAACCTCATCGCCTTCAGCCAACAGCTCGGACAGCTCACGGGACAGGTGTTCGCGCTCTTCGTGATCGCGGTGGCTGCGGCCGAGGTCGGCATCGGGCTCGCGATCGTCATCTTGATCTATCGCAACCGCGAGACGATCAACGTCGACGAGGTGAACCTCCTCAAGTGGTAGCCGCCGTCGTCCTGCAGGCCGCGGAGCATGCCACCGCCGAGCCGAACTGGTTTATCCAGCACGCGTGGATCATCGTGATCCTGCCGTTCGTGTCGGCCGCCCTCACGCTGTTCCTCGGCAAGCGCACGCCCGGCAAGGGAGCGGTGTACGGGATCGCCGCGATCGGCGTGTGCTTCGTCCTGTCGCTCGGCGTGCTCTGGCAGTTCGTCCAGCACGGCGGCGGCACGTACGAGAGCTCGATCGACTGGTTCCAGATCGGCCCGCTCCAGATGGAGCTCGGGCAGCTCGTCGACGGGTTGACCGCCGTCATGTTCGTGGTCGTCACCGCGGTGTCGCTCTGCGTCCACGTCTACTCGGTCGGCTACATGCATGGAGACCGGCGCTACACCTGGTTCTTCGTCGTGCTGTCGATCTTCACTGGCGCGATGCTGGACGTGGTCATCGCGAACAACCTCTTCCAGCTGCTCGTCGGCTGGGAGGTGATGGGGGTCTGCTCCTACCTGCTGATCGGCCACTGGTGGGAGGAGCACGTCAACTCGAGCTCGGCGATCAAGGCCTTCATCACCACGCGCATCGGCGACGTCCCGTTCATGTTCGGGATCTTCGTCCTGGTTGCCGCCACGGGGTTCCGGACCTCGAACATCCGCGAGATCGGCGAGATCGTGGCCGGTGGCCGGATGTCGGTCGCCCTGATCTCGGCCGCCGCGCTCCTGTTGTTCGGCGGCACGATCGGCAAGTCTGCGCAGTTCCCGCTGCACGTGTGGCTCCCCGACGCGATGGCCGGCCCCACGCCGGTCTCCGCGCTGATCCACGCGGCGACGATGGTCGCGGCCGGCGTCTACCTGGTCGGACGGATGTTCGACGTCTTCGCGCACGCGGAGCCGTATGTCTTGCAGGTCGTCGGCGTCGTCGGTGGCATCACCATGCTCGGCGCCGCGTTGCTCGGGCTGGTTCAGGACGACATCAAGCGCGTCCTCGCGTACTCGACGGTTTCACAGCTCGCCTACATGGTCGCGATCATGTCGATCGGCGCGATCGGGCGCGACGCGGCGATGTTCCACCTCTTCTCCCACGCGTTCTTCAAGGCGCTGCTGTTCCTCGGGTCCGGATCGGTCATCCACGCCTGCCACACGAACAACATGAGCGAGATGGGCGGGCTCCGCCGGCCGATGCCCGTCACCTTCTGGACGTTCCTGATCGGCTCGGCCGCGCTCGCGGGCGTGCCGCCCCTCGCCGGCTTCTGGTCGAAGGACGAGATCCTGGTCGGGGCCTCGAAGGGCCACGAGGTGCTGTTCACCGTGATGGTGCTGACGGCCATCGTGACGGCCTTCTACACGATGCGCATGCTGATGCAGACCTTCTTCGGGAGCTACCGGGGTCAAGCCCACCCGCATGAGTCGCCCGTCTCGATGACCGGCCCGCTGATCGGGCTGGCGGGGGCGACGCTCTTCGTCGGGTGGCTCGGGGCCGGCCCGGTCGGGGCCGCGTTCTTCGACTGGGTCTTCTTCGAGGAGCCGGAGGCGGTGAAGCTGGTGCCGTGGGTCGCCGGATTGTCGATCGTCGTGGCGATCGCCGGGATCGGCGCGGGCTTCGTCGTCTACCGACGCTGGCAGGAGCGCGACCCCATCCGATCTCTGGGGCCGGTGTACACCCTGCTCGAGAACAAGTACTACCTCGACGACGTGTACTGGAAGGGGATCATCCGGCCGATCCGGGATCCGATCGCGGCGTTCGTCTACTGGACCAACCAGAACGTCATCGATCGCGCGGTGAACGGCGTGGCCTCGGTCACGGTGGTCTTCTCCGGCGTGATCTCGTGGTTCGACCGGAACGTGATCGACGGTGCGGTGAACGGGGCCGCCCACCTGGCCGGATTCACGGGGGGAATCCTGCGCTACATCCAATCGGGCAACGTCCAGCGCTACGCCGCGTTCCTGTTCGCCGGCGTGGTGATCTTGGCCATCGTCTTCACGAGGATCTGAGAGGGGAACGGGCCGATGACCTGGGAGAACTCGGCGATCACGATCGCCACCTTCCTGCCGCTGGCGGGAGCGTTGGTGATCGCGATCGTCCCGCGCCGAAACGAAAAGGCGGTGCGAGCGCTCGGCATCGCGTTCACGGGCGCCGCGCTCCTGGTGGCGATCGCGATGGCGATCGACTTCGACTACGGCGCCGCCGGGCTCCAGTTCCAGCTGGACACGAGCTGGATCCCGGCGATCAACGCCCGATATCACGTCGGCATCGACGGCATCTCCCTCCCGCTGTACGTGCTCACCTTTGCCCTCTCGTTCCTCTGCGCCATCTACACGTGGCGGTTCGTCCCGAAGCCCGGAAAGACCAAGGCCTTCATCGGGCTCATGTTGCTGCTCGAGACCGGGATGGCCGGCACGTTCATCGCGTTCGACCTGATCCTGTTCTTCGTCTTCTGGGAGCTCGTGCTGGTCCCGATGTACTTCCTGATCGGCATCTGGGGGAGCGCGAACCGCGAGTACGCGGCCATCAAGTTCTTCCTGTACACGCTGTTCGGATCGGTGTTCATGCTCCTGGGATTCCTCGCGATGTACTTCCGCTCGGACATCGGGGGTGGGCTGCACACCTTCGACATGGTTGCCCTTCAGCACTTCGCGGCCGGCGGCGGCTTCTCGAACGACTTCCAGCTGGTGGCGTTCGCGGCCGTCGGGCTTGGCTTCGCCGTGAAGGTCCCGATGTGGCCCTTCCACACCTGGCTGCCCGATGCCCATACCGAGGCGCCGACGATCGGTTCGGTCTTGCTCGCCGGCGTGATGCTGAAGATGGGCACCTACGGGTTCATCCGGATCGCGCTGCCGATCCTGCCGTACGGGGCTCAGCGGTACGCGCCGTTGATCGGCGCGCTCGCGGCCATCGCCATCGTCTACGCGGCACTCGCGTGTCTGGCGCAGAAGGACCTGAAACGCCTCATCGCGTTCAGCTCCGTCGGCCACATGGGGTTCGTGATGCTCGGGATCGCGACGCTCACGACGATCGGGATCAACGCCGCGATCTTCGGCATGGTTGCGCACGGCGTGATCACCGGGATGCTCTTCTTCTGCGTCGGATCGCTCTACGACCGCTACCACACGCGGGAGATCGCCGAGATCGGCGGCGGGGTGATGCAGAAGCTGCCCTACCTTGGCGGCGTCTTCGCGTTCGTCGCGATCGCGTCGCTGGGCCTGCCTGGCCTTGCCGGCTTCTGGGGCGAGGTGATGGCGTTGCTCTCGAGCTACAGCCCGGCCGCCGCCCTCAACACGGGGCTGTTCCGCGTCTTCATGGTGGCGGGTGGCATCGGGACCATCCTCACCGCCGGGTACTTCCTGTGGATGTTGCAGCGCGTGAACATGGGCACGCTCCCGGAGAAGTGGCAGCAGGACGCGTTCCCCGACGTGGTGGCCGTGGAGTGGGTGTCGTGGGTTCCGTTGCTGGTCGCGACGGTCCTGCTCGGGATCTTCCCCAGCATCATCTTCGGCGTGACCCAGGAGCCGGTCGACGCCCTCCTCCACCTCTTCGGCGGCTGATCCCGGGCGGATGACGGCGCGGCGATGAACCAGGCGATCGACTACTACGCGATCCTGCCGGAGATGATCCTCTCCGGCACGATCCTGCTCGTCCTCATCGTGGATGCGTTCCTGTCCGAGCGGCGGAAGTGGTTCACGATGCCGCTCGGGTTCGTCGGCGTGCTCGCGTCCCTGATCGCGGTGCTCACGCTCGTCGGGCAGGACCGCACGACGTTCGGCGGGGCGTTCGTCGTTGACGACTTCGCCGTCCTGTTCAAGATCTTCTTTCTGACCGTCGCGCTGATCGTCCTGATGCTCTCGCTCCGGTACTTCCGCGACGGGCGCTTCTACCAGGGCGAGTACTACTTCCTGCTCCTGACGTCCTTCCTGGGTTGCCTGCTCATGCCGAGCTCGCGCGACCTGTTGATGCTGTTCATCGCGCTCGAGACGGTGAGCGCCCCCGGGTTCCTCATCGCGGCCTTCCGCAAGGCCGACCCTCGCTCCAACGAGGCCGGGATCAAGTTCTTCCTGATCGGCGTCCTCTCCACGGCCGTGATGCTGTACGGGATGAGCCTGATCTACGGCGTGACCGGGACGCTCAACCTCGGCGAGATCGGACGGGCGCTCTCGGGGGCGCTGCCCGACGGGCAGGAGACGCTCGTGCTCGCCGCCATCCTGTTCATCGTGACCGGGTTCGCGTTCAAGGTGAGCGCCGTCCCGTTCCAGTTCTGGGCGCCCGACACGTACGAGGGCGCGCCGGTGCCGGTCGCGGCGTTCCTCGCGACGGCGTCGAAGGCCGCGGGGTTCGCCGGACTCCTCCAGCTGATGTTCGTCGCGTTCCCGAACCAGTACGAGTTCTGGACCCCGATCTTCGCGACGCTGTCGATCGCGACGATGACGATCGGCAACCTCGTCGCGCTACAGCAGCGACAGGTGGTCCGGCTGCTCGCCTACTCGAGCATCGCCCAGGCCGGGTACATGCTGCTGCCGTTCGCCCTCGTCTCGGCCGACGCGGGCATCAACCGGGACGCGTTCGCGGCCGCGGTCACCTACATCCTGATCTACGCGATCATGACGCTCGGCGCGTTCGCCGTCGTGATCGCGATGTCCAAGGAGTCCCGCGGCCTGCTGATCTCGGACTTCGCCGGACTCAGCCGCCGGGCCCCGTTCATCGCGGTCGCGATGACCGTGTTCATGGTCTCGCTCGCCGGGATCCCGCCGACCGGAGGCTTCTGGGCGAAGTTCCTGGTCTTCAAGGTCGCCATCGAGCGCGGCGGGATCGGAACGATGCTGGCCGTGGTGATGCTCGTCAACTCCGTGATCAGCCTCGTGTACTACCTCGCCGTGCCGAGGGAGATGCTGTTCGCGGAGCCCGAGCACGACCGGCCGCTCGTCCCTCCGGTCCTGGTGACCGCCGTGACGGTCGTGGCGACGGCGGCGGTGGTGGCCGTGGGCGTGTGGCCCGAGCTCCTGGCCCATTTCCCGCCGCTGTCGACCCTCGCCGGCCCCTAGAACCCCACAGCCCCGGCTCGGCGAATCGTTCCCAAAGGAGGGATCGAACCGATGATCGGTCTCAACAGGATCAAGACCTGGATCCTGATCGCGGCGCTCGGGGGAGCCTTCGTCCTCGTCGGCTCCATCTGGGGCACCGGCGGCATGGTGCTGGCGCTGGCGATCGCCCTGGTCTTCAACTTCTCGATGTACTGGTTCAGCGACAAGATCGCGATCGCGACCACGAGATCCAAGCCGGTGAGCGAGGCGGAGGCGCCGGAGCTGTACCGGATCGTTCGAGAGCTCACGCAGCTCAACCACATGCCGATGCCCACGATCTACGTCTCGGAGATGCAACAGCCCAACGCGTTCGCGACCGGCCGAAACCCGGACCACGCCGCCGTGTCGGTGACGAGGGGGATCCTCGAGATCCTCGACGAGCGCGAGCTCCGCGGGGTCCTGGCGCACGAGCTCTCGCACGTCGCCAATCGCGACATCCTGATCAGCTCGATCGCCGCGGGGATCGGCATGAGCATCACGTTCCTCGCCCGCTTCGCCTTGTTCTTCGGCGGCGGAGACGATCGCAACGGCCCGTTCGGCGCGTTCGGCATGCTCTTCGCGTGGCTCCTCGCACCGATCGCCGCCGCCATCATCCAGATGGCCGTGAGTCGCTCGCGCGAGTATCAGGCGGACGAATCGGGCGCGATCCTCTCGCACGATCCCGACGCGCTCGCGAGCGCGCTCCGCAAGCTCGAGGCGACGGCGAAGCGGGTGCCGGTGCCGGCGACCGTGAGCCCGGCGCAGGCGCATCTGTTCATCGTGAACCCGTTCCGCGGGCGGCAGGCCTCGGCGAGCTTCGCCGGCCTGTTCTCGACGCATCCGCCGACCGAGGCGCGCATCGCGCGGCTCGAGGAGATCAAGCGACAGCTCGGGACGAGCCCGGTTTAGATCGCGTCCAGGAGCGCCCGGAGATCGGGGATCACCCGATGACCTCGGGGCTCACTCACGCCCTCGGCCGGCGCCGCGCCGTCGCGCTGGACGAGGAACGTCCTCATCCCGAGCCCGGCCGCCCCGTCGCAGTACCGCGCCTGGTCGTCGGCGAACGCCGCCTCGGGCGCCGCGACCTCGAGCCGCTCGAGGGCGGCGACGTAGATCGCGGGATCGGGCTTCGCCGCCTCGACCTCGAACGAGAGGATCACCGCGTCGGCCTCCTCCTCCAGGCCGAGCCGCTCGATGACCGCCCGGGTCGTGTGGTCGCAATTGCTGACGACCGCGGTCCGCACGCCCCGGGCTCGAAGGTCGCGCAGGGTCGGCAGCGAGTCCTCGTACAGCGTCACGCCGGTGCGCAGGAACTCGCGGGTCGCGTCGGTGATCTCCCGGACGACCTCGGGGGATGAGGGGGCCCCGGCGGCCCGCAGGACCGCGACGACGTCGCCCTCGGCGCTGCCGAACGCCCCCACGCTTCGCGCCCGGCGGGTCTCCACGAACGCCCGGAGGAGCTCGGCCTCGGAGACGCCGAGGCGTTGCTGCCAGGCGATGCGCGCCTTCGGCCACTCGCTCCACACGAGCGTGTCGTACAGGTCGAGCAGGACGGCCCGGATCTCGCTCACGCCATGGTGCCGAGGATCGCGCGGACGTGGTCGATCGTGGTGCGCGGGTTCACGAAGCACAGCCGAGCGACCTTCTCGCCCTCCCAGGACGAGGGCTGCACGAAGCCGACCTGTGCCTCGAGCGCCCGAGGCCACCAGGCCTCGTAGTCCTCGGGTGTCCACCCGAGTCGTCGGAACAGGACCACCGAGAGCTCGGGATCCATGACGAGCTCCAGCTCGGGCCGTCGACGGATCTCCTCGGCGCTCTCCCGGGTGACGGCGAGGACGCGCTCCACCGCGTCGCGGTAGGCGTCGGTCCCGTAGGTCGCGACCGAGAACCAGAGCGGGAGCCCGCGCGCGCGCCGCGAGAGGTGATGGGCGAAGTCGCTCGGGTTCCACTCCGAGGACGCGTTGAGCGTGTCGAGGTACGAGGCGTCCTGCCGGTGGGCCGAGCGCGCCATCGCGGGGTCCCGATACAGGAGCGCGCAGGCGTCGAACGGCGCGAAGAGCCACTTGTGCGGGTCGACGATGAACGAGTCGGCGTGCTCCACGCCGCGGAACCGCTCGCGCACGCTCGGTGCGAGCAGTCCCGCCCCGCCGTACGCGCCATCGACGTGGAACCACGTCCCGGCCTCGCGGCACACCGCGGCGACGCCCTCGAGATCGTCGACGATGCCCGCGTTGGTCGAGCCCGCGCTCGCCACCACGGCGAACAGGCCGTCGGTCCCGGAAGCGCCGAGTGCCTCGGCGAGGGCGGAGCCCGTGAGGCGCCCGCGTTCGTCGTGCGCCACGGTGACCAGGTCGACGTCCATGACCCGCGCGGCCGATGCCACGGAGGAGTGCACGGTGTCGGCGCACGCGAGCCGCCAGCGCGCGGGACGGTTCCCGCCGCGGGTGACCGAGGCCGCGTGACGCGCGGCGACGAGCGCCGAGAGGTTTCCGGCGGTCCCGCCCGACACGAAGCACCCGCCCGCCTCATTCGGCATGCCGGCGAGGTCGGCGATCCATCGCAGGATCTGGTTCTCGGCCCAGACCGCGCCCGCCCCCTCGAGCCAGCTCCCCCCGTACGAGGAGGACGCGCTGATCACCAGGTCGAACAGCACGCTGGCCTTCGTCGGGGCGCCCGGGACGAAGGCGAGGAAGCTCGGGTGGTCGGTCGACATCACGGTGGGCGCGAGCACCTCGGCCCAGATCCGGAGCGCCTCCTCGCCGCCGATGCCGCCCGGCGTGATCGTCCGCCCGGCCCGGCGCTCGAGCTCGTCGGGCGAGGCGGGGCGATCGAGTGGCTGCGGGTTCGCGATCCGGCCGCGGGCGTACGCGACGATCGCCCTCGTCAGGGCCTCGGTCTCGTCGGTGTACTCGTGCATCGATCCCATGCGCGATCCTCGCGAGCCGGCCGCCCGCAGGTTCCCGGTGCCGGGGCGCCCTAGGCCGCGAGCTCCGAGCAGAACTCGCCGAACGCCTCGAGGTAGCGCTGGACGTCCTCCTCGGTGTGCTGCACCGAGATCGTCCACTGCTCCTCGTCGCCGGGCGTCATGAAGATGCCCCGGTTGATCATCCAGCCGAACGACGCGTAGAAGAGCTCCGGGATCGTCTCGAGGAAGTCGCGATAGTTAGTGAGCCGCTCGCTGCGGTAGGAGACGCAGCCCTTCGCGCCGAGGTCGACGGCGTGCGCCGGGATCCCGGTCTCGGCGATCGCGCGCTGGCAGCCCTCGGCGAGCATCGTCCCGAGCTTGCCGAGGTGGTCGTAAGCGTCCTTCGTGAGCACCTGGGTGAGGGCCGCGAGCCCGGCCGCCGCCGAGAGCGGGTTCCCGTTGAACGTGCCCTGCTGGGCCGCGCCCTTGGTGACCCACTCCATCCACCGCGCCTCGCCGCCGAACGCGCCGATCGTCGCCCCGCCGCCCACCGCCTTCGCGTAGGCGGCCAGGTGCGGCGCGACCCCGAAGCGCTCCGTCGTGCCGCCGTAGGCGATGGTCCCGCCGCACTTGACCTCGTCGTAGATGAGGGCGGCGCCGTTGCGCTCGCACACGTCGCGGAGCGCCTGGAGGTAGCCGGCCTTCGGCAGGACGAGGCCGATGTTCATCATCACGGGCTCGAGGATCACCGCGGCGATCTGCTCCGGGTTGTCCGCGAACGCCTGGGCGACCGCCTCTGCGTCGTTGAACGGCGCGACGATGACCGTGTCCCACAGCGCCTGCGGGATACCCTTCGAGGTCGGTCGCGTGCGGTACCAGGCCTGTCCCTCGGCCCCGGTGGTGAACCGCATGTCGAGCACGTCCGACTCCGGGACCACCGAGAACAGGACCGAGTCGTGGTGGCCGTGATACGAACCCTCCATCTTCACGATCACGTCCCGGCCGGTCGCGGCTCGAGCCACCCGGATCGCATCCATCGTCGCCTCCGTGCCGGAGTTCACGAACCGCATCTGCTCGAGCCGGAAGCGCTCGCAGATGGCCTCGGCCAGCGCGACCGTCGTCTCGGTCGTGACCGCGAAGTGGATGCCCTGGTCGGCGACCTTTCGGATCGCCTCGACGATCTTGGGGTGGCCGTGGCCCACGACGTTCACGCCGAAGCCGCCGTGGAAGTCCGCGTACTCGGTGCCGTCCACGTCCCAGACATGGGACCCGCTGCCCCGCGACAGGTAGACGGGGTACGGGTCGCCGGCCTGGAAGTTCGAGGCCACCCCGTTCGGCATGCTCCGCAACGCGCGCTCGAACAGCCGCTTGGACGCCGGGGTCCGCTCAAGCAGTCGGGCGGCCTCCCGCTCGGCGATCTCGTTGGCCCTTGCCTTCAGACGCTCAGTGTCCACGGCGGATCACCCCCAGTGAACGGCAATCTACCCGAGCCCGGCTAGGGCCGGAAGTTCACGAACTGGAGCGACAGCCCGAAGTCTTGCTCCTTGACGGCCCGGATCACGACCTGGAGATCGTCCTTCGCCTTGCCGGTGATCCGCAGCTGGTCGCCCTGGATCTGGCTCTGCACCTTCACCTTGAGGCCCTTGACGAACTTGACGAGCTCCCGCGCCTTCTCCTCCGAGATGCCGACGTTCACGTTGATCGCCTGCTTCACGGCCCCCTTGGCTCCGGGCAGGATCGGCCCGAAGTGGAGGGCCTTGAGGGAGACCTCGCGCCGCACGGCCTTCTCCTTCAGCACCTCCACGGCGGCCTTCAGCCGGTCCTCCGTGGAGGAGCGGACCTCGATCAGCTTGTCGTCCTGCGAGAGTGAGGTGCCGGTGTCCTTGAAGTCGAACCGCTGGGCGATCTCGCGCCGCGTCTGGTCCACGGCGTTCGCCACCTCGGGCATCGAGACCTGGGAGACGATGTCGAACGAGAAGTCAGCCTTGGCCATGTCCGTATCCTAGCCAGCTGAGGCGCGCGGCAGCTCGCGGGCGTTGCTATCCTTCCATCGCTTCCGGGAGGGTGCCCGAGCGGCCAAAGGGAGCGGTCTGTAAAATCGCCGGCGAAGCCTACGGAGGTTCGAATCCTCCCCCTCCCACCAACCGCTGCTCGGAACCCTGATCTACCTGAACGCCCGTCCGGCGGTGGTCGAAGTCGCACTCGTATAGGCCCGGGCGCACCGTCGGCGCCTGGCGTCCCGAACAGGGTATCTCGAGCGACAGCGGAACCATCGCGTGGGAGGGGTCACGCGGTCTTCGCTGTCCTTCACCGACCGGCCGCTGGACCTCGCTACTCGGTTGTCGTCCGCCCAGTGGCACTCAGAGTCCCTCCACCGCCTGCAGCCGTCCAGAGGCGACGGCGTCGGTGAAGGCCCGGTAGTCCTTCTCGTTCTGATCGGCGTAGCGTTCGGAGAAGTCGGTGATCGACCTATCAAATCGGTCGCTCTTGCCGAGGTACGCCGAGATGGCGATGGGATCGCTTGACCGTGCGTGAGCGCGAGCCAGCGTCCAGCCGCACAACGTTGCGTAGAACTGAAGGCTGGTCGGGTCCATCGACTCGATGTCGGCGGAGCCCTTCATGTCCCGCAGCTGGCGCCAGTAGAGGTAGCGGTTGTCCTGCGTGCTCTTGGTCCACCCGAGGTAGATGTCGCTGGCCGCCTGCATCATCCGCTGTCCCTGCACGACGCGCTCTCCAGGCTGCTTGAAGTGGCTCTTCGGGAGGTGATCTTCGAGGACCGAAGCGGTCGCCTCCTTGACCTGCAGGAAGAGCGGATCCTGCTGATCACGGCCCTGGAGCAAGACGATGAACGCACGCGCTCCCACGCTCCCGACCCCGACGACCTTCCGGGCCATGTCGATGATCTTGAACCGCTCCAACAGCTGGCGACGGTCGTACTGCAGCGTGGCGCGATAGGCGCGGAACTGCTCGTGGATCGCGTGCTCGAGCTCATCGGTGGACATGCCGGCGACGCTGGTGAGCTCCCGCGCGGCGATGACGATCGGCGGCTGGCTGACGATCCGGTATTCGCCGTCGACCAGCTCTGCCAGCTTGGATAGCGCTTGGAGGCTGTCGCGCGTGCGCGCCTTATCCGCGACCTTCTTGACGCCCTTCTCGCCCTTGGTCGCTGCCTTCTTCTGCGCCTTCGACCCGGTGCCCGCGAAGGTCTTGATCGCCGCCATCAGGTCCTGCTCCGACAGATGGGCGTACCAGATCTCCATCGTGTTCATCTGAGCCAGCTCGGCCATCGCCTCTCGATAGGACCTCACCGAGGCTAGCGTCGCCGCCTTCGCATCGGTCTTCGTGAAGCCGTTGTTGCGAGCCGCGATCGTGAAGCTGGCGGACATACGCTTGACGTCGTATTCGAACGGCCCAGGCAGCGTTTCGTCGAAATCGTTGACGTCGAAGACCAGGTTCCGCTCAGGAGATGCGAAGACACCGAAGTTCGAGAGGTGCGCATCGCCGCAGAGTTGCGAGGTGAGGCCGGCCCGCGGCGTGTCCTTCAGGTCCGCGGCCATGATCTTCGCCGCGCCCCGGTAGAACGTGAACGGCGAAACCATCATGCGGCCGTGACGAACCGGCACGAGGTCAGGCTCGCGGGTCGCGTCCTGCTCCTCGAGCAGGGTCACCGGGTCGAACCGGTCCGAAACGGGCTTCCAACCGGCGTTGCTGTCCGGAGGCGTCCGCTTCCTCGCCTGCTTCCCGAACGCCTTCCGGTCCGCCACGCTCGGATGCTGGACACTCGGTGATGTCGCCATGTTCCTCAGCTTCCCTCTCGTCTCGACGTCATGGCTTTCCCTTCAGGCACAGTCTCATCCGCCGGGTTCGAGGCGACTCAGAGATCATCTCTGTCCACGCTCACAGAACGCTGATGCGCACGCGTAACCCTACCGGCCGATCCCGCCTAGGTGAAGGTGGGCTGTGGAGGAGCTTCGCCCGAATCGAGCTAGGAGTGAAGCGCTGTGGCAGAGGAGGCAGGTCGAAGTGGCCGGACTCCCGACCCGGGCGTCGAGGGCGGCTGCGCTGCTCCTTCGATCGCGCGAGAGTTTGAGGGTATCGGTGGCCTCGAGGGGGCTGCGGGAGCACGATCCTTGTGCGAACCAACTGTTTCCCCCGCCCGCGGTTGGCCAGACACTGGTTCGGATCGACTCGTCGACAAGCTTCGTCACTGATCTAAAGCGACCGCCTCACGCTGATCGCAGCTCCCGCCGGGTGTGGCGAGACGATCTTGCTGCCAGGTCGCTGCTCACCCCTGCGTGATGAGACTTGCAGGGCAACTGTGGGCAGTTCCCTTCTTAACCTGTGGGTACTCCTGCAACGGACCCGCATTCCGCGAGGTCAAAGGGGTTTGAGAACACCCCACCGACCGACCAACCATGGGGTGTTCTCAATACCTATGCCCCATGCGTCCGCCTGCGGCGCCGCTCCATGACCGCGCGGAATGGGATGAGCAGGTAGAGCGCGATCGCGAGGTAGAGGAAGACAGCGACCCGTGGCGCGAGCAGGCCGATCGCGATCGCTGCGGCGTAGAACCCGAGAGTGGGGGTCAACTTCTTGGTGACCTCCTGCACCTCCTCTTGGGGATGCTCGCTTGAGAGCATCCCTTCTGAGACCGCGTGCCGCCACACGACGCTCGTCATGGCCGACATCGCAAGCAGGTTGATCCCGTAGACCGTGACAGCGATCCGCTCGGGCCCGAAATCCCCGATGAACTCCGCGAGCATCCTCGTCGGGAACGGAAGCACCGAGACGAAGAAGAGCAGGAGCAGATTGAGCCGCAGCAGGACGGAGTCCACACGTTCGAAATGGTTCGTGACAGTTGAGTGGGCGATCCAAACCGCGCCGATTGATGCGAAGCTCACGAGGTAGGCCGAGTAGAGAGGCCACTGATCGAGGAGCGCATGACCAACCCCGCTGCCCGTTTCGGGGACGGCGAGATCCAGCACCAGCAGCGTGATCGCGATCGAGAAGACCCCGTCGCTGAAGGCCTCCATCCGGCTGGGACGGAGCCACCGTCGTTCGTTCTTGGGCGACGAGTCTTTGCTCACGCGCCGAGGATAGCGGTCCTCGATATCGGTGACCCTCGGGATCGCAGTGGGTAAGAGCCTCTGAGTCGCTGTGGGTACTATCCTCCCTAACCTGAGGGCACTCCACTGAACGACGGCGATTCCGTGTGGTCAGGGACTTCTGAGAACACCCCACACACCACAGACCAGACAGACAGACGGACTCATCCCATGCGCCTCGAGCATCGCGCGCGTGATCCCCGCTCGCCACTCGTCCAGACTGATCGACAGATCGAAAGGCTTGCCGTCGTCGCGCACGACTTGGACGATCTTGCTCTCCGTCATGGCCCAGGGCCTCAGCTCCGAGCCACTCGCTGCCCTCTACGGCCGGTGCCTCAAGGTGGCCCCGACCGACACCCCCGAGCTCGCGTCGGTGGCGCCAACCCGGATCCGCAGCGCAGTCCCGTCTGAGGCTGCCGTTGCTCCGGATGCAGGATGGAACGGAAGGGCACATCCTGCGAACCGTGACGCCCGGCGCGATTGGGCGGATACGTGCGAAAAGTCCCTGTGCCCCCCCGGCTCCCTCCTCCCTCACCGGGAGCAGCCCCTGCTAAGGTCCTTTAGCAGGCCCTCGCGGGCGGGATCGGGCATCGAAAGGGAGGGAACGTGATGAGCGAGAAGGACATGCTGCTGGTCCTCGGAGCGTCCTACGACAGCGTTTCAGACGCCGAGGTGGACTACGAGGCAGTGAAGGCGATGTACGCGAACGCCGGGGTCGGGCATGATTTCGATGCCGCGGTCCTTGAGCGCGGAGCCGACGGCACGGTCAAGGTGGCCGAGAAGCACGAGGCGTCCACGCGGCACGGTGCGTGGGAAGGTTTGGCCATCGGGGCCGCGGCCGCGATCCTTCCTGGGATCGGTCTGGGTGTCGGTATGGCCGTGGGTGCGGGCGTCGGAGCCATCACCGGGCACATCAAGGGTGGCATGAGCAATGACGACCTCAAGCAGCTCGGCACCGTGCTGGACAAGGGACAGGCCGGCTTGATCGTGATTTACGCGACGAACATGGCCGACCAGATCGCTGCGAGCATCAAGGCGCAGGATCGCTACATCTCCCAGGCGGTCGACGCGGACGCCGACGAGCTGGCCAAGCAGCTGAAAGCCGCAGAGGGCGAGTAGCACGACGCTGATCAGGAGGTCGGGGCGTCCGCCCCGGCCTCGTGGGCAGCCTTGTCGTCGGGTCCGCTCCCAGGCGAAGCTTCCGACGTGCGGCGGTGCGCCTCTCTCAGCCTCGACCACACTCACATCCGTGCGCAGGAAGTCGATCAGCGCCAAGGCGAGGAACGCCGCCCCGATCAGGGACAGGATCTGTTCCTCCGATCGACAGGTCTTGGCTGGGATCCGAGGAGCCATCACTTCGCTGGTCCACCCGGTCAGGCCGTAGGGACCGGACACTCCGCCCACGCCCCAGACCTGAAGAAAAGCCACGAACGTACTCCACTCGTTGGGCAGGCACTCGACGGGTGGGGAGATGCCCGTGGCTCTTCTTCTTGTGTGGGAGCTTCGAGTGTCCGGTCTACCGGGGAGCAAGGCCTAAGGCATCTACCGCGGTGGAAGCGAGCACAGGCGTTCGTTCGCGACGTTCGCGGCTAGATGCGGACGACCGATCGAGGAGGACTTCATGCGTTCGCACACCCGCACACTGACCGTGGCCGCCACGCTCGTGCTCGCCTTGATGCTCGCCGCGTGCAGCAAGTCGTCGAGCCCCAGCTCGCCGGCCGCAACCTCGGCCGCAGGGCCGCTCGCACAGGCCAAAGTCACGGTGTGCGCGAAGCTGGCCGCCGCATCCACGGCGATCACGACCGCCCAGGCCGGCCAGACGGGGGCGTTCGCGAGCCAAGCGGCCTCGATGGCGACGGACCTGCAGAGCGCCTCGAGCCTGCTGAACTCGG
The DNA here is from genome assembly GCA_963699635.1 of uncultured Actinomycetes bacterium. Lineage (GTDB taxonomy): Bacteria > Actinomycetota > UBA4738 > UBA4738 > HRBIN12 > CALGFI01. The sequence continues at coordinate 201,320 of CAVOUQ010000016.1, read as the reverse complement.
TGGGCGCCTCCGGTGCCGCCAGCGACGTCGCCGATCTCGCGACCGACGTGCAGAACCTCGCGACCGCCGCGCCGGCCGACGTCGCGCAGGTTGCCACCGACGCGCTGTCGAAGGTCACCAGCGCCGAGATGGCGCTCGGTTGTACCGTCGCGTCGGCGTCGCCGAGCGCCTAGGCCCTGATCCGGGCGCGCGCCGGGTCGTACATCGGCGCGAGCGACAGCGTCACCGGATAGCTGCGTCCCACGATATCGAGCCCCCACGCGCCGTTGGCGATGTCGTCGTCGGCGACGTCGTGGTCGCGCTCGATCATCGCGAGCCCCACGCCGCCGCCCAGGGATGGCGCCCGCGCTTCGTGGACTACCTGTACCTCGGAATCACCAACGCCACCGCCTTCGGTCCGACCGACGTCATGCCGCTGACACCCTGGCCGAAGATCGCCATGGCGACGCAATCAGTCATCTCCCTCGCGATCTTGGGCTCGCGGTCGCGAGAGCTGTGAACGTGTTCACGTTATGCCCTCATCCCCCAGCGCCTGAGCCTGGCGCTATGAGCGTGGGGAGGGTCCCCGCCGTCTGACCTGTGGATGGTCCAGCCCGGAAAGGCCCTCTGACCTGCTGTGGGTACTACCCTTCTTAACCCGTGGGTACTCCTGGGAAAGGGTGCCCAATTCGTGTGGTTAGAGAGTTCTGAGAACACCCACCAACCCACTGACCGACCCAACCAACCACAACCCGACTCACTCACTCGCTCGCCTCGCTCGACTCCGCGCCGTCGAATCCTGCCGTGGCTCCACTCACTGGGGGAGCTATGGTGTGGTCGTCCGCGAGGTGAGGAGTGCGGCATGGCCGGAGGCAAGGCGCGCCTACCACCTCGCTGGTTCGTGGTGACCGCCTGGCACGCGCACCGACGGGTCGTTCGAGCAAGCGGGGGACGCAAGGGATTGTGGCCTCCCCGACCTGGAAAGTGGGGCGCCTTGCGGCTCACCACGAGAGGTCGGCGCAGCGGCAAGCCACGGAGCGTGATCCTCGGCTACTACGAGGACGGGCCCGATCTCGTTTCGATGGCCATGAACGGCTGGGGTGCGGCCGAGCCAGCCTGGTGGCTGAACCTGCAGGCCCGCCCGGAGGCGGTCGTCGAGCTGGCTGGTGGGATCCGGCGCGAGGTGCTCGGCAGGGCCGCGATGGGCGGGGAGCGTGAACGGCTGTGGCAGCGCTGGCGCGAGCTGGACCGGAACCTGGACGGCTACGCTGCACGGCGCCCGCAAGAGACGGCGGTCGTCGTCTTCGAGCCGCGCGGTGGCCGGATAGGCGCCCTCTCCACCGAAACCTGAGTCTGGGCTTGGTCAAACTTCGTGCCACACCGGGGCAGGCAGCAGGTCCCAGGCGTGGGTACTACCCTCCAGCCTCCTGAACCTGTGGGTACTCCTCGCGAAGATACCGATTTCGCATGGTCAGCGAGTTTCTGAGAACACCCGACGGCCCTCGCTCATCAGGCGATCTTGATGCGCAACGGACTCCTCGAACGGATTGGCGAAAGCCTGGTCTGCCCCGTGAATCGTTGAGTCAGGATGCTGGGATCCATCACGCGACCTGGATTGGGTAGGGCTTCATCATCTCGTACTCGACGGGGGTGAGCATCCCCAGCGCGCTATGTCGGCGCTTGCGGTTGTGGAAGATCTCCAGATACTCGAAGATCGCGTTCGCTAAGCCGACGCGGGTGCTCCACCGCTGACGGTCCAGCAGCTCGACCTGCATCCTGGCCCAGAACGACTCGATGACGGCGTTGTCGTAGCAGTCTCCGATCGACCCCATCGAGGGAACTAGTCCGGAGTCGAGCGCGCGGCGCGTGAACGCCCATGAGGTGAACTGCGTGCCGTGATCCGAATGTATGAGCGTGCCGTCCGGGTCCCGGTTCTGGATCGCCATGCCCAAGGCGTTGGTCACCAGCGCAGCGGTCGGCACCGAGTCGATCGACCAGCCGACCACACGGCGGGAGAACACGTCCAGCACGACAGAGCAGTAGACCTTGCCCTCGCGGGTGTGATGCTCGGTGATGTCGGTGACCCAGAGCTGATCCGGCTCCGAGCGCGCGAACGAGCGCTCGACCAGATCCGTCGCCGTCGCAGCTTGGATCTTGCTGCGGAACCGCCGCTTGTTCGGAAGACCTTGCAGGCCTGCACGACGCATCAGCATCTCGACGGCGTTGTGACCGACCACGATCCCCACGCCGATCGTGAGCTCGGCGTGGACCCGACGAGCACCGTAGGTTCCCCGTGAGTCCACGTGGGCCTTGGTGATGAGATCGGTCAGCCACGCGTGACGGATCGCTCGCTCAGACGGCGGGCGCTTGCGCCAGGCGTAGAAGCCGGCTTCGGTCACCTGGAGGACCCGGCAGCTGACCTTGATCGAGTGGCCCTCAGCGGCCATCACCTTGATGATGGCGAATCGTCCTTTTGGGGGCACCACCTCCTTCAGCAGTTGCTTCGCTCGCCGTTCGACGGCCAGCTCCGCCTCCAACGCGTTGATGCGCTGACGGGCAGCCACGAGCTCGGAGCGCTCGGCCGTGCTCAGACCTGGGATCTCGCCCCGGTCGACGCGGTCCTGCTTCCGCCAGTTGTAGATGCAAGCGCCGCTGATGCCGAGATCCTCGGCGACCTCGGTGACGCTTCGTCCAGCCGCCAGAAGGTCCAGGACCTTCCGTCTGAACTCCGGCGGGTAGCTCCTCGGCATGCCGTTCCTCCTTGCTCTCGAGCATGAGGATTCCAGCAAATCGACTCAACAGGACCGAGGGCAGACCAAGGAGTCAACCAAACCTGGGGCAATCCCGCCGGATCCACGACAACGTCAGCGAGGCGGTGGGCGGCTGGGTTGCCGAGCACGACCGGGGCCTTGGCTGAGTGGAGGGCCCGTTCGAGGCGCTCGGCTCTGCGAGGGTGCTGGCTCGGTCCCGTTCGGGTGGCACGATTCCGCCGTCACGCGAGAACGCCGTATCGAGCAGGGGGTGTCTCATGGAAGGTGGTTCGGTACTCGGGAGCATCGTTGGCGGCATGATCCTGCTGTTCCTCGGCAGCCTCGTCGCATTTGCCGGCTATCGCCTGTTCCTGGTCCTGCTCCCGATCTACGGGTTCTTCGTCGGCCTGTCGATCGGCGCGCACTCGGTGCAGGCGCTGTTCGGTGACGGGTTCTTGTCGACCACGACCAGCTGGGTGGTCGGGTTCTTCGTCGGGCTTGTGTTCGCGGTTCTGTCCTACCTGTTCTGGGTGATGGCGGTCGCGATCGTCGCCGGGTCGCTGGGGTACGCGCTCGTCGCGGGGGTGTTCGGCCTGTTCGGGGCCGACCTGGACGTGCTCGTCTGGATCATCGGCGTCGCGGTGGGCCTCGCGTTCGCGGTCGGAGCCATCGTCTTGAACCTCCAGAAGCCGGTCGTGATCGTGTCCACGGCGCTGCTCGGCGCGTGGGGGATCGTGGGAACCTTCCTGTTCCTGCTCACCTCCGCCACCCCCGAGACCATCGCGGAGAACGGCCCGAAGATGGTTCTCGACGACCATCCCCTCTGGTTCATCATCTTCGGCGTGGTGGCGGTGTTCGGCATGATGTTCCAGTTCCAGGTGAACCGCGGGTACGAGATCGAGCGGTACAACCGCTGGCAGGAACAGGCCGAAATGGCCTAAGGCGCAGGTCATCGTCTCACCGGAAGCGGCCGAAGAGCTCGCTCGCGGGGTCGAAGAAGCCGCCGGCGGGCCTGGCGTGGGCGTGCCAGTGGTCGGGGATGCGCCGGCGTTCCCCGTCGATCCAGTACCCGTCCGGATAGCGCTTCACGGCGACGACCTCCAGCCGCCCGAGCAGGCGAACTTCGTGCTCCGGATCGGGGAGCCCATGAGGACGCCAGACGATCATCGGCGTCATGCAGACGAGGCAGTCGGTGACCCAGCACTCGTCGTCCTCGAAGTGCCAGGTCGTGATGCGCTCGGCGCGGCAGAGGAGGCAGTCGACGTCGGTCATGTCGGAACGGGGAGCTCGACCTCGTCGCCCACCTCGACCCCACGCCGGTCGAGTGCTCCCTGGTCGACCTCGACGGCACCGAGGATGGGGACGCCGGAGTCATAGGTCGGGCACGGATCGGCCGTGCACGGATCCATGTCGAAGATCGCCACGATGCGGCCGCCGGAGTCCCAGAAGGCGATCGACAGCGGGATCAACGTGTCCTTCATCCAGAAGGAGGCGTTCACCGGCTCGTCCCACACGAACGCCATCCCGTCGTACGGGTCTAGGCGCTCGCGGCCCATGAGGCCGGTCGCACGAGCCTCGGGGGTGTCCGCGACCTGCACCGCGAGGTCTTGGTCACCGGTCGACGTATGGATGACCAGCGTCGGCGGACGTCGGGGCATCGCCCGCAGAGGAATCCACGCTGCACGCCCCTGCGGCGATCAGGGCGAGCGCGAGGAGGGCCCGGTGCATCGGCTCATGGTCCCACGGAGATGGACGGTCGGTATCATGACCGCCTGGCCGGAGTAGCTCAGGGGTAGAGCAACGCCATGGTAAGGCGTAGGTCCGGGGTTCAAATCCCCGCTCCGGCTCGAAGGCCGATCGAAACCCCTGCTCAGGGATGCCGCAGCGCCGATCCGGCCGGTAGACTTCCTTCCCGCGTCGGGGCGGGGTAGCTCAGTGGCAGAGCAAGCGGCTCATAATCGCTGTGTCGCGGGTTCGAATCCCGCCCCCGCTACGAGCCAGACCACGAGACGACGTCCGTAGAAGGAGCACGACGAGATGGCGAAGAAGAAGTTCGAGCGGACCAAGCCACACGTCAACATCGGCACGATGGGTCACATCGACCACGGCAAGACCACGCTCACGGCGGCGATCACCAAACGCCAGGCCGCCAAGGGGATGGCCGAGTTCACGCCCTTCGACCAGATCGACAAGGCGCCGGAGGAGCGCGAGCGCGGCATCACCATCGCGATCGCCCACGTCGAGTACGAGACCGAGGCCCGCCACTACGCCCACGTCGACATGCCCGGCCACGCCGACTACATCAAGAACATGATCACCGGGGCAGCTCAGATCGACGGCGCGATCCTGGTGGTCTCGGCCGCCGACGGCCCGATGCCCCAGACGCGTGAGCATGTGCTGCTCGCGCGCCAGGTGGGCGTCCCGTACATCGTGGTCGCGCTCAACAAGTGCGACATGGTCGACGACCCCGAGCTCTTGGACCTGGTCGAGCTCGAGGTCCGCGAGCTCCTGTCCTCCTACGAGTATCCCGGCGACGACGTCCCGGTCATCCAGGTCTCGGCGCTGAAGGCGCTCGAGGGCGACGAGGCGTGGATGGCGAAGATCGACGAGCTCCTGAATGCCTGCGACACCTACATCCCCGAGCCCGTCCGCGACGTCGACAAGCCGTTCATGATGGCCATCGAGGACGTGTTCTCGATCACCGGACGCGGCACGGTCGTCACGGGCCGGGTCGAGCAGGGCGTGCTCAAGAAGATGGGCGAGGTCGAGATCGTCGGCATCAAGGAGACGCGCAAGACGGTCGCGACCGACCTCGAGATGTTCCGCAAGCTGCTGGACGAGGTCCAGGCCGGCGACAACGTGGGGGTCCTGCTTCGCGGCATCGACAAGGACGAGGTCGCGCGGGGCCAGGTGCTGGCCAAGCCCGGCACGATCACGCCCCACACGGACTTCCTCTCTCAGGTCTACGTGCTCTCCAAGGAGGAGGGCGGGCGCCATACGCCGTTCTTCAACGGCTACCGGCCCCAGTTCTACTTCCGCACCACCGACGTCACCGGCTCGGCCGCACTTCCCGAGGGCGTCGAGATGGTGATGCCCGGCGACAACGTCGAGATGACCGTGAACCTCGGCGCCCCGATCGCCATGGAGGAGGGCCTGCGCTTCGCGATCCGCGAGGGCGGTCGCACCGTGGGCGCGGGGCGCGTGACCAAGATCATCAAGTAGGGGAACCGATGGCCAAGGGAGACAACCGACCGACGATCACGCTCGCCTGCACCGAGTGCAAGCGGCGGAACTACGTCACGGTGAAGAACCGAATCAACGACCGCGATCGGATCGAGCTCCGGAAGTACTGCCGCTGGGAGCGTCGCCACACGCTTCACCGCGAGACGCGGTAGGCGCGGCGCCTCATTCCTCCTCGGTGACGTCCACGGTCGCCACCTTGCCGTGGCGGATCGCGAGGACGAGCGCCTCCATCTTGGAGTGGACGCCGAGCTTGGTGAGCACGTTCTGCATGTGCGTGCGGAGGGTGTTCGGGCTCATCCGGAGCGCGGAGGTGATCTCGTTCGGGCTCTGCCCCTCCGCCATCAGCGACAGGATCTCGAGCTCGCGTGGTGTGAGGCGTTCCAGGCGTCGCGCCGCGTCGTCGTCCCGGTCGCGCCGATGGCGCAGCCGCCGGAGCGCCACCTCGACCTCGTCCGGCGCATGCAGGGGCTCGCCGCGATGGGCCCGGCGAACGGTGCTCGCGACGTTCACCACGGCCTCGGTCTTGCGCAGCAAGCCCGTCGCGCCGGCCTGGACCGCCCGTGCCAGCAGGTGCTCGTCGTCGTGGCCCGAGAGGATCACGATCCGCGCGTCGGGATCGGCCTCCTTGATCCGGCGGGTGACCTCGATGCCGTTCATCCCGGGCATGGTCACGTCCATCAGGACCACGTCGGGCCGGTGCAGGTCGACGGCGTGGATCGCCTGCGTGCCGTCCGTCGCCACCTCGACGATCCGCAGGTCCTTCTCGCGACCGAGCGCGAGCTCGAGCGCCTCCCCGAACGTTCGCTCGTCGTCGACGATCAGGACCGTGATTTGCTTGCCGCGGGTGCCATTGCCCGACTCGCCGGCCCTGTGGTTCTCCCCGGCCACGTGCTCGTTCGCGTTCTCGTTACCCAGCATCGGTCCGCCGATGGTAGGACCCCTCGTAGGCCGAGTCACGGAAGCTCCCCGAGTTGCTCCGACTCATGATCGTGGCTACGTTCGCAGCGTGATGAGGCCATGTGAATCGGGCGAACGGGAGACCGCCGCGGGTGGGACGCGCGTGTCGGTCGTTCGCCCCTACGCCGACCCATGACCTTGAACGCATCGCTGGTGGGGAAGACCTATCCGCCGTTGGCGTTCTCGCTGGTGGCAGGCCGTGTCGCGAGCTTCGCGACGGCCGTCGGTCATCCCGGGACGGGCGTCCCGCCCACCTTCGCCACCGTGCCGGAACTCGCGGCCGGGCTCGCGAACGTCCTCGCCGATCGGGATTTCGGGCTCGACCTCTCCCGCGTCCTCCACGGCGAACAGGAGTACGAGTGGACGCGCCCGCTCGCGATCGGCGAGACGCTCACCGCACAGGCGACGATCGAGGAGATCCGGTCCAGGGGCGGTCTGGAGTTCCTCACGCTCCGGACGGAGCTGCGCGACGAGGCGGGCATCGTGGTCGTCATGGCTCGGAGCAAGCTGCTCGTCCGGGGGAGCGCCTGATGCCACGGTTCGAGGATGTCCGGGTGGGCGACGAGCTGGCCGAGTCCTCCCGCATCGTCGCGCGCGAGGACATACAAGCCTACGCCGAAGCGTCGGGCGATCGGAACCCGCTCCACCTCGACGACGACGTCGCTCGAGCCGCCGGGTTCGACCGGACCATCGCACACGGGATGCTCACGATGGGACATCTCGCGTCGGCGCTCGTGGCCTGGGCCGCGGACGAGGGCGCGATCGCGAAGCTGCGCGTGCAGTTCCGCGCGCCCGTTCTCGTGGAGGAGACGATCGTCGCGGGGGGGCGTGTTCGGACCCTCGACCCGGAGCGGCGCGTAGCGATCCTCGAGGTCTGGGTGAAGGTCGAGCGTGACGGCGAGCTGGTGTGGCCGATCCGTCGCAGCGAGGCCGAGGTTCGGCTCGCCTGAGCTCCGCTACTCGGCGTGGACGGTCGGACCCGTGGGCGCCCCCGGCCGGCCGAGGCTCGCGAGCGCGTGCATCGCGTCGCCCATCCGGTCGACCACGACCTGGATGTCGTTGTCGTAGCGCTCGCCGATCTTCTCGCCCATCCGGTCGATCCGCTTGGCGAGCATCTCGTTGGAGCGCTCGATCGACTCGGCGAGCGAGGCGAATCGCTGCTCGACCATGTCGATGACCTCGGCGGGCAGGTTCGCCTGGAGCTCCTTCATCGCGCGAAGCGACTGCTTCGAGGCCTCCTGGTCAGCGACGATCTGCTGTGCCAGCGTCTCGTTGTCCGAGCGGATCAGCCGCGCGAGCGAGGCCATCCGCTGTTCCACGGATCGCTCGATCACCCGCTCGATCTCGGCCTGCCCGTTCTGGAGGGTGCCCTGGAGGTGCTCGATGGTGCCGGTTGCATCGTGCATGCGGGCGAGCACGTCGTCGAAGCGCTCGCCGATCGCGAAGTCCGCGGCCTGAGCCGCGCGCTCGCCGACCGCGCGTCCGAGTCGCTCGAACTGACTCTCCATCACGTCGGTCATCCGGACCATGTTCCGGTCGATGGCCGAGAGTGCGTCCTCCGTCCGGCCGTCGAACCGCCGGTCCTGCTCGTCGGCGTGCGATTCGAGACGAGCCGCGGCGTCGTCGATCCACGCGTGGATGGCGTGCGCCGTGTCCTCCTGCATCCGCCGGCCGAGCTCCTCGATCATCCGAGCCGTTCCCTGCGTCACCGCGTGCGAGACGGTCTCGAGCCGCTCGTCGAGCGCCCGGGCCGTGTGCTCGTCGACCTCCGCGGCCGTCTTGACCAGCTCGCCGCGCAACGCTTCCGAGTCGGACCGAACCAGCTGCGCGAGACCCATCACCCGGGCCTCGAGCGTGTGCCGCATCTCGGCCAGGGCCTCGCGAGAGGAGACGTCGATCCGCTCGTTCATCAGGTGCAGGTACTCGGCGACGGCCCGCATGCGCTCGTCGGTGCGTCCGTGCTGGTGAGCAATCGTGTCGTTGATCGCGGTCGTGTCGATTGTCGTGCGCTCGTGGATCAGCTGGAGCTGTTCGCCGAGCAACCGCATGTGCTCGTTGACGGTCTGGTCGATCCGATCGGCGATCTCTCCGTCTCGCTGGGTGAGCGCGACCAGCTGGGCGTCCATCCTGCCGGCGAGCTGTCCCACGGCCTCGACGCCGTGTTGGACGTATGCCTCCATCGCCTCGGAGATCCGGCTGGTCTCCCGGGTCACCAGCTCGCCGTGCTCGAGCACCCTCGCGCGCACCGTGTCGACGATCGCCTGGTCGCGCTCGGCGAGGGTCGCGAGGGCGGCGGCCACCTGCCGCATCACCTCGGCCAGCCGCGAACGCAGCTCGTTCGCGTCCGTCCCGTCGCCTTGCTCCGCGAGGGCGCCGACACGCTCGGCCAGCTCCTCGCGCGCGCCCCGGACCGTCTCCGCGACGTGATTGAGCGTGTCCTCGAGGCGGGCCGTTCGGACGGCGAGCGCCTGGAACCGCTCGTCCGAGTGCGCGATGAGGCTCCGTAGCGCCTGGTCCCTCGAGAGCTCCTGGAGGATCTTGGTGCGGACGTCGTCCTTGTCCCCGCCGGCCGTGCGCCAGACCTCGCTCGCGATCTCGTGCATCAGGGAGCTCGCCGTGAGCTGGATCCGATGCAGGCCCTCCTCGAGCTGGCGCTGGATCGTCGCCTGGTAGGTGGCCATCAGCTGTTCGACGCCGCCCGCGGTGGGATCGACGGCGACCTCGGGAGTGCCCGCGTCCCGCCCGGCGAACAGGCCTCGGCGCCGCGTCCGGTCGTCGCCGGACGGGGGAAGGGGAACCGGCTGGTCCATGTGTGCGCTCGCAATCCGGGGCCGGCGCGGCGCGTCCGCAGAAGTGTAGGAGAGGGCGGAGACAACATCACGCACCTTTGGGCACGAAGGCCGGCAGGTCAGGCGGGTGGGGTGAAGCCCGGCTCCTCCGTCGGGACGCGCACGTCGTCGTTCGGGAAGACCTCGAGGTGCCGGCGGATCCACGCCTGGGTCTCGGGGAAGTTTCGGAGCAGCAGCTCGACGTCGGCCGCGAGCAGCCGGATCCCCGGGTTGCTCGGATGCGCCTTCACGAGGCGGTCGACGACCGTTCGCGCCTGCTCGGCCGCGCCCTCGTCACCGACGCGGCCGTCGAGCGCCAGTTCGATCGCGAGCCCCTCGCCGGCGGAGATCCGCCACGGCGCGATCGACCAGGCCTCCTCGAGGGCCCACCGAGCATCGAAGTGGGTCCGGCCCCATTGCTCGAGCGCCGAGGACACCAGGCCGATGCCGGCGATCGCGATGGCCGCCACGAGGCCCGCCGTGACGAACATCCTCGCGAAGCGCCATCGTCGAACGGTGGTCTCCGCCTCACGCGATTCCCGCTCGGCCGGTAGCGTCGCCGCGGCCCCGGCCAACAGGAACAGGAGCGGGGTCAAGGTGACGTCCAGCGGCTCGTAGAGCGAGTACACGGCGAGGGCAACGGCCGAGGCCGCTGCCCACGCGCGCACTCTCGCGGGGCGCGCGGTCCTTGGGACGAGCCGCGCGAGGAGCCAGGCGAGGGCGGCCAGCCCGACCAGGCCGGCGATCACGCCGACCTCGAGCAGCAGGTTGTGCGCGTCACCCCAGAACCGACCGGCGGTGTCGATCTGCTCCTTGGTCCCGGAGGACACGAAGGCGCTCCACTCGTTTCCCGGGCCCCAACCGAGGATCGGACGGTCGACCACCGCTCTCGCCTGCGCCTGCCACATCGCGAAGCGCTGACGCTCGGCCGTCAGGGTCCCGAACTGCCCCGCCACCCGGCTGGGATCGGGCGCGCCATCGGCCGCGTTCGGGACCAGGGTCAACAGGACGATCGCGGCGATCATCACCCCCACCGCGACGACGAAGCGGCGACGGGGGGGTCGAACGAACCACCAGGTCGCCAGGAGCGCGACGGGCGGCAAGAGGAACGCGCTCCGCTCGCCGACCACGGCGAAGCCCGATCCGAGCGCGGCGAAGATCACCGCGGTCCTCCAGGACGAATCCTCCGAGCGTCCGAGCGCGGCCGGGATGGCGGACGCGAGGAACCCCGCGAGCAGGACCGGGTTCCCGAGCGTTCCTCCGATGAAGCTCTCGCGCGGGGCGACGACGTCGAGCAGGGTCGGCGCAAGGTGCTCGGTGAGCGCGACCAGCGAGACGAGGACCGCCGACCAGACCAGCCACCCTCCCGCCCGTCCGAGGAGCGTGTCCGGGATCGCCGGCGCCAGGACGACGAGCGTCATCGCGCACGCGAGCGTGATCAGACCGGTCGGGCGGATCTCCCCGACGAGGCTCGTCGCGCGATCGACGCCGAGGATCGAGCCGAGGACGAACGCGAGGGCGAGGGCGAGCGCAGGAGCCGCCAGCCGCCGGTCGACGGGTAGACCGGAGACCCAGATCAGGCAGGTTCCGAGGGCGAGGACGAGCAGCTTGACGTCCACGAACGCCGCGGCCGAGAGGGGGAACAGGGCCAGTGGCAGCGCGGCGACGAGCAGGAACAGACCGGCCTCGAGGGCCTGCGGGCGTCGGGCTTCCACGGGCCGATTATCGGGGGTGACCTGCGGGAACCTGAGAGCGGTCCGGCTCCCCCTCCTTTGCCGAGCGTGGAGGCCGCCCCTATACTGGGCCTCCGGTGTCTCCGACTTCCGGCTGGATCGATCCACGGAGGGGCGTAGCTCAACCTGGTAGAGCACCGGTCTCCAAAACCGGCGGTTGGGGGTTCAAGTCCCTCCGCCCCTGCAAGGGAGCAACGGGATGAACAGGCAGATGAAGCGGGCGCAGCGTCGCCAGGGCACGCAGGTCGAGCGAGCCCAGGCCGCGGCGTCGGCCCGCCGGACGCAGCTCCAGCAGAAGAAGGAGCGCACCGGCGCACGCCAGTTCCTGAAGGAGGTCCGCCAGGAGCTGAAGAAGGTCATCTGGCCCACCCGCAAGGAGCTCGTGACGTACACCATCGTGGTCCTCACGACCGTGATCGTGCTCACGTCGTACGTGTTCGGGCTCGACGTCCTGTTCTCGCGCTTCGTGCTCAACGTCTTCACCAGCTGATCGATCGAGAACCCAGAGGTCGCGCCCGATGAACGAGCAACCCATCAACGGCTCGGACGAGGACGCCCCCGGGACACCCGAGGGCGGCGGTCCTCCCGCCGCGAGCGGCGCGGCCGAGTCAGAGCCCCCGACCGAGGAGCTCGTCGTCGACGCAGTCGTCGACGCCGCGGTGACCGAGGCGGTCGCGGATGCCGCGATCGAGGCCGCGCTCGAGGAGACGGTCGAGGAGGCCGTCCTCGAGGCCGCGGCCGTGGAAGCCGCCAGCGACGAGCGGATCGAGGAGGACTTCGAGGCGCGGGTGGACGAGGCCCTGGCGGAGAACCTCGAAGGCGAGGAGCTCGTCGAGGCGGTGGAGGAAGCGGCGGTGGAGGCGGACGTTCAGGAGGCGGTGGCGGACGCCGTGATCGAGGCCGCGCTCGAGGAGACGGTGGAGGAGGCGATCGCCGAGGCTGAGGCGGTGGAGGTCGTGACCGACGCCGCCATCGCGAGCCAGCTGGCGGACGAGCTCGACACGATCGCCGCGGAGGCGGCCCCCTCGGACACCGAGCCGGAGCCCGTCGCCGTCGAGGCCGCCGCAACCGAGCCGGAGCCGGTCGCGGCCGAGGCGGAGCCCTCCGTCGAGGAAGAGCCCGAGACGATCGTTCGCGATCCCTTCCGAGGCCCGGGCGAGTGGTACGTGGTGCATACCTACGCCGGGTACGAGAACAAGGTGAAGACCAACCTCGAGTCGCGGATCCACACGATGCAGATGGAGGACAAGATCTTCGACGTCCACATCCCCATGGAGGACGTGATGGAGATCAAGGGCGGCAAGAAGCAGGTCGTCCAGCGCAAGGTCTTCCCCGGTTACCTCCTCGTGAAGATGGTCTACGACAACGACTCCTGGTACGTCGTTCGGAACACGCCCGGGGTGACCGGGTTCGTGGCGGCCGGCACCGGCAGCAAGCCCACCCCACTCTCCAAGCGTGAGGTCGAGAAGATCCTCGCCGTGAAGAAGGAGGAGGTGAAGCCGCAGTTCCGCCTTGGGTTCGAGGAGCAGGACGTCGTGCGGATCATCTCCGGGCCCTTCGCGGACTTCAACGGCACGATCAGCGAGATCAACCTCGACCAGAGCAAGCTGAAGGTGCTCGTGAACATCTTCGACCGCGAGACGCCGGTCGAGCTGTCCTTCGACCAGGTGGCGAAGGTCTAGTCGCTCGCGAGGTTCAACCCGGAAGGCTCCTACGACGCGGGAGGCCGTTCGCGGCCGTTGGCACCGCAGGAGGTGAAGGCAAGAGATGGCGAAGAAGAAGGTGCTCGCCCTCGTCAAGCTCCAGATCCGTGCCGGACAGGCCACGCCGGCCCCGCCCGTGGGCACGGCGCTCGGGCAGCACGGCGTGAACATCATGGAGTTCTGTCGGCAGTACAACGAGCAGACACAGCAGTACATGGGGCAGGTGATCCCCGCCGAGCTCACGATCTACGAGGATCGCTCGTTCTCGTTCATCACCAAGCAACCTCCGGCGGCCGAGCTGATCAAGCAGGCGGCGGGGCTCGAGAAGGGTTCGGGCGAGCCCAACCGGAACAAGGTCGGCAAGCTCACGCAGGACCAACTCCGCCGGATCGCCGAGCAGAAGATGGTCGACCTCAACGCCAACGACGTCGACATGGCGATGCGCATCGTCGCCGGCACCGCACGGAGCATGGGCGTCGAGGTGGTGTCGTGAGCGGCAAGGGCAAGCGATACGAGGGAGCGGCGAAGCTCCGCGACCCCGAGCACGAGTACCTTCCGGTCGACGCGATCAAGACGTTGAAGGAGTTCCCGGACGCGAAGTTCGACGAGACCGTCGAGGTGGCCTTCCGGCTCGGGATCGATCCCCGAAAGGCCGATCAGATGGTCCGCGGAACGGTGTCGCTGCCGAACGGCACCGGGAAGTCCGTGCGCGTCGCCGTGTTCGCGCAGGGACCGAAGGCCACCGAGGCCAAGGAGGCCGGGGCCGACGTCGTCGGAGCCGATGATCTCGTCGAGCAGGTGCTGGCCGGCAACATCGACTTCGAGGCCGCGGTCGCGACCCCGGACATGATGGCCTCGGTCGGCAAGGCCGGCCGGGTGCTCGGTCCGCGCGGTCTCATGCCGAATCCGAAGACCGGCACGGTCACGAACGACATCTCGAAGGCGGTCCAGGACATCAAGGGCGGGAAGATCGAGTACAAGACCGATCGCACCGGCAACGTGCACGCGATCATCGGGAAGAAGTCCTTCTCCGAGGAGCAGCTCCTCCAGAACTACCTTGCCGTCGTGGACGAGATCCTGCGAGCCAAGCCGTCGGCGGCGAAGGGCAAGTACATCCACACCCTCACCGTCGCGACGACGATGGGGCCCGGCATCTCGATCGACACGAACCGCATGAAGGACACCGAGACGCGCTCGCTCACGGTGTAGCGTCTCCCGGGTGCGCCGGCACGCGATCCATCGTTTCGGCCCGTGGCTCGTCGTCGGGCTCGCGGTGGTGTTCAACCTCTGGGTCCTCCGGGCCGAGGCGACGCCCGTCCAGAACCTGAACGACGGAAGTGTCCACCGATCGATGATCGGTTGGGCGGAGGAGCGGTGGTCGTCGGGACACCTGCCGCTGGATGGCTGGTACCCCGAGCTCGCACTCGGTTCGTCGAGGTTCCACCACTACCAGAGCCTGCCGCACGTCTTGACGGGGCTCCTCGCGATCCCGATCGGATCGGACGGCGCCTACAGCTGGACCCTGTACCTCGGGCTCGCCCTCTGGCCGATCTCGGTGTTCGCGGGCGGCCGGCTGCTCGGCCTCGGGCGATGGCGCTCCGCTGCGGCCGCGCTCGCCTCGCCGCTCATCGCCAGCGCCCCCACCCTCGGCTACGAGTGGGGAAGCTACGCGTGGCGCGGGTACGGCACGTGGACGCAGCTGTGGGGGATGTGGCTGTTACCGCTCGCGTGGGGATTCGGGTACCGGGCCGTCGCGCGGGGGCGCTCGTACGCGTGGGCGGCCCTCGTCATCGCGCTCACCGTCGCCGTCCACCTGCTCACGGGGTATCTCGCGCTGCTCTCCCTCGGCGTCTTCGTCCTCATCAGGCCGACCCGCCTCCTCGAGCGGATCGGCCGCGCCGCCCTCGTCGGCGTCGGATCCGTCCTGATCGCGGCATGGGTCGTCGTTCCCTTGCTGCTGGATCGCGCCTACACGATCCAAGACGAGTTCTCTCGCGGGAAGGTCTTCTACGATTCCTTCGGCGCGAATCAGATCCTGCGGTGGATGGTCTCGGGCGAGCTCTTCGATCGAAACCGATTCCCCGTCATCACCCTCTTTGCCGGGACGGGGCTCCTTCTGTGCGTCTGGCGATGGAGGCGCGACGAACGCGCACGGGCGGTCGTCGCGGTCGGGCTCCTTTCGCTTCTCCTCTTCTTCGGACGCTCCACGCTCGGGCCCGTCCTTCGATTGCTCCCAGGCTCCGGCGACCTGTTCCTCCGGCGGTACGTGTTCGGCGTCCATCTTGCGGGGTTGTACCTCGCGGGAATCGCGATGGCCTGGTTCGGCAGGATGGTGGCCGCGCGGGTCCGCCGGCGCGTTCCGAGGCTCGAGCCGATCGTAGCCGGGCTCCTCCTCGTCGCGATCGCGATGCTCGCGCCCGCGTGGACCGAGCGATCCGCGTGGGCGGCGCAGGGGGCCACGTGGATCCATCAGCAGCAGCTCGACGACGCGACGGACGGCGCCGACGTCGCGGAGCTCGTTGCGATCGCCGAGCGCCTCGCGCCGGGCCGGATCTACGCCGGTTCGCGATCGAACTGGGGGGCTCAATATCGCGTGGGCCAGGTGCCCGTCTACGCCGAGCTTCTCAATCTCGACGTCGACGCCGTCGGATTCACGCGGCCGACGTGGTCGCTGTCCTCACCGGCCGAGTATCGGTTCCGCGACACCGACCCGGCGCACTACGACGTGTTCGACGTCCGCTACCTGATCCAGCCGGCCGATCGACCGCCCCCGGTCGAAGCCGAGCTCGTGGCAGAACGCGGCCGTCACGCGCTCTGGCAGATCTCGATCGACGGGGCGATCGAGGTGGTGGACACGTCCGAGCCGATCTCCGCCGATCGAACCAACCTCGGAGTTCAGATCGCGCCGTGGCTCAACTCCGAGCTGCCGGCGGCCGGCGTGCATCCGGCGATCGAGTTCGCCGGCGTGGAGGCCCCCGGTCCGACCATCCACGACGGCGAGCTCCCGGCCGAGCCCCCGGGGCGGGTGATCGAGGCGTCGCTCGAACTCGGGAAGGGCAGGGCGTCGGCCACCGTCGAGATGGATCGGCCGGGCGCGGTGATCCTCAAGGCATCGTTCGACAACCGGTGGACGGTGACGGTCGACGGCAAGTCGCTGGACGCGCAGATGTTCGCTCCCAGTCTCGTGGGCCGGATCGTGCCGCCGGGTGTTCACGAGGTCGTGTTCGAGTACGCCCCGTTCCCGCGATATGACCTGCTCCTGCTGATCGGGGTTGGGGCGTTCGCGGCGCTGCTCATCGCCCCCGGATGGTTTGCCCGACGCCGGCGGTCACGGGAGCCGGGTGCGGCGAACGCAAGAGCTCCGGATGCCGAGCCCGAGCAGGCGAGCGTCGCCTACGAGCTCGGGCTCTCGCCCGGGGAGTCTCCGGCCGAGGACTGACGGTCGATCCGGTCTTCCAGGCTCGGATCGAGCCGGACCGCTTCGTCGAGCTCTGCCTCACCTCGCGTCTGGTCGCCGTCCTCGATAAGGAGGAAGCCGAGGTTCAGGTGGGCCGAGGCGAGCAGTCGAATGGTCTCCGCGTTCGCGCCCTCGGCGGGCGTCACCTCGATGATGTGTTCGTAGAGGTCGATCGCCTCCCGAGTCGCGCCCGCGTCCGCGCGGAGGATCGCGAGGTTGAAGAGGGCGACAACGAAGTCGGGATCGATCGCGATCGCCGTTCGGTAGCTGGACTCCGCGCTGACCATGTCGCCCCGCGTTTGGCTGATGAGACCGAGGTTGTAGTAGGCAAACTGGTTCTGCGGGTCGAGCTGGATCACGCGTAGGTAGGCTTCCTCCGCGCCATCGAGGTCTCCATCGGCGTGGAGTTGAAGCGCCTCCTGGAGCACCTCGTCTGCCTGCTCGGCATCGCTCCCTCCCTGAGAGCGGGCGAAGAGCGCGACGCCGATCACCAGGACCAGCACGACCGCCAATGCGATCGCGCCAAACCTGCGGTCCTTGCCCATCGCCTGCAGGCGATCCAACGCGGCCTCTCTTTCGGCTGTGTGGGTCGGCCGGATGGTACGACGCTGACAACCCTCGGTCGTGGAGGATCGCCAGTGTTCTCCCTGCCCAGAGGCGGGGACTACTCAGATGGGGCCATGGGGAGTTCTGCGGAAATACCCGGAATCGGGACTCAATGCCAATCGGCGGAAACCCGATGGGTCAAGCGTGGGACACGCACGCCCCTCTCGTTCGGTTGAGCGCGATGGCGGCAAGGGGTCCGCAGACTCCGTCGGCGCCGCCAAGCGCCACCGCAGGTCACTCGCGGCAGGCTTCGCCCTGCTCGGTGCGCTGCTCGCTCTGCTCTGGGTGCGCGCCGCTGCGGGTCAGCAGCCCACCGAGGAACGCCTTGTCGGATGTGTTTCGACGACGACGGGGGATGTTCGGATCGTAGGCCCGACGGCCGAGTGTCGGAAGGGCGAGTTCAAGGTCGAGTGGCAGCTCGTCGACCGAGAGGGCAACCAGGTGCCGACCGGGGTTCTTGGGGCGGGCCTAACGACCGGCGCGACCGGTCCGTCTGGACACGATGGTGTCGATGGAACCAACGGCGAGAACGGCACCGACGGCACGGACGGCGTCAACGGCGTGAACGGCACCAACGGAACCGACGGCGTCGACGGGGTGGACGGCACCGACGGTCGGAATGGTGTCGATGGTGTCGATGGCGCCGCGGGCGCGACCGGAGCCGAAGGGTCGACGGGAACGGCAGGAGCGACCGGTACCGCGGGGGCCACGGGTGTCGCAGGGGTTACGGGTGCCGCCGGCGCAGCGGGTGTTGCTGGTCCTCCCGGCCCGGCCGGGCCTCCTGGTCCGACCGGCTCGGCAGGTTCTGGAGGCGGCGCCACCGGGCCCGCCGGTCCTCCGGGGCCAACCGGTCCGGCAGGTTCCGGAGGCGGTGCCACCGGGCCCGCGGGACCTCCTGGTCCCATTGGTTCGACTGGCCCCCAGGGCACCACAGGTCCGCAGGGCACCACCGGTCCGCAGGGCACCACCGGTCCGCACGGCAACACCGGTCCGCAGGGCACCACCGGTCCGCAGGGCACCACCGGTCCGCAGGGCACCACCGGTCCGCAGGGGCCTCCTGGCCCGATCGGCGCGACGGGTCCCATTGGAGCGACCGGATCCCAGGGTCCCACCGGATCCCCGGGCCCGACCGGTCCTGTTGGCCCGGCAGGCCCTATTGGACCTCAAGGCCCGATCGGTTCCACCGGCCCGACAGGTCTCCAAGGTCCCGCAGGCCCCCAGGGAGTAACGGGTGCGGTCGGACCTGTCGGCCCGCAAGGTCCTGTTGGTGCGACGGGTCCGCAGGGCGCCACCGGAGCCCAAGGCATCCAGGGAGTTCAGGGGGCGACCGGGGCTCAGGGAGTTCATGGCGCGACTGGGGCTCAGGGAGTTCAGGGCGTGACTGGCGCCGTTGGTCCACAGGGCCCGGTTGGACCGCAGGGCCCGATCGGCGCCACGGGAGCACAGGGCGCCACCGGAGCCCAAGGCATCCAGGGAGTTCAGGGCGCGACCGGCGCTCAGGGAGTTCAGGGCGTTCAGGGCGCGACCGGAGCCCAAGGCATCCAGGGAGTTCAGGGCGCGACTGGCGCCGTTGGTCCACAGGGCCCGGTTGGACCGCAGGGCCCGATCGGCGCCACGGGAGCACAGGGCGCCACCGGAGCCCAAGGCATCCAGGGAGTTCAGGGTGCGACCGGGGCTCAGGGAGTTCAGGGCGTGACTGGCGCCGTTGGTCCACAGGGCCCGGTTGGACCGCAGGGCCCGATCGGCGCCACGGGAGCACAGGGCGCCACCGGAGCTCAAGGCATCCAGGGAGTTCAGGGCGCGACCGGCGCTCAGGGAGTTCAGGGCGTTCAGGGCGCGACCGGAGCCCAAGGCATCCAGGGAGTTCAGGGCGCGACTGGCGCCGTTGGTCCACAGGGCCCGGTTGGACCGCAGGGCCCGATCGGCGCCACGGGAGCACAGGGCGCCACCGGAGCCCAAGGCATCCAGGGAGTTCAGGGCGCGACCGGCGCTCAGGGAGTTCAGGGCGTTCAGGGCGCGACCGGAGCCCAAGGCATCCAGGGAGTTCAGGGCGCGACTGGCGCCGTTGGTCCACAGGGCCCGGTTGGACCGCAGGGCCCGATCGGCGCCACGGGAGCACAGGGCGCCACCGGAGCCCAAGGCATCCAGGGAGTTCAAGGTGCGACCGGGGCTCAGGGAGTTCAGGGCGCGACTGGCGCCGTTGGTCCACAGGGTGCGACCGGTCCGGTTGGACCTCAGGGCCCGGTCGGACCGCAGGGCCCCGTCGGACCGCAGGGTGACACCGGCCCGGTTGGACCGCAGGGTCCGCAGGGCGCTTCTGGCGTTGTTGGTCCTCAGGGTCCGCAGGGCACGTCCGGGCCGGTCGGTCCCCAGGGCGTCGTCGGCCCGCAAGGTCCAGTTGGACCGCAAGGTGCTACCGGCGCTCCAGGCACGACCGGTTCTCAAGGAGCTCAGGGCGCCACCGGTGCTGCCGGTGCAGCCGGCGCCGGCGGGCCCCTCCGGGGTGGCAGGTCCCGTCGGGCCTCAGGGACCCGCCGGGCCGGCAGGCCCCACTGGTGCCGCTGGCGCCACCGGTGCGGCCGGCGCCGTCTGGCGTGGGCGATGACTGGCTCGACTGGCCCTACCGGCGCCACGGACTTGTGCGACCGGATTCCAGCGGGTCTCAGGAACCGCGAGCGCGACCAACGAGACGAGCCCCAAGACCGCCACCGCATCCTGTCCAGCGGGCAAGGTGGCGCTCGGGGGCGGCTTCTTGGTGGCGGCTGCGAGCGGAAATGTCGCCGAGATCACCGTGACGCAAAGTCGGCGCCACCGCCGACAACACCTGGAGCGTAACCGGAGTCGAGGACAGCGACAGCGGTGTCGGTAACTGGTCCATCCAGGCGTTCGTCGATCTGCGCCAGCATCGCTCCCTGACCGTCTCCAACGGCCGTCGCAGGCTCCAGACTGCCTCCCCGGCTGCCGAGGACTCCTGTGCGATGCTCGAAATCGATGCCTGCGGGGAAATCGAGCGGTTCCGGCTGGCGCGGTGACCTCTCGCGGCGCCTGCGCGAGAAGGATGCGCGGGTCGGCGTGGTGGGGCTCGGCTACGTGGGCCTGCCGCTGCTCGTGACCGCGGTCCGGGCGGGCTACCAGGGCGCCGGGGTCGACCTCGACCGGGATCGCATCGCCTCCATCAAGCAGGGGCGATCCTACGTGAGCGACGTCCCGGACACCGTCCTTCGCGAGATGCGGTCGACCCTTCGCGTCTCGACCGGTCCGGCCGCGCTTCGCGGCTGTGACGTCGTCGTGATCTGCGTGCCGACGCCGCTCAAGGACCACGAGCCGTATCTCCGGCACATCGAGATGGCCGCAGAGGGGGTCGCGAAACACCTTCGGCGCGGGATGCTGGTGATCCTCGAGTCGACGACCTATCCGGGGACGACCGAAGAGGTCCTGAGGCCGATCCTCGAGCGCTCGGGCCTTGCCGTCGGGCGGGACTTCGCGCTCGCGTACTCGCCGGAGCGGATCGACCCCGGGCGGGGGCTCGACCACCTCGCGAAGACGCCCAAGGTGGTGGGGGGTATCACTCGGCGCGACGGCGACCTTGCCGCCACCTTCTACCGAGCGTTCGTCCACGAGGTCGAGGTGGTCTCGACGCCCCGCGAGGCGGAGATGGCGAAGCTGATCGAGAACACGTTCCGGCACGTGAACATCGCGCTCGTGAACGAGTTGGCCTTCCTGTCGAGAGATCTCGACGTGGACCTGTGGGAGGCCATCCGGGCGGCGGCGACCAAGCCGTTCGGCTTCATGCCGTTCTGGCCGGGACCGGGAGTCGGGGGGCACTGCATCGCGATCGATCCTTCCTACCTCTCCTGGCGCGTCGGGCAGCGAACCGGCCACCGACTGAACTTCGTCGAGCACGCCCAGGAGGTGAATGCGCGGATGCCGGGGTTCGTCGCCCAGCGCGTGGCGCAGGCGCTCAACGAGCGCGGCAAGCCGGTGCGCGGCTCTCGGATCCTCGTGATCGGCGTGACCTACAAGCCCGATGTGAACGACGTGCGCGAATCCCCCGCCGTCGCGGTCCTCGAGCGCCTCGCCGCGTCCGGTGCGCGAGTTGCCTATCACGACCCTTTCGTGCCGTCGCTCGACGTCGCGGGGCGAACTGCTCGCTCCCGTTCGCTGACCGACAAGGTCCTCGAGAGCCAGGACTGTGTGGTCGTGCTCACGGCGCATTCGGAGATCGACTTCGCCGACGTGGTGCGCAAGGCGGCGCTCGTCTTCGATGCCCGCGGCGTGACGCGCGGCTCCCGGCGGAACGTCGTCCGGCTGTGAGGATCCTGGTCACCGGCGCGGCCGGTTTCATCGGATCGCATCTGTGCCGGCGCCTCGTGGCCGATGGCCACGAGGTCGTGGGGCTCGACGACCTGTCCGCGGGCGACCTGGCGAACCTGAGCGACGTGCCCGAGGTCCGGCTGGTCGAGGCCGACCTGCGGGACGAGGGGGCCGTCGCCGACGCCGCCCGCGGCTGCGGTGCGATCCTTCATCACGCGGCGCGGAAGTCCGTGCCCCGGTCGGTGCGCGAGCCCGAGGTGTTCGTCGAGGTGAACGTGCGCGGAACCCTCAACGTCCTGCTCGCTGCCCGCGAGGGACCCGCGACCGTCGTGTTCGCGTCGTCCTCCTCCGTGTACGGCGACCAGCAGGTCTACCCGCTGCGCGAGGACGCCGAGCCGCGACCGCGTTCGCCCTACGCGGCGACCAAGCTTGCCGGCGAGGCGCTCTTCCGCTCCTGGTGGCACTCGTACGCGGTGCCGACCATCGTGCTGCGGTACTTCAACGTGTACGGACCGTGGCAGGATCCGGCCAGCGAGTACGCGGCCGTGATCCCGCGTTTCGCGACCGCCTGCCTGACCGGCGGCACCCCGGTCGTGTACGGCGACGGCGAGCAGGGCCGAGACTTCACCTACATCGACGACGTGGTCGACGCGAACCTGCTCGCGATCGGAGCGCCCGAGCGGGCGTTCGGCCGCGTGCTGAACGCGGGCGCGGGCCGGGCGCCGACGACGATCAACGAGCTCCTCGTCCTGATCGCCAAGCACGCCGGCGCCTCGCCCGAGCCGGTCCACGAGCCGCCGCGCGAGGGCGACATCCGCCGATCGGAGGCCGACATCTCGCTCGCCCGTGAGCTCATCGGGTACGAGCCGAAGGTCCCGATCGACGAGGGGATCCGCCGGACCGTCGAGTGGTTCGCCACGCCGAGATGACCGCCGTGGACACGACCGCCGGCGCCTCGGCGGTCGGCCGGGTGCTTCGGAACTCCGGGTGGCTGGTCGGCGCCTACGTCCTCGCGTTCGGCTTCACGTTCATCCAGAACGTCGTGCTTGCACGGAACCTGGATCCCTCGGGGTTCGGCGTCCTCGCGGTGGTGATCTCGCTCGTGATGTGCGTGCAGCTCCTGCTCGGGTCGCGCGTCTGGGAGGCGGTCACGAAGTTCGTGGTCGAGTACCTGGAGCGAGGGGATCCGAACCGCGCCACCGCGACGGTGAAGCTCTGTGTGCTCGTGGACGCCGTCGGCGCGGTGGTCGGCACGCTCTTCCTCCTCGTCGTGGCCAAGCCGGCGGCGCAGATCTTCGCGACGCCGTCCGCCGCGGGGGCGATCCGCCTGTACGCGCTCTCGATCCTCATCTCGATCCCGGTCGCGACCGCGCAGGCGCTGCTGCGTGTCGCCGATCGCTTCCGGTGGCTCGCGGCCCAGACCGTGGTGGAGAACCTCGTTCGGCTCGCGCTCGTCGTCCTCGTCCTCGGTCTCGCCGGGTCGGAGCTCGTGCCGATCATCGGCGCCTACCTGGTCGCGGCGATGGTCTCGGCCGGGTCGCTGTGGGCCCTCGCCTCCCGGTCCACGAGGAGCCTCGGCGTCGCGCCCTGGCGAGCTGCTCCGCTCTCGCTGTTGCGCGAGGACCGCGGTCGCATCCTCCGGTTCCTCCTGTACTCGAACCTGTCCGGCACCGCACGACTCGTCACGAGCCGGGTCGACATCCTGATCGTCGGGTGGCTCACGGATCCCGCCAGCGTCGGCGTCTATCGTCTGGCGCGGACGGTCGCCGACCCGCTCGCCGCCGTCGCCACGCCGGTCTCCCATGCGCTGTTCCCCGAGTTGTCGAGGCTCGTGCAGCGGCGGAACGTGACCGCCGTTCGACGTCTCACGCGGCGCATCCGAAACGGGGGGCTCGCGGTCGTCGTGCCCATCTGCTTCCTCGTGACGCTCCTGGCCGGGTGGGTCGTGCCGCTCGTCTTCGGCGAGTCGTTCGCCGGCGCCGTGCCGCTCACGAGGATCATGGTGTGGCAACTCGTCTGGATGCCGTTCGTATGGGTGCCGGGCCTGCTGCTCTCGCTCGGCCGCGCCCGCCTCGTGGCCGCCATGGCGGCTGCTCGATGCCGGCTCCTATCTGTTCCTGCTCCTGGTACTGGTTCCGCCGTTCGGCGCCGCCGGAGCCGCGTGGGCCACCGTGCTCCGCTTTGCCGCCTGGACCGCGATGGCGGCGGTGGTCGCCGGCAGGACCGATCGCGAACTGGAGCTCTGGTTGCCGTGAACGATCCCCTCGCCGACGAGCGCCGACGCTTCGAGGCGTTCTACCGGCGGAAGTGGCAGGGTCACGACGGATTGTGGGGGGAGCGGTACCCCCCCGATCAGGTCGTCTACGCGACGACCGTGTACGCGAGGCGAAACGCCGAGATCCTCGCCGCCGCCGGGTCCGCGATCGACGGTGCGCTCGACCTCGGCTGCGGCGTGGGAGACGTCTCGTACCAACTCGCCTCTCGAGCCGGTCGCGTCACGGCGATCGACGTGTCGCTCGAGAACGCCCAACGCACGCGTGGCAACCTGCGCGAGCGCGCCGTTTCGAACTCGGCCGTCGTCCAGGGCGGCGCGGAGCGGCTCCCGTTCGCGGATGGCTCCTTCGGGCTCGTGGTCCTCGCCGACGTGATCGAACACGTCCCCGACATCGTCGGATGCCTCACCGAGGTTCGACGAGTGCTCCGGCCGGGTGGCCGCGTGATCTGCGTGACGCCGATCCGCACGACCCTCCTCGCGTGGCGAACGGCCGACTGGGCCCTCCGCAAGCTCGCCCGACCACGAGGCACCGAGCCCCTGCGCGGAGAACACCCCGATGTCTTCGAGCGATTCCTCTCGACCGGCGAGATGCGCGACGCGCTGCGCGGGGCTGGCCTGCGTCCCGTGCGGATGCGCCGAGTGTGCTTCTATCCGGCGCCCGAGACGGCGGGCGCGTTCGGCGCGTTCGCGGGATGGATCTACCGCCGGGTGGACACCCGCCGGTTCGGCCGGCTGGCCGCCGGCACGATCGGCCTGTTCCACGCCCTCGAGCGCCTTCGGTTCCTGAACCAGAAGCAGCTCTGGGTGGCGACACGATGAGCGACGAGCCGCGAGGGCCGCGGGACGATCCCGCGAAGGACTACCGGCAGCGATACGAGCTGCCCGATCAGTTCGTCTGGGACGAGGCGGACTGGGCCCGCATCGACTTCGATGGATACACGGCCATGGCTCTCGACCTGTTGCCTTCCCCTCCCGCTCGGGTGCTGGACGTGGGGTGCGGTCCCGGACTCACCGCCCGCCGGCTCCTCGAGGGCGGGTACGAGGTGACGGGCGTCGACTACAACGCCCGCGCCGTCGCCTTCGCGGGGCTCCTCGTCCCGGGCGCCTCATTCGTGCAGGGCGACGTCCGGGACCTGTCCGAGCTCAAGGACCTGAGTCCCGGGTTCGATGCGGCAGTCTGCATCGAGGTCATGGAGCACGTCCCTCCGCGCGATCGGCCCGCCGTGATCGGAGGGATCGGTCCACTCCTCCGTCCGTCCGGAGCCCTCGTCCTCACCACGCCCTCGCGGCGGATGACCGCGAATCGTTGGGACTACGAGCGGCCGGATCTGCCCGGGCTCGAGCGGCTCCTCGAGGAGCACGACTTCGACGTTGTGGCCGAGCGCTTCCAGCACCGGCTCACGCCGTGGTTCGACCCGAGGATCTGGCGCCTGTTCAGCAACGGCCTGGTCGACGTTCGTGCCCTCCGAAGGCTGCTGCGACGCCGCTTCCTGACCCGATGGAACGTCGTCGAGGAGGAAGCGCGGGCGGGTCGCTACGTCGTCGCTGCGAGGCTCCGATGAGGGCCTGGGCGCTCGAGTACCTTCGCTGCCCGGCGTGCGGGAGCGCTCTCGGGTCGCACGCGATCGACGAGCGCGATGACCGCGTGGTCGACGGTCTCCTCGTGTGCCGGGACGCCGGGTGCCGAGGCTGGTACCCGATCGTGCGAGGCGTTCCGAGGATGCTCGACGGCGCCCTCCGCCCCGAGGCCCTTCGACACATGCAAGATCCGCACCGAACGCTCGCGAGGCGTCTCGACCTGGCGGACGCGTCCGAGGGCGACGAAGACACGCTGGGACCGCTGAAGCGGGCCACGATCGCCTCGTTCGGGTTCGAATGGACGGCGTATCGCCGCTTCGGATGGGACGATCCCGTGTACGACCTCCAGCGCGAGCACGGTGTCTTCCTGCGTAAGTCGCTGCTCGGTCCCGAGGAGCTCTCGGGCCGGCTGGTGCTCGACGCGGGGTGCGGGAACGGCCGCTACTCGTTTCTGGCCAGCTCGCACGGCGGCCGGGTGTTCGGGGTCGATCTGAGCGAGGCGGTCGACGGGGCCGCAGAGAACACGGCGGCGCTCGAGGACGTCCAGATCGTCCAGGGAGACATCTTTCGCCTCCCGTTCGGCCAGGCCACCTTCGACGTCATCTTCTCCATCGGGGTGCTGATGCACACGGGCGACGCCGCGCGGGCGGTGCGCCGGATCCGGCCGCTGCTCGTGCGGGGGGGTTCGCTGTCGGTGCATCTGTACGGAAAGGGGAATCCCATCTACGAGTTCGTCGACCGGGAGCTGCGGGCCCGGACGACCCGACGCTCGATCTCGCAGCAACGGCGGTTCACCGATCGCGCGTTTCGACTCGAACGCGGTCTCTCGCGGGTGGGCCTGGACCGGATCGCGAACCGGTTCGTGCGCCTGGACCCCCATCCCCATTGCATCTTCGACTGGTACTCGGCGCCCATTGCCACGCATCACACCTACGCGGAGGTCCGTGGCTGGTTCAGCGACCTCGGCCTCAGCGTCGTGGCAACGAACGAGCCGGCACCGTCCAAAGGTCTCCGCAAGGTCCTCCGCGACGTTGCCGGGAGCGCGGACACGGTGACGGTCCGAGGGCTCGCCGGCTGATGTGCGGCATCGCCGGGTATCTCGAGCCGGACGGTGCCGATCCCGTTGCGCTTCAACGCATGTGCGACGCGCTTGCACATCGCGGACCCGACGACGCAGGCGTCCGGGTCTGGGAGGACCACGGCGTTGGTCTCGCGCACCGGAGGTTGTCCATCATCGACCTGTCTCCCGCCGGGCGGAATCCGATGGCGAACGAGGACGAGTCCATCTGGGTCGTCCACAACGGGGAGATCTACAACCACCGTGAGCTCCGACGGCAGCTCGAGTCCGCCGGGCATCGCTTCCGCTCTCACAGCGATACGGAGGTGCTCGCCCACTCGTACGAGGAGTGGGGGCTCGCGCACATCGAGCGCCTCCGGGGCATGTTCGCCTACGCGATCTATGATCGCCGTGGCGCGTCGCCCCGCGTGCTCCTCGTGCGCGACCGACTCGGGATCAAGCCGCTGCACTACGCGTGGGACGGCGGGCGCCTGGCCTTTGCCTCCGAGCTCAAGGCGTTCTGCGCGGTGCCGTGGGTCGACCGCTCACCGGACCGTGGTGCGCTCGCCGACTACCTCACGCTGCAGTACGTCCCCGCGCCGAAGACCGCGTACTCGGGGATCCGAAAGCTCGGACCTGGGCAGCTCCTCGTCTGCGACGGCCTCCGCATGGCCATCGAGACGTACTGGGACGTGCGACCGTCGTCGGCCGATACCGCCGGGGCGGCCGATGCCGTCGCGATTGTCCGGGACGCGCTCGAGGACGCAGTCGCCGCGCACATGGTGGCCGACGTCCCCGTGGGGCTGTTCCTGTCCGGCGGCGTCGACTCGAGCGCGGTGGCGTCGGTCATGGCCGGGCTCACTGAGCTGCCCGTTCGCGCGTACTCGATCGGGTTCGACGTCGCCGAGCACTCCGAGACCTCCTACGCGACGCTCGTCGCGGAACGGCTCGGCCTCGATCACAGCGTCCGGACGATGGGGGTGGGAGCCGTTCGCGACTCGCTCGAGCGGGTCGCCGCGATGTACGACGAGCCGTTCGCCGACGGCTCGGCCGTCCCCACGCTCCGGGTCTCGGAGCTCGCGAGCGAGGACGTGAAGGTGGTGCTGTCCGGCGACGGCGGAGACGAGGTGTTCGCGGGCTACCGCTGGTATGACCGCTGGCTCCAGGGGAACCGAGTCGAGATCCTCCCAAAGGGGATCCGGCGTGCGGCGTTCGGGGCGCTTGGGGCCCTCCCGGGTGAGGGGCGGGTGCGTCGCCTCGCCGACCTCGCCGGCGACGGCCTCGAACGCTACGCGGGTCTGATCGAGCTCTTCTCGCGACGGACCAAGCGGAACGTCCTCGCCCCCTCGATGGTCGCGGACCTCGACGGCGCCGACGACTACTGGCATCTCCGCGAGCACTGGCGCGAAGAGCTCGACCCGATCACCCGGGTGCAGGTCCTCGACCTGAAGACCTATCTCCCCGGCGACATCCTGACGAAGGTCGACCGGGCGAGCATGTCCGTGTCGCTCGAGGTGCGTCCGCCGCTGTTGGATCATCGTCTCGTCGAGGTGGTCTTCGGCCTCCCCGCATCGGCGCGAGTCCCCGGCGGCCGCAGCAAGGGCCTGCTGAAGGACGCGATGGCGAGCCGGCTGCCCGACGAGATCCTCGCTCGGCCGAAGAAGGGGTTCAGCGCACCGTGGAACGCGTGGCTCCCCGAGCTGCGTTCCTGGGCGGCCTCGGAGCTTCGCGATGGGGCCGCCGTGCAGGGCCAGATCCTCGCGCCCGATCCGTTGGACAGGCTCGGCGGCCGTCAGTCCGGCGCCAGGGCGTGGGCGCTGCTGGTTCTCGAGCGATGGTGTCGCGACAATCTCTGACCGTGGGGGACCCGAACGAGGGGCGCCGTCTTCGGATCCTGATGGTCCCGCTGAAGCCGTGGCCGACCGACCACGCGATGCTCGAGACCGTCTACGCCCGTCTCCTGCCCGAGCGTGGCCACCGGATCGAGTGGGTGATGCGCTCGAGCCTGCCTCGGCCGCCTCGCGCGGTGAGGTGGCACGGGTCCCTGGTCCATCTCACGCCCGACCGCCCGGGGAGGACATCGGGCGCGCTCCTTCGTCGGGTGTCGCTGCTTCGTGAAGTGACCCGGGTCGCTCGCGGCGCCCGGTTCGACGCGATCCAGGTCCGAAACGGCGTCGCCTTCGGGCTGCTCGCGATCGCGCTCCGCCGGGCGACCGGAGCCCGGTTCGTCTACCAGTACTCCTTCCCGGTCCTCGAGTGGTCGGCGAGCACTGCCTGGCGCCACCGCTCGCCGGTCGCCCGGTTGCTCGCTCGTTGCTCGAGGCTCGCGATCCCGGTTCGCGGCTGGATGCTGCGGCGAGCCGACCTGGTGCTGGCGATCAGCGATCGGCTTCGCGAGGACCTGCTGCGTGCGGGCGTTCGGCCCGACCGGGTCGTGATCTTCCCGCTCGGCGCCGCCGAGCAGGCCGTTTCGTCGCCTTCCGTCGAGGCTCTGCGTGAGCGGCTGCGCCTCGGGGACGCTCCGGTGGTCCTGTATTTCGGGTCGATCTCGCCCGAGCGCGAGCTGGACTTCGTCGTCCGGGTTGCCGCTCGGGTGGGCGAGTCACGGCGGGACGTGCGTTGGTTGCTGGTCGGTCCTGCCACCGACGGCGAGGACGTCCGCCTCCGCGCGCTGGCCGAGCACCTGGGCGTCGCCAACCGCGTGCTGATCCTCGGGGTCGTGCCTCGGGCGGACGTCGCGACGTACCTGGAGCTCTGCGAGCTCACGGTGTCGCCGATCCCGCCGACCGAGCTGTACCTGATGAGCTCGCCCTCGAAGACGGTGGAGTCGCTCGCGGCCGGACGACCGGTCGTGGGGACGCCCATCCCCGACCAGGCGGACCTGATCCGGCGGAGCGCGGGTGGGACGGTGGCTGCGTTCGACGTCGATGCGTTCTCGGAGGCGGTCCTCGAGCTGCTCGACGACGACGGCCGTCGGCGGGCGGCGGGCGAGTCGGGACGGGCGTTCGTCCGGGAGCATCGTGGGTACGACCGGCTCGCGGACGACGTGGAGCGGGCGTACCGCGCGATGCCGGGGATGGGGCGTTGAGCACTCCGAGGATCCTCCACCTCGTCCCGAGTCTGGAGATCGGCGGAACCGAGCGGCAGCTCGTCGAGTTCGTCAATCGATCCTCGGAGCCCGACCGCCATTCGGTCGCGTGCTTCTCCGCGATCGGCGAGCTCGCCGGGGATCTTCCGCGTGCGCCGATCTGGCTCGGGAGGTTCGGGCAGCGGCCGTCGGACGTGCTCGCCGACGTCCGGGTGCTGCGGGCCCTCCGGCGGACGCTCCACGAGGGCGGGTTCGAGCTCGTCCATGCGCATCTCGGGCGGTCGGAGGTGCTGGCGGCGATGGGGACGCCGCGCGGGGTTCCGATCGTCGCCTCGCGCCGTGGCCGCAACGTCGGCTTCGAGACCAACCTCGCGCTCAAGCTCGTCGAGGGACTGGGCCACCGACGGGCGGAGGTCCTGATCTGCAACGCCCGGTACTGGGCGGAGCGCGCCGAGCGACAGGACAGGTGGACGCCCCCCACGCGGGTGATCCACAACGGGATCGACCTCGAGGAGTTCGCGCCCGCGCCGATGCCTCCGGACGACGAACCTCACGTGGCCGTCGTGGCCAACCTCCACCCCTACAAGCGGCTCGACGCGTTCCTGCGGGCCTTCGTGCTCCTCCTCGCGGATGTGCCCGACGCGCGCGCCACGCTCGCCGGCGACGGCGCCGAGCGGATCCGCCTGGTGCGCCTCGCCGCGGAGCTCGGCCTGGGTGAGCGCGTGACCTTTGCGGGCCAGGTCCCCGATCCCCGGCCGGTCGTCGACTCGAGCCACCTGGTGGCGCTCACGTCCGAGCACGAGGGGTTCCCGAACGCGCTCCTCGAGGCCATGGCCCTGGGCAGGCCCGTGGTTTCCACGAACGTCGGCGGGGTGCCCGAGCTCGTGCGCGACGGCGAGGACGGCTTCCTGACCTCGGCGGATCCGGTCGAGATCGCCGCCCGCATGCGGACCCTCCTGCTCGACGCGGCGATCCGAGACCGCATGGCGCGATCCGCGCGCGAACGAGCGGGGCTGTTCACATGGGATCGGGTCGTGACCCAGACCGAGGACGTCTATCGCGAGGTGCTCGCCCGTCGCCGCCGCTGAGCGGCGGCGAATCCCACGGCGACCGCAAGGCCCAGGGCGATCCACGCGAGGGTCACGGGCAGGGCGGCCTCGGGCGCGTTCACGGCGACGACCGCGATCGTCGAGCACGCCAGCTGCGCCCCGTAGGTGGCGAGCGCGACCTGACGACCGGAGAGCCCGAACGCGGAGAGCCGATGCGACGAGTGGTCCGTGCCGCCCGAGCAGGACCGGGCGGCCGCCGCGCACGCGAGAGACGACGACCAGCGCCGTGTCGAACAGCGGCACGCCCAGGATCAGCGCCTGCACGCCGATCCGCAGGACGTCGTTCGACACGTCCAGGTCGAGCATGAGCCCGAGCACCGCCAGCAGAAACCCGAGGAGGAGCGCTCCCGCATCGCCGAGGAAGATCCGAGCGGGCGGGAAGTTGTGGCGGAGGAACCCGACGCTCGTCCCCGCGAGGCCCGCCGCCATCGCGGCGACGAGGTAGTCGGACTGTGACGCCGCGATGGCGAAGTAGGCGAGGCTCGCGATCGCCGTCACGCCCGACGCCAGGCCGTCCATGTTGTCGAGCAGGTTGAGCGCGTTCGTCACGACGACGATCCACGCGACCGTGAGCAGCAGGTCCAGGGCCGGCACGCCGAAGAACCCGGCCCGTACCCCTTCTACCCAAAGCACGACCGCCAGCCCGGCCTCCACCGCCACGCGCGGCCCGGCGCCGAGCCCGCGAACGTCGTCCAGCAGCCCGAGCAGGAGCACGACGACCGCGCAGGCGGCGATGACCGCCGCCTGGCGCGCCGTCGAGCCGATCACGAGCCCGGCCACGACGAGGCCGACGGCGACCGCGAGGCCGCCGAGGTACGGGCGTCGCCTCGACGTGGACCTTCCGCTCGCCCGGACGGTCCAGGATCCCGAGCTTGCGCGCGAGACCCGCCGCGAGCGGCGTGAAGACGAGTGTGGCCGCGAGCGGGATGACGAACGCCGCCCCGTACAGGACGACGTAGTCCAGGCCGGTCACGGGAGTGCCGTCGCGCCCGCTCGCGTGCGCTCGAACTCGAGCACGTCGTGGATCATGCGGTCGAGCCCGAGCGTCGGCTCCCAGCCGGTGAGCGCTCGGATCCTCGAGATGTCGGGAACGCGCCGCTCCATGTCCTCGAAGCCCTCCTCGTAGGCCTCGTCGTACGGGATGTGGACCACCCGGGAGCTCGACCCCGACGCCCGGATCACCGCGCGCGCGAGCTCGTTCATCGACAGCTCCATCGTCGCTCCGACGTTGAAGACCTCACCGACGGCGTCGGGGTTGCCCAGGAGCCGGACCAGCGCCTCGACGACGTCGAGGACGTGGCAGAAACATCGCCGCTGCTCCCCGTCGCCGAACACGGTGACGTCCTCCCCGGCGAGGGCCTGCCGCGCGAAGCGCGGCAGCACCATCCCGAACTCGCCCGTCTGCCTCGGACCGACGCAGTTGAACAGGCGCGCCACGATCGAGGGGAGCCCGCGATCGCGCCAGAAGGCGCGGGCGAGGATCTCGTCGACGGCCTTCGCCGTGCTGTAGGACCAGCGAGCCTTGAACGGGGAGCCGAGGATGCGGTCCGCGTCCTCGTGCAGCGGTCCCGACGCGTTCTTTCCGTAGATCTCCGAGGTCGACGTGATCAGGATCTTCCGGGCCGCGCTCGCCGACGCGTCCAGGACGATCTCGGTGCCGCGGATATTCGTGATCAGCGACTCGAGCGGCTTCTCGACGATCAGCCGCACTCCCACGGCGGCGGCGAGGTGCACGACGACGTCGCACTCGGCGACGAGCCCGGAGAGCAGCGGGTGGTCGAGGATGGTTCCGCGGACGAACTGAAAGCGCGTGTGGTCCGCGAGATGGGCGATGTTCTCCGCCGACCCGGTGGACAGGTCGTCGATCGCCAAGATCTCGTGGCCGTCGGCGAGCAACCGATCCGCGAGATGGGACCCGATGAAGCCCGCCCCGCCGGTGATGAGGGTGCGCACGCCGACGCTCGCCTTTCGGGTCGGGGGGCCGCTCGGCCATCCTAGTCGAGGACCCGGTGCCGGGCTACGCTCCCGCCGTGCCCGAGGCCGTGCGCGTCTTGCACGTCATCACCCGGATGAACATCGGGGGCCCCGCCCGTCATCTGCTGACGCTGCTTCCGCAGCTCCGCGAGCGCGGGTTCGAGCCGCTCCTCGCGTACGGCAGGGCAGAGCCGGAGGAGGGCGAGCTCCCGCCCCGGGACGTGCCGGCGGTCCGGATCTCCGCCCTCCGGCGCCGGATCGATCCGGCGGCCGACCTCCGGGCCGCCGCCGAGCTCCGCCGGATCGTGAAGAACTACCGTCCGCAGGTCGTCCACACGCACCTCTCGAAGGCGGGGACGCTGGCTCGCGCGACCGCGCGGCGCGAGGGCGTTCCCACGGTGGTTCACACGTTCCACGGTCAC
Source organism: uncultured Actinomycetes bacterium (assembly GCA_963699635.1). GTDB lineage: Bacteria > Actinomycetota > UBA4738 > UBA4738 > HRBIN12 > CALGFI01. The sequence goes on along the minus strand of CAVOUQ010000016.1, from coordinate 168,247 downwards.
GTGCTCGAGGGCTATTTCGCCACACCCGCGAACACGCTGTTCGTTGGCGCCGAGCGTCACCTCGCCAAGCGCACCGATGCGCTCGTCGCCGTGTCGGGCGCGATCCGCGACGAGCTCCTGCGCCTCGGGATCGGCGATGCGGGCACGTGGCGGGTGATCCCGCTCGGTTTCGATCTCGGGCCGGTGGCGGCCGGGATGTGGGACCGAGACCGAGCCCGTCGATCGCTCGGCCTGCCTTCCGGGGGGGCGACGGTCGGCATCGTGGGCCGCCTGGTCCCGATCAAGAACCACGTCCTCTTTCTCGAGGCCGCCCGGCGGGTGCTGGGCCGCCGACCCGAAGCGACCTTCGTGATCGCCGGGGACGGCGAGCTGCGGTCCGCTCTGGAAGAGGAGGCGTCGCGCCTGCTCGGCGACCGGGTCCGCTTCACGGGGTGGGTCCGTTCTCTGCCCGAGCTCTACGCGGCCCTCGACGTGGTCGCCCTCGCGTCGCTGGGTGAGGGGACCCCGGTCGCGCTGATCGAGGCCGCGTCGGCGGGCCTCCCGGTCGTCGCTACCGACGTCGGGGGGGTCGCCGACGTCGTCGTCGACGGCGAGACCGGGTTCCTCGTGCCGAGCGGGGACGCGGCCGCGCTCGCCGACCGGATCGGCGACCTCCTGGAGGATCCGAGCCTCAGGCGGAGGCTGGGCGAGGAGGGCCGGCGCCGGGTGGGCACGGACTTCTCGCCGGACGTCATGGCCGACCGAACCGCGGGCCTGTATCGGGAGATCCTCGAGGCGAAGGGCCGCCGTACCCGCTGAGCACCTCGCGGGCCGTGCGTTGTCGAGCCGGGAGGTCACCGGTACCCTGATCGAGCCGCAGACCGCAGGGGCGCCGCATGATCCGGCCACGCCGGTACCTGCCGAGGCGAAACGGACGTGTCGCCACGCACGCCTCCGCAGTCTGCGGGGGCGTGGTTCTTTTCCTGGTGGAGGCGCGATGCCGAACGCAGAGAAGGTCGAGAAGGTTGCTGCCCTGAAGGAGCGGATCCAGGGCTCGAACGCCCTGCTCCTCGCAGAGTTCCGCGGACTCTCGGTTCACGACGCGACCGAGCTTCGCCGGTCGCTCTCGGACGCCGCACGGTTCTCGGTCGTGAAGAACACCCTGATGCGGCGCGCCGCCGGGGAGGCCGGGATCGACGAGCTCCAGACGCTCCTGTCAGGGCCGACGGCGATCGCGTTCGTCCACGGCGACGTCGTAACGACGGCCAAGAGGGTCGTCGACGCGGCCAAGCGGTTTCCGGCGCTCGTCCTCAAGGGCGCCTACATGGATGGGAAGGTCCTCGACGCGCGGGCGGCGCAGGCCCTCGCGACCCTCGAGTCGCGCGAGGTCATGCTCTCGAGGATCGCCGGGATCCTGAAGTCCGAGATGTCCCGCGCGTCCTCGATGTTCCAGGCGATGCAGAGCCGCTTCCTCGGTGTGCTCGAGGCTCTCAAGGGCACACTGCCGGTCCCCGAGATGGCTCCCGCGGCTCCGGAGGAGAGCCCCCCGCCGCCTTCACCCGAGCCCGAACCCGAGCCGGACGTTCCGGCCACGCTCGAGGCAGTGACCGGGGACGAGGACGTGCCCGAGGCGATGGAGGTGGACTCGATCCCGACCGAAGCAGCACCGAGCGTGGAGGACGCCGCACCCGACTCGCCCGGCGAGGTCTCCGACGCGGAAGGGTCCCCAGCAGACGAATCGAACGAGGAGGAGTAAGCCATGGCGAAGATGACCGCCGACGACCTGATGGAGCAGTTCAAGGACATGACCCTGCTCGAGCTCTCGGACTTCATCAAGAAGTTCGAGGAGACGTTCGACGTGCAGGCGGCCGCCGCGGCTCCGGTCATGATGGCCGCTCCCGGCGCGCCCGCCGGGGGGGGAGAAGAGGCCGAGGAGCAGACGGAGTTCGACGTCGTCCTGACCGCCGCGGGCGAGAAGAAGATCCAGGTGATCAAGGAGGTCCGCGCCCTGACGAGCCTCGGCCTGAAGGAGGCGAAGGACCTCGTGGACGGAGCACCGAAGGCGGTCCTGGAGAAGGTGAACAAGGAGGCCGCGGACAAGGCCAAGGAGCAGCTCGAAGGCGCCGGCGCGACCGTCGAGGTGAAGTAGGGCGCCTGCCGCAGCGCCTTTGCGCCCCCCCGCCCCACCGGGGTAGATTGCGGGAGCAACTCGGCAGGGGGGGCCAGCACATGAAGGACGAGCGGACGTTTGGTCAGCGCCTGCGCCAGACCCGGGTCAACGCGGGGCTCTCGCAGTCGGATCTGGAGGAGATCTCCGGGATCCCCAAGGCGCGTCTGTCGCGATACGAGAACGGGCACGTCGCGCCGTCGATCCAGACGCTCGAACGCCTGGCGCGGGCGCTGAACGTCTCCGAGGCCTCGCTCCTCGGCGACGATCGGGCGCTCATGGAGGAGTTCTTCAACGTCCTTACCGCGCGAGGCGTCCGGATCCGGACCAGCGACCAGGCCATGGCGCTCGGCAACGCGGTTGGCGACATCGCCCGTGCCCTGGGCATGGTCGACGAGAGCCAGGTGGTGGAGCCCGCGGAACCCGGCGGGGGGGTCGGTTCCCAGGCCCTCGTTCAGGTCGCCGCGCCGGCCGGGATCCTGGTGGGCGACTAGTCGGCGGCGCGGGTCGTCCCGGGTTGACCCACGAGCCGGCGAGGGGTAACCTCTCGCCCGGTCGACCGGGGGCCCCAACCCGGGGGTTGACGCTGCGCGCCCGCGCACCTACACTGTTCGTTTGCCGTGCCGCGTTCCGCATGCCCTGATTTCGCGCGTGTCCGCACCTAAGCCCTAGGGGGGGATTGTTCTTGCCTGACTCGCTCGTCCCTGTCCGCGACCGTGTCAGTTTCGCCAAGATCGACGAGGTCCTTCCCCTTCCCGACCTCGTGGGTATCCAGAGGGAGTCCTTCGACTGGCTCCTCGCCGAAGGGCTCAAGGAGGTCCTGGAAGAGGTCTCACCGATCGAGGACTTCACCGAGCAGTTCCAGCTGCACTTCGGGACCCACACCTTCAAGGGCCAGAAGTTCTCCGAGGAGGAGTGCAAGGACAAGGATCAGACGTTCAGCCGCCCGCTCTTCGTCGAGGCCATGTTCGTCAACAAGGCCACCGGTGAGATCAAGGAGCAGGAGGTCTTCATGGGCGACTTCCCCATGATGACCGAGCGCGGCACCTTCATCATCAACGGGACCGAGCGCGTGGTGGTGTCGCAGCTGGTCCGCTCGCCCGGCGTCTACTTCAGCCGCGAGCCCGACAAGACGTCGGACCGCGACGTCTACATCGCCAAGATCATCCCCTCGCGTGGCGCCTGGCTCGAGTTCGACGTCGACAAGAAGGACACGGTCGGGGTGCGGATCGACCGCAAGCGGCGGCAGAGCGTCACGGTGCTGCTGAAGGCGCTCGGGTGGTCCGAGGACGACATCCTCTCGTTGTTCGAGGGCGCCCAGTCGATCAAGAACACACTCGAGAAGGACCACGTGAGCACGCCCGAGGAGGCCCTCGAGGACATCTATCGCAAGCTCCGACCGGGCGAGCCGCCCACTGCGGAGTCCGCTCGGACGCTCCTGGAGAACCTGTTCTTCAACCACAAGCGGTACGACCTCGCGCGGGTAGGCCGCTACAAGGTCAACAAGAAGCTGGAGGCCGCCGCCGGAGTGCTGCAGTCGCAGCTGAAGGCCAGGGCCAAGCAGATGGCCGAGCTGGACAACCCCGACAAGAAGGGCTGGGACCAGCCGAGGTTTCGGGTGTGGGGGGAGCTCCAGAAGGACGAGCAGGGGGAGGGCGGCCCCAAGTACAAGGGGATCCTCACCTACGAGGACATGCTGCGGACCGTCCGGTACCTCGTGAAGCTCCACGCCGGCCAGGAGGGCTACGAGGCGGACGACATCGACCACTTCGGCAACCGGCGGCTGCGCTCGGTCGGCGAGCTGATCCAGAACCAGATTCGCATCGGCCTGTCGCGCATGGAGCGCGTCGTCCGCGAGCGCATGACGACACAGGACGTCGAGGCGATCACGCCACAGACCCTGATCAACATCCGGCCGGTCGTCGCCTCGATCAAGGAGTTCTTCGGGACCTCCCAGCTGTCGCAGTTCATGGACCAGACGAACCCGCTGGCCGGCCTGACGCACAAGCGGCGCCTGTCGGCGCTCGGCCCGGGAGGGCTCTCGCGCGAGCGCGCGGGGTTCGAGGTCCGTGACGTCCACCCGAGCCACTACGGGCGGATGTGCCCGATCGAGACGCCGGAAGGTCCGAATATCGGGCTGATCGGGTCGCTCTCGACCTACGGGCGGATCAACCAGTTCGGCTTCATCGAGACGCCCTATCGGCGGGTGACCAGTGGCAAGGTCACGGACAAGATCGACTACCTGTCGGCCGACGAGGAGGATCGCCACGTCATCGCGCAGGCCAACGCGGCGCTGAGCGCGGACGGCACCTTCCAGAGCCCCGAGGTCTTCGTGCGCCGCAAGGGCGGCGAGGTGGACCAGGTGCCGCCGAACGAGATCGACTACATGGACGTCTCGCCCAAGCAGATCATCTCGGTCGCGGCGGCGCTGATCCCGTTCCTCGAGCACGACGACGCCAACCGGGCCCTCATGGGCGCGAACATGCAGCGCCAGGCCGTGCCGCTCCTTCGGGCCGAGGCGCCGATCGTCGGCACGGGGGTCGAGTTCCGGGCGGCCGTCGATGCCGGCGACGTGGTCCTCGCGGAGGACGTGGGCGTCGTCGAGGACGTCTCGGCGGACGAGATCGTGATCCGCGAGCGCACGGGCAGCCTGCGCACCTACAAGCTCGAGAAGTTCCGCCGGTCCAACCAGGGCACGTCGATGAACCAGAAGCCCATCGTCAACGCCGGCGACCGGGTCGTGAAGAACCAGGTGATCGCCGACGGGCCCTCGACGGAGGCCGGCGAGCTCGCGCTCGGCCGGAACCTCATCGTCGCGTACATGCCCTGGGAGGGTCACAACTACGAGGACGCCATCATCATCTCCGAGCGCCTGGTCAAGGACGACGTCCTCACCTCGATCCACATCGAGGAGCACGAGGTCGACGCCCGCGACACCAAGCTGGGCGCGGAGGAGATCACTCGCGACATCCCCAACGTCTCCGAGGAGATCCTGAAGGACCTCGACGAGCGCGGCATCGTGCGGATCGGGGCCGAGGTGAACCCGGGCGACTACCTCGTCGGCAAGGTCACGCCGAAGGGCGAGACCGAGCTCACGCCCGAGGAGCGCCTGCTCCGGGCGATCTTCGGCGAGAAGGCGCGCGAGGTGCGCGACACCTCGCTCAAGGTGCCCCACGGCGAGAGCGGCAAGGTCATCGGCGTCCGCGTCTTCACCCGGGAGGACGGCGACGAGCTGCCGCCCGGCGTGAACCAGCTCGTGCGGGTCTACGTCGCGCAGAAGCGGAAGATCAGCGACGGCGACAAGCTCGCCGGCCGCCACGGCAACAAGGGCGTGATCTCGACGATCCTGCCCGAGGAGGACATGCCCTTCCTGGCCGACGGCTCGCCGGTGGACATCATCCTGAACCCGCTCGGCGTGCCCTCCCGGATGAACCTCGGCCAGGTGCTCGAGGCGCACCTCGGCTGGGCCGGGCTGGTCGGATTCCGCAAGGGCGGTCAGGACTTCACGGGTCCCGTCTACGTCGCGACCCCGGTGTTCGACGGCGCCCGCGAGAACGAGATCCTCGACGCGATCCGCAGCGCGCATCCCAACAAGGACGGCGTGCGGCTGGTCGACGACGTAGGCAAGGCCGTGCTGTTCGACGGGCGCAACGGTGAGCCGTACGAGGAGCCGGTCACGGTCGGCGTCGCCTACATCCTGAAGCTGCTCCACCTGGTGGACGACAAGATCCACGCCCGGTCCACCGGCCCGTACTCGATGATCACGCAGCAGCCCCTGGGCGGAAAGGCCCAGTTCGGCGGCCAGCGGTTCGGGGAGATGGAGGTGTGGGCGCTCGAGGCCTACGGCGCCGCGTACGCCCTCCAGGAGCTTCTGACGATCAAGTCCGACGACGTGCTCGGGCGGGTGAAGGTCTACGAGGCGATCGTCAAGGGCGAGAACATCCCGGAGCCCGGGATCCCCGAGTCCTTCAAGGTGCTGATCAAGGAGATGCAGTCCCTCTGCCTGAACGTCGAGGTCCGCTCGGCCACGGGCGAGGAGATCGAGCTCAAGGAGACCGACGAGGACGTGTTCCGCGCCGCGGAGGAGCTCGGCATCGACCTGAGCCGCCGCGAGCCGGCGGGGGCGGACTTCGATTGACGCGGGTCCGGGGTTCGTGGACCAGACGGGAACACGGCGTTGTTGAACCTGGTGTAGGGCGAGGTCTGCGAGGAGGCCTGCTACGTGCTTGACGTGAACTACTTCGACGAGATCCGGATCGGCCTGGCGACGGCGGATCAGATTCGTGCCTGGTCCAACGGCGAGGTCAAGAAGCCGGAGACGATCAACTACCGGACGCTGAAGCCGGAGAAGGACGGCCTGTTCTGCGAGCGGATCTTCGGTCCGACGCGTGACTGGGAGTGCCACTGCGGCAAGTACAAGCGCGTCCGCTTCAAGGGCATCATCTGCGAGCGGTGCGGCGTCGAGATCACGCGCAGCAAGGTTCGCCGAGACCGGATGGGCCACATCGAGCTGGCGGCCCCGGTGACGCACATCTGGTACTTCAAGGGCGTTCCGAGCCGCCTCGGCTACCTGCTCGACATCGCGCCGAAGGACCTCGAGCGGATCATCTACTTCGCCGCCTACGTCATCACGCGGATCGACGTCGAACGGCGCCACAAGGACCTGCCCGACATCGAGAAGCAGATCGACGAGGAGAAGAAGGAGCTCGAGGCCGAGCGCGACGACGAGATCAAGACCCGCCTGGCCGAGCTAGAGGACCGCCTGAAGGAGCTCGAGGCCGAGGGCGCCAAGGGCGCCCAGCTGTCGGCCGCCCGCCGAGAGGCCCAGCGCGACATCGAGCGGATGACCGAGGCTACCAAGCGCGATACCGATCATCTGGACGAGACCCTGTCGGCCTTCAAGAGCCTCAACATGAAGCAGCTGGTTGCCGACGACGCCGTCTACCGGTCGCTCCGGGAGCGGTTCGGCGACTATTTCGACGGCGGGATGGGGGCGGAGTCGATCAAGCGCCTGCTCCTTGACCTCAAGCTCGAGGAGGAGGCCGCCAACCTGCGCGAGCAGATCGAGACGGGCAAGGGCACTCGCCGCCTGAAGGCGATCAAGCGCCTGAAGGTCGTCTCGAACTTCACGGAGGGACGCAACTCGCCGATGGGGATGGTGCTCGACGCCGTCCCTGTGATCCCGCCGGACCTGCGCCCGATGGTGCAGCTCGACGGGGGGAGGTTCGCGACCTCGGACCTGAACGACCTGTATCGCCGGGTCATCAACCGGAACAACCGGCTGAAGCGACTCCTGGACCTTCAGGCACCCGAGATCATCGTGAACAACGAGAAGCGGATGCTCCAGGAGGCCGTCGACGCGCTGTTCGACAACGGCCGGCGTGGCCGGCCGGTCACGGGTCCCGGTAACCGCCCGCTGAAGTCGCTCAGCGACATGCTGAAGGGCAAGCAGGGGCGGTTCCGCCAAAACCTGCTCGGCAAGCGCGTGGACTACTCGGGCCGCTCCGTGATCGTGGTCGGCCCGGAGCTCCGCCTGCACCAGTGCGGCCTGCCGAAGCAGATGGCGCTCGAGCTGTTCAAGCCGTTCGTCATGAAGCGGCTCGTCGATCAGGCCTTGGCGCAGAACATCAAGAGCGCGAAGCGGATGGTCGAGCGCGCCCGCCCGCAGGTCTGGGATGTGCTCGAGGAGGTCATCAAGGAGCACCCGGTCCTCCTGAACCGCGCCCCGACGCTCCACCGCCTCGGGATCCAGGCGTTCGAGCCGGTGCTCGTCGAGGGCAAGGCGATCCAGATCCACCCGCTCGTCTGCGCGGCGTTCAACGCCGACTTCGACGGCGACCAGATGGCGGTCCACGTGCCGTTGTCGGCGGAGGCGCAGGCCGAGGCGCGGATCCTGATGCTGTCCACCAACAACATCCTGTCTCCCGCGCACGGCCGCCCCATCGCCGTGCCGTCCCAGGACATGATCCTCGGCATCTACTACCTGACCCTCGAGCCCGAGCGGCCCGAAGACGACGAGCTGATCCCCCGCTTCACCTCGGTCGACGAGGCGCTCATGGCGCTGGACCACAAGAAGGTGCGGCTCCACACGGTCGTGAAGGTGCGGCTGCCGGGCAAGGCGCTGCCCGCGGAGATGCTCCCGGAGACCGTGGAGGTCGACGCGGACGGAAACGGCGCACGGGTCCCGCTGGTCGAGACCACGATCGGCCGGATCATCTTCAACCAGTGCTTCCCGGAGACCGAGGAGTTCGTGAACAAGCCGCTCATGAAGGGCGAGGTCGGGCGGCTCGTGGACTCGTGCGTCCATCGGTACGACCGAACGCAGGTCGAGGAGATCCTCGACAACCTGAAGAACGTCGGGTTCCACTTCGCCACCAGGGCCGGCGTCACGCTCGGCGTCCAGGACGTCACGACCCCGCCCGACAAGGCCAAGATCCTGGACGGATACGAGACCCGCGCGTCAAGGATCGAGTCCCAGTACCGCAAGGGGATCATCACCGACGACGAGCGGCGCCAGGAGCTGATCGAGATCTGGACCCAGGCGACCGACGAGGTGAAGGACGCCATGGAGGCCCAGTTCGGCAAGACCAACCCGATCTACATGATGGCCAACTCCGGGGCACGGGGGAACATCATGCAGATCCGCCAGATCGCGGGCATGCGCGGCCTGGTGGCCAACCCGAAGGGTGAGATCATCCCGCGGCCCATCAAGTCGAACTTCCGCGAGGGCCTGTCCGTGCTCGAGTACTTCATCTCGACCCACGGGGCGCGCAAGGGCCTGGCCGACACGGCGCTCCGGACCGCGGACTCGGGATACCTGACGCGGCGTCTCGTCGACGTCGCCCAGGAGCTCATCGTCCGCGAGGAGGACTGCGGCACGGATCGCTCGATCCCGGTCCCGGTCAACTACGACACCCCGAGAGGTACCCGGGAGTCGAACGCGCACGTCGACACGTCGCTGTTCGGCCGCGTGCTCGCGGAGGACGTGAAGGTGGAGCGCAAGAAGGTGGCGTCCAAGGGCGACGAGATCGACGACGCGCTCGGCGAGCGTCTCGTCGAGTCCGGCGTGGACGTGATCCGGGTTCGGTCGGCGACGACCTGTGAGGCCGAGTACGGCGTGTGCCGTCTCTGCTACGGCTGGTCGCTCGCCAGCGGTCGCCTCGTCGACATCGGCGAGTCGGTCGGAATCGTTGCGGCCCAGTCGATCGGAGAGCCGGGAACCCAGCTCACGATGCGGACGTTCCACACCGGCGGCGTGGCCGGTGAGGACATCACGCACGGCCTGCCGCGCGTCGTGGAGCTCTTCGAAGCGCGTCGCCCCAAGGGCGAGGCGCTCATCACCGAGCTGCCCGGCACCGTCCAGATCGAGGACGACGAGGAGAAGAAGGAGCGCCGCCTGACGGTCACGTCCGAGGACGGCGAACAGGTGCAGTACAAGGTCGGGTTCCGAGCCAGGCTCCTCGTGGGCGACGGCGACGCCGTGGACGTCGGCCAGCAGCTCACCGAGGGCTCGGTCAACCCCCACGAGAAGCTGCGGATCGAGGGCGTCCAGGCGCTCCAGCACCACCTGGTGGAGGAGGTCCAGCAGGTGTACCGGAGCCAGGGCGTGACGATCCACGACAAGCACATCGAGCTGATCGTCCGACAGATGCTCCGGAAGGTGCAGATCATCGAGCCGGGTGAGACCGACTTCCTCCCCGGCGACCTGATCGATCGGCGGCGCTTCGAGGCGCAGAACCGCGAGATCGTCGAGAACGGCTCGCAGCCGGCCACCGCCCGACCGCAGCTGCTCGGGATCACGAAGGCGTCGCTGGCCACGGACTCGTGGCTGTCGGCGGCGTCCTTCCAGGAGACGACCCGGGTGCTGACCGAGGCGGCCATCGCCGGGAAGTCCGACAGCCTCCTGGGACTGAAGGAGAACGTGATCATCGGCAAGCTGATCCCCGCCGGTACGGGCATGGGTCGCTATCGAAACGTCCTGCCGAGGGTCAAGCCCGAGGCGATCCCCGAGTACTGGCTGGCTCGCCAGCGCGAGCTCGCGGAGGCGGCGGTCGAGACGGGCGAGCCCGGCGAGCCGGTCCTCGCGGGCATCACCCGCGAGGAGGCCGAGCGCATGCTCGGCGGCTCGTACGCACCGGAGGAGTAGGACCTCCGCGACACGGCACCAACCGGGTGACGGGCGGCCATTGGCCGCCCGCCTCTCGTGCGGCCGAGCGCTTCGTCAGCGGTGCTCGGCCTCGTAGGTTTCGACGAGCTCGCCCAGCGGGGAGCCGGTAAGTTCGACGAAGGCGGAGTCGTCGTAGCCACCGACGGTCAGGCGACGAGCCACCTCCGTCACCACTCCCGGAGCTCGCCGCTCGAGCCACAACAGGAAGTGGGCGGTGGTCTGGTAGCCGGCCGTCGCCCGGCCCGGCTGGTGATGCGCGATGGTCCACGGGGCGTCGAACCCGAGCACGTCCCGAACGTAGTCGGCGATCCCCTCGATCAGCCAGAAGGTCCCGTCGCTAGCCGGAGCCTGCATGATCGCGTGGGCGAACTCGTGCAGGCACCCACCGACGTCGTCCGGATGCTCGGCGAACCACCGCGCGTTCAGGGTGACCGTTCGGCCGTTCGTCCAGGCAGCCCACGAACCGTCGTCGACGACCTCGATCCGGATCGCGGGAGCGGTCCGATGCCCGAGCAGCACCGCGATCGCCGCTCCGTGGCGCTCGTACAGCTTCTCGGCCCAGGTTCGAAGATCGCCACGCGGGCCGCGACGCGACCTCACGGCACCGCAAGCTCGAGCAGCGCCGCGTGGACGGCGGGCGATCCCGCGAGGATGTCGCCCGACAGATACCCGAGGCCGCCCTGCCAGTCGGTGACGACGCCGCCGGACTCCTCGATCAGGAGTGCGCCCGCCGCCACGTCCCAGGCGTTCAACGCCAGCTCGAAGAAGCCTTCGAACACGCCGGCCGCGACCCACGCGAGGTCGAGTGCGGCGGCACCCGGGCGCCGAAGATCCTCGAACCGCTCGAGCGCTCGCTTCATCGTGGAGAGGTATCTCGGGAGGAGATCCTTGCGCCGGAAGGGGAAACCGGTTCCGACCACGGCCCGCCCGATCGGACGGTCGGAGACCCGGAGCGCTTCCTCGGAGCCGTCGCCCAGGAGGCGACGTGCGCCGAGGCCGCGGGCTCCGACGAAGGTCTCACCGAGGAAGGGCGCGTGCACGACGCCGACGACGGGTCGTCCGTGATCGATCAGGGCGATGGAGACGCCGACCGCCGGGAACCGGTGGAGGAAGTTCGTGGTGCCATCGAGCGGGTCGACCGCCCACCATCGGTCTCCCGGCGCGCCTCCGCCCTCCTCACCCACGACCGCCACGTCCGGCGTTGCGCGTGCGAGCATCTCGGAGATCACGCGCTCGCTCTCGCGATCGATCGCGGTGACGTAGTCGCCGGGGCCCTTGTGCTCGGCCCGGGGCGCGGCCGCGCCCTCGAGCACGACCCGACCACCCCGGCGGGCCGCCTCCTCGGCCGCAGTCAACAAGGTCGGGAGGTCAAGCTCGCCGGGCACGGTGGGACCCTAGCAGCGGGCACCGGCGGACACAGGCACGACTGAGGGGCCGTCGTTGACACGCACGCTTCGTGCCTAGTAGCCTCATCAGTCGCGTCGGGCTCGGCGGGCGGGTCCGACAATCGAGCGCTTCCAGGGGGACGTCCGAGGGTCAACCTGCGCCCAGAGCGGTTCCACCTGGAAGCCGGGCCCGCGGTCCGGCTTCATCGATGTCCGGGCCACCGGTTCCGTTGACAAGTCAAGAGTGCAGACGAGAGGACCATGCCCACCATCCAGCAACTCGTCCGGAACGGCCGGAAGCGGCCGAAGGACAAGACGAAGGCTCCGGCCCTGAAGGGCTCCCCGCAGCGACGGGGCGTCTGCACGCGCGTCTACACGACCACCCCCAAGAAGCCGAACTCCGCGCTGCGCAAGGTCGCTCGCGTTCGCCTGACCTCCCAGATCGAGGTCACGGCGTACATCCCCGGCGTGGGCCACAACCTCCAGGAGCACTCGATCGTGTTGGTGCGCGCCGGGCGCGTCCGTGACCTGCCGGGCGTCCGGTACAAGATCATCCGCGGCACGCTGGACACCGCCGGCGTGAAGGATCGAAAGAAGGCCCGGTCCCGGTACGGCACGAAGAAGAGTGGGGACTGACGATGCCGCGCAAGGGCCCTGCCGTACGGCGCGAGATCCAGCCCGACCCCGTCTACCAGAACATCCTGGTCACGCAGCTGATCAACAAGGTGCTGCTCGACGGCAAGAAGACCCTGGCGGAGCGCACGGTCTACAAGGCGCTCGAGGTCATCAGCGAGCGGACCGCGAACGACCCGGTGATCACGCTGAAGAAGGCCGTCGAGAACGTGCGGCCGATGCTCGAGGTGCGCTCGCGCCGGGTCGGCGGCGCCAACTACCAGGTCCCCGTCGAGGTCCGCCCGTCGCGCGGCACGACGCTGGCCCTGCGGTGGCTCGTGAACAACTCGCGGTCGCGCAAGGAGCACTCGATGGCCGAGCGGCTGGTGGGCGAGATCATGGACGCCTCCAACGGCCAGGGCGTCTCGGTGAAACGACGCGAGGACATGCACAAGATGGCGGAGGCGAACAAGGCGTTCGCGCACTATCGATGGTGATCGACGAGCACCACTCTTGCCGGCGTCGGACCGGGGGTCCGGCGCTTGGTCAGCACGGGGGGCGCTGAGATGGCGGTCCCCGCGGAGAGGGTCGACGTGGCAGAGACGGTCGAGAAGGTGGAGGGACGGTCCGGGTCCGGCAAGGGCCTGGTCATCCGCGAGTACCCGCTGGCCAGGACCCGGAACATCGGGATCATGGCCCACATCGACGCGGGCAAGACCACCACGACCGAGCGGATCCTCTACTACACCGGCAAGGCCTACAAGCTCGGCGAGGTCCACGAGGGAACCGCGCAGATGGACTGGATGGTCCAGGAGCGCGAGCGCGGCATCACGATCACCTCCGCGGCCACGACGTGCGTCTGGAAGGACCACTGGATCAACATCATCGACACGCCCGGACACGTCGACTTCACGGTCGAGGTCGAGCGATCGCTCCGGGTCCTCGACGGCGCGGTGGCGGTGTTCGACGCCGTGGCCGGCGTGGAGCCCCAGACCGAGACCGTCTGGCGGCAGGCCGACCGATACGACGTCCCGCGCATCTGCTTCGTGAACAAGATGGATCGCACCGGTGCCGACTTCGGCCGCACGGTCGACATGATGGTTGACCGCCTGCGCGCGAACCCATTGGTGTTGCAACTGCCCTGGGGCGTCGAGTCCGACTTCCAAGGCGTGATCGACCTCGTGGAGATGAAGGCCCTGCACTGGGTCTCGGAGATGGGGGAGGAGTGGGAGACCACCGAGATCCCCGCCGATCTCCGAGAGACGGCGAACAGGGCTCACCACGACCTGTTCGAGAAGCTCGCCGACCACGACGAGTCGCTGATGGAGAAGTTCGTCCACGAGGACGAGCCGACCGTCGACGAGCTCCGGCGGGCGATCCGCCGCGCGACGCTGGCCGGCAAGGGCGTGCCCGTGCTGTGTGGCTCGGCCTTCAAGAACAAGGCGATCCAGCCGCTGCTCGACGCCGTCGTCGGCTTCCTCCCGGCGCCGTCGGACGTGCCGCCCGTACAGGGCCATCTTCCGAACGGGGAGCACGCCGAACGCCAGGCCGACGACAGCGAGCCCTTCAGTGGCCTCGTCTTCAAGATCATGAGCGACTCCTTCGTCGGCCGGCTCACGTACGTGCGCGTCTACTCGGGCGTCCTGCGGGCCGGCTCCCACGTCGAGAACACGACGAAGGACCGGAAGGAGCGCGTCGCGCGCATCCTCCAGATGCACGCGAACCACCGGGAGGACATGGAGGCGGCGTTCACGGGCGACATCGTGGCCGTGGTCGGGCTCAAGCACTCGATCACCGGCGACACGCTCGCGGAGCCGGCCAACCCGATCATCCTGGAGTCGATCAGCTTCCCGACGCCGGTGATCTCGGTCGCGGTGGAGCCAAAGACCAAGGCCGACCAGGACAAGCTCGGCACCGGCCTCGGGAAGCTCGCCGACGAGGACCCCACCTTCGTGGTGAAGTACGACGACGAGACCGGTCAGACCGTCATCTCGGGGATGGGCGAGCTCCATCTCGACATCATCGTGGACCGGTTGCGGCGCGAGTTCGGCGTGGACGCCAACGTCGGCAAGCCGCAGGTGGCCTATCGCGAGACCATCCGCAAGCCCGTTCACAAGGTCCGGACGCGGTTCATCCGCCAGACCGGCGGCCACGGCCAGTTCGCCGACGTCTCCCTCGATCTCGAGCCGACGGGACAGGGCGGCGGCTACGAGTTCATCAACAAGATCACCGGCGGCGCCATCCCCCGCGAGTACATCCCTTCGGTCGACCAGGGGATCCAGGAGGCCATGGAGTCGGGCGTGCTCGCCGGGTACCCGCTCGTGGACGTCCGCGCCACGCTCGTCGACGGCTCGTTCCACGAGGTCGACTCCAGCGAGATGGCGTTCAAGATCGCCGGCTCGATGGCGCTGAAGGACGCCGCCCGCAAGGCGGACCCGGTGCTCCTGGAGCCGGTCATGGAGTTCGAGGTCGTCACGCCGGAGGACTTCATGGGCGACGTCATGGGCGACGTCACCGCCCGCCGAGGGCGGATCGAGCGGATCGACGAGCGGAGCGGCCAGAAGGCGATCCGGGTGCTCGTCCCGCTGGCCGAGCTGTTCGGCTACGCGACGGACCTACGCTCGCGGACCCAGGGCCGCGCGGCCCACACCCCGATGCAGCTCGAGGCGTACGCCGAGGTGCCCGCCAACATCTCCAAGGAGATCGTGGCTCGGGTCCGGGGCGAGTAGGGCGGAGGGAGAGGGAACAGATGGCGAAGCAGAAGTTCGAGCGGAACAAGCCGCACGTGAACATCGGCACCATCGGTCACATCGACCATGGCAAGACCACGCTCACGGCGGCGATCACGAAGGTCCAGGCCGAAAAGGGCCTGGCCGACTTCACGCCGTTCGACCAGATCGACAAGGCGCCGGAAGAGCGCGAGCGAGGCATCACCATCGCGATCGCCCACGTCGAGTACCAGACCGAGGCCCGCCACTACGCCCACGTCGACTGTCCCGGCCACGCCGACTACATCAAGAACATGATCACGGGCGCCGCCCAGATGGACGGGGCGATCCTGGTCGTGAGCGCGGCCGACGGCCCGATGCCCCAGACGCGTGAGCACGTACTGCTCGCCCGCCAGGTGGGCGTCCCGTACATCGTGGTCGCGCTCAACAAGTGCGACATGGTCGACGACCCCGAGCTGCTCGATCTCGTCGAGCTCGAGGTCCGCGAGCTCCTGTCCTCCTACGAGTTCCCGGGCGACGACGTCCCGGTCATCCAGGTCTCGGCGCTGAAGGCGCTCGAGGGCGACGCGGCCTGGATCGCCAAGATCGAGGAGCTGCTCGCCGCCTGCGACTCCTACATCCCCGAGCCCGTCCGCGACGTCGACAAGCCGTTCCTGATGAGCATCGAGGACGTGTTCTCGATCACCGGACGCGGCACGGTCGTCACGGGTCGGGTCGAGCGAGGGACGCTCGCGAAGATGTCCGAGGTCGAGATCGTGGGGATCCACGACACGAAGAAGACGGTCGCGACCGACCTGGAGATGTTCCGCAAGCTGCTCGACGAGATCCGAGCCGGCGACAACGTGGGGGTCCTTCTTCGCGGCATCGACAAGGAGCAGGTCGAGCGCGGACAGGTGCTCGCCAAGCCCGGCACGATCACTCCGCACACCGACTTCACCGCCCAGGTCTACGTGCTCTCCAAGGAGGAGGGCGGGCGCCATACGCCGTTCTTCAACGGCTACCGTCCCCAGTTCTACTTCCGCACGACCGACGTCACAGGCTCCGCCACCCTCCCCGAGGGCGTCGAGATGGTGATGCCCGGAGACAACGTCGAGATGACCGTGAGCCTGATCGCCCCGATCGCCATGGAGGAGGGCCTGCGCTTCGCGATCCGCGAGGGCGGCCGCACCGTGGGCGCCGGCCGGGTCACCAAGATCCTCAAGTAGCGACGAGAGAAGAGAGAAGGACACAGCGCAGTGGCCGGACCGAGAATCCGCATCAAGCTTCGGGCGTACGACCACCGGATGCTGGACGTCGCGGCTCGCGAGATCGTCGAGCACGTGACGCGAACCGGGGCCAAGGTGGTCGGGCCGGTGCCGCTGCCGACCGAGCGGTCGATCTACACGGTGATCCGCTCGCCGCACAAGTACAAGGACAGCCGCGAGCACTTCCAGATGCTCACGCACAAGCGCCTCATCGACATCGTCGACGCCACGTCGAAGACGGTCCAGGAGCTCCAGCGCCTGAACCTGTCGGCGGGCGTCGACATCGAGATCAAGCTGTAGGAGCGCCAAGAGGACGAGATGGCTGAGATCAAGGGGATCCTCGGGACGAAGCTGGGCATGACCCAGATCTTCGACGACACGCGCGCCGTGCCGGTCACCGTCATCCAGGCGGGACCCTGCGTCGTCGCGCAGGTCAAGACCGAGAAGAAGGACGGCTACCGGGCCGTGCAGCTCGCGTTCGGACAGACCCGAGCGGCCTCGGTGACCAAGCCGATGCGCGGACACTTCGACCGGGCCGGAACCGAGCCCGGTCGCTACGTCGTGGAGATTCGCACCGACGACGCCGACCGGTACGCGCTCGGCCAGGAGATCAAGGCGGACGTGTTCGCCGTGGGCGATCGAGCCGATGTGGTCGGCGTCTCCAAGGGCAAGGGGTTCTCGGGCGTGATGAAGCGGCACGGCTTTAGCGGCCTGTCGAGCAGCCACGGCACGGAGCGCAAGCACCGCTCGCCCGGCGCGATCGGCGCGTGTGCGACCCCGTCACGTGTGTTCAAGGGCATGCGGATGGCCGGCCAGATGGGCAACGAGCGCGTGACCGTGCTCAACCTCGAGGTCGTGCAGGCCGACCCCGAACGCAATCTCCTGCTGCTGAAGGGCGCCGTGCCCGGACCGGACGGGGCGCTGGTGATGGTTCGCTCGGCCGTGAAGGCCCCGGCCAAGGGCGGTCGCTGATGCCGAAGGTCGACGTCCTCTCCGCCGCCGGCAAGAAGGTCGCCACGCGCGATCTTTCCGCCGAGGTGTTCGAGGTCAGGGTCAGCGTCCCGCTGATGCATCAGGTCGTGGTGGCCGGCATGGCGTCGCTCCGCCGCGGCACGCACTCGACGAAGACCCGCGGCGACGTCTCCGGCGGAGGCAAGAAGCCCTGGCGACAGAAGGGCACCGGTCGAGCGCGCCAGGGGTCCAACCGGGCCCCGCAGTGGGCCGGCGGCGGCGTCGTGCACGGCCCGCACCCCCGCGATCACGACATGCGCGTCAACAAGAAGATGAAGAAGGGCGCGCTGCGCGCGGCGCTCACGGACGCGCTCCAGAGTCACAAGCTGGTGGTCCTGGAGGAGCTGTCGTTCGAGGAGCCGAAGACCAAGCGGGCCGCCGAGGTGCTCGACGCGCTCGAGCTGGACGGCAAGGTGCTGTTGGTCCTGCCGGCGCCGAGCGAGACGGGAGCCGTCGAGAAGAGCTTCCGCAACCTCGAGGGCGTTCGGATCGCCTACGCCAAGAGTCTCGGCGTCTACGAGATCATCGCCGCCGACCGGGTCGTCCTCACCCAGGATGCGCTCGACGTCGTCGAGGGAGCCTCGGCCGGCGTGGCGAAGACGGGGGGTGAGGACGCGTGAAGACGGCTCGCGACGTCATCATCCGCCCGGTGGTGAGCGAGAAGTCCTACGCCGGGCTGGACCTGAACACGTACACGTTCCTCGTCGACAAGCGGGCGAACAAGACGGAGATCAAGGAGGCGATCCAGCGGATCTGGGACGTCCGGGTGACCTCCGTGCGCACCCTGAACCGCAAGGGGAAGGTGAAGCGCCGCCGCTTCACGCAGGGCAAGCGCGCCGACGAGAAGCGCGCAATCGTCACCCTTGCCGAGGGCGACGCCATCGAGATCTTCGAGACCGGGAAGTAGGGACATGGCCGTTCGGAAGTACAAGCCGACGACGCCGGGCCGACGCGGCGGAAGCGTCTCGTCGTTCGACGAGATCACGCGCGGCACGCCGGAGAAGTCGCTGCTCGACAAGGGGCGCAACCGCGCCGGCCGCAACGCGTCCGGCCGAATCACCACGCGGCACCAGGGCGGCGGCAACAAGCGGCGCTACCGGCGGATCGACTTCAAGCGCAACAAGGACGGCGTCCCGGCCAAGGTCGCCCACATCGAGTACGACCCCAACCGAACGGCGCGCATCGCGCTTCTCCACTACGTGGACGGGGAGAAGCGGTACATCCTCGCGCCGAGCGGCCTGTCGGTGGGCGACCGGCTCCTGTCGGGCGAGGGCGCGGACATCCGCCCGGGCAACGCCCTGCCGCTCCGCAACATCCCGGTCGGCACCACCGTTCACGCCGTGGAGCTGCAGCCCGGCGCGGGGGCCCGCATGGCGCGCTCCGCGGGGGCGAGGATCCAGGTCATGGCCAAGGAAGGCCGATACGCGACCCTGAGGCTGCCCTCGGGCGAGACCAGGTTGGTTCTCGCCGCCTGCAAGGCAACGGTCGGCGAGGTCGGCAACGCCGAGCACGAGCTGGTGCAGCTCGGCAAGGCGGGCCGCAGCCGATGGATGCGGAAGCGGCCGTCCGTGCGCGGGGTGGCGATGAACCCGGTCGACCATCCCCTGGGCGGCGGCGAGGGCAAGAGCTCGGGCGGCCGTCATCCGACGAGCCCGTGGGGCAAGAAGGAAGGTCGGACGAGAAACAAGAACAAGGCGTCGAACAAGCTCATCGTTCGCCGCCGCGGGAAGGGGCGTGGCTAGCCGATGCCGCGAAGCATCAAGAAGGGGCCGTTCGTCGACGAGCACCTCATGGTCAAGGTCGTCGAGATGAACCGCAGGGGCGACAAGAAGGTCATCCGGACCTGGTCACGCCGCTCGACGATCGTGCCCGACATGGTCGGTCACACGATCGCCGTCCACGACGGGCGCAAGCATGTTCCCGTCTACGTCTCGGAGTCGATGGTCGGACACAAGTTGGGCGAGTTCGCGCCGACGCGGACGTTCCGCTCGCACGCGCGAGCGGAACGCTCGAGCACGGTGCGCTAGGAAGGATCGTCAACGGACAGATGGAAGCCAAAGCCACGGTTCGGTACGTGCGGATCACGCCACAGAAGGCTCGGCGAGCGATCGAGCTCATTCGCGGCCGGCAGGTCGACGAGGCCCGCCGGATCCTGCGGTTCTCGACGCTCGGCGCCGCGAAGACGGTCGAGAAGGCGCTGAACTCGGCCGTCGCCAACGCCGAACAGCTGCCGGGCGTGGCGCCGCAGAACCTCGTCGTGGAGCGGGCGTGGGTCGACGAGGGCCCGACGATGAAGCGCTGGCGGCCGCGAGCCTACGGGCGCGCGACGAAGATCCTGAAGCGCACCTCGCACATCACGTTGGTCGTTCGGTCGCTCGGAGAGGACGAGTAGTGGGTCACAAGGTCAACCCGTACGGGTTCCGGCTCGGGGTCATCTACCCCTGGAAGTCAAACTGGTATGCCAGGCGCGACTACGCGTCCCAGCTCCACGAGGACGTGTGGATTCGCAAGCACATCCGCTCCCGGCTCGCGCGCGCCGGCATCTCGAGCATCGACATCGAGCGCAAGGGCGATCAGGTCTGGGTGTACATCCGCACGGCCCGTCCCGGCATCGTGATCGGGCGCAAGGGCGCGGAGGTCGACCGGATCCGCAAGGACATCGAGCGGGTCACGAAGAAGCGCGTGGACGTGAAGGTCGAGGACATGAACTCGGCCGCCTCGGAGGCGCGCCCGGAGACCGATGCCACGCTCCTCGCCCAGGGCGTTGCCGAGCAGCTCGCGGGTCGCGTGAGCTTCCGCCGCGCCATGCGCCGAGCGGTCCAGACCGCGATGCGCTCGGGCGCGCTCGGCGTCCGCGTGCAGTGCGGAGGACGCCTGGGCGGCACGGAGATGTCGCGCCGCGAGTGGTATCGCGAAGGCCGGGTCCCCCTCCACACGCTGCGCGCGAAGATCGACTTCGGCACCGCCGAGGCGAAGACGACGTTCGGCCAGATCGGCGTGAAGGTCTGGGTGTATCACGGCGACGAGATCCCCCAGGCCGAGCAGGAGACCGAGCGCCTGCGGGCGCGTGCCCTCGCACAGGTCTCCAGCGGCGGAGGGGCGTCGACGGGAGCGTTGATCACCGACGAGCGCGAGGCGGCCGAGGTCGCCGAGCCCGAGGCCCCCGCCGCAGAGGCGCCGGCCGAGCCTTCGAGCGAGGAGTCGGTCCCCGAGCCGGCCGCCGAATCGCCGGCCGTGGCGGAGGCGACCGACGAGGGCACGACCGAGGCGACGACCGACGGGGAGGCCCAGGCCTGATGCTCGCGCCCAAGAAGGTGAAGCACCGCAAGGTGCATCGCGGCCGGCGCCGTGGTCGGGCCAAGGGCGGCACGGAGGTGCACTTCGGTGACTTCGGGCTCGTCGCGCTCGAGGCGGCGTGGATCACGAACCGCCAGATCGAGTCGGCTCGAGTGGCGATCACCCGCCACATCCGCCGCGGCGGGAAGGTGTGGATCAACATCTTCCCGGACAAGCCCTACACGAAGAAGCCGGCCGAGACCAGGATGGGCTCGGGCAAGGGCAACCCGGAGGGCTGGGTCGCGGTCGTGAAACCCGGCCGGGTGATGTTCGAGCTCTCGGGCGTCCCCGAGGGTCTCGCGCGCGAGGCCATGAGCCGCGCGGCGCACAAGCTGCCGATCAAGTCGAAGTTCATCACGAGAGCGGGAGGTGGGGAGTAGTGGCCAAGGTGCGCGAGTTCCGCGACCTCGGCGACGAGGACCTCGTCGACCGGCTCGAGTCCTCGAAGGAGGAGCTGTTCAACCTGCGGTTCCAGCTCGCCACGGGCCAGCTCGACAACCCGATGCGGATCAAGGACGTCCGCCACGACGTCGCTCGCATCCTGACGATCCTGCGCGAGCGGGAGCTCGAGCTCGCGATCGCGGAGGCCCCGAGCGCGTCCGGGCAGCGACCGGCAGGCCCGAGCGGCGAAGCGGACGTCGACCAAGGAGAGCCCGAGGGAACCGAGAGCGAACGTGTCGCCCCCGAAGGCGTCGTCGCCAAGCGACGTCGCTTTCGCAAGGAGGAGGAGCGGTGAGCGAGCAGGGACAGGCGCCGACGACGGAGCGTGGCCGGCGGAAGGTCCGGACGGGGGTGGTCGTGTCCGACAAGATGGACCAGACCGTGCTGATCCGGATCGATCGCAAGGTTCGGCACCCGCTCTACAAGAAGACGGTGGCGCGTTCGACCAAGCTCGCCGCGCACGACGAGAGCAACGATGCGCACGTGGGCGACACGGTGCGCGTGATGGAGACCCGCCCGCTGTCCAAGACGAAGCGCTGGCGCGTCGTCGAGATCGTCGAACGGGCGAAGTAAGGGGAACCGGTGATCCAGCAGGAGACTCGCTGCAAGGTGGCGGACAACACGGGGGCCAAGGAGGTCCTGTGCATCCGCGTGCTCGGCGGCAGTCACAAGCGGTACGCCCGAGTCGGCGACGTGATCGTCGGCTCGGTCAAGGACGCCCTCCCCGGCGGCGGCGTCAAGAAAGGCGAGGTCGTGCGGGCCGTCGTCGTCCGCACCGCGAAGGAGCGTCGCCGACCGGATGGTTCCTACATCAAGTTCGACGACAACGCCGTCGTGCTGATCAACGAGCAGCGAAACCCGCGGGGTACCCGCATCTTCGGGCCCGTCGCGCGCGAGCTGCGGGAGAAGCGGTTCATGAAGATCATCTCGCTCGCCCCGGAGGTGCTGTAGATGCCGGGGGTGAACATCAAGAAGGACGACAACGTCCAGGTGATGAACGGCAAGAGCCGCGGCCACACGGGCCGGGTGATCCGGGTGCTCCCGAGCGAGGGTCGCGTGCTGGTGGAGGGCGCCGCGATGGCGAAGAAGCACCAGCGGACCAGCGGCAAGCGCTCGGCGAGCGGGTCGCAGCTCCAGCAGGGCGGCATCATCGACACCGAGATGTTCATCGACATCTCGAATGTCCAGATCGTCTGTCGGGCCTGCGGGAGGCCAACGCGCGTCGGCCACCGGATCGAGCGGGACGGCACGAAGGTGCGGATCTGCCGGAAGTGCGGTGAGGACCTGTGAGCGAGCAACGCTACGTGCCTCGGCTGAAGGTGCGATTCCGCGAGCAGGTCGTGCCGCGACTGCAGGATGAGCTGGGCCTGACCAACCCGATGCAGGTCCCGCGCCTGGACCGGGTCGTGCTGAACATGGGCGTGGGTGACGCGCTCAAGGACGGTCGTATGCTGGAGGCCGCGGTCTTGGACCTCACGACCATCACCGGGCAGAAGCCCGTGATCACCAAGGCCCGGAAGTCCATCGCCGGGTTCAAGTTGCGCGAGGGCATGGCCATCGGGGCCAAGGTCACCCTGCGGGGCGACCGGATGTGGGAGTTCATCGATCGGCTCGTCTCGATCGCGATCCCCCGGATCCGCGACTTCCGCGGGCTGAACCCGGGCGCCTTCGACGGCCACGGCAACTACACGCTCGGGCTGACCGAGCAGCTGATCTTCCCGGAGATCGACTACGACAAGGTGGTCAAGGTCCGGGGCATGGACATCACGGTCGTGACGTCCGCGAGGAACGACGAGGAAGGTCGGGCGCTGCTCGTCGCGCTGGGGTTCCCCTTCGAGGGGATCCCGGTCGTGGCGGCGGCCGCGTCCTGACGGAGACGGGCCGATGGCGAAGAAGACGCTGGTCAACAAGCAGAAGCGGCAGGGCAAGTTCAAGGTGCGCGAGTACACGCGCTGCGCCCGGTGCGGGCGTTCGCGGGCGGTGTACCGCAAGTTCATGCTGTGCCGGGTCTGCTTCCGCGAGCTGGCGCACGCGGGTGAGCTCCCGGGGGTGACCAAGGCGTCATGGTGAAGCTGGCGACCAACGTCAACGACCCGATCGGCGACCTCCTCACGCGGATCCGGAACGCGAACATCGCGTTCAAGGACGACCTGTTGGTGCCGGTGTCCAAGATGAACGAGGCGCTGCTGAGGATCCTCCAGAAGGAGGGCTTCATCGCCGCGCACGAGGCCGAGGGCGAGGGGATCGAACGCGTCTTCCGGGTGACCCTGAAGTACGGACCGAAGCGTGAGCGCACGATCACCGGGCTGAAGCGCGTGAGCAAGCCCGGCCGCCGGATCTACGAGGGGCGAGGCGGCCTTCCGCGGGTCCTGGGCGGGCTGGGGATCGCGATCGTGTCCACGTCGCAGGGCGTCATGACGGATCGCGACGCCTCCCAGAAGGGCATCGGCGGCGAGATCCTGGCGTACGTGTGGTGAGCGACCGAGGGAAGAACGAGCGATGAGCAGGATCGGCAGGCAGCCAATCGAGATTCCCGGCGGCGTCGACGTCGAGATCGGCGACGACGACGTGGTCACCGTCAAGGGGCCTCGGGGCACCTTGAGCCAGCGCGTGCACCCCGAGATGCGGGTCGTCCGCGACGACGCCGCCATCCGGGTCGAGCGGCCGAGCGACGAGGGAGTCCACCGGAGCCTGCACGGCCTCACGCGAACGCTCATCGCGAACATGGTCGAGGGCGTGACGAAGGGCTACGAGAAGCGCCTGGCGATCGTCGGCGTCGGCTACCGGGCCGCCATGAAGGGCGAGGACCTCGAGGTGCAGGTCGGCTACTCGCACCCGGTGGTGGTTCCCGCGCCCGCGGGGATCGAGTTCGAGACGCCGAGCGCGACCTCGATCGTGGTGCGCGGCAACGACAAGCAGCAGGTCGGCGAGGTGGCCGCCAACATTCGCAAGATCCGCAAGCCCGAGCCGTACAAGGGAAAGGGCATCCGGTACGAGAACGAGCACGTCCGCAAGAAGGCCGGCAAGGCCGCGAAGAGCGGTGCCGCGTGACGGGCGCCAAGGTCAAGCGCGAGGCGCGCGTGCGCCGCCACGCCCGGGTCCGCCGGAAGATCGCGGGAACGGCGGAGCGTCCGCGCCTGGCCGTGTATCGCTCGAACCGCCACATCTACGTGCAGCTGATCGACGACATGGCCGCCCGTACCCTCGCCTCGGCCTCCGATCGCGAGGTGAAGGCCGGCGGGGACGGCAAGACCGACGCCGCCAAGGCCGTCGGGGCGCTGATCGCCGACCGTGCCAAGGCGGCGGGGATCGATCGGGCGGTGTTCGATCGGGGCGGCAGGCTCTTCCACGGGCGCGTCGCCGCGCTCGCCGAGGGCGCGAGGGAGAAGGGACTGCAGATCTGATGCGTCGATACGACACGCAAGGCGAGAAGAGCATCTACGAGGAGCGGGTCATCTCGATCAACCGGGTGGCCAAGGTCGTGAAGGGTGGCCGCCGCTTCTCGTTCGCCGCGCTCGTCGTCGTCGGCGACGGGGCGGGCCGGGTCGGGCTCGGCTACGGCAAGGCCAAGGAGGTGCCCGCCGCGATCCAAAAGGGCGTCGAGGAGGCCAAGCGGAA
The DNA here is from genome assembly GCA_963699635.1 of uncultured Actinomycetes bacterium. Taxonomy (GTDB): domain Bacteria; phylum Actinomycetota; class UBA4738; order UBA4738; family HRBIN12; genus CALGFI01. The sequence continues at coordinate 143,558 of CAVOUQ010000016.1, read as the reverse complement.
GATGTTCGAGGTGCCGATGATGGGGACCACGATCCCGCACCAGGTGATGGGTGAGGACGGGGCGGGGGTCGTGATGCTGAAGCCGGCGGCGCCGGGGACGGGCGTCATCGCCGGCGGGGCGGTTCGCGCCCTGGTCGAGTGCGCCGGGATCAAGGACATCCTGTCGAAGTCGCTCGGCTCCTCCAACTCCATCAACATCGTGAAGGCGGCGATGGCCGGGCTGAAGAGCCTGAAGCGACCCGAGGAGGTGGCCCGCCTGCGAGGCCGCGAGCTCCACCAGGTCGCCCCGAGGCCGATGCTCGAGGCGGTCTCCGCCGCGCAGGATCGTCTCCAGGCGACGCGGGCGGCCAAGCTCGAGGAGGTCTACGGCGACCAGGCCGAGGCGTCGCCGCACGGTCCCGCTCCCAGCGGTCCGAGAGGCGGCCGACGGTGAGCCGCCTCAGGGTCACGCAGGTCCGTAGCGTCATCGACCGGCCCAAGGATCAGAAGGACACGGTCCGTCGGCTGGGGTTGCACCGGATCAACGACTCGGTCGACAAAGACGATCGTCCGGAGATCCGGGGCATGATCGCGAAGGTGCGCCACCTCGTGAAGGTTGAGGAGGTCGAATCGTGAAGCTGCATCACCTCAAGCCCGCCGAGGGCGCCAAGAAGGATCGCAAGCGCGTCGGCCGCGGGCGCGCCGGGGTGCGCGGGAAGACGGCCGGCCGGGGAACGAAGGGCTACCTCGCCAAGCACAACCCGAAGCTTGGCTTCGAGGGGGGCCAGATGCCGCTCCAGCGCCGCGTGCCCAAGCTGAAGGGCTTCACGAACCCCAACCGCGTCGAGTTCGCGGTCGTGAACGTCGAGACGCTCGCGAAGGTGTTCGACAAGGGCGAGGTGGACCCCGCCGCGCTGTACGAGCACGGCCTGGTCCGCAAGGGCCGGCCCGTGAAGATCCTCGCCAGGGGCGAGCTCGCCACGGCGCTGACGGTTCGCGCGCACGCGTTCTCGGAGGCCGCGCGCGCCAAGATCGAGCAGGCCGGCGGCACGGCCGAGGTGATCGGCGAGCAGAGGTAGGATAGGGCCCTCGTGCTCCGCGCCTTCGTCAACTCGTTCAAGGTCCCGGATCTCCGGAACAAGATCTTCTTCACGCTGGCCATCATCGCCGTGTACCGGCTCGGCTCGCACGTGCCGGTGCCGGTCGTGGACATCAACATCCTGCAAGACCAGCTGGAGAAGCAAGGGGCGACGGGGTTCCTCTCCTTCATCGACCTGTTCTCCGGCGGTGCGCTCACGCGGATGGCGGTGTTCGGGCTCGGGATCATGCCCTACATCACGGCGTCCATCATCATGCAGCTGCTGACCGTCGTGATCCCCAAGCTCGAGCAGTGGCAGAAGCAGGGCGAGCAGGGGACGAAGAAGATCAACCAGTGGACGCGCTACGTGACGGTGGTCCTCGCACTGCTGCAGTCCACCGGGCTCGTGTTCCTGTTCCACAACCCGAACGCGACGAGCGGCCTGGGCATCGACATCTTCCCCCCGGGCGAGTTCACCGCCGCGAACATCGCGCTCATCGTCCTGGTGATGACCGCCGGCACGGCGATGATCATGTGGATGGGCGAGCTGATCACGCAGCGGGGCATCGGCAACGGGATGTCGATCCTGATCTTCTCGAGCGTGATCTCGCGACTGCCGCAGGAGGGACGGGCGATCCTGGCGTCCGGCGGCACCGGGAAGTTCATCACGATCATCCTGATCGGGCTGGTGATCGTCGTCGCGGTCATCTTCATCGAGCAGGGGCAGCGCCGGATTCCGGTCCAGTACGCGAAACGGGTCGTGGGCCGTCGGATGACCGCCGGCGGGAGCACGTACATCCCCCTGAAGGTCAACCAGTCCGGCGTGATCCCGATCATCTTCGCGAGCTCGCTGCTGTACTTCCCGACGCTGCTCGCGAGCGTCTACCACGCGGAGTGGTTCACGAACTTCGTGAGCAACTCCCTCACCAACCAGCGGAGCTTCGTCTACATGACGGTGTACGGCATGCTGGTGATCTTCTTCGCGTACTTCTACACGGCGATCGCCTTCAACCCGGTGGACACGGCGGACAACCTGCGGAAGTACGGCGGCTTCGTCCCCGGGATCCGGCCGGGGCCGCCCACGGCGGACTACCTGAGCTACGTCCTCACGCGGATCACCCTGCCGGGGTCGATCTTCCTCGCGACGGTCGCGCTCCTGCCGGCGATCTTCTTCGCGTTCTTCCTCCCGGTGTCGCAGTTCCCGTTCGGGGGCACCTCGCTGCTGATCACCGTGGGCGTCGCGCTCGAGACCATGAAGCAGCTCGAGTCCCAGCTGCTCATGCGTCACTACGAGGGTTTCCTGAGCTAGGGGCCGGCCATGCGAATCATCCTGCTCGGGCCTCCGGGTGCGGGGAAGGGGACGCAGGCGAGGAGGCTGGCCGATCGGTACGGGCTGGCCGTCATCGCCACCGGCGACATCTTCCGGGACCAGATCGCGACGAAGACGCCACTCGGGCTTGCCGCGAAGGAGTTCGTCGACCACGGCGAGTACGTGCCGGACGACATCACCACCAAGATGGTGCTCGGCCGGCTCGACCAGCCGGACGCGCGCGAGGGGTTCATCCTCGACGGCTTCCCGCGCACGGTCCCGCAGGCGCAGGCGCTGGAGCGGGCGCTCGCCGCGGCCGGAAGACCGCTGCACGCGGTGCTCAACTTCAAGATCACCGACCAGGTCGCCGTGAAGCGCCTGATGGCGCGGCTGGTCTGTCCGAACTGCAAGCGCAGCTACAACCTCGAGTTCAAGCCACCGCGGGTGGCGGACGTCTGCGACGTGTGCGGCTACGCGCTCCACAGCCGGACCGACGACGACGAGGCGACCATCCTGCGCCGGCTGGACGTCTACCACCGTGAGACAAAGCCGCTGGTCCTGTACTTCTGGGAGCGAGGGCTCCTGCGCGACATCGACTCCGAGGCGGCCGAGGAGGTCGTCGCGGACCGGACGATCGAGGCGATCGCCGACCTCACCGAGGACTTCGGATGATCATCTACAAGTCGCCCGAGGAGGTGGACCGGATGCGAAAGGCCGGCCGGATCGTGGCCGGCACGATCGAGCGGGTCACCGAGGCCGTGCGCCCCGGTGTGACCACCGCCGAGCTCGATGCGGTGGCCGAGGCGTACATCCTCGAGCAGGGCGCCACGCCGTCGTTCAAGGGCTACGGCGGATCCGCGGGACGGATGGCCTTTCCCGCCTCGATCTGCACCTCCCTGAACAACGAGATCGTCCACGGGATCCCCTCCCGAAAGCGGGTCGTCGCCGAGGGCGACCTCCTCTCCCTCGACTTCGGCGCCATCTGGGACGGCTTCCAGGGGGATTCCGCCGTGACCCTGATCGTCGGAGAGCCGCCCTCGGCCGAGGCCGAGAAGCTCGTGCGGGTGACCGAGGAGGCCCTGGAGGCCGCGATCTCGCAGATCCGTCCGGGCGCCCGGCTCTCGGACATCGGCGCCGCGGTGCAGCGGGTGGCCGAGGGCGCAGGTTTCTCGGTGGTGCGGGAGTACGTCGGCCACGGGATCGGGCGCAGCATGCACGAGGAGCCGCAGATCCCCAACTACGGTGAGCCCGGGCGCGGCGTAAGACTGAAACCCGGCCTGGTCGTGGCCGTCGAGCCGATGGTGAACGTCGGTGGGTGGGAGACCCGGGTCCTCGCCGACGACTGGACCGTCGTGACCGAGGACGGCTCGCTCTCGGCCCACTTCGAGCACACGATCGCGGTGACCGAGGATGGCTGCGAGGTCCTCACGGCCCGCGGCTGAGCGGGCATTTGCCGGAGATTCCGACTTTCGGTCCCTACCCGGGCTAGCTCGATCGGAGTACGTTGCCACCGGAGGGGGTGACCCCTCCGGTTCTCGCTCGGAATGAGGGAGCATGGCCGACGAGCAGCCCGAACTCGCTCGATCGACGGATCTCGACCCCACCGAACCGCCGTTCGAGATCGTCCGCCGCGGCTTCAACCGGGATCAGGTCCTCGAGCACCTGAGCCGGGCGGAGGAGCGCGCCACGGAGCTCGAATCCCGGCTGGAGGGGGCGCTCATCCAGCTCGCGGAGACGCGCCGTGAGCTCTTCGAGGCCCGGCGGGAGCCCGACCCCATCCCCGGGGTCGACCACGACCCGCTCGAGGGGGTGTCAGAGCACGTCCTGGAGCTCGTTCGCGGCTTCGATCGGGAGGTCGAGCGGCTCCGTCGGCGGGCGGAGCTCGACGCGACCGGCATCGTCGCCGAGGCGCGGACGGAGGCCGCCCGGATGCGCCTGGACGCGCAAAGTGCGGAGGAGCGGGCGCGGGCGCAGGTCGAGCTGCTGCTCGGCGAGGCGCGGGAGGAAGCCGAGAGCGTCCGGGCGCAGCTGGCGCCTCTCCGCGAGCTGACGCTCAGTCAGGCTCGGGCCATCCGCGATCGCATGCGGATCTCGCTCCTGGAGCTGGACGCGATCCTGCCCGAAGACGCGCCCGAGGATCGGGTGGTCGTCCTGGGGGAGGCCCCGGAGGCACCCGTCCCGCCGATGGACGTGCCGCCCGCCTAGGCCCCACCCGACCTCGGTCCCCCTGAAGTCCGACCCGATCATCGGGTTTGCGCTGGTCATGGACGGTGTCGCGGATCGCCCCCTATACTGACAGGCCGTCTCCGTCCGGAGACGGTTCCGGCTCGCCCGAGGGTGGGGTCGGCGTGTCCTGGAACGAGGAACAGCCGGAGCTTGCCGAAGAAGGACGCCATCGAGGTCGAGGGAACGGTCACCGAACCGCTCCCGAACGCAATGTTCCGGGTGCAACTCGAGAACGGGCACAACGTGTTGGCGCACATCTCCGGGAAGATGCGGATGCACTACATCCGGATCCTGCCCGGGGACCGGGTGCTGGTGGAGCTGTCGCCGTACGACCTGTCGCGCGGCCGAATCGTATACCGGTACAAGTGAACGAGGTGGGTTCGGGATGAAGGTCCGTCCGTCGGTGAAGAAGATCTGCGACCGGTGCAAGGTCATCCGCCGGCGCGGGCGGATTCGAGTGATCTGCACGAACCCCCGCCACAAGCAGCGTCAAGGCTAGCCAAACAGAGAAGAGGAGAGGACAGGGCGTGGCTCGTATCGCAGGCGTCGACCTTCCCCGCGACAAGCGCGTGGACATCGCGCTCCGCTACATCTACGGCATCGGTCCGACCCGGTCCTTCAAGATCGTTCAGGGCACCGGGATCGACGGTGGCACGAAGGTCCGCGACCTGTCCGAGGACGAGGTCAGCCGCATCCGGGAGTTCATCGACCGGACGTTCAAGGTCGAGGGCGACCTTCGGCGCGAGGTCGCGCAGGACATCAAGCGGAAGATCGAGATCAGCTCGTACCAGGGGATCCGGCACCGTCGGAGCCTCCCCGTCCGCGGCCAGCGCACACACACGAACGCGAGGACCCGCAAGGGCCCCCGCAAGACCGTGGCCGGCAAGAAGAAGGTCGGAAAGAAGTAGTCATGGCAAAACCGAAAGCCAAGAAGACCAAGCGTCGCGAGAAGAAGAACGTCGTGCACGGGCAGGCCCACATCAAGTCGACGTTCAACAACACGATCGTCACGATCACCGACCTCCAGGGCAACACGATCTCCTGGGCGAGCGCCGGGAACGTCGGGTTCAAGGGCTCCCGCAAGTCCACCCCGTTCGCCGCGCAGCTCGCGGCCGAGGCCGCGGCGCGCAAGGCACAGGAGCACGGCCTGCAGAAGGTCGACGTGTTCGTGAAGGGTCCCGGCTCGGGCCGCGAGACCGCCATCCGCTCGCTCGCGGCCACCGGCCTCGAGGTCGCGGGCATCCAGGACGTCACACCGGTGCCGCACAACGGCGTCCGGCCAAAGAAGCGCCGGCGCGTCTGACGCCGGTCGGTCCGCGAGTCGACGCGGGCCGTCATATGCGGCGGGGAAGGATTGGATGATCCCCCGTCGGAGGAGGTAGGCAGTGTTCATCGTCGCCAGACCGCAGATCCAGGAGGAGTCCCTCTCCCCGACGCGGTCGAAGTTCGTCATCGAGCCGCTCGAGCCGGGCTTCGGCTACACCATCGGAAACTCGCTCCGCCGCACGCTGCTCTCGTCGATCCCCGGCGCCGCGATCAGCTCGATCCGGATCGAGGGCGTGTTGCACGAGTTCTCCACGATCCCGAAGGTGACCGAGGACACCACCGACGTGATCCTGAACCTCAAGGAGCTCGTCATCCGCAGCGATGCGGACGAGCCGGTCACCGTGTACCTCAAGGCAAAGGGCCCGGGGGAGGTCACCGCCGGAGACATCGCGCCACCCGCGGGGGTGGAGATCCTGAATCCCGACCTGCACATCGCCACGATCGGCAAGGGTGGGTCGCTGGAGATGGAGATGACCGTCGAGCGGGGCGTCGGCTATCGCATGGCCGACAAGAACAAGAAGCCGCGCGATCCGATCGGCGTGATCCCGGTCGACTCGATCTTCTCGCCGGTCCGCCGGGTGTCCTACGCGGTGGAGAACACGCGGGTCGAGCAGATGACCGACCGCGACCGGCTGATCCTCGACGTCGAGAGCGACGGCTCGATCACCCCGCGCGAGGCGCTCGCCTCGGCCGGCGGGACCCTGCTCGAGCTGGTTCAGCTGGTGAGCGACCTCGCCGAGGCGCCCTCGATGCAGGTGGGGCCGGCCGAGGACGACTCGGTGCCGTCCGACTACGCGATCACGGTGGAGGAGCTCAACCTGTCGGTCCGCTCCTACAACTGTCTCAAGCGCGAGGGGATCAACACGGTCGGCGACCTGGTCCAGAAGTCCGAGGCGGAGCTCATGGACATCCGCAACTTCGGCCAGAAGTCGATCGACGAGGTCAAGGCCAAGCTTGAGGAGCTCGGTCTCGGGCTCCGGGAGGAGTAGGGATGCCGAAGCCCAAGAAGGGCCCGCGCTTGGGCTCCGGTCCCGCCCATCAGCGGCTCCTCCTGAACGGGCTGGCCGCGCAGCTGTTCGTGCACGAGCGGATCAACACGACCGAGGCAAAGGCCAAGGCCGTCCGTCCGCTGGCCGAGAAGCTGATCACGTTCGCCAAGAAGGGCGACGTGGCCGCGCGCCGTGAGGTGCTCAAACGCATCCCCGACCGCGACGTGGTGCACAAGCTGTTCAGCGAGATCGGGCCCAGGTACGCCGAACGCAGCGGCGGCTACACGCGGATCCTCAAGCTCGGCCCGCGACAGGGCGACGCCGCGCCGATGGCGCTGATCGAGCTCGTCTCGGAGGAATAGGCCCGGGCGGGGGCCGTGACGGTCGTCCGCCTGACGCTCGCGTACGACGGCTCCGGGTTCCGGGGTTGGGCGCACCAGCGGGACCAGCGCACCGTGGAGGGCGTCCTTCGGGACGCCCTCGCGCGGTTCCTCGGCTCGGCGCCGGCGCTCTCGGTCGCCGGGCGGACCGACGCCGGGGTCCATGCGCGGGGGCAGGTGGCGTCGTTTCGTTGGGCCAACGACGTCGAGCCTGGTCGTTTGCAGGGCTCGCTGAACTCGATGCTCGCGCCCGAGGTCGTCGCGCTGGACGTCCGTCGCGTGCCGGAGGCCTTCGACGCCCGGTTCTCCGCGAGCGCGCGCGAGTACCGCTACCGGATCGACGTCGGCGCGTGGCCGGACCCCTTCGACGCCCGGTACGTCTGGCACCGGGCGGGCGATCCCGCGCTCTCGAGCATGCGCACCGCGGCGCGCCACCTCGTCGGCGAGCACGATTTCGTGGCCTTCTGCCGGCGACCGTCCGGCGGATCCTCCACGGTCCGTCGTCTCGAGCGCCTGTCCGTGTCGCGCCGTGGCGATCGCGTCGAGATCGCCGCGCGCGCGAACGCGTTCGCGCACCAGATGGTTCGGAGTCTGGTCGGCACGCTCGTCCTGGTCGGCGACCGCCGGCTGGATCCCGACGAGATGCCGGGCGTCCTCGCCTCCCGGGACCGGAGCCGGGCCGGCCAGCTCGCGCCCGCGCACGGGCTCACGCTCGAGCGGGTCGTCTACGGGCGGCGATAGCGCGCCTCCGGTCGGCCGCCTGGGGTCGGGACCTTCGGCGCTGCCGCGAGCCCGTCCCGGAGGTCAGCATCGAGGGCGTCGGGCTGATTGGAGGCTTCTCGTGGACCAGATACCGCAGCGCCGCGTCGAACTCCTGCCGGTCGCCGACCCGGCGCCACTCGGGCTCGCGGCCTTCGCGCTCACGACGTTCCTGCTGTCGGTGAAGAACGCCGGGTGGACCGACGGCGGGGACGCGTGGCTGGGGTTCGCGCTCGCCTACGGCGGGCTCGCGCAGCTGCTGGCCGGCATGTGGGAGTTCCGGAACCGCAACGTGTTCGGGGCGACCGCGTTCTCGACCTACGGCGCGTTCTGGATCGGGCTCGGCTTGTACGCGCTGCTCGCCGAGGGCGCGAGCGCCAACCCGTACAACGACCTCGGCTTCATCCTGCTCGGCTTTGCGATCTTCAACACCTTCATGCTGCTCTGGAGCACGAGGGTCACGATCGCCGTGTTCCTCGTGTTCCTTGCGTTGGAGGCGACCGAGATCGTCCTGTCGATCGGGTTCTTCTCCGACGCCCAGAGCGTCATCGAGGCCGGCGGGATCATCGGCGTCGCGACCGCGGCGGTCGCCTGGTACACGTCGGCCGCGGGCGTCGCGAACGGCATGGCCGGGCGTCGCCTGATCCCCGTCGGCGGGCCTCTCTGGAAGGATCCCGAGCCGGCCCCGGCGCTCACGCTCGGCCCCGAGCTCAGGGTCGAGCACCCGGGCACGCGGGAGCGCGTCTGGTAGCCGATACGCTCGGTTCGTGGAGCGCATGACTCTCGGCCGAACCGGCCTTTCCGTGACGCGGCTCGGCCTCGGGCTCGCGGCCCTCGGACGCCCCGGGTACATCGACCTCGGCCGCGACCGGGACTTCGGCGCGGAGCGGAGCGTGGAGGCGATGGAGCGCCGGGCGCACGAGGTGCTTGACGCCGCGTACGAGGCCGGCATCCGGTACGTCGACGCGGCGCGCTCGTACGGGCGGGCCGAGGCCATCCTGGCGTCATGGCTCGACGCGCGAGGGCTCGGCGGCGACGAGATCACGATCGGGTCGAAGTGGGGCTACACCTACACCGCCGGCTGGCGCGTCGACGCCGAGGTGCACGAGGTCAAGGACCACTCGATCTCGACGCTTCGGCGCCAGGTCGCGGAGAGCCGGGAGCTCCTCGGCGACCGGCTCGCGTTGTACCAGGTCCACTCCGCGACGCTCGAGAGCGGCGTGCTCGAGGATCGGGCGGTCCTGGGCGAGCTCGCGCGGCTCCGCGATCAGGGCCTCGCGATCGGCCTGACCACGAGCGGCCCCCGCCAGGCCGACGTGATCCACCGGGCGCTGGAAGTGGACGTCGACGGAGTCAACCCGTTCGGCGTGGTCCAGGCGACCTGGAACGTGCTCGAGCCCTCGGCCGGCGTCGCCCTCGCCGGGGCGCACGACGCCGGCTGGGGCGTCCTCGTGAAGGAGGCGATGGCCAACGGGCGCCTGGGCCCGGGTGGCGAGGGCACCCTGAGCGGGCTCGCCGGTTCCCTCGGCGCACCGGTGGACGCGCTGGCGCTCGCCGCCGCGATGGCGCACCCCTGGGCCGACGTGGTGCTCTCCGGTGCCGTGACGCCGGAGCAGGTGCGCAGCAATGCGGTCGCCTCCACGATCACGCTCGAGGCCGCAGGGGTCGAGCGGCTCCTGGCGCTTGCCGAGCCGCCGGAAACCTACTGGCACCGGCGATCCGAGCTGTCGTGGTCCTGACTCACGGCCGGCCCCGACGGCTTTGATGGGGCGAGCGACAGAACCCCGAATCGACGTTTCCCGGGGAACACTCATGCTCCTCCTTTGTGGAGAGCGTCCTGATGGCCACGGAACCTTCCATGGCGAAGTCCTGAGGATGTAAACGAAAGCCGCACATTCGTGTCCACGGATGATGACGTGCAGGATGCGCGGGTGGCCTCGGAGAGTGTGGAACGCCTGTACCGGGATCAGGGCGGTCGGGTCTGGTCGGCCGTGTTCGCGTACGCGGGCGATCGTGGGGTCGCAGACGACGCCGTCGCCGAGGCCTTCGCCCAATTGCTTCGCCGTGGCGACGACGTGCGGGATGCGACTCCCTGGGTCTGGACGGCGGCCTTCCGGCTGGCGGCCGGCGAGCTGAAGCGACGGTCCAGGCTCTCTCCCAACGTACCGGAACGCGCCTACGAACCCGAGTCCGCCGATACGCGGGTCATCGCCGCGGTCCGCGCATTGCCCGAACGGCAACGTGCTGCGGTGCTCTTGCGCTACTACGCCGACCGACCGGTGACCGAGGTGGCCACAGCGCTGGGTGTAAGTGCATCCACTGCCCGGGTCCACCTGCATCGCGCGCGGAACCGATTGAAGGAGCGTCCTTGGGGAGGAAGTGTCATGGGACTGAAGCAGGAGCTCGCCCGTGAGTTGGAATGGTTTCCTCCATCTGAACTGTGGGTTGAGATCGAGAGCCGGGCGACCCGACCGGGACCGACCGAGTTGCCGGCACCCTACGGAGGGCCTGGCGGACTCCCACGGAGACGGTTCGTGGCGGCCCTCGTTGCGTTCGCCGTCTTCCTCGGAGCACTCGCGATCCTCTGGTCGGCGTTCCGGGCCGCGTCTCCCCGTCCCGCCGAGCCCAACCCGAGTCCGACGGATGTCGGACCAGGTCCGCGTCGGAACGGGGAACTCATCCAGTTCGCGGACAAAGCAGGTTCCTCCGGGCTCTACCTCGCCGCTCAGGATCCTGGGACGGGTCAGCTCCGTCTCTTCGCGGACACCTCAGACGTCATCGATTGCTACGGTCCGGCACCTTGCCACGTTCCCGGCCTCGCAGCCTGGTCGGCGGACGGCCGGTGGGTGGCGTTCGATGTGTTTTGCGTTGGGGGCGATCCGGGATCCTGCCCGCGTCAGGGGCTCTGGGTCGTCGGCGTGGGAGGCGAGCCTCGGCAGGTGGCTGGGCCCTGCCCATGCGATCTGGATAGCCTGGTGTGGGCGTGGGGGCCGCCCGGCACCGGGGTCGCCTACGCCTACAGCAACTCCGGCGAAGGCGAGCTCTTCGTCTTCGATCCATCCGACGGGACGCGACGGTCATTGGGACGGGTCGACGGTCAGATCACGGCGTTGTCCTGGACCACGGACGGAAGCCGGATCACGATCGCGGCAGGCGGCGCTCTCTCCCTGGTCGACCTGCGGAGCGGCGAGCAGACGAGGATCGCCACGTATCAAGGGGTCGTCGGGGAAGGCTGGGGCCACGGGTGGCCCGCCGGGATCAAGTGGTCGCCCGACGGAACAAGGATCGCGCTCGTTATCGGGCGGAGCTCCGCGGTGGGTGCGAAAGGGCTCGTGGACGCGTCGGTTGTGCAGGTCCTGAACGCCGAGGGCTCCGAGCTGTTCGTCCTCCCGTTCCGAGGGCCTCCCGAGGCGTGGTGGTCTCCGGACGGGACCCAGATCGCCTACGCCACTAATGTCCAATATCGCAAGGAATCCGGGGCGTGGGTCATGCAGGGCGGGCAGATCTGGACGGTCGCGTCTGACGGCTCGAACCCAACGATGGTCTTCGATCCAGGCTGCTGCCGCGCGGCATGGCTCAGACCGACGTGGTCGCCCGACGGCTCTCGGTTGGCCTTCGAGATCTCGAGGAGAGGCGGGCGTCCGACGCAGTGGCTCGTCGTCGACACGGGCGACATCGGCGAGCCACAGCCCATCGACGAGCTGACGGTCAGGAGTTGGCGTGGCGGGTCGTTCGCGTCGGGAGGAGGCTGGGTACCCGGTCACCTGGGGTGACCTCCGTGTCCGTTTCGCGGCCCCCGCGCATTAGACCTCGGCGGTTTTGACGCCATCGCGTTTCCGCAGGTAGCATGGGGCGTCGGCCGCTCCGGCCGGCATTCTTCCTGTATGAGGACCTACTCGCCGAAGCCGCGCGACATCGAGCGCCGCTGGTACGTCATCGACGCCAGCGGGGCCGTGCTCGGCCGTCTGTCCTCGGAGGTCGCGGCGATCCTGCGCGGAAAGCACAAGCCGATCTTCGCCCCCCACATGGACACCGGGGACCACGTCATCGTGGTGAACGCCAAGGGCGTCCAGCTCACGGGCAACAAGGCGGAGACGAAGATCGCCTACCGCCATTCGGGGTACCCGGGAGGCCTGACCGAGACGAAGTACGGACGGCTCCTCGCGACCAAGCCCGCGTTCGCGGTCGAGAAGGCGATCCGGGGGATGCTTCCGAAGAACCGCCTCGGACGGGCCATGTTCAAGAAGCTCCAGGTCTACGCGGGTCCCGAGCACCCCCATCAGGCCCAGCAGCCGCAGCCCCTCAAGCTCGGCGAGGTGCCGAGGTGGGAGGGCCTGCCGACGCCGAAGGAACGGCCTGCCAAGGCTGCCGAAGGTTCCGAACCGTCCAAGCCGGCCGCCAAACGCAGCACCGCGAAGCGCGTCTCGGCGGCCAAGCCCGCGGTCGCGGAGAAGACGACCGCGAGGAAGACGACCGCGAAGCGCCCGACCGCCAAGGCGTCCACGGCGAAGTCGACGGCCACGCGCCCGACCGCTCGCCGGACGAAGAAGGAGGAGTAGGGGTGGCAGAGATCGCGACGGGGCGCCGCAAGGAGGCCGTGGCCAGGGTTCGGCTGATCCCGGGAACCGGCGAGTTCCGCCTGAACGGCCGCTCGCTCGACGAGTTCTTCACCACCCGCGCGTACCGCCTGGTGGTCTCGGCGCCGCTGCGCCTGGCCGGCCGCGACAAAGATCTGGACGTCGTCGCCCGCATCGAGGGAGGCGGCGTGTCGGGACAGGCCGGCGCGCTCCGTCTCGGGATCGCCCGGGCGCTGATCGAGCTCGACCCGGAGCTCCGCCCCGCCCTCAAGAAGGAGGGCTACCTCTCGCGGGACGCTCGCGAGAAGGAGCGCCGGAAGTACGGCCTCAAGAAGGCCCGCAAGGCCCCGCAGTACTCCAAGCGCTAACCGGGCCCACTCGACTCGCCGCCCTCGTCCTCGAGCGACTGCTCGCCCTGGGCTTCCGTGTCGCCCTCGGTCGACGTCTCGGCCAGGATCAGCCGCGCCCTGGCCTCGAGCTCCGGGGCCACGAACAGGTGCACCGGCCCCGTCGGATACGGGCCCTCGGCACCGCCCTTGAGCAGGACGGGGATCCCCTCGTCCTCCAGGCGAGCCTTCGCGATCTCCCCCTCCGGGAGCGAGGACGTCGTGAGCACGCGAACGAGGTCGCCGGCCATCCGCACATCCTCCCACGGCGGCGATTCTCGAGCGAGGGATTGACATTCATCGATGTGTTGTGGCAGTCTTCTATCGACAGATGTCGATGCCTCGACAAGGGTGCGGGAGGGAGTCGAGATGCGCGAGCTGACGGTGCTCGACCCGGCGCCCGCCGAGTGCTGCGTCCCCCTGGACGTGCGCACGATGTCCCAGGACGATGCGGAGGTCACCGCGGCGGTGTTCAAGTCGCTCGCCGACCCGGCCCGCGTCCGGATCCTCAACCTGCTCGTGACGGCGGATGAGCCCGTCTGCGTGTGCGATCTCACGGCCCAGGTGGATCTCGCCCAGTCCACCGTGAGCTTCCATCTGAAGAAGCTCGTGCGTGCAGGCCTGCTGGAGCGGGAGCAGCGCGGGGTCTGGGCGTACTACTCGGTGAACCGCGAGGGGCTGCGGCGTCTGGCGGTCGTGTTCGGCAACAAGGAGGCGTGGAGATGAATGACGTTCGAGAGCAGGTGCGCGAGCACTACCGCGAGGCCGCCCTCCAGGCGGGGAATGGCGGCTCGTGCTGCGACGGAGGGTGTTGCGGCGGCGACCAGGATGGCGGCTCGGAGCTCTACGGCGTCCAGGAGCGGGCGGAGGCGCCCGAGGCCGCCGTGCTCGCGAGCCTGGGGTGCGGCAACCCCACGGCCGTCGCCGAGTTGCGCGAGGGTGAGGTCGTCCTGGACCTCGGGTCCGGGGGTGGCCTGGACGTGATCCTGTCGGCAAGGCGGGTCGGGGCCACCGGAAAGGCCTACGGGCTGGACATGACCGACGAGATGCTCGACCTGGCCCGCCGGCACGCCGCGGAGGCGGGCGTCGGCAACGTCGAGTTCCTGAAGGGGTACATCGAGGACGTCCCCTTGCCGGACGGCAGCGTCGACGTCGTGATCTCCAACTGTGTGATCAACCTGTCGGCCGACAAGCCGAAGGTCCTCGCGGAGATGCTTCGCGTCCTTCGGCCGGGCGGCCGCGTCGGCGTCAGCGACATCGTGGCCGACGACGCGCTCACCCCGGAGGAGCGGGCCGAACGCGGGAGCTACGTCGGGTGCATCGCGGGCGCGCTGTCGTTCGGCGAGTATCGGGTCGGGCTCGAACGCGCCGGCTTCGTCGACGTGGAGATCGAGTCGACCCACGAGGTCGCCGAACGGATGTATGGGGCGATCGTGCGGGCCCGCCGACCCTAGGCGGCCGCTCGATCAGGCCCGGAGCGGGACCTCGAGGTCCGCGAGGATCCCACGGACCCGCTCCCCGATGTCGTCTCGGATGGGTCGCACCTTCTCGACGGGCAGCCCGGCCGGATCGCCGACATCCCAGTCGAGGTATCGCGTGCCGGGGAAGATCGGACAGGCGTCCCCGCAACCCATCGTGACGATCACGTCGGCCGCCCGGACGATCTCGTCGGTCCACGGCTTGGGGAACTCCGTCGAGATGTCGATCCCGACCTCGGCCATGGCGGCGATCGCGGACGAGTTGATCTCGCTCGCCGGGTCGGACCCGCCGGAGAACACCTCGACGGCGTCGCCTGCCAGATACTGCGCCCAGCCAGCCGCCATCTGAGAGCGCCCGGCGTTGTGCACGCACAGGAACACGACCATTGGCGTGTCCGTCGAGGCCTTGCCCTCGACTCGCGCGAGGGCGCGAAGGCGCTGCCGCGCGAAGCGTTCGGTGAACAGGGGGACGAATCCCTTGAGCCTGGCGCCGGACAGGGACTCGTACGACTCGGCCATGAAGCGCTGGATCGTCTCGTCGGCGAAGACGCCGGCGAACTCTTCCCGAAGTCGATCCGCGACGCTTCGGATCAGCGGGCGGAGCTCGAGCGGCGCGGCGGACAGCGGATCGGTGACGCTCATGGGCGTGACCTCCTCGGTCGGTTGGGCGGGCGAACGCGGGGGGCGAGTGACTCGACCCGGCGGCTGACACGGCGCAGCGCATCGTCGAACGCCGTCGGCGTCCCGGCTCGGGCCGGATCGGGGATCGACCAGTGCAGAAGCGTGGGGCCCTCGCGCAGGGCCCCAAGCTCCTCGTGGGCGACGTCGCAGACCGTGATCACGAGGTCGGGCTCGTCGGTGACGTCCTCGACCGATCGCGTGCGGGCGGCCTCCAGACGCAGGCCAGCGCGCGCCGCCGCCTCGATCGCCTCGGGGCGAACCGCATCGGCGGGCCGGGTGCCGGCGCTCGAGGCGGGCACCTCGTGGCGCGCGTTCCAGACCGCCGCGGCGAGCTGCGACCGGGCCGAATTCGCGGTGCAGACGAACAGGACGTGACGCGCCACAAGCGTCGTGACCGGCTCCGCGATCGCCACCAGGGCTTCGGGCAAGAGCCGGAGGTACCTGCGCCGAGCGTCGCCCGCCGAGCTCAGGCGCTCGATCAGCCCGGCCTCCTCGAGGACGCCGAGATGGTGGGCGAGCAGGTTCGACCCGATCCCGAGCGTGCCGCCGAGCTCCGACGGCGAGCGGTCCGAGAGCGCCAGCTCGTCGACGACCGCGAGCCGGTGCGGGTCTCCGAGCGCCGCGTGGACCGCCGCGCGGGAGGTCAGCTCAGCGTTCATTGAGGCAATATCTCTTGGTTTATCGTCCGGCGTCAAGCCGGGCGCCCGGCAGCCGGTACGCTTTCGCACCCATGGGGAGGCTCTTTGGAACCGACGGCGTCCGGGGGCGGTTCGGGCGTGAGCTCACGACGGACCTCGCCCGGGATCTCGGGCGTGCGGCCGTCGTCGTGCTCGCCCGCTACGAGCGCGGAGCGCCCACGTTCGTGATCGGGCGGGACACCCGGGCCTCCGGCCAGCAGCTGGAGGCCGCACTCGTGGAGGGCATCACCGCCGGCGGGGGGGACGTCTACCTCGTGGGCGTCGAGCCGACCCCGGCGATCGCCTTCATGACGACCGCCCTGTCGGCCGGGTCGGGCATCGTGATCTCGGCCTCGCACAACCCGCCCGCGGACAACGGGATCAAGTTCTTCGGGCCGTACGGGTTCAAGCTGTCCGACGACTTGGAGGAGGAGATCGAGGCCGAGGTCGCGCGCGACGGCGGCCGGACCGGCCCCACCGGGCAGCTCCTCGACCTGCCCGACGACGCTCCGGACTACGTCGAGCACGTGGTCGCGGCCGCGGAAGGCCGGCTCGACGGCATGCGGGTGGTGGTCGACTGCGCCAACGGGGCCGCCTCGGGCGTCGCGCCTGAGGTCCTGCGGCGATTGGGCGCAGAGGTCTACCCGATCTTCGCCGAGCCGGACGGATCGAACATCAACGTCGGGTGCGGCGCCCTGCATCCGGAGGTGGTCGCGGGGGCGGTGGTCGCAGCCCGCGCCGATGCCGGGGTGGCGCACGACGGCGACGCGGACCGGGCGCTGTTCGCCGACGCTCGGGGCAACGTGATCGACGGGGACCAGGTGCTCGCCGCCTGCGCGCTCGCGATGCAGGAGCGGGGGCGACTCGACGGCGGCCTGGTGGTCTCCACCGTGATGTCGAACCTCGGCTTCCGGGTCGCCATGCGCGAGGCGGGGATCCGCGTGATCGAGGCCTCGGTCGGCGACCGCTACGTGCTCGAGCAGATGCAGGAGCACGGCGCGGTGCTCGGAGGCGAGCAGTCGGGGCACGTGATCTTCCGGGACCACGGAACCACCGGGGACGGTCTCGTCACGGCGGTCCGGTTCCTGTCCATCGCCAGCAAGAAGGGCGTGAGCGTGGCGGAGCTCGCCGGCTGCATGCGGCGCTTCCCCCAGGTGCTCGTGAACGTCGAGGTCGCGCGACGGGACGGCCTCGAGAACGCGGGTGCCATCTGGGAGGCCGTCCGGGCCTCGGAGATCGAGCTGGGCTCCTCGGGCCGCGTGCTCGTGCGGGCGTCGGGCACCGAGCCCCTCGTTCGGGTGATGGTGGAGGCCGAGACCGACGAGATCGCCCGCCGCCACGCCGAGGCGCTCGCCGAGCGCGTTCGCATCACCCTCAGCTGAACGTCAGCTGAACGTCCTGCCGGGTCGCGGCCTGAGGGCTTCTCCCCCTCTCCCCGGCGGAGTCGGGCTGTTACCCTCGAATCTCCATGTGCGGCATCGTGGGCTACGTCGGCCCCGACCAGGCGCTCCCGGTCATCCTCGAGGGGTTGCGGCGTCTCGAGTACCGGGGCTACGACTCGGCGGGCGTCGCGCTGCTCGACGGGGAGCTCGCGGTGGTCAAGCGTGCGGGCAAGCTCTCCCAGCTCGAGGCCGCGCTGGA
Source organism: uncultured Actinomycetes bacterium (assembly GCA_963699635.1). Classification (GTDB taxonomy): domain Bacteria; phylum Actinomycetota; class UBA4738; order UBA4738; family HRBIN12; genus CALGFI01. Next base: position 126,072 of record CAVOUQ010000016.1, on the reverse strand, counting down.
CGCCGGGGAACCGGGGGCCGGGACGGTGGGCATGGGACACACCCGGTGGGCGACCCACGGCGCGCCTACGGACCTGAACGCCCACCCGCACCTGGACTGCCGCGGCCGGATCGCCGTGATCCACAACGGGATCGTCGAGAACTTCGTGGAGCTCCGAACGGGCCTCGAGAAGCGAGGCCACGTCCTCGCCTCCGAGACCGACACCGAGGTCGTCGCCCACCTCCTCGAGGAGAAGGAGGGCTCGCTCCCCGATCGCGTCCGCGCGACCGTCAAGGAGCTCGAGGGCGCGTATGCGCTCGTCGTCCTCGCGCTGGACGAGCCCGACGTGATCGTCGGCGTCAAGGTGTCCTCGCCGCTGATCGTCGGGCTCGGGGAGGCCGAGAACCTGCTCGCGTCGGATATCCCCGCGGTGCTGCCCCGGACGCGGCGGGTGCTCCCGCTCGCCGAGGGCCAGGTCGCCGAGGTTCGTGCGAACGGCGTCCGGGTCACCGACTTCGACGGCAACGACGTGGAGGTCGAGTCGTTCGAGGTCGACTGGGACGTCGCCCGAGCGCAGAAGGGCGGATACGCCGACTTCATGCGCAAGGAGATCGACGAACAGCCCTCGGCAATCCGCGACACGCTGGTCGGCCGGCTGAACGACCGCGGGATGCTCTCGCTCGACGAGCTGCGCATCGACCCCGAGATCCTGGCCGAGGTCGACAAAGTGTTCGTGGTCGCGTGCGGAACCGCGTACCACTCCGGTCTGGTCGCCAAGTACGCGATCGAGCACTGGACGCGGATCCCCGTCGAGATCGACATCGCCTCGGAGTTTCGCTATCGGGACCCAGTGCTCGGGCCCAACACGCTCACGCTCGCCGTGAGCCAGTCGGGGGAGACGATCGACACGCTGGAGGCGGTGCGGCACGCGGCGCGTCAGGGCTCGCGCGTGCTCGCCGTGACGAACACCGTGGCGTCCTCGCTCGCGCGCGAGGCGAACGCCACGATGTACACGCACGCCGGGCCCGAGATCGGCGTGGCGGCGACGAAGACGTTCGCGACGCAGATGGTCGCGCTGCACCTCGTGGCCCTGTATCTCGCGCAGGTTCGCGGCTCGATGTTCCCCGAGGAGATCGCCGAGGTCGTCGACCGGCTCCGCGAGCTGCCCGACGCCGTGACCCGGACGCTCGAGCTCGACGATCGGATCCGCGCGATCGCCGAGGAGATCCGCGACGCGCGAGACGTGTTGTTCATCGGCCGGCACACGGGCTACCCGGCCGCGCTCGAGGGCGCCCTGAAGCTCAAGGAGATCAGCTACGTCCACGCGGAGGGGTACCCGGGGGGCGAGCTCAAGCACGGCCCGATCGCGCTCGTGGAGGACGGCATCCCGGTCGTCGCCGTCGCGACCGAGTGCCACGTCTACCCGAAGATGCTCTCGAACATCCAGGAGGTGCGGGCCCGCGGAGCCTTCGTGATCGCCGTCGCGAGCGAGGGGGACGAGGACATCGGCGCGTACGCGGAGCACGTCTTGTTCGTGCCCCGGGTGCCCGAGCTCCTCGCGCCCGTCGTCGTGACGCCGCCGCTTCAGCTCCTTGCGTACCACGTCGCCAAGCTGCGCGGCTGCGACGTGGACCAGCCGCGCAACCTCGCGAAGAGCGTCACGGTCGAGTAGCTTCCGGCGGGGAAGCCGTCGCTGGATAGAGTGTCGGCGTGGAGATCCTCGGGCTCGGGGTCGACATCTGCGAGATCGTGCGGATGGAGCGTGCGCTCGAACGCCACCCCACGTTGCGGGAACGCGTCTTCACCCCCGAGGAGATCGCCTACTGCGATTCGAGGGCTCGGCCGGCCGAGTCCTACGCGGGCCGCTTCGCGGCGCGCGAGGCCGTGATCAAGGCCCTCGGCGGGTATCGCGGCAAGGGATGGCGAGACATCAGCGTCACCCGGGCGCCGACGGGAGCGCCGGGGATCCGGCTCGACGGCAACGCGAAGCGGCGCGCCGACGAGCTCGGGGTCACGAGCGTGCTGATCACGTTCACTCACGAGAAGACGAGCGCGGTCGCGTTCGCGGTGGCGGTTCGCGGATGATGCCGATCCTTTCGCCCGCCGAGGCGAGCGCGCTCGACCGCGCGGCGCGGGACCGGGGCGTCCCGGCGGACCGGCTGATGGAGAACGCCGGGCGCGAGGTGGCCAACGCGGCGGTCCGCCTGGCGGGCGGCCGATACGGGCGCCGAGCCGTCATCGTCTGTGGGCGGGGGAACAACGGCGGCGATGGGTTCGTGGCCGCCCGGCACCTCGCCTCGTGGGGCTTGGGCGTGGCCGTGCTCCTCCTCGACCCTGACGCGGTCCCGCCGGAGCCGGCCGCCGCGAACCTCGAGCGGCTCCGAGCCACCCGCGTCCGGGTCCGCCGCTGGTCCGACCCGGCGGCGCTGCGTGAGCTCGTGCGGGCCGACGTCGCGATCGACGCCATCGTCGGGACCGGGTTCCGTGGCGCGCCCGAGGGCTCCTTCGCCGAGGCGATCGCCGCGCTCGAGCGCGCCGGGCTCCCGGTCGTCGCGGTCGACGTGCCGTCCGGCGTGAACGGGGCGACGGGCCAGGTCGCCGGCGCTGCCGTGCGCGCCGACCTCACCGTCGCGTTCGGTGCCGCGAAGGCGGGCGTCGTGCTGCACCCCGGGGCCGCGTACGCGGGCGTGGTCGAGGTCGCCGACATCGGCTTCCCGACGGACCTCGTTCGCGGCGATCTCTGGCTCGTCGAGGGTCGCGACGTCGCGGCGTGGCTCCCCGTTCGCGATCCGGAGACGCACAAGCGGGCCGCGGGCTACGCGCTCGTGATCGGCGGGTCGCGCGCGATGACCGGCGCCGTCGGGCTGATGGCCGAGAGCGCCTATCGGGTCGGCGCCGGCCTGGTCGCGGCGGCCGTGCCGACGTCCGTCCTTCCGGTGATCCAGGCCGCGGTCCGGGAGGCGGTGTTCGCCCCGCTCCCGGAGACCGACGCCGGCACGATCTCCGGCGGGAGCGACCGGCTCGCCGAGATCCTCGAGCAGGCGGACGCGCTCGCCATCGGACCGGGGATGACCCGGGACGAGCGGACGGCCGCATGGATCCGAGAGCTCGTCCGGACCAGCGAGGTCCCCGTCGTGCTGGACGCCGACGGGCTGGGCGCCTTCGCCGGTCGCGCGGCCGAGCTCGCCGATCGCAAGGGGGATCTCGTGCTCACCCCGCACGCGGGCGAGTTCGGGCGCCTGGCCGAGCTGCCGCGCCTCCGAGGTCGCGGCCGACCGGGTCGCGCACGTGCGCGCGCTTGCTGCCACGACCCGGGCGGTCGTGCTCTTGAAGGGGTCGCGGACGCTCGTCGGCACGCCCGACGGCTCGGTCCGGGTGAACCCGACCGGGGGTCCGTACCTGGCGACGGGCGGGACCGGCGACGTCCTCACGGGGATGATCGCGGGCCTGCTCGCGCGCGGGGTCGAGCCCGTCGACGCGGCGTCCGCGGCCGCGTACGTCCACGGGGTCGCGGGGTCCCTCGCCGCCGAGGCGGCCGGCGAGGGCACGACCGCGGGCGACGTGCTCGACCACGTCGCCGAAGCGCTCGCGGAGGTGACCGGGCGGTGATCCGGTTCCGACCGACCGTCGTCGAGGTCGATCTCGACGCGATCCGACACAACGTGCGGATCTTGCTGCCCGATCGCGCGGAGCTGCTGGCCGTCGTGAAGGCGGACGGCTACGGACACGGTGACGCGACGGTGGCGCGGGCCGCGCTGGAGGCCGGCGCGACGCGCATCGGGGTCGCGCTCGTCGAGGAGGGCCTCGGCCTTCGCGAACGCGGGGTCCAGGCCCCGATCCTGGTCCTCTCGGAGTTCCCGCGCGGCTCGGAGAAGGACGCGCTGGCGGCGGGGCTGACGCCCTCCGTCTACACCGGCGATGGGATCGGCGGGCTCGCGGAGGCCGCGGGGTCGCTCGGCCGGCCGGTCGGGGTCCACCTGAAGGTCGACACGGGGATGCATCGGGTCGGGGTGTGGCCGCCGTCGGCCGCCACGGCGTACGCGCGGGCGATCCTGGACGCCGGCCTCGAGCTCGAGGGACTGTGGACCCACTTCGCGGCATCGGAGGAGGACGAGGACGGCACGCACGGACAGCTCCGGAAGCTGCTCGAGGCCCGCGACCTCCTCGCCCGCGATGGGATCCACCCGCGCCGGGTCCACGCAGCGAACAGCGCCGCGACGATCCGGTTCCCCGAGACCCACCTCGACCTGGTGCGGCCGGGCGCCGCCATCTACGGCCTGGACCCCGGCGGCGGCATCGGCCCGGCGGCAGGCCTGCGGCCGGCCCTCACGTGGCGCTCGGCCGTCGCGTTGGTCAAGCGCCTGTCCGCGGGCGAGCGCCTGTCCTATGGGTGGCGGTACGCGCTGGAGCGCGACGCGAACGTGGCCACGGTTCCCGTCGGGTACGGCGACGGTTACCCGCGCGCGCTCTCCTCGAGGGCGGAGGTGCTGATCCGCGGCCGCCGCCACCCGGTCGCCGGAGCCGTGACGATGGACCAGATCCTCGTCGACTGCGGTGACGACGAGGTTCTCGTCGGGGACGACGTCGTGCTGCTCGGTGCGCAGGGCGACGAGCGGATCACGGCCGAGGAGCTCGGGGCGCACGTCGGCACCATCGGCTACGAGATGGTCACCGCGATCAGCGAGCGCGTCCCGCGCGAGGTCCTGGGATGAGCTCGACGTGGAGGATCGCATGAGCCGACGCCGCACGGCCGTGGTCACCGCCGGGCTCGCCGCGGGCGCGGTCACGGCGGGCATGCTCGGCCGGACGGTGCTGAACGCGCGCCGGCGCCGCGAGGACCCCGAGGCGCTGGAGCCGCTCTCCCTCCTGCCACCCGAGGATCTCGGGCCGATCGCGTCGTTCGACGGGACCGAGCTCGCGGTGCGGGCGGCGGGCGACGCGTCGCTGCCGGTCATCGTGTTCGTTCACGGGTTCAGCCTCGACCTCACGACCTGGCACTATCAGTGGACCGAGCTCTCGGCGCGGTACCGGTGCGTGTTGTTCGACCTTCGCTCGCACGGCCGGAGCGGGCGAGCCGCCGACGGAGACCTCTCGCCCGCGGCCTTCGGCTACGACCTTGCGGCGGTCGTCGAGGCGCTCGCGCCCGAACGGCCGGTGCTGCTGGTCGGTCACAGCATGGGCGGCGCGGCCATCCTCGCGATGGCCGAGGCGCGCCCGGATCTGTTCGGGACCCGGATCGCCGGCTGCGTGTTCGCGGGCTCGGCCGCGAGTGACCTCCTTCGCGGCGCGATGGGTTCAATCACCGAGCTCCTTCGTCCGCGGCTGGGATCGCTTCGCCAGGCCGCGACCCGCATGAACCGGCTTCGGCGCTACGTGCTCGCGAGCCCGGCGGACGTCGGGAACGTGATCGCCCGGATGACGCAGTTCGGCCCGCACGCCTCACCGCACGTCGTGGGGTACGTGGTCGGGCTGGCCGCCCGGGCTCCTTCGGAGGTGTGGACCGACGCGCTGGCCGGCCTGATGGACATGGACCTGCGACCCGCCGTGAAGCACGTCCGCGTCCCGACCCTGGTGATCGTGGGCGAGCACGACCGCGTGACGCCGCCCTCGTCGGCGGTCGCCCTGGCCGACGAGCTCCCCGACGGGCGTCTCGAGGTCATCGAGGAGGCCGGCCACATCCCGATGATGGAGGCCCACGAGGCGTTCAACGCCAGCCTCGACCGATTCGCCCGGACGGTGCTCGCGAAGCCCGGGCGCGCGCGGAAGCGCCGAAGCGCGTGAGGCCGGCCGGCAGGACGACGACGGCGTGATCACGCGGGTTCCGGGCATCCGGGTGGGCCACGTCACCGATCGCGAGGGACTGACCGGGTGCACCGTCGTCCTGTGTCCGCCCGGCACCTCGGGCTCGGTCGACGTGAAGGGCGGCGCGCCGGGGACCCGCGAGACCGACGCGATCCGCCCAGGCACGCTCGCGCCCGAGATCCACGCCGTGGTGCTGTGCGGCGGGAGCGCCTTCGGGCTCGCGGCCGCCGACGGGGTGCAGCGATGGCTCGAGGGGCGCGGGGTCGGCTTCGATGCCGGCGTCGCACGGGTGCCGATCGTTCCCGCGGCCGTGCTGTTCGACCTGGCGATCGGCGACCCGACGGCCAGACCGGACGCGGCGGCCGGGGTGGCCTCCTGCGAGGCGGCGACCGACGGCCCGGTCCCGGAGGGGAGCGTCGGAGCCGGCACCGGCGCCACGGTCGCGAAATCACCCGACCCGGCCGCGGGCTGGAAGGGCGGCATCGGGACGGCCGCGGTGGAAGAGGGGGGCCTGATCGTCGCGGCGCTCGCCGCCGTGAACGCGCTCGGCGCGGTCACCGAAGACGACGGGACGCCGATCGCCGCCAATCGGAACCCGGAGGCCGAGCCGCGAACCTGGCCGGGAGGGAACACGACGCTTGTCGTCGTCGCGACGAACGCCGTGCTCTCGAAGGAGCGGGCGCAGCTGGTCGCGCAGGCGGGCTCCGAGGGCGTGTCGCTCGCGGTCCGGCCCTCGCATACGATGTGGGACGGCGACGTGGTCTTCGCGCTCGGCACCGGGGTGATCGAGGCGCCGCAGCCGACGCTCGAGGCGATGGCGACTCGGGCCGTCGCCGAGGCGATCCGTCGCGGGGTCCGGCTCGCCGAGCCGCTCGGCGGCGTGCCCGCGGTGGGGGAGGCATGACGTGAGAACCCTGGACGAGGCGGCGCGGGAGGCGGCGACGTGCACGCGCTGCCGGCTCTCGCAGGGCCGGACGCAGGTGGTCTACGGCGTCGGAGACCCCAACGCCGACCTCATGTTCATCGGCGAGGGGCCGGGCTATCACGAGGACAAGCAGGGTGAGCCGTTCGTCGGTGCCGCCGGTCAGCTGTTGAACCGGATGCTGGCGGAGATCGAGGTCCCTCGGGAGGCCGTGTACATCAACAACGTCGTCATGTGCCGTCCGCCCGGGAATCGCGACCCCCTCCCGGAGGAGACCGACGCCTGCAAGCCGTGGCTCGACGAGCGGATCGCGCTGATCGATCCGATCGTCGTCGTCACCCTCGGGAACTGGGCCACGCGCTACATCCTCGGCAACAGCGTCTCGATCAGCCGGGTGCGAGGACAGCGTTTCCCCTGGAACGGGCGCACGGTCATCCCCACGTTCCACCCGGCCGCCATCCTGCACGGCGGGGGCGAGAACTCGCGGCAGATGGCCGCGCTCCGCATGGACTTCCAGGAGATCCGCGCGGCGCTGGCCGAGCGGCCGCAGCCCGTCGAGGAGCAGCTCGGCCTGTTCTGATGCTCCTCGCGCTCGCCGCCCCCACGGCCGAAGACACCCGCGGCATCGGCGCCGCGCTCGCGCCGCTGCTCCGACCCGGCGACGCGGTCGCGCTCGCGGGCGAGCTCGGCGCGGGCAAGACCACGTTCGTGCACGGCGTCGCGCGGGCGCTGGGGTACGAGGGTCCCGTCGCCTCGCCCACCTTCACGCTCGTGCGCGAGTATCGGGCGCCCACGATCACGCTTCTGCACGCGGACATCTACCGCCTCGACCGCGTCCAGGAGGTCGTCGACCTCGGACTCGTGGAGCTGCTCGATGAGGGCGGCGTGCTGCTGGTCGAGTGGGGCGACGCCGTCGAGGCGCTCCTGCCCGACGACCACCTGGTCGTCCGAGCTCACGGTCCCCGGCGAGGGCGAGGAGCGGGCCATCTCGATCCGGCCCGTCGGGAGCCGGCTGGGCGCCCCGCTGGGAGCGGCTCGAGCAGGCGGTCCAGCGATGGAGCGTCGCGGCGTGATCGTGCTGGGGATCGACACGTCGACGAGCCACACGTCGGTGGCGCTCGGGACCGAGCACTCGATGATCGGGGCGACGCAGTTCGCCGGACCCCGGAAGCAGGACGACCTCGTCCCGGCGATCGAGCGCCTGCTCGAGTGGACGGGCGTGGGGCTCCCCAGCCTGGGCGGCGTCGCCGTGGGAACCGGTCCGGGCCTGTACACGGGCCTCCGCGTCGGGATCGAGGTGGGCAAGTCGCTCGCCCAGGTCCTCGGCCTTCCGGTCGCGGGGATCCCGTCGCTGGACGTGCTCGCGTTCGGCGTCCGCATCACGCGGCGCCGGATCGCCGCGGTGCTCGACGCTCGCCGGGGGGAGGTGTTCTTCGCCTTCTACCGGAGCGTTCCCGGAGGCGTGATCCGGGAGGGGGAGTATCGGGTCGATCGGCCGGCGTCACTGGCGGCCGATCTCGCGGCCAGCCCCGAGGAGGTGCTGCTGGTCGGCAACGGTGCCATCCTGTACCGGCAGGAATTGGAGGAGCCGGGCTCCCGGGTGGTCTTCGCCCCAGCGGCGTTGGCCCATCCGTGGGCCTCGGCGCTCGTCGAGATCGCGGCACCGCGGTTCATCCGCGAGGAGACGGATCGGCCGAACGACGTGATGCCGCTGTACCTGAGGAAGACGGATGCGGAGATCGCTTGGGATCAGCGAGCCCGAGGCGCCTCGGCTTGAGGTGACCCGGATGCGGCGCCGGCATCTGCGCGGCGTCATGGCGATCGAGCGTCAGGTCTACCCGCGACCGTGGAGCCCCAACCTGTTCCTGTCCGAGATGAGCGAGTCGCGCAACCGCTGCTACCTCGCGGCCCGGATCGACCGCGAGGTCGTCGGGTACGGCGGACTGATCTGCTACGGCGAGGAGGCACACATCACCAACGTCGCGGTCGATCCGCTTCAGCACCGCAGGAGGATCGGGAGCAGGATCCTGCACGACCTGCTGCTCGCCGCCGCGGACATGGGTGCCGAGGCCGTGTCGCTCGAGGTCCGCGTGACCAACTGGGGCGCGCAACGTCTGTACGGAAGGTTCGGGTTTCGACCGGTGGGGGTGCGCAAGAACTATTACCAGGAGATCAACGAGGACGCGTTGATCATGTGGGTCGACCGGATCCGAACGCCGGAGTTCCGGGCCCGGCTGTCGGAGCTGATGCGGGAGGCGCCTGAGGGCATCCGCCCGGATGGAGCCGCGTGAAGGTCCTGGGCATCGAGACGTCGTGCGACGAGACCGCCGTCGCGATCGTGGATGACGGGCGCAGTCCTCGCCAACCTGATCGCGAGTCAGATCGACCTGCACGCGCGCTTCGGTGGCGTGGTTCCCGAGCTCGCGAGCCGGGCGCACGTGGAGGCGCTCAGCCCGCTGCTGGACGAGGCGCTCGAGCGGGCCGGCTGTCGGTTCGCCGATCTCGACGGCGTCGCGGTCACGGTGGGGCCTGGGCTCGTCGGCGCGCTGCTCGTGGGCATCGCCGCCGCGAAGGCCGTCGCGCTCGCGACCGGCGCGCCCCTGATCGGCGTCAACCACCTCGAGGGGCACCTCTACGCCAACTTCCTCGAGCACGAGGGACCCCTGGTTCCCTCGGTCTGCCTCGTGGTCTCGGGCGGTCACACGATGCTCGTCCACATGCCGGAGGAGCATCGGTATCGCGATGCTCGGTCAGACGGTCGACGACGCGGCCGGGGAGGCGTTCGACAAGATCGCTCGGTTCCTGGGGCTCGGCTTCCCCGGAGGCCCGGCGCTGGATCGGCTGGCGCATGAGGGCAACCCGAGGGCGATCGCGTTCCCGCGCGCGATGGCCCACTCCGGCGACTACGATTTCTCGCTCTCGGGCCTGAAGACCGCCGTGATTCGGCACGTGAGGCGCGAGCGGGAGCACGGGAGGGACGTCGACCTCGCCGACGTGGCCGCGTCCTTCCAGGAGGCGATCGTGGACGTGCAGGTCACCAAGACGATGCGGGCGGCCGAGGAGACCGGCGCGGCGACCGTGCTGCTCGGCGGGGGCGTGGTCGCCAACACGAGGCTGCGGGAGGCGATGGCGTCCGCGGGGCACGAACGCGGGATCCGGGTGCGGTTTCCCGCGCCGGAGCTGTGCACCGACAACGGGGCGATGATCGCCCGCGCCGGGGCCTCGCGCCTCCGGCGAGGCGAGCGGACCCCGCTCGACGTGGGCGCGGATCCGGCCCTGGTGCTGGCCGGGTGAGGGTTGTCCCGGGGCCTACGGGACACCCCGAGTGACCACGTTCCTCGTGACGGGCGGGGCCGGGTTCATCGGCTCGCATCTCTGCGACCGGTTGCTCGCGGAGGGTCATCGTGTGATCGCCGTCGACGATCTTTCCTCGGGGCGGATCGCGAACCTGTCGGAGGCGCGCGGCTACGGCAAGGAGTTCACGTTCTTCAACATGGACCTTCGGGCCGACGGGCTGCTCCCGCTCTTCGAGCGTCATCGCCCGGAGGTGGTCATGCATCTCGGTGCGCAGGCCGCCGTGTCGACGTCGATGGAGAACCCGCTCCTCGACGCGTCGGTGAACGTCATGGGCTCGCTCAACGTTCTGGAGTGCGCGCGCCGGACGGGCGCGCGCAAGGTCGTCTACGCGGCGTCGGGGGGGACGCTGTACGGCGATCCGCGGAAGTTGCCCGTGAAGGAGACGGCGCTCGGGGGCGCTCGGCCGGTCTCGCCGTATGGCGTGAGCAAGAAGGTCGTGATCGACTACCTGTCCTTCTTCGAGCGGTACCACGGCATCGAGTGGACCGCGCTGGCGCTCGCGAACGTGTACGGGCCTCGGCAGGATCCGCACGGAGAAGCGGGGGTGATCGCGATCTTCTCCTCGACGATGCTTGCCGGGCAGACGCCGACGATCTTCGGAGACGGGAACCAGACGCGCGATTACGTCTTCGTCGACGACGTCGTCCACGCGTTCGCCCTCGCCGCGGAGCGCGGGAACGGACGGCTCGTCAACGTCGGCACGGCGGTGGAGACGTCGGTGAACGGGCTGTATCGGATGCTGTCCGATGTCACCGGCTTCCGAGGGGATCCGGCCTACGGGCCCGCCCGCCCGGGCGACCTGCGCCGCAGCGTTCTCGACATCGCCGTGGCCGACGACGTGCTGGGCTGGCGCCCGTGGACCCATCTGGAAGACGGGCTCGGCGAGACGGTCGCCTACCTGAAGGGCATCTGACGTCGAGGAACGAGCCGCCTGCTCGGGGAGCCGCTACGAGGAGCGTCGCGCGGCGGCCGCGAGCAGGTCCAGGAGCTCGCGGCGGTCTCGACCCGCCGCTCGTGCGATCACCTCGAGGTCCGCGTGCCGGAGCGTGACGACCTCTTCGCCCGGCGACCCGCGAACCGTCCGCACCCGCTCGGCGAACTCCCGTACGGAGGTGGCCTCGGGGACGTCCAAGTCCCCGAGGGTGGAGAGGTCGAGCTTGACCTTCGACTCCCCCTGGGCGTCGCTCAGGATCCCGTCCAGCAGGCGGGCCGGGTCGACCCCGTAGACGCGGGAAAGGTCACAGAAACGCTGGACCGTGATCGCGCGTTCGCCCCGCTCGTAGCCGGCGATCGAGGAGGGCTTGAACCGCCCTTCAGACTGGCGGGCCGCAGCGCGCAGTGTGAGGCCCCTGGCCACCCGAATGCTCCGGAGCGCGCGGCCGATCTCTCGAGAGAGCTCCACCATTCACCACCCAAGACGTGCCGACAACGCTACGGGGGAGAAGTGTCCGAATCCTACGGACGTTCGGCGCGGGATGCCAGCACCCGCCTCGCGGAAGCTCCTGCCGGCCGCGAAAGCTTCTCCCTTCCGTAACCTTGGCTTCCGGTCGGGCGTTTACCATCCTGTGGTGTCCCCCCGGCGCACCCGTAGGTATGTTCGCGCTCGAGGGCGAAACGCCCCGCCCGCGCCCCCTGCCACGGCGTTCGCCGGCACTCCTTCGCCTGACAAAGGATGTCCTACGGGAAGCGCAGAACTCCTACGCTGGCCGGTCGGCCTAGGTCCGTCGAACGGGTGAGAGAAGGGTCCCTTGAAGGGTTTACAGGAACGCGCTCCGCGTCCTACTCTTCTCGCCCAGGTTGACTGGAGGCTCAGCCCGAATGCAGAGCACAGAGCGCGCCCGTAGACCCGCCGCCTGGCAGGATGAACGTGCCGTCCTGCGAGGTCTCTGCCACGCCTTCGCCTCGGCGGAGAACGAAGACGAGGCGATCTCGGGGACCCCGGCGTGGGTCCGGGCCGCCCTCGGGGCCCAGGACGCGACCGTCCGGATCTCGCTGCCCGATGCCGCGGGACGGCTCCGGCCGGCCTGGGCGGACGAGGGGCTCGTCGAGGCGGGCCGGAAGCGCTCGGCCCGGCGTCGGACGGTCTTCGTCGGCATGCGGCCCATGCGCCTCGAGCTCACCTCGCCGCCCGATTCGACCCTCGCCATGCTCCCGCTCGTCTCGCGTGGCGAGTGCCTGGGTGTCCTGGACGTCGTGGCCCCGGCTCGGGCGATCTCGGAGCGGTGGGAGCCGCTCGGCGCCGTCGCGAGCCAGCTCGCCATCGTTCTCCACCATCTCGGACGGCAGTCGCGGCTGCGAGGCGAGCTCGTCGCGGTCCGAAAGGCCGTCTCGGTCGGCAAGACCGTCTCGTCGGCGGGATCGACGGAGGGCGCCCTTCGGGCCGCCGCGCGCTTCGTCTCCGAACGCTTCCGTGCCCCCGTCGCCGTCTGGTGCGTCTCCGACGACTCCCCCGACCTGATCCTGATCGACGTGCGAGGCGTCGGCAGCCGCAAGCGTCGTGAGCTTCGCGCGGCGATGCCGACGATGCCGCGGGGGCCGAGGGCCTCGAGGGCGCCACACGAGGCCGTCGCCAAGGAGTTCTCGAGGCTGCTCCTCGGGATCGACCGCGCCGAGGTCGTGGACGCGGGAGACGCCGTCATGCTCGTCGGGATCTCCCCCTCGACGCCGTCGGCGCCGCTGGGGATGGTCGCCGGCATGCTCGAAGAGGCGCTCCGGCGCCGTTCGGATCCACAGCGTCTCGCCGGTTCGGGCCGCGGGAGCATCGGCATCGCCTGGACGGCGCACGAGCTGCGCGGTCCGCTGCTCGGGGTGAAGGCCGCGCTCGAGATGATGCTCCTCGAGGGCGAGGACGTGAGCGATCGCGATCGAGAGCGTCTGTCTCGCTCGCTGGATGAGATCGAGCAGCTCGCGGGCCTCGTGGACGGGCTCCTGGCGTGGGGGGCGGGCGCGCAACCGTTGCAGCGCCGACCGATCGACCTCGTGGAGCTGGTGGACGACGTCGTTCGCAGTTGTACGAGCGAAACGGGGAATGACCGGGTTGTCATCCACGCTCCCGCCGCGGCCGTCGTGCGCGTCGACCCCGCGCACCTTCGAACCGCCGTCGCAAACGTCGTCCGCAACGCGCTGTCCTTTTCGCGGCCGGAGACCAAGGTGGAGGTCTCGGTCGACGAGCGGGACGGCATGGTGCTGCTCGCGGTGCACAACGAGGGTCCGGTGATCCAGGGCGGGGGGCCGTCGCTCTTCGATCCGTTCGTGAGGGGGGACGGCGATGGTCGTCATCCTTCCGGACGCGGTCTCGGGCTGTTCATCGCCCGCCGCGTGGTCGAGGCGCACGGCGGAAGGATCTGGTTCGAGTCCGGCGAGGAGGGCACGACCTTCAACATCCGGCTGGCGGCTCGCAAGGGGTTCGCGAGGTGAAGGCCATCGTCATCGACGACCACCGCCTGTTCGTCGACGTGATCAAGGCGCTGCTCGAGCGGATGGGGTTCGAGGTCATCGCGATCGCGAGCTCGGCGCAGGAGGCGCTCGCACTGTCGGGAGCCGAGCCCGACCTGGTGCTGGTGGATGTCGGCCTGCCCGACCAGAGCGGCCTTGTCCTCGGGCGGACGCTCCTCGAGTCCTTCCCGGACGCGAAGGTCCTCGCCCTCACGGCCCTCGACGACCCACGCGCGGTCGAGGAGGCCGCCCGATCGGGATTCCACGGGTACCTGCTGAAGGACCAGCCGGTCACGCAGTTCTCGGAGTCGATCCGGTCGGTGCTGGAGGGAGAGCGCGTCTTCCCCCGACGGTTCGTCGCCTCGAGCGACGGGCGCGGGGCCCGCGACGGCTCCCGGCTGTTCGCGGATCAGTTGACGCCTCGCGAGCGCGAGGTCCTTGCGTTGCTCGTCGAGGGGGCGAGCGGGCAGGTCGTCGCCCGTCGACTCGGAATCAGCTCCAACACCGTCCGAACGCACGTCCAGAGCATCCTCGCCAAGCTCCAGGTGCACTCGCGGCTGGAGGCCGTCGCCTTCGCGGTGCGCCACGGGGTCGTCGACGTCCCGCGAGCGAGTCGAGCCGGCTGAGTCATGTACGGAACGCGCCGTAGTTCGACGGAGGCGGATGCATCGGAACGACCGAGGGCGGAAACCCCCGTGTGCCTGGAATCACGCGTTCGTCGTAGACCGGATACGCTGACGGTCGCGTGTCTCCCAGCGCGCCAGAAACTACGCTGCCCAGCACGGCGGGGGGAGTCGGACGAGGAGCTGTGGTGACGGAGGGTCTTCGAAGCGTAGGCGTGCTGCTGGCCGACAGCCATTCGTTGTTTCGAGACGCCGTTCGGCTCGTCCTCGCGAGCGGGACCGACCTCGAGGTCGTCGCGGAGGCCCGGGACGGCCTCCAGGCGGTGGCCGAGGCCGAGCGGATCCGCCCGGACGTCGCGCTGCTGGACGCCAACCTTCCGAACTGCGACGGGGTTCGCGCCGCCGAGATGATCCGGGACCGGGTCCCCGAGTGCCACGTGATCGTGATCTCCGGCGAGGAGGACGAGCAGATCTTGATCCGCGCCCTCGAGGCCGGGGCGAGCGGCTACTTCACGAAGGAGTACCCGCTGGCCGAGCTGATCGAGGCGACCCGCGCCGTCCACCGGGGCGAGACGCTGGTGCCGCCGAGGATGTTGGGCCCGCTGCTGTCGAGGTTGATCCATCGCCGCCGCCAGCAGGACGACGCGCTCCGCCAGCTCTCGCGACTGACCCGCCGCGAACGCGAGGTCCTCTCGCTGCTCGCGGACGGCGCGGACAACGACGGGATCGCGCAGACGCTCGTGATCAGCCCGCAGACCGCCCGCACGCACATCCAGAACGTGCTCGGCAAGCTCGGCGTGCACTCGCGCCTGGAAGCCGCCGCGTTCGTCTTGCAGAACGGCATCAAGGGCGAGCTTGAGCCGGTCGAGGTAGTTCGGACCCCTTCACACCAACTTGCGGTCGCCAGCGACGCCCACTGAACGAGGGTGCCTGACCCCGTGAACGCCACGGAGCGCTGAGATGCCTGTCACGAGGCCAAAGGCGCGGACCACGGGGGTCACGGTCGTTGAGCTCGACGGCGAAGCGGTGATCTACGACCGTCGCCCCGGCGTGCTCCATCACCTGAACGCGAGTGCGACACTCGTGTACCGGGCCTGTGACGGCAGCTCCACGATCTCGGAGGTCGCCGCCGACATCGCCGAGGCGGTGGGAGAGCCGGTCGATCGGATCGAGCCCGACATCCGCGCGGCGATCAGGCGCCTCCGGAGGGCGGATCTGCTGCAGCCGAGTTCGCGATGAGCGTCAGCGCGAGCAAGGAAGCGCGTCCCGTCGCCCCTCGCGCCGAGGCCGCGGGTGCCGCGTCCAATCCCTGTCAGGAGCGGCTCGATCGCCTCGAATGGGTCATGGGCGACGTCTATCGCGTCCACGGAGTCGTCGTCGAGGTCCGAAGCACATCGGCCCGTTTCGGCAGATGGATGGATCGGACGCTCGAGGCGCACCGAGGGCGAGGTGCACCCGAGGCGCAGTTCTCGGCAGCCGTCGGTGACGAAGGCCCATCGTCCTCATCGATCCACACCCTCTATCGAGGGATCGTCCCCATCGTGCGGTCGAGGCGCCCGTCCACGCTGGGGCGCACGCTGTTGCACGAGCTCGAGGCCTTCTCCTATCCCAAACGGGACGACTCCCTCTTCCTCTACGCGACCGCCGTGCAGATCGACGGTCGGACCGCGTTGATTCCCTCGTACCTCGCTCCGTACCTTTCCCGGAGCCGTCGGCTGATCGAGGCCAAGGGCATCCGCATGTCCAGCGGGCCCGCCGTCGCGGTCGACCCGGGGACGGGGTGGCTCCGACCGCCGGTCACGCGGCTGGGCCTGCCGAACGGAGCCGCGGGCCGCCTTGCGGCAGGTGAGCGGCCGGGATCCGAGGTCGTCGAGGTTCGACGCCGGACCCCGGTGGACGCGGTGTGCTGGTTCGCCAGGGACATGGACGAGCCCGTTCGCGAGGTCTCTCGGGCGCGCTCCCTCTACACGCTCGCCCTCGAGACGGCGAACCTCGAACGCCTCGAGGGAGCAGCGCTCACCGGACTCGAGAAGCTCGTCGGAGGGGCTCGGTGCTTCGAGTTGCGAGGCGATACACCGCGCTCCATGCTCACCTCGCTCGTCGACGCCACCCTTGGAGAGTCGAACGAGCAGGGCTGATGATCATCCCGGGATCGCGCCGGGGATGATCCGCACCGGTTGACACCCCATCGAGCGGGTCTATCGTCCTTGTCCTCCGAGGTCCTCGACACGCGGTCGGCTCTCGCAACGGAGGTGTGCGTCTGCGCTGGAACGACGGCACGGAAGACCATCAGGACTTCGAGTCGGAGGAGCTGCCTGTCTATTCCGGTGCGAGCCGCTGCAGCGAACGCTGGGCGCCGGTGGCCCTCTCGACGACCTTGCGGGCCTGGCTCGCCGATGCGCGAGCGCCCAGCCCTGCCATTCGCACCGCGGCCTCGATCCGAAGGGACAGCGGGATCGCCGGGCGGCCTCGTTGATAGCCCAGCTCCTCGAGCAGGCCTCCCGCCACGCTCTCGAACGCCAACAGGTCGGCGGGCCTCATCTGCGTTCGCCAGTCTCGAAGGCCCGCGGTCGGCGGCTTGAATGCCGAGGCGTGGTAGACCTTGTGGGCCTCCGGCGAGGCGAGCCGCTCGGAACCGTCGCGATGGTACTCAAGCATTTGCTCGACGAACGGGAGGCTTGCGACGGCGCAGATCCGTTCGAGCGAGCTTCTGGGATCGCGAACCAAGTCCTCGTAGCGCACCTCGAGGTAGCGAGTGGGGGGGAGCGTGGCCCCGTCGCGACGTCCTCTCCGGACGTCCTGCTTCCATCGACGCGCCGCGTGCCAGATGTCGGTTGGTCCCCAGGGGACGGACAGGTACGAGAGGGCGACGTCGCGCCCGTCGCGGATGATGTGGACGAACCGGGCCGTCGGGAACAACCGGGCGAGCACGGAAATCGAACGAACGTAGCTCGGCGTCTTGTCCCCCCACCGAGTCTTTCCTCGGGAGTCCGCGTAGGCCATGAACACGGCGCCGATCACGTCGGCGAAGGTGGGCCGCTCGAGGGCGTCGATCCGTCGGCGAAGCGCCTCGGCAGGGACGTCCCACTGACCGAACATCGGCGTGCTCGCGATGTCGCGCACCATGCGTTGCGCATCCACCCCGGACGCCGTCCGATAGCGGCGGCGATCCTGCCACATCGCGACCACGAAGTGCGACTCCCACGGCACCGCGAGGTCCGGATGCGAGTCCAGCATGAGGCGGAGCATCGTCGAGCCCGATCGGCCACAACCAAGAACGAACAGCGGCGGCCGGGCGTCTGCCTCGTCGAGCGACATGAGGCTGGGAGTGTAGCCACTGGGGCGTGGGCCACGCGGAGGTGGGGATGAGCGCCGAAGATCGGATCGGCCGACGGACCAGTCGCCACGCGATCGTGGGAGTCGTCCTCACCTTGGCGTTGGTCGCCGTCTGGGGCCTGATCGTGGGCGCAACCGCGGCCGCCACTCGGGATCCGAACGACGTCGGGGGTCCGCTCGACATTCGATCCGTTGGCGGGGACAAGGAGGCGCTCTCGGCGCCGCTCACCGTCACGGTTCGAACCTGGGGGACCTGGAGCAGACGGCTGCTCCGTGAGAACGGCCCGAACCGTCTGTTCGTGCGCTTCGATGTCGACGGTGACGAGCGGGCGGACGCCACCGCGCGAGTGATGCGATCCGGCGGTCGCCTGACGGTGGAGCTCGAGAATGACGACGGGTCGCTCACGACCCTCCCAGCCAGCCGGCCCTCCCGGTCGACGATCACGCTCGTCGTCCCCGACGGGGCCGAAGCCAATCCCTCAGGCGAGGTCGGGATCGCCGCCACAACGCGCTCGTCGGCCGGGGCGGCGTGCGATCCGGTCTGCCGGGATCGGTCGCCCGACGAGGGCTTCGACCTCGTCGTGCCGGGTGAGAGCCCGAGTCCGACCCCGACGAACGATGACGTCACCTGTACCGAGGTCGTGGGGTTCAGCCAGACCGCGCAGTGGGCGCTCCAGGCGCCGGACTTCCAGGACGCGGTCGGGGACGCCGAGTGGCAGGTCCGATGGGCGCCCGGGGCCGCGATCTACTTCTGGGCGGATCCGGACTTCGAGGGCTGGGAAGGTGAAGCGCAGTCACGGTGCGAAACGGGTGCCGACGCGCCCGATCGAATCGTCCTCACGATCAGCTCTCAGAACTACGAAGACGACAGCTCGGTCTTCGTTCCCTGGATCCAGGATGCGATCGCCGCAGCGCGCTCGCGCTACCCATCGGTCGAGCAGGTTGTGCTGCAGCCCGTCGTCGGGGGGCCCGGGAACGGCGCATGCGTCCTCGGAGACGGAGACAGGCAGGTGCGCGCGTCGCACAACCACCCGCTGATCGACGCCGCGATCGCGCAGGTCGTGGGTGGCTCCGTCGTGGCGGGACCTTCGCCGGAGGTCCGAACCTGTGACGACTACGCCGACTCGGCGGGCCATCTCGTCGCCGACGCACGGGGACCGATCGGCCTCGAGATCGCGGCCGGCTATCCGTAGCCCAACCGGTCGCGGCCCCCGTGACCCGCCTGAAATAGTGCTTCTGACCTGCGCAAATGGTTCGGCCCCGCGTTACGTCGGCTGCGGTACGGAAGATACGCGCCACGATGGATGAGCGAGGTACGACTTGCCACCTATCCTGCGGCTTCCCGCGGTAGGAGGAGATCGGCGTGGCCCCGCAGCCTCAACGGGTTTCAACGGCTCGCGCCGATGTGGCTCCCGCCGCGATCGAGGGCGCGCCCGGACCGGTCGTCGAAGTTGCCGGCGTCGGCATCGGTGGGAGCCAGCCGGTCCGAGTGATCGCGGGACCGTGCTCGGTCGAGGGCGAGGTGCAGTTTCGGGAGACCGCCGTCGCCGTGCAGGCCGCCGGGGCCGTCCTGCTTCGGGGCGGGGCGTTCAAGCCGCGGACGTCGCCGTACGCATTTCAGGGACTCGGACGACAGGGTCTCGAGATCATGCGCATCGTCGCGGACGAGCTCGGCATGGGCGTCGTCACCGAGGCGATGGCGGTCGAGGACGTCGAGCTCGTCGCCGAGTTCGCGGATATGGTCCAGATTGGTGCGCGCAATATGGACAACCGCGCGCTGCTCGAGAGCGCGGCGGCCTCGGGCCGGCCGGTCCTGCTGAAGCGCGGCATCACGTCCACGGTGGACGAGGTCCTGCGCGCCGCAGAGTTCATCGTCGCGGCCGATAACGACCAGGTCGTCATCTGCGAGCGCGGGAGCCGAACGTTCGAGCCCTCGACCCGCAACAGCCTCGACGTCGCGGCGATCCCCGAGATCAAGCTGCGGACCGGCCTTCCGGTGATCGTCGACCCGTCGCACGGCACCGGGCGCCGTGACATCGTCGCGTCCGTCTCGCTGGCGGGCATCGCCGCCGGCGCAGACGGCATCATCATCGAGGTTCATCCCAACCCCGCCGAGGCGCTCTCCGACGGGCCCCAGTCGTGGGAAGCGAGTCGCTTCGGCGAGTACATGGCCGAGGTCAACGCCATGGCGGCGGCGGTCGGGAGGGCCTGAATCGTGGGAGGGGCGAGTGCCTGGGTGGTCGTGCTCGAACCGAACGCGCGACCCACGGACGTCAAGGTCGTCGCCGGTGCCGTCGGCGACTTCCAACCGGGGGTGTCGATCACGCATGGAGACGCGTGGAGCGCGATCGCGTTCGCCGACGGCCGCCACGAAGACCAGGTCGCCGCGATCCGGTCGCTGCCCGGGGTGGAGCGCGTGGTCGGTGTCACGGCGCCGTACCGGCTGGCCAGCCGCGAGGTGTTCGAACGCGACGTCGCCCTGCGCATCGGGGACGCAACCGAGGGCCCCTCCTCGATGATCGGCGGGGAGGCCGGGATCTCGGTCATGGTCGGGCTCGGCGACCGCGGGCGGTCGAAGGAAGAGGGACCGCGCCTGTTTGCCCAGGTCCGAGCCGCCGGCGCGGCGGTCCTGCTCGCCGGGCGTGTGAGCGCGGGCTCTGGCGCCGAGCCGGGATTGCTGTCACTCGAGGATCTCCGGTCGCTCCGGGACCTCACCGCGGCGGCCGACCTTTCGCTGGCGGCCGAGATCTCCGACCTGCGACAGATCGCCGAGGTGGCGGGACTCGTCGACATCCTGCAGGTGGGCGGCGCGAGCATGCAGGACTTCAACCTGCTGCGGGAGCTCGGGCGCGCCGACCGGCCGGTCCTGCTCCGGCGAGGCTCAGGCTCGATCGTCGAGGAGTTCCTGCTGGCCGCGGAGTACGTGCTCACCTATGGGAACGGCCGCGTGATCTTGTGCGAGTCGGGGATCCGAACGTTCGATTCCACCTACGCGCCCCGGTTCGAGATCAATGCCGTCCCGGTGATCAAGCGTTCGACACACCTTCCGGTGATCGCCGATCCATCGCATGCGACGGCCCACCCCCGCGTCGTCCCCGCGGTGGCGAAGGCCGCGATCGCCGCGGGCGCCGACGGGCTCGTGCTGGAGATCGCGAACGGACCCAACGCCGACGAGTCGGCGATGGGGATGTCGGAGTTCAGGACGCTGATGGAAGAGCTCGAGCCCATCGCCTCCGCGGTGGGCCGGCGTGTGCAGTGAGGAGACGGAGAATGGTGAAGAGGCCCGAGATCGCACCGGTGAGCGTGAGCGACGTCCTTCAGACGACGGATCGAACCCTCGGGTCCGTGATCGAGTCCGTGCTCGGCAGGGCGCCCTCGCTCGAGGTCGTCGCCCAGTGGCGACTCGAGCCGCCGCATCCCGCGTGGGTCACGCCGCCGTTCGGGTCCGAGGCGCCCGTGCTGGGTCGCTGCACCGGGTATAGGGATGGGGATGGGGAGCTCTCTCACAACCTTGCCTACGTCGACCTCTCCAACGTCGACCCCGACGTCGCCGAGGGCCTCGAGAGTGGACGAGTCCACCTCGGGCAGCTCTTCCTGGATCCGGGGATCGAGAAGTTCGGGTTCGAGTTCGGCGACGACGGTGACTCGCCGGCGATGACCGCGGAGTACGAGCGGCTGCTCGCGGGCCGCAGCGGTGACCTTCGCCCCTTCGCGTGGCGCCGCTACGTGGCGGGCATCGGGGGGACGATCTCGTTCGTCGTCATCGAGGCGCTTTCCTTGCGAACATGGGCCCGGGTGTTTGCCGAAAAGGGAGCGGAGCTCGGATGAGCGCAGTGCGGAACCCGGCATCCGACGTGGGACGCGAGGCGTACAACGCCACCGTCGACCTCCTGGAGCGGAACCTCGTCGCCGGCCGGGCGGAGCGGACCTACCTGCGCGTCGGCGACCGAGACTACAGCTACCAGGAGGTGGCGGCCGCGGCAGACGGCGCGGGCGCCGGCCTGCTCGGCCTCGGACTCGAGCCCGGTGACCGCGTGATCATCGCGATGCGAGACCGACCGGAGTTCGTCTTCACGTTCTGGGGTGCGATCAAGGCCGGACTCGTCCCGGTGCCGGTGGCGCAAGGGCTCTCTTCCTCGGACATCCAGTTCATGCTCACCGACAGCGAGGCGCGAGCCGTCGTCTGTGACCCTTCCACCGTCGCCTCGATCATGCCTGCCGTCGGGGAGACGGGCGCCGCCTGCATGATCGCCGGGGGCGAGGCCGCCGGCGCGAGGCGGTGGGAGGAGGTCTGCGGGAGGCCGGCCGCGCTCGCCGCGGCGGAGACCGAGCCGGATGACATCGCGCTCTGGTTGTACACGTCGGGGACGACCGGCCTTCCCAAGGCGGTGATGCACCGGCATCGCCATCTCCGTTGGGCCCCCAACGGCCTTGCGCGGCAGGTCCTCCAGATGGAGCAGGAAGATGTCGTCCTGTCCGTCTCGAAGATGTACTTCGCCTATGGCCTCGGGAACTCCGTGTACCTGCCTGCCTCGGCCGGAGCGACCGTGGTCCTGAACGAGTCGCCCGTCGTGCCAACGCTCGTTCAGGACCTCCTCGATCGCGCGCGTCCAACGCTGCTGTTCGGCGTTCCGGCCTTCTTCAACGGGTTCACGCGGCTGGGCGACGCGAACCTGCCCCCGACGATCCGCCGAGTGATCACCGCGGGTGAGGCGCTCCCGATCGACCTGTTCGAACGCTTCAATGAGCGCTTCGGCATCCCCCTGCTCGACGGTCTGGGGTCGACCGAAGCGATGCACCACGTGACCTCGAATCGCCACGACGACATCGTGCCCGGCAGCGCTGGCCGGCCGGTCGAGGGTTTCGAGATCACCACGCTCGATCGGGATCAGGAGCCCGTCACCGAGGGCACGAGTGGCGAGCTCTGGGTCCGAGGTCCGACGACGTTCGCCGGCTACTGGCGACGCCCCGAGCTGACGGCGCGGGCGTACTTCGACGGTTGGATGCGGACCGGCGACCTCGTGCGGATCGTCGACGGTCGCGTCTACCACGAGGGCCGTCTGGACGACCTGATCAAGCTCGGCGGCGTGTGGGTTGCGCCGATAGAGATCGAGGACGTCCTTCGCACGCACGCCGACGTCACCGAGGTGGCGGTCGTGGCCGTCGACGAGGAGACCGGCGTGCCGGTCCTCAAGGCGTTCGTGGTCTCGGAGCGACGAGACGACGGTCTACGGAAAGAGCTCAGCCGGCTGTGTCGCGGGCGCCTTGCCAGCTTCAAGGTCCCGCAACAGTTCGAGATCGTCGACGAACTGCCCCGAACGCCGACGGGGAAGCTTCGACGCTTCGTGCTGCGGAAGAAGAGCGCAGACCAGCCGGGCCAGGCCGTCGAGGGATCCTAGCCCGCGGCGGTCTCCTTCCTCTTCGAATCGACGAAGGCCGCGAGGGCGCTCACCGACCGGAAGTTGTCGGCGACCACCTCCTCGTGCGGGATGGCCACGCCGAACCGTTCCTCGATGAAATTGAGCAGGGCGAGCAGCCCGAACGAGTCCAGAAGCCCGGTCAGCAGAGGCTGATCGTCCGAGAGTTCAGGCACGTCCTCCAGCACCTCGCTCGTGAGGAACTTCGTCAGCTCTATCGTGA
Organism: uncultured Actinomycetes bacterium; assembly: GCA_963699635.1. Classification (GTDB taxonomy): domain Bacteria; phylum Actinomycetota; class UBA4738; order UBA4738; family HRBIN12; genus CALGFI01. Next base: position 102,978 of record CAVOUQ010000016.1, on the reverse strand, counting down.
TTTCCGCGCTCATGTTGGCTCCTTCCTTTCAACCGACATCGACGGGAGCGCGGTCGGGCTTGAGTGCGGCCGGCATCCCCACCGTAGCGGCGATGACCTCGGTGAACCGCGAGTCGTCGAGCAGGGGCGACCACGCGATCCGGTCGTCCCCGGCGTACAGGATCTCGTAGAGCTGGTGAACGTACATCGTGTCGGGCGTCGATCGCACGACGAAGCGATCGATCGCCCGTGCGTGCCCCTCGGAGCCCGCGTAGGCCGCGGCCTCCGGCTCGCTTTCGAACAGGTAGAGGAGGAGCCGGTCCGCGTTCACCGTGAGCGCGATCGCATCCACGGATCCCACGCGGAGCTGCCCGGGCGGCAGCAGCCCGACATCGACGACGTCGAATCCCGCCATTCGGATGGCCCGTACGACGTCGGAGAGGCCGACCTCCGGCTCGGCGCCCTGACGCGTCCCCGCGTCCAGCTCGTCCGGGAACGCCCGGTCGAGCAGGTCCGGCCATCGCACCTGCGACCATGGGGCCGGGACCACCTGCGCCGGGTCGAGCCAGCGACCCTCGGGGTCGGCGTCGACCACGAATCGCCCGATCCGGCGGAGCCGGGTCTCCAGCACGCGCGTCCGCAGCGGCAGAAGCGACCAGGCGCCGCGGAGGGCCTCGTAATCCCGCGCCGCCGCCTCCGTTTCGAAGGCGTGGAGGACCAGCCGGTCATCGCCCGACTGCACGATGACACTCGAGCGTGACCGCCGAGGCCTGCGCTGGCTCACGACGGGGCCCACGATCCGAGTCTCCACACCGGTGCCGCTCAGCCACCTCAGCAATGGGTCCACGTCCGACGTGTCGAGCGTGTGCTCGCCGAACCGCGGAGGCTCGCGGTCGCTCAGGAACAGCCCGGAGCCTGGGTGCCATCCCGTCCACGCGTGCCACCGCACGTAGAAGGAGCGGACCGGCTCGAGTCGTCGGCCGCGGAGCGCCCCCTCGACGGCCTCGCCCTCGACGGTCCACCGGCTGGCCGTCTCGGTGTCGACGAACGCCCCATCCCCGCGTTCGAACGTGAGCGCCCGGTCGTCGATCTCGGCGAGAAACGCGGCCATCGTGATGGCGTCGGGCCGGGGCCCCGCGAACACCACGACGCGACCCTCGGGGAGGTCGGCGTGGACGACGCCGCCCTGGCGGTGCACCTCGCGAAGCGGGAATGCGGTCGAGGTGGCCTCATCGCCGACTCCCAGAACCATCTCGCTCTCCGGGTAGCGCTCGTCGAGCGGCCGCGTCAGGGTCTCCAGCAGGGCCGGCTCCATGCCCGGCCGCGCGAAGAACTCCTCACGGCCGTGCCCGTGGCGGGGATCGGGATGCCCCGGGTCGTCCGGCGGCGCCCAGACCTCCGTGTCCGGGTGGAGGGCGCACCAGTCCGCCCACTCGATGTGGAGAACGGGGATCCACGGCAGGCGACTCCCGGCGGCCCGTCGGTCGACACCGCGCCCTTCGTAGTGGATCCAGTGACTCCCCGAGCTGGCGTCCGTCAGCATCAGCGCCGCGTTCAGCAGCCCGCCCGCGTGGAACAGCGGCTCGCGGCGCCCGGCTCCGGGAGGCTCGGCCCAGAACGCCGAGCCCGAGCCGCAGCGCTCGCAGCTGGTCACGATGAACGGACGCCCGTCGAGCCGGTCGTTCACCACGTGGTAGTAATCGATCAGCCAGAGCGGGTACGCGCGCGGGGTTCCACCGATCACGATCCCGAGGACGTAGTCGTCGGGCCGCATGAAGGTCGCCGCGGTCGCCGGCACGAACGCGGGGCCGTCCCAAGCCGCGATCGACTCGCCGAGCCGCCTGGGCAGCTTCATCCGCTCATAGGCGGCTCGGTCGAACTCGGACGCAGGGCGATGGGGTTCCGTCACCGTCACCGCCTTCACTGCACGCGGATCCCCGTGGTGCGAGAGTAGCCCGATGCGGCGCCGTTCGTCGTCCGTCGGAGCCGTGCCTGGAACTGGTAGGTCCCCGTCCCGGCGTCGGCGGTGAAGACGTCCTGGGAGGACGTGACCCCGGTCCGCCACGGGACCCAGCTCTGTCCCGGCCGCCGAATCTGGACGTCGTACACGTACCCGGACGGCGGTGCTCCGATGGCCCAGGTGATCTGGAACGACGTCGACGCGGATCCGCTCGTGGGTGAGGCGAGCAGGCCGACGCTGATCGTGCCGCGCATCCGTCGCTGGCCCGGATCGGAGTACGCGTAGCTGCCCGCGCCGACGAAGGTGAACAGGTAGGAGCCTCCCGAGGGAATGGTGCCGGAATCGAAGAGCCCCATCGCCGACGAGTCCATGACCCGATGGCCGCTCGGACCCGCGTTGTTCCACAAGATCGAGGCGCCGGGGTTCACGTCGAGCTGAGTGGGGGTGAAGATGTTGTCGCTCACCGTCACGACGGACGTGCCGCTGAGCGGCTGGTAGGTGGCCGTGTATGACGCGTTGCTCGCGGGGGCCACGATGCTGTGGCTCTGCGCGCCGCCGTCCGACCATGAGCTGAACGCGTACGTCGTCCCACCGGCGGTCTGCGGCGTGGGGGCGCTCACGGAGTTGGTCGATCCGACCGCCACCGTGACGGTGGATGGCGTGTTGACGGTGGCGCTGCCGACGGCCAGCTGGAGGCCTGCCGGAGAGGTCAGGAACGTCAGGTTCACGGTGCGCGGATCCAGACGGAGCGTCTCGACGTCCTGGAGTCCCGCGGAGTCGGTGGCCGTGAGCGTGAGCTCGAGCCAGGAAGGATACTCGTGGTCCGGTGCCACGAACGATCCACCGGCCGTCCCCAGGTAGTCCTGTAGCGGGTGAATGTGACACGTTGCGGGGCAGTGCTGGAGCACCAGCGACCACGAGAGCCGCGAGGACGCCAGGATGCCGTCCTGCGCGTCCGTGGCCGAGCCCGTGAACGAGATCGTGTCGCCGACGTTCCACAACGTTCCCGGCAACGGCGTATCGATCGAGGCCGTGGGTGGTGATTCTCCCGGGTCGATCTCGACGACGTCGGTGGCCGAGTCCCCTGCCGAATCGGTGACGCGGAGTCCCACCTGGATCGTGCTCGCCACGTTGTAGGTGCGAGACGGCGTGGCCGAGCTCGAGTCGTCGAACTCACCGTCGCCGTCAAGGTCCCAGGCGTAGGTGAGCGTGTCCCCGGGGTCCGGATCGGACGAGCCGGTCGCGTCGAAGTCGACCGTGAGTGGGAGTGGCCCGTAGCTGGGGGTCGCCACGGCGACGGCGGTCGGCGGCTGGTTGCCGGCGAAATAGCCGATCCGCCAGATGGTTCCCGAGACGATGTCGACATAGAACAGATCGCCGCCGGGGCCGACCTCGAAATCGACGGGAAACTGGGCCGGGGAGATGAAGCCCGCGACGGTCGCGATGTTCGGGTCCCCGTTCGGGCTCGGCAGCATCACCCAGATGCACTGCCGCGTGTAGTCCCCGAAGAAGAGCGCGCCGTCGTACTCGGCCGGGTAGGACCCACCCTGGTAGAACTCGACGGACGAAATGGAGGAGACGCCGGATGCGCAGCCGTCGTCCGGGTCGATCGCCGATCCCCGTCGGTAGAAGAAGAAGGGCGGCGTGTGGGCGCCGGACTCGGCGTACAGCTGCTCGCAGATGGTGAGGTTCAGCGCATCGTAGCCACCCTGCGCCCGGGGGCCCTCGTAGCAGGGCCAGCCGAAGTTCTCAACCGGGCTCGCGGCGGAGCGCACGACGTCGAGCTCCTCGTAGTTGTGCCAGCCGACGTCGCCCAGCCAGACGTCGTCGGTTCCGGGCCGGACCGCGAACCGGAAGGTGTTCCGCAGCCCGTACGCGATGATCCGGGCCGCGTTTTGGTCTGGGTTGCCCCCGTTCGGGTTGCCGGGGAAGGGTGCGCCGGTGGCCGGATCGACGCGGATCAGCGCGCCGTTCAGACCCGCCGGGTCCGCCGAGGTCCGAAGGTCCTGGCTCCGAAGCGCGCCGCCCTCCGCGGTCGGCGGCGTCTGTGTTCCACCGACCCCGCCGGGCGGGTCACCGCACGGGTTCAACGGGCTCCCCGCCTGCCCGTAGTCCGTGTAGGCGAAGCTCGCGCCGTCCCCGCCGGTGGCGTAGAGCGCGCCATCCGGTCCGAAGGCGATGTCGCCGAGCGAGTGGCTCGGGAACTGCTGACACCAGCCCTCGACCAGAAGCTGCTCGGGACCGGCCTGGTCACCGAACGCCTCCATGCGGACCAACCGGCCGCTCACGACGCAGCCGTTCGTGGTGGGGCCCGGCGGTGCCGGACACGGATCCGAGAGAACCCCCGGCGTCCCCCATTTCGGCGCCGGTCCGCCGATGTCGCCGTCATATGCGTACAGGGCGTAGACGTACGGCGTGGCCGGGAAGTTGGGATCGAGGGCGATCGACATCAGGCCGCGGTCGAAGAAGTTGTAGACGTTCGTGCTGAGATCGGCGAAGAGCGTCGGGGTCGGATCCGAGATCCCGTCGAACACCTTGATGAGCCCGCTCTTCTCCGCCACGAACACCCGCCCGTCCGGGGAGAACGCCACGGACATCGGCTCGGTGAGGCCCGTGATGGCGGCCGTCTCCTGGAACCCGGGGAACGACGCGGCCGCGGGAGCCTTCGCCGCCGAGACCTTCGCCCGCCGGCCGAACATCTCGCCGCGCTGCTTGGTGTGTCGCAACGGCGCGGGGGGCCGCGAGTCGCCCACCCCCGGTGAGGACACGCCGGCGCCGGCCGGAGCGCCGGGCACGAGGCCGACGCCCAGCATGAGAACCAGGCCGAGGATGAGCGCGGGCCGGAGGCGTCGCGCCGAGCGGTGGGGTGACGTCGTCATCGTGTGACCTCCTGCAAGTCGGCCGGCGGCCTCGTCGGCTGGTCGAAGGCCCGTGCCGCCTCCTGGACGATCTCCGCGAACAGTCTGGACGAGCTCACGACCGCCGAGGGGTCGGCCAGCACGCCGAGGTTGAGCATGATCTGCGTCGTCGCCCCGGCGGCGACGTACGGACGCATCTGGTCGACGACGTCGGTCGGGGTGCCGTGCAGGAAGTACTCGTGGACGAGCTCGAACGGGATCCGCCCGATCGCGTCCAGGGCCTCCTCACGGGGCATCCCCGCGGGGATATACGACGTGAGGCCGTGAAAGTCCTTGCCGAGTGGATGCTCGGCCCCCATCGACTTGAAGATCCAGTCGGGGAGGGAGAGGACGTAACCCTTCACCAGCGTATGGTCGATCAGCTCGTGCGCGCGCTCGTGGTCCTCGGCGAGGGCGACATAGGAGCGCATCGCTGCGGTGAGGCCGATCGGGTCGCGGCCGGCCGTGCGCATCGCATCGTGAATCCAGCCGAGCCGTTCGCGGTATGCATCCAGGGGGAGCTTCACGGGGAGCCACCCGTCGCCGTACCGTCCAGTGATCTCGCACATGCGAGGACCCAACGCGCCGACCCAGATCTCCGGGAAGGTGTTCTCGTACGCGCCCAGGCCGAGTACGGCGCCTCGGAGCCGAAACCACTCGCCCTCGAAGTCCACCTGGCCATCCGCCTCCCAGAGCAGGCGAATCACGGCAAGGGCCTCCTCGAACCGGGACACCTGGTAGCGATAGTCGATGCCATACGGCAGCGTGTTCTCGCCCTCACCGGCGCCGATCCCGAGGATCACGCGGCCGTTGCTCATGTGGTGAAGCGTGAGGAACTCGTTCGCGAGCATCGCGGGGTGACGACGAAGGGGGTCGGTGACGCACGTGGCGAGCCGAATCCGTTCGGTCGACGTGGCGGCGGCCGCCATCGCCGCTACCGGGTCGAGGAACACGTGCGGGTTGCGGGCCGGGCCGATCCGTGCGACCGCGGAGATGTCCGGGGTCCAGATGGACTCCGGCAGCCACCCCATCAGGTGATCCGGCCACGTCATGATGCCGAAGCCCTGCCGCTCCAGTGATCGTGCGCGGCGGGCGACGGCGGATGCGGGGGGAGCGATCGGGCCGGAGCTGCCGATCGTGACTCGGTCTATGACGTGTCTCCGTTCCGCAGAGTGACGACCACTTCGGCGTACTCGACCGGCGCCATCACGGTGCCGTCGTCCGCCACGTTGTTCCGTGCCACCAGTTCCATCAGGTTGTCCCCGAAAGCCCGGCGGCCGGGCTCGTCGAGCTCATGGTAGATCTCGCGGATCGGCCCGAAGTAGGTGGTGAAGAAGTCCCGGAAGTGCTCGAGGTCCCGATAGCGCAACATGACGGCGCGCCGCTCGAGGGCGATGTCCGCGAGTGCATCGCCGATCAGGTCGCGTACCCGCTCCTCCGTTCCCCAGAGGACGGGTGGCTTCAGACCGCGGGTCGGGGTGGCGTACCTCGCCGCGGCGCGGAAGAAGGCACCCGCGAGGCTCTCGGGGGTGAAGTTGGCCATGCCGATCTTCCCGCCGGGGCGGCAGACCCGCACCATCTCGGCCGCGGCGCGCTCCTGGTCCGGCGCGAACATGACGCCGAACGTCGACAGCACCACGTCGAAGGAGTCGTCGGGGAAGGGCAGCTGTTCGGCGTCGCCCTCGACAAACTCGACGGCCAAGCGCTCCGCGGCGGCTCGCTCGCGACCTCGCTCGAGCAGCTCCTGGCACGTAGTCGAGCCCAGTCACCTCGCAGAATCGCCGCGCGGCCGCGATCGACGTGTTGCCGCTGCCGGTGGCGACGTCGAGGACCCGCTGGCCAGCCCGCAGGTCGACCGCCTCGCACAAGGACTCGCTCACCACCACGATCGTTGTCGCGAACATCGAGAAGTCCCCGGCCGCCCACGCCTTCTGCTGGTGCTCCTTGATCGTGTCGAGACCCACTTCAGAACCGGTATCGACGTCATGCTCCTGCCTCCTCGGCGACGCGCGCGAGCGTCTCGTCATCGACGGACCGGCTTCCCTGGCATGGTTTCGTCGATCCATTCGGCGAGGGCGTCGATCACGGTCGTCTGGAGCTCGATCGGAAGTCGGAACGAGGTGATCCGGCCGGCTGGGATCAACGCCATGTGTGGATTCGGATCGCCTCCCTTGCCGCGCAGCGGCTCCAGGGAACGGCGAAGCTGCTGGTAGGCGTCGTCCGCGCCGATGTACATCAAGAGGACGGGGCTCGACCGCAGCGCCTCGGGGAAGACCGGCATGAGGCGCAACCCCTGGACCGCCCCGCGAGCCCGTTGTCTCCGGCGGATCGCCCGCTTCAGGCGCGGGAGTCGGGTCGCGAGTCGCCGCGCCCGGGCGTTGAGGCCCCCGACGGCATCCTCGCCGGCACCCTTCTTCGCGATCGCGTCGAGATTCCCGGGCAGGATGCAGGCGACGCTCACGCAGCCCGGCACGAGGTTCGCGACGGCAAGAGCGGTCCGCCCGCCCATGCAATTTCCGACCGTGGCGATCGCCTCGACGCCGAGGATGTCCATCACCACCGTGGCCGCGGCGACGGCCTCGTCGACCGGAGGATGGTGCAGGTCCGCCAGGAGCGATCCCGTGCTGTCGCCGAGCGACTGGTAATCGATGCGGAGCGACGCCACCCCCCTGGCCGCGAGCGCACGCGCCGTCCGTGTCCACAATCCGTATTTGTGGCTCCGAGGGGCGCCGAGCCCCTGGAGGAGCATTGCGAGTCCGCGGGCGCGGTCGTCCGGGAGCGTGACGACCCCGGCGAGTCGCTCCTCGCCGAACGGGATGAAGACGGGGAACTCTCTCACGAGACCGCCCGAGCGGGTGGTGGGGGCGACGCGGCCGCCCAGCTTACGGTCATCGACAGGAGCTGTGCCGCGAGCGCCTCCTGGAGGTCCACCTTTCGACCCCCCGGGACCGGTCGGAAGCGCGGCTCGGCGAAGCTGTTGGCGCGCTCGTCGACGATCACCTCGAGGTCGCCCGCGCCCCCGAGCTCTCGAACCCGCGCGACGAGCCGCTCGAGCTCGGCGCGCGGCTCGGGTCGCTTGGAGATCTGCACCACGAGCGAGCGGCCGCGGAACGAGTCGATCCGCTGGGGGAGGTCGAGGTGGAGGAGCTCTTCGTACAGCTCGAGAGTGAGCGGGAAGCCCTGAACGTCAAGGACCCCGTGCTCTCGGAGCAGGTTCTCGGGGTCGGGGGCATCCTGGTCCTCTCGCTCGTCATGCATCAGCTTCAGCATCACCGACAGTGTGAGGAGCGTACGCGCGTACGGGCGCCCGCGGGCGACCGGATCCCACGCGATGAAAGCCTCGGCACTGAGCTCGTTCGCGACGAGGGCCGCCACGGTTCCGCCGAACCGAGCGCCGAGGAAGGCGACGTTCGCAACGCCCGTCGTTTCCCGCAGGACGGCGGCCGCATCTCGCGCGTCTCGGACGTGCGAGGCGATGCTGACGCAGTCGGGCGCCAGCTCGCTATCACCGTATCCCTGCCCGTGGAAGCGGAGAACCGGAAAGCCCGCCCCGGCGAGCTTCCGGGCTACCGGGACCTCGTGCGTCGCGAGGTTCACCTGCTCCATCCCGTAGGAATGACAAATGACCCATCCGGTATCGCGGATCTCCGCGAGGGGGCATGCAAGGACCGCGACCGTCCTACCACCGCCGATTGTCGGGGTGAGAAACCGCTCTCGGATCCCCGCGCGTGGGTCCACGGCTTCGGCCATCGCAGCCAACGCCATCTCGATCTCGGCCTGTCCACCGAACCTTTCTCCACGCGCGCTCATGTAGGGACTCCCGCCCACGTCCAAGCTGCCGGAATCGACAGCCTGTAGGTTCCGGGACGCGAGCCACGCTTGTCTTGAGCCTTCCCGCGTACGTTCCCTACGCGGAAGGGCGGAGCCTGCCGCCCGACGCCCGGACCGAGCTCGCTCCGCGCTCACGCGTGCCTGTCGGACCCGCCTTTCGCCGAGGCCGAACGTTGGGTACTACCGGTGCGGTAGGCAAGATACGCGCGGCGTTCGATGAGTGCTGCAAGCGGCCCCGCCTACACTCGCGTCCTTGACGCGTCCAAGGAGGGGCCACCGCGTGCCGAAGTCGGCATCGTCTGTCCGTGCAGAGAAGCCATCCTGGGCGCGTCGCGTCGGGTTGCCGGTGAAGAGAGATCTTCCCCTCGCGCTGATCGACGTCGCGATCGTTGTGCCCGCCTATCTCATGCCCCTCGTGCTGCGATTCGACGGGCTGGTGCCCGGGAGGTTCTGGGGTTCCTTCTGGTTGTTCCTTCCGGTTGCGGCGCTCGTCCATCTCCTCGCGAACTACTACTTCGGGCTTTACGGGCAGATCTGGCGGTACGCGAGCGTGCAGGAGGCTCGCCGAGTGTGCTTGGCGGGAGGCTCGGCGACCATTGTCGTCGTCCTGGCCGATATCTGGCTCACTCGCTTTCACCTCAAGCCCGTCCCCTTCTCGGTGGCCGTGCTCGGCGGTCTCCTCGCCTTCGTCGGTTTCGGGGGCGTCCGCTTCCGGAGTCGGCTTTTCGGTCTCCAGCGACGGACCATTCCGGCCCACCGAACGCGGATCCTGATCATCGGTGCGGGCGACGCTGGATCGCTGGTGCTGAAGGACATCCGAGCGAACCCGGCGCTCAGCCTGGAGCCCGTGGGTGTCGTCGACGACGATCCTCGCAAGTTCGGGTTGTCGCTGCACGGTGCTCGGGTCCTCGGCACGCGAGCCATGCTCCCGTCCGTCGTGCGGAACCTCCGCGTCGAGCAGGTGCTGCTCGCGATCCCCTCGGCCACGAGCTCCGTCGTGCGGGACGTCGCGGCGTTGTGCGAGGAGGCCGACGTCACCCTGCGCGTCCTGCCCTCGGTCCGCGAGATCGTCGGCGGGCGGATCACCGCCCGCGACATCCGGGACCTGCGGATCGAGGACCTCCTTGGCCGCCAGCAGGTCACAACGGATCCGGCGGCCGTGCGTGAGCTTCTTCAGGGCAAGCGCGTGTTGATCACCGGCGCGGGAGGGTCCATCGGAGCGGAGATCGTCCGCCAGGCGATCGGGTTCGATCCCGCGGAGCTCGTGCTCGTGGATCACGACGAGACCCACCTCCACGACATCATGTCCGAGCTTCCGGGAGACCATCGCGTCAAGGAAGTGCTCGCTGACATCCGTGAGCGCGGCCGAATGCACGCGATGTTTCGCGAGCACCGCCCGGAGGTGGTGTTCCACGCGGCGGCGCACAAGCACGTGCCGCTCCTAGAGACCCACCCCGATGAGGCGATCCTCACGAACGTCCTGGGCACCGCGCATGTCGTCGACGCTGCGGTCTCCAGCCGCGTCAGCCACTTCGTCTTGATCTCGACCGACAAGGCCGTCGAGCCGGCGAGCGTCATGGGTTCCACGAAATGGTTCGCCGAACAGATCGTTCGAAGCGTTCGGGAGACCGGCTGTGTGTTCAGCGCCGTACGGTTCGGCAACGTGGTCGGGAGTCGCGGGAGCGTGATTCCCACGTTCCTCAAGCAGATCTCGCAGGGCGGACCCGTGACGGTCACCGACGCGTCGATGGCCAGGTACTTCATGAGCATCCAGGAGGCGGTGCAGCTGGTGCTGTATGCGGCCGCCTTGTCACGGGGTGGCGAGGTGCTCTCCCTGGATATGGGCGAGCCGGTCAACATCCTCGATCTGGCCCGGAAGCTGATCCGTCTGTCCGGGCGGGTCCCCGAGCGGGACATCGAGATCAAGATCGTCGGAGCGCGACCCGGCGAGAAATTGGTCGAGACGCTCGCCGACCCGGAGGAGGAGCCCCTTCCGAGTGGGCACCCGGGTGTGTCGATCTCGCGGCCGGTTGTTCCGGATCTTCCCGCCCTCCGGCGCGCTCTTCGCGACCTGGAGGCGCTCGTTCACCGGGGCGACCCCGCGGCGCTATCCGAGCGCGTGAAGGAGATGGCGGCAGGATCGCTCGTAGCCGCTTCGGTCGAGGGGCGACGGTGACGCGCTCCGTCGTCGTCGCGCATCGGGAGACGATGGTGGCCGAGGGAATCGCCGCCGCCCTGAATGCGTATCCTGGGATCGTCTCGATCGGCGTGGCAACGACCGCCGACGATGGCGAGCGCTGGGGCCAGGTCGCGGACGCGCTCGCGATGGACCGACGACTCCCGGGCGCTGAGGGCGCCGCCGCACGGCTGCAGCGCAAGGGTGTCCGGGTTGTGTGGCTCGGCGAGTCGGCCGTTGGTGGCGATGGAGTGGCCGTTTCGCTCCGGGCGCGTATCGCCTCGCTCGCGTCGGCTCTCGTTCCCGGTACGCTCCCACGAGCGTCCTCCATCGGATGCCTCACGCCGCGTGAACGCGAGGTATTGTCACTGGCCGCGCGCGGGCTCGCGGCGAAGCAGATCGCGAGGCAGCTCGGAATCAGTGCGAAGACCGTGGAACGGCACAAGACGAAGATCTTTGCGAAGCTCGGCGTCCCGAACCAAACGGCCGCCGTGAGCGTCGCGCTCTCCGACGGACTCAGGGTGGGTGATTCGTGGAACGATTCTGGCATCTGAGGGCCCTGCACCGGTTCTGGTGGGTCATCGTGGCGTCGATACTGGTTGCCGTCGGGGTCGCGTTTGTTGTCACGGAGTCGGGGGGAGGAGAAGCGCCGCACCGGACCCTCTATGACGCGACGACGAAGCTGTATGCGAGCGAGAGCTCCGGCAGCGGCCTGGTGGTTCGCGACTCGCTCAGCAACCCCGCGATCGTCATCGAGTTTCTCGAGGAGGACGAGGTGGCGAGCCGAGTCAAGGACGCCCTCGATTCACCGGCTTCCTTGGAACAGTTGACGTCGATGGTGGTGGGAACGGTCGCCGAAGGCACGGGCTTGCTCGAGATCACGGCCACGAGCCTGGACCCCGATGGTGCCGAGGAGCTCTCACGCGCGTTCGCCGATGCCTTGCTGGCGCGCCTTTCCGAGCTCCGTCATGAGGACAACCTCGTCCAGGCCGAGCAGGTCAAGGCGAACATCCGGGATCTCAACGACCAACTCGACCAGGCGACGGAAGGGGCAGACCAGGGGACCCTCACCACGCAGCTGACGCAGGCGCGATCGCAATACCGAGCCCTCGTCGACCCGGATGTCGATCCGGGATTCAAGCCGCTCAGCACGACCACCCAGGCGAAGCCGGTCCAGACGACGGGCTTCGAGGCGCCGCGATCGCTCACCGTTCGCGCGGGGATCGCAGCCCTGCTCGGGTTGCTCGGCGGCGTGGCCCTCGCGCTGATCATGGGGCGACTGGACACGCGAATCCGGACGAAGCGGGGTGCCGAGGACAGCTTCGGTCTGCCGGTGCTGGCCGAGATTCCCGTCCTGCCGCGGCGCGCTCGGACCCAGCTCATCGCCCATGAGGAGCCGACCTCCCGGTTCGCCGAGGGTTTCCGATTTCTCGGAGCCGAACTCGTCCGTGGCCGGCGTTCCGCTGCCGGTGGGAACGGGGACGATAAGGCGCCACGCGTGATCGTCGTCACCAGCGCCGGCCCCGGCGAGGGCAAGACGACGGTCGCGGCGAACCTCGCCGTGGCCCTCGCCGACATGGAGCGCCGAGTGATCGTTCTGAACTGCGATCTTCGCCGGCCACGGATCCATACCCTGTTCGACGTCCAGGCGTCGCCGGGATTGGCCGACGTCCTTGATGAGGACGACGGTCAGCCGATCTTGGATCGAGTGGCCGCCTCCACCAAGGTCGAGGGCGTCCGGCTCGTCCCGAGCGGCCGCATCCGGTCGCAGCCGACCGAGCTCCTGAACTCGCCCGGACTGAGGCGGCTCATCGCCGAGGCCCGGGCCTCCGCCGACATGGTCGTCATCGACACCACTCCGCTCCTCGCGGTGAGCGACGCTGCCTTCATTGCCCCTGAGGCGGACGTGGTGCTCCTTGTCGCGCGTTCGGGCCACACGACCGTGGAGGTCGCGAGGCGGACGTCCGAGCTGCTCGCCCGCCTCGGCTGCAACACCGTGGGCGTGGCGTTGAATCGGGCTGCGGAGACCATCCTGCCAAAGGGCTACCGCTCCTACTACGAGCGCAATCCCTCTCGGATGCAGCTCGAGTCCGGTAACGACCGGTCCATCGGGCAACGGAAAGGGCGACGGTCAGCCCGCGGGCGTCGCCGCGCAGGTTGATACCGATGCTGCGCGCGATCCCGCCGGGGGGGATTCCCCCCCTTCCCATGTCACCCCGGAGGGGGATAACATCTAAAATGTCGGTTTGCCTTGCCTCAGCGTCCGAAGTTGTTCGCGGCCTCGTCACGTTCACGGACTGGTGGCAACCCTCCACCGGATCGGTGATCGCTGTCGGCGATGCTCGCCGCGGGCAAGAGGCCGGAGACGGACTCGCGCCTGGTCTCCTCGAATCCTTGGACCAGCGTTCGGAGCTCTCCCGGCGCATGCGGTCGCTCGAGGATCGCGATCGCCGACTGCTCTTCCTGTGGTACGTGCGTCAGCTCCCCGTCACGGAGATCGCCGGCGCGCTGCGCATCTCTCGCCGCCACTGCTTCCGTTTGCGGAGCCAGGCGATTCGCCGCCTGGTTGAGTTCGGCGATTCGGATCGGGCGGCCTGAGGCCGACGAGAACCGAGGGAAACATATGGGAACGCATCACGACGTGGTCGTCATCGGCGGGGGACCGGCTGGCTCCTTGCTCGCATCGCTCCTTGCGATGGACGGCCGTTCGGTTCTTCTCCTCGAGAAGGACATCCATCCACGTGATCACGTCGGCGAGGCGTTGACGCCGTCGACGAACGTCGTGTTCGAACGGATCGGATTTCTCGAGAAGATGGAGTCGGTTGGGTTCACGCACAAGCCCGGCGTGGTCTGGACGACGCCAAACGCACGGACCGGCAAGTTCGTCTCGGTCCGCACGTCGGAGTACCCGTTCCCGGGGGCCCCTCGCCCGTACTCCTTCAACGTCGAGCGCGACCTGTTCGACGCGATGCTGCTGCGGCATGCGCATGAGCTGGGCGCGACCGTGCTGCAGGGCGTTGGGGTCAAGGAGGTCCTGTTCGAAGACGGCCGCGCCGTCGGCGTACGGGCGAGCCCCGCGGAGGGCTGGGAGCACGACGCCCGGGCGAGCGTCGTCGTGGACGCCAGCGGACGCCGATGCCTTCTCGCGAGTCAGCTTGGGTTGCGGCGCAAGGATCCGGACTTCAACCAGTACGGCATCTACTCGTGGTTCCGGGGCGTCGCACCGCCGCCGGAGGGCTATGAGGGTTACCTCTTCCTTCACTTCCTCGGGCTCGAGCGTGCTTGGGCTTGGCAGATCCCGCTCAAGGACGGCGTCTGGTCCATCGGCGTCGTTACGGAGAAGGCTGACTTCCAGAAGTCAGGACGAACGCACGAGGAGTTCTTCGACGACCTCGTCCGTCGCAACCGCGCCCTGTGGGACGCGATGGATCACGCTGAGCGGATCCGACCCTGGTATATCGAGGCGGACTACACGTATCACAACGACACCGTCACCGGAGACGGGTGGCTGCTCATCGGCGACGCGCTTCGGTTCATCGACCCCGTGTTCTCGACCGGCGTGGACGTCGCGACGTACTCGGCGCTGCACGCGTACGAGGCGATCCGCTCGGTGCTCGACGGCGCCGACGAGCGAGAGGCGTTTGCCGCGTTCGAGGTTCAGGTCACCCAGGGCGTCGACGCCTGGTACGAGTTGACGGCGCTCTTCTACAATCTTCAGATCATCTTCACGCTCTTCGCCGTCGGGAATCGCTTCAGGGAAAAGCTCGTCCGGACGCTCCAAGGCAATTTGTACATGCCGGAGACGCTGGAGCGCGCCCGGGAGCTGATCGACGAGATGCGGGACTCCTACGAGAAGATCATGGCCAATCCCGACAACCTGCTTCGGCCGGACACGATCAGGCGCCTGCGTGAGGTCTTCGAGTCCTCGACGGCGCGGTCGGGCGGGCGGAAGCTGCCGCAGGGCGAACCGGCGGGGCGTGGCTCCAGATGAGCTCGATCGTCGAAATCGCCGCACAGGTCCGCCGGTTCATCGGTGAAGAGCTGCTGATCGGCAACCCGGCTCCGTCGCTGGATGATGGGACCCCGCTGTTGGAGGGGCTGCTCGATTCGTCGGGTCTCATGCAGCTCGTGACCTACCTCGAGGAGGAGTTCGGCGTGGAGGTCGACAACGCCGACGTCACCGCGCAGCACTTCGCTACCGCAGGGGATGTGGCGCGGATGGTCGAATCGAAGCTCGATGGCAGGTCGGGAGTGGCCGACGACACGGCCTCCCCCACGGGATAAGGATGCGCTTCTGGGTCCGGGCACAACGGTGCAGCTCGAAGGGGATCCCTTCGGCCGGCATCGTCGAACCTCCTCGACCAGCAGCTCGATGTTCGGCACGGGATCCGCTCGTCCCCGCGATCCGTGACGTCTCCGGGCCGTCCTGACATGGCACGAGGCCTTCGGGTCCTGATGCTGATCGTCGCGGGGGCGCTCGCCCTCGCGGGGTGTACGGAGAAGGCGGACACGACGCTCGGCGGGTCACCTCCTCCGGTCCGATCGTCGGTGGCATCGCCACAGACGGCGCCGGCGCGGGAGGGCTTTCTGCTGGCCTCGAGCTTCGAGGAGCCGGTTTGCGGCGTGTACTGGCGCCCGGACCCCGGGTGTGAGTTCGGCGTCGAGGGCGACGTGGAGAGCGGCGGATACGACTGCCGTACGGGAGCGATGTGCGTCAGGCTCCAACGGATGAATCCCGACTCGCACGTCGGGGTGCTGGCCGTGGCGGCGATCCCCGGCGGCCGGGCGTTCGTGGGGGTCGCGCTGCGGATCCCGGAGATCCCCGTCGGTGCGATTCCAGATCGGCTGGGATATCTCGAGCTCGAGCAGCTGACGCCGACGGATGGGTCACTCCCCGCGTGGCCCGTCGAGGTGCGCATCTACCCGGATCGTCGACTGGGACTCGGGGTCGCTCGGGTCGTCCCCAGTGCCAGCGACGCGGTCGCCCTCACGACGTGGAAGGTGCCGGTCAACGCCTGGTTCGACGTGGTCGTCGAGATCTCCAACGGTGATCCTGCGATGCAGCGGATGTGGGTGTACGGGCCGGACGATCGGCTCGTCGATCGCGTGAGCGTGCTGCTTCCGACGCGAGTCGATTGGGTCCACGGGAATCGGATCGCGCAGAAGATCGGGGGGCGAACGTCCACCGACGTTCCGATGCTCACGTTCGCCGACGATTGGTACATGGCCACCACGTTCATGGGCCCCCTGCACATCGGTGCCGACGGCGCACCGATCGCATCCTGATGACTTCGACCGGAGGACCACGAGTGACGTACACGGAGAAGAGTCCTCCGGATGCCGCGGTCCGGGTGGATGCCACGGACGGCGTGCGCGAGGAGGTGGCGTTCTTCGGCGGCGCCCAACGCCTGTTTGGCGTGACCTACGCGCCCGATCAACCGACCGCGGGGGTGGTGATCTGCTCTCCGATCCACGCGGAATTGCTGCGCAACTATCGCCGCGAGGTCGTGCTCGCTCGATCCTTGGCCCGTTTGGGCTACGCGGTCCAGCGATTCCAGTACCGCGGCGCGGGCAACAGCGACGGCGATCCGGCCGACACGACCTACGAGTCGCTGTGTGAGGACGCAGGGGCCGCGGCGGACCGACTCGTCGAGATGACGGGCGCCAGTCAGCTCGTGTTCGCCGGTACCCGACTCGGCGCCGTCGTCGCCGCGTCGGCGGGGCGGATGGCCGGCGCGAGGGCCCTGGCGATGTGGGAGCCCGTGCTGAACGGCGATCGATACTTTCGAGAGATCTTCCGCGGGCGCCTCGTGAGCGGCCTCAAGACGAGCGAGGACGGAGACCGCAAGCCGCAGGAAGAGCTCGACGCGACTGGGTCGGTGGACGTCCTCGGTTACTCGGTCGACCGGCCGCTGCACGACAGCATCCGCGCTCGCCGCCTGCTCGACGAGGCTGCGGCCGCGCCGCCGCACGCACTGCTCGTGCAGATCGGCGGATCGAGAAGCCTGCGGTCCGAGTTCGCCTCGCTCGTGGATCGTTGGCGAGGAGCGGGTGTGTCGGTGCAGACGCACCAGATGGAGGGGAGCGAACCCTGGTGGTTCGGTGGCACCCCGCAGATCAGCGGTGAAGACCCTGATCGCGCAGGAGAGCTGACGGAGGTGACGACGCGGTGGATGCTGCAGAGCGTGCCGCCACGGAGCTGACGGACGAGGCTCGAGGAACCGCGTTGCTCGACGAGAGCCCCGTGTTCTTCCAGTCCGGAGACGATGTCCTGCTCGGCATGTTCACACGTCCGCTCGCGCGGCCGCTCGACGTCGCCCTGATCTCGGCAGCGGGGGGGCTTCGGGGCACGTCGATGGGTCGCAACCGGTTGATGGTTCGGCTGTCCCGTCAGGCGGGCCGCCGCGGCTTCCACGGGTTCCGCTTCGACTACCACGGTGTAGGTGAGAGTACCGGGCCAATCGAGAGCTTCAGCCTCGATGCGCCGTACTCGCAAGACCTCGAGGCGGCCGCGCGGGAGGTCGAGCGGCTCGGCATCGAGCGGCACCTCTTCGCCGGAGTCTGCTTTGGGGCCCGAACCGTCATGTCCGTCGCCCCGTCCCATCGGGGCCTTGTCGGCGTCGCGCTCGTCGAGCCCCCGATCCGCGACGGCACGCGCGAGGGTCGAAAACACACCCGGTACGGCACCGGCAAGGTGCTGCGGGCCGCCGTCAAACCCTGGGTTCTCGCCGGGCTCTTCAAGGCGGAGCAGCGCGCGTACTACGCGAAGTACGTGAAGGCGAAGATCCACGCGGCGAAGTCCCGTGACGAACAGAAAGAGGCGACCGACCTGTCCTGGGTGAGCGAGCACTTCCTGGCGACGATGCGGCAGCTCATCGATCGACGCGTCCCCGTCCTTCTGATCTACGGCGAGGGGAGCGAGAACTACCGCGAGTTCCGGCGTGCCCAGTCGGGGAAGCTCGGTGCCTTGATGGGCTCGGCGGGGACGCTGATCGAGACCGTGACCCTGCCGGGACAGATCCACGGCTTCTCCGATCTCTTGAGCCAGCAGCGGGTGATCGACACGATCGAGGGATGGGCCTGCTCACTGTTCGAAGCCAACGGGGTCGGCTCACAAGGGGAAGGTGAGGACGATGCGTAACACCGCGCGCCTGCGCCGCCGGATCCTGTCCCATGATGCCGTCGTCGGCGTCGTCGGGCAGGGCTACGTCGGCCTCAGCCTCGCCTGCGCGGCTGCGGACGCTGGCTTCCGGGCCGTGGGGTTGGACGTGGATGCGGCGCGCGTGAACGACCTCGCGAACGGTCTGCTCGTCGTGCCCGGGGTGAACGAGACGTTGTACCGGGACGGCATCGAGAGCGGCCGGCTCGAGTTCACGACGGAGCCCGCGCGGCTCGCCGAGTGCGAGGTCATCCTGGTGTGTGTGCCGACACCGCTTCGCGACGGCTCACCAGACCTCTCGTATGTCGAAGCGGCCTGCCGGAGAACGGCGGAACATCTGACCCGTGGGGCGCTCGTCGTTCTGGAGTCGACCACCTACCCCGGGACCACCGAACAGCGCGTGCTTCCGCTCCTCGAGTCCACGGGGATGCGTGGCGGGAGCGATTTTCTCCTCGCGTACTCGCCGGAGCGAATCGACCCCGGGAATACCGAGTACGGGCTGAAGAACACCCCGAAGATCGTCGGGGGCGTCACGCCGGAGGCGACCGGGGCGGCCGCCCTCTTCTACGAGCAGCTCACCGACAAGGTCGTCGTCGTGTCCTCGTGTCGGGCGGCGGAGCTCGCGAAGCTGCTCGAGAACGCCTTCCGGCACGTCAACATCGCACTCGTGAACGAGATGGCCATGCTGTGCCGGGACATGGGGATCGACGTGTGGGAGGTCGTCGACGCCGCCGCGACGAAGCCGTTCGGGTTCCTGCCCTTCTACCCGGGTCCCGGCGTCGGAGGACACTGCATCCCCCTGGACGCAACGTATCTCGCCTGGCAGGTGCGACGCGACGCCGGTCGGCAGTTCCGGATGCTCGAGCTGGCGGAGGACGTGAACGGCCAGATGCCGACGTACGTTGCGATGCGCATCGGCGAGGCGCTCAACGACGTCGGCAAGGCGCTCAAGATGGCCCGGGTCCTGGTGCTCGGGGTGACGTACAAGTCGGACGTGGGC
Source organism: uncultured Actinomycetes bacterium (assembly GCA_963699635.1). Classification (GTDB taxonomy): domain Bacteria; phylum Actinomycetota; class UBA4738; order UBA4738; family HRBIN12; genus CALGFI01. Next base: position 83,976 of record CAVOUQ010000016.1, on the reverse strand, counting down.
GATCTCCGCGAGTCGCCCGCGCTGAAGGTCATCGCGCAGCTGCTCCGCCGCGGGGCCGAGGTGCTCTTCCACGATCCCTATGTCGAGGAGATCCAGGTGAACGGGAGCGTCCTTGCTCGCTCCGAGCTCACCGAGCGGAACGTTGCGGGGGCCGACTGCGTGGCGCTCCTCACGCCCCACCGCGCGTACGACACCACCTGGATCGCCGACCACGCGGCCCTCGTGTTCGATGCCCGAAACGCGTCTCGCAGCGTGTCGTCGCAGAACACGGTGCGACTGTGAGCGAGCCTCGTCTTCGGCGAGCGCCGAGGATCCTCTGGCGTTCGGTCGGCGCGGAGGTGCTCGTCGCCGACCCGGCGCGGACCGACTTCGAGCTCCTGTCGGGGAGCGGCGGCGCCGTGTGGCGGGCGCTCGGCGTGCCGATGACGCTGCCGGAGCTGCTCGACGCGCTTGCCGAGGAGCATGGGGTCGAGCCCGAAGCGATCCGAGATGACGTCGTTCAGCTCGTCGGGGTGCTCACGGCCCGCGGGCTGATCGAGGAACGCGAGGCGATCGATGCGTGAGCCGCCGGTCTCGCTCATTCGGCGCATCGCCGCCCACGGGCTCGAGGCCGAGGGCGAGCGCCCGCCGGAGGAGGTGAGCGCCGACGATTGGCCGATCGTGCTCGACCAGCTTGCCGGGGAACGACTGACGGGCATCGCCGTCGCGGCCGCCATGGACGAGCGGCTGCTCCTGTCCGAGCTCCAGGCGCGCGCGCTGCTGGATCGTCATCGGGAGTCCATGCTCGTGGCACTGGCGCTCGAACGGCGGCTGCTCGACGTGGCATCCGCGTTCCGGGACGAGGGCATCGACGTGGTCGTCCTCAAGGGACCGGCGGTCGCGCACACGTTCTATCCGGACCCGGCATGGCGGAACTTCGGCGATCTGGATCTGCTCGTCCCGACCGCGCGATGGGAGCAGGCGTGCCGCGTCCTGCGGGACGTGGGATTTTCGCGCGACACGCCGGAGCCGCGGCGGGGCTTCGATGTGCGCTTCGGGAAGGCCGCGACGCACACGGACGCCCGCGGTCTGGTGCTGGACCTGCACCGAACCCTCGCGGAAGCGCCGTTCGGGCTCTGGATCGAGCCGGATCGCCTCTTCGAGCGCACCCGCCCGTTCGCGATCGGGGGAGTGCCGCTCCGTCGTCTCGACGACACGGCGGCGTTCCTGCATGCGTGCGTGCACGCCTCGCTCGGCTCCCGCCAGCTGCTGCTCCCGCTCCGCGACGTCGCGCAGGTGGCCGTGGCGGGTGAGGTGGACTGGGACGTCGCGGGTCGGCTGGTCGAGCGATGGCGACTTCGGGCGGTGATCCGTCACGCGTCCGATTCGCTGCGCGCCAAGCTCGGGGTCACCCTGCCGGCAGCCGGGCTTGCGATCGCCGAGGGCGCCGTCTCCCGAGCCGAGGTCCGGGCGCTCGAGGCCTTCGCGACGAGTCGCCGCGACTTCGGCGGCGAGGCCATGGCGGCGATCTGGGGCCTGCCCGGCCTACGCCCGAAGGCGGCGTACACGTGGGCGCTCATGTTCCCGGAGCGGCAGTTCCTCGCCGCGCGCGGCCAGCGCTCCTACGTCTCGAGATGGCTGATTCCGCTTCGCTGGGTGGGCAGGAACCGCCCGTGAACCCAACCCGAGGAAGGTCACCTTCGTGATCGCACGCACCTGGTCCCATCGCAGCCTGCTGACGTCCCTCATTCGGCGCCAGTTCCAGCTGCGCTACCGCCAGTCGGTCGCGGGGGTGTTCTGGGCCGCGATCCCGCCCCTCGTGACGGTCTTCGCCTCGACACTGGTGTTCAACCAGGTTGCCGGCGTGAAGAGCGGGCTGCCGGGCGTGCCCTATCCGCTGTTCGTGTTCGCGGCCATCACGCCGTGGACGTTCTTCGCCGGGAGCGTGACCTTCGGGGTGCCGAGCGTCGCCTCCTCTCAGCCGATGGTCAGCCGGCTGGCGTTCCCCCGCGACGTGCTTCCGCTCAGCATGGTTGGGCTCTCGCTCGTCGACTTCGCGATCGCGAGTGCCACGTTCGTCATCTATCTCTACGCGACGGGCAACACCCTGCCCGCCACCGTGGTGTGGGTGCCGGCATTGCTCGTGATCGAGATCGTGTTCGCGGGGGGCATCGTGCTCTTCGCGAGCGCCCTCAACATGTTCGCGAGGGACGTGAAGCTCGCCGTGCCGTTCGTGATGCAGCTCTGGCTGTTTCTCACTCCGGTGATGTACCCGCTTAGTCAGGTGCCCGACAGACTGCGTTCCCTGTACCTCGCCAACCCGATGACGGGGATCGTCGAGTCGTTCCGCCTCGTCCTGATCGTCGGTCGCGCGCCGAGCCTCGAGCTCTTGACGCCGTCGTTGATCGGCGCCGTCGTGGCCTCTGTCGTGGGCGTCTGGTACTTCGCCGTCACAGAGCGGCGCTTCGCGGACGTGATCTGAGATGGACGCGGTCCTCGCTCGAGACATCGTCAAGACCTATCGCGTGAAGGTCGGCCGTGCCCGCGTTCGCGAGATGCTGCCGCCGCCGATCGACCGCGGTGTGCGAAGGGCCTTTCCCAAGTGGTGGACGAAGGACACCTTCAACGCGCTCGACGGTGTGGACCTGACGGCGCCCGCCGGCGCCTCGATCGGGATCGTCGGGCACAACGGCGCCGGCAAGACCACCTTGCTCAAGGTGATCGCCGGCGTGACGTTCCCGACGCAGGGTTCGGTGACCGTGCAGGGACGCATCGCCGCGCTGATCGACGCGCTCGTCGGCTTCCACCCGGACCTCACGGGCCGCGAGAACTGCTACCTGCTCGGAGCCATGCACGGGTTTGGCCGCAAGGCGATGAAGGGTCGGATCGAGGAGATCGTCGAGTTCTCGGGAGTGGGCGACGAGCTCGCCGACACCCCGCTCAAGCGCTACTCCGCCGGCATGGCCGCCCGTCTCGGGTTCTCGATCATCACCGCGCTCGACGTCGAGACCCTGCTCGTCGACGAGATCCTCGCCGTCGGAGATGCCGCCTTCCAGCGCAAGTGCGTGGGCTGGCTCGAGGGATACCGCAAGGGCGGCGGGACGCTCCTGTTCGTATCGCACAACCTCGGGCTCGTGCGGAACATGACGGAGCATGCGATCTGGATCGATCACGGCAAGCTCCTCGCGAGCGGGTCGACCGGCGACGTGCTGGCGCAGTACGCGCAGGCGATGGAGCGCCGCGAGACGGAGCTCGCGATCGGCGGCCGGAAGCAGGCCCGCAAGGAGATGGAGTCGCGCGGCATGAACCGCTGGGGGGTCGGGGGGGCACAGGTGGATACGGTGCACTTCGAGCAGCCGAGCGGGAACGGCTCGAGCCTCGACGTCGACATCGTGTTCGAGGCTCCATCGCTCAAGGAGGCCGTGTTCTGCGTCGGATTCATCGACGAGGGTGGGCGGGAGCTCGGCGCGGCCACGTCGCCGACGGTCCGAGTGCAGCACGAGCGCGGCGAGGTGCGTTGCACGATCTCGCCGCTGCCGCTTCGCAACGGCATCTACTTCCCCGTCGTCGCGATCCTGTCCACGGACGGCGTGGTGTGCGACCGGTGGAAGCTCGAGCGAGCCGTGGTCGTCGACCGCGACGGCGAGGGCGTGCTGGCCGACGCCTTCGGCCCGCTCGAGATCTCGGGCACGTGGACGACCGGCTAGGCCGGACGAGCCATCTCGACGGACTCGCAAGGATGGGACAGGAAGGAGAAGGCATGGGCATCGCCGGCATCATGGGCGTGGGCACCGTCGGGGGAACGCTTCGCGACGCCTTCGAGGAGGCGGGAATCGCGACGCGGACGTACGACCCCTACCTCGGCGTCGGCTCCGTCGACGAGCTGTCGCCGAGCGACGTCGTGTTCGTCTGCGTCCCGACTCCGGCCGACGGCGGGGGAGGATTCGACCTGAGCGAGGTCTGGGCCGCCGTGCACGACGTGTCCTCCGTCCTGCCGAAGGGAGTGGTCATCGCGATCAAGTCGACCGTCACGCCGGGGACCAGCGATCGTCTCGCGACCGCGTTTCCCGACCTTCGCTTCTGCAGCATTCCCGAATTCCTCGTGGCTGCGCGCCCGCAGGAGTCGCTCGCCCGGCCCGACCGGGTGATCATCGGGGCCTTTGCGGATGAGGACGCCTCACTGGTGGCCTCGTTCCTGTCGGTCATCTCGCCGGCCGCCCCGATCGTCCGAATGCGGCCGATCGAGGCGGAGCTCGCGAAGCTCTGCTCGAACGTGATGCTCGCCTCGAAGGTCGCCCTGGCGAACGAGCTGGCCCTGATCTGCGAGCGATTCGACGTGCCCTGGCCGGCCGTGCAGGCCGCCGTCGGCCTCGATCGGCGGATCGGACCCGAGCACCTGAGCGTGTCCGCCGAGCGAGGGTTCGGCGGGGGCTGCTTTCCGAAGGATCTCGATGGGTTGATCGCCGCGGCTCGGGAGGCGGGGTACACGCCGACCGTGCTCCTGGAGATCGCGTCGTTCAACCGCCGGATTCGTGGGAAGGCGTCCGCGGCCTCCGGAGCCATCGACGGCGCGATCGAGATTCCCTGGCGCACCGACCCGGAGCCGCCGGTGCCCGTGCGGGGGCAGCGTGGCTGAACACCTTCCCGACGTCGTCATGGTGGTCTTCGACACCGCACGAGTGGACCGCTTCGGCGCCTACGGGTACGGGCGCGCGACGACCCCCACGGTTGACGGGCTGGCGCGCGACGGGCTGCGCGTCGAGACGATGGTGGCGAACGGCCCCTGGACCATGCCATCGCACGGGAGTCTCTTCACCGGCTTGTATCCGACGCAGCACGGGAGCCAATGGCAGACGGGCCCGCGCCTCCGGGACCGCGTCCAGGTCACCCTCGCCGGGTGGATGCGGGGCCTGGGCTACGAGACGATCTGCGTGACCAACAATGGGCTGATCTCGGACAAGACCCGGCTTTCCGAAGGCTTCGATCGCTACGCCTTTCGCATGGATCTCGAGCGGGGGCGTCGGCGGGTCTCGCGGCGGTTGAAGAAGGTCCTGCTCGGCGGCGATTCGGGCGGGCGGGTCACGAACGACTGGATCCGGCAGCAACTCCCGGACGTGCGCCGTCCGATGTTCCTGTTCGTGAACTACCTCGAGTGCCACTGGGCGTATGCGCCTCCCCGTCGGTTTGAGCGCCGAGTGGGAGGCACGCGATTCGGCTACGTCGAGGGCGCCCGCTACCGCGCGACGCGAGCCCGGACGACCGGCCCGTGGGAGGCGATCGCCCGTGCCGACGAACGTACGTTGCAGATCTACTCGTCGCTCTACGACGGTGAGCTCGCGAACGTAGACGACCACCTGCGGGAGCTGATCGACATCCTTCGGGAAGCGGGTCGATTCCGCGAGAGCGAGACGCTGCTGATGGTGACGTCGGATCACGGCGAGCACGTCGGCGAGCACGGGCTCGCCGACCACCATGCGTCGCTCGACGAACACCTCACCCACGTGCCGTTCGTCGCATACGGACCGGGGATCGTGCAGCCGCGTGTCGAGCCATCCCTGTTCGAGCTCGTTGACGTCTTTCCATCGATCGCGAATCTCCTCGGCCGGGAGATCCCGGTCGCCGAGCTTCAGGCGCGGCGGTCGGGGCTCCTCACCGACGGCGCGCAGCCGCACGAGGGCGCCGATGGCGTCGCGTTCACCGAGTGGCGTTCATGGAACGACAAGGAACGCGCGCGACTCGCGAGGCGAAACCCCGCATACGACTTCTCCGGCCTCGCCCACGACCTCGTCTCGGCGAGGACCAAGCGCTTCAAGCTCGTCCGGTCCTCCGACGGGTCGGAAGCGCTGTACGACCTCGAAACGGATCCGGCGGAGACCCGCGACGTGCGCGAGGTCTGGCCGGACGAGACGCGCCGCCTCCGCGATCGTCTCCAGAGCGCTGTGATGGACTGGACCACGTGGGAAGGCGACGCGGGTGAGATCTCCGATGCCGAGAAGCAAGAGATCGAACAGCGGCTGGAGGAGCTCGGCTACATCTAGGCGGGCGGGGTCGATGATCCCGAGCGGTGGACGAACGACCGAGTCACAACTATCCGCGTTCGGCGATCGCCGAGCGAGGGCGGAAGGCGCAGGTCACCCATGGAGCTGAACGCGATGAGGACCCGGCTGGGAGAGCTTGCACAGCACGTCTCTCCGCGCCATCGGCGATACCGGGACCTGCTCGCCGGCCTGACGCTGGACCCGGACGAGCTGCCGAGGCCGGTCGAGCCGCCATCGGACCGAGACTTCCTGATGTGCGGGTCGCCGCGCAGCGGGACGAGCCTCCTGTGTGCGGTGCTCCACCAGCCGCCGTCCGTCCTGTCCGTCCTCGAGCCCTGGGACGGGCTCCGGCTCCCCCCGGCCGAGCTGTTCGCCTCGCTCCGCCGAGAGATCGATCAGACGGGCCGCCTCGAGCGGGGGCGGCTCGACGTCGCGGGCATGCTGCGGGACGGCCGGGTGGACTGGGGCCGCGACGGCGAATGCGGGCACGACGTCGATGTGGATGAGGGATACCTCCTCGGGGTGAAGTGGCCCGCGTTCTGGCGCTACCTCGAGCTCCTCCCGCACACCAAGTTCCTCGTCTGCCTGCGGGATCCGATCGAGGTGATCAGCTCCTATCGCATGAAGGGAGGTCGCCTGGTCCTCGGCCTCGAGTACGACGTCGCGTTCAACCGAGCGCTGAACGAGGAGCTCGAGGGGGCGACGCGGAGCGCGGCCCTGCGGCGGATCCTGCTCTACGACACGATCAACCTGCGGATGTTGCCCTACCTGGATCGGCCGAACGTCTTCGCGGTTCGGTACGAGCGTTGGTTCACCGATCGAGACGGGTTGGTCAACGAGCTGAGCGACTTCCTCGGTGTCGATCTCGGACCCGGGGCGCCCGTCATCAAGCCGCCTCGCACGGAGTCGGGTCTGTCGGCGAAGGAGCTCGAGCTGATTCGAGAGCACTGTCGCAGCGCGGAGCCGCTGGGATACGCGCTCGAAGCGCGAGCCGCAGCCCGCTTCCGAGCCGAGCCGATGACGCGAACGGAGTCTCCGCCGCCGAGCATCAGGGCGTTGCTCGTGATCAACGGCCTCGGGACCGGCGGGGCGGAGCGATCGCTCGCCGAGCTGCTGCCGGGTCTCGTCGCGGCAGGCATCGCCCCGACCGTGGCCTGTCTGTTCGAACGGGTCGAAGGGGTCCAAGACCACGTCCTCGAGGACGACTTCGACGTTCGGTTCATCCCTGGAGGGTGGAGACGGAGCGTTCGCGCGCTCCGCCGTCTGATCCGGGCCGAGCGACCCGACATCGTGCACACGACGCACTTCGAATCGGACGTTGCCGGTCGCATCGCCGCATGGGGGACGGGCTCGAAGGTGCTCACGAGCCTGGTGAACACGACCTACGATCCCGTGCGTCTGGAGGATCCGGACATCAAGGCGGCCAGGTTGGCCTCGGTCAAAGCGATCGACGGCTGGACGGCTCGCCACCTCACGACGCATTTCCACGCCATCACGGAGACGGTGAAGCAGGCGGCGGTCTCGGCCCTGCGCGTCGACCCCACCCGGATCACCGTGATCCCGCGCGGGCGGGATCCCGAGCGGCTTGGACGTCCCGCTCCCGACCGTCGACGTGAGGCGCGGGCGCGCCTGGGTCTTTCCGACGAGCAGCAGGTTCTGCTCAACGTGGCCCGGCAAGAGTTCCAGAAGGGTCAGGCGTATCTGCTCGAGGCGTTCGTCGCGTTGCTCGAGGAGCACCCCAACCTCATCCTGCTCGTGGCCGGACGGGAAGGCCACTCATCCGACGCACTCCAGCGATGGCTGCACGAGAGGCCGTCGCTCGAGGGCTCGATTCGGTTCCTCGGGCATCGCGACGACATTCCCGAGCTCCTGGCCGCCGCCGATGTGTTCGTCTTCCCGTCGCTGTACGAGGGCCTCGGAGGATCGCTGATCGAGGCGATGGCGCTCGGAGTCCCGATCGTCTCGTCGGACCTGCCGGCGGTTCGGGAGGTGCTCGACGAGGGGCGGAACGCGCTCCTGGTGCCTCCGGCCGCGCCGGCGGCCCTCGCACGCGCGATCGGACGGCTGCTGGACGACCCCGGCATGCGGAGGACGTTCGGCGCGCACGGCCGCAGGATCTTCGAGGAGCGGTTCTCGCTCGCAAGCAGCACGGAGCGGATGGTCGAGCTCTACCGGCGGGTCGCCCATCCGGGCGAACGACCGCGGGCCACGGGACCCCGGGCCCGCGAGGCCGGCGCGAGCCGCCGGGCTCCATGAGGCTGTCGCCGGCGCGATCCGTCTGATGCGAGTCCTCCACGTGATCTCGAGCTCGGACCGTCGCGGCGCGCAGATCTTCGCGGCGGATCTGATCGCGAGCCTCTGCGAGCACGACGTCTCCCAGCGCGTTGCCATCCTTCGCTCGACCGACGGTGGCGGCGTCGACTTCGGCGTCCGCACCGACCTCCTCGCCACCGGCGGCTTGCGGATTCCGGGCCTCAAGATGGGCGTCGAGCACCTGCGGGCCCTCCGGCGGCTCATCCAGACGGCTCGCCCGGACGTGATCCAGGCGCATGGGGGCGAGGCGCTCAAGTACGTCGTGCCTGCCGCCGCACCATCCAGAGCGCCCATCGTGTATCGGCGAATCGGCGGCACGCCTGCCTGGATCCGGCGGGGTCCGGCCAGAGTCGTCTACGGCGGGCTCATGAGGCGACCCGCACGCGTCGTCGCCGTCGCCGAGGCGGTTCGGCGAGAGACGATCGACACCTTCCGCGTCCCGCCGACACGGGTCATCACGATCCCCAACGCGGTCGACGTCCGCCGCTCGATGCCTGGTCGCACGCGCGTCCAGGTCCGGGACGAGCTCGACCTCTCACCCGACGCGCCGGTGATCGTCTCCGTGGGGGCGCTCACGTGGGAGAAGGATCCACTCGCGCTGGTGGACGTCTGTGCCCGAGTGCTGCGGGAGATGCCGACCGCGACGTACCTCATGGTCGGTGCCGGACCGATGCGCAAGGAGGTGGAGGCCCTCGTCGCCCGCTCGGGGCTCACGAACCGCGTCCGCATGCTCGGCCAGCGATCCGACGTTCCAGACATCCTCTGCTCGAGCGACGTCCTCGTTTTCGCCAGCCGTCCGGACGGGATGGAGGGGATGCCGGGCATCCTGATCGAGGCCGGTCTGGCCTCGCTACCGGTCGCCGCGTATTCGATCGCCGGTGTCTCCGAGGTCGTCGCCGACGGGGTGACCGGCGCGCTCGTCGACTGGGGTGACCGGGCCGGGCTGGCCGGCCATCTGTCCTCGCTCCTGTCCGACCGTGGTCTGCGCGAACGGATGGGGGCGGCAGCCCGGGCGCGGTGCCTTCAGCGGTTCGACATCCGAGAGGTCGCGCCGCGGTACCTTGCGGTGTTCGAAGAGGTCGTCCGATCGACATGAAACGTGTTCTCGTCATGATCAAGGGGCTCGGCAGGGGTGGAGCCGAGCAGCTTCTGGTGAGCGCGGCGCCGTACGTCGACCGAGATCGGTTCCACTACGAGTTCGCGTACCTCCTGCCCCACAAGGATGCCCTTGTCGGTGAGCTTCAGACCGAGGGATTCGCGGTGCACTGCCTGAACGGCCAGCGATGGGCCGGCTGGGTCGGACGGCTCCGATATCTGGTGCGGACGCATCGCATCGATCTCGTTCACGTCCACTCGCCATACGTCGCGATCGGCGCACGAGTCGCGCTTCGGCCGCGGCTGCCGATCGTCTACACGGAGCACAACCTCTGGGACCGGTATCACCGGGCCACGTACTGGGGGAACATGCTGACCTACCCGAGGAACGACCACGTGTTCGCGGTGTCCGACGACGTCTTCGATGCGATCCGATACCCGAGCCCGCTTCGCTTCCTGCCCATGCCCCCGCTCGAGAGCCTCCACCACGGCATCGATGCTGCGGCCGTCGCTCGGTGGACGCCGATCGATGGGCTCCGGGCGGATCTCGGGATTCCCGCCGATGCGCCCCTCGTCGGCATGATCGCGAACTTCAAGGACCACAAGCGGCACGATCAACTCCTGCGTGCCGCGCTCCTCGTCCGGGACCGGGTGCCGGATGCCCGCTTCCTGCTGGTCGGGACCGGGCCCCTCGAGGAGGACGTCCGGCGCGAGTCGGCGAGCCTCGGCCTGAACGGCACGGTCGTGTTCGCGGGGTTTCGCGACGACGCCCAGCGGGTGACGGCATCGCTGGACGTGTTCACGCTCTCGTCGACGCACGAGGGTTTGTCCATCGCGCTGCTCGAGGCCATGGCGCTCGGCCGCGCGTGCGTGGTGACGGCGGTGGGCGGGCTCCCAGAGGTCATCCAGGATGGGGAGAACGGATTGCTGGTCCCGGCCGAGAACCCTCGGGCGCTGGCGGATGGGATCATCGCGGCCCTGCTCGACCCGGCTCTTCGGGAACGCCTCGGGCAGGCCGCTCGCCGGCGGGCGGCCGACTTCGACATCCGGACGGCCGTTCGGCACGTCGAGCACGTCTACGAGGGGCTCCTGGCGTGACGGCGGCCGCTCCCCCGGTCACGATCCGCGACTACCTGGACACGGACGAGCCGGCGGTTCTGGAGCTGCTGACCGTCGCCCTGGGGGAGGGCCCCGGCGGCAGCCGTCCGCCGGAGTTCTTCCGGTGGAAGCACATCGACAATCCGTTCGGACGCTCCTTCATGCTGGTCGCCGAGGTCGACGGCCGGATCGTCGGGTTCCGAAGCTTCATGCGCTGGCGCTTTCGCGCCAGCGGGCGGAGCGTCGAAGCGGTCCGAGCCGTTGACACCGCCACGCACCCGGACTATCAGGGCCGGGGAATCTTCTCCCAACTGACGCGCGAAGCCCTGGCGGCGCTTCCCGGGGAGGTCTCGTTCGTGTTCAACACGCCGAACGAGCGCAGCGGACCCGGATATCTGAAGATGGGGTGGCGGACCGTCGAGCGTGTGCCCATGTCGATCCGTCTGCGGCGGCCGCTCGTCGTCGCGCGGGCGAGGCGTGATCTGTCGGTGCCCGCGGTTCCGCTCGAGCCCCTCGGCACGACCGGGACGGTACCCGTCGCCGACGGCCTCGCCGATGAAGACGTCGTTGCCCGGCTGATCGAGGACTCGGCGCAGTCCACGGCGAGGTTCGCGACGGACGTCGGCGTCGGGTACCTGAGATGGCGATACGCGCAGGCGCCACTCCTCTCGTACGTGGCGGTGCGGGACGAGCGGGCGGGCCGTCTCCAGGGGCTGGCGATCCTCCAGCTCCGGATGCGCGGGAGGCTTCGCGAGGCGACCCTCGCCGAGCTCTTCGTGCGCGAGGGGGACACCGCGGCGGCGCGACGCCTGCTGTCACTGGTGGTTCGGTCGGTTCCGGCCCACTACCTCGCGGCGCACTTCCCACGGGGCTCCGCCTCGGCGAGAGCCGCGACCCGCCGGATGTTCGTGCGGAGACGTGGGGGGATGACGCTGGTCGTCAACGTGTTGGGGGACGTCGCGCCCGACCCGTCGGATCCGGCTTCGTGGGCGCTGACGATGGGCGACCTGGAGGTGTTCTGACGTGCGGACGGCGGGAACCGAGTCGGGGGTGCCCGAGCGAGCGGCATCGATCGGGTGTCGAGCGTGAGCCTCGACACCTTCGCCCGTCGCGCGGTCAAGACCGTGGTCCTGCCGGCGGGCGTGCTCTCCCGCCGCCGTCCCGGGGATCTGGTGATCCTCCTCTACCACCGGGTGGGGCCGAGCGGTGAGGAGATCGAGATGCCGGCGGCGACCTTCGAACGGCAGCTCTCGGCGCTTGCGGAGCGAGAGGAGGTCCGGTCGCTCGACGAGGCGCTCGAGGGTTCGAGCGGGGGTGGGGTCGTCGTCACGTTCGACGATGGATACCGAGACTTCTCCGAGCAGGTCCTGCCGATGTTGGTCCGATATCGCGTGCCCGCCTTGCTCTACCTCGCGACGGGCCTAGTCGCGAACGGGTCGTCGTCGATCGTGCCGAATGACCGCGCCCTCACGTGGTCCCAGCTCCGAGAGGCCGTCGAGAGCGGGCTCGTGACCGTCGGCGCGCACACGCACAATCACGTCGACCTGTCGAGGGCGACCGAGGCGGAGGCGGATGAGGAGATGCGTCGATCGAAGGAGTTGGTCGAAGACCGGCTCGGCGTCGCCTGCCGTCACTTCGCCTACCCATGGGCGGTCGGGTCGGCGGCGGCGGACCGGGCCGCTCGCCGGAACTTCGAGACGGCGGCGCTCGGCGCGTGGAGGACGAACCGACGTGACGGGATCGACCGGTACCGCCTCGGCCGCGTGCCGATCCTCAAGAGCGATGGCCTGTTCTTCTTCCGTGCCAAGTGCCGGGGGCTTCTCGACGCAGAGGCGGCCGCCTATCGGATGGCGCGCCGGGGCCCGTGGAGGGAGCGATGACCCGCCCCATCCGGGTGGCGCACGTCACGAGCATCGACCTCACGTTCCGGTTCCTCCTCCTCGACCAGTTCCGTCGGTTGCGGGCGGAGGGGTTCGAGGTATATGGGATCAGCGCGGACGGCCCATGGACCGCCGAGGTCGAGGCCGAGGGTGTCAGACACATCACGTGGAAGCACGTCACAAGGTCGTGGAGCCCGCTGGAGGACGCCCGTTCCTTCCTCGACCTGATCCGGATCCTGCGTCGCGAGCGGTTCGATCTCGTTCATACGCACAACCCAAAGTCCGGGATCCTCGGCCGGGTCGCCGGTCGCTTGACCGGGACGCCGGTCGTCGTCAACACGATCCACGGTCTGTACGCGACGCCCGATGACCCGGCGCTCAAGCGATGCGCCGTGCTCTCGCTCGAATGGCTGGCCGCCCGCTTCAGCGACCTCGAGCTGTATCAGAGCGAGGAGGATCTTGCCTGGAGCCGGCGGCGCCGGCTGGTCTCGGGCCGACGGGGGATGCTGCTCGGCAACGGCATCGACGTCGGGCTGTTCGATCCCGCGAACGTTCCGCGCGAACGGGTCGCCGCCCTTCGTGAGGAACTCGGGATTCCCGACGGCGCGCTCGTCGTCGGGATGGTCGGCCGCCTCGTCGCGGGCAAGGGGTACCGAGAGTACTTCGAGGCCGCGAACAGGATCCGATCGGCGCGGCCCGAGGTCTGCTTTCTCGCGATCGGTGACCTCGATCTTCAGAAGGCGGACGCCATCACCCCCGAGGAGCTCGAGCGGGTGGCAGGGGACGTCATGGTGACCGGATGGCGGACCGACGTGCGCGATCTGCTGGCCGTGCTCGATGTGTTCGTCCTCGCCTCCTGGAGGGAAGGACTGCCCCGGTCGGCGATCGAGGCGGCGGCGATGGCCAAGCCACTCGTGGTCACCGACATCCGGGGGTGCCGGGAGGTCGTGCGCGACGGGCGTGAGGGAAGGATCGTCCCGCCGCGCGACGCCGATCGGCTGGCCGCGGCGATCGCGGAGCTGCTCGATGACGAGGATCGGCGGAAGCGGCTGGGGGCGGCCGCTCGCGCCCGAGCCCTCGAGCGGTTCGACCAGCGGAAGGTGACGGAGATCGTGGTGTGCGAGTACCGGAGGTTGCTTCGCGAGCGCGGACGCCTGCCCGAGCCGGAACCGCTGCCCTCCCTGGAGCCGCGAACCCGGCCGGCGAGGGCCTCCGACGTTCCGGATCTCGCCCGGCTCCACCGGGAGATCCCGGACGCCTTCCTGACCCTGCTCGGAGACCGGTTCCTGCGCAGGCTCTATCGCGCGCTGGTCGAGGACCCCGGCGTGGTCGTCCTCGTCAGCGACGTGGACGGTCGAGCGGTCGCCTTCGCGGCCGGGGCGTTGTCGGTTGGCGCGGTCTATCGGCGCTTCTCCCGCCGCCACGGGCTTGCGGCGGCCATGGCCGCGGGGGCGCGGCTCGCCCGCCCGGAGGTGGTGCGAAGGATGGTGGAGACGGCTCGGTATCCTGCCCGGTCTCGCGCCCTCCCCGATGCCGAGCTCATGTCCATCGCGGTCGCACCCGCATGGCGGTCCAGGGGTATCGGCCGGGAGCTCGCCTCCCGTCTGTTTGCGGCGCTGGCCGAGGGGGGGGCCCGGGGGGTCAAGGTCTCCGTGCGGACGGCGAACGAGCCGGCGAACGCCTTCTACCGCGGGCTCGGGCTCGAGTCCTACGGAGAGCTGACGTTCCACGAGGGACGGCCGAGCAACGTCTGGATCTACCGCCCGGACGGCCCGGGAGGCGGATCCCCGAACGCTGGCGAGCCCGCAACCCCGGTCCGGAGGTGAGCGACCCATGGAGCTAGGGGAGGAACGGACGACGCCCTCGGGACCGAACCCCGGCAGTTCGTCGCCCGGCCCGGGAACGGGCGTCGCGAATTGTCTCTCCGTGGACGTCGAGGGGTTCGTCGAGTCGAATCAGGAGAGCGTTGCGATCCCGGCCGGCTTCGTCGACGAGCGGGCCGCGCGAGTCGAGATCGAGAGGAACATGCGGTCGGTCCTCGAGCTCCTCGACGGGAACGGGGTCCGGGCCACCTTCTTCTTCGTCGGGACCGTCGTCCGCACGCTCCCTCGCCTCGTCGAGGAGGTTGCGGGTCTGGGGCACGAGGTCGCGTCCCACAGCTACGAGCACGTCCGACTCTTCGGTTTGGATCCCAAGATCTTCGGTCGGGAGCTGGCCGGGGCGAAAGCGGAGCTGGAGGACCTCTCCGGGAAACGAGTGCACGGGTTCCGAGCCCCCGAGTTCTCGATCACGGAGCGCTCGCTGTGGGCGGTGGATGTGCTCGCGGAGCTCGGCTTCACCTACGACTCCAGCATCTATCCGATCGGCGTGCACGATGTCTACGGGATGCGCGACGCGGATCCCAACATCCATCGGTTCCCCAACGGCCTGATCGAGTTTCCGCTTGCAACCACCGAGATCCTGGGGCGTCGGGTCCCCTTCGGCGGTGGTGGGTACTTCCGCCTGTACCCGGTCGGACTGACGCGCGCGCTGATCGCGAGGTCGAACCGGTCGGATACTCCCTGCATGTGCTTCGTGCACCCGTACGAGATCGGTCCCGTCGCTCCGCGCATCCCGGGACTCTCTGCCTATCGACGGTTCCGCCACTACTACCACTGCTCCAAGGGCGGGCCGAGACTCGGCCGGCTGCTTCGAACCTTCCGTTTCGTGCCCGCGGTGGACGTCCTCCGCGAGCGAGGCCTGCTCGGCGATTGATCTCCGCCCTCTCGAAGATCGGCGCGGGCCGGTCGCGGGAGGTGAAGGGAATCCGATGGATGTCGTGATCGCGTTCCTCCTCGCCCTTCCCCTCGTTCCGCTTGCCCGGTGGGCGGGATCGGCGCTCGGGTTGACCGATCGCCCGGTGGAGACCGAGCTGAAGATCCACCCTCGGCCGATCTCGTTCCTCGGCGGGGCCGCGGTGGTCGTCGCCACGATCGGGGCGCCGGTCCTCCTCGGAAAGGGGATCCCGCCGGCCATACTGGCGGCGGTCGCGCTGTCGTTCACCGTCGGTCTCGTGGACGACATCCGGCCGCTGCCTCCGGCCGCTCGCGTCGTCCTGCTCCTCGGATCGGGGGCGTTGGTCGCGATCTGGATACGCCCGGACGCTCTGGGGGCCGCCGCCGGCATCGGCGTCGCCGCTCTGGTGCTCGCTTCGGCGAACGCCGTGAACCTGCTGGACGGTCAGGACGGGCTGGTCGGGGGGGCCGGGGCGATCGCCGCCCTCGGCCTGGCGTGGATCCTGCTGGGCGACGACGGATCTCGCGGTGCGGCGCTCGCCCTGTCGCTCTGCGGTTCGCTCCTCGCGTTCCTCGTGTGGAACCGCCCGCCGGCGAGCATCTTCCTCGGCAACGGCGGCGCGTACGCGGTGGGAACCGCGCTGGCGATCGCGGCTGCCGACGAGACGCTCCGCGGAGGCTGGAGCGGTTTGCTCGCGGCGGGAGCGTGTCTGGGCGTCTTCGCCTTTGAGCTGGTCTTCACGGTGGCCCGCCGGCTGGCCTCCCGCAATGGGATGGCGAGCGGAGATCGCCTTCATTCCTATGACCTCGTCGCCGTGCGGCACGGGCGTGTCAGGTCCACCCTCCTGTTCTGGGGGCTCGGCGCGGTCGCCGCGGGGCTCGGTCTGATCGTGCGGGCAGCCCCGCTGCCGGTGGGGGCGGCGATCGTGGGCCTGGCTTCGGCGGCGGCGGCGTTTTGGGCCGTCAGGCTATGGCTCGGCCGTCCCCGGAACGACGCGCCCACGGCGGCCACGCCGGTGGACGAGGGGCGCTGACGCGTCGCGGCCCGCCCGCCCGCGGGCCGGATCGGGACCCGGAGAGGGTCTCGAACGTCAGAGGGAGGTCCGGCGGGCGTTCCAAGCGGACACCATCGTGCCGTTCTGGTCCGCCCGGCGGAGCCGGATCGATCCGTGCCGAGAATCGACCACGTCGACCAGCGTTCCCTGCGGGATGGTCGACTCGAACCAGAACTCGTTGCCCGAGTACGTGCAGTCCTCGAGTCGGAACCAGCCCGCCTGCCGGCGCGAGGACATGTGGAACGCCGCACGACCGTAGTTCGAGAAGCTGCAGTCCTCGAGCAGGACGGGTGCCGAGGGTCCCTGGACTCGGTGCTCGGCCGTGACGACGCACCAGTCCCGGCCGCCGTGGTCCATCTCGATTCGCACGAAGCGGGGCGGGACGGCGTTGGCCCGCTCCCGGCATTGCGCGTGGATCTCGATCTCCGACTCGGCGTTCTGGATGAGGGCGGAATCTTGGTAGAGGTAGCTGTTGGTGTAGGCGCCGTGCTTGATCCCGGCCCCGCCGTTGCGGTAGGCGAGGAACCTCGTGATCACGTGGCCGAGGAGCGGGTCGTTCTGCCAGACGTAGATGCCGTTGTACCGGTTGTTGTGCGACACGCAGTCCTCGTGGAGCCACTCGCCGTTCATCCCGTCGGCCGGGGCCTGGGAGGGCCAGTTGAACCCCGAGGCCGTCTTGCCGCCGACCACGCCGACGGCCACGGATCCGATGCAGCGGTTCCCGGTGCCGTGTCCGTGCGTGAACCCGTTCAGGGTGTAGTAGCCCGGCGCGCGCGTGTCGGCGGAGACGCGCGCGGCGATGCAGCGATCGATCAGCGTGTCGTGCGTCAGTTCGGGGACGTCCCACCAGAAGGCGTCCTCCTGCACCTCGTAGGCCATGCAGTTGCGGAAGGTCGTCCCGTCGCTCATGTGGGGGACGAACGCGTGGTTGCCGGCGTCGCGGATCACGACGCTCTCGACGAGCGAGCCGCGGCTGCCATCCATGCAGTGATGGAAGTGCAGTCCGTAGCGTCCCAGGACGAGGTTCGCCGCATCCACGCGCGGGCCCACGTGGCGGATCGCGACGTTGGACACGCCCTGCGGGCGGGTCGACCGAATGAAGACGTGCGTGCGCCCCAACGGCGTGCCCTCGATTCGGACGTTGCGCGTGAGGTTCATGACCTCGGCGCGCATGAGCGATCCGGTCCGGACCTCCGGATGCTCCACGACGAGGGCGGGAGAGAACGTGACCGACCGGCCGGAGACGCTCGTGACGCTCACCATCTCGAATCGGACGTAATGCGCGGGATCGGTCGTCGAGCCGGTGGGCGTGACGACGAGTTGGTCGCCGGCCCGCCATCCGACGGGGTCCGCGTCCAGCGTCACGGTCGTCGCTCCCCGCGCGAGTCCGCCGACCGCTCGCGCCCAGGCGGTCCGAGGTGAGCCCGCGAGGTCCAGGACGCCGTCGCCCGTGACCCAGAGCCCGACGTCCGAGTCGAGCGGGTCCAGCCCGCCGCCGACGAAGTTGCGCTCGGAGATGCCGGAGAAGATCAGCTGGTGCGCCACGTCCGGTGTGGCCGGCCGCATCGAGAGCTTGCCTCGCACGATGACGTTGCGCGTCGAGGTCAGCGTGACGTTGCCGGAGGGGCTGAAGGCCAGCTCGCCTCCGGGCTCGATCACGACGCCGGCGACGGTGGCGTTGGAGTCCAGGACGACGGGGGTGGTGATGGTCCAGAGCGCATTGGGCGTCGGCGTGGCGGCGGTTCCCGCCGCGGCCGTCATCCGCTGCGCGAGATCGAGCGCGGGTCCCGCCGCGAGCGCGACGCCCGTCGCTCCTGCGAGCTTGAGCAGGGTTCTGCGGGTCAGGAGGGCTTGCTCGGCGCTGTCGAGATCATTCCGGTTCACGGGACGCCTCCCAGATTGACTAGTCACCGCGGGTTATCGGTCCTCACCCCGCGTTCATTGAGCGAGTCCCGGTCGAGCCACCGTGCAGCAGACCCTGTAGGTCTGGCGGCGGAGGCCCGATGGGGGGAGTTGAGAGAGGTCGCGCATCCATGACATCGAACGCCGTTGCTCGATCGGCCGGGTCTGCCCGGGTGTCCGTGGGCGTCGGGCGGGTGCTACCTTCGTGATCGACTCGCTGCCAGGGGTGACGTCGCCCGGAGCCGCCATCGCTCGCGGCCCGGGGCCGTTTCGGGCCGTGGAGGTGCGTTGAATTGATGCGGACGAGCACGGCCCCGTCGACGACCTCGATCGTGGTGGCCGGTCTCGTGGCCGTGGCGGCCTACGTTGCGGCGACGTTCCTCACGATCGACGCGACGCCGTACGACCTGTGGGGCGCCATGCTCATCGGCCCCGTGTTGATCGTCGTGACGCTTCCGATCCTCGCCCGCGAGGCGCGTCGCCAGGAGGACCCGCGCCTGTTCTGGTTCCTCTTCGCGGCACTGATCGCCAAGATCCTCGGGTCGCTCCTTCGTTACTACGTCACGTTCGACGTCTACCGGGCGGCCGACGCCGTCGCCTTCCATCGGAATGGCGTCGTGATCGCGGAGAACTTCTGGAACGGCATCTACTCGACCGGTCTCCACTCGTTGTCGGGCACGAACTTCATGTCGTTCTTCACCGGGGTCGTCTACATCGTGACCGGGCCGAGCAAGCTCGGTGGTTTCCTCGTGTACTCGTGGCTCTCGTTCTTGGGGCTCTTCCTGTTCTACCGAGCCTTCGTCCTGGCCGTCCCGCAGGGGGATCGTCGCTGGTACGGGTGGCTGGTCTTCTTCGTCCCGTCGCTCTTGTACTGGCCGTCGAGCACGGGCAAGGAAGCGTGGATGATGCTGACCCTCGGGATCGCGTCGTTCGGCGTGGCACGGCTCCTCACGGGTCGGGTCCTGCGAGGCACGCTCCTGCTCGCTGCGGGAACGCTCCTCGCCGCGATCGTTCGCCCACACGTCGGCGGACTCCTCGCGATCGGGGCCGTGGCGAGCATCCTGGTCCTCCGGCCACGGAAGTCGTGGGGGCGCGTGGGTCCCCTGCTGAAGTGGGTCGGCGTGGTCGGCGCGGTTGCGCTCTCGGTCGTTCTGATCGGACAGACGCAGCAGTTCCTCGGATCCGACCTGAGCAGCGCGACCGACCTGGTCAGCGAGCTCGAGCAGACCTCGACCCGGAGCGATACCGGCGGGTCGGCGTATGACGCCGTGGTGGTGACCTCGCCGGCGAAGCTGCCCCTTGCCGTGGTCACCGTGCTCTTCCGCCCGTTCATCTTCGAGGTGGACAACGCGCAATCGCTCGCCGCGGCGGCAGAGTCGACGGCGTTGCTCGTGTTCGTGCTCCTGCGGTTGCGATGGATCTGGGCAGCGCTGAAGAGCATGCGTCGGATGCCCTACGTGACGTTTGCCGTCGTGTACACGGCGATGTTCGTCGTCGTGTTCGCCAGCCTCCCCAACTTCGGGCTGCTCGCCCGGGAGCGCGTCCAGGTGCTGCCGCTCCTCTTCGTGCTCCTCTCGATCCCACCGGCCGGGAGTGGACGAGTCGCCGACGGAGATCTGCCCAACGGGCGCGCGAGGGCGTCGGACACCATCACTCGCTAGATGATGCAGGCGCGAGCGCGCTCTCAACGCCGCGCCGACGCCCTGCTCCTGGCCGCCCTGGTGGCGGCGGCCGCCTGGACGTTCGTCTCGGCGGGGGCCTCCGGGGGGAGCCCGCTGCCGGTCGCCGAGCTGTACGTCGTCGTGGCCGCGGCGTTTGTGATCGGCCGATCCTCGGCGACCTGGCGCCCGTGGCTGGTACCGGCGATCGTGGTGTGCGCGATCGTGGGAGCGGCGCTCGTGAACCGCACCGATCTGGCCGCAGGCGGGCCGCTCGAGGGGCCGCTCGACTACACCAACGCGACCGCCGCCCTCTATCTCCAGGGCACGATCGCCGCCCTGATGGTCTTCACGCTCGTCGAGGGCGGGACCTGGCGGGCGGTTGCCGGTGGGGCCGCCGTGGTCCTCGCAGCCGTCACCGTGCTCGCGGGATCCCAGGCGGCCTCCCTGCTGCTCATCCTGCCCGTCGTCGCGATCGTGGCTCGACGTCATGAACGGCAGGTGGTGGCGGCGCTCGCCGCCCTGCTGGCCGTTGCCCTCTGCCTGAGCGTCCTCATGGGGCTCGTCTTTTCGCCAGGACATCGCTTGGGTGGGATCGATGCGTCGCTGGAAACGGCGCTGAGCGAACGCCGTCTGGCTCTGTGGCACGACGCGCTCGCCCTGGCGGCCGAGCGGCCGGTCGTGGGCGTGGGCCCGGGGAGATTTCAGCTCGAGAGCCCGGTGGCGCGATCGGATCGGGACGCGCGGTGGGCGCACCAAGGCTTTCTGCAGCAGGCCGCCGAGGGCGGGATCGTCGCGCTCGCGCTCCTGGTCCTGGCCTTTGCATTGGGGTTCGCGGCCCTGTGGTTCGCGCCGACCTCGGCCGGCGCTGTCGGGCTCGGGGCCGCGGCCCTGGCGGCGCTCGGGATCCACGCGTGCGTCGACTACGTCCTGCACTTCCCGGTCCTGCCGTTCGTCGCGGCTGCCCTGGTCGGCGTCGCTTCGTCGTCCGACTCGGAGCGAAGGGGGCGCGCGCGAGACGCGGATGTCTCGGTGCGGCCATCGCCGAGCCCGTCTCGAGATCAACAGCCTGGGGGAATCCGATGACGGACTCTCGCGATAGACCGGAGGGGGGCACATCCCCGGGCGTTCTCCCGAACCCAGCTCCCGTCTTCGTGGTGGCAGCGGCTCGATCCGGAACGACCCTTCTGCGAGTGCTCATCGATCGGCATCCGGATCTGGCGGTCCCGGGCGAAGGGCATTTCATCCCTCACCTGTGGGCCAAGCGCGATCGGTACGGCCGGGACGGGATCGTGGAGCGGCCGGATGTCTGGCTCGCGGACCTCGCGCGCCACCCATCGTTCCAGTTCTGGGGCCTTCCGATCGAGAACGTGCGCGACGAGCTTCGCGGGCGCCAGAGCGTCCGCTTCTCCGAAGCGGTCGAGGCCGCGTACCTCGCCTACGCTCGGAGGGCAGAAAAGCCGAGGTGGGCCGACAAGACGCCGGACTACATCGACCATCTTCCGTTGTTGTCGAGTCTGTTCCCGGAGGCCCGATTCGTCCATATGATTCGGGACGGACGCGACGTCGCGCTGTCGACGATCGACCTCAAGCGGTTCCACCGGCGCGCCGCCACCTGCGCCCATTTCTGGTCTCGGCAAGTCGACGGGGCGATGCGGGAGGGCAAGCGCCTGGGCTCGGACCGGTACTTGGAGCTGCGATACGAGGACCTGCTCGACGATCCGGAGGGCGAGCTCCGACGCTTCTGTCGCTTCGTCGATCTGCCGTTCGACGCGGCGATGCTCGAGCACGACGAGCGAGACCTGGAGAAGCTCCCCGAGCGATTCCGCTCGATCCACTCGCGCCTCGCCCTGCCGCCGACGAAGGGTCTTCGGGACTGGCGGAGCCAGATGCCACGACCGGAGGTTGCCGAGTTCGAGGCGGTCGCGGGGCGCGAGCTCACGCGTGCCGGCTACCAGCTCGCCGCCGGGCATCCCCGGGCTCGAACCCGGATCCTCGCGCGGTGGCGGATGGGGGGTTTCGCGGTCCGCTACCTGCGGCATCGGGCGCGCACGCGCGCCCGGCGTCTCCTGGCGGGTCACGCCCGGAGCGCCTCCGCTGCGGACTGAGCAGCGTCGCGGCCGCCACTACGCCGCGCGACGGAGAGGAACTACGGTCGGCGCCCGATCCAGGATGGGGCCTTTCTCCCTACGGTGGTCCCTCGCCCGAGAAGGCGACGGCCGGTTACTGCAGGCCTCGTTCACGTCGTTCGAAGGAGCGCAACCGAGATGACGACCCTTCGCCCCAGGCCCGAAGAGGCCACTCGAGCGCAGAGCGTGGAGTCCGCGGCGTCGCTGCAGGACATCCCGCTCGTCCGCCCGAGCGTTCCGGACCCCGATGGCCTCGCGGACGACGTGCGCAAGATCGTCGAGAGTCGCGTGCTGACGAACGGGCCCTACGTTCGCGAGTTCGAGCGCCGGGCGGCCGAATACTTGGGCGTGCGGAACTGCGTGGCCGTGTCGTCCTGCACCGCGGGTCTCATGCTCGTGCTGCGGTGTTCGGACCTGTCGGGCGACGTCGTGCTGCCCTCGTTCACCTTCGCGGCGACGGCGCACGCTGTGGCGTGGAACGGTCTCCATCCCGTGTTCGCGGACATCGACCCTGAGACCCTCACGCTGTCGCCGGCGGCCGTCGCCAGGACGGTTGGCGTGCGGACGTCCGCGATCCTTGCGACGCACATCTACGGGACCCCGTGCGACGTCGAGGGGCTGGCAAAGGTCGCGGATCGCAACGGCGTCCGACTCTTCTTCGATGCCGCTCACGCCTTCGGCTCCAGGCGTCTCGACGTGCCCGTCGGCGTCTTCGGCGACGCCGAGGTCTTCAGCCTCTCGCCCACGAAGGTCCTCATCGCCGGCGAGGGAGGCGTGATCGCGACGAACGACAACGCGCTCGCCGAGCGATGCCGGGTGGGCCGGGACTATGGCAACCCGGGCGACTACAACTGTCTCTTCGTAGGTCTCAACGCGCGCATGTCGGAGTTCCACGCCGCGATGGCCCTCGCGTCGCTCGAGGGGCTCGACGAGCGGATCGAGCGGCGGAACGCCTACGCGGACCAGTACCGCGAGCAGCTCTCACGGATCCAGGGGATCGACTTCCCCGAGGTTCCCCGCGGGGACCGCAGCACTTACAAGGACTTCACGATCCTGGTCGACCCACACCTGTTCGGGATCGACGCCGACGGGCTCGGGCGGGCGCTGGCGGCCGTGGGGATCGACACCCGACGCTACTACTCGCCCCCTGTACACGAGATGGTGGCCTACCGTACGATCGGGGCGACGAACGCGGATCTGGTCGCCACCGAGGTCGCGGCGTCCCGCGTGCTCTCTCTCCCGATGTGGTCGGAGATGGAGGGGGGGGAGCAATCCCGCGTCGTGGAGGCGATCCGGAGGATCCATCGCTTCGCGCAGGGGAACGGGGGCCGCGATGGCGGAGGTCGGGGCGACGCCTCGTGAGGGGTCGTCGGCGGGACCGCGTGCCGAGCTGACGCGCCGCCCGTTTCTTGCGTTCGCATTGCTGGCGGTGTCCTTTGGCCTCCTCGTGCCCGCGGTGGCCGCGGGCCCATGCGATCCGCCCGTCGCGAATCCGATCGTGTGCGAGAACTCGTTGCCGGGGTCGCCGGCGTCCGTGTGGGACGTGTCGGGAGCCGGCTCCAGCACGATTCAGGGGTTCGCGACCGACATCAGCGTGAACCAGGGCGGGACCATCGGCTTCAGGGTGCTCACCCCCGCCTCCGACTACCGGCTCGACATCTACCGGATGGGGTATTACGCCGGGCTGGGCGCGCGGAAGATCGCCACGGTGCAGCCGTCGGTACCCCTGCCACAGTCGCAGCCGGCCTGCCTGAGCGACGCCACGACGCACCTGTTCGACTGCGGCAACTGGGCTCAGTCGGCATCGTGGACCGTGCCAGTCGACGCCACGTCCGGGATCTATATCGCCAAGCTTGTCCGGGAGGACGGTCCCGCCGGTTCGAGCCACGTCGTGTTCATCGTTCGCGACGACGACGGAGGATCGGACATCCTGTTTCAGACCTCCGACACCACGTGGCAGGCATACAACCGATATGGCGGGTACAGCCTCTACCCGTTCAGCAAGACGCCCCGTGCCTCCAAGGTCAGCTACAACCGCCCGTTCAACACCCGGGGCGTCGTTCCCAACTCGTGGGTGTTCGACTCCGAATACCCGATGGTTCGATGGCTGGAGCTCAACGGGTACGACGTCAGCTACTCCACCGGGGTTGACACCGACCGCCGGGGGTCGGAGATCCTCGAGCACGAGATCTTCCTGTCGGTCGGCCACGACGAGTACTGGTCGGGGCAGCAGCGCGCGAACGTGGAGGCGGCTCGGGACGCGGGCGTCAACCTCGCGTTCTTCAGCGGCAACGAGATCTTCTGGAAGACCCGGTGGGAATCGAGCATCAGCGCGGGGGGCGCGCCGTATCGCACCCTGGTCAGCTACAAGGAGACGCACGACAACGCGAAGACGGACCCGACGCCCACCTGGACCGGGACCTGGCGCGACTGGCGGTTCGGGCCGCACGACGGCGGCCGGCCCGAGAACGCGCTCTCGGGCACCATCTTCATGATCAACTGCTGCGGCACGGTCCCTCCGATCGCGGTCTCGGCCTCGGAGGGCGACCTCCGGTTCTGGCGAAATACCAGCATCTCGAACCTCCCGCCGGGCGGCGGCACCACCCTGCCGAGCGGCGTCCTCGGGTACGAGTGGGACGAGGATCTGGACAACGGGTTCCGCCCGGCCGGGCTCATCCGGCTCTCGACCACGAACGCGGCAACCTCACTCGAGCTGAAGGACTACGGGTCGACGTACGGGACGGGGACCGTCACCCACAGCCTCACCCTGTACCGGCACGCGAGCGGCGCGCTGGTGTTCTCGGCAGGGACGATCCGCTGGTCCTGGGGTCTGGACGGCAACCACGACAACGGCTCGTCAACGCCCGACCTCCGGATGCAGCAGGCGACCGTCAACCTGCTGGCCGACATGAGGGTGCAGCCCGAAACGCTCCAGACGGGCCTCGCGGTCGCGTCGCCGTCAACCGACGGCGTCGCGCCGACCGCGTCCATCTCGGCGCCGGGTTCGGGGGCGTCCGTCACCACGGGCGCGCCCGTGACGATCACCGGAACGGCGACGGACGGCGGCGGCGGCGTGGTCGGCGGGGTCGAGGTCTCCACGGATGCCGGTGCGAGCTGGCACCGCGCCGACGGCCGGGCAACGTGGAGCTACACCTGGCTTCCGAACGACCCCGGCCCGACGACCATCCTGGCTCGCGCCGCGGACGACAGCGGGAACCTCCAATCGCCCTCCGGCGGGGTCTCGGTGAACGTGCAGCCGAGGGCCTGTCCCTGTGGCGTCTGGGGCGTCTCGGCGACGCCGGTCGTGCCGGCCTCGTCGGACACGAAGGCCACCGAGGTCGGCATGCGATTCCGCCCGCTCGTCGCCGGGGTGGTGACCGGCGTCCGGTTCTACAAGGGAAGCGGCAACAGCGGGACGCACACCGGCAGCCTCTGGACCAACGGCGGAACGCGACTCGCAGCGGTCACCTTCACGGGGGAGACGTCCTCGGGCTGGCAGACCGCGACCTTCGCGAGCCCGGTCGCGGTCCAGGCCGGGACCACGTACGTGATCTCGTACCACGCGCCGGTCGGCCGGTATGCGAGCGATGACTGGTTCTTCGCAACCTCGGGGCTGACGAGCTGGCCGCTCGATGCGCTGGCCGACTGGCGGGACGGGCGGAATGGCGTGAGCCAACGCGGCGCTCAGATTCGGTTCCCGGCCACCGGGGCCGCTCGGTCCAACAACTACTGGGTGGACGTCCTGTTCGTGCCGTCCGGGAGCTGATCGGAGATGCGCCCGCTCCCGAGCCCCATCGCGATCACGATCGACACCGAGTGGGCGCATCCCGCCGTGCTTGCCGATCTGTTGGGCATCCTGGACGCGCACGGGGTCACCGCGACGCTGTTCTGTACCGACCCCCTCGAGGATGTCGGCGGACATGAGGTTGCGATCCACCCGAACTTCCGCCGCGGCGGCGACGCCGCGCGCGCCGTTTCGGCCCGGCAACCCGAGGCGGTGTGGGACGACGCCGCGGTCTATCGTGGGGTCCTCGCCGACATGCGCCGGGCGTTCCCCGACGCGATCGGAAGTCGCAGCCACTCGCTGATCTATGACTCGTCGCTGGTTGGCGAGCTCGCGGCCGCCGGCTTCCGCTACGACAGCACCTACATGGCCCCGCTGCGCTGCGTCGAGCCCTTCGAGAAGGAGCACGGGATCCTGGAGATCCCGATCTACTACATGGACCACGTCGACCTGATGACCCAGTCGACCGGGTTCCGTCTCCATGGGCTCCGGCTCGATCAGCCCGGCCTCAAGGTCTTCGACTTCCACCCAAACATGGTCTTCATCGACGCTCGATCCGAGAGTCAGTACCTCGAGAGCAAGGCGGCCTACCACGATCCCGAGGCCCTGCTTTCGTTCCGAGGCGACGGCGGCGGCGTCCGGTCGTTGCTCGTCGCTCTGCTCGAGCATGTGCGCTCGGAAGACTTGCCGCTCCTCACCCTCACGTCGGTCCTCGAGGCCGCGAGCGGGCGGAGCCTCCTGGCTACCGCCTCCAGTCGCGGCGGTCGCGCGTGACCCTTCCCCCCCGGAGCTGACCTGTGGACATCCTCGGCATCTCCGGAAACTTCTATCGAGGCTCCGCCGACGCCGCGGCCGTCCTGCTGCGAGACGGGGAGGTGATCGCCGCCGCCGAGGAGGAGCGGTTCGTCCGGGTCAAGCACGCACCCAGCCAGATGCCCGAGCAGGCCATCCGCTTCTGTCTTTCCCGGGCAGGCGTTGGGATGGACGAGGTGGACGTGCTCGCCTTCCCGCAGACGACCTGGAAGGACCTCGAACGCAACGTGATCGAGTTCTGCGAGTTTCAGTTCGGCGGCCGACCGCGGGCGATTCGCCTCGTCGAGCATCACGTGGCCCACGCCGCCAGCGCGTTCCGCTTCTCGGGGTTCGACGACGCCATGATCCTCACGGCCGATTGGTCGGGCGACGGGGTCGCCGCGACCCTCGCGGCCGGCGAGCACGGCGACATCAAGGTCCTGGACCGGCTCCCGGCGCCGACCGGCTCGCTTGGGATCTACTACGCGCTCATCACACAATTCCTCGGGTTCCGCAAGTGGGACGATGAGTACAAGGTGATGGGGCTCGCCTCCTACGGCACCCCGGAAACCGACCTGTCCTGGCTGCTGCGAAACGGCGACGAATCCGAGGGTCCGTTCGCGCTCGAGGCGTCCGCCCTGAACGAGACCCTTCTCCAGCCGTATCCGTCCCTCCACGGCCTCCAGCAGCCGAGTTTCAGCCCGGCGGTCGTCGAGCGGCTCGGCCCCCACCGGGTCCCGGGCACGCCGATCACCGAACGGCATCAGAACCTGGCGGCCAGCGCGCAGCGACGGCTCGAGGAGGTGGCCGCCCACCTGGTCCGATCGCTCCACGCCGAGACCGGGTTTCGCAACCTCTGTGTCGCCGGCGGCGTTGGCCTGAACTGCTCCATGAACGGGGCCCTGCTCGGCCTCGAGTGCGTGGACTCGATCTATATCCCGCCCGTGCCGAATGACTCGGGCCTCGCGCTCGGGGCGGCGGCGGAGGTGGCGAGCGAGGAGGGGTTGACGGTCGGGCCCCTTGACCACGCGAGCTGGGGACCCGAGTACGACGCGGAGGAGGTCCGACGGATCCTCGAGCGCTCGAAGGTGCCGTTCGAAGAGCATCCCGACGTCGTCGATTTCGCCGCCCGGGCCATCGCGGACGACCGGATCGTCGGCTGGTTCCAGGGCCGGATGGAGTTCGGCGCTCGGGCGCTCGGCAACCGTTCGATCCTGGCCGACCCCAGACGGGACGACATGCGCGATCGCATCAACTACTTCGTGAAGTTCCGGGAGGACTTCCGTCCCCTCGCGCCGTCGCTGCTCGAGGAGCGCGCGCCGGACTTTGTGGTCGGAGCCCATCCCTCGCCGTTCATGACCATCACGTTCGGCGTGCAGGAGGACAAGCGGGAATTGGTCCCGGCGATCACGCACGTCGACGGCACCGCCCGGCCACAGACCGTGACCGCCGAGGCGAATCCGCGGTACCGCCGCCTGATCGAGCGGTTCGACGAGCTGACGGGCGTTCCGGTCGTCCTCAACACCAGCTTGAACGTGAGGGGCGATCCGATCGCGATGAAGCCGGAGGACGCGCTCGGGACCTTCTACTCGACGGGTCTGGATCACCTGATCATCGGCGATTTCGTCCTGTCGAAGGGGGGCCGGCGATGACGAATCCGCTCGGGATCGCGGTGGTCGGGGCCGGGTACTGGGGACCAAACCTGGTTCGCAACTTCGAGGTCTTCCCAGGGACCGAGGTCCGGTGGGTGTGCGACGTGGACCTCGATCGCGCCCGTGCGGCGGCCCGGCAGCACGGGTGGCTTTCGTCGACCGGCTCGCTCGAGGACGTGCTGTCCGATCCCAAGGTGGACGCGGTCGCGATCGCGACCCCCGTCGAGTCGCACGTGGACATTGCGCTCGCCTGCCTTGAGACCGGCCGGCACGTGATGATCGAGAAACCGCTGGCGATGTCGGTGGCGGACGGACAGAAGCTCGTCACGATCGCCGAGCAGCGCGGTCTCGTCCTCATGTGCGATCACACCTACTGCTACACACCGCCCGTTCGACGGATCCGAGAATGGAGCAGGGGAGGTGGGCTCGGCGACGTCCAGTACTTCGATTCCGTTCGGATCAACCTCGGGCTGATCCGAACGGAGATCGACGTCTTCTGGGACCTTGCCCCGCACGACCTGTCGATCCTGGATTTCGTCCTGCCCGAGGGCTGTCGCCCCATGGCGGTCGCGGCTCACGGCGCCGACCCCGTGGGCGCAGGCCAGCTGTGCGTCGGCTACCTGACGATGCCGCTGTCGGGCGGCGGGATCGCACACGTGCACGTCAACTGGCTCTCTCCGACGAAGGTGCGGCGAATGATCATCGGCGGGTCCCGACGGATGGTCGTCTGGGACGACCTCGATCCGGCCACGCCCCTCTCGATCTACGACAAGGGTGTGGAGTTCCGCGTGTCCCCGGGTGGGCATGCCCCCCGCGAGGCGCACGTGTCCTACCGCCTCGGTGACATGCTCGCGCCGGCGCTCCAGCAGGTCGAGGCGCTGGCCGAGGTCGTCGCCGAGTTCCACGACGCGATCCGTGACCGGCGTGAGCCGCTGACGAGCGGGCGGTCCGGGCTCCGGGTCCTTGGCATTCTTGAGGCGGCCGAGGCGAGCCTGGCCTCCGGTGGCTCGCTGGTGCCGATCGAGGGCCCGTGACGTCCGGGCCGGTCGTTCCCTCGTCGCTTCGAGGCAAGCGCGTCGTCGTCACGGGCGGTGCCGGCGTGGTGGGCTCGCACGTAGTCGACCAGCTCGTACAGGCAGGTGTCGGCAACGTCGTCGTCGTCGACGAACTCAGCCGCGGGCGCCCGGAGCATCTGGCCTGGGCCCTCGCCAACGGCCCGGTGTCGCTCGTGCAGGGCGACGTGCGGGACGCGGGGGGCCTCGCCCGGGCGATCGAGGGAGCCGACGTCGTGTTCCACCAAGCCGCGATCCGCATCACCCGGTGCGCCGAGGAGCCTCGGTTGGCGATGGAAGTACTGGTCGACGGGACGTTCAACGTTGCGGAGGCCTGTGTTGCAACGGGGGTGGGGCGAGTGGTGTTCGCCTCCTCGGCTGCGGTGTACGGGGCCTCGTCGCGGATGCCACTCGCGGAGGACGATCCCATCGCCGTCGGCCGCACCTTGTACGGGGCCGCGAAGCTGTTCGGCGAGGGCATCGCCCGCAGCCTGCACGACACGCACGGACTTCAGTACGTGGCGCTTCGCTACTTCAACGTGTACGGGCCGCGGATGGACATCCGAGGGCCGCACACGGAGGTCCTGGTTCGGTGGATTGAACGGATCGCCCGAGGCGAGCCGCCGCTGATCCTCGGCGACGGCGCACAAACCATGGACCTGGTGTTCGCCCAGGATGTGGCCAGGGCCAACCTCCTCGCCGCCACCGCTCCGGTGACCGACCAGGTCTACAACATCGGCACCGGAGTGGAGACGAGCCTGAACGCGCTCGCCCGAGCGCTGCTTGACGTCATGGGGTCGGACCAAGAGCCCGAACACGGGCCCGCCCGGGCCGTCAACGACGTGTCGCGGCGCGTCGCCGACACCGCCAAGGCCCGCCGGGAATTGGGCTTCAAGGCCGCGGTGGGGCTCGAGGATGGTCTCCGCGCCCTCGTGGACTGGTGGCGGGCGGAGCGCGGGGCGGAGGGACTGCCCGCGTGACGTCGATCCCCATCATGAGGCCGTGGCTCGGCCCGGAGGAGGCGCAGGCGGCCGCGAATGCGATCGCGTCGGGTTGGGTAGCCCAGGGTCCGAGGGTGGCCGAGTTCGAGCGCGCCGTCGCCGATCGGGTCGGGGCCGCCGAGGGCATCGCGGTCTCCTCGTGTACCGCGGCACTGCACCTGTCTCTGGTCGCGCTCGGCCTTGGGCCCGGCGACGAGGTGGTCGTCCCGTCGCTGTCGTTCATCGCGACCGCGAACGCCGCGAGGTTCGTCGGCGCGACCCCGGTGTTCGCCGACGTCGATCCCGCGACCCAGAACCTCACGCAGAAGACGATCGAGCAGGTCCTGTCGCCGGCCACCCGGGCCGTGGTCCTCGTCCACCAGTGCGGGATGCCCGCCGACATCGCCGCGGTGCACGAGCTGTGTGATCCGAAGGGCGTCGCCGTGGTCGAGGACGCCGCGTGCGCGATCGGGAGCACCCTGCATGGCAGGCCCGTGGGAGCGGGGTCGGTTCTTGTGGCCTTCTCCTTCCATCCCCGCAAGGTGATCACGACCGGGGAGGGCGGCATGCTCACGACTCCGCGCGCGGACCTGGCGGGACGGCTGCGGCGGCTCCGCGAGCACGGCATGAGCGTGAGCGCCGCCGAGCGGCACCGATCCGACCGAGTCGTGATCGAGCGATACCTCGAGACGGGCTTCAACTTCCGGATGACGGACATCCAGGCAGCCGTCGGGCTTGTCCAGCTCTCACGACTGGATGCGATCGTCGCCCGTCGGCGGGCCCTTGCCGCTCGTTACCGTGAGCTCCTCGCCGACGTTCCGGGTCTGGAGCTACCCACGGACCCCGCGTACGGAGAGACGAACTATCAGTCCTTCTGGGCCATCCTCCCCGAGGAGTTCCCCGTCGGCCGGGACGAGCTGCTGGACCGGCTTCTGAAGGAAGGCATCTCCGCCCGGCGAGGGATCATGGCCGCGCACCTCGAGCCCGCCTATGAAGGTCACCCGCACGGCGACCTCGGCGTCACCGAGCGGATCACGCGGCGTTCGTTGCTGCTTCCGCTGTTCCACGAGATGACCGAGGCCGAGCAGGATCGCGTGGCGGCGATCCTGCGGCGGGAGGCCCGACTGCGGGACGTGTGAGGGAACGAGATGAACCCGTGACGGTGCGATCGCTTCTGATCGTCGGGGCCGGTGGGTTCGCGCGGGAGACGGCCGAGGCCGTCCGGGCCGTGAACGCGCGGCACCCCGAGTGGGAACTGCTGGGGTTCCTCGACGACGACCACCGGCTGCAGGGGAGGCGCGTCGCCGACGTGCCGGTGCTTGGCCCGGTCGACGCCATCGAGCGCTACCCCAGCGCTTGCGCGATCGTTTGCGTCGGCAATCCTCACGACTACTTCGCCCGCAAGCGGATCGTCGATCGGCTCGGCCTGGACCAAGAACGGTGGGCGACGATCGTGCACCCTTCCGCGGAGCTCTCCGGGTCCACTCAGCTCGGCTTCGGATCCGTCGTCCTCGCGGGATCGGTGGCGACGGTGGCCGTTCGGATCGGGGCGCACGTTTCGGTGATGCCGGGTTCGATCTTCACTCACGACGACGTGATCCGGGACTTCGCGACGTTCGGTTCCGGGGTGAGGCTCGGAGGCGGCGTTTCCGTGGGCGAGGGGGCCTACGTCGGGGCGGGGGCCCTGGTGCGCGAGCGCGTGTCGATCGGGCCCTGGGCCCTCGTGGGAATGGGGGCGGTGGTCACCCGAGACGTGCCCGGCGGCGAGGTGTGGGCGGGCGTGCCCGCCCGGCACCTGCGGCCCGTGAGCATCCCACCCGAACCCGCTCGGAAGCCGGATCCGCAGACGCGGCCGGTCGGAGGGCCGAGGTGAAGGTCCTCGTCTGCCCCCACAACCTGAACATCGGCGGAACGCAGCTGAACAGCGTGGATCTCGCCGCCGCGGTCCGCGATCGAGGACACCAGGTGATGGTCTGCGGAGGTCCGGGGCCACTGCGACAGCGCGTTTCGGACCTCGAGCTGCGTCTCATCGTCCCCGAGCACCGGGGGCCGGGAAGACTGGGCGATCGAGCGTTCCTCCAGCTGGCACGGATCGCCCGGCGCGAGGCCGTCGATGTGGTGCATGCCTGGGAGGACGTCAGGACCCGGCAGGCATTCTTCGGCCCCCATCTCCTGCACGGGATCCCCGTCCTGTCGACGATCATGAGCATGGGGCTGCCGCGCTCTCTCCCTCGGACGATCCCGATCACCGTCGGGACGCGCGAGCTCCTCGGGCAGGCCCGTGACCAACGACGTCCGTTCGTCGAGCTTCTGGAGCCGCCGGTCGACACAAGGGAGGATCGTCCCGGGCCGGACGACGGAACGTTTCGCGCCGAGTTCTCGCTCACGGACGACAAGGCCGCCGTCGTCGCCGTCTCGAGGCTCTCGCATACGCTCAAGCTCGAAGGGCTGCTCGCCGCGATCGAGGCGGTCACGCAGCTGGCGTTCGAGATGCCGGTTCGACTCGTCATCGTCGGTGACGGCCCGGCCCGGCCGATCCTGGAGGAACGGGCACGGGAGGCGCGACGCAGCCTCGGGACCGACGTCGTCGTCCTCACGGGCCCTCTGCTCGATCCACGACCCGCCTACTCGATGGCGGACGTCGTGTTGGGCATGGGGAGCTCCGCTCTTCGGGGGATGGCGTTTGGCAAGCCCGTGATCGTCCTCGGCGAGGAGGGGTTCTGCGAGATCGTGGAGCCGGCGACGTTCGCGCATTTCGAGGAGCACGGGATGTACGGCTTGGGGACCGGCCCAGCGGCCCTGCCCGGTGCGCTCATCGATCGCTTGCGGCGGTTGCTGTCGGAGCCCCGGCTCCGGGAAACGTTGGGGCGCTACTCGAGGCAGATGGTGTGCGAGCGCTACAGCCTGGAGAAGGGCTCGTTGGTGCTGGAGGCCGCCTACGAGCGGGCCGCTCGGGCTCGAGGTTCGCTTCCCCGTCGGCTACCCGATGCGGTCCGCACGGCCTGGTTCGTGCTGCTGGACCGAGGGAGCCGGTCGGAGACGGGGAGACAGGGCCGGAAGCCTTTGGCGGTTGGGTCACGGGAACGGCCGGCCGAATGAGGCCGCCAGATCGGGTCGTAGCCCTCAATCGACCGGGGGAGACCCACGGCTCATCGATGACGATCCCGCTCGTCGACCTGTCCGCCCAGCACGCAGAGGTGGCGGGGGAGATCGCCGAGGGTTGGGCCAGCGTCATCGAGCGCTCGGCCTTCGTCCAAGGGGAGGAGGTCGGCCGCTTCGAGTCGGCCTTCGCGGCCTTCTGCGGCGTGCGGCACTGCGTTGGGGTGGCCAACGGGACCGACGCCCTCGAGATCGCCCTGCGGGCGGTGGGCGTCGGGCCGGGAGACGAGGTGATCCTCCCTGCCAACTCCTACGTTGCGAGCGCGTTCGCGGTCACTCGTATCGGCGCGATTCCGGCGTTGGTGGACGTCGACCCCGATCACCTGCTGATGGATCCGGTGCGGGTTGCCGAGCGGCTCGGGCCGAGGACTCGCGCGGTGATGCCGGTCCACCTGTACGGACAGTGCGCCCCCGTGGAGGTGATCCGGTCGATCGTGCCCGAGGGCGTCGCGATCGTGGAAGACGCCTCCCAGGCCCAGGGCGCGCGCCGTTTCGGCACGATGGCGGGCGCGTTCGGCGACGCCGCCGGGGCGAGCTTCTATCCGAGCAAGAACCTCGGTGCCTACGGGGACGCCGGCGCCGTGCTCTCCGGTTCGGACGAGGTCGCCCGCCGGGCGCGCGTGTTCTCGAACCAAGGCTCCGAGGAACGCGATCGGCACGTCGCACGCGGCGGGAACTCCCGTCTCGACACCCTCCAGGCGGTGGTGCTGTCGGCGAAGCTCGGACGGCTGCCCGCCTGGAACGCGGCCCGAGCTCGCGCGGCCGAGCGTTACGAGGAGCTGCTCGGACCGCTCGGGGCAGTCCGGCGCCCCTCGGTGCTTCGGGGCAACGAGCATGTCTGGCATCTCTATGTGGTCCGCGTTCCAGGACGCGACGAGGTGAGGCGATCCATCCGCATGGCGGGGATCGATGCCGGTGTGCACTACCCGGTCCCGATCCACCTCCAGGAGGCCTTCGCCGACCTGGGTCACGGTCCCGCCGATTTCCCCGTGGCGGAGGAGTCCGCCCGGCAGGTGCTCTCGCTCCCGATGCACCCCCACCTCACGGCGGCTCATCAGGAACGCGTCGCCGACGCGCTTCGGATGGCCGAAGGGGTACGATGAATCCAGGCCCGACCCGCTGCCCTTGTTCGAAGCGGGTCGTCGAAGGACGCTGGGTGGGTTCGTGGTCCTGCCCGGTGGCGGACCAAGCCCTCCGGCGCAGTCCAGATACGCCGAACGACGCATGACGCAACGCGCACCAGTCGGCACTATTGGGTCAGCGCCCGTCCGAGGTCCGGACGCAGGCGAGAGGAGGACGTGTCGTGCGCAAGGCTCGATCGGGGACCGGAAAGCGGAACCTTGAGGGAGAGCTCGGTCTGACGCGGCGTGACCTCATCCGCCGGGGCGCGATCGTCGGCGGAACCCTTCTGTGGGTGGCCCCTGCGATCCAGAGCATCGCGCCAAAGGCCTACGCGGTCCCGCCGACCGGATCGTTCACGGCGTGCTGCCAGTGTGCCGGCACCCTCACGAAGCCGGCTGGCTGCGTGATCGACGTGATCACGATCGACCTCTGCGTCCAGCGGTGCGGCGGCCCGAACAAGGTCGGCCACTACGGCGTGGGCAACTACTCGTGCGTGGACGGCAACTGCGTACCGCTCGACGACCAGGTGGAGTCGGTGACAGGGACGACCGGGCTCACGGGTGCGACCGGGGGCAGCGGCGCGAGCGGCCCCACGGGCGTGAGCGGAGCGACCGGTAGCACCGGATCGGGCTAGGAATAGCGCCCGGCCCGCCCCCAACGCGCGCCTATCGAGCTCTCGACTACGCGTTCAGCGTCCGTTCGACGATCCCGAGCGTCGGTTCCCTGCTCGACCGATTGCTGTCGGCGTTCCGAGATTCGGCGCAACCGAGGCGCCGAACTCCCTACCTGATCCGTTCCGGTCGATCCACCCCGCTCGAGCTCCTCGTCGGCGAACGCCGCCGATCCGACGCGCACAGCATCGCGGAGATCGTCGATCTCGTGCTCTGGGACGTCTACGACCGAGCCTTCCGGCAGGGCGGTAGCCGACTCGTGCTGCATGCGGGGCTCGCTGCTCGGGACGGCCGCGGTGTTCTGATACCCGGCAAGCCCGATGCCGGCAAGACCACCCTGGTGGCAGGCCTGGTCCAGGCAGGGTTCGCGTATCTCAGCGACGAGGCCGCCGTGTTCGACCCGTCGACCGGCCGCCTCTGGTCCTTCCCCCGCCCCCTCGGCATGGAACTGCCCACCCTCCGCCTGTTTCCCGGCCTGGAGGAGCGGTTGCCGCCCGAGCTCCGGAACTCGGAGCGGATGACACGGCCGGTGCCACCCTCCGCCGTCCGTCCCCGATGCGTTGGCCGATCATGCGCGCTTCGGTACGTGGTGATGCCGGAGTATTCGCCGGGTCGGCGCACCGAGCTCGAGCCGGCCGGCCGGGCGGAGACCCTCATCGCACTCGCGCGCGGTGCGTTCGAGCCGAGCCGTTTCGCGAAGGAGGGCCTGGAACCGATGGCGCGGGCCATCGCGCGGGCAGAGTGCTTCCGCCTGCGATCGGGCAGCCTCGCCGGCGCGGTCGATGCCGTGGCGGGCCTCTTCGACTGACGAGAGCAGGGCCGAGCCCGGGCGCCGACAGCCGGCGAGCCATCCGCCACCTCGATGCCGCGAGGCTCAGCTCTCGCAGTCGGTGTTGTTCTCGCCGTTCAGGCAGATGTCCGAATCCGGGCCGCCGTTGAGGGTGTCGGTGCCGTCACCGCCGTCCAGCGTGTCGTCGCCCGGGCCGCCGTTGAGCACGTCGTCGCCCGGCCCCCCATTCAGCACGTCCCGGCGGTCGGTCCCCGTCAAGGTGTCGGCGAACCCGGACCCGGTGGCGGCGGAGATGCCCGTCAGCGTGTCCGTCCCCTGCCCGGTCACGGTTCCGGCGACAAGGTCGACGATCACCCCCGCCTGCGAGGTTGAGAGGTCGAGACCGTCCCGGCCACCTCCGCCGATCACGGTATCGTCGCCCTCACCCGGCGCGAAGGTGTTGGTCGCCTCGTCGCCCGTGAGCGAATCGTCGAAGTCCGAGCCGATGACGACCTGGATCGCTGTCAGGTCGTCGACCCCCCATCCCGTTGCTGTTCCGGCCACCAGGTCGACGGTCACTCCATTTGGAGCGCCGTCATAGTTGACCGCGTTGCCCTCGCCCCGACCTCCAGAGATCGTGTCGTCGCCCGGTCCTCCATCGAGCAGGTCTTCACCCGCGCCCCCGGTCAGCTTGTCGTCGCCCTCTCCGCCCGTCAGCGTTCCCGGCTCCCGGCCACCCGAGATCGTGTCGTCGAAATCCGATCCGGTGACGAGCTCGAACCCCGCGAGCGTGTCGGAGCCCAAACCCTCGGCCGTACGAGCGAACAGGTCGATGGTCACGGCGCTCGGAGCGCGGGCAAAGCGAGACCTCGTCGATGCCGCCGCCACCGTCGAGCGAATCCTTCCCGTCGTCGCCGAAGACGATGTCACCCCCACCTCCGCCGATCACCTCGTCGTCGTCGTCGCCACCGTCGAGCGAATCAACCCCGCCGCCGCCCAGCAGGCGATCATCGCCCGACGAGCCGCAGAGCACGTCGTTGCCGCCCGATCCCCTGAGAACGTCGGCGCCACCGAGCCCGACGATGACGTCGTCGCCCTTCGTTCCACGCAGGTCGTCGTCGCCCTTCGTCCCGACGATGGTGGCAGCCTGGCCGTGGCACGAGCGGGCCGCCGAAGCGGTGCTCGCGCCGACCACCGCCGATACGGGGATGAGCGTGAGCAAGAGCCAGAGCTTGGCGGCGCGAGCGATTCGCATGCGGTCCTCCTGATCGGGGGTGGGTACACAGGATGCACCGGCGACGCTACCAGGGCGAGTCGGGGTTCCCCGCACGGACTCGGTCCACGTTGACCCTTGGCACTCGCGTGGCTATCCTGTTAGCACTCAGCGGCATCGAGTGCTAAGCGTGAAGGAGGAAGTGTATGGGTAAGGACTTCAGCCTCAAGCCCCTCGAGGACCGGATCGTGGTCAAGCCGAGCGAGGAGGAGCAGACCACCGTCTCCGGCATCGTCATCCCCGACACGGCCAAGGAGAAGCCGCAGGAGGGCACGGTCGTCGCGGTCGGCCCCGGCCGGTTCGAGGACGGGACTCGCGTCCCGCTCGACGTCGCAGTCGGCGACAAGGTGATCTACAGCAAGTACGGCGGCACCGAGGTCAAGGTCGGGGGCGAGGAGTACCTGATCCTGTCGGCCCGCGACGTCCTTGCCGTCCTGTCCAAGTAAGGACCAGCGCTTCGATCGGGGGCTCGTGCGCAAGGCGCCGGGCCCCCGACTCGTCTCAGGCGAAACGACCAAGGAGGCCAGATGGCCAGCAAGCTGTTGAAGTTCAGCGAGGACGCCCGGCGTTCCCTCGAGGCCGGCGTGAACAAGCTCGCGAACGCGGTCGCCCTCACGCTCGGCCCCAAGGGTCACAACGTGGTCCTCGACAAGAAGTGGGGCGCCCCGACCATCACCAACGACGGCGTGACGATCGCCAAGGAGATCGAGCTCGAGGACCCGTGGGAGAACATGGGCGCGCAGCTCGCCAAGGAGGTCGCGACCAAGACGAACGACGTCGCCGGCGACGGCACCACCACCGCGACGGTTCTCGCTCGCGCCATGGTCCACCACGGGATGCGCAACGTCGCGGCGGGTGCCAACCCGATGGCGCTGAAGCGCGGCATCGAGAAGGCCGTTGCCGTCGTCGTCGACGCGATCAAGGACCAGGCGATCGACGTCGAGTCGCGCGAGCAGATCGCCGACGTCGCCTCGATCTCCGCGGCCGATCCGGCGATCGGCGACGTGCTCGCCGAGGCCCTCGACAAGGTCGGCAAGGACGGGGTCGTCACCGTCGAGGAGTCGAACACCTTCGGCATGGAGCTCGAGTTCGTCGAGGGCATGCAGTTCGACAAGGGGTACATCTCGCCGTACTTCGCCACCGATCAGGAGCGGATGGAGTCGGCGCTCGACGAGCCGTACATCGCCGTGGTGAACAAGAAGATCGCGAGCGTGCAGGAGCTCCTTCCGCTGTTGGAGAAGGTGCTCCAGTCGGGCAAGCCGCTCCTCGTGATCGCCGAGGATGTCGAGGGCGAGGCGCTCGCCACGCTGGTCGTCAACAAGATCCGCGGCACGTTCACGGCGGTGGCGGTGAAGGCCCCTGGGTTCGGTGAGCGTCGCAAGGCGATGCTGCAGGACATCGCCACCCTCACGGGGGCCGAGGTCATCTCCGAGGAGGTCGGCCTGAAGCTCGAGAATGTCGGGCTCGACCTGCTCGGCCGGGCTCGCAAGGTGGTGGTCACGAAGGACGACACCACGGTCATCGAGGGAGCGGGCGACCGGGAGGCGGTCAAGGGACGCATCGCGCAGATCAAGGCCGAGATCGACAAGACGGACTCGGACTGGGATCGCGAGAAGTTGCAGGAGCGCCTCGCCAAGCTCGCGGGCGGCGTCGCCGTCGTCAAGGTCGGGGCGGCCACCGAGGTCGAGCTGAAGGAGAAGAAGCACCGGATCGAGGATGCCCTGTCCGCGACGCGGGCCGCCATCGAGGAGGGAATCGTTCCGGGCGGCGGGGTGACCCTGATCCGCGCCGAGTCCGCGCTCGACAAGATCGACCTCACGGGCGACGAGGCGACGGGCGCGATGATCGTCCGGAGCTCGCTGTCCGAGCCCGCACGGCTCATCGCCCACAACGCGGGCGATGAGGGCGCCGTGATCGTCGAGCGGATCCGCGCCGAGGGCGACTCCCGCGGCTACAACGCCGCGACCGGCGAGTGGGTCGACATGTTCAAGGCGGGGATCCTCGACCCTGCGAAGGTCACGCGCTCGGCGTTGCAGAACGCGGCCTCGATCGCGGCGATCATCCTGACCGTCGAGAGCGCCGTCGTGGAAAAGCCCGAAGAGGAAGAGCCTGCGGCCGCGGGCGGCCACGGCCACATGCACTAGCTCGGCGAAAGCTCGAATGGACGCCTGAGGGGGCCGGGGCGACCCGTCCCCCTCGGTGTGTCCGGGAGTGCCGAATGGGCACTCCAGCTAGACCGGGGAGCGTTCGGTGCCGGCCTTTGCCAGCGCCGTGATCTCGAGCGCGGCGATGCCCGCGTTCACGATGCCCAGGGTCCACCACGGCCACGCGGCGGCGTCGGGGGAGAGCCCGAAGAGCGCGTTGAGCACCGCCACGAGGGCGGTCGCGACCTCCAGGAGCACGAAGGTCCACGACCACCACCAGAGCTCCTCGACCGCGCGGGCGACCAGGACCATCTGCGCCGCGATCGCCATCGACAGGACCCCGGTGAGTCGGAGCCAGGCGTCCTCCCCGAGGGGCGGCTGGCCGAGCACGACCTCGACGAGCCATCCCGGCGCGACCAGGAGCACGGCCCCCGAGGTGGCCCAGAGCACCGCCTGCCATCGCAGCGTGGCGCGCAGGAGCTTCACGGGCGCGCATTCTCCCAGGTCGGTCGCGGCATGAGACCTTGGTAGCATCTGTCGCCGGGAGCCTGCGGGCTCCCATTCCGTGACGAGCCGACCCGCGAAGGATTGCGCATGACCGACACGCCCCGGGTCGCGGTCATCGGGCTGGATTGCGCCACCCCCCAGCTCCTGTTCCGCGACTTCGCCGCCGAGACGCCCAACATCCATGCCCTGATGCGGCGCGGGATGTGGGGCGACCTCGCGAGCATCACGCCGCCCATCACGGTTCCCGCGTGGGCCTGCGCGATGACCGGGAAGACCCCGGGCCAGCTCGGCATCTACGGGTTCCGTAACCGCAAGGACACGACCTACGAGGGCCTGTCGATCGCGACGGCCGACGCGATCAAGGAGCCCGCGGTCTGGGACGTGATCGCGACGAAGGGGCTTCGGTCGCTGCTGATCGGCGTCCCGCCCTCGTTCCCTCCGCCGAAGCAGTTCCCCGGATGGCGGGTGGGGTGCTTCCTCACCCCGCCCTCCGCGAAGTCCTGGGCCTATCCGGCCGAGCTCGAGACCGAGATCCTCGGCGAGCTGGGCGAGGGCAACGACTACATCTTCGACATCCCGGACTTCCGCCGGGCCGGCTACGACGTGGCGCTCGACCAGGTGTTCAAGATGACCGAGCGGCGGTTCCAGGTGGGGCGCAGGCTCGTGACCGAGAAGCCGTGGGACTTCTTCATGCTCTGCGAGATCGCGCCCGACCGCTTGCACCACGTGTTCTGGCAGCACTGGGATCCGCGCCACCCGCTCTACGAGGCGGGCAACAAGTACGAGTCGGCGTTCCAGGACTACTACCGCTTCCTCGACCGGCAGGTGGGCTCGCTCCTGGAGGTCCTGCCCGACGACGCGATCACGATCGTGATGAGCGACCACGGCGCGCGGCCGATGATGGGGGGCCTGTGCTTCAACGACTGGCTCATCCAGGAGGGCTACCTCGCGCTCGCCGCGCAGCCCTCGGCGGCGATCCCGATCAAGGACGCCGCCATGGACTGGAGCCACACCGTGGCGTGGGGCGACGGGGGCTACTACGGCCGGCTGTTCCTGAACGTGAGGGGGCGTGAGCCCCAGGGCATCGTCGAGCCGGCACAGTACGAACAGATCCGCGACGAGCTGATCGCAAAGCTGGAGGCGGCACCGGGGCCGGACGGCCGGCCGCTCGGCACGAAGGTGCTCAAGCCCCAAGACGTCTACCCCGAGGTCCGCGGCGTCGCGCCGGACCTCATCGTGTACTTCGGCGACCTCGAGTGGCGCTCGGTCGGCTCGGTCGGCAACCGCAGCATCTACACGTACGAGAACGACACGGGTCCCGACGGTGCGAACCACGACCGCACCGGCGTCTTCGCGATGGCCGGCTTGCCCGGCCAGCGCACCGGCGAGGTCGACGGCCTCAGCCTCGTCGACGTCGGGCCGTCGATCATGCGCCTCTACGGCATGGAGGCGCCCGAGGGCGCCGTGGGAAGGAGCTTCCTGTGACGCATCACCCAGAGCAGAAGGGCTTCACCGTCTGGTTCACCGGCCTCTCGGGTTCGGGCAAGTCGACGATCGCCGAGATGCTCTTCCACGAGTTCCAGGCCCGTGGCTTGAAGACCGAGATCCTGGACGGCGATCTGGTCCGCCAGAACCTGAGCAAGGGGCTCGGGTTCAGCAAGGAGGACCGGGACACCAACATCCTTCGGATCGGGTTCGTCGCCGAGCTGCTCACGCGCAACGGCGTCGCGACGATCTGCTGCCCGATCAGCCCCTACAAGGAGACCCGGGACCGGGTCCGGGCCGCGATCGGCGACTTCGTCGAGGTATTCGTCCACGCGACGCTCGAGGAGCTCGCACGGAACCGGGACCCGAAGGGCCTGTACAAGAAGGCGCTTGGCCGGCGAGATCACGGGGTTCACCGGCGTGGACGATCCGTACGAGGCGCCCGAGAACCCCGAGCTCGTCGTCGACACCATGGACGAGGAGCCGGTCGACTCGCTCCAGCACGTGCTCGACACGCTCCAGCGGCTCGGCTACATCGAGGACGCGTCGATCATGGTTGCCGGGCAGCGGAAGCACTCGGGCATGACCGACCTCCGCCTTACCGAGACCGGTCACGTCGCCGAGGGGCGCTGACGCTTCCCGGCGTATCGGGCATCACCCCGACGACGCACGGACGATGCGCGCGACGGTCTCGAAGTTCTCCACCGTGAGGTCGGACTCGGCGAACTCCACGCCAAACTCGTCCTCGACGAACCAGAGCAGTTGCTCGAGGTCGAGGGAGTCGACGAGGCCGGAGGAGAGCAGCGGCGTGTCGTCGGAGAGGTCGGGCGGCGCCTCCTCGCCGAGGATCTCGTTGACCACGAAGCCCCGGATCGCGTCTCGAAGCTCGTCGCCGCTCAACGCGCCATCACGTCCGCTCGAGTCGGTCCCACGGCGAGCGCGAGCGCGTGCAGCTCGCCGAGCGCGTAGGACTCGCGGACCCAGCTCCGGCGCAGCTTCCCGCTCGTGGTCACGGGGATCGTTCCTCGCGGCAAGACGATGATCTCGCGCGGGATGACGCCGAGGGCGTCCGAAACCGACGTCCAAATCGCACGAGGCAGCAGGTCGGGCCCGCCGCCGTTGGACTCCGCCGCGATCACGACCTCGCCCTCGACCCCGGCCCGGCCGAACGCCACGCATCGCCCGACCCGGACGCCGGGCGCCCGCTCGGCCGCCCACTCGATGTCCTGCGCCGCGTAGTTTCGACCCATGACGATGACGATGTCCTTCCTTCGTCCTGCGACATACAGCTCGCCGTCCGCAAGGTAGCCGAGGTCGCCCGTCGGGAGCCACCCGCCGACGAACGGATCGCTCATGCCGTCCGCGCCGAGGTAGCCGGCCAGGAGCGACGGCCCCCCGACGTGGATCTCGCCGAGCCGGCGGTCGGGAAGCGGATCTCCATCCGCGTCGGCGATCCTGATCGCGAGGCCCGGCACGGGCGGGCCGCAGGAGACCAGGCGTTGATGATCCGGTCCCGGCGCCGGCACCGCCGTTCGGGCGCTGGCGAGGGCCTCGCGGTCGAGCGCCTCGATGCGCAGCGGGGCGCCGATCCCGCTCACGCTGATCGCGAGGGTCGCCTCCGCCATTCCGTACGCGCCGTGGATGGCGTCCGGACGCAGGCCGATCGCCCCGCCGGCGTCGCGGAGGTCGTCGACGACCCTCGGGTCGATCGCCTCGGCCGCCAGCGTGCAGAGCCGCAGCGTTGAGAGGTCGATCCCGTCCGGTCGCCGACGCGCCATCCGAAGCGCGGCGCGCCAGGCGGAGCTCGGCCCGGGCGTCATCGTCGCCCCGACGCGGACACGAAACCAGACGCGTCCTACCCGGGGCCCGAGGAGGTTCCGCGGGGCGGAGCCCAGACCGTCGAGTCCTTCCGCGGCGCCCGCGCGATCTCGCCGTCCGTCTCGGCGCCGGGATCCTCCAGCCGGATCACGTCGTCCGCGATCGGGATCTCGGCCGGGGTCATGGTGTCTCGGCGAGCTCGGACAGGCGCGCGGAGAGCACGTTCATCGCGTCGGTGAAGGGTCCCATGGCCTCGCGAAGGCGCCCGGCGATCGCCGACGCCTCCCGTCGCACGTCATCGATCGACTCGGGGACCGACTCGGACAGCGGGGCCATCCGCGCGCGCCATGCGGCGAGCCGGTCGATCTCCTCGCGCAGGTCGTCGCGCGCCCGCTCCGTCTGTCCGAGCTCCTGCTCCGCGTTGCGCCGTGCGGTCTCGGTGAGCCGCCCAAGAGCTCGTTCGGCCGCCTGGAGCACCTCGGTCAGCCCTTCGCTCGTGGACGGGGAGCTGGACTGGTCGAGGACCCGGAACCGCTCCGCCGTCTCCTTGAGCTGGGAGTCGAGGTCGCGGTTCCTCGAGTGGAGGTCGGCGACCTGGCGTCCGGCCTGCTCGATCTGATCGGTGAGCTCGACGATCCTGGCCTCGGCCTCCTTCGTCTCGCGCAGGCCGCGCACGACCAGCACGTCTTTCTCCGTCAAGACCCCTCGAACGCTCTTGCGCGAGTAGCCGAGCAGTCCTCGTCTCAGGGTGGGGGCGGCCATGCGGAGCCTCCTTCGCGTCGCGGGCGACACGATTGTCCGGGCGGCGCGCGGTATGCCGCAATCCGCCGGCCGGCCTACCGCGCCTGCCGGTCTTCGTGCGCGTGATAGCGTGCCGGCATGCAGGATCGTGCGCGCCCACCCGTGCGACGGGTGGGCGTGCTGCGTTCCGGGCGCAGGCACAGGTAGGCGGGGAGGCCATGGAGATCGAGATCGGCAAGGGCAAGGTGGCACGGCGGGCATACGGGTTCGACGAGGTCGCCATCGTCCCGTCGCGGCGGACGCGCGATCCGGACGACGTCGACATCTCGTGGGAGATCGACGCGTGGACCTTCCGCCTCCCGATGATGGCGAGCGCGATGGACGCTGCGGTCTCGCCGACGACGGCGGTCGAGATCGGCCGGCTCGGCGGTCTGGCCTGCCTGAACCTCGAGGGCGTCTGGACGCGCTACGAGGACCCGGAGCCGATCTACGAGGAGATCGCCTCGCTCCCTGACGAGAAGGCCACGCGGCGCATGCAGGAGCTGTATCGCG
Source organism: uncultured Actinomycetes bacterium (assembly GCA_963699635.1). Lineage (GTDB taxonomy): Bacteria > Actinomycetota > UBA4738 > UBA4738 > HRBIN12 > CALGFI01. Next base: position 39,554 of record CAVOUQ010000016.1, on the reverse strand, counting down.
AGCCGCTCAGGGACGAGCTGATCGACCGGCGGATCCGGGAGATCAAGGAGGGCGGCGTGACGAGCTGCGCGTCGCTGACGCCGCAGCGCGTCGAGCGCTACGCGAAGCTCGTCCTGGACGCGGGCCTCGACGTCCTGGTGATCCAGGGGACGGTCGTGTCGGCCGAGCACGTCTCGGCGCGGACCGAGCCGCTGAACCTCAAGGAGTTCATCCGCACGTTCGACCTTCCGGTGATCGTCGGCGGATGCGCCTCGTTCACGACGGCGCTTCACCTCATGCGAACCGGCGCCGTGGGCGTGCTCGTCGGCGTGGGACCGGGGAACGCGTGTACGTCGCGCGGCGTGCTCGGGGTCGGCGTCCCGCAGGCGACCGCGATCGCCGACGCCGCGGCCGCCCGCATGGAGCACCTGCGCGAGACCGGCCGCTACTGCCACGTGATCGCCGACGGCGGCATGCGGACCGGAGGCGACATCGCGAAGGCCATCGCCTGCGGGGCAGACGCCGTGATGATCGGCTCGCCGCTCACGCGGGCCTACGAGGCGCCCGGCCGCGGCTACCACTGGGGGATGGCGACCTTCCACCCGACGCTCCCGCGCGGCGCGAGGGTGAAGACGCAGCAGGTCGCCTCGCTCGAGGAGATCCTCGTCGGGCCGGCCCACGAGAACGACGGCACGTTCAACCTGTTCGGCGCGCTCGCGACGTCGATGGCGACCACCGGCTACGCGTCGATCCGCGAGTTCCAGAAGGCGGAGCTCGTGGTGGCGCCCGCGATCAAGACCGAGGGTAAGACCTACCAGACGGCCCAGCGCGTCGGGATGGGCCATTCGGGGTGAGCACCCCGGAGCATCCGAGGCCGGTGCTGGTGGTCGACCTCGGCGCCCAGTACGCGCAGCTGATCGCGCGACGGATCCGCGAGTGCCACGTCTACTCCGAGATCGTCCCGCACGACCTGTCGGCGGGCGAGCTCGCGGAGCGCCGGCCTCGCGGCATCGTGCTCTCGGGCGGACCGGCCTCCGTCTACGAGGCGGGGGCCCCGTCGGTCGACCCCGCGCTGTTCGAGCTCGGCGTGCCGGTGCTCGGGATCTGCTACGGGCACCAGCTGATGGCCCTCGCGCTCGGCGGCGAGGTCGAGGCGACCGGGGAGCGCGAGTACGGCGGCACGGTGCTGCACGTCGGCGAGCGGGGAGCCCTCCTCAAGGACCTCGGCCAGCAGGAACAGGTCTGGATGAGCCACGGAGACGCGGTCACCCGCGCGCCCGAGGGATTCCGCGTGACCTCGCGGACCGAGCAGATCCCGATCGCCTCGATGGAGGATCCCGAACGCGGCCTGTTCTCCGTGCAGTTCCATCCCGAGGTGGCGCATACGCCCAAGGGGACCGCGATCATGAAGCGGTTCCTCTACGACGGGTGCGGACTGCTCCCCGAGTGGACGCCGGCGAACGTGATCGAGCGCAGCGTCGCCGCGATCCGCGAGCAGGTGGGCGACGCCGAGGTGCTCTGCGCGCTGTCCGGCGGCGTCGACTCGGCGGTCGCCGCGCTCCTGGTCCACAAGGCGATCGGCGAACAACTGACCTGCGTGTTCGTCGACACGGGTCTGCTCCGGGAGGGCGAGCCGGAGCAGGTCGAGGAGACGTTCGGCCGGCACTTCCGGGTCCCGCTCGTGCACGTGAAGGCCTCGGACCGGTTCCTCGCCAAGCTCGCCCGCGTGACCGATCCCGAGGACAAGCGCAAACGGATCGGCGAGGAGTTCATCCGCGTCTTCGAGGAGGTGGCGCGGGAGCACCGCGGCGCACGATTCCTCGTGCAGGGGACCCTGTATCCGGACGTGATCGAGAGCGGCTCGAAGACCGCGGCGAGGATCAAGAGCCACCACAACGTCGGAGGGCTGCCCGAGGACATGGACCTCGAGCTCGTCGAGCCGCTCCGCGACCTGTTCAAGGACGAGGTGCGCTCGGTCGGCGCCGAGCTCGGCCTGCCGGAGGAGATCGTCGAACGCCAGCCGTTCCCCGGGCCGGGGCTCGCGGTCCGCATCGTCGGCGAGGTCACGCTCGAGAGCCTGCGGATCGTGCGGGCCGCCGACCACGTCGTTCGCGAGGAGATCCGCAGGGCGGGCCTTGAGCGCGAGACCTGGCAGGCCTTCTGCGTGCTCCTCGCCGAGGTTCGGAGCGTGGGCGTGATGGGCGACGGGCGGACGTACGAGCACCCGGTGATCCTGCGGGCCGTCACGAGCGAGGACGCCATGACCGCCGACTGGGCCCGGCTCCCGCACGAGGTCCTCGACCGGATCGCGAGCCGCGTCGTCCGCGAGGTGCCCGGCGTGAACCGCGTCGCCTACGACGTGACGAGCAAGCCCCCCGGAACGATCGAGTGGGAATGAGCGCTCACCGTCAGCCCTGACCGACGCGTTCGGCGAAGACCACCAGCCGCTCCGCCGCCGAGAACCGCGGGTTGCAGGTGGTGAGGACCAGGGTCGGCCGAGCCGTGGCGCGCAGGACGGAGCCGTCGGACGGGGCGATGATCCTCGAGCCGGTCACGCGGTAGTCGAAGATCCCGAACTCGGTCAAAAGGACGATCCGGTCACCGGGATCCAGCTCGTCCAGAGACCAGAACGGGGCACCGTAGGTGGTGCGGTGACCGGCGATACCGACCCGCCCGTGATCCTGCCAGGGGTACGCCGTCTGTCCGTAGTGACCCGGCCCCTTCTTGAGGGACTCGGTGTCGGTCCCCTCGACGACCACGAGGTCCACGTCGATCTTCGGGATCTTGATGATGGCGACCGCCTGGCCGGGAACGTTCGCCACCCGGGCGGGGGCCTCGGCGGGTGGCGTCGTCGCGACCTGCTGCTCGAAGGCCGGCCGAAGGTCGTTCTGCGCGGCTCGCGTCGCGAAGCCGGTTCCCCAGAGCTGCCACCAGGAGTAGCCCCCGAGCGCCAGGGCGAGGGCGACGATCACCAGGCCGGCGATCCGCAGCGCCCGTCCACGCCGGCGCTTGCGCTTCGTCATCTCCGTGTGCAGCTCGGAGAGCGAGTCCTCGTCCCAAGCCCGAACGTCCGTCACACCAGGAGTGTCGCAGTTCCCGGGCGCGAACTTGAGCGGGCGGTCGGGTCGGGGGCCGGCCGTAGGATGAGGGTCGATGGCGCCGGCGTCCCCCCTGCTCGAGCACCTGAATCCCATTCAGGCCGAGGCCGTGCTGCACACCGAGGGGCCGATCCTCATCGTGGCGGGGGCCGGCTCGGGCAAGACCCGGGCGCTGACCCATCGGATCGCCTACCTGATCCGCGAGCTCGACGTGAGCCCCTACGCCATCCTCGCGATCACCTTCACGAACAAGGCCGCACGCGAGATGTCCGAGCGCGTCGAGGGGCTGCTCGGCGGCCGGATCGCGAAGGGCATGTGGATCCTCACGTTCCATTCGGCGTGCGCGCGGATCCTGCGAAGGGAGCACGACCACCTCGGCCTGCCGAGCAGCTTCACGATCTACGACGAGAACGACACCGAACGGCTCATCGGCGCCGTCCTGCGGGATCTGAACCTGGACGTCAAGCGCTTCCCCGCGCGCGCGATGGCGGCCGGGATCGGCAAGGCGAAGGACCACGTCCTGTCGGCCGCGGAGTTCGCGGCCGCCGCCGGAAACTTCTACGAGCAGACGATCGCGAAGGTCTACCAGGGGTACGAGGAGCGCAAGCGCGCCGCGGGGGCCCTCGATTTCGACGACCTGATCGCCGAGACCGTCGTGCTGTTCCGCGAGCACCCCGAGGTGCTCGAGCACTACCAGGAGCGCTTCCGCTACGTCCTGATCGACGAGTACCAGGACACCAACCGTGCGCAGTACCAGCTCGTCAACCTGCTGGCGGCCAGGTACCGGAACGTGTGCGTCGTCGGCGACGCGGATCAGGGCGTGTACTCGTGGCGCGGCGCGACGATCCAGAACCTCCTGGACTTCGAGCGCGACTACCCCGACGCCGAGGTCTTCCTCATGGAGCAGAACTACCGCTCCACGTCGAGCATCCTCGCGGTCGCCAACGCGCTGATCGAGCACAACGTGCAGCGCAAGCCGAAGAGCCTGTGGACCGAGACCGAAGGGGGCGAGCTCGCGGTCCGCTATCGCGCCGACGACGAGCACGAGGAGGCGTTGTTCGTCGCCGAGGAGACGCACCGGCTCGTCGAGCAGGAGGGTTACCGGTACCTGGACCTCGCGATCTTCTATCGGACGAACGCTCAGAGCCGAGTCCTGGAGGACGTGTTCATGCGAGCCGGGACGCCGTACCGGGTCGTCGGCGGGGTGCGGTTCTATCAGCGCCGGGAGGTCAAGGACGTCCTGGCGTACCTCCGCGTGCTCGTGAACCCGCAGGACGTCGTCAGCGCGCGCCGGGTGATCAACACGCCGAAGCGCGGGATCGGGGACGCGACGGTCGCGGCGCTCGAGGGGTTCGCGGTCGTGGAGGGCATCCCGTTCCTCGAGGCCGCCCGGCGGGCCGACGAGGTCGCCACGCTCGCCGCGAGGGCGAAGGGGGCGGTCGCCGGGTTCGTCCAGGTCATGGACGCGCTGCGGGCCGCGTTCGACGACGGCGCCGGACCCAAGCGGATGGTCGAGGCCGCGGCGACCGAGTCCGGCTACCTGCTCGAGCTCGAGACCGAGCGAACGGTCGAGGCCGAGGGGAGGATCGAGAACCTGCGCGAGCTCGGCGGCGTCGCGGCCGAGTTCGAGCAGCGCGACCCCGACGGCACGCTGGCCGACTTCCTCGAGCAGGTCTCGCTGGTCGGCGAGCAGGACGAGTACGACGAGGAGTCGGGGAGCGTCACGCTGATGACGCTGCACAACGCGAAGGGTCTCGAGTTCCCGGTCGTGTTCATCATCGGGCTCGAGGACGGCGTGTTCCCCCACTACCGCTCGATGGGCGACCAGGCCGAGCTCGAGGAGGAGCGCCGCCTCATGTACGTGGGCGTCACGCGAGCCCGAGAGCGCCTCTACCTCACGCACGCGTGGAGCCGGACGCTGTTCGGGACCAGCTCGTACAACCCGCCTTCGCGGTTCCTCGGCGAGATCCCGAGCGAGCTCGTCCGCGCGATCGAGGAGGACGAGGCCGCGCGGGGACGGGGCGGTCTCGCCGATCCGGGCTGCCGTGCAGGGCCGCCGCGAGCCGGTCCCGATCGCGGCCGGCGACACCGTGCTGCACGACAAGTGGGGCGAGGGCGTCGTCATCACGCGTGAGCGGCTCGGGTACGGACGCCGAGGCGACGGTTCGGTTCGAGGAGGCCGGGGAGAAGCGTCTGCTGCTGGCGTACGCGCCGCTCACGAAGGTGGGCTGACGCTCAGTCCGCGGCGTCGGGAGGCGGCGCAAGCCGCGACCGGATCCCAGGCGAGGGCGACTCGGTCGTCGCCGAACCGGATGATAGCCGGCCGCGTCGATGTCGAGCGAGAAGCAGTGGTAGTTCGGCTCGTCGGGCGCCCAGTCGATCCGCGCGCCGGATCGCCTCGCGGAAGGCGTGCCGGACCTCGGGGTCCTGCTCGTCGACGACGCGGCCGTAGAGCTTGACGTCGCCGTCGTGGCCGTCCCGGTTCGTCGGCACGCTGTGGACGGCGATCCGCGGATCGCGCAGCAGGTCGAGTGCCTTCTTCGACCGCCACATCATCGAGACGAAGAGGCGGCCGGCAGCGAAGTCGGGCTCGTTGGGGCTGATCCGGGGCGAGCCGTCGCGCCGGATCGTGCCGACGCATCACGAGCCCGTCCTTCGCGAACCGCTCGCGCGCGAGCGTCGGCGATCTCGGGGCAGGCCGCTCGAACGCGTCCCAGCGCATCCGCGCTCCTTACGTGCGCGATCGTGCTCCCTAGCACGAGAGGCGGTCGAGCACGTTCCGCGTGATCCGATCGACGACCGGATCGCCGAGCCCGAGCGCCCAGTCGATGACGCCGGCGTTCACCACCGTGCCGCCGCCCGGCGTCGTGAACGTCGCCGAGCACCGCGTGGTCCCTCCGAGAGCTCGGCGAGGTGCGCCGGCTCAGTGTCGCCGAACACCGCCGCCGAGGTGTTCTCGAGCTCGCCGGGCTCGTGCGCGTACCGCGAGGGCTGCTCGTGCTGCGCCCACAGGTGCGCCGGCGCGGTCGCCAGGATCTCGAGCCCCTCGGGCGCGCCGTCGGCGTGCGTCGGCACCGGGAGGCCGTCGGGCCCGGTCGCGAGCTCGCACCCGTCGACCTCGTAGGCGACGATCGCGTCGGCGCCGCCGAACTCGTCGCCGTCCCGAAGGCCCGTGCCGGCGAAGACCCAGTGGTCGGGACGGTGCACCGTGTAGGCGCCCGAGCGCTGCCGGCGCGCCGAGGCCGTAGCGCGAGTACCCGCCGCGCGTGAACGTGAGCCCGATCGTCGAGGTCTCCGGGCGCCCGATCCGGCGGTCGGACCACGCGCCGGTCAGGAGTCGCTGCTGCGGCGGTGCCGAGCGACCGGGTCCTCGTCGGCCCGGTACTTGAAGCCGGTCATCGCCCGGTGCTCGTCGTCGAACCGGACCTGCCAGAAGCAGGTGTTGCCGGAGAGGATCGCGGCGTTCCCGCCGCCGTCGATGAACGCGTCGAGCGCGTCGCGCATGCCCCATGACCAGTACTCGTCGTGGCCGACGCAGACGAAGAGCCGGTGCCCGTCGAGGACCTCCGGGATGCTGCTCGAGATCCTGGGAGATCGCGACGTCGAGCCGGTAGCCGTTGGACTCGGCCCAGCGGACGAACGGCCGCTCCCAGTTCCACCAGCCGGCGCGCGCCGCTCCAGTCCGACAGGCCGAGCGGGCGCGGCCCACTTCCGGAAGCCCATCGCCTCCTGGTCGGGCTCGGGCTGCATCATCCGGCCGGCGCGGCTCCGGCTTGACCGAGGAATCCCTCGGCCAGCGGGCGCTCGAAGGACACCCGGGTCCCGCCCGTGTACAGCGACGGTCCGCCCCAGTCGTTGTAGGCGTGCCAGGTGGTCGTCGACGAGGACGAGCAGGATCGGCGCGGGCTCGGCCGGGTCGGGCCGGACGACGAAGAACGCGTCCTCTCGCTCGGCGCCGGCCGAGAGCGTCACGGCGTAGTAGCCCGAGCGCCAGTCGCCGACCGGGATCTCGGATCGAGGCGGGCCATCCGCAGCCGCGCGCCGAGGCGTCCGCGGGCGTCTCGAAGCGGTGCCCGGCGAACGTGACTCGGCGCGCCAGACGACCTCGCGGACCGGCGCCCTCCCGGGTCGACCTGCACGTCGAACGCGATCGCGTCGGTGGAGACGTGGAGGCCGACCGGTTCGCCCGGCGCGACCGATGCGGGCCAGCAGTACGCGTCGAGCGTCACCGGGCGAGCGCGAGGTAGCCGGCGACCAGGATCAGGACGCCCGCGACGATCGGGGCGATCACCCAGGCGAGTCCGAGCCGGCCCCGATACGGCCCGAGGGTGCCGACCTTCGTCGTGGGCTTCAGACCGGGCGGACGGAAGCGGACGCGCTTCTTGCCGAACATCGAGACCGAGTATCTCAGCCGACGGCCCGGTAGAGATGCCAGCGGTCGGGGACGCCCTTGAGCTCGTGCTCTCCGGCGTCCTCGAACGCGAGGCCGGAGCCGGCGACGAGATCCTTCACGGTGCGAGGAGACGAGGACCTCGGAGGGGCCGGCGAGCGCGGCGACCCGAGCCCCGATGTTGACCGCGATCCCGCCGACCTTCGCCGTCGATCGTCTCCACCTCGCCCGTGTGGACCCCGGCCCGGACCTCGATCCCGAGGTCGCGGACCGCGCTCGCGATCGCCTGCGCGCAGCGCACGGCTCGCGCCGGCCCGTCGAACGTCGCGAAGAAGCCGTCGCCGGCGGTGTCGACCTCGCGGCCGCGGTACCGCGCGAGCTGCGCCCGCACCGGCGCGTGGTGGCGCTCGACGAGCTCGCGCCACCCGCGGTCGCCGAGCTCCGCGGCCGTTCGCGGTCGAGCCCGACGATGTCGGTGAACAGCACGGTCGCGAGCGACCCGATCGAGGTCGGCCTCCTCGTCGCGGACCGTCGGCGACGAACCGCTCGATCTCGTCGAGCAGCTCGTATCGCTGGTCGCCGATCCAGAAGAAGTGGTCGACGCCGGGGAAGCTCGACGAAGCCTCGCCCCGGGGATCCGTCGGCCACGCGATGTGCTCGACCGCGAAGTCGATGTCGCCGGTCGCGACCAGGACCAGCGTCGGCACGTGGACCGCGGGGAGGACGTCGGCGACGTCGATCTCCCTGTTCATCCGGTCGAGCGCGATCGCCGCTCCGGGGCTGCGGCCGCGCCGCAGGTAGGACGCGAGCCAATCGACGCAGTCGCTCGTCGTCGGCGATGCTCGGGGCCGCCCATCCGCAGAGCCTGCGTCCGCGAAGTCGCTCGGCGTCCCCCAGTCGCTCCTCGCACCTCGTGCGAGCGTCTTCCTCCTAGTCCTCGTCCGGTCGGCGCCGCCACGGATAGTCGGGCGTCGGGTGTCCGGCCGACAGGACCGAGCGCGATGAGCCCGCGTGCGCTCCGGGTAGGTGGCCGCGAACAGCGATCGTCATCGGCCCGCCCTCCGAGACGCCCAACACCACCGCCCGCTCGGAGCCGACCGCGTCCATCACGGCCCGGACGTCGTCCATCCGCGATCTCGAGCGATGGGAGCCGGTCGTCGGACACGCGATCGGACAGGCCCATGCCACGCTTGTCGAACAGGATCAGCCGGGCGAACGACGCGAGCCGGGTGAGGAACCGGGCGAGGATGGGCTCCTCCCACATCGCGTCGATGTTCGGCACGTCCATCCCATCACGAAGACGAGGTCGACCGGGCCCGTCGCCCACGACCTGGTAGGCGATGTGGACGCCGTCGGCCGTCTTCGCGTACCGGGTCTCGGGGACGTTCACGCGGCGTGTCCTGCGTCCGGTCAGGATGTTTACGATCATCCATCGGCGGCCGAAGCGGGCCAGGTGCGGATAGATGTCCCACCACGCCGCAGTGACCTTCGCGCTCGCGACGTCGCCCGAGACGTCGAGCACCCAGGCGTCCCATGCGCGCTCGAGCGGCTCCTCCGGGCCCGCGGCGACGACTTCGAGCAGCTCTTCGAACGTGTTCTCGTCGAGGTCGAGCGCGTCGCCCGCGGGAACGAGGACCTTCCGGTCGACCAGGCCGGGGTGCAGGACGCCCCGCGCGCGCTCCACATCCCGATCGAAACAGGAGGAGGCGTAGTCGTCGAGCGATTGCTGCACCACCGTGATTTCGCCGGGAAGGTCTGCCGCCGGCCGCCTCTCGTAGAGCGCGTTCACGATCAGCCACCGGTCGCCGAATCGGGCGAGGTGCAGGAGGTCGACGAAAGGGTCGGACACGGCCTTGGCGGTCGCGATCCCGTTCGCGATGTCGAGCACCCCAACCCGGAGATCTCGCCCGAGCGGCTTCAGCCCACCCTCGACAGCGGTCGTGGTCATCAGCGTGAACGAATCCTCGTCGAGGTCGAGGTCTCCCGAGTCGTGATCTACGACCGCTCGCTTGGCCAACGCCGGGTGCAGGCATGAGGCCATCCGCGCGGCATCGCCGTCGAGCCAGGACTCGACGTAGTCGGTCGCAGCCGCGACGATCAGGTCGTGATCCGAGCCGCCCCCCATCGGGTGAGTGTGTGCGTCGCCGGGGACGTCGCAACCGCCGGCATCAGGCGTCGACGACCCGGTGGAGGCGCCACCAACTCGGGGACGACCTTGAGCTCGTGTTCGCCGACGTCCTCGAAGGTGAGCTCGCTGATTCGGCACAGTATCGCCGTCGCCTCCGAGACCACGATCTCGTCAGCGCCGGCCTTCGCCATGATCCTGGCGGCTTCCAGCCGGCGGGCTGTGTGCTCCGCGACAGGGTGAGGCCGCCGATCGCGATCAGCTCCTCCGTGAGGCCGCCGAACTCGACGAACTCGTCGGGTGTGTCGAAGTTCCGCGTGTGATCCACGACCGTCAGCCCCATCCGAGGTCTCGTGCCTTGCCAACGGGGACGGTCATGTCACGCCAGCGATGAATCGGTCCACGGTTCGGGCCACACCATCCTGCCCTCTTCGTCGGCCACGCCTCGGGTCCCCCGGCCTTCGTCGAGCGAAGCCAGATATCCCGTCTCCGGAACCACGGCGGCTCCTGCTCGCGCAACCTCGCCCGCGCCACCCCAGGACCCTTCGCTACACTTGCGCCCGCATGCCCGACAAGCACCGCATCGTCGTCGCGAAACCCGGCCTGGACGGTCACGACCGAGGGGCCAAGGTCGTCGCCCGCGCGTTGCGGGACGCGGGGTTCGAGGTCATCTACACGGGCCTGCACCAGACGCCCGAGCAGATCGCCGAGACCGTGATCCAGGAGGACGCCGACGCCGTGGGGCTGTCGTGCCACTCAGGCGCGCACATGACGCTGTTTCCGCGGGTGGTCGCGCTCCTTCGCGATCGGGGGGTCGGAGACGTGCTCGTGTTCGGCGGGGGCATCATCCCCCGGGACGACATCCCCAAGCTCGCGGACGCCGGGGTCGAGAAGGTCTTCACCCCGGGGGCGACGACGGGCGAGATCGTGGCCTGGCTGAACGAACGGCTTGCGGAGCGGCGGGCCGGCTAGTGGACCTGTACGAGCACCAGGGCAAGGACCTGTTCGCCGAGCACGGGATCCCGCTCGCCGATCGGGAGGTCGCCACGACGCCCGAGGAGGCCGCCGAGGCCGCGGCCAGGCTCGGCGGGCACGTCGCCGTCAAGGTCCAGGTGCAGATGGGCGGCCGCGGCAAGGGCGGGGGCGTCGCGCTGGTGCACTCGCCGGAGGAGGCCGCGAACGAGGCGCGTCGGATGCTCGAAGAGGGCTTCAAGGGCACGAGGGTGACGCGCGTGCTCGTCGAGCGCCTGGTCGACATCGCGGCGCAGTACTACGCGGCGATCTCGCTCGACCGCGGGGCGGGCACCTACCTCGCGATGGTCTCGAACGAGGGCGGGGTCGACATCGAGGCCGTCGCGCAGCAGCATCCGAGGGCGATTCGACGGCTGCACGTCGACGCCGTCCTCGGCCTTCGCGACTATCAGGTGCGTCGCCTCGTCGGCCACCTGCCAGCCCGAGGCCCGCAAGGGCTCGGCCGACCTGCTCGGCAAGATGTACGCGGTGCTCACCGACGCCGACGCGACGCTGGTCGAGGTGAACCCGTTCGTGCAGCTCACCGACGGCACGGTGATGGCGCTCGACGCGAAGGTGACCGTCGACGACAACGCGTTGTTTCGTCAGTCCGGGCGTCGCGGCGCTGAGGGACGCGTTCCCCATCGACCCGGTCGAGAAGCGGGCCAAGGAGGCCGGCCTCCAGTACGTGAAGCTCGAGGGCGAGGTCGGGATCATCGGCAACGGCGCCGGGCTCGTCATGTCGACGCTCGACGTCGTGCAGCAGGCCGGCGCCCGGGCCGCCAACTTCCTCGACGTCGGCGGCGGCGCGAGCGCCGAGGTCATGGCCACCTCGCTGGAGGTCATCCTGTCGGACCCCAGCGTGCGGAGCGTGCTGATCAACATCTTCGGCGGGATCACGCGTTGCGATCTCGTCGCGCAGGGAATCCTGGAGGCGCTCACGCGCGTCACGCCCGAGGTGCCCATCGTCGTGCGGCTGGACGGCACGAACGCCGAGGAGGGCCGCGCGATCCTCGCGGAGGCGAATCACCCGGGGATCGTCGCGGCGTCGACGATGCTCGAGGCGGCGCGGCGGGCGGCCGACCTCGCACACGGGGAGGGGTCGTAGGTGGCCATCCTCGTCGACGAGCGGACCAAGGTCGTGGTCGCCGGCATCACCGGCTCTGAGGGGTCGTTCCACTCGCTGCGAAACCGCGCGTACGGCACGAAGGTGGTCGCCGGCGTGACCCCGGGCAAGGGGGGGCAGGACGTCGAAGGGGTACCGGTGTTCGACACGGTCGCCGACGCGGTCGAGGCGACGGGGGCGAACACCTCGTTGATCTTCGTGCCCGCGCGGTTCGCGGCCGAGGCGATCTACGAGGCCGCCGACGCCGAGGTCGACCTGATCGTCTGCATCACGGAGGGGATCCCGGTCCGCGACATGGCCCGGGTGGCGTCGTACCTCTCGGGCAGGAGCGCGGCGCTCGTGGGGCCGAACTGCCCGGGCGTGATCTCCCCGGGAGCGTCGAACGTGGGGATCATCCCCGGCGAGATCTGCGCGCCCGGGCGGGTCGGGCTCGTGAGCCGCTCGGGGACGCTCACGTATCAGATCGTGCACGAGCTCACCCAGCGGGGGATCGGGCAGTCGACGTGCGTGGGCATGGGCGGCGACCCGGTGCACGGGATCGGGTTCATCGAGTCGCTCGAGCGGTTCGAGGCCGACGACGCCACCGACGTCGTCGTGATGATCGGCGAGATCGGCGGGGACGACGAGGAGCGCGCCGCCTCGTTCATCGACGACTGGATGACCAAGCCGGTCGTCTCCTACATCGCCGGCTTCACCGCGCCGCCCGGCAAGCGGATGGGACACGCGGGGGCGATCATCACCGGCTCGAGCGGGACCGCCCAGGGAAAGGCCGAGGCGCTGGAGGCGGCGGGGGTCAAGGTCGGCCGCACGCCGACGGAGGTCGCCGAGCTGGTGCAGGACGCTCTGCCGTGAGCTCGGAGGGCGACCGGCCGGCGATCCGGGCCGGCTGGCCGGACGCCCTCGCGCGCGGGTTCGTGGCGTTCCTCGCGATGGCCGGCATCGGGCAGGTCCTGGCGTTCGCCGTGTGGGCCGTCGCCGACACCGGCGCCTCGATCGGCGCGATCGCGCGACTGGGTTGGATCGAGTTCGGCGCGTTCCACCACATCGCGATCGAGGTCGACGTCCCCGATCTCGCCGTTTCGCCCCCGGCGACGGGCCCGCGGGCGACATCGCTCTCGGTCGGCATCGCGCTGCTGTCGATCACGGCCGTCGCGGTCTGGTTGCTGTTCCGTGGCGGCCGTGCGGTGGCCGACCGGTGCGGGGGCGGAACGGCCGCGAGGATCCTCCACGGCGCGAAGGTCGCGCCCGCGTACGCGCTGCCGGCGTTCGTGCTCGCCACGGTGGTCGAGGTGCGAACGCCGCTTCGCCTGGGCGCGTTCGCCTCGGGCGAGCTCCACGTGGCGCTCTCGAGATGGCAGGCGCTGGCGTTCCCGCTCGCGATCGCCGCCGCATCGGGGGCGGCGGGCGGCCTCCGGTCCGCGCTCGACGCCCGCGCTGGGCAGGATCGCGTGACCGCACGGGTACGGGCCGCCGTCGCGGGGGGCGGTCGGATGTTCGCGTTCGGCCTGCTGCTGTCCTACGCGGGGCTCTTCGTCGCGGGAATCGTGCAGCCCGATGGGCCGGCAGCCCTGCTCACCCCTTCGACGGGGCGGTACTTCGACATCGTGTTCGCTCGGCCGGCGCCGGGGTTCGTCGCCCTCGGGCACCACCTCGCCCTGGTGCCGAACGAGGCGCTCTGGACGCTGATCCCGGCGTTGGGGGGCTGCGACGGCGTGCGGGGGAGCGCGAGCGCCGATTTCCTGTGCTACGGACGGTTCCCGACCGCCGTCGACACGACGATCCAGGCGCTGCCGGGCGGCGAGTCCGTGCGGGTTCCCCTCGGCGAGGCCACGTTCGAGACGGCGCCTCCCTGGTATTTCCTCTTCCTGCTGGTCCCGGCCGCGGCGACCGTCCTCGGGGGCCGGCTCGCCGCCGAGCGGCTGCGGGCGCGAGGTCGCGAGGCCGCGTTCGTGGGCGCGTCCGCGGGAGTCGTGTTCGCGGTCCTCGTCGGGGCGGCGGCAGCGCTGTCGACGGTGACGGTCGGCTACGGGGCCGCCTTCGGCGACGAGGCCTCGGCGGGATGGGTGATCGCCGGGCCGAACGTGATCACGGGAACGCTCCTCGCCGCCGCGTGGGGCGTGGTCGGGGGTGGGTTGGGCGCCGCGACGGCCGGGCGATCGGCGCTCCTCAGGTCGAGCCCGTCGGAACGGTCGCGATGACGACGATGAAGAGCACGACGCTGATCACGATGCCGGTGATCAGCATCGCGCGGGCTCGCTGCGGATCGAGGTCCTTGTTGACGAGCCAGGCGATCAACCCGCCGAGCCACCCCATGAAGATCGGCAGCAGCCACCAGGCCCCGCTCACCTGGCGACGAGGGACCGCCGACAGGGCCGAGCCCGAGGCGGACGTGGGGCTCCCCGGCGCGCCGATACCGACCTCGCTGCTGTGAGGCTCCTGCGCCGAGAACGCGAGCCAGGCGGCACGCCATCCGTCGTCGGTGCGTGGATAGCGGGACATGGGTCGCGACGGCTGCTCTCGATCCCAGATCCCGAAGAAGTCCCCCCCGTATCCGAGCAGGTACCGGCGCCCCGAATGCGTGTACTGCAGCGGCTGCTCGTCGGCCGACCCGGCGCCGGGGGCGGGAGGGAGGGCGTCCGGCCTCCCGCCGGCGAGCATGCTGCCGCAGTAGCGGCACTTGATCGCCTCGTCGAGGATCTGCTCGGCGCAGTAGGGGCACGTCTTCACGAGCGCCGGACCATCGTAGCGACCGCTCCCGTCCATGCGCGTGAACGCGAGGAGCCCGGCCAGCGGCCGGGCTCCTCGGACCGCTCGGTTCGCAGGGTCAGCTGCTGAAGCCTCCGCCACCCGCGGGCGGGGGCGGCACGGCGCCTCCACCACCGCCGGCGCTGCTCGCGCCGGCCTGGTGCTCCTGCCAGCGCATCCAGCCGCCGTAGCCGATCGCGGCCGCAAGGATCAGCCCGATCCAGGCGAAGAGATAGATGAACTCCATGTCGATCAGGATCTTGAGGATCGTGAGCACGAGGATCGCGCCTGCCAGGCTGGCGCTCACGAGCGCCTTGGGCGCCTTGATGTCGACCCCCATGACCGCCATCACCTCCCACGCGACGAGCGCGATCGCGAGGAGGAGGCTGAGGATCCCGATCCCGTGTGTCCCGCTGACGCTGCAGCACCCGGCGAAACCGGTGTCGACCTTGTTCCAGGGCAGGAAGATGTCGATCACGTAGGCGATGCCGGCGCCGATGAGGATCTTGCTCGCCGTCGACAGCTTGGAGAAGTCGAACCCGCCCGATTGGGACATGACGCTCCTTTCCAGGATTCCCTGGCGTTGAGGTCTCGAACCGACCTATCGAACACCGTGCCCCAGGCCGAGTCAAACATGCGCGGGCTCGCGGGCCCGCGCGTCTCGGCGGGCCACAAGGGACGCCACGGCGGCGACGATGCCCGAAGCGACCGCCACCCACGGGCCGAGCCAGGGGGAGGTGAAGGCCGGCGGCCGGGCGACGGCGAGCAGCGAACCGACCGCGACCGCGGTCCCGGCGACGAAGGAGGCGACGTCCCAAGCGAGCCCCGGACGCCTCGACCAGCGACCGGCGAACGAGAGCAGGAGGCCGGCGACCGCCGCCACGGCGGCGAGCATCGACCAGCGCGCGCCGAGGGCCCAGGCGCCGAGCGGCTCGGAGCCGGCCCCGAATCGGCTCCACGGCAGGATGGTCGCGACCACCGCGAGCCCGAACGCCGCGCGGGCCACCGTCCGGGCCGTTGCCCCGGGCTCTCGTTCCGCGAGCTTGGGTACGGGGGCATCGGGCCCGAGCGCGGTCGCGAGGCACTCGGAGCCGAGCGTGCGCCCCCGGACGGGGATCGCGCACGCGAGACACATCGGACGGCCGCACGCGTCGCAGGTCGCCACGGACGGGACCGACCCGTGAATGCTGCAGCGCTCGGCCGCTCGGCTGCGCTCCTCCCCCGGCACGGGCGAAGCGTACCGCCGCCTCCGCCGAAGGCGTGTTTGACGCTCCGGCGCCGCCTCCCTACGGTGCGGCCGTGACCGAGGCGCGGCTCGCGGTGCTCGCGTCGGGCGGGGGAACCAACCTCCAGGCGCTGCTCGATGACCCCGTGGTGGGCGCATGGGTCGCGCTGGTCGCGAGCGACCGGGAGGAGGCCCCAGCGCTCGAGCGCGCCCGCGCCCGGGGGGTCGAGGCGGTGTTCGTCGATCCGAGGTCGCACGCCGACCGTGCCGCCTACGACCGAGCCCTCCTCGACCTGCTCCGGGATCGCCGGATCGACGTCGTCGCCCTCGCCGGCTTCATGCGCATCGTCGGCCCCGAGCTGGTCGGGGCGTTCGACGGCCGGCTCCTGAACGTGCATCCCGCGCTGCTCCCGGCCTTTCCCGGCACGACCTCGGTCGCGGACGCGCTCGCGTGGGGCGCGAAGGTGACCGGCGTAACCGTCCATCTCGTCGACGCCGAGGTGGACCACGGCCCGATCGTGTTCCAGGAGGCGCTCCCCGTGCTGCCCGAGGACGACTGGGACTCGCTCGAGGCGCGGGTCCACGAGGTCGAGCACCGCCTGCTCCCCGCGGCGGTCCGGGCGCTCGTCGAGGGGCGCATCCTCGTCGAGGGACGCCGGGTTCGCGTTCTCGAGGCCTCAAGCAGCGAAGCGGTAGGCCCAGACGAGGCTTGGCGGAGCGAAGTCCCGTCTGCGAAGAAGAGAGCACGAGCATGAGCGACGTCCGACCGGTCCACCGTGCGCTCATCGCGGTCTACGACAAGACGGGAGCGGTCGAGCTCGCGCGGGGCCTGGACGAGCTCGGCGTCGCGATCGTGTCCTCGGGCGGGACGGCGGCCGCGCTGCGCGACGCGGGCGTCCCCGTGACAGCGGTCGAGGAGGTCACCGGCTTCCCCGAGATGCTCGAGGGTCGGGTGAAGACGCTGCACCCGAAGATCCACGCGGGGATCCTCGCCGATCGGCGAAAGCCCGAGCATGAGGCCGAGCTCGTCGAGCGAGGGATCGAGCCGTTCGACCTGGTGGTCGTGAACCTCTACCCGTTCCGCGAGACGGTCGCGAGCGGAGCCGGCCCCGAGGACGTCATCGAGAAGATCGACATCGGCGGCCCGGCGATGGTTCGCGCCGCCGCGAAGAACCACGCGTCGGTCGGGGTGATCGTGAACCCGGACCGCTACGCGGACGTCCTCGGCGAGCTCCGGCGAAACGGCGGCCTGTCGGCCGAGACCCGGCGGACCCTCGCCGCCGAGGCGTTCGCGCACACGGCGGCCTACGACGTTGCGGTCGCCGAGTGGTTCGCCGGCGACGCGGACGCGCTCCCGTCGTTCGTGGGGGTCGCGCTCGAGAAGGTGGCCGACCTGCGATACGGAGAGAACCCGCACCAGCGTGGCGCCCTGTACGCGGAGGCGGCGGGCGGCGGTGTGCTCGGCGGGGCGCGGCTCCTCGTGCAGGGAAAGGAGATGTCGTTCAACAACTGGCTCGACGTCGATGCGGCGTACGGGTTGGCGGCGATGCTGCCCCAGGTCGCGTGTGCGATCGTCAAACACAACAACCCATGCGGCGCGGCCGCGCGCCGCGACGCCGCCGAGGCCTACCGGCTCGCGTTCGAGTCCGACACCGTGTCGGCGTTCGGCGGCATCGTCGCCTTCAATGCCGCGTGCGACGCGGAGGCCGCGGGGGCGATGCGCGAGGTCTTCACCGAGGCGGTCGTCGCCCCGTCGTTCACGGATGAGGCGCTGGCGAAGCTCGCGGAGCGCAAGGGCCTTCGCGTGGTGGAGGCCCCGATGCCCGAAGGGGGCGGCCTCGAGCTCCGCCGGCTCCCCGGCGGCGCCCTCGTCCAGGACCGCGACATCGTGACTCGAGGCCGCGAGGGACTGGAGGTCGTCTCCGCGCGGGAGCCAAGCGAGCAGGAGTGGGACGACCTCCTGATCGCCTGGATCGTGGCGGCGCGCGTCCGTTCGAACGCGATCGTGTTCGTCCGCGACGCCGCGACGGTCGGCGTCGGCGCCGGGCAGATGTCACGCGTCGACGCCTCCTGGCTCGCCGCGCGCAAGGCCGGCGACCGGGCCAAGGGAGCCTCGATGGCGAGCGACGCCTTCTTCCCGTTCCCCGACGCGGTCGAGGTGGCGGCCGATGCCGGGGTCACCGCCGTGATCCATCCCGGGGGCTCGATTCGCGACGACGACGTGCTCGCGGTCGCCGACGCTCGCGGCATGGCGGTCGTCGTCACCGGTCGGCGGCACTTCCGCCACTGACCCCCGGGTTCGGCTGCGCCCGAAGGGCGGTCGGATAGGATCAGCGACCGTGAGCGCGACGATCCTCGACGGGAAGGCGATCGCGGCGCAGATCCGATCCGAGGTCGCCGAGCGGGTCATGGCGCTCGTCGACCGCGGGGTGCAGCCGGGGCTGGCCGCCGTCCTGGTCGGCGACGACGAGGGCTCGCGGATCTATCTCGGTTCAAAGCACAAGGCCTGTGCGGACGTCGGGATGCGATCCGAGCAGGTCGACCTGCCGTCGTTCGTGACGGAGGGGGAGTTGCTTGCGACGATCCGGCGGCTGAACCGGGATCCGGAGATCCACGGGATCATCGTCCAGCTTCCCGTGCCAAAGCACATCAGCGAGCTCGTGGTGCAGACGACGATCGACCCGGCGAAAGACGTCGACGGGCTCCACCCGCTCAACGTCGGGCTGATGGTCCGGGGTGACCCGTCGTTTCCGCCGGCAACGCCGTACGGCATCGTCGAGCTCCTGCTCCGCAGCGGCGTCGAGCTCGAGGGCGCCGAGGTGGTGGTCGTCGGGTACGGCGAGCTCGTGGGCGCGCCGCTGTCGATCATGCTGGCGCAGGACTCGATCCGGGGCAACGCGACGGTCACGATCTGCCACATCAAGACCCGCGATCTCGCGGTCAAGACCCGACGCGCCGACATCCTGGTCGCCGCGGCGGGCCAGGCCCGGTTGATCACCGCGGACATGGTCAAGCCCGGCGCCGTCGTCGTCGACGTCGGCGTGCACCGCACCGAGAGCGGGCTCGTCGGAGACGTCGACTTCGACGATGTCAAGGAGGTCGCGGGCGCGATCACCCCGGTGCCCGGGGGCGTCGGCCCGATGACGACGGCGATGCTGCTCCTGAACGCGGTGACCGCCGCCGAGGCGCTCGTCGGCGGCCATTGACCGAGCCCGCGGGCCGTCTCGAGGCGATCGTTCGCTCCCGGCACTTCGCCGTGACCTCCGAGGTCGTTCCGCCGCGCTCGGGCGATCCGGGGGTGATGGTCCGGCATGCTCGAGACCTGGTGGGCTACGCCGACGCCGTGAACGTCACCGACAACCCGGCCGCGAGGGCGCACATGTCGCCGCTCGCCGGCGCTGCCGCCGTCTCGCGGGCCGGACTCGAGCCGACGCTCCAGCTCACGGTCCGCGATCGGAACCGCCTCGCCCTCATCTCCGACCTGCTCGGCGCGTGGGCGCTCGGAGCCCGAAACCTGCTCTGTCTGACGGGCGACCCGATCGGGACCGGCGATCAGCCCGACGCTGCGGCGGTCAACGACATCGAGATCGTCGACCTGGTCCAGCTCGCGTCGGGGCTTCGCGCGGACGGCCGGCTGCCGTCCGGCGCCGAGATCGAGGACCCGCCGCGGTTCTTCGTCGGGGTGACGGACAGCCCGCTCGCGCCGAACTACGACCCGGGCCGGCTCGAGGCCAAGCTGGACGCCGGGGCCGAGTTCGTGATGACCCAGATCGCGTACGACCTCGAGGCGCTCGCGACGTGGGCCGAGCTCAGCCGCGACCGCGGGATCGCGGATCGGGCGGCGCTCATCGTCGGCGTCGCCCCATTGCACAGCGCCGCGCATGCGCGGTCGCTCGAGCGCCTTCCGGGCGTGACGGTCCCCTTGGAACTGGTCGCCGCCCTGGATGAGGCGGGGGGCGAGGCGGAGGCGGTCGGGACGGCCCGGTGCGTCGAGATGGTGACGCGCCTCCGCGAGACGCCGGGTATCGCGGGCGTGCACGTGATGGGCTTGGGCCGGGACCGGACGGTGCGCCGCGTGATCGAGGAGTCCGGCCTGCTTCCACGTCCGGGGGCCCCCGCCACGTAGACTCGCCACGTCGACCGAAAGGAACGGTGCCAATGGCCGAGACCGTGACGATCAACGGGCAGTCGTACCTGAAGCGGAACCCGCTCGGCGTCCTCGGACTCACCCTCATCACGCTCGGAATCTACGGCCTCTACTGGTACTACAAGGTGAACGAGGAGATCCAGCGCTACACCGGCGACCAGACGATCAGTCCGTCCAGGTCCCTGCTCGCCGTCATCCCAGGCGCCCTGTTGATCGTGCCGCCGTTCATCGCCTACTACAACACGGCGAACCACGTGATGCAGATGGAGCAGCAGCGCGGGATCGCGTCGCAGATCTCGCCGGCCCTCGTCGTGGTGCTCGGGATCGTCATCTGGATCGGGATGTCGGCCTACGTGCAGGAGCACCTGAACCGCGTGTGGGACTCCGGGTCGGCGACCGGGTCGATGGGCGGGACCGCGGCCGCGCCGCCGCCTCCCCCGCCCGGCTAGCGTTCCTCGATCGGCACCCAGCGCTGGTCGCGCGGGCCGACGTACTCGGAGTCCGGTCGGATCACCCGATTGTCGGCGTACTGCTCGCGCACGTGCGCCGTCCAGCCGGCCATCCGGGCGACCGCGAAGATCGGGGTCATCAGGTCCGTCGGGATCCCGAGCATGTGGTAGACGCTCGCGGCGTAGAAGTCCACGTTGGGGTTCAGGCCCTTCTCGCGGAGGGCGACCTCCTCGATCGCCTCGGAGATCCGGTACCACCGGAGGTCGTCGTGGCGCTCGCCCGTCGCGTGCGACAGGCGCTTGAGGATCCTCGCCCGCGGGTCCATCGTCTTGTAGACCGCGTGGCCGAACCCCATAACCTTCTCCTTGCGCTCGAGGAGGTCCTTCACGTAGGCCTCGGCGCGCTCGGGGGAGCCGATCTCCTCGAGCATCTTCATCGACTCCTCGTTCGCGCCGCCGTGGAGCGGGCCCTTCAGGGCAGCGATCGCGCCGGTGATCGCCGAGTGCATGTCGGCGAGCGTCGACGCGATGATCCGGGCGGTGAACGTGGAGGCGTTCATGGTGTGATCGGCGTAGAGGATGAAGGTGCTGTCCAGGACGTCGGCGTCCTCCTGTGACGGCTCGACGCCGGTGAGCATGTAGAGGAAGTTCGCGGCGTGCGGGAGCTTGGGGTGTGGGGGTACGGGCTCCTGGCCTGTGCGCAGCCGGTGGTACATCGCCAGGAACGTGGGGGTCCGGGCGATGAGCCGGAGCGCCTTGCGCTCGTTCGCCTCGCTGGAGTTGTCCCAGCCGTCGGGGTCGTACGCGGAGGCCGCCGATACGCTCGTTCGGAGCATCGACATCGGCGAGGTCTGCTGCGCCAGCGTCGGCATCAGGTCTTCGATGAACCGCGAGGCTTCGCGCTGCTCGACCATGAAGTCGACGAGCTCGTCCAGCTCGGGTTGGGTCGGCAGCCGAAGCCGCTGGAGGAGGTGGACCACCTCCTCGTACGTGCAGTGCTCCGCGAGGTCCTCGATCGGGTACCCGACGTACCAGAGCCGGCCGTGGACGCCGTCGATGTCGGAGACGCTCGTCTGCGCCGCGACGATGTCCCGCATCCCCTTCTCGGCCACCGGGTGCTCCTCGAGGTTCGGTCGGCTCCGGCTCACTATCCTTGCAGGACCGAGAGTACCGCGGGGTCACGACTCCGGCGTCGCGCCGGGCCGCAGCCGAAACGGAGCCGAAGCAGGAGGGGAGAGCCCTGGGCACGCATCGCGTCACGCTGATCCCCGGCGACGGCGTGGGCCCCGAGCTGGTCGAGGCCGCTCGACGGGCGATCGAGGCGACGGGCGTCGCGATCGAGTGGGACGTCCAGGAGGTCGGGGCCGAGGTCGCCGAACGCGAAGGCTCGCCGTTGCCCGAGCGCGTTCTCGACTCGATCCGCCAGACGGGCATCGCGCTCAAGGGCCCCGTCACGACGCCGGTCGGCGGCGCGTTCCGCAGCGTGAACGTCGCGCTCCGCGTCGCGCTCGATCTCTACGCGTGCGTTCGGCCCTGCCGCTGGTACCCCGGCGCGCGATCGCGCTACGAGGGGGTCGACCTGGTGGTGATCCGCGAGACCACCGAGGGCCTGTACACGGGGATCGAGTTCGAGCAGGGCGAGCCCGAGACCGCCGAGCTGATCGGGTTCATCGAGCGGACGACGGGTACACGCATCCGAGCGGACTCGGGCCTCAGCATCAAGTCGATCAGCGAGGGGGCGAGCGACCGGATCGTCCGGTTCGCCTTCGACTACGTCCGGACACGCGGACGCCGAACGCTCACCGTCGGGCACAAGGCCAACATCATGAAGTTCTCCGACGGCCTCTTCCTCGAGACCGCCCGGCGGGTCGCCGCGGAGCACCCGGACGTCCCGTTCGAGGACCGGATCATCGACAACCTCACGATGCAGCTCGTACAGCGCCCGGAGGACTACGACGTCCTCGTCCTGCCGAACCTGTACGGCGACATCCTGTCCGATCTGTGCGCGGGGCTCGTCGGTGGTCTCGGGCTGGCTCCCGGGTGCCAACATCGGCGAGCGCTGCGCGGTGTTCGAGGCGACGCACGGCAGCGCGCCGAGGTACCGCGGGTCCGATCGAGCGAACCCGATGGCCCTGATGCTGTCGGGCGCGATGCTCATCCGCCACCTCGGCGAGACTCGGGCAGGGGATCGCCTGGAGGCGGCGGTGGCCGCCGTCATCGCGGAGGGCCGGACCGTGACCTACGACCTGAAGCCCTCGCGCGAGGACCCGACGGCGGCCACCACGTCTCAGGTCGCGGACGCCGTGATCGATCGCCTCGCCGCCTGACCCGCCGAGGGCCGGGCCGACCGATGTTTAGGATTGGCGGCACTCGAGCACCCTGGGAGCGACGTCCATGCGGGTCACCGTGGTCGGAAGCGGGTTCGTCGGACAGACCACCGCCATGCGGCTCGTCCAGGCCGGCCTGGCCGAGGTCGTCCTGATCGACATCGTGGAGGGCCTGCCCCAGGGCCTGGCGCTGGACCTGCGGCAATCCGCGCCGGTGGTCGGGTTCGAGCCGCGGGTCACCGGCACGAACGCGTACGCGGACACGGTGGGCTCGGACGTCGTCGTGATCACGGCCGGGCTTCCCGCGGCAGCCGGGCATGAGCCGCATGGACCTGCTCGCGAAGAACGCGGGCATCGTCCGCGGCGTCGTCGAACAGATCGCGCCCGGTTCGCCGATGCCATCGTCATCGTCGTGACCAACCCGCTCGACGAGATGACCCACCTGGCCGCCGAGGTCTCCGGGTTCCCGAAGCAACGGGTGATGGGGATGGCCGGCGTGCTGGACTCCGCCCGGCTCCGCGCTTTCATCGCCGAGGAGCTCGGCGTGTCGCCGCTCGTCGTCGAGGCGATGACGCTCGGCTCGCACGGGGAGTCGATGGTGCCGCTCCCGCGTCATGCGACCGTCGACGGGAAGCCGCTCGCCGAGCTCGTCGACGAGGAGACGCTGGAGCGTCTGTACGCGCGCACGCGCGACGCCGGGGCCGAGATCGTCGCGCTCCTGAAGAAGGGGAGCGCCTACTACGCGCCGTCGGCATCGGTGGCGAAGATGATCCAATCGATCGCGAGCGACGCCCCGGAGTCGCTTCCGGTCTGCGCCTGGTGCTCGGGGCAGTACGGCATCGACGGCGTCTACGTGGGCGTGCCCGTCCGGCTGTCGCGCGGCGGGGTCGCGGAGATCGTCGAGCTCGACCTGAACGAGGATGAGCTCGCCGCGCTTCGGGCGGCGGCCGAGGGGATCCGCGCGAAGTGCGCGGACCTCGAGAAGCTCTAGGCCTCCGGGGCCGCCGCCGGACGCGACGCGGCCTCCTGCTGCCGGATCCACGCCAGGCTCAGCGCGCCGCCCACGACGAGGAGCACGCCGCCGGCCGCCGCGAGCCAGAGCCCCAGCCCGACGTCGACACGGAGGGCCTGATCGAACTGCTCGGTGAACTGGTCCCGGACGACGTCCTCCGGGAGGTCCAACTCCGCGGCGAGCCACTCGGCGTACAGGTCGACCCCGGCATCGCCTCCGAACCGATCCTTCGCGCCGAACGCGTCGAGCACCGGAAGCGCGACGCACGCGAGCCCGAGGGCGATCAGCAGGATCGCGAGGGCGCGTCGGACCCGGCCGGACCGAGCGAGCCGCATCGCGAGCAGCGCGACGAGTGCGATCGCGGCCCCGAGCAGGACCACCTTCCCCTCCCAGACGTCGGTTCCGTGGACCGGGGCGTCCGCCGCGTGTTCCGTGTCCCCCGGGAAGCCGATGACGGCCCAGACGCGGGTCGCGCCGACCCCCGCGAGCACGGCGCCCGCCGCGAGGCACAGGAAGCCGGCGAGCCGAAGCCTCGTCGGCCGAGCCGTCGAGAGGATCTCCGAGGGCATCGACCGCATCCTCTCATCGGACGGGGACGCCCGGAAGCACCGGCGCTAGCATGAGGTGGAGGTGTCGAGCGTGCGCGAGATCGATGCGGCGGAGGTCACGCGGGTCGTCCGCGAGCTCTGCATGCAGATCTGCTACACGGTCCCCCCCGAGATGGTCGAGCTCGTCAAGCGGGCGCGCGAGAAGGAGGAGTCGCCGCTCGGCCGTCAGGTGCTCGACCTGCTCATCCGCAACCAGGAGCTGGCCGCCGAGGGCGAGTACCCCTACTGCCAGGACACCGGCTACACGGTGATCTTCCTGGACCTCGGTCAGGACGTGCACGTCACGGGCGCCGACCTGTACGACGCCGTCAACGAGGGCGTCCGCCAGGGCTACAAGGACGGGTACCTGCGCGGCTCGATCGTTCGCGACCCGCTGTTCGACCGCCGGAACACCGGGGACAACACGCCAGCCTTCATCCACACCCAGGTCGTTCCCGGCGATCAGATCCGTATTCAGGTGGACGCCAAGGGAGCCGGCTCGGAGAACATGGCCAAGCACGCGATGCTCAAACCCTCGGACGGGCTCGAGGGCGTCAAGCTCTTCGTCCTGCAGGCGGTGGCCGACTCGGGTCCGAACGCCTGCCCGCCGGGCATCATCGGCGTGGGCGTCGGGGGGGACTTCGAGATGTCCGCGGTGATCGCCAAGCGGGCGCTGATGCGCAAGGTCGGACAGCCGAACCCGGACCCGATGATCGCCGAGCTCGAGTCCGAGCTGTACGAGAAGTGCAACGCGCTCGGGCTCGGTCCCGAGGCGCTCGGCGGCACGCAGACGGTGCTCGCGGTGCACGTCGAGACGATGGCGACCCACATCGCGTCGCTGCCGGTCGCGGTGAACATCGAGTGTCACGCGCATCGCACGGGAACCAAGGTGATCTGAGTTGGCGGTCGAGGAACTCGAGGACGGCAGGAAGCGGATCCGGGCGCCGCTGTCCGACGACGACGTGCGGCGGCTCGCGATCGGCGACGTCGTCCTGGTCGGCGGCACCGTCTACGCCGCACGCGACGCCGCCCACAAGGTGTTGATCGAGATGCTCGACCGCGGCGAGGAGCTGCCCTTCGACCCCGCGGGACAGATCGTCTACTACGTCGGTCCAACTCCCGAGCGTCCCGGGAACGTGATCGGCTCGGCGGGCCCGACGACCGCGAGCCGGATGGATCGGTACACGCCTCGGCTGCTCGAGCTCGGCCTGAAGGGGATCATCGGCAAGGGCGGCCGCGGCCCCGCCGTTCGAGAGGAGCTGAGACGGCACACCGCCGTCTACATGGCCGCGCTCGGCGGCGGCGGGGCGCTCGCGGCGCTCCAGGTGCGCTCGCAAGAAGTCATCGCGTTTCCCGAGCTCGGGACCGAGGCCGTGCGCGCCCTGGAGGTCGAGGACTTCCCCGTCTGGGTCGTGAACGACTGCGAGGGCCGCGACTTCTACGCCGAGACCTCCGCGCCGTGGCGGAGGGACGAGCTTCTGCCCGAGGGCCTGCGCACCCCGATCCCGTCCCACGAGGGCGACGGCGGGGGCATGTGAGCGTTCGCGGCTTCCTCCACGAGGTTCGGCATCACGCCCGGCAGTTCTTCACGAATTGGCGCGAGTACGAGGCGCCGCTCCCGACGAAGCTCGCGCTCGTCGTCCGAAACCGGCTGAAGGCGACGTTCTCGCGACGGCAGTGCTGCGGGAACCTCGGTCAGCCCGGCTGCTGACAGGTTCCCTCGGGGGGGTCCGGTCCGGGCCCCGAGTAGGGAAAGCGGCTCTCGCCCTCCATCTACCTGATCCCGGTGGTCGCGACGATCCTCGGCATCGCGGTGCGAGGGGAGGACGTCGCGACGCTCGCCCAACTCGGCGTGCCGCTCGCGATCGCTGGCGCGCTGCTCGCGTCACGGCGCGAGACCCGCGTCTAGCGCGCGAGCGCCGCGGCGACGGCCGCCCCGACCTCGTCCGTGGTCGACGAGCCACCGAGGTCGGGCGTCCGCACCTCGCCCCCCTCGAGCACGCGGTCGACGGCCGACTCCACGGCGGCGGCCGCGCCGGATTCGCCGAGGTGACGGAGCAGCATCGCGCCCGACAGGATCATCGCGATGGGGTTGGCGAGGCCGCGGCCGGCGATGTCCGGGGCGCTTCCGTGGACGGGCTCGAAGACCGCGTACTCCCACCCGAGGTTCGCCCCGGCCGCGAGCCCGAGACCCCCGACGAGCCCGGCGCACAGATCCGACAGGATGTCCCCGTAGAGGTTCGGCAGCAGCAGGACGTCGAACCGTTCGGGCTCGCGGGCGAGCCGCATCGACAGCTGGTCGATCTGCATGTCCTGGAAGTCGACGTCGGCGCTCGTCGCCGCCTCCTCCCTGCCGATCGACAGGAACAGCCCGTCGGAGAACCGCATGATGTTCGCCTTGTGTCCGAGCGTGATCGCTCGGCGCCGGTTGGCCCGGACGTACGCGAAGGCGAACCGGACGATCCGGCGGGCGCCCGTCACGCTGATCGGCTTCACGGTGAAGCCGGCGTCCTCTCGGACCTCGCGACCGGAGAGGCGGCGGAGCTCGGCGCGAAGCTGTGCCGCCTCCTCGGTGCCGCGCTCGTACTCGATCCCCCGGTAGAGGTCCTCGGTGTTTTCGCGCACGACGACGAGGTCCACGCCGGGATGCCGCGTCGGGACCCCGGGGAGCGACCGCGAGGGCCGGACCGCGGCGAACAGGTCGAGCTCGTGCCGGAGGGCCACGTTCACGCTGCGAAAGCCCGTCCCGACGGGCGTCGTGATCGGCCCTTTGATGGCGACGCGCGACCGTCGGACCTGGTCGAGGACTCGATCGGGCAGCGTGGTTCCCTCGCGCCCGAGGACCCCGGCACCGGCGTCCTCGACGACCCACTCGAGGCCGACGCCCGTCGCGTCCAGCACCCGTCGCGCCGCCTCCGACACCTCGGGGCCGATGCCGTCGCCGGGGATCAGCGTGACGAGGTGTGCCACGGCCGAACCATACTCGGCCGCCACCCGCAGTCCGATGACGGGAGAAGGGGTCCCGACGCGCCGTGTCGGTCACGATCCGACCGCTCGGACGACGGCGATGATGTGCGTCCCGCCGTCGATCGCCCCCGGCTGGGCGCAGGCCTCGACCTCCCAGCTGAGGAAGCGCCCCCACATCCGCGGATCGGCGAGCCACCGCCCACAGGTCTCGTCGTTGCCGATCGACAGGAAGTTCGCGGCGGACGCGGCCTCGATCTCGCACGCGTGCCGACGAAGGAGCGCCTCGAGCTCGTCCCAGGCGTACAGATGCATCGGGCCGAGCGTCGAGTGATGCGCGGGCAGGAATCCCGTGGCGACGATCTCCTGCATCTCCTGCAGGCCGAACTCCGCGATCTCCTGCTCGGCGACGGAGAGGAAGGCCCGGAGCGATCCGTATCGCGACATCACGCCGAGCAGGACGTGACCCTCGGGTCTCGTCACGCGGAGCAGCTCGCCGACGGCTCGATCAGCCTCGTCGAGCACCCAACTGAGCGCTCCCCCGTAGCAAACGGCGGCGTCGAAGCCCCCGTCCTCGAACTCGGAGAGATCGACGACGTCCGCGAGGGCACGGGCGTCGACGGCATCCTCGAGGCCCGCCTCCCGCACGTGCCGCTCGTTCAGCTCGAGCTGGCCCGGCGAGATGTCCGCGACGGTGATGTGGGCGCCGAGCCGGGCGAGCTCCAGGGTGAATCGCCCCGCGCCCGCCCCGACCTCCAGCACGCGGTCGCCGGGGCGAACGAATCGCCGCAGGTAGTGCGTGTGGACGTGGAGGGCGACCCGGGCGAACGGGGAGACCTCGTGCCGGTTCCACTCGGAGTCGCCGTACTCGTCGAAGATTCGCGAGATGAGGCTTGAGTCGTACGAGGGCGCCACGCGGCCACCCTATCCCGGTGCCGGGCTAGAAGCGGTCGAACAAGATCGAGCGCTTCACATCCTGGATCGCCTTGGTCACCTGGATGCCACGAGGGCAGGCCTCCGTGCAGTTGAAGGTCGTCCGGCAACGGAACACGCCCGTCTTCTCCGAGAGGATCCGCAGCCGCTCCTTGCCGGCCTCGTCGCGCGAGTCGTAGATGAAGCGGTGCGCGTTCACGATCGCGGCGGGTCCCACGTACTCCTCGTCCCCCCAGAAGATCGGGCACGAGGTGGTGCAGGCGGCGCACAGGATGCACTTGGTGGTGTCGTCGAAGCGATGGCGATCCTCGGGCGACTGGAGGCGCTCGGTGTCCGGCTCGCCGGAGTCGTTGATCAGGTAGGGCAGGACCGACCGGTAGCCGGCGAAGAACGGTTCCATGTCCACGATCAGGTCCTTGAGGACGGGGAGCCCGCGGATCGGCTCGACGGTGACCCTCGGGGCGATGTCGCGGACGATGACCTTGCACGCGAGGGCGTTGCGGCCGTTGATCATCATCGCGTCGGAGCCACAGATGCCGTGCGCGCACGAGCGCCGGAGCGCCAGGGTGCCGTCGTGGTACCACTTGACCTGATGCAGGGCGTCCAGGAGCCGGTCGTCGGGGTCGGTCTCGATCGTGAACTCGTCCCACCAGGACTCCTCGCCGCGGACCTCCGGGTTGTAGCGGCGGATCCTGAGCGTGAGTCGGACGCGGGTGCTCGCCCCGGCTCGCTGCCGATCGGAGCCGTCGAGCACGTCGCCGAGCGCGTCGGCCGGGGCCATCAGTACTTCCGCTCCATCGGCACGTAGGGGCCGAGCTTCACCGGCTTGGTCTCGAGCCGGATCGAGCCGTCGTGCTGCCGGTACGCGAGCGAATGCTTCAGCCAGTTGGCGTCGTCGCGCAGCGGGTGGTCCTCGCGGTAGTGGCCGCCGCGGCTCTCGTCGCGGGCGAGCGCGGCCGCCACGAGCGTGTCGGCGCAGTCCAGCAGGAAGCCCAGCTCGAGGACCTCCATGAGCTCCGTGTTGAACATCCTCCCGGTGTCCTGGACGTAGACGCGCTCGTAGCGCTCGCGCAGGCCGGCCAGGATCTCCTGCATCTTCCGCAGGCTCTCCTCGGTCCGGACGACGAAGGCAAGATCCTGCATGTGCTCCTGCATCTCGGCCCGGATGTCGGCGGCGTTGGCGCCCTCCGGACGGCCGAGGAGGCTCTCGAGCCGGTCCGAGACGGCGCCCTCGGGACGCTCGGGGAGCTCGGGGAGCGCCGCGTCGCTCGCGAAGGCGGCGGCGTGCTTCCCGCTCCTGCGGCCGAAGACGACGATGTCCAGCAGCGAGTTGGTCCCGAGCCGGTTCGCGCCGTGAACGCTCACGCACGCACACTCGCCGGCCGCGTAGAGGCCGGGCACCGGCGTCTCCTCCTGCCCGACCACGACCCGGCCGTCCACGTCGGTCGGGATCCCGCCCATCGCGTAGTGGGCGGTCGGCTGGATCGGCACGAGCTCGGTGGTCGGCTCGACCCCGAGGTACACGCGCGCGAACTCCGTCACGTCGGGGAGCTTCTCCTCGATCACCTCGCGCGGGAGGTGCCGAACGTCGAGCCAGACCGCGTCCCGGTTGGGTCCGGCCCCGCGGCCCTCCTTGATCTCCTGGAAGATCGCCCGGGAGACCATGTCGCGCGGCGCGAGGTCCTTGACCGTCGGCGCGTAGCGCTCCATGAAGCGCTCCTCCTCCGAATTCAGGAGGATGCCGCCCTCGCCGCGGACGGCCTCGGACAGGAGGATGCCCATCTTGTAGACGCCGGTGGGGTGGAACTGAAAGAACTCCATGTCCTGGAGTGGGATCCCCCGGCGGTACAGGACCGCCGGACCGTCGCCGGTGAGGGTATGGGCGTTCGAGGAGACCTTGAACATCCGACCGTACCCCCCCGTCCCGTAGACGACGGCCTTCGCGCGGAAGACGTGGAGCTCACCGGTCGAGAGCTCGTACGCGACGACCCCCGCGCATCGACCGTCGACCATGAGCTGGTCGAGCACGTAGAACTCGTTGAAGAAGCGGACGTTGCGCTTCACGCACTGTTGGTACAGCGTCTGCAAGATCATGTGCCCCGTGCGGTCGGCCGCATAGCACGCGCGCTTGACCGGCGCCTCCCCGTGGTTGCGCGTGTGCCCGCCGAATCGCCGCTGGTCGATCCTGCCCTCGGGCGTTCGGTTGAAGGGCAGGCCCCAGTGCTCCAGCTCGTAGATCGCGTCGACCGCCTCCTCGCACATGAGCTGCGCGGCCGGCTGGTCGACGAGGTAGTCGCCGCCCTTCACCGTGTCGAAGGCGTGCCACTCGGGGGAGTCTTCCTCCACGTTCGCGAGCGCCGCGCACACGCCGCCCTGCGCCGTGCCCGTGTGAGAACGCGTCGGGTAGAGCTTGGAGATGACCGCCGTTCGCACGCGGTCCGAGGCCTCGATCGCCGCGCGGAGCCCCGCCCCGCCGGCGCCGACGATCACCGTGTCGTACGTGTGGAAGGTCGTCATGTGTCTACGCGGCGCCCGGCCACTTGCTCGGGTCGAACGTGAAGACGATGACGGTGCCGAGCACGAAGAGCCCGAACCCGATGATGGCGAACAGCATGTTCACCGCGAAACGCACGCCGGGCCACCGGACGTAGTCCTGCACGATCACGCGGAGGCCGTTGATGCCGTGTAGGAGCGCGAGGACGAGCAGCGCCCAGTCCCACGTGCGCCAGAAGGGGCTTGCCCAACGCGTCGCGACGAAGCCGAAGTCGACGCGATCCACGCCCTCGTCGACCACGTGCATGATCAGGACGTGGCCGACCGCTAGGAACAGCAGCACGATGCCGCTGATCCGCATGAACAGCCACGACCAGAGCTCGAACCCGCCTCCCGGCCGCTCGCGACCTCGGTAGCCGAGGGCTCCGCCGCGCGGGTGCGGGACCGCGGCCGCGGCACGCTCGGGGCTCTCGACGGCCATCAGAGGATCCCCGCCGACTCCAGGATGCCCTTGCCCATGATCCACGTGATCGGCAGCATGCTCGCCAGGAACAGCAGGGTCGAGGCGGCGGCGATCGACTTCATGTGACGCGTGGTCGAGGGCCAGAAGTCGAAGACCATGATCTTGACGCCGTTGATCGCGTGGTAGAGCACGGCCGCCACCAGGCCGAGCTCGAGCAGCTTCACGACCCAGTTGTGGTAGACGCTGACGACCCGTTCGTACGCCTCGGGCCCCCAGCCGATCACGGCCGTATCGACCACGTGCGCGAACAGGAACAGGATGACGGCGACGCCGGTGATGCGATGGGCCAGCCACGACCATTGCCCCGGACTGCCCTTGTAGAGCGTCCCGACGTCGGACTTTCGCTTGGCCATCAGTTCCCTCGAGCTTCCAGCCTCGCGCCGCTCGCGAGGGCGCCCGGCGACGACCTGTCCGCGGGCCGGGCGCAGTCTACCCCGCGTCGGACAACGCGAATCGAACCGATCACGCGCCGGTTGCGCCGAGCGCCTCGCGGAGCGAGAGCGCCGAGCCCGCGTCCACGAGCTCGCCCTGACGCCGATCGACGTCCGCGCTCGTCGGGGCGACGAGCGAGAGCGCGGCCAGGCCCAGTCCCACGCCGACGAGGACCGGCCACGGTTCGGCGGCGACGAGCGTCCCCGCGAACCCAACGGCGATCGGGACCTCGGCGACCGCGGCGCCGAGGAAGACGCGCGCGACGTACTCGCGGGCGAGCCCGGGCTCGTCGTCGGCGCGCAAGGGCCTCCGACGAATCCTCCAGGCGGCCGCTGTCGCGATCGCCCCAACGGCGGCGGCGAGCGCGGTCAGCCAGCCGAATCCCCCCTTCGCGTCCCCGGGCATCACGAGCCCAAGGATGAGGAGCAAGACCGCGCCGACGACGATGGCCCAGAAGACGATGCGTGCCCTCGCGAGCGCGTTCACGTCGGCCGGCGCTCGGTACGGCGAGCACTCCGTCGCACGTAGCCATGATCGACGACCGAGGCGGGGCGCACCTACGTCGCCTGGGCACGCGTCAGGGCCGTGATCAGCGAGAGCGCCGAGCCGCCGCGGGCGATCTGTTCCTGACGCCGGGCGATGTCCCGCGAGGTCGGTGCGACCAAGGCGATGCCGACCGCCTCGGAGCCATAGCCGAGGAGTGGCAGCCGCGCCGAGGCGCCGAAGAAGAGAAGACCGACGCTCAGCCAACGCGGGGATCGCGGCGAAGCTCATCCCGATGAAGGCAAGCGCCCGGTACTGCGCGCAGATCGACGACTCCGAGACGGGCCGGAGAGGTCGCGAGCGCAGCCGGACGATCGTCGCCAAGCAGACCAGAGAGACGAAGAGGACCAGCCAGGGGAACCAGTCCCGAGGGTCCTCGTCGAGATCAAGCAGTCGGGTGGCGGCGAGGATGACCAAGGATGCGGCGGCCAGGTTCACGAGCGACGTTCGCATCGCCACCAAAGGGTTCGGGATCTGGCGGCGCATCCGACGAACGTGGCGGAACGGGCGCACCAGCCCGAGGAGCCCTGAACGAATCGCCTCCCGCCAGCCCGGGTCCCCGCTCACGCGACACGCAGCGCCGCCAGGACCCCCTCGCGGGTCGGAACGATGATCGAGACGTACCGTTCGTCCTCGGCGATGAGTCGATTGTGTTCTCGGATCGCCTCGGGGCCCTCGCCGTCGTCGAGCACCGTGCCCTGTCCGTAGCCGATCGTGTTATCGCAGAGGTAGAGGCCGCCCGGGCGGATTCGGTCGGCGGCGGCGCGCCAGGCGGCGGGGTAGCCCGGTTTGTCGATGTCACAGAAGACGACGTCGAACTCGCCGTCCACGCTGGCGAAGCTCGCCAGCGCGTCCCCCACGTGCCACCGGATCCGCTCCCCGAGGCCGGCCCGGCCGAGGTACTCCTGCGCCTTCGGCTCGTTCGCGGGATCGCCGTCCGTGCCGTGCACCTCCCCGCCCGAACCGACCGCCCTCGCGAACCAGTAGGCCGAGTACCCGAACCCCGAGCCCAGCTCGAAGACGCGCCGCGCGGCGATGGACCGCGCGAGCAGCTCGAGCGCCACCCCGCACAGCCGCCCGATGATCGGGAAGCCGCGCTCCCTGCCCTCGGCCTCCATCTCCAGCAGGACGGGCTCGTCGTAGCGGCCGAGGAGCGACCGCATGTACTCCTCGACCAGCGGGTTCACGACGTCCACGACGAGGATGCTACCCGCTACGCTGGCGCGGGATGAACGAGCGCGTCACCGACTCGGGGATCGAGCTGAGGACGGTCTACCGCCCGCGCGACCTCGAGGGCCTCGATCCCGGGCGCGACCTCGGGCGGCCGGGCGAGCCGCCGTTCACTCGGGGCATCTACCCCTCGATGTATCGGGGCCGGCTGTGGACCATGCGTCAGTACGCCGGCATGGCGACCGCCGAGGAGACGAACGAGCGCTTCCGGTACCTCCTCGAGCACGGGCAGACCGGCCTCTCGGTCGCCTTCGACCTGCCGACGCAGATGGGCCTGGACTCCGACCACCCCCGGGCCGAGGGCGAGGTCGGCAAGACCGGCGTCGCCATCGACTCGATCGAGGACATGCACCGGCTCCTCGACCGGATCCCCCTCGACCGGGTGTCGACCTCCATGACGATCAACGCGACGGCGCCCATCCTGCTGCTGCTCTACGAGCTCGTCGCACAGGAGCGGGGCGTCGACGTCTCGATGCTCTCGGGGACCGTCCAGAACGACCTGCTGAAGGAGTACGCCGCGCGCGGGACCTACATCTACCCGCCGAAGCCCTCGATGCGCCTGATCACCGACCTGTTCGCCTACTGCGGCGAGCACATCCCGAGGTGGAACACGATCTCGGTCAGCGGCTATCACATGCGCGAGGCGGGAGCGACGGCCGTGCAGGAGGTCGCGTTCACGCTCGCGAACGGCATCGCCTACGTGCAGGCGGCGCTCGACGCGGGGCTCGCGGTGGACGACTTCGCGCCGCGGGTCTCGTTCTTCTTCGCCTGCCACATGAACTTCTTCGAGGAGGTCGCGAAGTTCCGCGCCGCCCGAAGGATGTGGGCGGGGATCATGCGCGATCGATTCGGGGCGAACGACCCGAAGAGCCTCATGCTTCGGTTCCACACCCAGACCGGCGGCGCGACCCTCACGGCCCAGCAGCCCGAGAACAACGTCGTCCGGACGGCGCTCGAGGCACTCGCGGCCGTGTTCGGCGGGACCCAGTCGCTGCACACGAACTCGTTCGACGAGGCCTTCGCGCTCCCGACCGAGCACGCGGCGAAGATCGCGCTCCGAACTCAACAGATCATCGGCCTCGAGACCGGCGTGGCGAACGTCGCCGACCCGCTGGGCGGCGCCTACTTCGTCGAGGCGCTCACCGACGAGATCGAGGATCGCGCGCGGGCCTATGTCGAGAAGATCGACGCGATGGGCGGCGCGGTCGACGCGATCGAGGCGGGTTTCTATCAGGACGAGATCCACGAGGCGGCCTACGCGATCCAGCTGGGGATCGAGGCCGGCGAGCGGGTGGTCGTCGGCGTGAACCGCTTCGAGGACCCGGAGGAACGCCCGGTCGAGCTCCAGCGGATCGGGGAGGCGGAGGTCGCGGGGCAGATCGACCGCCTCCGGGCCCTCCGCGTCGAACGCGATCCCGACGCCGTCCGGGGGGCGCTCCTCGCGGTCGAGCGGGCCGCCCGCGGGACCGACAACCTGCTGCCGCCCGTGCGGGAGGCGCTGCGCGCCCGCGCCACCCTGGGGGAGGTCTCGGACGTGCTCCGATCCGTGTTCGGCGAGTATCACCCTCGCTAGCGCGCAAGCGCCAGGATCCCATGCGCCACGGCGGCCACACCCGCGATCGCCAGCAGCGCGGCGAGCCACCGCATGCGGGGCCGTCGCCACGAGGCCACACCTCCGACGAGGCACGCGACTCCGACGGCCACCTCGACGACCGACGTGATGACGTCCGACATCGAGCGGACGCTAGCCGGTCCGATAGGCTTCCCGCCCGATGGACGTCGCGGTCATCGGCGGAACCGGCGAGGAGGGCTTCGGCCTCTCCCTCCGGCTGGGCCGGGCCGGCCACCACGTGGTGATCGGCTCGCGCTCCGAGGAGAAGGGCGCGGGCCGGGGCGCCGACGCCCGGGGGATCCTCGGTGGCGCAGCCGACGTGACCGGCACCACGAACGAGGCCGCGGCGGCGAGCTGCGAGGTCGTCTTCGTCACGGTCCCGTTCGCCGGGCAGGCCGACATCTACCGGGCCATCAAGGGGTCGGTGAAGCCGGGCGCCATCGTGTGCGACGCGACGAGCCCGCTCGCGACCGCCGTCGGCGGCCGCGCCTGGCACGTCGTCCGGCCGTGGCACGGCTCGGCGGCCGAGCAGGCGGTGGCGATCCTCGGCACCGGGGTGCGGATGACGGCCGGGTTCCACACGATCTCGGCCGAGACTCTTCAGGCGCTCGAGGTGCCGATGGACAGCGACGTCCTGGTCTGCGGCGACGACGCCGAGGCCAAGGCGACGGTCGGAGGCCTCATCGACCAGATTCCGGACCTCCGGTGGGTCGACTGCGGGCTGCTGTCGCAGGCACGCATCGCGGAGACGCTCACGGCGCTCCTCGTCTCGATCAACCGGGCCTACAAGATCCGCGACAGCGGCTTTCGGATCACCGGCCGCGACGGCTGGGGGCCGCCCGGCGCGTAGCCCGGCGGCTCAGTCGATGACGGCGAGCGTGTCGCCGGCCTGGACGACCTGACCGGCGCGGATCGGCAGCTCGGAGACCGTGCCCTCGCGCGGCGCGGGGATCGCGTTCTCCATCTTCATCGCCTCGAGGATGCACAGGACGTCGCCCGCCTGAATCTCCTGTCCGGGCTCGACGAGGACGCGAAGGATCGTTCCCTGCATGGGCGAGGCGACGACGCTGTGGACGGATTCGCCGTGGTGCGCCGACAGGCGGCTCGGCGGCCGGGGAGCGGACTCGCGACGCTGGTCGAAGATCCGCACCTCGACGCGCCGGCCGTCGACCTCCAGCAGCAGCTCGGCCGGGACCGACGCCTTGGGTTCGCCCGGCGGGGCCGCCCCGTCGATCGGAAGCTCG
This sequence comes from uncultured Actinomycetes bacterium, assembly GCA_963699635.1. Taxonomy (GTDB): domain Bacteria; phylum Actinomycetota; class UBA4738; order UBA4738; family HRBIN12; genus CALGFI01. The sequence goes on along the minus strand of CAVOUQ010000016.1, from coordinate 3,359 downwards.
AGCTCCGCGTCGCGGAGCGCCTTCTCGAGCCACGTCGTCGTGTGCGTCGACTTGTGGAAGGCGCGGGTCTGGAGGATCCAGCGGTGCAGCGGGATGGTGGTCGGGACGCCGACGACCTGGAACTCGTCGAGGGCGCGAAGCATCCGGGCGATCGCGCGGCCGCGCGTCTCGGCCGAGACCACCAGCTTGGCGAACATGGAGTCGTAGTCGGGCGGGATCTCGCGTCCGGCCTCGACGAACGAGTCGACCCGCACGAACGGACCGGAGGGCTCGTGGTACCCGGTCACCCGGCCGGGTCCCGGAAGGAAGTTGCGGGCCGGGTCCTCGGCGTTGATCCGGCACTGGATCGCGTGGCCGCGCGGTCGGACGTCGGACAGGTCGAGCTTGTCCCCGAGCGCCACCCGGATTTGGAGCGCCACGAGATCGAGTCCCGTGACCATCTCCGTGACCGTGTGCTCGACCTGGAGGCGGGTGTTCATCTCGAGGAAGTAGAACGAGCCGTCGTCGTCGACGATGCACTCCACGGTGCCGGCGTTCACGTAGCCGGCCTCCTTGGCGAGCGCCATCGACGCCTCGCCGATCCGTTGTCGAAGCTCGGCGTCGACGACCGGCGACGGGGTCTCCTCGATCAGCTTCTGGCGGCGACGCTGGACCGAGCAGTCACGCTCGCCGAGGAAGAACACGTTGCCGTGCTGATCGGCCATCACCTGCGCCTCGACGTGGTGCGCTCGATCCAGGTACCGCTCGAGGAACACCTCGGGACGACCGAAGTACGCCTCCGCCTCGCGCGCCGCGCGTCCGAGCGCGTTCTCGAGCTCCTCGCGCTTTCGCACGACGTGGATCCCGCGCCCACCGCCGCCGAACGCGGCCTTCACGAGCAGCGGGAACCCGATCCGCTCGGCCTCGCCGGGCGCGCGATCGATCGTGACGGGATCGGGCGTCCCGGGGACGATCGGGACGCCCACCCGATCGGCCGCCTGGCGCGCCGCCGCCTTGTCGCCCATCATCTCGATCGCCTCCGCCGGAGGGCCGATGAACGTGTACCCGGCCTCCTCGACCGCGCGGGCGAAGTGCGCGCGCTCGGACAGGAACCCGTAGCCCGGGTGGATGGCGGTCGCCCTGGCCTTCTGCGCGGCGTCCAGCACCGCGCCGATCGACAGGTAGGAGTCCGCGGGCAGGGCCGGGCCGATCCGGAACGCCTGGTCGGCCATCTCCACGTGAAGGGCGTCGCGGTCGGCGTCGCTGTAGACGGCGACGGACGTGTAGCCGAGCTCTCGGATCGTCCGGATGATGCGCACGGCGATCTCGCCACGATTCGCGATCAGGATCCGAGGTTTGCTCACGCGCCGCTCCGGCAGCCGATAATCGAGGACACCTCGACGGGAGTCAACGTCCGATGCTCTCCGAACACGCCCTGTCGCGCGCGCTCGAGCTGGCGGGGCTTCAGGCACCCGTCCGGTTCGACGAGGTTACCCGCTCGACGCAGGAGACCGCCCTGCGGATGGCCGGAGAGGGCGCGCCCGAGTGGACCCTGGTCGCCGCCGCGCACCAGACGGAAGGCCGGGGACGGCTCGGCCGGACGTGGCACGACGTGCCGGGCGCCGCGCTCATGTTCTCGATGGTGCTGCGCCCCGACCTGCCCGTCGAGCGCGGCGGCCTGCTTCCGTTGCTCGCGGGGACCTCGATCGCGCACGCGAGCGAGGAGCTGACCGGGCGGCGGACGACGTGCAAGTGGCCCAACGACGTCCTCGTCGACGGCCGCAAGGCGGCGGGGATCCTCGTGGAGTCGCGGGTGGCCGGCGACCGCTTCGATCACGTCGTGCTCGGGATCGGCGTGAACCTCGGGACTCCGCCCGCCGCTCTGCCCGAAGCCGGTTCGGTGGAGGCGGAGGACGATGCGCTCCTCACCGCCTTCATCCGCGACTTCGCCGGCCGATATCGGCCGCGGGGTCCGCCGTTCGCCGAAGACCTGGTCGCCGCCTATCGGGGGCGGTGCGCGACGCTCGGCGCCCGGGTTCGCGCCACGACCGTTCGAGGCGCGTCGGTGGAGGGCGAGGCGATCGACGTCGACGAGACGGGCGGTCTGGTCGTGCGGACGGCGGACGGTCTCGAGGTCGTGCGATTCGGTGAGGTCGAGCACCTGGAGTAAGCTCCGCGCATGCCGTTTCCTCGCCGGCTGCTCATCGAGGGAGAGGAGCTCATCCTCGACCTCCGGCCGCACTGGATCGCCCTGGTTTGGCCGAGCGTCGTGGCGGTGCTCGTGCTCGTCGGCTGGACCCTGGCGTTCTCGAACGCGCCGGACGACGGCGCCGGTCGGAGCATCGTGGTCTGGGGGGCGCTGGCCGTCGGTCTCGTGCTGCTGATCTGGTACTCCGTCCGCGGATTCGTCGCGTGGGCGACGTCGAACTTCGCGATTACGAGCGACCGGATCATCCATCGCGAGGGCTTCATCGCGAAGCACACGATGGAGATTCCGCTCGAGGCGATCAACGACATTCGGTTCCACCAGTCGATCCTGGAGCGAATCGTGGGCGCCGGCGACCTGATCATCCAGTCCGCGAGCGAGTTCGGGCGCAACGTCTTCGCGAACATCCGCAATCCCGAGGCCGTCCAGCGGACGATCTATCAGCAAGGAGAACGGAACAAAGAGCGGATGTACCAGGGCCGCGACCGCGCGCCGGCATCGGCGCTCGCGCCCGCGGCGTCGCCCGAGGCCCCGTCGGTCACGACCGAGCTCCAACGCCTGGCCGAGCTCCGCGACAAGGGCGTCCTCACCGAGTCCGAGTTCCAGAACCAGAAGAAGAAGATCCTCGGCCAGTAGACGGCGCTCGCTCGATCGGGGTCGGATCGCGAGGAGGCGCTCCGGGAGCTTCAGGCGAGTTGCGAGGGACGTCGCGTGGGGGCGGTCAGGGCCCGCCGGCGGCTGGTGGCGGAGCTCGAGGGCGGTTGGGACCCGGGTGGGGTGGGAGTGGCGATCGAGCTGCTGGACGAGCTCCTGATCCGGTCCGACTAGGTGAGGGGACGATGAGGACGTTCACGCGACCGCGACCGCGGATGCGGTCCCGTTCGAGGCTCGGGCTGCTCGGCGACGGACTCATCGCGGCCGGGTTCGTCGTGATGACGCTCGGCATCCTGGAGATCGGAGGCCTCTTCAACGTGGGACTCGGCCTGATGATGAGCTGCGTCGGCTGGGTCTTCTCCCTCGGCCCGGAAGGCGACGATCTCGAGGACGAGGAGGAGGCGTTCCGGCGAGAGCTCGACGGGCTCTGAGCCTGGGGACTCGACCGCGGGATCGCGGGCGGTTGGCCCGATCGCGGCCGCCGATGGGACAATCGCCGACGTGGAGCCGAAGGTCGCGA
>CAVOUQ010000015.1:0-158175 GCA_963699635.1 uncultured Actinomycetes bacterium | reverse complement strand
GAATGTATTGCTCGAAGCACCGACAGGCCGGGAAGTTCACATGAATCCAGAAGAAGCGGTCAAAGCATTTCTGGAACTCGGCGCCAAGACTTTGATCCCGATGCACTACGGGACTTTTCGCCTCGGCTTCGAACCGATGCATGAACCGCCACAACGTTTGCTCAGATCCGCGCGCGAACACAGGATTGAGGAGAAGGTCCTGGTGATGACTGAGGGGACGCCGGTCGTCTTGTAGGGCGTTTCTGTGAAACGCCGCGAAGACGCGATCCCAAATGGCCGGCGCCTGACGCAGACGCCCTACGATTTTCTTGGCGCGCTTTCAGCCGGATTACTCGTCGTTGTCTTTTGCCTGATCCTGCTCTGGCACAATCCGCTCGTTTTTTGGAATGACGATTACGAATTGTCGGTGCTGCCAGTGTTCGCCGACATGGCGCGCAGTTGGTCCGAAGGTCATTGGCCGATCCTGAGTCCGTATTCGTGGGTCTGCGGCAATCTCGCGGGCGAATTTCAGTACGGCACGTTTTCGCTGTTTGTGAATGCGGCCGTCGTTTTGATCTGGAAATTTCCGCTCACCTTTCCACAACAGGCGGCTGCACTTTCGATCGCGCACCTTTTTGTGCTCGCGATTGGCGCATTTTTGCTCGCACGCGATCGCGGGTTTTCAATCGCCTTATCCATCTTTGTCGCGCTGATCGCCTCGTTAAACGGTTGGATCATTTGCTGGGGAGCGACCGATTGGTTCGGTGCACTCGGCGCATTCACCTGGCTGCCATGGGCGTGGTGGGGCGCGGAACGCGCTCTGGATTCGCGGCGAACGAAATGGCGATTCCTCTGGCCGGCGCCGTTCGTTTATCTCCTCGTTACGGGCGGATTTCCCTACACGGTTTTAATGCTGCTGCTCCTCATTGCGTGGTTGTCGATCAAAACAATGTGGGAGCGGCCTCAGAGCCGCGACGGTCGGGACACTAAGGTCCCTCCCACATTTGCAGTGTTGCCGATGTTGTTTGGTGTCGCTCTCGGTTTCGGGCTTTCCGCACCCGCATGGCTGGCGCTTCTTGATCTGGTTCAGGGTTCAGCGCGCGAGTTGCAGTCGGCCGCAGCACATTGGCAGTGGCGCGTTCCGCCTGCGGCGCTGCCGGGATTAATTCTCCCATCGTGGACGGTGAACTGGACCGATTTTTCCTCGCGCGGTCGCCCACATGCGGCAGCCGAATTGGCTTGCGGCTTGGTCGCTCCCGCCGCGCTTGTTGCCGCATTGATCTGGCGTCCGCGGCTGGTCGTTAGGCAAATCAAATGGGAGCTCGTATTGCTGTTGCTCGTGCTTTTACTCTGCATGACTCCGACCGCCGGCCTGTTCCGTTGGAGTTTTCGTTGGCTCCCATTTTTCCATCTCGTCCTGGCGATTTGCGCGGCGGAAGCCTTGCGTCTAAAGCCGGGGTCACCGACCCCGGCTACAGCGGCGCTTGGACTTGTCGTCTTGATAGGCGTCGCGGCGTTGATCTTCCACACAACTGGTTCGTACGCTTTTCCGCTCACTTGGATTCTTGATTGGACTGGCTGTGGTTTGGTTTTGTTTCGAATTCCTGCTACGCGATTCCGAATTTCGATCGTTGGACACCCGTCGGCGATCACGTTTTGCGCGTTACTCGCCACGTATCTCTGCATTCCGACAAACGGCGGAGTTCCGCAGATACAATTTTTCTCAAGAGCTGCTTAAACCTGCGCCGCTCGATCCGCAGCGGCTTTATCTCAGTGTGTATCCATGGGCGGAGCTTACCTATTGTACAGCAAACAAACCGCGAACCGGTCGGCCAAACGCTACGGCCGGGAAGCACCTCGATGTGGGCCGGATTGCGATTCATCAATGGCTACAGCCCGATCCGCGCCGCAGGTGTAGCACGCGAATTTGCAACCAGCATTCATGGTGAAATTAATCCCGACGTGGGAAGCCATTTACTGAATGATCAAGCCGGCAGAGATGGCCAGCTGGCTTTGATGGGCGTGGACGGCATCGTCGTTGCGCGAGAAGTCGACATCGCGCCCCAGCCGAGTTCTGAATGGGAACTGGTCGTTTCAACCGAAGAAGGAAACGTCTTTCATCGGCGCAGCGCGCCGTTCTCGCGCGTGCGCTCGGTCACCTCAATAGATTCGCGGCCTAACGAGCAATTTGTGTTGGCGACGATCTCGCAGATTAATGACTCCCGAAATTTCGTGAACGCAGACATTGATGTCCCGGCTGGTGGTCGGTCTGCACTTCTGACTTTTTCGCGTCCGTATTTCCGCGGATACAAAGCGCGCATCGGAGATCAGAAACTCGCCATCACATCTTATCGCGGATTATTTCCAATTCTGGAAGTTCCAGCAGGCACGCATGGACGGCTTACGGTTGCGTATAGACCAGCTTGGCTGCTGTGGGGAAGGCGTGGCCGCTTGCGTCTGGCTGCTCGAGTCTGCATACCGGATTCCGCCGTCGGGCGTTACTCAGGTGTTGTTCGCCGCGTGTGCGTTACTGCTCTTCTTCGCTCGATTTGACTTCGCGGAATCGTGCTGCCCATTTTCAGAGATCTTAGTACTTTATTCTATGCGGGCGGCGTGTGATTTCGATATCCGGCCAAATACAATCCCAGAAATTCCAGAACGCGCTCCGCAGCGCGCGATGAGACGCACACGTCTTCGTAAAAAAGAACCAGAGGATCAATTTCATCTTCTCGAAAGATAATTACCGCGTGTCGCTTCGTCTTGCGTCGCGATACGATTGCACCAATCGTCGATCACCTTGAAATCGAAATTCTGTACTGCCTGCTGATTGCTGATTTCTCCTCGCTTTTTGAGTCCAAACACCTGTTTCATGCCATTGCCCATAGACCGCCTGCTCGCACATCGATTCCGGCGCCGCATCCATATTATTTTTGCTTTCAGAAAACAGTCGCGAGAAGTTGCCGCTCCATTCGAATTCTATTGTATGCCAGGAGTTCCTGCGGCAACTGAGCATTCGTTCAAAATAACTCCACATTATGATAGTGCGATGATTCCATTGGCTGCCGTATAATCACTCAAAACATTTTGCACATACGCGACGCGCGATGGTGTGCCCCACGCTTTCGCGCTTCTTTGGCTTCGACAAAAAATGCTCGCATGGCGATCCGGCTATGCCAGCGCTTCCGCATGCTGCAAGCAAATCGTTCCGCTTCGCTAACGAATGCAACGATGACGAATCAGGTCTCAATTCTGGGGGGGGCGTTACAGCGATCGACGCCGAATGACACGCGCGGCGCTCAGAGTTCTTTGGGATTTTCGAGCAGTTCGATCACGCGCTTTAGCAAACGACTGGCGCCGCCGCCGTCGATGCTGCGATGATCGAAGCTTAAGGTGATTTGCGCTTCGGTTTTGGGAACGAATTCGTTTTTCGTTTCGTCCCACGACGGAACCTTTTTGCCGACGCCGAGGCCGAGCAGCAACGTTTGATCGGGCAGGGGAATGGGCGTGCCCCATTCCATTCCGAAAATCCCGAAGTTGGAAACGGTGGCGATGCCGCCGGCCTGCATGTCAGGCGAAATCCGCCGCTGTCGCGCGAGTTCGATCAATTCCTTGTATTTTGTCGTGAGATCGGCAAGCGAAGTTTTGTCTGCGCTCCGAATGACTGGCACCATGATTCCGTCCTCGGCTTCCACCGCGATTCCGACGTCGATCGAGTTTGATTGCACCACGCGGTTTCCGATGAATTTCGCCGCTGCGGCTGGATTTTCCGCCAGCGCAAGCGCGAGCGCGCGCAGCGCGTAAAGGCCGAGGCCGGGCTTCGGATCGCGCGATTGGCGATCTTGCAGCGCCGGATCGAGATTCACTGATGAACCGATCGTTGAAAGAGGACGTGTCCAACTCCGACGCATCGCATCGGCCACGCCGGCGCGAATCTTGGAAGCTTCATGCGCTGTTTGGTTCTCGATCTTGTGCAGAAAACTTTCGAGGTCTTTGATCGTCACCCGGTTGCCGGCGCCGGTTCCCATGATCCCTGCGAGATCAGCGGTTGTCAGCTGCAATTCAGCCATGCGCGCGCGGACGCGCGGCGACATGAAGGTTGCGCCTTTCGTGATCGCTGGAACGGGCAGACCCGCCGGCCCGGTCGCCGTCGCCATCGCGTGCGGCGATCTTTCTTTCTCGCGCCGGAGCGACTTCCTGATCGGCGCGCGCAGGAATTTCTTCCGCGACTTCCTTCTGCGGCGGAGGCGGCGGCGCGTGTTTGGCGAAGCGCGCAGCGTCTTGTTCGCTTGCTTCGACATAGCCGAGCACCGCGCCCACGGGATACGTCTCCTTCAATTGCACTGTGATCTTATCGATCTTGCCCTTGCACGGCGTGGTCACGCCCATGACCGCTTTGTTCGTCTCGACGTCGATGATTTCCTGATCGTCCACAACTTCGTCGCCAGGTTTGACCTTGATATCGACGATTGTGGCTTCGGCGATCGATTCGCCAAGCTGCGGCATGATGATCGGGACTTGCGGCATAGATTCTATTCTCGGAGCAACGCGCGCGCTTTTGCGACAATGTTTTTCGCGTTCGGTCGATGCGCGCTCCAGAGATTTGGATGATACGGAATCGGTGTGTCTTTCGCGTTGAGACGTTGCGGCGCGGCATCGAGCAGATGAAAGCCCTCGCTCGTGACCCGCGCGATGACCTCCGCGGTCGTGCCGCCCCAGGGAAATGATTCGCCGACGCAAAGCAAGCGGCCGGTGCGCGCGACAGATGCAAGCACGGTGTCGGTGTCCAGCGGCTTGACCGTGCGCAGATCGACAACTTCGATTTCGAGACCTTCGCGCGCGAGTTCCTCCGCAGCGGCGAGAGATTCCTGCGTCATTGCGCTGTAACTCACGATCGTGAGATCGCGCCCTTCGCGCGCAATACGCGCACGTCCGGTCGGCAAACCTTTGTCCGGCAATTTGTCGGCCTTGAGATGGTAATAAAGATATTTGTGCTCGCAGTAAACGACAGGATCATCGATTGCCACCGCTTCTATCAACATCGTGTAAGCGTCTTCCACCGTGGCCGGCGTCATCACGATGAGACCGGGATAATGCGCGTAAAGCGATTCCATCGATTGACTGTGAAACGGGCCGCTTCCCTTTGTTCCGCCGGAAGGCAAACGCACGGTGATCGGCACCGGCACGCCTGTTCGCCAGTAATGCGTGCCTGCGTTGTTGAGAATCTGGTTCAGGGCGATGCTTGAGAAATCCGCAAACTGCATTTCGACAATCGGCCGCATTCCCTGCATCGCAGCGCCAATGGCAGTGCCGACGATCGCATCTTCACTGATCGGCGTGTTCAACACGCGCCCCGGAAATTCCTTCGCCAGACCTTTCGTTGCTTTGAACGCGCCGCCAAATGTCCCGCCGACATCCTGTCCGTAAATGAAAACGCGATCATCGTCGCGCAACAGTTTTGCCTGCGCTTCGCGGATCGCTTCGAGATAAGTGATGCTCATGGCGAATGACGAAATCCGAATGTCGAATGACGTTAAATCGTCGAAATCCGAATGCAACGATGTACAGCGATTCGTCATTTGAGCATTCGGATTCACTTCGTCATTCGACATTCGTGCTTCGTCATTCCTCGTCGCACGTGATCGACAAGATCGCGCGTGGATAACGCGCACCAATCTTCTTTGTCGGCTTCCGGCACGGCTTCTTTTTGAGCGGTGGCAACTGCCTCGTCCACCTGCGCGACGGCGTCTTTGCGCCATTCGGCCAGTGTGTCCGGATCCAGCAGATTGGATTCGATAATCGTTTGCTCGGCGACCTTCAAACAATCCCGCGCAAACGGCTGACGCTTCATCTCTTCGGGCACGTAGCTGGCGTCGTCGTGTTCGCCATGACCGGAAAGTCGCAGCACCGAGGCAACGACCAACTGCGGCGGACGCCCTGCGCGCGCGCGTTTGACCGCGCCGCCAATTACATCCAGGCACGCGGCAAGATCGGTTCCGTCCAGACTGTAACCTTCGAACCCGTATCCGATCGCCCGTTCCACCAAATCATCGCACGCAAATTCGCGGTCGTTAGGCGTCGAGTAGGCGTAATGATTATTTGTCGCGACGACCACGAGCGGCACCTGTTCCACCGCGGCAATGTTCATTCCTTCGTGAAACGCACCGGTCTGCATCCCGCCTTCGCCGATACACGTGAGGCCGACAAAATCTTTCTCTCCCTTAAATCGCTTCGCCATCAATGTGCCGACGGTAACTGAAACCATTGCGCCGAGATGACTGATCATCGCCAGTTCGTTATCGCGCGGATGCCCTCGATGAATATTGCCGTCGCGCCCGCGCATCGGACCAAGGCGCGAGCCGAGATACGTGCGCGTGACGTCGACTAGCGGTTCGCCAAACGCAGATCGCCCGGCCTGGTCGCGAATCAACGGCGCAAAAATGTCGCCTTTTTCTAAAAACAAACCGCATGCGACGCTGACCGCTTCCTGGCCCTTACCGATGTAAACGCCGCCCGTGATCTGACCGCCGCGGTAAAGACTAACGAGCTTTTCCTCGAGCGTACGCGTCAGCAGCATCCAGCGAAACGCTTCGAGAAAACGCTCGTGGGGAGGCGCGGTTTTGTCCGCAGCAGCTTCGCCCAGCGATGCGGGCGCGCGCTTTTTTCTTTTTAACTTTGCGGTCCGCTGCGCCGTCTGAAGCATCGCGTCATTTTAGCCAAGATCGGCAACTGCGCGCAAAGTTTTTTGTGACGTCTGGATAGTGCAGCAACTCGATGGAGCCGGCGCGCCCTCGCGCCGAAGACCAGCGGCCCGAGGGCGGGCCGTCTCCAATGCGCTTCGCCAGAAGCCGAACACTTACCGCGCTGCGAACGCGAGGCGTCGCTGTGCTCGGCGCGTGTTCGCCGCCGTTTGAAGCTGCTTCAGTGACAGGTTGCGCCGGGGCAGTCAGTTTGACGCCGACCAACTTGCTCACGCCGCGTTCTTCCATCGTCACGCCATACAGGACATCAGCTTTGGCGATCGTCCGTTTGTTGTGCGTGATGATGATGAATTGGCTCTGCTGCACGAACCGGTCGAGCACGCGGATGAAGCAGTTAATATTGTTTTCGTCGAGTGGCGCATCCACTTCGTCGAGAATGCAGAACGGACTCGGGCGCACCATGTAAATCGCAAACAGCAACGCGACGGCCGTCATTGCGCGTTCGCCGCCGCTCAACAGCGACACGCTTTGCAATTGTTTCCCCGGCGGCTTGGCCGTGATTTCGATGCCGCAGTTCAGCGGGTCGTTCTCGTCCAGCAGTGACAAGTCCGCGCGCCCGCCACGGAATAACTCGCCAAACATTTCCCGGAAATTCGCCCGGACTTGCTCAAAGGTGTCGGCAAATAGTTTCCGTGTTGTGGAATTGATGCGCGCGATCACGTCGAGCAGTTCGCGCTGGGAATTCGTAAGATCGGTGTTTTGCGCTTCGAGAAACTTGTAACGCTCCTCGAGTTCGTCGTACTCGTGCACCGCCTCGAGGTTCACTGGTCCCATGTTGTCCAGCTGTGTTCTAAGATCGGCGATAAGCTGTTCCAGACGATCTCGCGCAGGTGGATCGCGTTCTCCGAACCCGATGGTAAATTCGTCGCGGGTTCGCCACCATTTGTTTCACGCCCGCGGAGCGGTCGATCCGCCTTTTCACTTGCGCACGCAAACTTTTTCAAACGCGGCCTCATCGGCCGCAAATCCGCGAAGATCGATCTGGTAGCTGCGGGAAATGTGCGCGAGGAGATTGTCGATCTTCATTTGGAATTGCGATTCCCGGACCTGCCCCTGTGCGCGCCTGTCCTGTAATTCGCCTAACGAGTCTCGCACACGACGCAGTTCGCTTTCGCGATCGGAAATCGCGGCAAGTCGTGTGGCGCGCTGGCGGCGATTTTCGCGCTATTCGCTTGTGCCTCGTCACGCTGCGCCGTTTGAGTTTTGATCAGCGTTTCAGATTCACGCGACTCCTCGGCCTGCGTAGCTAATTTCCGTTCGTACATCGCGATGTCCGCCTTTCGCACTGTGATCAACTCGGCCAGCTCGGCATCACGCGCGCTCATCGGTTCGCGTTGCGCAATCAAATTTTCATGGCGCTGGCGGTCGGTTGCGACGCCCAGCCGCAGTTCATTGGTTCTCTCGGTTAACTCTTCCTCGCGCAGCACGGTCTTTTTCTGCGCGGCTTCGAATGCGGCTAACTCGGTCTTCTGATTGGCGAATTGATCGCGCCCCGATTGAAGATCCCGCTCCACATGCGCGATCCGTTCGTCGGCCGCCGCAATCTGGCGCTCCAAAGCGGTTTTTTCCGATTGCAAAGTATCGATTTTGCGTCCGGCCTCGCTCAGTTCGCGCTGAAGCCGCGAAGCGATTTCGAGCGGTTTTCGCGTCGCGCGTGGCGCGTCGATCCCGCTCCTGGCGGTAGGACAGCATCGCGTTCCTTTGCCAGAGCAGCTTCTTCTTTTGCCAGATCGGCAATCTGCGCTTTGCGCTCGAGCAAAGAGGCTGCGCGGACTTCGCTGCTTCCGTGAAAACGATTCCTTCTCGGAAACATATTCGCCGGCGAGCGTGGCCATCGCCAGAGCAGGCTCTCGCTTTTTGCACTCGAGCGCCTGTTCCAGTTCCGGAAAAATAACGACGTCGCCGAGCAATCGCGTGACGAGTGCCTCCAGCGGTTTCGGTGCACTCACCTTGTCAGTGGCCCACGCGAGCGCCCTCTGGGCAGAACTTTTTGCGCCGTTTCTGGCGCGGACGCTGTCAGCTTGGGGATGAGCAGCGCGGCGTGTCCCAGCTTTTTTTTCTTTAGATAGCGCAATTATTTCGGAAACAACTTTCGCATCTTTTAAAATGATGGCGTGCAGATTACGGCCCAGCGCGGCTTCGATCGCCTGGATGAATTTTGGATCAACATCGAGTTGCGCAACGAGCGAACCGGCAATCGCGTCCCGGAATTCTTCGGAACCGTTGACGCCCTTGAGCAGAGCTTGCGAACCTTCGGCGAGGCCTTCACCTTCTTCGTTCAGCTGACGCAACACGTCCAGGCGCGATCGCTTTTCGGCGAGTGTGCGATGGAGCGTGGCAAGATCCTGTTCCGCTTGGGCGAGTAGTTTCTCTCTTTCCGCGAAGGCTGGTCTCGACATCGATCGGTTGGCGCGCGCCCGTCTTTCAGCGAGACAGCGATTTGCCCGACGAGTTTTTCGCGCGCTTCGGTCAACGTTCGATCTCTTCTCGCGAGTTGTTCGATTTGTGCGTGAGTCAATTCACGGCGCGCTTTGGTTCCGGTGAGTTCCTCTTCGAGCGCCGAGATCCGGCTTTCGGATTTCGAAAGCGCGAGTTGCAATTCTTGCAATCGCGTCACGCGATCGCTCCGCTTCTTGTGGATTTCTCCGGCCAGAATGGATAGCTCGGTCAGCTCGGCTTCCTTTTCTTTCAAGTGCTCGCTCGATTTCCGCGATCGAACTGTTCGTTTGCTTGATTTCGGCCGCCTGCTGGTTGCGTTTGTTTTCAGCCTCAGCGATGTCGCGCCGCGCGCGTTCGATCAGTTCGGCCAGTTCCTGCGCGCGCTGACGGTTGAACTCGATGCGGTTGCGGTGCGTTGCAATCTCGCTGTCCAGTCGCTGAACTTCTGCACGGGACTCGGCGATCTCGGTGTCGATCTTGTCCAGTGCGCCGCGTTCTTCGGCGAGCGCGTTTTCGCCTGTTGTCGATTTTCGCGCGCGTGGTCTTCTCGCTGTCCATCAGACGTTCGATTTCTTCCCGGCGACGCGGCGAGGTCGCGCTCGAGCGAAGCGAGCTGCTTGCGCGAGCATGATGTGTCTCAAGCACGCGGAGATCTGCGTGCAACGCCTGATAGCGTCGCGCTTTCCCCGCCTGCCGCTGAAGTGAGCCGATCTGGCGTTTGACTTCCTTGATCACGTCGCCGATGCGCAACAGGTTCGCTTCCGTTGCCTCCAGCTTTCGGAGCGCCTCGCGTTTTTGCGTTTTGTATTTCGTGATCCCGGCTGCTTCTTCGAAAACCGCGCGCCGATCTTCGGGACGCGAGCTCAAAATCATGTCGATTCTGCCTTGCTCCATCATGGAGTAAGCGGTCCGCGCGATCCCGGTGTCGGCGAAAAGACTTTGAATGTCGCGAAGGCGGCACGGCGTTTTGTTCAGCAAGTATTCGGAATTTCCGTCGCGATAAACGCGGCGCGTCACGCGCACGTCATGCCACTCGATTCCGAGTTCTTCAGCGCAATCGGTGAACGTGAGCGAGACCTCCGCAAATCCTACCGGCTTGCGTGTATCGGCGCCGTTGAAGATCACGTCCGCCATTTCGTCGCCGCGAAGCGATTTGGCGGATTGCTCGCCGAGCGCCCAGCGTACGGCGTCGAGCACATTGGATTTTCCGCAACCGTTCGGGCCGACTATCGCGGTGACGCCCTCGTGAAAATTGAAGACAGTTTTATCGGCAAACGATTTGAAGCCGAATAGCTCGAGCGATTGTAAATGCATTTTGGGCCAAACCCCGGGCCTTCGGAGCCTCAATACAGCAGGCTGATTTGGGTTACAAGCGGAAAATCACACAATTTGAAGGGGTTCTGGCGCCGCCGGCCACAGGATATTGTGTGATGCAGTGTGGCTCCAGATCGGCGCATCGGCTTGCGCTCTAGCTTGGCGACGGGAGAGATGCAGGGTGGACAATTCTGGCGTCTTGTCGAAGCTCACCCTGACAATTCTCCCAGCTTGCCCACAGCTCGATTCCCGCCATTCGAGCACTACCCTCGAGCCGCTGAGCTTAACTCGCACTCTTGCTTTGGACAACTCAATCACTCAGGATGCGCCGATGGCAAATGAATCGACCAGTCGTGGATACAGCAGGAGAGCGCGTCGATCATCAATTGGTTCGCGGCATTGGAATTCCAGCGCTCACCGCGAATATCGTCAGCTCGACAATCGGTGCTGGAATTTTCGTGATCCCAGCGACCGTTGCGAAGGGACTGGGGTCCGCGGCGCCTCTCGCATTTGTCTGCTGTGCGATTGCGATGGTCTTGTTCGTCACATGTTTCGCGATCGCCGGCAGCCGCGTTTCGTTGACCGGCGGTCTTTACGCATATGTCGAAGTGGCGTTTGGGCGCTACGTCGGATTCCTCGCCGGGATGCTTTATTTTCTCACGGCACTCGGCGCGGTTGCTGGCGTCGTGAACGTATTGGCAAACTCCGTCGCGCTGGTGGTGCCGTTCCTCGGCGGTCCCGTGATGCGCATTATCGTGATGCTCGCCGTCTACGGTGTCCCTCGTATTGATCAACATTCGCGGCGTCCGCCAGGGCGCCGGTGCCGTCACCGTGATCACGGTGGCCAAGCTTCTGCCTCTGCTGTTGTTCATTTGCGTCGGAATATTTTTTATTCACGCGCCGAATCTTGCCTGGAGCGGTTGGCCGAGCAGCAAGTCGCGCCGAACATGCGGAACTCCTCCTCGCGCCACCCGAGGCCGAGGCCGAGGAGCAGCCGGCCGTCGGAGAGCTGGTCCACCACGGCGGCGTCCTCGGCGAGGCGGAGCGGGTCGTGCAGCGGGGCCAGGACGACGCCGCTCCCGAGCAGGATGCGATCGGTCGACGCGGCGAACGCGGCGAGCATCGGCAGCACCGACGGGAGGTAGCCGTCGGAGGAGCCGTGCTTGCTCACCCACGCCGAGTCGAACCCGACGCCCTCCGCGAGGCGCACGAGCTCGAGGGTCTCCCGGTATTCCTTCGCGAAGGTCCGAGCCGAGCCGGCGGGCAGCTGGCCGGTGAACAGGCCGAGGCCGATCCGGAGCGTCATCGCCCCAAACGGTACACGCGCATCGGTGCCGGCCGGTTGCGGGGGAGGATCATGGCGGCATGAGGATCCGGCTCGACCGGGCGGCGCGAGCTCCCCGTCGACTCAGCTTCGGGACGGGATTGCGCGAAGCGTGGCGTCCGGGCGGCTCGCGCCCGGGGAGCGGCTCCCGCCGGTTCGGGAGCTGGCCGTCGACCTCGGGCTCGCGCCGAACACCGTGGTCAAGGCCTATCGGGAGCTCGAGTCGGACGGGTTTCTGGTCGGACGCGGACGCCGCGGCACCTTCGTCGCCGACGTCCTGCCGAATCCCGCCGCGCACGCGGAGGCGGCGCTCGAGGACGCGGCGCGGGCGTTCGCGCGCAGGGCGCGCCAGCTTCGCGTTTCGCCCGAGCAGGCTCTCGTGGCGATTCGTCGCGCCCTGCCACGGCAGGCACCCTGACTCGCGCTCTTGACGCCGAGGACCGTCGCGGACTAGCCTTCCACCGAGAGCAAGAATCGTTCTCATTCCTAGACCGAGGACTCGGATGTCTCGTGCGGTTGGTGCCGCGCTGGTCCTGGCCCTGGCCGTCGGTTCGGCGGCCTGCGGAGCCACGACCGGTGACTCCTCGGGGGGCTCGAACGGTGACCTGCAGGTCGTCGCGAGCTTCTACCGGTGCCCGCCGAGGCCGCGGAGGTCGTCGGCGGCGGGCGGGTCGCGGTCGACAACCTGACCCCGCCGGGCGTCGAGCCGCACGACCTCGAGCTGGCCCCCGATGACCTCGTGGCGCTCGTCACCGCGGACGTGGTCCTGTACATCGGTGGGGGGTTCCAGCCGGCGGTCGAAGACGGCGTCGGCCAGGCGGAGGGCATGGCCCTCGACTGCACGCCCGTCGGCGCGCTGCGCCCGCCGCCGGAGGGCGAGGGTGAGGAGCTCGCCGCGGATCCGCATGTGTGGCTCGACCCGAAGCGCTATTCGAAGATCGTCGGCGCCGTCGCGGACGCGTTCGCCGATGTCGCGCCCGATCACGCGGCCGAGTTCGAGTCCAACGCGGACGCGTTCCGGTCCCGCCTCGACGCGCTTAGCGCCGAGTTCGCCGACGGCCTCGCGACCTGCGACAGCCGCACGATCGTCACGAACCACGCCGCGTTCGGATACCTCGCGGACGCCTACGGCCTCAAGCAGATCCGCCAGGCGATCTCCGGCCTTTCACCGGAGGCCGAACCCGATCCGGCTCACCTTGCCGAGCTGACCGAGCTGGTCGAAAGGGAGGGGATCACCACGATCTTCACCGAGGAGCTCACCTCGCCGGAGGTCGCGGAGGCGCTCGCCAACGAGGCCGGCGTGGGCACCGCCGTGCTGAACCCGCTCGAGGGGCTCACCCGCGAGGAGGTCGACGCCGGACAGGACTACGTTTCCGTCATGCGGGAGAACCTGGCGACCCTGAGGACGGCCCTTGGTTGCGCCTGACCGGCACGCTCCAGCGAGCGTCCCCGACGCGCCGAGGTCGACGGGCGACGTTGCGCGCGGACGGCGTCTCGTTCGCGTACGGCCGCACCCCGGTGCTCGAGGGCGTCGACCTCTCGGTACGCGCCGGCGAGTTCGTGGCGCTCGTCGGGCCGAATGGGTCGGGCAAGTCGACGCTGCTGAAGGTGCTGCTCGGCTCACGCGAGCCGTCGGGCGGTCTGGCCGCTGGCGAGACCCCCGCCGCGCTGTCCGAGCGCGGCCTGATCGGCTACGTGCCGCAGCGCCCGGTCCTGGACTCGGAGGTCCCCGCGACCGTGGAGGAGATCGTCGCCGCGGGCCGGCTCGCGCGCCGAGGGTGGTGGAGGCCGCTCCGGCAACAGGACCGCGAGGAGGTGCGTCACGCGCTCGATCGGTCGGTCTGGAAGACCTGGCCGGACGTCCGCTGACGAGCTGTCCGGCGGTCAGCAGCAGCGCGCGTTCATCGCGCGCGCCTTCGCGAGCCAGCCCGACCTCCTGCTGCTCGACGAGCCGATCGCGGGTATCGACGCCGAGTCCCAGCGCCGCTTCCGGGATTCGCTCACCCACCTCATCGCCGAGCACGGGGCCGGGGTGCTGCTGGTCGCACGCAGCTCTCCGCGGTCGCGCCCGAGCTCGACCGGGTGATCGTCCTCAAGCGCCGGGTGGTCTTCGACGGTCCTCCGTCGGAGCTCGCCGCATCGGGCGTGAGCCTGGGCGTGCACCGAGAGGACCTCCCGCTGTGGCTCGAGGGGCTGCGCTGATGCCCTTGGCGATCGGCGGGATGCCGTATCCGTTCGAGCTTGGCTTCATGCAGCGGGCGCTCGTGGCGAGCCTCGCGGTCGGCGTCTTCGCGCCCATGATCGGCACCTTCGTCGTCCAGCAGCGCATGTCGCTGATCGGCGACGGCATCGGCCACCTCGCGTTCGCCGGGGTCGGCGCCGGCCTCCTGGTCGGCGTCGGCGTCTGGCCGGTCTGGGGTGCGCTCACGGTCGCGGTGGTCGGGGCGCTCGGCCTCGAGTGGCTCCGGGCCCGGCGGGCCGCGTCCGGCGACCTCGCGCTCGCGCTCTTCTTCTACTCCGGGATCGCGCTCGGCGTCGTGTTGGCGAACCTCGGCGGCGGGCTCAACGCGAACCTGCTCGTCTACCTCTTCGGCCAGCCGCTCACGGTGTCCGACTCGGAGATCTGGGTCATTCTCGGGCTCGGCGCCGCGATCGTGGCCGCCATGCTCGTGTTGAAACGCGTTCTGTTCGCCGTGGTGACCGACGAGGAGTGGTCTCGCGTTGCGGGCCTGCCCGTCGGGTTCGTGAACGGGGTGCTCGCGGTGCTGATCGCCGTCTCGGTGGTGGCCGCGATGCGCATCGTGGGCATCCTCCTCGTCGCCGCGCTGATGGTCCTTCCCGTCGCGGGTGGCCAGCTCCTCGCTCGATCCTTCGGCGGCACGCTCAAATGGAGCGTGGCGATCGGGGTCGTGTCGGTGATCGCCGGGCTCGCGGCGGCGCGGATCTGGGGCCTCGCGCCAAGCGGGATGATCGTGCTGATCGCCGCGGGGATCTTCGCCGTCCTCGCGCTCGCCAAGCGCGGCACCGCGCCGCGGCTGCGCCGGAGGGGTCGACGCCGTGAGCGAGGTCCATCAGGCCGTCGAGGCGCGCCTTCGCGCCGTCGGGCAGCGGTACACGGCCCAGCGCCGCGCGCTGGTCGAGGCCCTGCGGCGCGCGGGCAATCCCGTCGCGATCCCCGATCTCGCCGATCCACGCCGGGGGCTCCCGCAGAGCTCCGTGTATCGCAATCTCGGCGTGCTCGAGCAGGCGGGAGCCGTCCGACGCGTCGTCACGGGGGAGGAGTTCGGCCGGTACGAGCTGGCCGAGGACCTGACGGAGCACCACCACCACCTCGTCTGTCGGAGCTGCGGCGCGGTCGAGGACGTCACCGTGGCGCCGAGCTTCGAGAAGCAGGTCGCGAGGACCGTCACGGACGTCGCCGATCGCACCGGCTTCTCGGCCGTGAGCCACCGCCTCGACCTGATCGGAACCTGCCGCAACTGCCGCTAGGCCGACAGGTACGGGCGGTCGGGACGTTCGATGGGCTCGATCGTGGTCGCGCTCACGATCACCTCGCGGCCGAGCGGGTAGATCACGCCCACGACGTCGATCCAGTCGTTGTCCTCGAACGCTCCGGGTGTGACGTTGACGACACGGACCTGCGCGACGGTCGCATCGGCGACGCAGCATGTCACGACGTACCGGGTGAGCAGGAGCTCGTCGGCCGGCGTGTCGGAATACCGGGTGACGAACCCGACGAAGTCCACCGTCTCGCCGGCCCGGGCCGCGAGCGCCTCCTCTCCCTCGGGGGTCGTCTGCCCGGCGGCGACGTCGACGAGCGTCAGCTCGCCGCTCGCGATGTCCCCGGCGGACGTCGCGACCCCGGTGCCGGCGAACCCCGCCCGCTTGTCGGCCGAGAACGTGCCGAGCGTCGCGGGCGGGAGGGCGACGACCAGCAGCACGGGGACCATCATCGTCGCCATGACGGCCAGCTCGCCCCGTCGGATCGGCTCGGCTCGAGTCGAACGTGCGGACGCGAGGCGGCCGAGCGCCGCCGCGGTCAGCAGGACGGCGGCGACCGGCACGATCCACTCGGTGCGCGCGGACAGGTAGAAGGCCCTCCGCCCCGAGATCAGGAGGAACCAGAAGAGACCGGCCCACGCCCCCAGCACGACGGCGCCCGCGACCCGCGCCGGGCTCCATCGACGCGCGGGCGCTGCCTCCGAGCGCGGCCGCGTGGCCTCTCGAGCGACGACGGCGTCGCTCATCCGAACAGGACCCCGAGCCAGAGCGTTCCCGCGAGCGTCGCTGCGGCGACGCCGAGGACCACCGCCCGCACGAAGCCACGACGAAACGTGCCCGCGTAGAGCGCGAGGAGCTTGAGGTCGACCATCGGCCCGAACACCAGGAACGCGAGCTGCGCCGACGGACCGAACTGGACGAACGACGCCGCGACGAACGCGTCCGACTCGGAGCAGAGCGACATCACCGCGGCGAGCCCCATCATGACGAGGATCGAGAGCACCGGCGCTCCGGCTACGCCGTCCAGCACGGACGTCGGCAGGAAGGTCTGGATCGCCGCCGCGATCCCCGCGCCGAGGATCAGGTACCGGCCCATGAACAGGAAGTCGTTGCCGAGGTGGACGAACATCCGCCGCCAGCGCGCCTCGGGGCGGCCGAGCTCGGTCAGGTGCTCGTGCGCCTCCTCGGGGTTCGGCTTGAGGAGTTCGTCCGGAGAGCGTGCCCCGATCACCCACCCGACCGCGATGGCCACGAGGAACCCGAGCAGGAACCGCCCGCCCACCATCGTCCAGAGCGTCGAGCGGCCGCGATAGGCGACGAACGTCGAAGCGATCACGACCGGATTGAGCACCGGCGCCGCGAGCATGAACGTCACCGCAGCAGACGGCATGAGCCCTCGCTGCGCCAGCCGCCGCGCGACCGGGACCGACCCGCACTCGCAGATCGGGAACGCGAGACCGGCGAGCGCGGCCGCCGGGAGCTGGAGAGGACGCGGAAGCCGGCCGAGCCTCTCGAGCGTCCCGATCGGCACGAAGACCTCGACGAGGGAGGCGGCGAGCGCCCCGATCATGACGAACGGGAGGGCCTGGATCAGGAGCGAGCCGAAGATCACGAGGTAGGTCCGGACCCACGCGACGCGCTGGAGGTCGACGAGCCGGAGCCCGAGCGCGGCGACCAGCAGGAGCGCGGCGACCAGCAGCGCGCCTCGTGGCGAAACGGTTCGGGATCTGGGTGCGACGACGGCCATCGACGGGTCCTCCGGGCCTCAGCAGTACCTCGCGAACGAGACGGCGAAGCCCTGGAACGCGTCCACCATCATCTCCCGCCCGTCGGGGTCCGTCACGCCGAGCAACGCGTCCACCGCCACCTGGCCGGTGACCCCGGCCTCCGTCAGCGTCGCCTGGTCAAGGAAGATCCCTCCGGGAACCGTCGCCGCGACCGCGGGTGAGGTGCCCGGGACCACCTCCTCGACCGCGTCGACGAGGGCCGCGTCGGACACGGACGCGGGTTCGCCCTCCCTCGAGCCGCTCCCGGCGATCACCACGAGCACTGACTCGCCGCTCGCCTCCCGGGCCTCCTCGACGATCTTGCGGGTGCGGGCGTCGAGCGAACGGACCGAGCCCTCCATCGCCACGCCGAGCACGTCGGCGACGTCGTCGGCCCCGTATCCGGCCACGAGGGCGGCATCGACCGAGCGCGGCGCGGCGGCTCCGTCACCGATCGCCACGTCGATGGGGTCCTCGTCGGGATACCAGCCGCCTCCGACGAGGCCGCGATCGCCCTCCTGGGTCGCGACGAGCCCCACGAGCGCCCGCCCGCCGCTCGACTCCTCGAGATCGTCCGCCAGCGTCGCGATCACCTGCACCGGCGATCCCTCGCCGAACGCCGGCACCAGCTCGCCGTCGTCGTTGCGAACGAACGAACCGGTGATCCCGTGCTGCGAGGGGAGCCCGCCGGTTCCGATCGTCGTGAGCGTGGCCGCCGGGTCGAGCGGGAGGGAGCCCGTCTCCGCCTCGAGCGTTCCGGCGCCGTCCGCGAGTAGCGACGCGAGGAACGGCCAGGCCTCGGGCGAGGACTCGAGCTCGGAGGTCCCGATCCCCTTCCAGGCGATCAGCAGCACCAGCCTCGGACCGTCCGCATCGGCGACGCCCTCGATCGCGGTGCCCGATCGCACGTCCGGGAACGGTCGCTCGAAGGCGATGGCCTGGCTGACCGTCGGCGCGATGCGGTCCAGCGTCGCACCGTCCGGCACGGCCGCTCCCGGCGAGACTCCCGACCCCCAGAACACCATGGGCACCCGCGTGTCGGCGGCCGCCCCGAGCGCCGGCCAGCCGATGCGTGCTCCGTCGACCTCCGTGAACACCGGCGTGTCGGCGGCGACGCCGAGGACGTCGGGTGAGCGGCCCTCGCGATAGCCGTTCACGAGGTCCTCCCTCAGCGCGGCCGGCAGCGGGCAGAACGGCACCCGCGGCGTCTCGCCGGACGCTTCGTCGCACGACCTCCCCGCGCAGACCGCCTGGAGGATCCCCGCCGGTATGGCGACGGCGGCGAGCACGACGAGCAGGATGAGCAGCCGGCGCCCCGTCACGAGATCTCCACGCTATCGCCGGCCCCGCTGGTTGTCGTTCCTCGCCCCGTGGTGTTTCGTTTGCGCTTCGTGAGCATTTCCCGGCGTCTGCCCGCGCTGCTCGGCGCACTGATCGTGCTCGCGGCCGCGTGCACGAGCGAAGTGGACGGCGAGGAGCGCGGCGAGTCCCCCCGAGCGATCGCCTCTTCGGCGTCGAGGGCCGCCGGGAGCCCGAGCGCCGAGAGCCCGAGCGCCGAGGAGCCGACGACGGCGCCCGCCGAGCTCGCGACCGGGGATCTCGCCGACCTCGCCTGCTCGATGCCGCATGAGTGGCTCCTGCGCACGTGGCGAGGGAACCGCGACGATCGCAGCGCCGAGCTCCAGATCCTGCCCATCGAGCCGAACTTCGTGGGTGCCGGGCTGCCGCACGTCGGGCCGTGGGACTACGCGCAGGACATCCCGATGTTCTGGTACGGGCCCGGCCACATCGCGCCGGTGGGCGTCGTGGACCGGCCGGTCACACTCGCAGGGGTCGCGCCGACCCAGGCGGCGATCCTCCGCTTCCCCTTCCAGACCCCCGACGGCTCGCCGATGCGAGAGGCCCTCGCCGACGATCCGGCGCCGCCGAAGCTGCTCGTGACGATCGTGTGGGACGCCGGCGGCAGAAACGTCCTCGATCGGTGGCCGAACGACTGGCCGTACCTCGAGTCGCTGATCCCCGACGGCACCTGGTACGAGCGCGCCACCGTCGGCACGTCGCCGACGAGCACGGCGCAGACGCACGCCACGATCGGCACCGGGTTCTTCCCCGACCACAACGGGATCGTCGCGCACCGGTTGCGAATCGGCGAGGAGCTGACCACCCCGTGGAACAAGGGGCCCGCGTACCTCATGGAGCCGACGCTCGCCGACCTGTACGACCTGGCGATGGGCAACGACCCGATCGTCGGCGAGCTCGGGACGGTGAGCATCCACCTCGGCATGCTCGGTCACGGTTCGATGTGGGGGGGCGGCGACCAGGACATCGCCGCGGTGCGCGAGGTGGTCGGCGCGGACACGCTCGGCGCCGAGGGGTTCGAGTGGAACCTCACGCCGGCGCTCCAGCCCTTCTACCGGTTCCCCGACTACCTGAACGACGTCCCCGGCTTCGAGGAGGACGTTCGCGCGACCGATGCCGCCGACGGCCAGATCGATGGGAACTGGCGCGAGAACGACATGGCGCAGCTCCTCTCGGGCTTCGACACGCCCGCGCGGATCCCGTACCAGACCCGCGTACTCGAGGAGATGATCACGCGCGAGGGGTTCGGCCGCGATGACATCCCAGACCTGCTCTTCGTGAACTACAAGATGATCGACTACATCAGCCACGTGTGGACGGTGAACAGCCCCGAGATGCAGGACGCCGTCGCCGCCCAGGACGAGGCGCTCCAAGAGCTGGTCGAGTTCCTCGACCGAACGGTGGGCAAGGGGGAGTGGGCGTTCGTCCTCACCGCCGACCACGGCTCGATCCCCGACCCCAAGGTGAGCGGCGCCTTCCAGATCTCGTCCACGCCGATCGTGAACGGGATCAACACCACCTTCGACACGGACGGCGACGACACCCACATCGTGCAGCTCGTACAGCCGACGCAGATCTTCGTGAACGTCCACGAGCTCCAACAGAACGGGCACACCCTCGAGGAGCTGTCGGCATGGATCATGGGCCTCACGAAGGCCGACACCGCCCAGCCCGGCGTGGTGGTTCCCCCGGATCAGGCGAACGACCTCGTGTTCCAGGCCGCCTTCCCCTCGGCGATCATGGACGAGCTTCCGTGCCTGCCCGAGGCGCGAGGGTGAGCCGCCGGCTCCCCGCGCTCCTGCTGGGCGCCGTCCTGGTGGCCGCGGCGTGCACGTCGGGTGGGGGTTCGGACGAGGGCGCGCAGGAGCCCGCCGGCTCGTCGACCGGCGGAGCCCCGACGGCCGTCACGGGCGACACCGTGAGCTCGACGTCGGTCGAGCCGGCGCCCGGGGCGCTCGAGGACGCCGCCTGCGCGATGCCGCACGAGCAGCTCGTGCGCGTCTGGCGCGGCACTGACCCGCAACGCTCGGGGCAGATCGTGTTCGTGCCGCAGGAGCCGAACTTCGTCGGGACGAACTTCCCGCACTCGGGACCGTGGGACTACCTCCAGGACGTCCCGCTGCTCTGGTACGGCCCCGGCGTGATCCCGGCGCTCGGCTCGGTCGATCGCCCGGTGACGCTCGCCGACGTGGCCCCGACCCAGGCGGCGTTGCTCGGGTTCGACTTCGATGCGCCCGACGGGCGGGCCCTGCCCGAGATCCCGGCGCCCGAGGAGCCGCCGCCGCTGATCGTCACGCTCGTGTGGGACGCCGGCGGCCGGAGCGTGCTCGATTCCTATCCGGACGACTGGCCCGTCCTGCGATCGCTGATCGACGGCGGCGTGTGGTACGAGCACGCGAGCGTCGGCTCGAGCCCCTCGATCACGCCGGCGACGCACGCCACGATCGGGACCGGGGCCTACCCGATGCGCACCGGACAGACCGACGCGGAGTTCCGCATCGGCCCCGACCTCGTGCGGGCGGGCGCGCTCGGGCCGGTGCTCATGATGGAGCCCACCCTCGGCGACCTCTACGACCGCGCGATGGACAACGCGCCGCTCGTCGGCGTGCTCGCGAGCGTGACCTGGCACCTGAACATGGCGAGCCACGGCGCGCTGTGGGGTGGAGGCGACAAGGACATCGCGGTGCTGCGGGTCCCCGCCGCCGCCGACAACGAGGGCGCGGAGGGGACGATCTGGAACCTCCAGGGCCGGAACGCGCCCTTCTACGAGTTCCCCGACTACGTGAACGACCTGCCTCCGCTCTCCTCGTACACGGAGGAGCTCGATCGCGCGGATGGCGCGCTCGACGGGAAGTGGCGGGACAACTCCATCGAGCAGAACGAGGACGGCTGGGCCACGCCCGCGCGGATCCCGTACCAGGGCCGGATGGTCGACGAGGTCGTCGCGCGCGAGGGGTTCGGCGACGACGCGACGCCGGACCTCCTGTTCATCAACTCGAAGGCCATCGACCACATCAGTCACATCTGGAGCGTGAACAGCCCCGAGATGCAAGACACGCTCCACTGGCAGGACGAGGACCTCGGGCGGTTCGTCGAGTTCCTCGACCAGGAGGTGGGGCAGGGCCGCTGGGTGCTCGTCGTGACCGCCGACCACGGGGCCCAGTACGACCCGAAGGTCTCGGGTGCGTTCCAAGTGACGCCCGGCCAACTCCAGCAGGACCTGGAGGCCGCCTTCCCTTCCTCGACGGACCGTTCGGTGTTCCAGGCCGTCCGGACCAGCCAGATCTACGTGAACGAGGACGCGATGCGCGCGAGCGGCTACACGTTCGAGCAGATCGCGAAGTTCATCCTGGACTACACCAAGGAGCAGGGCGCGATCGACCCCTCGACCGTGCCGGCCGATCAGCTCGACGACCCGGTCTTCTCCGCCGCGCTCCCGATCGAGGATCTGCCTCGTCTCGAGTGCCTCCCGGAGGCGCGTGCTTGAGGTCGAGTCGCGCGGCGGCCGCGCTCGTCGCGCTCGTGCTCCTGTCCGCCGCGTGCACGAGCGAGGGGAAGGACTCGGGCCCGACCGGCTCCCCCGACACGCCGACGGCGGGTCCCCCCACGGCGCCACCACCCGAGGCGAATGCCAACGCCCTCGCCCGGATCGCCTGCGACGACGTGCATCACGACGTGCTGCTCCGAACCTGGCGCGGCGTCCGCGTCGACCGAGGCGGCGACGTCCAGATCATCCCGAAGGATCCGAACTTCGTGAACGGCGGGCTCACGCACGCGACGCCGTTCGACTACACGCAGGACGTCCCCGTGTTCCTCTACGGTCCCGGCTTCGTACGGCCGGGCGTCTACGACGATCCGATCACGCTCGCGGATATCGCGCCGACGACCGGGGCGCTCCTCAAGTACCCCTTCGACGCGCCCGACGGCGCGGCTCAGACGCAGGCGCTGCTGCCCGAGGCCGAACGTCCGCTCCCGGCCCTGGTCGTCACGCTGGTCTGGGACTCCGGCGGCGACGACGTCCTGGAGCGATGGCCTGACAGCTGGCCGTATCTGCGGTCGATCCAGGCGGACGGCGCATGGTTCACGAACGCGACCGTCGGCGCGTCGCCCTCGAACACACCGACCGGGCACGCGACCATCGGGACCGGGGCGTTCCCGATGCGCCACGGGTTCGTGGACGAGTACATCCGGATCAACGGCATCATCCAGAAGCCGAACGAGAACGGTCCGGGCTTCCTGCTCGAGCCGACCCTCGCCGACCTGTACGACGTCGCCATGGGCAACGAGCCGAAGGTCGGCGCCATCGCGACGCTCGCCGCCCACATCATGATGATGGGCCACGGGGCGCAGTGGGGCGGAGGCGACCTCGACCTCGCCGTCACACGTGAGAAGGAGTTCGGCGAGACCGCGGGCGCCGAGAGCGTGAGCTGGAATCTCACGAGCGACATGGCGCCGTTCTACGACCTGCCCGAGTACGTGAACGACCTGCCGCCGCTCTCCGACTACGTCGACGACCTCGACCGGGCCGACGGAGCGCTCGACGGGAAGTGGCGCGACAACGACATCGCGCAGCTGTCCGACGGGTTCGACACGCCGGCGCGCACGCCGTTCCAGGAGACCTTGATCGAGACCGTCATCGAGCGCGAAGGATTTGGCGCCGACGACGTCCCGGACCTGCTGTTCCTGAACTACAAGGCGATCGACACGATCGGCCACCTGTTCAGCGCTGACGGGATCGAGATGTCCGACGCCGTCGCCACGCAGGACGCCACCCTGGAGAAGCTGGTCGACTTCCTGAACACGACCGTGGGACCCGGCCGATGGGCAATGGTGCTGGCCGCGGACCACGGTACGCAGCGCGACCCGGAGACCTCGGGCGCGTTCATGATCGACATCAACAAGCTCCAAGCCGGTCTGAACGCGACGTTCGACGGCGACGGCGACGGCGTCCCGCTCGTGCAGAAGGTTCGCCCGACCGAGGTCTTCCTCGACCAGGACGAGCTCGCCGACAACGGGTTCACGCTGGAGCAGGTCTCGCGCTGGTTCCTCGAGCTCACGCAGGCGGACACCTACAAGAACCAGAACCTCCCCGTGCCCGGCCATGAGCAGGACGCGGTGTTCGCCGCGGCCTTGCCGTCGTCTATCCTGTCCTCGCTCCCGTGCCTACCCGAGGCCCGCGCGAGCACGCCGTAGACGGAGCGAGGGAAGCGGATGGCACTCACGAAGGACCGTCGCGACCAGACGCTCCGCGTGCCGGAGAGTGGCCGGCGAGGCGTCCTCGGTCGTCCGTTCGTCCTCGCCGTTGCCATCGCGGTGCTGCTGCTCGCGTTCGGATGGACGTTCCTACGGGATCCCTCGATCAGTGCTCCGACCCGCGACCCCGCCTGGTACACGTGGCGCTCCAACCTGATGATGAACGACGACCCCGGGTTGATCGCGGGTGACTGGGGCCCGTTCTCGATGTTCGGCGGGGGGTACCGGGTCTCCGTGCCGCTGTACGGCTCGATCCTCCAGCGCGTCGCCGGGATCGACCTCTACACCTTCAGCGCCTTCCTGATGATCGGCGTCCCGGTGCTGACCGGGCTCGCGCTCGGCGCGTTCAGCTGGCGAAGGCACCGCGATCCGCTCCTGTTCCTCCTCGTGATGCTCGCGACGGCGGCGCTGTTCATGACGACGCCGTACGTCGGCTATCTCGACAACATCACGGTCCTGTACTTCCTCTCGATGATCCTGGCGTTCTTCGAACCCGGAAGGACCTCCTGGGGCGCGAGGACCGCGCTGTTCCTCCTCGGCATCGTCGCGGCCTACACGCACCCGACGACCTGCGTGATCTTCGGCGCGTCGCTGATGGGCGTGTTCGGGCTGCGCGTGCTGACGAGCCGATTCCATCTCGGACCCGCACTGAAGGAGCTGGGTCCCTCCCTGATGGCGACGGGCTTCGGGATGATCTTCGGGCTCGCGTCGTGGCTCCTGTCGCCCTGGGGCGTCGCCGGATCGCTGGCCGACGCGGCCCTGCCGCCGCCGTACACGCGCGAGGTCTTCATGAAGCGGCTGGGTGGCTGGGTGAGCTCGCTCCAGCCGGCAATCATCGTGCCGCTCGTGCTCCTCGCGATCGGATGGACGATCTGGCAGGCGCGAACGCGGCACGAGCGCTCGGACGAGTTCGGCACGATCTCGGCGCTGCTGCTACTGCCGTTCCTCGGCACGCTCGGATGGATCGCGGGCGCCGCGTACCCCTACTACCGGTTCATGAACGCGACCGTCGCGCTCTTCCCGCTCGTGGGGCTCGGCGCCTACGTCGCGATCAAGTGGCTCTGGGGGCGAGACGGCGCGGCGAAGATCGCCGGCGTCATCGCTTCCGTGTTGATCATCGGTTCGTTCGGCTACATCTGGGTGAGCGGGCGCGACGCCGCCCAGTGGTCCGATCCCGACAACCAGTGGATCGATCAGCCGACCCGCACCGCGCTCGCCGCGGCGCGCGCGATCGTCGAGGACCAGCCCGAGGACTCGCCGATCGTGTTCGTCGTCGACTTCGGAGATACCTACCAGTCCTACGGCTGGGCCAAGACCTTCACGAACGTCTCGCGCACGGGCCTTCCGGGCGACGCCGTCAAACGCTCGATGACCTACTTCGGCGAGGTGGACGACCTCCTCGCCGATCGCCCGACCGTGCTCAGCGACGAGACCTACAACAAGATGTCGGAGGGCTTCCACGACGAGCTGACCGCGCTCCGCCAGGAGTACACCGGCGAACCGGTCGTGTTCCTGGTCCGGCAGTTCAACGAGGGCACGGTGAACGAGGAGCTGCTCGACTCCGGCGACGCCTCGCTCGTCCCGCTCGGACAGGACGTCGCGGTCCTGACCGGCGAGGGTCTCGCGACGCCCGCCCCCGCGGCCGTCGAGGCGGCCCGCGCCGCCGAGGCCGAGGTCGCCGACTTCTACGCGAACCATCCCGGGGTCTTCGGCAATCTCGGGCACACGCTCTGGGTCGTCTTCGCCCTCGTCCTGTTGCTCGCCGTCCCGGGCCTGCTCGCCGCCCGGTTCTTCGAGCTGAACGACGCGTGGCTGCGGGTGGCGCTCGTCCCCGGTATCTCGATCGCGCTCACCGTGATCGCCGGCGTGCTGGTCGTGGCCGTCCACCGGGCGCCGTTCGGGGCGGCCGACGGCTGGGCCTCGCTCGGGCTCGCGACGGTGTTCGCGGGCGGGTTGCGACTGGGCTCGGGCCCCATTCTGCGCGTGATGAACGGGTTCGGGTCCTTCTTCAACAAGATGTTCTCGACCTTCTCCAACGCCGACTTCGCGGCGCTGATGGGGGTCCAGTTCCTCGTGATGGCGGCCGACGGCCTGGTGCGGGGCTCGATCGCGAAATCGATCGCGTTCGGCGGCCAGGAGGGCTTCGACATCACGACGGTGCCCTCGGCGGATTACCTGCTCAAGGTCGTGCTGGCGCTCTACGTGCCCTACACGTTCCTGTCGCCCTTCATCGGGGTCCTCATCGACCGGTTCGAGCGGCGGCGGGTGCTCGCCGTCTCGAGCGTCGTCACGGCGATCGTCACCGCGCTGCTCGCGGCCCTGATCCTGATCCCGCTCGGCCAGGGCACCTCCGAGAGCAACGTCGCGCGCGACCGCGGGTCTGGTTCTCGCGATGCTGGTCATGCAGGCGTGCGTTCGCATCATGCTCGCGGTGAAGTCCGCCGCTCTGCCCGGCGTGCTGCACGGCAAGGACCTCATGAACGGCAACGGCCTGTCCCAGGCCGGGGGCGCGCTCTTCCAGGTGCTGGGCGCGGGCGTGGCGTTCGGGGCGGGCGGTGCGCTGCCGTCCTGGACCATCGTCATCGCGGGGGGCGGTGCGCTCGTGGTCTCGGCGTTCGTCGCGATGCGGATCCGGCGGATGGAGGTCACCAAGCACGTCACGTCGTTCGCGCAGGAGGCCAAGCGCGTCGTGAAGGACATCGTGAACGGCATCCGCGAGGTGGCCCACCGGCCGGCGGCGGCGCTCGGCCTCTCGGCGTTTCAGATGTTGCGGTACCAGTTCTGGGGGTTCGTGCTCGGCGTGTTCGCGCTGTACGCGAGATCGCTCGTCGAGAGCGGCGACGTCGACACCATCGCGCTCGCGATCGTCGGCGGCGGCGGGTTCCTCGGTGGCGCGCTGGGCATGGTCCTCGCCCAACGATGGAAGGACCGGGTCGCCCCGATCCGGATGCTCCTCGGCTCGATGTTCCTGCTCGGCGGCAGTGCGCTCGTCTTCGGGTTCTGGGTGAGCCTCGCCGGGTTCAGCGCGCTGCTGTTCTGTGGCTTCTTTGCGTTCTTCCTCGGCAAGATCTCGGCCGACACGATCATGCAGCAGGCGATGCCGGACGACTTCCGCGGCAGGGCGTTCGCCCTGTTCGACATCGCCTACAACCTCGGGTTCATCGTCCCCGCGCTCATCCTGGTCCTCGTGTGGAACGACGACAACGCGAGCGCCGTGCTGATCGCCTCGGGCGTCGTGTTCCTGGTGCTCACGGCGCTCGTGGCGCGGTGGGCGCGCTCGATCCGCGACGAGCTCGCGCCGCAGGACGATCTCGCCGAGACCGCCCCGGAGGTGCGCTGATGTCCGTCATGACGTCGCCCGACCCGATCTCCGACCCCGCCGGCTACCAGCAGCACCTCCTCGGCCTGCTCGGCACCGACGACCCGGCCGACGTGCAGGCGTCGTCGCCCGCCGCCTGGCGTGGCCTCCTCGACGAAGTGGGCGACCGGGTGCGCGAGCGCCCGGAGCCGGACGAGTGGTCCGTGCTCGAATGCCTCGGCCACGCCGCCGACGCCGAGATCGTCTACGCGGGGCGGTATCGGTGGATCCTCGCGCACGACGAGCCCCCGCTGATCGGGTACGACCAGGACCTGTGGGTGCAGCAGCTGCGTCACCGCGACGACGACCCGGCCGAGCTGCTCTCGATCTTCGAGTCCCTTCGGGCGGCGAACCTCGCGCTGTGGGCCCGGACGTCCGAGGACGAACGCGCGCGCGTCGGCATGCACGCCGAGCGCGGACCCGAGAGCCTGGACCTGTCGTTCCGGCTCATCGCGGGGCACGACCGGTTCCACCTGGCACAGGCGCGTCGCTCGCTGGACGCCGTGCGATCCTGAAGGCTCGCGCCTCCCGGGAGGTCCCACGCCGCATGCCCGAGGTCCGAAGCGACGGCACGACGTTGTTCTGCGAGGTCGACGGCGAAGGGGAGCCCGTCACCGTCCTCGCGCACGGCCTGACGAACAACCGCAACGAGCTCGCCGCGTTCACGCCGTTCGTCCCCGGGACGAAGGTCCGGTTCGACTTCCGCGGCCACGGCCGATCGGGCAGCCCTCCGACGGGCTACCGTTTCGAGGACTTCGGCCGCGACGTCGAGGCCGTCGCGAGCGCGTTCGGCGCCACGGTCGCCGTCGGCACCTCGCTCGGGGCGGGCGCGATCGGCAACCTCGTCTGCCGGGTCCCCGACCGCTTCGAGCGGATGGTGTGGCTGCTGCCGGCGGGGCTCGACGGCCCGTTCGCGTTCGCCGGCCGCTACCGCGCGCTCGCCGGCGAGCTCGAGGGGTCGACGCCCGAGCAGGCCCTCGACGCGATGCTGAACGACCCGAGCCGCGCCACCGAGTACCTCGAGACGCCCTGGCGGCTCGAGCTCGATCGCGTCCTGTGGCAGCACGACGATCCGGACGGCCTCGCCCGCGCGGTCCGCGGCGTCGTCGAGGACTGGCCGATCCCCGATCGCGAGATGCTCCGCGCGATCGGGATTCCGACGCTCATCGTCTGCATCGAGGGCGACGAGATCCACCCTGCCGACCTCGGCCGGATCATCGCCGACCTGATGCCGAACGCCGAGCTGATCGTGTACCCCAGCCAGGAGGAGCTGTTCGCGCAGATCCCGACGCTCGTGGCCCGCATCTCGTCCTTCATCGCCGGGAATGGCTAGGGTGAGGACGAGGTTGGAGCCCACGCGATGAGCGAGCTCGACGACTTCCGCGTGGACAAGGACGCCTTCTTCCGCGAGCACCCGAACTCCCCGCTGCTGCCGGACAAGCGCTCGTCGTTCAAGGGACTGTCGTACTTCCCGGAGAACGACGCGCTCGTGATCCGGACGGGGATCCAGACCGAAGGAGTGGACCTCGACGACGAGATCCCGCTCGCGACCACCACGGGCGGCGAGCAGGTCTACCGCCGCGCCGGGATCGTGCGGTTCGACGTCGACGGTGAGCCGGCGCAGGTGACCTTGTTTCGATCGCCCGACATGCAGGCGCTGTTCCTTCCGTTTCGCGACGCGACGAGCGGCGAGGACACGTACGGCGCCGGCCGATACCTCGAGGTGGACCCGCCGTCACTGGACGGAACCGTCGAGGTCGACTTCAACTACGCGTACAACCCGTATTGCGCCTACAACCCCGAGTGGAGCTGCCCGATCCCACCGGGGGAGAACTGGCTGGCCGTCTCCATCCGCGCCGGCGAGCGAGCCTTCGAGGGCTGACCGCGGCTCGCGGGAGCCGGAGGGCGTCCGGTAGGCTCTCGCGCGTGACCGAGGAGCTCTTCTCGACCGACGCCTACGCGCGCTCCTGCGACGCGGTCGTCGCCGAGGTGACCGAGGAGGGCGTCGTCCTCGACCGCACCGTGTTCTACGCCCGGGGCGGCGGCCAGCCCGGCGACACCGGCGTCCTTCGATGGGACGGGGGCGAGGTGCGGGTGCGGGACACGGTCAAGCACGACGGCAGGCTCCTGCACGTTCTCGAGGGAGACGCGCCGCCGGCCGGGACGAGCGTCGCGGCCGAGATCGACTGGGAACGGCGTCATACCCTCATGCGAACGCACACGGCGCTTCACGTGCTGTCCGGCATCGTGTATCGCGACTACGCCGCCAAGGTGACCGGTGGCAACATCTCCGAGCCCGGGGTGGCGCGGATGGACTTCGAGCTCGAGACGATCTCGCCCGAGTTCGGCCGCGAGGTCGAGGAGAAGCTGAACGCCGAGCTCGGCGCCGGCCGGCCGGTCCACGTGAGCTTCCTGCCGAGGGCCGAGGCACTGGCCGATCCCGATCTCATCCGCACGAAGGTGAGCCTCATCCCCGAGTCGGTCGACCCGATCCGCGTCATCGACATCGTGGGCATCGACAAGCAGGCCGACGGCGGCACACACGTGCGCTCGACGACCGAGGTCGGCCCGGTCCGCGTGGTGAAGACCGACAACAAGGGCAAGGCGTTCAAGCGCATGCGGATCGAGCTCGGCGACGCCCCGGGCACGTCCGGCTGACCTTGTCGGGCGCGACCGAGGCCGGCCCGCGGCGCGACGTGGTCGGCGGCCTGCTCGCGGCCGCGGCCTCCCTGCAGTTCGGGGCCATCGTCGTCCTCGGCAAGAGCGTGCTCGAGCGCGGGATGACCGTCGAGTCGATGCTCGCGGACCGGTTCGGCGTGGCGGCCGTCGTGCTCGCGGCCTGCCTCGTCGCGCTGCGTCGGCCGTTGCTCGCCGAGCCGGGAGAGCGACTCGGGCTCGCCGGTCTCGCGGTCTTCGGGTACGCGATCGAGGCCAGTCTGTTCTTCACGGCCGCCCGTCACGGGACCGCAGCGGCATCGACCCTGCTGTTCTTCACCTATCCGGTGTTCGTGACGCTCGGGGCGTGGCTCGTCGGCCGGGGAGCCCCCCGACGCATCACCCTCCTGGCGCTCGCCTGCGCCGTCGCCGGAGCCACGATCGTCGCAGGCACGGGCGCGGGGCTCGCGATCGAGACCACGGGCGTCGTGCTCGCGCTCGCCGCCGCCGTCACGTACAGCGCCTACCTTCTCGGCAGCGATCTTGTGCTGCGGCGCACGAGCCCACTGACGAGCGCGCTATGGGTGAGTGCCGGGGCGTCGGCAGGGCTGTTCCTCTTCTCGGCGGTCGCCGGTCTCTCCACGCCGCCGCAGGTCACGGCGGACTGGTGGGCGATCGTCGCCATGGGCCTGGGCACCGCCGGTGCGTTCGTGTGCCTGCTCGGCGCCCTGCAGCGGATCGGCGCGGTCCGGACGGCGATCATCTCGGCGACCGAGCCGCTCTCGGCGGCGTTCCTCGGATGGGTCTTCCTCGATGAGTCGGTGAGCGTGGGTACCGCGATCGGCGGTGCGCTGATCCTCGTCGGCGCCGTCGCCGCGAGCCTCGCCCGGGTGGCGACTCCGCAGGAGCAGCAGGTCCCCTAGGCGCTCACGACGCGAGGACGACCCCGAGGGCCGCGAGCACCACGTAGATCCCGAGCCCGCCGGCGACGAGCATCACCCGCAGCGAGCGCTGGATCGGCGAGCGCCCGAACGCGTAGTAGGCGATCGGACCGAACAGCGGGATCGCGATCACGGCGGCCATCCACCCGATCCGGACGCGGTTCGGCACCGCGTCTTGGCGGACGAGGTCCCAGAGGGCGATCGAGATCCACGCCGAGTACAGGATGAGCGGCAGCGCGTACGCGTACAGGCCGATCAGCACGCCGGCGAAGCCGGTCGCGAGCGGTGCTCCGAGCACGGTGACCTCCCGAGAGACGTCGGGCGACGCGAGGGTGACGAGCCCGCGGGCGTCGCGGATCTGAACGCGTTGGGGGACGGCGACCTCGGCGATCGCCGGGTTGGGCGGCGCCGCGTCGGCGCCGGGCATGCTCTCCTGCGGCGGCGGGGCCGGCTGGGATCGCCAGTCGCCGACCTCGACCTCACCGAGGCTCGCCTGGAGGAATCGCGTGAGCGGTCTGATCGCGGCTCCGACCGACCCCCCGGCCATCGGCTGAAGCCACGAGCCGCAGCCGTTCCGCCACTCGATCGCGGCGGGAAGGCTCGTCGAGAAGTCGTTGCCGCTGAAGCAGTCGCCGCCGGCGGCGGGAGCGGCCAGCACGAGGTCCGCGTCGCCCGAGCTCCGGACGACGTTGTCGCGGACCTCGTTGCCCTCGGTGAGCCAGACGTTCTGGTCGGGCGAGGGCAGCAGCGCGATGCCGAAGTTGACGTGGTCCTCGACGAGGTTCTGCGTGACGAGGTTGTCCCGCCCGCCGTTCACGATGATCCCCATCCCGAGCGAGGGGTACGCGATCTCCTTGGCCGGCGCGTCGGCGTTGTTGTTGTCGTGGACGAAGTTGCCGGCGATCACGGCGTTCGACTGCGGCGCGAGCTCCTCGGAGTCGAGCGTGTTCGGCACGATGCCGCTCATGTTGTTTCGCCACTCCGAGTTCACGATGAACAGGTCGCCTCCGGCGTTGGTCCCGCTGAAGCCGATCGCGTTGTCCTCGGCCAGCACGTCGGTGATCACGGCGTGACAGGGCTGGCACTGCCCGATGTAGAAGCCGGAGTCGGGATGGCCACTCGCGTACGAGTGGTCGAACTGCCCGTACGCCGAGTCGTACGCGTACAGACCGTAGTCGCCGTCGTCGTACGCGGTGAGGTACGACCCTCGATAGCCGAACACGCTCGACCAGAAGAACCCGTTCAGCACGTAGTTGCGCGCCGTGAGGTTCTCGATCGCCACGCCGTCGGCCTCGATGACCTGGATCCCGTTGTCGAGCTCGAACCCCCCGTCCAGGATCGTCTCGTTCCGGTCGAGCCCGCGGATCGTGAGGAATGGGGTCGTCACGACGACCGCCTCCTCGTACACGCCTGGGGAGATCAGGACGAGGCCTCCGGGTTCGGCGTCGTCGACCGCCTCCTGGATCGTGGTCGCGTCCTGCGGGACCCGCACCACGTCCCCCGGCAGCGCCGGCGGCTCCTCCCGCCCGGGCCCGACGTCCGAGGCGCTGCCCGGGAGCGGCGCGTCGCCGACCAGGATCATGCCCGCCATGCCGACGCCGGCGGCGCCGTGGAGCGAGCAGAAGAACGGAAACGCGCCAGCCTCCGCGAACGTGTACCCGAACGCCTCGCCCGGCTCGAGCGTCCCCGACTCGAACGCGCCGTCGTCGGCGATCACGTTGTGCGGGCTGAGCCCGTCGTTCGTCCAGCGGACCTCGCCGCCGACGGGGACGCGGACGATCCGAGGGGCGAAGACGTTGTCGAGCATCTCGACGGTGCGGGGGTCTTCTCCGGATGCGACCGCGGGACGCGGGGCGGGAAGCACGAGCACGGCGAACGCCACGAGGAAGAGGAGGGCGCGCAGGCGTCGGCGCATCGGCGCGGAGGGTAGCACCCGTTCCCACCAGGCCTGGGGAGCGGTACCGTGGCGGTTCGATGCCACCCGAGCGACTCACCGCCCTCGACGCCTCGTTCCTGTACCTGGAGCGGCCGGCGATGCACATGCACGTCGCCGGGCTCGCCGTGCTCGACCCGTCGACGCGGCCCGACGGGCGTCTGCGGTTCGAGGACGTCGCGAGCGCGATGGCCTCGAGGCTGCACCTCGCGCCGCGGTTCCGGAAGAAGGTCGTCACGGTGCCGTTCGATCTCGGGCTGCCGCTTTGGGTCGACGATCCCGAGTTCGACCTGGACTTCCACCTTCGACGGGCGGCGCTGCCCGCGCCCGGGGGCCGGCGCGAGCTGGCCGATCAGGTCCAGCGGGTGCTCTCGCGGCCGCTCGACCGGACCAAGCCGCTCTGGGAGCTCTACGTGATCGAGGGCCTCGAGGACGGTCACGTCGCCACGCTGATGAAGGTCCACCACGCGATGATCGACGGGCTGTCGGGCATCCACCTCGCCGCGGCGATCTACGACCTGTCGCCGGATCCGCCCGGCGTGGCCGCCCCGCCCCTTTGGCACCCCGAGCCCGAACCATCGAGCCGGGACCTGCTGGAGGAGGCCGTGCGCGACCTGGCCACGCACCCCGTTCAGGCGTTCTCTGCCGCGGTCGAGAACGTCCGTCGCTCGCCCGCCTTGGCGGCGCTCGGCCTGGGGACGGTCATGTCGGGCGTGCGGAGCATCTTCGATATGGGGTCGAGGCCCTCCTCCTCGCTCGACGTCCGGATCGGTCCGAATCGCCGGTTCGCGATGACCGAGGCGCCGGTCCAGCGATTCAAGGAGATCAAGGACTCGCTGGGGGGGACGGTGAACGACGTCGTGCTCGCGGTCGTGGGCGGCGGGCTCCACCGACTCTTGAAGGCGCGGAACGAGCCGACCAGGGGACGAACGCTCCGCGTCATGGTGCCCGTCTCGGTACGCAGCCTCGGCGACGGGCCGCTCGGCAACCGGGTCGCGCCGGCGTTCGTCGACCTCCCCGTCGGTGCGATGTCCGGCAAGAAGCGCCTCGCGATCGTTCGCGACGGCACGCGACATCTCAAGGACTCGATGATGGCGATGGGCGCCGACGCGATCATCGGGCTCGGCGCGTACGCGCCCGGTGGGCTGCTCGCGGCCGCGGCCCGTCTGGCCAGTCGGGGCCCATGGTTCAACCTCGTGGTCTCGAACATCCCCGGCCCCCAGCAGCCGATGTACCTCGCGGGTGCACGACTCGTCGCGAGCTATCCATCGATGCCGCTCGGCGAGAACTCCGCGTTGTCGATCGCGTGCACGTCGCTCGCCGGCACGATGGCCTTCGGCATCACCGGTGACTGGGACGGCCTGCCCGACGTCGACCGCCTCGCGCTGGCGCTCGACGAGTCGCTCGCCGAGCTCGCCAAGGCTGCCGGCGTCTAGGGAAGGCGCGTCTCGGCGACCTCCTCGGAGTTCGGCAGGCCGCGCAGCCACTCCTCGAGCGCCGCGAGCCAGCGGTCGGGAGCCTCCATCTGCGGGACGTGACCGACCTTCGGGAGCAGGCGCATCTGCCACTGTGGGTGCTCGAGGAGCGCAGCCTCGGCGTAGGTGAGCGGGACGAGTCGGTCCTCGCGCCCGTGGATCACCAGCACCGGACACTTCACCGAGTCAAGGATCCACCGCGCCGCCCTCGGGCGACGGCCAAGCGCCATCAGCGAACGTGTGGCCTCGAGGAACGCCGTCCCCGCATCCTCGTCGGCCTGGTGCCGAAGGAGCTGCTCCACGTGGGCCCGAACGAGATCGGGATCGATCCGGCTCGGGTCAGCCGTGATGATCCGCAGCCCCATCCGCACGGCGCGTTCGGCCTCGAGCCCGTTCAGGCGCTGGCGCGAGAACCATTCGCCCACTCGCGGCACCTGGTAGAGCCCGAACCCGACCATCACGACCGGCGCCGGCACGGCACCGCGGACCCACGGGAAGACCGAGTTCGACAGGACGAGCCCCTCGACCGACGCGGGCTCGAGCGCGGCCTGCAACATCGAGATCCCGCCGCCCATCGAGTTCCCGCACAGCACCACAGGGACACCTCCCGCGATCTCGTCGAGGAATCTCGACAGGAGGGCCCGGCAGTCCGAGACGCGGCTCCGGCGGTCGGCTCGGGGCGTTCTCCCGAAGCCGGGGAGGTCGAGTGCGACCACGCGCCCGTGCCTCGCGAGGCCCGGACCGACCGCGAGCCACGAGAGCAGCGATCCGCCGAGCCCGTGCACGAGCACGAACGTGCGCTCGCGCGGCCCGTCCCATTCCACGTAGTGCGTCGGACCGTCCAGGTCCACCCACTGGCTCCGCGGAACCTCGATCGTCATCCCCGCTCCCGGCCGCTGCGGCTGCCATGATGCGCCCGGAGGAGACGGCCGCCGACGACCTCCGGCGCGGGCGAGCGACTCCGAGCTCCGGCTGACCCGGGTCTCGCCGCCTCGGCGCCTGATCCCTCGGCGCCTCGGGCCCGGGGCGGACCATCTGGACGGCAGGAAGTCGAAAAGAGCCTGTCCGAGCTCAGAGCTAGACTCCTCGCATGGCCGTCGTCCGTCTCCGCCCGCCACTTCGCGAGCTCGCGGGCGGCGAGCGCGAGGTCACCGTTGCCGGCGGGACGGTCGGCGAAGCCCTCAAGGCTCTCGAGCGGACGCACCCCAAGCTCACCGGCTGGGTCCTGGACGATCAGGGACGCGTGCGCGAGCACGTCGCCGTGTTCCTCGCCGGCGAGCGGGTGCGTGGCGAGGTCCTGCTCAACGAGGCGGATCGCCTCGAGATCGTGGGCGCGGTGTCCGGCGGTGCGGACTCGGCCGAGGTCCTGGTCGGCACGAAGAAGGGGCTGTTCGTGCTCCGCGGTCGCCGCGGCGGCCCGATGGACGTCGCCGTGCGCGCCTTTCCCGGCGAGGCGGTCGAGTACGCGGTTCGCGACGCGCGAACCGGGCGCTATCTCGCAAGCGTGACGAGTGGGCAGTTCGGTCCGCGGGTCTACGTGACCGACGACCCGACGGGCGAGTGGGAGCAGGCCGACGGGCCGCGATTCCCTGAGGACGAGGACTCGAGCGTCGAGCGGATCTGGGTGATCACCCCGGGTGAGGAGGATGGGCTCGTCTACGCCGGGGTCGATCCTGCCGCGCTGTTCGAGAGCCGCGACGGCGGGCTGACGTGGGAGCTGAACCGCAGCTTCTGGGAGCACCCGGGTCGACCCGAGTGGGTTCCCGGCAACGGTGGCCTCATGGTCCACACGATCTGTCCATGGCCCGATGACGCGAACCGGCTCGCGCTCGGCGTCTCGGCGGTTGGGGTCTTCGTCACCGAGGACGCGGGGAAGACATGGGAGCTGGGCAACGCGGGGATCGTCCCCCGGTATCTGCCCGAGGAGGCGCTGGCCCAGCCGTACGGCCGCTGCATCCACAACATGCAACGCGCCCCCTCGCGTCCGGAGCGTTTGTTCATGCAGTTCCACGGGGGCGTGTACCGCTCGGATGACGCGGGCATGGCGTGGACGAGCATCGCCGACGGTCTGCCGTCCGACTTCGGATTCCCGCTCGCGATCGACCCTGCGGATTCGGACTCCGCCTACGTGATCCCACTGAACTCGGACCGTGATCGCGTCACCACGGAGACCCGTGTGCGGGTCTACGAGACGCGCGACGCCGGCGGGAGCTGGATCCCCCATACCGAGGGCCTGCCCGACGTGGGGTACCTCACCGTCCTTCGGCAGGCGTTCGGACAGGACGGTGGGAGCCCGCTCGCGTTGTACTTCGGGGCCACGTCCGGCGACGTGTTCGGCTCGGCCGACGCCGGGGCCACGTGGTCCCCGGTCGCGAAGGACCTCGCTCCGGTGCTGTCGGTCCGCACGGCCTGAGGTGCCCGAGCGCAAGCGTCCGCTGTGGACCTGCCCGAGGTGCGGTCAACGGTTCGTCGCCCCGAACATGTCGCACTCCTTGAAGGCGCACGTCTGGTTCAAGCGGCGGCTCGACTCACCGAGGTTCGACAAGATCGAGCATCTGGGCCGGAGGGACTGGGTGCACCACTTCCACCTCCGCTCGCTCGAGGACCTCGACGACGAGGTGCGCGGCTGGCTGTGCGAGGCCTACGTCGTCGGTCGCCAGGAGTGGCCCGTGCAGGATTCCGGGTTCGGGGCGAGCTGAGCACCCGCCGAACGCGGAACGCGGAAGGGGCGGCCCGGGGAGGCCGCCCCTTCGACCTGCCAGCGGGGAAGCGCTAGTCCTCGTCCTCGTCGGTCTCCGTCCTCGGAATCCTCGTCGTCTTCGGGCTCGGGGGCGGGCGCCTGGGCGTCGTCCTGGTCCGCAGCCTGCACGGTCTGAGCCCCACCGAGGATCTCGTCGATGTCTCGCTCGAGCGTGATCTCGTCCGCCACCGCGTCCTCCTTCGATCGGTCGGCGAGATTCGACCCCATGAGCGTGGCGGGAGCGGGAACCGCTTCGGGTCGGGGTATGAAGGCTGTGTGGCGGATTCGGTCGCTCGGGGGTCCGCCGGATGAGGGAGGGAACCGCTCACCCGCTCGTGTCGAATGCCCGGAAAGAGGGAATACCTCCTTTCGCCACGATGTCTACACACATGGATACCTTTACAGGGCAGTGGGCCACAGGTACGATGCCAGTCGAGAGCCCGGGGAGGCTAGTTTTTCTACGCCCGGGCGCATTCGCACGGTACGTCCCGAAGACCCCCGAGGGCGCCATGCCCGCCCACCCAGGGGGCTTCGAGGAGGAGAGTGAGTAGATGCCAGAGCCTGCACGACCGCTCGGGACGGATGACGCCGACGACCTCCGGCTGTATCTGGAGGCCGCGGCGCGCGAGCCCCTCCTCACCAAAGAGGAGGAGGTCGAGCTCGCCATCCTGATCGAGCACGGCAAGGAGGCCGAGGAGCGCCTTCGCGCCGGGCGGCTGCGGTCGGAGAAGTCGATCATGAAGGCGCGCCAGGAGGTCCGGAAGGCCGAGGCCGCGCGCCAGCGGTTCATCATGGCCAACCTCCGGCTGGTCGTCTCCGTCGCCCGCAAGTACCAGGGGCAGGGCCTGCCGCTCCTGGACCTGATCCAGGAGGGCAACATCGGCCTGATGCGCGCCGTCGAGCTCTTCGACTGGCGCCGGGGCTTCAAGTTCTCGACCTACGCGACGTGGTGGATCCGCCAGGGAATCACCCGAGCGATCGCCGATCGCTCGCGGTCGATCCGCCTCCCAGTGCATATCCACGATCGGCTGCGCAAGCTCAACCGCACTCGGTTCCAGTTCGCCCAGACGATGGGGCGGGAGCCGTCGCGCGAGGAGCTCGCGAAGGCGTTGGACACCACCGTCGAGGAGATCGACGACCTGACGGAGATGGGCCGACGCGAGCCGCTCTCCCTGCAGTCCCCCGTGGGCGAAGACACCGAGCTCGGAGACCTGATCGAAGAGGTCGACTCCGACGCCCCGTTCAACGAGGTGGAGGACGCGCTGCTCCGCGAGGAGATCGGTACGGCCGTCGACCGCGTGCTCGACGAGCGAGAGCGTCACGTGGTCGCGCTGCGATACGGTCTGGAGAACGGCCAGCCGCTCTCGCTCCGCGAGACCGGCAAGGTGCTCGGCCTGTCGGGCGAGCGCGTTCGGCTGATCGAGCGCGAGGCGCTCCGCAAGCTGCGCGACTCGAACCTGATCTCCGCCGTCGCCGCGAACTGACGCGACGGTCGGCTGACGCGTGAACGTGCCGGCCTTCGGGCCGGTCCCTTCGTCTCTGTCGGGCGGGTCGTCTTTCCCTTGACCCTCGCTGGGCAGGGCCGACGATGGTTGCGATGTCGATGGGGCACAGAACGAAGGGCGTGATTGGATGCGGCGCAGCGTCTCGCTCGACCTGGAGCCGGTGCGGCTGCCCGGCGAACTCGTCGTCCCGCCGGGGATGCCTGGGATCGTGGTCTTCGCCCACGGGAGCGGCTCGAGCAGGCGATCGCCGAGGAACGTGGCGGTGGCGGATCGTCTGAACGCAGCCGGGCTCGGCACGCTGCTGTTCGATCTCCTGACGCCCGGAGGAGGCGGAGGACCGCGAGCGCGTGTTCGATATCGGCCTGCTCGCCGGGCGGCTCGAGGCGGCGGCCGGATGGGCGTGGGGACTGCCGGAGATCGGCCGCGTCCCGATGGCGTTCTTCGGCGCTAGCACCGGGGCTGCGGCCGCGCTCGTCGCCGCCGCGAGGCTCCGCGACCGGGTGGCGGCGGTGGTCTCGAGAGGTGGACGGCCCGATCTGGCCGGCGACGCCCTCGAGCACGTCACCGCGCCCGCGCTGCTGATCGTCGGCGGGCGGGACCGGCTCGTCCTCGACCTGAACCGAGCCGCGCAGCGCCGGCTGCCGGGCGAGAGCCGGCTCGAGGTGATCCCCGGCGCCGGTCACCTGTTCGAGGAGCCCGGCGCGCTCGAGCGGGTCGCCGAAGTGGCGGCGTCGTGGATCGCCGACCACCTCGCCCCCTCCCGCGACGGACGTCCGGCGGTCTCCGACGCTGGCTGAGCAGGGTTCCAAGGCATCCGGGATAGGGCTCACCGCGCGTCCGCAACCTCGGCGGGTGCTCGCGCTCGGCGGGGCGCGTCCCGGCTTGGCCGAGCCCCAGGCTGAGGCGGCGTCGAGAACCTAGGAGTCGGCGAGCCGGCGGGCCTCGTCGACCTCGTCGGCGATCGCGGCCATCACGAGCTCCGTGAGGCGCTGGACGTCCTCGACGGCTCCGATGTCGCCGTCGGCGGCTACC
The DNA here is from genome assembly GCA_963699635.1 of uncultured Actinomycetes bacterium. Lineage (GTDB taxonomy): Bacteria > Actinomycetota > UBA4738 > UBA4738 > HRBIN12 > CALGFI01. Next base: position 118,843 of record CAVOUQ010000015.1, on the reverse strand, counting down.
GGGGGCCCGATCGAGACGGCGATCGTCGGCCGCCATGGCGGTCCGAACCTGAGCCCGGCCTGCGGGTAGCGGACCTGCGTTCCCCAGATGCCCATCGGAACGACCGGCGCGTCGCTCGCGAGCGCGATCCGCGCCGCTCCGCTTCGTCCCCGCTGGAGCCCGTGGTCGGGAGCCGGGTTCACGCGGCCCTCGGGGAAGATCCCGACGAGCGCGCCCGAGGTGACGGTCCGGATGGCCTCGTCGATGGCGTTGGCGTCACCCTCGCCCCGGCGGATCGGGATCTGGCGGTATCGCCGGAGCACCCAGGCGAAGACCGGCCTGTCGAAGAACTCGGCAGCGGTGAGGGAGCGGGTCATCCGGCGTCCGTCCCGTCCGACGACGAGTCCCAGCACGATGCCGTCGAGCGCGCTCAGGTGGTTCCCGGCGACGATCCCGGGGCCCGAGGCCGGGATCCGCTCGGCGCCGGTGACGCGGATCCGGAAGAAGACGCGCATCACGGCGCCCACGACCACGATGGCGAACCACCACCAGCCGTTGAGATCCCCTCGACGAGCCATCCGGCGGATGCTACCGGCCCCGCGGGTCCCGGCCCCGGCCTTGGTAGGACCGGGGCCGGGGACCGTGAGTCGGGGGCGTCTCCAGGCGGTCGAGAGCCTCACTGCTCGCAGGCGACCACGCTCTCGCCGTTGGTGCAGACGTCGCCCCCGAACCCGCCGTTCAAGGTGTCGGTGCCCGACATCCCGTCGAGATGGTCGGCGGCGTCGTTCCCGAAGATGCGGTCGTCGCCGCTACCGCCCGTGAGGACGTCGTTGCCCATGTCGCCGGTGACGAGGTCGTTCCCGGGGCCGCCGGATTCGCGATCGTCGTCGCCGTCTCCCTGGAGCGCATCGTCTCCCGGACCGCCGACGAGACGGTCGTCTCCGTTCTGCCCCAACAGGTAGTCGTCGCCCCCGCCACCGCGGAGGTCGTCTTGACCGGCGTCGCCGCCGCCGCCGGTCAGTTCGTCGTGGCCGGGGCCACCGAGCACGAGGTCGTCGTCGTTGCGCCCGTAGAGCCCGTCGTTGCCGGGACCACCCGAGATCTTGTCCTCGCCGTCGTTACCGGCAAGGAAGTCATCTCCGTCGCCCCCGCAGATGAGGTCGTCGCCGCCCATGGCGTTCACGACGTCGTTGCCTCCGCCGACGGAGATCACGTCGGGACCAGCGGTGCCCTCGATCCGATCGTCGCCCTCGGTTCCGGTGATCGTCGGCGTCTGCCCGAAGCAGCTCCCCTCGGCGTCCGCTCCCGCGGCGCCGCCGGACATCGGCACCCAGGCGGCCGACATGGTGGTCGAGAGGTCGACGCCGACGAACGAGCCCGTGAGCGCAAGCAGACAGGTGAGCCTTCGAATCGTGTGTCGGTCCATCAGTGCCACCTCCTTGTCCCTTTGCGGGCCTGACCTCTTGCGGTCGACGCTAGGGAGGAGGGGTGCGCGAGAAACCCGTGGGACTACGCGTGTTTGAAGGGTGGACCCGCGTCAGTCGGAGCGATCGAGGAAGACCGCGAGCTCGGTGCGAGATCGCACGCCGAGCTTTGCGTAGGCATGCGAGAGGTGTCCCTCAACCGTACGAACGCTCATCGACAGGGTGCGCGCGATCTCACGATTCGTGAGTGCCGAAGCCGCGAGCCGCACGACCCGGGCCTCCGACTCGGTCAGCTCGGTGAGCGAGGCTCGACGCCCGCTGATGCGCGCCAAGGCCTCTCGGGCCCGTTCGGCCCAGATCGCCGCACCGAGCGCGTCGAAGATCTGCATGGCCTGCTCCAGGGACTCGCGTGCGGCTCGCTTCTGCCGGTCGCGTCGCCTGAGCGTCCCCAGGGTGAGTAGGGATCGCGCTCTCTCGAACGGGAGCGGCAACCGTTCGTAGAACTCCATGGCGCGATGCAGCGAAGCGAGCGCTTCGGCCAGATTTCCGGTTTCGGCCAGCAGGAGACCACGACAGCGGGCTGCCGCCCCAAGCGCCGAGGCGCGGTCCAGCGCCTTCCCCCGACCTTCGAGCCAGTCGATGCGGTCTTCTGCGGTGGCGAGCTCGCCCGTCCCGACGAGGGCCTCGGCTTCGTCCGACAGAAAGAGAACCGCCGCGGGTTCGCCGAGTCCGATCGCCGTCGGCGATCCCTCCGGCTCGACCCAGGTGCCGGAGGGCAACCTCCGATCGTCCGATCGACAACTCGAGGGCGCCGAGCGCGCCGAGGCTCCACATGAGCGCCATCCGGTCGTCCCCCGCCCCCCGAAGCCCGAGGTCGGCGTGTTCGCGGGCCTCCTCCGCGCGTCCTCGGAGGGCGGCGACGGTGGCGAGCAGACCCTGTTCCGTCGCATCGCCGACGCCCAACTGCCGCGCGAGATACCGCGCCTCATCGGCCAAGGAATCGGCACGGTCCCACGCCCCATCTCGGAGCTCGAGCTCGGCGAGACGAACGAGCGCCGACCGGCGTCCCAGCTCGTCGCCCCGCTCCACAGCCGTCGCGTGGGCCCGCTCAAGCCGTTGCCGGGCGCGCTCGTGCTTGCCGGCGATGATGTCGGCATCGGCGACGACGAGATCGAGCTCGTCGTCGACGGGCCACTCGGTCTCGTCGAGGTCGGGCGTCCGCTCGAGGACGTTCGCGCCGCTTCCGAGCAGGAGCGAGATCCGAGCCAGGGTCGTGCGGGCGGCGAGCAGCAGGGAGTCGTCACCCGAGCGCTCGCCCCACTCCGTTGCCGCGATCGCGTGCCGTTGCGCAAGGACGAGATCGCTCCGCGAGAGAAGCGCCGCGAGATCGCGATCGACGCCCGCCAGAAGACGGTCGTCGCCGACGGCCTCCTTTGAGGCCGTCTCGAGCGCGCGGCGGGCGTCGGCGATCCGACCTCGCTCGAGGTCGACGGCGGCGATCCGACGGAGAGACTCGGCGCGTTCGCGGCCCGAACTCGAAAGCCCCAGTGCCTCGGTCGCGTGGTTGCCGGCGACCTCGGTATCCCCGGCGAGGAGCCGATGCTCGGACGCCTCGAGATGCCGGCGACGGACAGACGTGGCGCCGTCGACGGGGGTCAGGCGGATCGCATGCTCGAGCAGGTCCGCCGCCGTATCCGGCGAGCCTCGGTCGCGTGCGACACGGGCCGCTTCCTCGAGGGTTTGGGCGATCCCCTCGTCGGGGGCGTCGGCCGACAGGGCAAGATGCCGCGCCCGTTCCTCGGGATCGGACATCAGATCGGCGAGGCGTCGGTGCACCGCGTGCCGGCGGCTCCGCGATGCCTGCGCGTAGATGGCCGAACGGTAGACGGGGTGTGTGAATCGGAGGTCGACCCCGAGAACCTGGATGATCTCGGCGTCGATCGCAGGTTGCAGACGTTTGCCGGCCCGCGGGTCTGCAGCCACGAGCACGTCGAGCGTTGGGCGTCCTGCGGCCGCCGCGACCAGGAGCAGGTCGACGGTGGAGGTCGGGAGCGTCCCCAATCGATGACGGAGGAGGTCGTCGCGGAGAGTCCTCGGGATGGGGAGAGACTGTCCGGTGACCCCTTGATCACCCCGAGCGGCGGCCCGGGCGATCTCGAGCGCGAAGAAGGGGTTCCCTCCCGAGACCCGCCGCAATCGCTTGGCCTCGGAAACCGACATCGTGACGCCGAGGTGTTCTCCGACCAGTGTCCCGAGCTCTTCCGCCCCGAAAGGTCCTACCGTTGTGCGGCGCAGACGATCGGGCGGCAATGCGTCGGCGACGCCCAGGGGGACCGGTGCGTCGGCCTCGGATCGCGCCATGAGCAAGCCAACCGGCTCGTCCGAGAGCCGTCGGACCACGAACGAGAGCACCCGCGCCGTCGCCTTGTCCAACAGGTGCACGTCGTCGACCGCGAGCACGAGCGGCGACTCCCGGGCGATCGACTGCACGACCCCGAGCGTGGCGACGGATACCGCGTGAGGGTCCGGCCTCCGCGACCTCGGTGATCGGCGGAGCAGGGCGATATCGAGTGCCTCGCGCTGAAGACCAGGGAGCTCCTCCCACCGATCGTCCCCGATCACTCGGAAGAGATCCCCGAGGCCGACGAATGCAAGCTCCGCGTCCGATCCCGACGGCCGGCACGAGAGCAGAGTCAGTCCGCGGGCGAGGGTCAGCTCGACGCCATCGTTCCACAGCGTCGACTTCCCGATGCCCGGCTCCCCCTCCAAGAGCATGGCGGTCGGCCCGGTCGACAGATCGTCGACGAACGACGCGAGCGCTTCGCGCTCGGCGCTTCTCCCGACCGTCACCCGTCCCTCCGTTGTCGGGAGACACATCGTGCGACCGCCATCCTGCCCGGTCAAACGGCGCCGATCGAGGTCCCCTATTCCACGCGGTTGCGGGGTGCTACAACTCGCCGGGAGATGGACCCTCGCATCGGGACCGAGTTCGCGGGCCATCGGATCGAAGGCGTTATCGGGAGGGGCGGCGTGAGCGTCGTCTACCTCGCCGAGCATCTCCGCCTCGGCCGCAAGGTGGCCCTGAAGGTCCTCGCCCCGCATCTGGCAGACGACGAGGCCTTCCGCGAGCGATTCATCCGAGAGTCACGCATCGCGGCCGGCCTCGACCATCCGAACGTCGTCACCGTGTACGACGCGGGCGAGATCGAGGGCAACCTCTACATCTCCATGCGATACGTGGAGGGGAGCGACCTCGGGCGGCTTCTCGGATCGGAAGGGGCGCTCGCGCCGTTGAGAACGGTGGCGATCCTGTCCCAGATCGCGAGCGCGCTCGACGCCGCGCATGCGCAGGGGCTCGTTCACCGCGATGTGAAACCGGCGAACATGCTGGTCGACAAGGTTGTCGACATGCCCGATTTCGATCGGGCGTACCTCTCGGACTTCGGGATCTCGAAGCGTACGACGTCTCGCGAGGGACTGACGCGGACCGGCCAGTTCGTGGGCACGGTCGACTACGTCGCACCCGAGCAGATCACGGGCGAACCCGTCGACGGCAGGACGGACGTGTACTCGCTCGGATGCGTGCTGTTCGAGTGCCTGTCCGGGCATGTCCCATTCCCCGGCGAATCCGGCGTCGCCACGATCTACAGCCACCTGCACGACCCCCCGCCCTCGCTCGAAGGATTCGGAGAGCATCGGATGGGCCTGAACCGGGTCGTGGCGAAGGCGCTCGCCAAGACGCGGGGCGAACGGTTCGACACCTGCAGTTCGGTGATCGAGGCAGTGCGGAGCGAGCTCGCACCCGCGGCCTCGGCCGAGCCGGTCGGCGCTTCGCCCACCGACGATCGACACGACGTCCGGTCGGACGGGCCGACGAAGGGCGGACGCGGCGGTTTCCCGCGGCGCCGCGTCGCGGCCCTGTCCGCCGGCGCGATCGCGGTCGTCGTCGCGGTCGTCGCCGGCGTGCTCGCGATCTCGGGCGATGGCTCCGGGTCCGGGCCGACGGGACCCACACGAGAGACGGGGACGACGGGTTCCGGGACTTCAGGGGGGTCGGACGGGCCGCAGGCAGCGCCCGTCTTCAACTGGAACGACGCATATCCGAGCCCGGACCTGGACCTCGGCGGGCCGGGGAAGCAGGGGATCTCGGACGCAGTCGCGCTCGGTGACGTCGTCGTCGCGGTCGGGCACAAACCTCCCGGAGCGCAAGACACTTCTGACGACGACGCGGCGGTTTGGCGATCGACAAACGGGAGCCTGTGGCAGAAGGTGGACTCAACGTTGTTCGGCGGAGCCGGGCCGCAACGCATGACCTCCGTGGCGGAGTTCGGAGACGTGCTCGTCGCGGCGGGGTGGGACGGCACCGACGCTGCCGTGTGGGTCACGGACGACGTGGGGGACAACTGGACCCTGTCGGTCTCGCCCGACCTCGGGGGCCAGGGACCTCAACGGATCCGCGACCTTGCGTCGATCGGCTCGCAGCTGATCGCGATCGGCTGGAGCGGCGCCGGGGACAAGGCGGACGCCGCCGCGTGGACCTCGTCCGACGGGCTCGCCTGGGAGCGGATGGACCCGATCCCTTTCGAGGCGCCGGGCCGACAGCAGATGTGGGCCGTGCAGGCCCTCGAGTCGGAACTCGTCGCCGTTGGCTTTACCAACGAGCTCGGGACGACCGACGCGGCGGCCTGGACGTTCCAGGAGGGTACCTGGACACGAGCGGACCCTTCCTCACTTGTGGAGCCCGGCGAGGAGGTCATGCTGGACGTCGCTGGCGGGCGGTGACCTGCCGCTCGTCGCGGTGGGATGTCGGGACGCGCAGGATCGATGCGACGCGGGCTCGGCTCCCGACGCGGACGCCGCGGTGTGGATCTCGAGCGACGGTCGTATGTGGGATCAGGTGACGTCGGAGGAGGGGAAGCTGGAAGCGCCCGGCCGGCAGGTGATGAGGGCGGTCGTGACCTACCAAGGGGCGTTCGTTGCGGCCGGCACGCGCGTCGGCCTCGTCGACAACGACGCGGGCGTCTGGGTCTCCACGGACGGCATCACCTGGCAAACGGCCGGTCCGCTCGATTCCACCGTCATCGCCCTCGGCGGCAGAGGTGATCAGAGCCTGCGAGCGTTGCTGAGGTACGGGCACCATCAGATCGCGCTGCTCGGCTTCGGGGTGACGGACGAGGGGGACAACGAGAACGCACACGTTTGGACCGCGATCCCGCTCGACGGCTAGCTGCCACCGCTCCGTATACTTCGCCCCCGATGGACATGCACGAGCTCGAAGAGATCGCCGCCGGTCGCTACGAGGACTTCGTCGCGGCGCTCGAGCGGATGGTGAACGTCGACTGCGGCTCCTACACGCCCGACGGCGTGAACGAGATCGCCGACCTCTGCGAGGAGCGATTCGCAACGCGGGGATGGACGGTGCGAGCGTCGCGCCCACGAGCCGAGCGACGATGAGCCCAGGCTCGGCGACCTCGTCATCGGGCGCATCGAGGGTTCGGGCGGGCCGCGGGTGCTCATGATCGGGCACACGGACACGGTCTTCGATCCGGGTACCGTCGCCGAGCGCCCGTTCCGGATCGAGGGCGATCGCGCGCTCGGCCCCGGGGTCTACGACATGAAGGGTGGGCTCCTGACCGGGTTCTTCGCCGTCGAGGTGCTCCAGGACGCCGGGTTCGACGGGTTCGGGCGCGTCACCTACATCTGCAACCCGGACGAGGAGATCGGGTCGCCGTGGTCTAGCGAGGTGATCCGGGCCGAGGCGGCGGAGGCCGACGTCGCCATCGTGCTCGAGGGCGCGCGCGAGAACGGCGACGTCGTGTCGTCTCGCAAGGGGGTCTCCGGCTATCGGATCGAGATCGTCGGGCGTGCCGCGCACGCGGGCGTGGAGCCCGAGCGCGGCCGGAGCGCGATCCTGGAGGCCGCCCACAAGACCATCGCCCTCCAGGCGCTGAACAACCGATGGCCGGGTGTCACGGTGAACGTTGGCCTCGTGCACGGTGGGACGCGAACCAACGTGGTGGCCGAGCGCTGCACGATCGAGGTCGACCTGCGCTCGCCCAAGGAGAAGACGCTCGAGGCGGCGGAGGCCGAGATCCAGCGCATCGCGAACGACCACACCGTCCCCGACGTCAGCGCAAGCGTGACCGGTGAGGGGTGGCACCGCCCGATGGAGAAGAAGGAGGGAGGCGCTCGGCTCGCGGCTCTGGCGATCAGCGTGGCTGCCGAGCTCGGCTTCGATCTCCGGGACGCGTCGACCGGCGGCGCGTCGGACGCGAACACGACGTCGGCCGCGGGGGTTCCCACCCTTGACGGGCTCGGGCCGGTCGGAGGCGACGACCACGGGCCGAAGGAATGGCTCGATCTGACGAGCGTGGTTCCTCGAATCTCGCTCCTGGGCGGGCTAGTCTCCAAGCTCGAGACGTTTGTCTGATCGACCCGTTCCGATCGACGGAGGTGGCCCGCGTGGAGATCGCCACCGTCCGGCTGGACAAGCCGGACGACTGCAACGTGATCGTGGGCCAATCGCACTTCATCAAGACCGTCGAGGACCTGCACGAGGCGTGCGTTCATGTCCCGGGGATGCGGTTTGGGATCGCGTTCAACGAGGCGAGCGGCCCATGCCTCGTTCGGCGGAGCGGAAACGACGACGAGCTTGTCTCCGTCGCCGTCGCGGGCGCGCAGGTGATCGGCGCCGGGCACGTGTTCGTGATCGCCATCAAGGAGGCGTTCCCGATCAGCGTGCTGAACGCCGTGAAGACGGTGCCCGAGGTCTGCCGGGTCTACTGCGCGACGGCGAACCCGCTCGAGGTGGTCGTCGCCCAGACCGAGCAGGGTCGGGGCGTGCTCGGCGTGATCGACGGGTCGTCTCCGGGGGGCGTCGAGACCGACGACGACGCGGCCGAGCGACGGGACCTCCTTCGAAGGTTCGGCTACAAGCTATGAGTCGCGTCCGGATCACGCCGGCGTTCGCGCAGGGCCTCAGCGAGTCCGACGAGGGCTATCGGAGCCTCGTCGAGGGCATGCTGGAGGACCGCCGGCGCCTGCTGATGCGGCTGGAGCGAGCCCAGGAAGAGGAGCGGCGCCGGATCGCCTCCGACATCCACGACGACTCGATCCAGGTGATGACGGCCGCCGATCTCCAGGCTCAGGAGCTCGCCCACAGGCTCGGGGATCCGGAGCTTCGCGCACAGGTGGAGCGGCTGAGCGAGACGCTCCAGGACGCGGTGCGGCGGCTCCGGCACCTGCTGTTCGAGCTCAGACCGCCCTCCCTCGATCGCGACGGCGTCGTCACGGCATTGCGGTCCTACGCGTCGGCGGTCGAGGGCCCCGAGGTCGTGGTGAAGGGCACCCTCGCCTTCGAGCCGCCGGCGGATCTCGGGGCGGTGGTCTTCCGGATCGCCCAGGAAGCGATCACGAACGCGCGGAAGCACGCGCGCGCGTTGCACGTCACGGTGACGGTGACCTCGGAGGAGGACGGCATCCGGCTCCGGGTCGAGGACGACGGCGACGGCTTCGACGTCTCCGTCGCCGACCAGCCGCACCCGGGCCATATCGGGCTCGCCGCGATGATCGAGCGGGCCGAGCTCGCCGGCGGTTGGCTCCGGATCGACAGCCGGCGGGGCCGCGGCACCTCGGTCGACGCCTGGCTCCCGAACGGGTGGGGCGACCGGGGGAGGCTCGGGTGGTCGAGCCCCCGAGCTATTCCCGAGTCGTGATCTTCGACGCGCGCGTGTACTGCCCCGGGGTTCGCCCTCGCGTCTGCGCGAGCTTCCATGCCAGCAGCTGTACCGGAACGATCGAGACGGCCGAGAGCAGCGCGCGGTCGAGGTAACCCGTCGCGACCGGGCGGGCCCCCTTGGGGGCCTCGCCGTCCGGGGTGACAACCAGGACGTTCGCCCCCGTCTCGACGAGGTCCGCGGCCAGGCCGAGGTCCAGCCGCCGGGTCTCGGGCTCGGTGGCCATGACGATGGCGGTCATTCCCGGGCCGGCGAGCTCGAGCGGGCCGTGGCGGAACGCACCGGCCTCGAACGACTCCGCCATCACGCCGGACTCCTTCAGCACGAGCGCGCCCATCTCGGCGGCGGCGCGCGCGGGCCCCCGCCCGATGAGCGCCATCACGTCGCGTTCGCCGTGCCAGGCCTCGAGATCGGCGGCAACGGCCTGGGCGTCCTCGAGCAGCCGCTCGGCGGAGAGCGCGGCCCCCTCGGCGGCCGTCCGGGTCCGGTCGACGGCGGTCTCCACGCTGTCACCGGCCAGGAGACGGGCGATGCCGGACAGGGTGGCCATTGCCGCGGCGAAGGTCATCGTGGACGGCCCGCGCTCCTCGCCCGCCCACGTGTCGATCCGGACGTCCGCCCGGCGCGCGAGATCGCTCCCGAGGCCGTTGGTGATGGAGACGACGAACGGCCGCAGGCGCTGCTTGGCGATCTCGATCGCGAGCTTGACGATCTCGGCGCTCTCGCCGGACTGGCTCACGATCACCGCGAGCGTCTGCGCGTTCAGGATCGGCCGGCGAAAGTGCAGGAGCTCCGCGGTATCGACCAGGATCGCCGGTACGCCGCGTCCGGCGAGATCGTTCACGGCGGGGTAGCAGGCGTCGTAGGAGCTCCCCATCCCGGTGAAGACGATCGTGCGGGAGGCGGCGCCCGCCTCCCGGATCCGATCCAGATGGTCGCGCTGGTCGACCAGCGCCGCCGCCGCACGGCGCATCGCGTCCGGCTGGCCGGCGATCTCGGCGAGGAACGGGTCTGAGAAGCCCTCCAGTGATCTCACGGGGTCGAGTCTACGGCCACCGCCCCGCGGTCCGCCCCCAGTGCGAGCCCCGTCTCGGGATCGAAGAAATGGAACCTCCGCGGGTCGACGGTGAGCCGGATCGTGCTCCCGGGCCGGCATGCGGTCCTCGGGTCGACGCTCGCGCAGAAGACGGCGCGGGGCTCCTCGGCCAGAAGGGGGATCTCGTCCCGCTCTTCTTCGGTCGCGGCGAGCGTCTCGTGCGTCTCGACGGGCGGGGCGTCGATCGAGAACAGGACGTTCACCTCGGACCCGAGCTCCTCCGTGACCTCCGCCTTGACCTCGATCGTCGGGAGGTCCTGCCCGGACCACACGTCGGCGTCTTCGAGATCCGGAGGACGAATCCCGAGGATCACCTCGCGCCCGTCGAGCGCGTCCACGTCGCGGTCGGTGGGCAGGGCGATCTCGAAGCCGGCGAACGCCACCGTGCCCTCGTCGACGCGGGCGCCCACCAGGTTCATCGGCGGCGAGCCGATGAACGCGGCCACGAACAGGTTGGTGGGTCTTTCGTAGAGACGCTGCGGTGTGTCGACCTGCTGGAGGACCCCGTCGCGCAGGACGGCGACCCGTTGGCCCAGGGTCATGGCCTCGACCTGGTCGTGGGTGACGAAGACGGTCGTGGTGCGCAGGCGCGCATGGAGCTTCGCGAACTGCGCACGCATCTGGACGCGCAGCTTCGCGTCGAGGTTTGACAGGGGCTCGTCCATGAGGAAGGCCTCGGGCTCTCGGACCATCGCCCGGCCCATCGCGACCCGCTGCCGCTGACCGCCGGACAGCTCGGCCGGCTTGCGCTGCATCAGAGCGTCGAGGCCGAGGATCCGGGCAACGTCGAGGACACGGCGATCGCGGTCCTGTTTCGGGGTCTTGCGCAGCTTCAGGCCGAACCCGAGGTTCTGCTCGACGGTCATGTGGGGATACAGCGCGTAGTTCTGGAACACCATCGCGATGTCCCGTCGCTTCGGCGGGAGGTCGGTGACCTGGCGGCCGCCGATGTAGACCTCGCCGGCGGTCACCTCCTCGAGTCCCGCCAGGATTCGCAGGATCGTCGACTTGCCGCATCCCGAGGGCCCGACGAGCACCATGAACTCGCCGTCGCCGATCTCGAGCGAGACGTCGTCGACTGCGACGACGTCGCTGCCGAAGACCTTGGTGACGCCGTCCAGGACGATCTCCGACATGGTGTCCTCCTACCGCCGTCGTGTTCCGAGCAGCTCGTCGTTCAGGCTCTCTCGCACGCGTGCCTTCGCCGCGCGCGATGCCCCGAGCCGGTCGAGCCCCAGGAGCGCGGCGCCCACCACCGGCGGGGCCGACAGCACGGTCACGGTCGCCCGCGGAGCGACGGCCTCGATGCCGTGCTCGATCCGCTCGAAGAACGGGGCGAACCGGTTTCGGAAGATACCCCCGCCGAGCACGACGTTCACGTCGAGGTCGGTCATCCTGAGCCGGCGCATCGCGGTGCCGGCCATCGTCACCACCTCGTCCGCCTGGCGGTCGACGATCGAGCGGGCGATCTGGTCCCCGCTCTCGGCCGCATCGAACACGAGCGGCGGGAGCTCGGAGACGCGCCCGTGGTCCAGCCTGCCGAAGTACATGGCCTCCATCACGTGACGTGGCCGGCGAAGGCCGAAGTGCGCCGGGACGCTCGTCGCGAGCGTGGTGCGTCCTCCCCGGCCGTCCTCGGAGCGGAGCGCGTGCCACAGCGCCGCCTCGCCGATGTCCGATCCGCCTCCCCAGTCGCCCGCGATCGAGCCCAGGGCGGGGAGACGGTACGTCCTCCCCGACGGAGCGACGGCCGAGCAGTTGGTGCCGAAGCCGCACACCACGCCCACGCCCCAGGTGCGATCGGTGCCCGCGCGAAGGACCGCGAACGTGTCGTTGCGGAGCAGCAGGTCCGTGGTCCACCCGCGACGCTCGAGCCACCGCAGGATCCGCCGATCGTCGACCGGCAGGTCGGCCCCCGCGAGGCAGAAGACGCCGATGGAGGCCAGGGGCCGGCGATCCGGATCGAGCCCGGCGTCTCGGCACAGGGCCTCGACCGCCGTCGCGACGGCCCCGAGGTGACGGGGCTCTCGGCCGTTGCCGTCGGCGAGGAGCACGCGCGTGCAGGCGAGGACCGAGCCGTCGCGCGCGATCGCGACGGCATCGGTCTTGGAGCCGCCCCCGTCGATCGCGATCAGCGCCGGTCGGCTCACGGCAGGACCTCCAGCTCGTCGACGGTGACGAACGATACGCCGGCCCTCGCGAAGGCGGCGAGCGCGATCGGCACCGCGTCCGCGGTCCCGCCGGGCCACGTGTGGAGCAGGACGACGGCGCCGTCGCCGTGGGCGATCGCGCCCTCGACGGAATCCCCCGCGACGTCGTCGCCGGTGCGCCAGGGTTCCCAATCCTGGGCCTCGACGTGCCAGTGGACGTTGCGGTAGCCAAGGGCCGAAAGCGCCTCGAGCACCCGCGGGTCGTCGTGGCCGTCGCCGAAGGGGCAGCGGAACCAAGGGAGAGGCTCCGCACCCGTGATCGTCGCGATCGTCTCGCCCGCACCGGCGACGTCCGCGCGGATGCCCTCGTCCGATAGGAGCGTCAGGCGGGCGTGGTAGGTCGAGTGGTTCCCCACGAGATGGCCGTCGTCGGCGATCCGTCGCGAGAGGTCGGGATTCGCCGTCGCCCATCGGGACTGGATGAAGAACGTGGCGCGAACGCCTGCCTCGCCCAGGGCGTCGAGGATCCGCTCGGCGGCGCCGGGTGGGGCGTTGGGCCGATCGGGATGCTCGGCGTCGAAGGTCAGCGCCACGCGGGGCCGCTCACTCACGGGTCGTCACCTTCGAGGCGCGCGTGTACGTGCCGGGCGCGCGGCCGAGCTCGGCCGCGAGTCGCCGGGCGAGCAGCTGGATGGGGACGATCGACACGGCCGATCCGAGCAGCCGATCCACGGGCGCGACCGAGATCGTGAGCGCGCCTGCCGACGTCGCCCCTTCGGGAGCCAGGACCGCCACGGACGCGCCGGCTCGGACCAGATCGGCCGCAAGCCCGAGGTCCAGGGCTGTCGTCTCGGGCTCGGTCGCCACGACGATCGCGGCCAAGTCGGGGCCGGCGAGCTCGAACGGACCGTGACGGAAGGCGGCGGTGGCGAACGACTCGGCCATCACGCCACTCTCCTTCAACGTCAGCGCACCCATCTCGGCGGCGGCGCGCGCCGGGCCACGGGCGAGCACGGCGACGACCTCGCGGCCGCGCACCGCGTTCGCAAGCAGGTCCGCGGTTCGTTCGTCATCCAGGAGGATCCGCTCGATGGCGGTCGCCGCCGCCCTCGCCGAGACGCGGGCTCGTTCGATCGCCGCGGATGGAGCCTCCCCGGCCAGGATGCCCGCGACGGCCGCGAGCTGGGCGATCGACGCCGCGAACGTCATCGTGGAGGGGCCGGTCTCGGTCCCCGCACGCGTGTCGAGCCGCAGGTCGGCACGCCGGGCCAGGTCGTTGTCCAGCCCGTTCGTGATCGAGAGCACGACGGGCCGGTCGGGTCGTCCCGCCAACGACGCGGCCAGGTGGACGACCTCCGCGCTCTCGCCCGACTGGCTCACGACCACGAGCACGGTCGAGGACGACAGGGCGTGCGAGCGGAAGTGCAGCAGCTCGGCCGTGTCGACGTGCGCGGCCAGGATGCCGCGCGCGGCCAGCTCGTTCACGGCCGGGTAGCAGGCGTCGTAGGAGCTCCCCATCCCCGTGAAGAGGGCGAGGCCGCCGCGAGCCGCGCGATCGGCGAGCGCCTCGAGCGCCGGTAGCTGTTCCGCCAGGGCGTCCGCCGCCCTCCGGAGGGCGTCCGGCTGCCCCGCGATCTCGGCGAGGAATGGGTCAGGAAACTTTCCTAACCATTTCATCGGGTGGAGTGTACGATGCCCCGCGATGGGTGTGAAGGTCGTCGTCGTCGGGGCGGGCAGCACCTACACGCCCGAGCTCGTCGAGGGTTTCGTACGGCGCGCCGACCGCTTCCCGATCGACGAGCTCGCGCTCCTCGACGTCGATCCCGAGCGCCTCCAGATCGTCGGTGGCCTCGCCGGCCGGATGCTCGAGCGCGCCGGCTACGGCGGGCGCGTGGTCCTCACCGGCGATCGCGACGAGGCCGTCGACGGCGCCGCGTTCGTGATCGTCCAGCTTCGGATCGGCGGCCAGGCCGCGCGCCTGCTCGACGAGACGATCCCGCCGCGGTTCGGCTGCGTCGGGCAGGAGACCACCGGGCCCGGCGGGTTCGCGAAGGCGCTTCGGACCGTGCCGGTAGTGCTCGAGCTCGCGGACCTCGTCGCCCGCAGGGGCGCTCCGGGCGCCTGGTTGCTCGACTTCACGAACCCGACCGGGCTCGTCACGCAGGCGCTGCTCGACGAGGGCCATCGCGCGATCGGCCTGTGCAACGTCGCGATCAACTTCCAGCGGCGCCTCGCCGCGCGCCTCGGCGTCGAGCCCGAACGCGTCCAGCTCGAGCACGTCGGGCTGAACCACCTGTCCTGGGAACGGGCGGTGCTCGTCGACGGGGTCGACCGCCTCCCCGGGCTTCTGGAGGCCGACCTCGCCGCCATCGCGGACGAGGTCGACATGCCGGCCGAGCTCATTCGGATGCTCGGGGCGATCCCTTCCTACTACCTCCGCTACTACTACCTGACCGGCGACGTCCTCGAGCACCAGCGCGAAGGGAAGACGAGGGCCGAGGAGGTCATGGAGATCGAGGCCGAGCTCCTCGAGATGTACCGGGACCCCGACCTGGCCAGCAAGCCCGCGCTCCTGGAGCGGCGGGGCGGCGCGTACTACAGCGAGGCGGCCGCTCAGCTCGTCGCCTCGCTCGCCGCCGGGACGGGCGACGTGCAGGTCGTGAACGTCCGCAACGACGGCGCGATCCCCGGCCTGCCGGCGGACGACGTCGTCGAGGTCTCGGCGCGGATCGAGGGCGACGGCGCGTACCCGCTGCCGGTCGCGCCGCTCGGTCCGGAGATGCTCGGGCTGGTCCAGCACGCGAAGGCGTACGAACGGCTGACGATCGCGGCCGCGACGAGCGGTGACCGGGCGCTCGCGCTGAAGGCGCTCCTGTCGAACCCACTCGTGCCGGACTACCCGACGGCCTCCGGGCTCCTCGAGGCGATCCTGTCGGCGAACCGCACCCACCTGCCGCGCTTCGCGTGAACGCGGCGGCGTTGGAGGGCGTTCGCGTCGACGCGACGACGAAGGGCTTCCCGCCCGTCTCGGGTTCGGTCCCGCTAGCGGGACGTCGGTGCGCGAGGCTGGACGCTCGGCGACCTCCAGCCGCCGGTCCTGGTGCTCCGGCGCTCGGCGCTCGAACACAACCTCGCGCTCATGGCGCGGTACTGCGAGCGCGCCGGCGTGCTCCTTGCGCCGCACGGGAAGACGACGATGGCGCCGCAGCTGTGGCGGATGCAGCTCGACGCCGGGGCGTGGGGCATCACCGCCGCCACGGCGGTGCAGGCGCGGGCGATGCGGGCCTTCGGCGTCCGTCGGGTCCTCGTCGCGAACGAGTTGACGGACGCCGGCTCGATCCGCTGGGCCGCGGCCGATCTCGCGGACGAGGCCAACGAGCTCGTCTGCTACGTGGACTCGGCGCGGGGGGTCGAGCTCCTCGAGCGCGGTCTGCGTGAGGCGGCCGCGCCGCGTCCGCTGCCGGTCCTCATCGAGCTCGGTCACGCCGACGGCCGAACCGGTTGCCGGGATCCGGAGGAGGCGGCCGAGATCGCCCGTTCCGTTTCCGGGTCGGGGGTCCTGGAGCTCGCCGGCGTCGCCGGCTACGAGGGGACGATCGCGCACGACCGAGAACCGGCGAGCCTCGAGGCGGTGCGGGCGTACCTCGACACGCTCCGCGTGCTTGCCCTGCGCCTGCTCTCGGAGGGCCTGGTCCGCGGCCCGGCGATCGTGACGGCAGGAGGCAGCCTCTATTTCGATCTCGTGACCGAACGACTCGCGTCGGGATGGCCGGCGGGGGGCGAGGTTCGCGTCGTGCTGCGGTCGGGCTGCTACCTCGCGCACGACGCGGGGTTCTACGAGCGCTCGTCGCCGTTCGCGAGGGCGGAGGTCGAGGGCCGGTTCCACTCGGCGCTCGAGGCGTGGGGGGCCGTGCTCTCGCGCCCCGAGCCGGGGCTCGCGCTCGTCGGGCTCGGGCGGCGAGACGTTCCCTTCGACCAGGGGTACCCGCGCCCGCTGCTCGTCCGCCACGCGGACGGGGCGACCGACGAGGTCGGAGGTCGGGTCGAGGTCACGTCGCTGAACGACCAGCACGCGTACTGCCGGCTGGAGCCGAGCGTCCCGCTCGACGAGGGCGATCTCGTGATGTGCGGGATCTCGCACCCCTGTACGGCGTTCGACCGATGGCGGGTGATCCCGGTGCTCGACGACGAGGACCGGGTCGTGGACGCCGTCGCGACGTTCTTCTGACCGAGACCGGAGCGGTCAGGACGCGGGCCGGCGGGCGATGACCTCGACCTCGACGAGCAGGCCCTCGGCCAGGCGCACGCCGACGGTCGAACGCGCCGGATACGGCTGCCGGAACCGCTCCGCGTAGACGCGGTTGAACGCCGCGAAGTCGCCGAGGTCGGACAGGAAGGCGGTCACCTTCAGCACGTCGTCCGTCGTGCACCCGGCCGCGGCGAGACATCGCTCGACGTTGTCCAGGACCCGGTCCGTCTGTTCCTCGATCCCGCCCGGGACGAGGGCTCCCGTCTCGTCGAACGCCACCTGCCCCGCCGTGAAGACGAGGTCGCCACCGAGCACGACCGGGCTGTACGGGGCTCTCGGACGGGCCACGTCCTCTGGCTGTCGGGCGTCTCTGGTCATCTGGATCCTCGTGCCCCCTGTCTTGACGCTGGTCGGGGGGCGAGCGTAGCATCCCCCAATAGTTAGGAAAGTTTCCAAACACAAACGAGTCGCGAAGAGGTCCGTTCGAGGATCGAGAGGGGGCGCGACGGCCGACCAGACGTTCGCCGCGGGGACGCCGAGCCTGCTGAAGGCCATCAACGAGCGCACGGTGCTCGAGTTCGTGCGCCAGATGGGACCGGTGTCCCGGGCGCAGATCGCCCGCGACAGCGACCTGTCCAAGCCGACGGTGTCCCAGGCGCTCGCCGCGCTGCTCGAGGCCGGGCTCGTCCGCGAGGCCGGGCGTTCGAGCGGCAGCCGGGGCCCGGCCGCCGTCCTGTACGAGCTGAACCCGCGTGCCGGCTGGGTCGTCGGCCTCGACGTCGGCCGCGACTTCGTCCGGGCGGCGATCGCCAACCTGTCCGGCGACATCGTGGCGCGCCGGGATGAGCGTGCCCGCGTCCGGAGCCAGGCGACGCTGATCTCGCAGATCGGCGACATCGCACACGGAGTCGCCTCCGAGGCCGGCGTGAAGTGGGGACAGGTCACGTTCGCGACGGTCGGCAGCCCCGGCGTGTTCGACCCGGAGAACGGTCACGTCGCCCTCGCGCACGCCCTCCCCGGGTGGGGGCGGACGGGGCTCGTCCAGGCGGTCCAGGAGGTGCTGGGGACCAAGGTCGGGTTCGAGAACGACGTGAACCTCGCGGCGCTCGGCGAGCAGTGGCTCGGGCTCGGCAAGGACGTCTCGAACTTCGTGTACCTGCACGTCGGGACCGGGGTCGGCGCGGGCCTGGTGCTCGGCGGCGAGCTGTACCGGGGACAGACGGGCTCGGCCGGCGAGGTCGGCTACCTGCCCATCGGCGGCGACCCCCGGGACCCGGCGCTGCGGAGGCGCGGCGCGCTCGACACGGACGCGGGCGCCTCGGGCGTGGTGGCGGCCGCCCGGAAGCTCGGGATGAAGCCGCCGCTGTCGGCCCGGAACGTGTTCGCGGCCGCTCGCCGCGGCGATCGAACCGCGCTCCGGGTGGTCGCGCTCGAGGCCGACCGGATCGCGCTCGCGATCGCGGCCATCGTCCCGATCGTGGATCCCGAGCTCGTGATCCTCGGCGGGGGGATCGGCCGCAACGGCGACCTGCTGCTCGAGCCGGTGGCGTACGCGCTGCGGCAGATCACGCCGTTCGCGACCCGCCTGGAGATCTCGCCGCTCGGCGAGGAGGCGGTCGTGCTCGGCGCCGTGTGGATGGCGCTCCAGGCCGCGCAGGACCTGCTGTTCACCCGAATCCGGGGAGTCGTGGCCACGTGACGGACCCATTGGGTGGCACAAGGGAGGACGACGTGAGAGGACCAGATCAACGAAGGAAGGGGGCCAGATGAAGCGCCTGATGATCCTGCTGGCGGCGTTCGGACTGATCGCCGCGGCCTGCACGGCCGGCGGAGGCGAGAGCGAGCCGTCCGTCGACGTCGGTGCGCCGACGGGGCCCGCCGAGAACCAGGAGCCGGTCACGATCGACATGTGGATCCCGTTCAGCGCCGAGCACGAGGTGGCGGGGGTCCAGCAGGTCTTCGACCGGTTCGAGGAGCAGTACCCGTGGATCACGGTGAACGTGACGACCGGCGTCGAGGACGACCAGGTGACCCTGTCGGCGATCCGGGCGGGCAACCCGCCGGACGCGGTGATGTCGTGGTCGCTCGACGACCTCGCGGCGTTCTGCGACACGGAGGCGTGGCAGGACCTGACGCCGTACATGGAGGCCTCGGGCTTCGACGACACCCAGTTCCCACCCTCGGTCGCCCGGTACACGGGGTACGGCGGAAAGCGGTGCGCGTTCCCGTTCCTCACGGACGCGACGGGCCTGTACTACAACCAGGACATGTTCGACGAGGCGGGCATCACCGAGCCGCCGACGACGCTCTCCGAGCTGACCCAGATGGCCAAGGACCTCACGGTCTTCAACGCCGACGGCTCGATCAAGCGCGCGGGCTTCGTTCCGTGGTTCGGCTACTACGAGATGGTCCCGCTGGACCTGTCGATCAGCTACGACGCGGACTGGTACAACGACGACGGAACCTCGGCCGTCGGCAGTGACCCCGACTGGGTCGCGATGTTCGAGTGGCAGAAGGAGCTCGTCGACTTCTACGGCGCCGACAACCTGCGGAAGTTCGTCGCCGCGGCCGGCAACGAGTGGGGCGAGGCGAGCCAGGACTTCCAGCGCGGGAAGATCGCGATGATGATCGACGGCGAGTGGCGAACCGCGTTCATCAAGAACGGCACCCCCGACCTGAACTACGGGACCGCGCCCTTCCCGGTTCCGGACGACAAGGCCGACACCTACGGCATCGGCCGCGTCGGCGGGACGATCATCGGGATCCCGCGTGGCTCGGCGCACCCGAACGAGGCCTGGCTGCTGGTCTCGTTCATGGCGACGGACACGGACTCCCTGGTCGGCGCCGCGAACGCGATCGGGAACGTCCCGACGACCAACGCCGCGCTCGAGTCCTCGGACCTGTCGCTGCCCGCGCAGTTCCAGACGTTCCTCGACGTGTTCGGGCACCCGGAGTCCCACTACAAGGACATGAGCATCATCGGCTCGGCCGACCAGAACATGGTCTCCGACTTCGCGGAGGACTGGCAGGCCGGCGACGTCACCGACCTCCAGGCCGGTCTCGAGCAGCTCGCGCAGCAGATCGACGACCAGATCGCATCGGCGACGTGAGGACGGTGGCGGGATCGCCCAGACCCTGACCGCGGCGGCGGGCCGCCGGCCTCTCCCGACGAGGAGGCCGGCGACCCGCCGCGCCACGCGCAGGCGGTACCTCACGGTGGTGCTGTTCCTGTCGCCGTGGATCGTCGGGTTCTCCGTCTTCATCGTCTATCCGGCGCTCGCGAGCCTGTACTACTCGTTCACCAACTACGACCTGCTCTCCCCGCCCCGGATCGTCGGGCTCGACAACTACCGGTTCATGTTCACCAAGGACCCGGTCTTCTGGCAGGCGATGCGTAACACGCTCTGGATGATCGGCATCGGCGTGCCGCTCCAGATGACGACCGCGCTCATCACCGCCGTGCTGCTCACGCGGCCGCGCCGCGGCGTCAAGGTCTACCGGACGATCTTCTTCCTTCCCACGATGGCGCCCGCGGTCGCCGCCGCGCTCGCCTTCTTCGTGATCTTCAACCCGGCCACCGGCCCCGTGAACCAGCTGCTGTCGGGTCTGGGGATCAAGAACCCCCCGCTGTGGTTCCTGGATCCGTTCTGGTCGAAGTGGGGGCTGCTGTTCCTCGGCCTGTGGGGCGTCGGCCAGACGATGATCATCTACCTGGCCGGCCTGCTCGACGTGCCGCGTCAGCTCTACGAGGCCGCGGACATCGAGGGCGCGACCCCACGGCAGAAGTTCTGGTACGTCACGCTGCCGTCCATCTCGCCCGTGCTGTTCTTCTCGCTGGTGATCGGCGTGATCGCCGGGTTCCAGTACTTCACGCAGGCGTACGTGGCGAGCATCACCGTCGCGGGCCAGCCGACGGGGGCGGCCGCGGCCAACGTCGGGAGCCCGCAGGGATCCATGATGTTCTACTCGCTCTACCTGTACCAGCAGGGGTTCTCGTACTTCCGCATGGGCTACGCGTCGGCGATGGCCTGGATGCTGCTGTTGCTCACGCTCGGCTGCACCGTGCTGCTGATCCGTTCCTCGAAGCGCTGGGTGCACTACCAGGGAGGTGGGTTCCGATAGCCGTCGGCACCGCCGTCCGGCCGCGCTCCCCGGGGGCCGAGCCGATCGCCCGGCGCTCCGAGCCGCCGGAGGTTCGTCGACGCCGATTCCTGATGAACGTCGCGAACCACACCGTGCTGATCGCGCTCTCGGCGGTGTTCCTGCTCCCCGTGATGTTCATCGTGCTCACGGCGCTGATGTCGGGGAGCCAATCCCTGACCCCGGCGATCTGGCCGCGACCCTTCCAGTGGAACAACTTCTCCGACATCTTTCGGCAGCTCCCGCTGCTCCGGTACACGTGGAACACGTTCCGCGTCGCCGGGCTGGCCACGATCGGCGTGGTCGTCTCGTGCGTCCCGGTCGCCTACGCGCTGTCGCGCCTGCGGTGGCGCGGCCGGCAGGTCACCTTTCTCTTGGTGCTGTCGACGCTGATGCTCCCGGTCCAGGTCACGATCGTGCCGCTGTACATCATCTTCGTGCGATTCGGGTGGGTGGGGTCGATCAAGCCGCTGGTCGTGCCGCTGTTCTTCGGCGACGCCTTCACGATCTTCCTGCTGCGGCAGTTCTTCCTCACGATCCCCGAGGAGCTCTCCGACGCCGCGCGCGTCGACGGGGCCAACGAGTTCCAGATCATGATGCGGGTCATCGTGCCGCTCGCGAAGCCGGCCATCGCGGCCGTGGCGCTGTTCCAGTTCCTCTACTCGTGGAACGACTTCTTCTCGCCGCTCCTCTACCTGATCGAGAAGCCCGACCTCTGGACGTTGTCGCTGGGGCTCTCGCAGTTTCGAGGGCAGTACCACGTCGACTGGAACCTCACGATGGCGGCGTCGGTGCTGTTCATGATTCCGGTGATCGTGTTGTTCTTCCTCGCGCAGCGCGTGTTCGTCGAGGGCGTGACGCTGACCGGCGTCAAGGGGTAGCGCGGACGCACGCGACGCTGCCGTCGGAGGCGTCGGCGTACTCGGGCTGGCCGCGCGCGGTGACCCAGGCCCACCGGTAGCCCTCCGCCTTCAGCGTGAGCTCGAGGATACCGAACGCGTCCGCCTGCGCCGCGACGAGGGCTTCGGGCTCGGCTCCCGCCGGGATCGCGTAGTGGCTCCTGCCGCCCGTGCCGACGACGAACTCGCGGATCCCGTGGTCGGGGTCGAGCACGCCGGCCGGGTCCTGCGGCTCCCATCGCTGGTAGTTGTGCGAGTGCCCGTTCAGCACGACGTCCGCGCTCGCCGCGTAGAGCAGGTCCCACAGCGGCTGCACCTGGGTCGACGCGCCGCTGCCGGTCGAGAACGAGAACCGCGGATGGTGCCAGTACGCGAGCGTGCACGGGTACTCGGAATCCGGATGGTTCGCGAGGTCGTGCTTCAGCCACGTGTACATCCGGTTGCCCGTCCCGGGGTCGTCCGGGTCGGCGGGGGGCCCGCACCCGCCGGAGGCGAAGCACAGCTCGGAGTTGAGCGCGATCAGGTGCCAGCACGGGTCGTCCGGGCAGGCCCCGAGGTCGAACGAGTAAAACCCGAGCCGCTTCGGCCCCCGGACCTCGTCGCCGAAGTAGTGGAAGTAGCCCTTGGGGCGGCCGTTGGGGCCCGTGGCGTACTCGTGGTTGCCGGGCACCGGGCTGAGGTTCTCGATCGCGCGGCCCCAGGTGGGGTCGAAGTAGTCGAGGTAATCGCCGTACGCGCCGGTCTCGTACTGGTTGTCGCCGAGCAAGAGAACCTCGTCCAGCCCGGTTCTCACGATCAGGTCGGCCGTGTCGTCGTACTGGCAGGACTCGGGATCAGCGGGCCCGTTCGGGTCGGCGTCGCACGCGATGTCGCCCGCCGCCCCGATCACCCACGTCCCGCTCGGCGTGGCGGGGCCGAGCTCGAACCGGGCGAGCGTCGATCTGCCCTCCAGCGGTCTCGGCGCTTCGCCCCGAGGTCGCGGCCGCGAGTGCGAGGATGGCGAGGGCGATCGCGAGTGCTCCGGGTCTCCGCATCACCACACGCGGAACATGCCGGGTCGGTCATCGGGCCGCCGGTGGAAGCCGTAGTTCTCGTAGAACCCCTCGGCGTTCTCCGCGGCCATCAGCCCGACGAAGGCGCCGGGCTTGGCGACGCTCTCGAGATAGCCCATCACGGCCTCCATGACCTGCGCGCCGAGCCCTCGGCCGTGGTACTCCGGGATCACGATCACGTCCTGCACGTAGAAGTACATACCCCCGTCGCCGATCACCCGACCGCACGCGATCGCCTCGCCCTCGTGAACGACGACGCAGGAGTACAGGGCGCTGGCAAGGCCAGCGGCCAGGCCCTCGTCCGGCATCTCGCCCCATCCGACGGCCTCTCGAAGGCGCCGGTACTCCTGCACCGTCGGGGCGCGCTCTATCAGCGGGAGCGGTTCCATGGGGCGAGTCTAGGGCCGCCCGGGCGCCGACCTTTGCGACGAGCACGAATCCGCTGACCCGACTCGTGCGTAGTCCCGGCTGACTGTCGGGAAACGGAGGTTGCGATGCGACGCGGGGCCCTGCTCGGGTTGATGCTCGTCCTCGCGCTTGTGGCCGCTTCGTGCGGCGGCGACGACGAGGGCGGGACGATCACGATCGACGGCCAGAACGCGAACGACCACGGCACCAAGGACGTCTCGGGCGAGACCTCGGTCGAGTTCGAGATGGACGACTTCTACTTCGAGCCCCACGGTGCTCCAGGGCACCGCCGGCGAGACCATCACGCTCGACGTGGTCAACGAGGGCCAGAACGAGCACTCGTTCACCTCGGAGGGGCTCGGGGTGGACGAGGAGGTCGAATCGGAAGGACGGCGACGATCGAGATCACCTTCCCCGACTCGGGTCAGGTCGACTTCCACTGCAAGTACCACGCGGACCAGGGGATGCGTGGCGCGGTCGAGGTGGCGTAGCGCGGCTCCACTTCATCGTCCTCTCATCGAGCCTCGGACACCCTCGTCAGAGCCTGGGCGAGAGGAGGCACTCGATGGAGCGCAGGACGAGATGGATCGCCGGCGGGGCCGTCGCCCTGGCCGTGATCGGCGGCGGCACGGGCTTCGCCGTCGCGAGCTCCGGGGACGACGAACCGCTCACCGGTTCGGCCCTCGAGCAGGCCTCGGCGGCCGCGCTCGAGCACACGGGCGGCGGCACGGTGGTCGACTCCGAGATCGGCGACGGCGGCGCCGCCTACGGCGTGGAGGTCCGCCTGGACGACGGAAGCGTGGTCGAGGTCAGCCTGGATGCGAGCTTCCAGGTGATCGGGCAGGAGGCCGACGACGACGGATCAGGCGAGCAGGACGGAGCCGGCGAGGACTGACCGAACCGAATACGAACCATCCGAGCGCCGCGGCATCGCCGCGGCGCTCGTGCGTATTCCCGACTCATCTTCCTCTCATCGCCCCTCTCTCATCCTGAACCTTGGAGCCATGGCCGACTCGAGCGGTCACGGCCGGAAGAACCGGAGAAGACCGAGAAGGAGGTCGCGATGAATCGCAAGCTCGCAGGACTGGTGGTCGCGGTCACGATCGCCATCGGCGTGCTGCCAGGCGGGATCGCCTCGGCCGGCGCCTGCCCCGTCGCGCTCCCGCAGGGCGGCGACCCGGCGAATCTGGACCCGGCGGACTTCGTCGCTCAGATCGACAATCCCTATCTGCCGTTCGCCGTGGGCGCCAGATGGGTCTACCGGGAGAGCGATCCGAAAGGGAACGCCGTGAAGGTCAAGGTGACCGTCACGACCCGTACGAGGCAAATCCTCGGCATCGCCGCCACGGTCGTCCACGATGCCGTGTCCGATCACGGGGATCTGGTCGAGAACACGTTCGACTGGTACGCGCAGGACGTGTGCGGCAACGTCTGGTACCTGGGCGAGAACACCAAGGAGTACGAGAACGGCGTGGTCGTCAGCACGGCAGGATCGTGGGAGGCCGGCGTGAACGGCGCGGAGGCCGGCGTGGTCATGCCCGCCGACCCGCAGGTCGGTCAGGCCTACCGGCAGGAGTTCTACGCCGGCGAGGCGGAGGACAACGCTGCGGTCCTCAGCCTCGACGAGCAGGCCGAGGTGCCGTACGGGCACTTCACCGATGTGTTGCTGATCAAGGAGTTCACGCCGCTCACCCCCGATTCCCTCGAGTACAAGCTCTACGCGAAGGGGATCGGCGAGGTCATCGCGATCGCCGTGTCGGGGGGCTCCGATCGCGAGGATCTCCTGAGCTTCTCGCCGTCGGGGGCGGCCGGATGATCTCGGTGAGCGAGTGGCGGCGAGGTCGACGACCGTGAGCTGCACCAGCCGCTCGAAGTCGGCCGCTCAGCCGACCGCGGGGGTGAGCAGTCGTTCGACCAACGTCGAAGCCACCTTGGTCTCCGGGCCATTCCGCACGGCCTCGGCGATCATTCGAGCGGTCTCCGCGTAGGACATCCGGTCCGTGTTGATGATCAGGTGGTAGAGGAGCGGGTCGTCGACGTTCTTGCTGTAGAACTTCTTGATGTATCGCCTTCGCCCAAGATCTTCCGAATGGACGTAGTCCGCTGCCGCTCGCGGGGCGAGTTCCCGGTACGTCTGGACGTGCTCGACTCGGCGCTCCACGGAACCTACAAGTCGGACGTGGAGGGCGTAATCCAGGTTGCTGGCGATGACATTGGCGCCGCGACCGATCAGGATCACGTTTCCAAGGACCGCCAGGCGCAGGATCGTGTCCGCCGTCTTCCGCACCAGCGTCCAGGACGCTGGACGCAGTCCGAACAGCCCATCCATGGTGTCGGATATCTCGGAGACCCGATCCTCGGGCATGAACTCGGCCAGGCGGCTTGGCAGGTCGTGATCCTCCAGCACCCGATCCACGAGGTTGCGGTCGAAGACCGTCCAGGGACGCGAACCCGGCGGTTCTTGGAGCTGGAGCCTCGCGACTAGCTCCTCCGCGACCGCATGAGCTCCGGCACCGGCCTGGCGAGAGATGGTGATCACTCGCTTGGGTTGGCTGGCTACGGACTTCGAATGACTCGGCGGCTGCAGCTGGCAGTTGATGTACTCGACACAGCGCTCCAAGCGGGTCGACTCCTTCATCGGGTGCTCACCTCAATTCGGTTTCTCCGGTTCGTGCTCATCATCACGATCGTCGCTCGAACGCGGGTCCAGGCCAGGGCCGAACGATCCCCTTCGGCGAGGACCGAATCTCCGCGAGGTTCCCTGGGGAGGGGGGCTCTTCAGCCCGGTTCCTCCAGCCATCCCGGGCAGAGGATGGAGTCGTCGATGAGAGGTGCGATGACCACGATCACGACGGTCTACAGCGGCGACATGAGGTTCGAGGCCGTCAGCGGTGGGCACCGCTTGGTCATCGACGTTTCGGCGAGCATGGGTGGCAAGGGGCGGGGCCCGACCCCGCTCGAGCTCTTCGTGGTCTCCCTGGGCTCCTGCGTCGCCGCGTTCGTCGCCAGCTACTGCGAGCGGACGGGCCTTGACGCGACCGGGATGAGTGTCGACGTCAGCTTCGAGGAGGCAGAGGAGGAGCCCACCTCCCTGATGAATCTCGAGGTGCTCATCAATCTCCCCAACGCCGAGTGTGGGGACCGGGAGCAGGCGATCCGGCGGGTTGCCGAGCACTGCCCGGTGCACGAGACCATCGGGTACAGCCTCGAGGCCATCGACTTCGAGATCCGTGATCGTACCCACCGGCACATCTGAGGGCCTGCCCTTTCGCTCTGCCTCGCCGGCGTGCCGTTGGCTACGTCAGAAGGGCGTGGGGCTCGACTATCCGGTTCAGCGGGTCAATGGGGCTCGGCTTGATCGGCTTTGCTCACCTCGCCCAGACGCCTACGGGTGTGTACTGCTGAGGTACGTCGATCAGGATCAGCTCGGTCCCCTCGACCGGATCAACGTGGAGCCGTTCCGGCCCGTACGCTTTCACCGCGTCGCCGGTCCCCAGCTTGTCGCCGCCGTTCAGTTGCGCCGCGCCGACGATCATGTACAGGTACCCGGCGCGACCCGCATCGTACGTGTGATCGACCCCGACCCCGGGATCGAGCGAGGCGACGTGGACCGAGGCGTCCTGATGCACGGTGACGACGTCGCCGCCCTCGGGTCCGATCACCCGAAGCATCCGGTTGTGCCGGTCCTCGCGCGTGAATTGGCGCTGCTCCACGCTCGGTGGAAGCGAGGGCGTGTCCGGCAGGATCCAGAACTGCAGGAACCGCATCGGCTCCGTCCTCGACCCGTTGCGCTCCGAGTGCCGGGCACCGGAGCCGAGCGTCATGCGCTGGACGGCACCGGGCTGGAGCCGACCGTTCTTTCCGAGCGAGTCCGCGTGCTCGAACGTGCCCTCGACGACGTAGGTGAGCCCCTCGATGTCGGCGTGCGGGTGCATCGGCCAGTCGGCGCCCGGCACCAGCCGGTCGTCGTTGAACACGCGGAGCGGCCCGATGCCCATCTGCGCGGGGTCGCGGTAGCGGTCGAACGAGAAGTGCCAACGCGCCGTGAACCAGCCGCCGTCTTCGGTGTGGATCTCGGCGTCCCGTCGGATCTCCAGCATGTCGCTCCTCCCTCGTCGCGCTCGATGGGACTCGATCGGGGCTATCCCTCACACTTCGCCAGCAACCTCGTCCTCGGTGCGTCCGCGCAAGGCCTCTGTTGAGGGAACGAAGTAGTACGCGCCGGTGAGCGGGCGCGAGTACCGAGTGAGCGCGTCGCGAACGCCGCCGGCCAGACCGCTCATGCTCTCGAGCATCGCGGAGAGCCGCCGCTGCTCGGAACTGAAGCCCACGAACATCGTGCCGTGGTTCGTGACGGTGCCATAGGGCATGTTGCGCCGGAAGATCTTGCCGAACCGCTCCTGGTCGGTGCTCGCGACGTGGGAGTCGGGAGCCCTGTCTTCGAGCTCGATGCTGTCCGGCTTCGTCCGCCCCATCACGCGCTCCTGCAGCGGGACGGGCAGCGATTCCCACGCCGCCGCATCGTGGACCCACTTCTGCAGCAGCAGGATCGTCCCGCCCGCTCCGAGACGTCCCTCGGGGATCAGGGCGACCTCCGGGGCATCGACCAGGCTGGGGTTCTCGGTCCCGTCGATGAAGCCGGTCAGGTCGCGGTCGTGTCGGTAGGGCCAGCTGGAGGTCTCCTCGGCCAGCGAAGCCAGAGGGTCGAGCTCGGCGATCGCCTCGCGTGCCATGTCGAAGATCACGTCGTAGGCGCTCCCCGAGAGCCACAACACGGCGTCGTGCTGCGTGGCGGGCATCACGTAGCCCTCGACGCCGATGAGGTCTCTCGTTGAACCCCTCAACGGCTTCCGGCGCGTCGCCGGGCGCGGCTTCTCGCCAGAGCTCCGGCCGGAATCCCGCCACGAGGTTGACGCCACCCATCGTCGTCCTCGGCTCGCGAAGCGACGAGATGACACGGACGAGGTCCCGTCGATTCCGTTCGGCAACCGCGTCGAACTCGAGGTAGGCGTGCGATGCGGTTCCGAGCGCGAAGATCCCGCCTTGGGGAGTGTTCATTCGGCTGCTGATGATGCCGCGGGAGGCGCGGGCCGTCCAGAGCGACCGGCGTCGCGAATGGGGTGGGTGAAGCCTTCCGGTAGGTTGAGGTTATGTCGGACTGGTCCACCGTCGCCTCGCTCGCCACCGCGTTCGGCACGCTCGTCCTGGCACTCGCGACGTTCGTGGCCGTGAGGGCCGCGAACCGTGCGGCCCGTGTCGCCGAGTACTCGATGCAGATCGGGATCCGTCCGCTGCTGATGCCCTCCCGGCTCGAGGACGCCGCGCAGAAGATCATGTGGGGCGACGAGCATTGGGCACGGCTTCCGGGCGCCGGAGCGGTTGCCGAGACGTCCGATGACAACGTCTACCTGGCGATGTCGGTCCGCAACGGGGGGTCGGGCGTCGCGGTGATCCACGGATGGCATCTCGTGCTCGAGGACCTGCACCAACCGCACGAACATGCCGAGCCGGAAGAGTTTCGCCGGCAGCTGCGAGACCTGTACGTGCCCGGTGACGACGCCGGGTTCTGGCAGGCCGCGATCCGTGACCGCGGCGACACCGAGTACCACGATCTGCTCGAAGCCGTGCGCTCACGTCGCGTCTTCGCGATCGAGCTCCTGTACAGCGATCACGAAGGCGGCCAGCGCGCGATCGGCCGGTTCGCGGTGGCCCCGTCGAGCGATTCGGAATGGCTGTATTCGGTGGTCCGGCACTGGAACCTCGACCGTCCCGACCCCCGCTGAGGAACCGCCTACCGCTCCACGCGGTGGTAGGTCATACAAACGCACAGAGGGGACGTGGATGACGGGCGACTCCTCGCTCTCTCCCGATCCCTCCACCGCGGGGGCGAAAGGAACACTGTAGTGACAGCAAAGCTGCAGGTCAGGGGGTGTGGTGGGCCGGTGTGGCCAAGGGCAGCGCCAGGCGCGGCAGGACTGGTTCCCGCTCCGAGGGGCCGCGTGGGGATTTGTTCGCCGGATCCAGGGAATGGGGCAACCCTTCACCCGGCGAAGGCCGGCTCTGACCTGGACAAACCCATTTCGCGGTGTCGAGAATGAGCCGGGGAGGCATGGTCGAGCCAGGCGAACGCAGCGACGAATCCACCGGGCGAGAGGTCGAGGACGAGCTTCGCCTGCAGACGAAGCACTTCCAGCCGGTCCTCGAGATCAGCCCGACGGCGATCGTGATCACGGACCTCGACAACCGAGTGGCGTCGTGGAACCCGGCCGCGGAGCGCCTGTTCGGGTACACGGCGGTGGAGGCGGCGGGGCGGAACCTCGACGACCTCGTCGCCACGACGGCCGAGCTGCACGCCGAGGCCGACGAGTTCGGGCGGCGCGTAGCGGTCAGCGAGCACGTCCAGACCATCAGCCGGCGCACCCGGAAGGACGGGAGCATCGTCGACGTCGAGCTTCTGGCCGCCCCGCTAGTCGCGGAGGGCGAGCCGGTCGGGACTTTCGCGATCTATCACGACATCACCGAACTGAACCGCCAGCGGCGGTTCTTCGAGGCGCTGCTCGAGGTGAGCCCCGAGGCGATCGTCACCACCGACCTGAACGACGTCGTGACGTCCTGGAACCCGGCGGCAGAGCGGCTGTTCGGGTACGCGGCGGAAGAGGCCGTCGGCGAGGACATCGACGACCTCGTGTCGAGGCGGCCGGACCTATACGCGGAGGGCAAGGAGCTCGACCGCGGCGCCTTGGAGGGCGCGACGGCCCATCTGGTCACGCAGCGGACCAGGAAGGACGGGTCGCTCGTCGACGTCGACGTCGTCGGCGGCCCGGTCACCGTCGGCGGGGAGCTCGTCGCGAAGCACGTCTTCTATCACGACGTCAGCGAGCTCCAGGAACAGAAGCGGTACTTCGAGTCGCTCCTCGAGGTCAGTCCAACCGCCATAGTGATCGAGCTCGACTCGAAGGTCCTCTCGTGGAACCCCGCCGCCGAGAAGCTCTTCGGATACTCCGCGAAGGAGGCCATGGGCCGTCGGACCGACGACCTCGTTGCTGCTCGGCCGGAGCTTCACGCCGAGGCGATCCGGTTCGCCGAGGCCATTGCGCGCGGTGAGCGCGTCCATGCCATCACCCAGCGGACGCGGAGCGATGGCTCGCTGGTCGACGTCCAGCTCCTCATCGCGCCGGTGGGTGTGGGTGGAAAGCGTGAGGGCCTCTACATCATCTACCACGACATCAGCGAGCTCCAAGAGCAGAAGCGGTACTTCCAGTCGCTGCTCGAGATCAGCCCGGCCGCCGTCGTGGTCACCGACCTTGAGGCGAGGGTGGTCTCCTGGAACCCCGGCGCAGAGAACATCTTCGGATATCCGGCCGACGAGGCGATCGGGAACCACCTCGACGATCTGGTCGCGTCCACGCCGGATCTCCACCAGGAAGCGCTGGGCTACAGCGAGGCGGCTGCGAGAGGTGAGCGGGTCGGGGGTACCTCCAGGCGGACCCGGAAGGACGGGTCCCTCGTCGACGTCCAGATGTACTCCGCGCCGGTCGTCGTGAGCGAGGAGCGCGTCGGGTTCGTGGTCATCTACCACGACGTCACCGAGATCCAGCGGCAGAAGCGCTACTACGAGGCGCTGGTCGAGGCGAGTCCGGTGGCGATCGCTCTCATGACTCCCGACGGCACGGTCACGTCGTGGAACCCGGCAGCCGAGCGACTTTTCGGCTTCACTGCCGTCGAGGCGATCGGCCGCGACGTCGATGACCTCGTGGCAACGATCGCGGAGATGCGAGCGGAGTCTCGGGCATACACGGAGCAAGGCATGAGGGGTGAAGTGGCGCACGCCATCACCCAGCGGACGCACAAGGACGGGACCCTGCTCGACGTTGAGATGTTCTCGGCCCCGGTCATCGTCGGGGGAGAAGCCGTCGGCCTCTACGGCCTGTACCACGATATCCGCGAGCTCCAACAGGCGCGGAGGGGCGCCGAGGCGGCCACCGAGGCCAAGAGCGCGTTCCTCGCCACGATGAGCCACGAGATCCGCACGCCATTGAACGCGGTGATCGGCATGACGGGGCTCCTGCTCGACACGGAGCTGTCGGCCGAGCAGCGCGAGTACGCGGAGGTGACCCGCAACAGCGGTGACGCCCTCCTCGGTGTGATCAACGACATCCTCGACTTCTCCAAGATCGAGGCGGGCAGGCTCGACCTCGACCGCGCCCCGTTCGACCTTCGCGAGTGCGTGGAATCCGCGCTGGAGCTGGTGGCGGCGGGCGCGCTCAAGAAAGGCCTCGACATCGCCTACGACCTCGACCCGGACGCGCCGGGAGCGCTCGTCGGCGACGTCACGCGGCTGCGTCAGATCCTGATCAACCTGCTGAACAACGCCGTGAAGTTCACGGAGCGAGGCGAAGTGGTGCTGACGGTCGCGACCGAGCGGCTCGAAGCGAGCGATCGACATCGCATCCATTTCGCCGTGCGCGACACGGGGATCGGCATCCCGGGGACCGGTTGGACCGACTCTTCGAGTCCTTCAGCCAGCTGGATCCCTCGACGACGCGACGCTACGGGGGTACCGGGCTCGGGCTGGCGATCAGCAGGCGGCTGGCCGACCTGATGGGCGGGACGATGTGGGTCGAGAGCGACGTGGGGGTGGGGTCGACGTTCCACTTCACCCTCGAGGCCGAGTCCGCCCCGGCGCCGGTCCGGAGCTTCGAGCGAGCGGGGCTGCTCGCCGGTCGGCGCGTGCTGATCGTCGACGACAACGCCACCAACCGCCACATCCTGGTCCGGCAGGCGGAGTCGTGGGGCATGCTCGCCCGGGAGACCGAGGCTCCCGCCCAGGCCCTGGAGTGGGTTCGCCGGGGCGATCCCTTCGACGTGGCGATCCTCGACATGCAGATGCCCGACATGGACGGCCTCACCCTTGCCACCGAGATCCGGCGGCATCGCGACAGCGGCGCGCTCCCGCTCGTGATGCTGACCTCGCTCGGCCGCGGCGAGCAGTCCTCGGTGGACTTCGCTGCCTACCTGACCAAGCCGATCAAGCCCTCGCAGCTCCACGACGCGCTGATGGCGGTCTTCGGCGGGGCGGTCGAGCAGGGCGACCTCTCGTCGGCCCTCGTCGCCGACGATGGGCTCGCCGACCGGGTCCCGCTGCGGATCCTCGTGGTCGAGGACAACGCCGTGAACCAGCAGCTCGTCCTGCTGATGCTCCGAAAGGTGGGGTATAGGGCAGACGTGGCCGCCAACGGCGTGGAGGCGCTCGAGGCGCTCGAGCGTCAGCCCTACGACGCGGTGCTCATGGACGTGGAGATGCCGGAGATGGACGGTCTCGAGGCAACCCGGCGCATCCACGCGAGGTGGCCGCGAGATCGGCGGCCCCACATCATCGCGGTCACGGCGAACGCCATGCAGGGGGAGCGCGAGCTGTGCATCCAGGCCGGCATGGACGATTACCTCGCCAAGCCCATCCGGATCGAGGAGCTCGCCGGGGCGCTGGGCCGCGTCGTCCCTCTCCCCGGCGCGCCGCACCCGGTCCCGCCCGTCGACGCCGGCGTGATCCACAGGCTTGTCTCCTCGCTCGGCGGGGGGGGCGGCGAGTCGGTCGCCACGCTGATCGACGCGTTCTTGGGCCAGATCCCCGAACAGGTCGGAAGGCTCCGGAGCGGGCTCAAGCGAGGCGAGGTCGACGAGGTCCGGCGGGAGGCGCACACGATGAAGGCCAACGCCGCCACCTTCGGCGCGCTCGCGCTCGTCGAGCTCTGTCGCGAGCTCGAGAGCGCGGCGAAAGAGAGAACGCTCGACCGGGGGACCGAGCTCCTCGGCCGGATCGAGCAGGAGCTCGGGCGCGTCGGCGCGGAGCTGGAGAGCGTCCGCGAGGAGCTGCGAGCATGAGCGAGCGAGCATCGGCGCTCGTCGTGGACGACGATCCCGTCACCCGCCTGATGCTCACCACCAGCCTCGAGCGCGACGGACACGAGGTGACGACCGCGGACGATGGACCACAGGCCCTGGATCGCGTGCGCTCTCAGGCCTTCGACGTCGTGCTGCTCGACGTGCTGATGCCGACGATGAACGGGTACGAGGTGCTCGAGCAGCTGAAGGGCGATCCGGACCTGCGACACATCCCCGTGATCATGGTCACGTCCGTCGACGACATCGACAGCGCGGTCCGGTGCATCGAGCTCGGAGCGGACGACTACCTGTCGAAGCCGATCGATCCCGTGCTGCTTCGGGCGCGGGTCAATGCGGGGCTGACCAAGAAGCGCCTGCACGACCTGGAGATGGAGCACCTGGGAGAGGTGGCGCGCCTCAACCGTCAGCTCGAGGCCCGCGTTGAGGAACAGATGGCCGAGCTCGTTCGGACCGGCGAGCTCAAGCGGTTCCTGCCCCCCCAGATCGCCGAGGGGCTGCTCGCGGGAGCGCTGTCCCCCTCCGACGGGTTCGAGCGGCGGAAGCTGACGCTCCTCTTCGCGGACATGGTGGGGTTCACCGACCTCTCCGACACGTTGGAGCCGGAGGAGCTGTCCGAGGTGCTGAACGAGTACCTCCGGGAGATGACGGCCGTGGCCGTCTCCCACCGCGGGACGCTGGACAACTACATCGGCGACGGGCTGATGGTGATCTTCGGTGCCCCGGTGCGGGACGAGGAATCGGCGCAGGCGTGGTCGGCGATCCAGGCGGCGTTTGCGATGAAGGCCCGGGCCGAGGAGCTGACGGACGCGATTCGCCGGCGGGGGATCCCGGCCGACCTCCGCGTCCGGGTCGGCGTGAACACCGGCCACTGCACGGTCGGCGTGTTCGGCAGCGAGATCCTCCGGGCGTACAAGGCCGTCGGCTTCGCGGTGAACGTTGCCGCTCGCCTCCAGACGGAGGCCGAGCCCGGCACCGTCCTGGTCGGGTTTCGGACCTACGCGCTCGTGCGAGACCGCGTGCGGGCCGAGCAGCGGGAGCCGCTCGTGCTGAAGGGCGCGGCCCGCCCGGTCGAGGCCTGGGAGATCCTGGACCTGCTCACCGAATAGGGCCGGGGCCGTCCCGGCCGCGACGGGACGGTCGGCACTGTGGAGCATCGATCCCGCGGATGGACGCTCGGTCGCCGGATGGCAATGGCTCCTCTTGGCATGTCGAAGCTCGTGCCGCGCCCGACGGAGGCTCCTTAGCCCGAGGACGGGGGCGGCCCGGGTGGCGTCGTCGTGACCGCGGGAACGTTCGAGGGCGCGGCCGGCGCCGCGGCCGGAATCGTCACCACATCCGGGCTCGTCGCCGACGTCGCGGCCGGTTGCCACATCGACTCGTACCGGATGGCCGCGATCTTCCGGTCGATCCACGCGATCAGGCCATGCATACCCAGCGCGAGGAGCCCGTACATGAACATAGCGAAGAGCATGGAGACGTCGAAGACCGAGCCCTGTTCGCCCTCGATGGAGGGGAAGATCCCGCGGAACGGCTGCATGATCCGCTTGGCTGCCCGGTAGATCCAATCGACGAATGGGGCCGTGGTATTCGCGTTGAAGAGCTGGAGGAAGAAGGCGATCGCGAGAATGACGATGCAAGCGATCGCAAAGGCGTAGACGAACAAGACCAGCGCGCGGCTGATCCTGTAGGCCGGGCTTCCCCGGCGGGCATGAGTTTGACTGGACATGCGGGCCTCCTTCTGATCGACGTGCTCGTCTGCGCTGCTCGCGATCCCACCTCCTTCGAGAAGTGGTAACCAGATGAGGCTAACCCTCGGCCGCGACAGACGCGAGCCGTCGCAGATCGTCTTTGTCGGTTACGAGCTGGCGCCCTCGGCCTGTTCCTCGGCGTGATCGATCAAGTCGAGCTCGCCGGGCGATAGGCCCTCGGTGGTGAGCAGCGCCGCCGCCTCCGTTCGTCGCCTCGATGTCAGCGCCGAGCACCGATCCGATGATCGGGGTCCCTGCACGTCCTCATCGGGTCCGCCGATGCCGTTCACCGAGCACCCGCAGCTCGCGGAGGCGAAGGGAGCACTGCAAGAACCACTACGCTGCAGGTCAGGTTGTGCGAGTGAGCGCTCGAGAGTGGGGGCGAGTCGCGACTAAGAGCGATCAAGGGGTCCGTGCTCATCCACCCCAAGCGCGAGAGCGATGAGGCGATCCCAGGCACACATTGCTCGCCGGCCGCAATGACCCCCGTGGTTGGGCATGTCCCAGATGACCGAGTAGAGGTGCCACTCGCCCGACTCGCTCGGCAGCCCGTCTGACTCGATCCCCGATCCCGCCACCAGATCCTTCACTGTCTGCGAAACGAGGGTCTCGCCGGCCCCGGCCTTCGAGGCGACCCTGGCGCCGATATGGACGGCGATGCCTCGGAGCTTGTCCCCGACGACGTCACACTCGCCCGTGTGCATACCGATGCGGAGGTTCAGTCCGATCTCTTCCACGGACCTGAGCACCGCCCGGGCGCACTTGATGGCCGACGCGGGAGAGCCGAAGGATGCGAGGAAGCCGTCGCCGGCGGTGTCGATCTCGCGGCCGCCGAACCGGCGCAACTCAGCGCGTACCCGAGCGTTGTGCACCTCGAGGAGATCGACCCACGCACGGTCGCCGAGCGCCCGGGCCCGCGCCGTCGAGCCGACGACGTCGGTGAACATGACCGTGGCCACGACACGGCTCGGTTCGGCGGCGCCTCGACGGCCGGTGAGGAATTCCTCCACCTCGTCGACGATCCCGTCCGTGTCGCCTGCCCAGAACAGGAAGTCGTCCCCGGGTAGCTCGACCCATCGTGCCCCCGGGATCCGGTCCGCGAGATAACGACCGTGATCTACCTCATTGATGCGGTCACCGATCCGGTGCATCACGAGCGTTGGCACGGCGATCTGCGGCAGGAGAGGGCGCACATCGACCGCCTTCGTCATCTCACCCAGCAGAAGAATGGCACGAGGACTCGCGCCGAGACGCATGAGAGTCGCGGACCACTGCAGGAAGGCTGTGTCGCCCGCCATCGACGGGGCCCGAGTCCTCCCGAACCGTCGTTCCCCAATCGTCCTCTCACGAACCGACGGAAGTCAGCCCACTCCTCCTCCGTCCAACCCCCCACGGATAGTCGTCGCTCCAGCTCGCCTTGGCGTAGGTCCCGCA
Source organism: uncultured Actinomycetes bacterium (assembly GCA_963699635.1). Lineage (GTDB taxonomy): Bacteria > Actinomycetota > UBA4738 > UBA4738 > HRBIN12 > CALGFI01. The sequence goes on along the minus strand of CAVOUQ010000015.1, from coordinate 82,625 downwards.
CAGGATCAGGCCGCCGACCCGTTCCGGATGAGAGACCGCTGCCGCGATGCACGGAGGTCCCGTGTCGGCGTTCCCGAACAGCGTCGCGCGTTCGCTCTCGGCCGCGTCGAGCACCGACAACAGATCGTCCACCCGCTCCTCCATGGTCGGGATCTCCGTCAGTCGATCGGAGAGGCCGAGACCGCGAGGGTCCATGATGATCAGTCGGCAGAATCCCGCGAATCGCGTGAGGAAGCGGCCCACCCTCGGCTCGTCCAGAGGACTTCGAGGTGCGACGCCGATCCCGGCACGAGAAGCAGGTCCGGTCCGGAGGATCCGACGACCTGCTACGCGATTGCGGTGCCGTCGTTCCACGCGTACGAGGTCTGTGGCCGATCCACCGCCGAATCGTGAGCCGCCGCATGGGCCGGCGCAAGGGCGCGACGTCGCCTGACCTGACCAAGCTTCCGCACGGTGACCTACGGGGAGGAGATGTGGAGTCCGGCGGACTCCACGCTCCCTCCCCGATCTCTCCACGCGGAGGCGGACGGGAATCGAACCCGCCTGGGAGCTCTCGCCCCCACACCGGTTTTGAAGACCGGGGGGCCCACCAGGCGCCCTGACGCCTCCGGCAGCAGGTTAGCCGGTCCGAGCCGCGCCCCGGCGGGGTCGGCTTCCGTCCCAGGCTTCGATCGCTCGGTCGTGGCCATCGGCGTCGCGGTGGACGAGGAACTTCGACAGGCCGACGACGGACATCGTCGTCGCCAGCGCGCGGGCTTGATCGCCTCCGAGCTCGAGCAGAACGCGCCCGCCGGGGCGCAGCCATCGCGCGCTGAGCTCGGCGGCGCGCTCGAGAAGCGCCGTGCCTCCGGGACCGCCGTCGAGCGCGTGGCGTGGCTCGTAGGCAACCACGTCCCTCGGCAGGAGATGCAGCTCCTCCGTCGGGACGTAGGGCACGACGGCCGTCATCACGTCGACCCGCCCCTCGAGCGAGGACGGCAACGGTTCGTCGAGATCGCCAAGGAGCGCGGTCACGCCGTTGCTCCACGCGCACGCGATCGCCGCCTGGTCGCAGTCCGTCGCCAGCACCGTCGCGTCCGGACAGGCCGAGTGCATGACGACGGCAACGGCACCGCTCCCCGTGCAGAGATCGACGGCGATCCCGTCGGGCGGCAGGAGCGACGCCGCCCGTCGCGCGAGCGGCTCCGTGTGCGCGCGCGGCACGTATACGCCTCGGTCAACGCGAACGCGGGTCCCGCAGAAGTCGATGGACCCGGTGATCCACGCGAGCGGGTTCCCCTCGTTGCCGGCGGGCGACCAATGCATCGAGGACCCCGACGCCCGCCTCCGCCGCTCGAATGAGCTCCTCGGTCTCCTCGGCCGGGGCGACACAACCTGCGGCAGCCAGCGCGCGAACGACTCGACGGCGGGACTCGTCCACGGTCACCCACTCTCCCACGCGAGCTCGGAACGCCGGTTCCCGGCAAGCGGCTTAGCCGGCCGCGCGCCCCTTGAGGACGTCGAGGTACTCGTCGAGCCGGTCCCACGTCTCGGCCGCTCCGGACACCATCCCCGACTCGAGCACCCCGTCGCGCTCCTCGACCGTGCTGAACACCGAGGTGGTCGTGAGCGTGGTCTTGCCTTCGTGCTCCTCGAACGTGTAGGTCTCGGGCCCGACGTGGCCGGGCATGCCCTCCCACTCGAACGTCCACGTGAAGCGCTCGGGGCGGACGATCTCGCGGTACTCGCCGTGGAATCCGGGGATCTCGCCCTCCGGGCCCCGATGCACGATCCGCCAGCGGCCGCCGGGGCGGAAGTCGATCTCGCAGCTCGCGACCTCGTATTTCCTCGGTCCCCACCAGTTCGACAGGTGTTCGCACGAGGTGTGCGCCTCGAACACGAGATCGCGCGGCGCGTCGAAGACCCTGGTCATGACGATCTCCCGGTCCGACGGCGTCGTCACCGTGAGCGCGTCGCTACCGCTTCGGCCCATCGCCCTGCTCCTCTCCTCGTCCCTGGAGCTCGTCCAGGTATTCGTCCAACCGGTCGTAGCGCTCCTCCCAGAAACGGCGGTACCGCTCGGTCCACTGGGCGACCTCCCTGAGCGGCCCCGCCTCCAGCCGCGCGGGCCGCCACTGCCGCTCGCGGGCCCGCGCGATGAGCCCGGCCCGCTCGAGCACCTTCAGGTGCTTCGAGACCGCGGGCAGGGTCATCTCGAACGGCTCCGCCAGCTCGGTGACGGAGGCCGTCCCCGGCCGCCAGTCGCGCGAGGATCGCCCGCCGCGTGGGATCCGCGAGGGCCGCGAACGTGCGGTCCAGCCGATCGGTCGTGGTAACCATTCAACCTCTCAGTTAAATAACTAAAAGGTTGAATACCTCCTTCACGGGCTCACGTCAAGGGAGTGGCGCACCGCACCTTCCACCCCGCGAAGTCCAGGCGGGAGGACCCCGGGGACGGCACGCACGAGCCACCGGCGTTCCGCTGGAAGGTTCACGACCCGATGGGGATCGCTTTGCCGGCCCTTTCCCACGGCTCGCCTAGCGTTGGTGTCGACACCGATCGAGGAGGGGACGAGATGAGGAAGATCATCGCGATGGCGCTGGTTGCGGCGGTCGCGCTCGTGGTCCCGGCCCAGATGGCCTGGGCCGGCAACAACGACGTGGTCGAGACCGGATCGTGCGACGGGAGCTCGGATTGGAAGCTCAAGCTCTCGTCGGAGGACAGCGGGATCGAGGCCGAGTTCGAGGTCGACCAGAACGTCTCGGGCGACCAGTGGAAGGTCAAGATCCGCCACGACGGCGACGTGGTCTACAAGGACACGAAGACCACGCACGGCGCGAGCGGGTCGTTCGAGGTTCGGATCGTCGAGAACGACAACGCCGGGACCGACGCCTTCAAGGCGAAGGCCAAGAACCAGTCCACCGGCGAGATCTGCGTCGGGAAGGCGTCCTTCTAGCAGCTGACGAACGCCCAGAGGAGCCTGCCGCGAATCGTCGGCAGGCTCCTCTACCATTCCCGAGATGGAGGCGGCCTTCTTCGACCTGGACAAGACGATCATCTCCCGGTCGTCCTCGCTCGCCCTGTCGCGGCCGATGTACCGGGCAGGCCTGGTCACCCGCGGCCAGCTCGTGCGCGGCGCGTACGCCCAGCTGGTGTACGCGCTCATCGGGGCGGACGAGAAGAAGATGGAGCGCCTGAAGGACGCGATGCTCCAGCTGACCAGGGGGTGGGATCGCCACGAGGTCGAGGGTCTCGTCCGGGACGTCCTGATCGACGTGATCGACCCGTACGTCTATCAGGAGGCCCTCGACCTGATGGCGCTGCACCAGGACGAGCGGCGCAGGATCTACATCGTGAGCAGCTCGCCCGAGGAGGTCGTACGGCCGCTGGCGGGCCACTTCGGGATCTCCGGCGTGATCGCCACCCGCGCGCGGATCGAGGAGGGGAAGTACACGGGGGAGCTCGAGTTCTACTGCTACGGCGAGGCCAAGGCCGAGGCGATCCGCTCGCTGGCCGAGCGCCTCGGCCTGGACCTCGGGGGCTCCTACGCCTATACGGACTCGATCACCGACCTGCCGATGCTCGAGGCCGTCGGGCATCCGGTCGCCGTGAACCCGGACCGCGAGCTTCGGAAGGAGGCCGAGACCCGCGGCTGGGACGTCCGCGACTTCCGCCGCCCGGTCAGGATGCGGACCCGGATCGTGGAGACCGCCGCGCACCCCCGGACGCAGGTCGCCGCGGGCGTCGTCGCGGCGGTCGTGGCCGCGGCGATCGTGGGATACCTGGTCCTGCGCTCGAGGTTCCCCTCGCGCGGTTCACGCGAGGGGTGAGGCGCGGCCCGGGTCGCGCGAGCCGAGCGGACGGGTGTATGGTCGATCCGTCACCTACGGGTGACCGCGAAGGGAGCAGAAACCCACGCGCGTCCTGCCGCGGGAGGCATGCCCGGGGCTCGTCGGTTCGCCGTCGGTCCCCCGGCACTGTGCAGACAGCGCATGTTCGCTGCTCCCTTCGTGCTCGTCCGGGCTCAGTCCTCGGGCGGGCGACGGTACTCGAAGTGCATCCCGTCGGGCTGGATGAAGCTCCCGCCCCAGATGAACCCCCACCGCTCGAACACCGCGACCATCTCGGGATCCTGACTCGGCTCGGCGCCGAACGGGTTCTGCGGCACGTTGATGTCGAGCGCGATCCCCCACGAGTGGTGGGAGATCCCCGCGGTCGGGATCCGGTTGATCATCCGCGGGGCGAAGCAGCCGGAGTAGCTCGTGATCGTGTCCTCGAGGCCGAGGTCGACGATCTCGGCGATCGCGCCCCGGATCTGCGGGAACATCGCGACGTTGCACGTCACCGCGCCGAGCAGCGGGACCTGTTCGGTCGCGATGTGGGTCGCGGTCCATGCCGGGTCGAGCGTCAGGAAGCCCGGCGCGCCCTCCCTCGGCTTGGCCGCGAACTCGCCGAAGAGCTCCTTGATCGCGACCTGCGGCAGGACCGCGTCGCCGTTGCGGAAGTACGGCGTCTCGCCGGGCGCCCGGACGCGAACGAGCGTGCCGGCGGGCAGCGCCCGTCGGACGGCCTTCGCGACCTGTCGCTCGTTCGGCTCGCCGTCCGGCACCAGGAGCGCGTAGCGGTCGTGCGTCACGCCGATCCGCGCGCCGACCTCGCGCGAGACCAGCAGCTCGTTCGCGCCGACGAGCTCGTCGGACAGGATCGCGGCCACCTCGACGCTCACGTTGCCGAACCGGAGCACGGCGCCGGGCCCGAGGCCACGGAGCTTCGCGCTCGACTCGCCGAGCACCCCTTGACCGTCGGCGAGCGCGACCATGACGGCGCGGTCGGCGGGCGGGAGGAACGGCCCGTACTCGCGCGGGTCGACCGCAGCCACCTCGAGCGGGATCGCGAACGTCGGCGGCGGGTCGTCGACGACCTCGCCGTCCTCGGAGGTCGAGCGCGTGAGCCAGGTGTTGTCGCTCGCAACGACGACGGCCCTTCGGATCTCCGGCATCCGTGCGACCGCCTCGTCGAATCCCGAGGGCAGGCCCCCGGGCACCCATGCGAGAAACGTGTCCGGGAGCTCCTCGGTCGTCGTGAACGGCGGCGTCGCGGCGGGCGGAGAGGGAAGGCGGTCTTCGGGGATCGCCGCGCCGCCTTGCAGCGCGATCGTGAGCACCGCGCCCGCGCCGAAGCCGACGACCGCGCCGAGGGCCACGCCGCCCGCGCGGCGAACGCTCACGGCCCCTCGGCGACGGGGATCGACGCCGCGATCGCGAGGAGCTCCTCGAGCCCGAGCCCGGGCGCGTCGAGCGAGCGGTAGACGCCGCCGGCGTCCCACTCGAGCTGCCAGCGATCGGGGGTCCAGCGACCCGTCACGCCCGCGACCTCGACCGAGAACTGTTCGGCCGCGCTCGCGGGCGGGAGCTCGCGCGCCGCCTCGAGATGGAGCCGGATCGTGCCGGCCCCCACGTCGAGTTCGGCGTCGCGGAAGTAGAGCGTCACCCCGACGTCGGCGCCGACGTGGACGAGCTCGACGCTCGCGAGGACGAATCCCTGCGGGAGCGTCGACGGCGGCGCGACGGGGAACGAGACCTCGCCGGCCGCCCGCTCGAGCGAGACGCGCTCGACGAGCACGCCGTCCGACTCCCGGGTCCGCCACGACTCCGGCATCGCCAGCCCGACGACCGGAAGCGTCGCGGCGACCGAGAGCAAGCCCTCGCGAGACAGGTTGGTCTCCAGGTACAGGTCGGTCCCGGCGGCGTGGATCGACAGTCGCCGGCCGTGGTCGGCCGTCGCGGGCTCGTAGTACGCGACGCCGCCACCGGCGAGCGCCACCTCCTCGGCGCGGACGCCGACCGGCCCGAACGGCGCGTCGCCCGACCAGGACCGTGTCTCGCCGAGCTTGAGGAACGACAGGCCGTCGGCGTAGGTCACGAGCGACTCGCCGGCGTCCACGGCCTCGGGGATCACGACCCGGTACAGGTCGAGGCCGGCGAGCTCCCGCGGCGCCACGGGCTCGAACCCGGTCTCTGCCGCGAGGTTCCCGACGCGGACGGCTCGCGCTCCCTGGTCCTCCGCCCGCGTCGTCGAGGGCGCGTCGAAGATCTCCGGGGCCGGCGGGGTGAGGTCGACCGAGAGCGCCTCGACCGTGAAGACCGGCGCTCGGGACGGCTCCTCGGGCAGGCCGAACCGCAGGGCCCACGCGTCGCGCTCGTGCCCGCCGGCGGGAGAGACCTGCCAGCGCAGCGGGAACCAGCTCTTCGCGTCGAGCCAGATCCGGACCCGGTCCTTCGGGAAGAACGGACGCCAGTCGCCGCCGAGCGACAGGAACGGGAACAACGACGCCGCCCGCTCGAACGGCACCTGGACCACGACGGCCGGTCGCCCGAGGACGGTGTCGCGCCCGACGACCTGGATCGCCTCGGGGTCGGCCAGGGCGGTCAGGGGCAGCACCAGGTCGGTCGGTGCCGGCGCGGCCGAGGAGAACGGCACGCGATTGCGGATCGACGTCTCGCGCTGCGGGCAGGTGGCGCTCGGGCACGGCGCCGGTCCGGACAGGTACCAGGCGTCGCCGTTCACGATCAGCCGGAGATCGGTCGGCGTGGTGGGCTCGAGGTAGTCGGTGTGATCGACGACGTCGAGCCGGAATCCCTCGGGCGCGCGGAACCAGACCTGCATCGAGAGCTCGCGCAGCGGCACCTCGGGCGAGAGGTGGACCTCGGTGATCGCGAACGTCGCCTCGTACGCCGTGAGATCCATCGCCGCGCCGGCGACGCCGTTCGTCACATCCTCCGCGGCGAGGGCGACCGGCCCCTCGGGCGCGTCGTCCGAAGACCACGGCCCGCCGACGACGAGGCTGCCAACCAGAGCGCCCACGAGCGCCGCCGCGATCGCCGGAGCCAGACGCGGTACCCGCGAGCGACGGCGCGGCAGGCGCATCGGCCGGACGACGCGGAGCCCGGGCCGGCGGGCGCCGGATTCGGCCTCGACGGCGGCCATGATCGGCTCGACGAGGTCGGGGACGGCCGGCGCGATCTCGAAGCGGGCGGCCTCGCGCAGGCGGTACGCGCCCCGCTCGAACGCGCGGCACTCGGCGCACGCTTCAAGGTGGTGCTCGAGCGCGACGAGCTGTTTCTGCGCGATCCGCTCGCCGTCGACGCGCTCGGAGATCAGGCGCTCGGCCTGTTCATGATCCACCGGCGTCCTCCTCGACGGCGAGCGCGCCCATCATCGCCTTGCGGGCGCGGTGCATGCGGCTCTTCACGGTGCCGACGCGCAGCCCGAGCACGTCGGCGGCCTCCTGGTACGACAGGCCGAACACCTCGATCAGCAGGAACGGCTCGCGGTGCTCGTCCGAGACGGCGGCCAGCGCGGTCTGGAGCTCGAGCCGGGCCTGAGCGTCGGTCGGCCCGACCGGCGGCGGCTCGCGCTCCACCTTCTCCTGGTGCACGGTCCGGGCCCGGATCGCGTCCATCGCGCAGTTCCGGGCGATCCGAAACAGCCAGCTCGTGAACTTCGCGTCCCCTCGGAAGCTCTTCAGGAATCGGAAGGCCCGCAGGAACGCCTCCTGCGTGACGTCCTCGGCGAGTGCCCGGTCCCGGGTGAAGTGGCAGGCGAATCGCCACACGTCCGCCTGGTACTGGCGCACCAGGTCCTCGAACGCCCCGAGGTCCCCCTCACGGGCGCGCGCGAGCGTTCGCGGGTCCGGATCCTGCACCGAATTCCTTTCGCTCCGGCCGGACAACCAAGCCTAGCCCCGCGGTCCAGCCACCCGATACCCCATCTGAGCTGGGGAAACGTCAGCCGAACCGGAGGACCCCCCTCTCGTGATCCGCCGTCTCGCCCTGTTGACCGGGCTCGAGCACGGATGGTTCCAAGCGGGTGGGGCGGCTAGCCGGAGAGGCGGGCCGAGGGGTGCTCGAGGCGCTCGGCCAGGCGCTCGGCCCGCTCCGCGGCCTCCTCCTGGAGGTTGGCCGTCATCGCGCCGGTGATGGCGAGGAGCTCGGCCTCCACCCGTGGGCCGATGCGCCCGGTCCCGCGCTCGAGCTGGCCCTCCAGGCGCCGGATCGCCCGCTCCAGGCGCGCCACCGGGTCTCGCTCATGGGCCTCCCGCCAGGCCTCGAGGTCGATGAGCAGTCCCATGCCACGATGGTAGACCCGGGCTCCGACACTCCCGTGGAACCTCCACCCTCCCGGCCGCGCCCGCTGGGCGGGAGGGTGAGACGCCCTGGTCTTCCCGAAGGATCACTCCCTCGTCGGGCACGCGGCGTCAGCTCGGAGGCGGTTCTTCGCTGACGAGCTCGAAGGCGTCGGGTCCTCGACGGCGGTCCCTACTAGGCCCACCTGGCAGGCGACGACCCCGATCGAGCTTCGCACCGTCCGTCCGATCGTTCGGACGACTCGGGCCCCCGAGCCTTCGGTGACGTGGTGGATCGCCCCTCATCGTCGGGCCCGACACCGCGCCGAAATGACCTCGAGGAGAGACAGCCGGTCCCGCGTGGTTAGCTCTTCGCGTATTCGGTCGCGCCGAGGAGGTGCAGCGACACGTACGGCTCGCGGCCGATCACCCACGAGTCGTGCCGCGGCGCAACGGAAAACACGTCGCCCGCTTTGAGCTCGAACTCGGAACCGTCGGCCATCTTGACCACGGCTCGGCCCGAGACGACGAGGCCCACGTGCTCGACCTTGCACAACGTCTCGCCGCTCGCCCTGCTTTCGGCAGATCAACCCCGAGGGGTTGCCCGAAACCATTCGGAGGCGGCGGCGGGGGAGACCGCGCCGCCGCCTATGGAAGGTTCCCTCGAGCGCTTCCTACTTGAGCACGACGAAGGCGTCGATGTCGATCGTCGGGCGCCCAGCCGTCCCGACCACCTGGACATCGATCGTGTGGGTGCCGGTGGACGTCCAGCGCTTCTCGACCACGACCCTGGCTCCGGCACCCGTCGCCGAGAACAGGTCCACCGACTTGTAGAGCGTCCCGTCGATGAAGACGTTGGCGACACCCCGAGTGGTACCCACCGAGCCCGCCCAGGCGACGTTGCGACCGGTGAACGTGTAGCGGGCGTACTCGCCGGCCTTGGTTCCCGTCGTGATCGTTCCTTGGTAGGCGAGGGTCCATGCCACGGCCTTCCAGGTGCTCGTCGTGGATCCCGGAGCCTTGGCGTAGGTGATCGCCGAGCTTCGATCGTCAACGACCTGTGGCGTGTACGTCGGGCCGAAGGAGCTGGCCAGGGTCAGGCTGCTCCAGTTCCCGACCGCGTCCATCGCTCGCACGAAGAACCGGTAGGAGGTCCCGGGGGTGAGGAGGTAGGTGATCGAGGTGGTGGTGGCGCTCGGCAGCGTCTGCCTGACGAAGGTGGCGCCGTTCGTGCTCGCCCAGAGCTCGTAGGCGGCGACCCCGCTCGAGTCCGTCGCCGACCAGCCGATCGTGACCGGGACGGTCGAGCCGATCTGGCCGGTGATCGTCTGCACGGGGGCGACGACCGTGGGCGGGGTGAGGTCGGACGACGGGAGCGCTTGCAACGCCGCCTGCACGTCCAGGCGCCGCTTGGTGACGTCGAACCCGTACCGAGTGTCCCTCACCTCTGGGCCAGTGCCGGCGATCGCTGCCTTGATCTGAGCGGCCGTCGCCGTCGGGCGCGCACCCGCAAGGACCGCGACGGCCCCGGCAACGTGTGGTGCTGCCTGCGATGTTCCGGCCATCCCGACGTCGGCGGCCTCGATGCACTCGCCGGGGGCGAGCACCGTCAGGTTCGGCCCGGTCTGCGAGAAGTCGGTCACCGCGTCCCGCGTGCCGTAGAACAGGTCGGTGCAACCGCCCCAGAAGTAGTCGGCGACCGGGCCGCCATCTTGTACGGCACCAACGCTCACCGCGCCTGGGGTACACGCAGGGTAGGAGATCCCCTGGCGGCCGGGCTGATCGTCCGCGTCGTTGCCGGACGCCACCACGGGCAGGATCTGGTTGTTCAGGAGGTCGGCGAAGACCGTGACATACGGGTTCGGCCCCCCATTCCAAAGATTGATGTCGTCGTCGTTGGGCTTCTGGGAACAGTCCGTCGTCGAGAACGAACCATGCCACCCGAGGCTGAGGTTGACCGCCCTGATGTTCCATCCCTGGACCTTCCAGGCCACGATCTGCCTGAGGGCGTCGATGATGCTGAGTCCAGCGCCCGTCTCGTCGACGTCGTTCGCGAACTCCCCGTCGAAGACGTCGAAGGCCAGGATCTTGGTTCCCGGGGCGACGGCGGCAACGATCCCGGCGACGTTGGTCCCGTGGCCGTTGTCGTCCATCATCCCGTCGTCGGCGGCGTACTCGTACGCGCCCGCCACCCTGCACGAGGCCGGGGATGCCGGTGCTGTGCACCCGAAGGCCTGCCTCGTGTAGTCGACGCCCGAGTCGATCACCGCGACGTAGGTTCCGCGTCCGTCGTTGCCTGCCGCGGCGGTCGCGTCGGCGTGGATCATCGGGATGCTCTCCTCGGTGAAGAGCGACTCCCGGCCGGACGAGGCAACGCTCACGACGTTGGGAGCGTTCACGACGTCCAGCAGGGACTCGGGCGTCGAGAAGCGCATCACGGTCGTGTGCAGGACGTCGAGGTCGTTCACGACGTCCGCACCCTCGACCGCGAAGGCCACCGACTTGGTCGCCGCGAGCGTGGAGCGAGTGGCCCGAAGCGCGGAGTGGGCACTCGCGGGGATTCGCGAGGGTCCCGTGACGACCTCGGCGAAGCTCACGATCCCGACCGCGGATCCGTCGGTGGCGAGGTCGCCGACGAGATCGCTGGCCAGGCGGCCGAGGCGGACCGCGTCCTTCAAGGTGGCGGCCTGCTTCCGCTCGGCGCGCGCCACCTCGCGGACACGCTGGTCCTCTCCTGCCGTCGCGCTCGGCGCCAGGTAGCCGACGAGCGCCGTGGAGAACGTCGTAACCATGCAGATCTGGATGAACCGGCGGATCCTCATGCCCTGACCTCCTGTTGACTGGACGACCCGAGTCTCGAGGTGGGCGCTGAAGGGACGCTGAAGCACGGCTGAGGGCTCTCGCGAAGGGGAGCCGTTAAGGAGCAGCGAGGCCCAGCTCGGGTGAGCGGGCGTCTGAGCTGCCGCCGGGCGAATGGGCGACTTTGCTCTGCGAGATTCCCCTTGTGCCGCCCGGAACGACGCCGAATGGCCGATCCCTGCATCACCGGCCCGTATCGGCGGCGTCACGATCCAAATGGGCCGGCCTGGCGATTGTTCGCCTTGATACCTCCGAGTAGTGTCCGCTCACGCGGTTCGCCGCGACTCCCCGAGCCTCTCCCTCGCTTCCCCGACGGTATTCGGTTTCCCCGGACGTATGGAGCGGAGATGGAGGAGGTCGCGAGGGTCGTGCTGGCGCTCGAGCCACCGGAGGTCGCAGAGGAAGTCCTGCACTTCCTCGACCGCAGCGGCGTCGCGCGCGTTGTCGGCACCGCGTCCGACGAGCGCCAGCTCGCCGATGCCATCCGGCAGCTCGAGCCGGACGCCGTCGTCGCGGCCCCCTCGCTCGCCCCGTCTCGCTCGGAGCTGAACGGGAGCGCGCTGCTCGCGCTCGACACGACCCAATCGGTCTCGACGCTCCGGCGCGCGATCCGCTCCGGAGCCATCGGGTTCTACCTGTGGCCCGCGGAACGCGAGGCGCTCGCGGAGGCGGCCGCGCGCATCCGTCCCCCGCTCGAGCATGGGATCGAGGGCCGCGCGCGGGTGTTCGCGGTGTACGGACCGCGCGGCGGCGCCGGAACGACGTTCGTTGCGACGCACCTCGCGGCGGCGCTGGCGCGCCAGAACCGCCGATGCGTTCTCGTCGACCTCGACGTGGTGTTCGCGGACGCGTCGGCCGCCGTCGGCGTGCCGACCGACGACCCGCCGCGGACCATGAGCGACCTCCTGCCGCTCGGAGAAGAGGTCTCGCCACGCCACGTCGAGGAAGTGCTCTGGCGTCATCCAGGCGGATTCGGCGTCCTGCTCGCACCGGGGGACGAGCTCGGTGCGGTCGAGGCGCGCGGCCGCCACTACCGGGCCGCGGTCGCGGCTGCCAGGCGCGTCTGCGACGTCGTGGTGCTCCACGTGCCCCGCGGTCTCGACGAGGTCGCGCGGACCGGGCTCGAGCTCGCCGATCGCGTGCTCTTGGTCCTCGGACTCGACGTCCTGTCGTTCCGCGACGCGAAGCTCGCGATCGCGTCGGCCGGGCTCGCGGACCGATGCGCGTTCGTCGTGAACCGCGCCAGACGATCGGAGATCACGCCCGGCGACGTCGAGCGAGTCTTCGGCACTGCGGCGTTCGCGGTCATCCCGGTCGATCGTGGCGCCGCGGCCGCGCAGGATCGCGGCCGGCTGCTGCCGATGCGAGGGCGCGTCGGCCGGTCGATCGACCGGCTCGCCCGTCGGCTGATGGAGGACGAATGAGCCCGGTGGACACGCTCACGGACGTGCGGCGGAGCCTGCACGAGCGGCTCCTTCGGCGGGTCGACGCCGGCGAGCTCGAGCGGGTGTCTCGCGCCGAACGCCGTCTGCGGGTGCGCGAGGAGGCGCTCGCAGTCCTGCGCGAGCAGGGGCACATCCTGCCGCAGGGTGCCCTGGCGAAGGTGGTCAACGAGGTCTCGGACGCGGTCGTTGGGATGGGTCCGATCGAGTTCCTGCTCAAGGACCCAGACGTCACCGAGGTCATGGTGAACGGACCCGACGACGTGTACGTGGAGCGGGAGGGGCGGATCGAGAGGGTGGCCGATCGTCTGTTTGAGGGGGAGGAGGCGGTCTTCCATCTGATCGAGCGCATCGTGGCACCCTTGGGCCTTCGGGTCGATGGTTCGTCACCTTGGGTGGACGCGCGACTGCCAGACGGTTCGCGGGTGCACGCGATCGTTCCGCCCCTTTCGCTCTGCGGTCCGGTGCTCACGGTCCGCAAGTTCTCCACCGTGCCGCTCGGTCCGCGCGATCTCGTAACCAATGGAACGCTCGGGCCGCGCATGCTGGCGTTCCTCGCCGCGTGTGTCCGGGGCCGCACGAACATCATCGTGTCGGGTGGAACGAGCTCGGGCAAGACGACGCTGCTCGGCATGCTGTCGTCGTTCGTCCCCGACGGCGAGCGGATCGTCACGATCGAGGACGCTGCGGAGCTCCGCCTCGCGAAGCCTCACGTGATCGGCCTGGAGTCTCGGCCGTCCAACGTCGAGGGCGAAGGCGAGGTAACGGTTCGGGACCTGGTGCGCAACGCCCTGCGGATGCGTCCGGACCGCATCCTCGTCGGGGAGGTGCGCGGGGGAGAGGCGCTCGACATGCTCCAGGCGATGAACACGGGCCACGACGGTTCGCTCTCCACGGCTCATGCGAACTCGGCCCGGCATCTGCTCTGGCGGCTCGAGACGATGGCGCTGATGTCGGACGTCGAACTGCCCGCGGCGTACGTTCGCGCGCAGGTGGCTTCGGCGATCGACGTCGTCGTCCACATGACAAGGCTGCGCGACGGCCGTCGGGTCGTGTTCCAGATCGCATCGGTCGAGGATCTCGGCAATGACGGCAACCCGATCGTGACGGAGGTGTTCGGCTTCCGGCCGCGGCTCGGCCCCGATGGCTCGTTCGTCGCGACCGGCATCGCGCCCACGATGGCACGCGTGCTCGTCGAGCACGGCCAGGACGTTCCGGCCGCGTTGTTCGCGGCCGGCGTCGACGGCGATCCGGAACGCGCGTGATCCGCTCGGTGTTCGCCGCGGCCGCCGCCGCGTCGTCCCTGCTGCTGCTCGGCGCGGCGCTGTCCGATGGCGCGCGGGCCGGCTCCCGTACGCCGGACGTCATCGTGAGCAGGAGCGGCGTGCCGCTCTCCTCGCGAGTGACGGCGTTCGCCGCCGGCGGGCTCGGAGCCGCCGCCGGCTGGCTCATGGCCGGCCCCCCGGGGCTCATCGGCATGGGGTTGGCCGCCGCCGGGCTGCCGCTCGCGCTCGAGCGGCGCCGCAGACTGCGGCGAGTCGCTCGAACCGAGGAGCAGCTGCTCGACGCCGTGACGGCCGTCGCCTCCGCGGTTCGATCCGGCCGATCGCTGGTGCAGGCGATGGCGCTCGCCGGTGAGGAGGTCGGGGCGCCGCTCGGGTCCCTCCTCCGCAGCTCCGCCGATCACGTGGCGCTCGGCGCCCCCCTCGACGAGGTCTTGGAGGAGTTGGCCACCAGGATCGGCGGAGCGGACGCGCGGCTCGTGACCGGCGTTCTTCGACTTCATCGTCGGACCGGCGGAGCGATGGCCACGTCCTTGGACGAACTCGCCCGCACCCTCCGCGCACGTCGCGACGGGGCTCGAGAACTGCGATCCCTCACCGCGCAGGCGCGTCTGTCCGCCGGGATCCTCGGGTTGCTGCCGCTCGGGTTCTTCCTGTTCCTGTCGGTGGTCGCCCGCCGCGACGTCGAGGGCGCCTACCGAACCACGGCGGGAGCCTCGGCGATCGGGATCGGCCTCGCACTCCAGGGGGCCGCGTTCGTGTGGATCCGTCGGCTTCTGCGCGTGGAGGACGTATGAGCGACGCCCCCTACGCGGCCGCGCTCGCCGGGGTCGCGTCGATCCTGGCGGTCGCAACGATGACGTCGCGGCGGCAAGCGGGGACCCTCGAGCTCATCGGGGTTCCTGGCCGATCTGCGGGCGGACACGTCCGGCGGACGTTCGGCCGCGTCGGACGCTCGAGGCTCGGTCACCGCGTCCGGCGCGATCGCCTTGCGACGCTGCTGGCGGCCGCCGACGCGGCCTGGACGGTGGACGAGGCGGCGGGCGCGAAGGTGCTCGCTCCCCTCGTCGTGTTGTCGGCGTCGGTCGCCGCGTCCGCTCCCGCGCTCGCGATGCCGATCGGGATTCTCGCGTGGCGACTCCCGGAGTTTCTGCTCGGACGGCGCGCCCGCCGACGCGTGGCCGCAGCGGCCGGAGAGGTCCCGCTGTTTCTCGACCTCCTCGCCGTCGCCTGCTCGGCCGGCCTCGCGCCGCAACTCGCGGTTCGCCTCGCGTCGGATCCGATCCGCGGGCCCCTCGCCGCCGAGCTCAAGACGGCGATCCGGCGAACGGACCTCGGTCGTCGGTGGCGAGACGAGTTGACGGCGATGGCCGATCGGCTCGAGCTCGGGGATCTTCGTCGGGCGGCGGCGTTGCTCGGCCGGAGCGAGTCGCTTGGATCGTCGCTCGCCGACGAGATGTCGCGCCTCGCGGTCGATGTTCGAGAAGGCCGGCGCTCGCGTGCGACCGAACGCGCCCGGACCGCGCCGGTGAAGATGCTCTTTCCCCTGGTGTTCCTGATCCTTCCCGCGTTCCTCCTCCTCACCGTGGTTCCGGTGCTGCTCAGCACCGTGCAGTCGATCGGCTGAGAGGAGGTGACGCCGTGTTGTTGTCCCGGTTCGTTCGTGTGCGCGTCTGGATGTCCGAGCAGGTCGGTCAGACGACGGCCGAGTACGCGCTCGTGATCCTGGCCGCGGCCGCGGTGGCGGTCGTCCTGATCGCGTGGGCCCGCTCGTCGGGCAGGCTCCCCGCGTTCTTCGACGACATCATCGACCAGGTGGCGGGCAGTGCGGAGTAGCGATCGCGTCTTCGAGGTGGCGACCCGTCGTCTTCGACACGAGGGCGGATCGGCGGTGGACTCAGTTCTTCTCGAGGTACTTCTTCAGTCCGAGGTAGGGCAGGATGAACGCCGCGAAGAGCGACGCCGCCCAGACGATCGCCGCGGCGAGAACCCACGTCGAGATGCCGTCGATCGTGAAGCCGTCCGAGATGAGGTCGGTGATGATCAATGCGATCAGCGTGGCGATCAGGGACACGCCCCCGAGGGCCGACGACTGGTTCTTCCGCAGCTGATTCGCCATGAACGGCGTCATCAGCGCGAGGACGACGGTGTAGATGGCGACCGCGATGATGAACCCCTCCGCGTCGACCTCCATGCCGTCCAGGACGACCGCCGCGACGATCAGGCCCACGGCGCTTGGCCAGGCAGCATCACCACTGTCCGCACGAGGAATCGGATCATCGCGGCGAGCATCATACCAGTGGGGGAACCCCCAGGGCCAGTGCTCCAGACCTCGGGTCGCTCCGGGCTCCCGGCGGCGGAGGCGAGGGCGGGTCGGCGGTGGTGGAATTCGCGCTCCTGATGCCGATCCTGCTGCTCGTGCTGCTCGCGCTCGTGCAGATCGGCGTCCTGGCCCGCGACCGCCTCTTGCTCGCGCAGGCCTCGCGGGCCGGCGTGCGTGAGGCCGCGATCACGGAGTCGGAGTCTGCGATCCTCGAGGCCGTCACGCGAGCCGGCGCGGGCCTCGACCCGACGCACCTGCGCCTGGGCATCCAGCGGACCGGCGCACGTGGAAGTCCCGTGACGGTGTCGCTCGGCTACGACGTGCCGATCGCGGGAGCGATTGCGGGATGGCTCTTGCCTTCGGTCGTCACCCTCGACGCGAGTGCGACGGCGCGCCAGGAGTTCGGGTGAGCATCGCGTCGCGCCCCCGAGAGGAGTCCGGGTCGGTCTCGGTCATCGTGGCCGCGATCGTCGGGGCGCTCGTCGTGCTCTGCATCGGGACGGCCGACCTGGCGCGGGTGCTCACCTCGGCGGCCACCGCGCAGACGGCGGCCGACGTCGCCGCGCTCGCCGCAGCCCAGGAGCTGGCGATCCCGGGTGAGCTCGATCCCGCCGACGTCGCGCGCGAGTACGCGGGCCGAAACGGCGCCGTCGTCGTCGCCTGCGAGTGTGCGCCCGAGACCTTCGAGGCCGTCGTCACCGTCCGAGCCGACGTGGGCCCGCTTGCGCTGTTCGCCGACGATCGGGCGGTGGAGGCCACGGCGAGGGCGGTCGTCGACCTGCCGGCGTGAGGGCTCTCCCGCCCTCCGTCCACGACGGCGCCCGGGTGTACCATCCCGAACCATGGCGGTGCACGCGATCCGGCAGCGGCGGGGGAAGCGAGGGCTCCTCGCGACCGTCGACTACACGCTCGCCAAGCGCGCGCTGCTCCTGCAGGTGCGGACGGGTCTGATGTCGCGTGCCGACATCTGCGACGCGCACCCCGAGCTCCTGCGCGCCGCGAGGAACGTGGGCGAGAACTCGCGCCGCGACTGCCCCGTGTGCGAGCAGGCCAAGCTCCGGCTCCTCGCCTACGTCTACGGCGACGGCCTGAAGGACGACAACGGCCGGGTCTGGCCGCTGGATGTCGGGCTGTCGATGGCCGCCGACCGGCCCGGCTCCTGGTGCTACGTCGTCGAGGTCTGCACCGAGTGCCAGTGGAACCACCTGTCCGAGGCCTTCGTGGCCCGGGCCGTCTGACTCTCCTCAGAAGCGCCAGACCGTCACCGGAACGCCACACCCGCGTGCGTGGCTCGGCTCCGGGGGAACTCCGGGCCCGTTGATACGATCGAACCCACCGTGGCGGTCGACACCGCAGCCCGCAGGACCGGTCGAGGTCGAAGGCACGCCCCCCGAAACAAGCGCACGCAGAAGGGATTCAAGGCCTGGCTGCGTCGCTGGTGGTGGGTGTTCGTCGTCGTTCCCGCCTCCGGCATGCTCCTCGTGCTCGGGATGCTGGTCTACGTGTACTCCCAGCTCGAGCTGCCCAGCACGCCGCCGCCGCTGCAGACCACGTACATCTACGATCGCGACGGCCACCAGATCGCGACGCTGCACGCGGGCGTCGACCGGACGATCATCTCGATCTCGCAGATGCCGAAGACGCTCCAGCACGCGGTGATCGCGGCCGAGGACAAGGACTTCTACCATCACGCCGGCATCGACCCCATCGGCATCGTGCGCGCGGCGTGGACGGACCTCGTGACGGGCCAGGTCGTGCAGGGCGGCTCGACGATCACCCAGCAGGTCGTGAAGAACGTCTACGCCGGCCAGTACGTCGAGGACCCGAAGACGCACGAGCAGACCTACGTCGTCCCGCCGCGAACGCTGGGACAGAAGGTCCGGGAGTCGCTGCTCGCGATCAAGGTCGAGCAGGAGTTCACCAAGGACGAGATCCTCGAGACCTACCTCAACACCGTCTACTTCGGCCGAGGCGCCTACGGGGTCCAGGCGGCCGCCCAGACCTACTGGCAGAAGGACGCGAGCGAGCTCACGATCCAGGAGTCCGCGATGCTCGCGGGCCTCATCCAGAGCCCTTCGACCTATGACCCGGTCGTCGATCCCGACGGCGCGCAGGTCCGCCGCAACTACGTGCTCGACCGGATGGTCGCCGAGGGCTACCTCGAGGCCGATCGCGCCGCGACGATGAAGGCCGAGCCGGTCACGACCGACGAGATCGAGGTCGGCGTGAGCTTCCCCGGCAAGCTCGGCTACTTCCTGGACCACACGCGCCGGGTCCTGATCGACCGGTACGGTGAGTCGACGGTGTTCGGCGGCGGCCTTCGGGTCACCACCACGCTCGACATGGAGATGCAGCACGCGGCCGAGGACGCGGTCGCGAACCGCCTTCCGCTGCCCGAGGACCCCGACGCGGCGCTCGTGGCGATCGACCCCCGCACCGGTGGGATCCTCGCGATGTACGGGGGGAAGAACTTCAACGTGGCGCACGTGAACCTCGCGACCGGCGCCGGCGGGACCGGGCGCCAGTCCGGGTCGGCGTTCAAGATGTTCACGCTGGTCACCGCGCTCGAGCAGGGCTACGACCTGAACGCGCGCTGGTCCGGCCCGGGCACGATCATCATCAAGGACCCGGCCTGCTACACGAACGGGCAGCCGTGGGAGCTGTCGAACGCGAGCGACTCCGAGAGCGGCACGTTCACGCTGCTGTCGGCCACGACGCACTCGGTGAACACGGTCTTCGCGCAGGTCGCCTCGGCCGTGACGCCGCAGGCCATCGTCGACGTGGCCCACCGCATGGGGATCCGCTCGGACCTGCAGCCCGTGTGCTCGATCACCCTTGGGACGCAGTCGGTCACGCCGCTGGACATGGCGGACTCCTACGCGACGCTCGCGTCCCGTGGCGTCCGCCACCGGGCCACGCCGCTCCAGGAGGTCGTCGACCCGACCGGCGACACGACGTTCGAGCTCGACGAGAACGGAGAGCAGGTCATCGACACCAACGACGCCGACCTCGCGACGTACGCGCTCGAGACCGTCATCACCAGCGGAACGGGCACCAACGCGAACATCGGCCGTCCCGCGGCCGGCAAGACCGGCACGAACCAGGAGTACCGGGACGCCTGGTTCTGCGGTTACACGCCGCAGCTCGCGGCGTGCGTGTGGGTCGGATACGAAGAGGCCCAGCTTCCGCTCGTGAACGTGGAGGGGTACTCGGCGGTGTTCGGGGGCACGATCCCGGCGCTCATCTGGCACGACTTCATGGCCGCGGCCCTCGAGGGCAAGCCGGTCCGAACGTTCGCCGAGCCCTCGTTCGAGGGCTACACCCTGGGCCCGCCGACGCCCGTGCCGAGCCCGGCCCCCTCGATGACCCCCTCGCCGAGCGAGTCGCCCTCGCCGTCGCCGAGCGAGTCGCCCTCGCCCACGCCGTCGCCGAGCGAGTCGCCCCCGCCGACGCCGAGCCCGAGCCCTTCGCCGACGCCGAGCCCGAGCCCCTCGCCGACGGAGAGCCCGCCGCCGCTCGCGCCCGGTCGGGACCGGGGCTCGTAGCGGCCGGGCGCGGCTCGAGCGTGCCGACGGGCCGTTTCCGGCAATCGCCCCGGGAACCACCTCGCCGAAGGATCTTCTCGACCGGATGTCGAGAACGACCTGGTCGCTCCGACCAAGGGGTGAGCAGGCGCTCGACTCGGGTGCCGGAAGGAGGGACCAGATGAAGTGGATGATCATGATGTTCGGGGACCAGGCCACCATGGTCGAGGCCAGGACCCCGGAGTGGATCAGGGAGATGATCCAGTTCATGCAGGGCATCGACCAGGAGCTCCGCGACTCGGGGGAGCTCGTCGACTCGCAGGGGCTCGCCGATCCGAGCCAAGCGAAGACGGTCCGCTTCGACACCGGCGTCCCGGTGCCGACCGACGGCCCGTTCGCCGAGGCGAAGGAGTCGCTCGCCGGCTTCTTCGTCATCGAGGGCAGCGAGGAGCGCGCGATCGAGCTCGCCTCGCGGGTCGTCGCGTTCATCCAGGGACCCATCGAGGTGCGCCAGGTCATGGACGCGCCCCCGGAGGAGTACACGAGCTGAGGAGGTACACCCATGCAGACGATCACCCCGTTCCTGTGGTTCGACCACCAGGCCGAGGAGGCCGCGAACTTCTACGTCTCCGTGTTCTCCAACAGGCGCGGAGCCGCCCCGGGCGGTTCGAAGGTCCTGAACGTCTCCCGCTACGAAGAGGCGGGGCCGGCGCCCGCCGGGACGGTCATGACCGTGCAGTTCCAGATCGACGGCCAGGAGTTCACCGCCCTGAACGGCGGGCCGGCGCACACGTTCACCGAGGCCATCTCTTTCCTCGTGAGCTGCGAGACGCAGGAGGAGGTCGACGAGCTGTGGGGGAAGCTGTCCGAAGACGGAGAGGAGGGGCCGTGCGGCTGGCTGAAGGACCGGTACGGCCTGTCGTGGCAGATCATCCCGACCGCCCTCATCGAGCTGCTGGGTGACCCCGATCCCGAGAAGTCGCAGCGGGTCATGAAGGCGATGCTCGAGATGTCCAAGATCGAGATCGCTGAGCTGAGGCGAGCCTACGAGGCCGCCTAGGACCGCCGACATGGCGGTCGAGGTTCCCCGCGTCGAGGACCTGCTGCGTGAGCTGGCGCCGCAGGTCCTCGGCGCGCTCGTGCGGCGATACGGGCAGTTCGGCGCCTGCGAGGACGCGGTGCAGGAGGCGCTGCTCGCCGCGGCACAGCGGTGGCCGACCGAGGGCGTCCCCGAGAACCCGCGATCATGGCTGACGACCGTCGCCTCCCGGCGCCTGGTCGACGCGTGGCGGAGTGAGAGCGCCCGGCGGCGTCGGGAGGAGACCGCCGCCGCGCTCGAGGTGCCGGACGTGGAGCCGCCGTTGGGCGAGGACGACACGCTGACGCTCCTGTTCCTCTGTTGCCACCCCTCGCTCTCGGCGCCCTCGCAGCTCGCCCTCACGCTGCGCGCCGTCGGCGGGTTGACGACGGCGGAGATCGCGAACGCCTTCCTGGTCCCGGAGGCCACGATGGCCCAGCGGATCAGCCGCGCCAAGCAGACCATCCGGAGCACGAGCACCCGATTCGACCTCCCGCCGGAACCGGAGCGCGCCGATCGGCTCCGCGTGGTGCTGCAGGTGCTCTACCTCGTCTTCAACGAGGGCTACACGACGAGCTCCGGCGCCGCGCTCCAGCGGGGCGACCTGACCACCGAGGCCATCCGGCTGGCGCGCGTGCTCCACCGGCTGACGCCGGGCGAGGGCGAGGTCGCCGGTCTGCTCGCGCTCATGCTGCTGACCGACGCCCGACGGCCCGCCCGGACGGACGCGGACGGCTCCCTCGTTCCGCTCGTCGAGCAGCGACGAGACCTCTGGGACGCCGCCCAGATCGAGGAGGGCGTCGAGCTCGTCACGCGCACCCTCGGCACCGGGCCCATCGGTCCATACCAGCTCCAGGCGGCGATCGCCGCCGTCCACGACGAGGCGCCGAGCGCCGAGGAGACGGACTGGCCGCAGATCCTGGCCCTGTACGAGGTGCTCGAGCAGGTGTCGCCGGGGCCCGTCGTCACGCTCAACCGCGCGGTCGCGGTCGCCATGGTCGACGGGCCGCGGGCCGGGCTCGCCCTGCTCGGGACCCTCGACGCGGACGACCGCATGACGCAGTCACACCGCCTCGAGGCGGTGCGGGGACACCTGCTCGAGCTCGCCGGAGACGCGGTCGCCGCCCGCGAGTCCTACCGGCGGGCCGCAAGGATGACCGCGAGCGTTCCCGAGCAGCGCTACCTCGCGCTGCGGGCCGCCCGGCTGGGCTCGCAGCCCGCGGGCTAGGACGCCTCGCTCACCGAGAACTCGCGGGGCGCCGGCACGGCGTCCAGCGGCAGGGTCGCGAGGACGGTCGTGCCCTTGCCGGGCGTGGAGTGGACCATGAACGTGCCGTTGGCGAGCTCGACGCGCTCGCGCATGGACGCGAGTCCGACCCGCCCCATCTGGAGGTACTCGCGCGCCTTCGCGGCGTCGAAGCCGACGCCGTTGTCGGCGACCTCGATGCGGAGCTGGCCGCCCACCGCCTCGACCGAGACCGCCACGCGGCTGGCGTGGGCGTGCTTCGTGCTGTTGGACAGCGCCTCCTGGACGATCCGGTAGGCGAGCGTCTCCAGGTCCTGGGGGATCTCGACCACGGCGCGTCCGACGAACTCCGACCGTACGCCGTTGTCGTTGCCGTACTTGTCCACGGTCTCGCGCAGCGCCGGGATCAGCCCGCGCTCCTCGAGCAGCGGTGGCCGCAGCCCCGACATCAGCCGGCGGAGGTTGTCGGCCTCCTCGGAGAGCTCGCGCCGCACCTTCGCGAGGACCTCGACGCCCTCGTCCTCCTCGCCCGCCTTCAGCATCAGCAGGACCGCCTCGAGCGAGAGCGACGCGGCCGACACGCCCTGCACCGGGCCGTCGTGCAGGTCGCGGGCGATCCGGTTGCGCTCGCTCTCGATCGCGGCGTTGGTCCGCCGCATGATCCTCGTCCGGTCCTCGTCGCGGTCCTGGAGGAACTTGAAGAGCGAGCGGATCGTCTGGTCGGCCACGCGGGCGGCCGTCACGTCCCGCACGAGCAGCAGCCGGCGTGGCGGGTCGCCGGGGATCTCGGAGGTCCGGGCCTCGAGGTAGACGGGGTTGCCCTCGCGCCGGAGCGTGCCCTGGCCCGTCACCGGCAGGGAGGCGAAGGACTCGTCGGCCTCGATGGATGCGGCCAGGGCGGTCCAGGGCTGATGTCCGACCAGCGAGTGTGGGAGCTCGATCATCCGACAGAAGGCGCTGTTGGCCCGGACGATCACGTCACGCTCGTCGAGCTCGACGATCCCGTCCACGGCGGCCTCGAACACGGTGCGCAGGCGTTCCTCGGACTCGCGGAGCGTCTCGTTGGCGTTCTGGAGACGGGCGAGGGCCTTGTCGGTCTCGCGGAGCGCGACCTCCTTCTGGTCCAGCGCGTCGTGGACGGCGCGCTGCGCGTGGGCCCCTCGGACCTGGTTCACCAGGATGCGCAGGACGATCCCCATCGCGAGGATGCCGATCAGTCCCGAGGCCTGCACGGCGCCGAGCTGCTGGTCGATCTCCAGCGTGGCCACCAGCCCGAGCGCCCCACACGCCGCCGTGACCGACAGGGTCGTGAGCAGCGCGCGGCCGTACCGGGCCGGCCGTCGCGGGCGTCCGCCGTCCAGATGCCGGGGCACGCTCGTGACGAGCAGCGCGATGAACAGGCTCGAGAGCGCCACGGGGAGCTCGATCTCGGGCACGCCGGGGCGGAAGGTGCCCCGCTGCCACGAGTCGCCGAAGGTCAGCAGCGCCGCCGCGAGCGCGCACATCGCGCCGAACAGCCCGATGTGCGGGAGGGTGGGCAGCCACAGCGCGAGGGCCCCGTACGCGGAGACCGTGGCGGCGACGATCACGGCGAACTCGGCCGCCGACCACGAGACGCCCGCGTCGGGCAGTCCCGGGCGAAGCAGGAGGTAGAGCGCCGTACCGAGCGCGATGCTGATGAGGGCGACGTCGGCCGCGATCTCGCGACGGTCCTCGCGCGGCACGTGGCCGCGGAACTCGAAGACCACCGGGATGAGCAGGAGCCCGGCGACGGCGAGCAGCGCGGGATCGTACGGGGTCGGGGAGGCGAGGTCGACGTCGGCGGCCTCGAGCATCGCCATCGTCGCCGTGACCGCCGTCAGCCCGAGCATGCCGAGGCCGAGCCAGGTCGCGCTCCGCCAGGCGTCCTGCCTTCGCGCTCGCGCGAGGATCGCGATCGCCGAGACCAGACACGCGCCGGCGACGATGCCCCCGGCGAGCCCGTCGGCACGACGGAGCTCCGGGAGGGCGGTCGCGTAGGCGGCCACGACGCCGGCGCCCGCGACGAGGAGGACGATCGGCGCCAACCAGGCGTGGGGGCGCACGGGTTGAGTCGACATCTCGGAGCCGTATGTTCGCCCAGCGGGGAGCGGGACTCCATCACCCGCTCGGGGCACGTACGGATGGGGGCGGCCTAGGCCAGATGGTGGGCGCGGCGGTCGTGCGGCCGATGGACCCCGATCGGGCTACTCGATGAGCCGGCGGCGCAGCGCCTCGGCGACGGCGGCGGTGCGGTCCGACGCCCCGAGCTTCTCGAAGATGTGCTCGAGGTGGGTCTTCACCGTGTCGGGGGAGATGTACAGGCGCTCCGCGATGTCGCGGTTCGTGTGGCCGAACGCGAGGAGCTGGAGCACCTCGATCTCGCGAGCGGTGAGGGTCTCGGCACGGCGGTCGCGCTCCTTCGCCTGGCTGAGCTCCTCGGCGAGGGCCACCACGAGCTGCGGGTCGATCACCATGTTGCCGCCGGCCACCAGCCGCACGGTCTGGATGAGGTGCTCGGCGTCGCGCGCCTTCAGGACGTAGCCGCGGGCACCAGAGCGGACCGCCTCCACGACGAACTGCCGGTCGTCGTAGGCGGTGAGCATGATGACGCCGACCTCGGGGAACTTGTCGCGGAGCTGGCGCGCGGCCTCCAGGCCGTCCATCTCCGGCATCCGGATGTCGACCAGGGCGATGTTGGGGGTCTCTCGCTCGACGAGCTCGACCAGCTCCTTGCCGTTGGCGGCCTCGCCGACGACCTCGATCCCCTCCGCCATGTCGAGGTAGCGCCGCAGCCCCTGGCGCACCAGGGAGTGGTCGTCAGCGATCGCCACCCGGATCGTCACCCGTTCACCCTCCACCCTGGCCCGGCCGGTTGTGTCGCCGACCATCCTATATGTCGGCGCCGAGTCGTCAGAAGATGTAGTACCAGTTGACCGTGAGCAGGGCGAGGACCCCGAGGCCGGCAGCCCCGACCGCGGCCAGTGCCCAACGAGGGATCCGGAAGCGCTCGGCGAGCTCCGCCGCCGCCCAGAAGGCGGGGAACAGCGGCAGGACGAACCGCGGCATCGACATCAGCGGGCGGTCGGGGAACACGAGGGTGAGCGGGATCAGGAGGCTGCCCACCAGGTAGACGCCGTAGGAGGGGCGGTACCGAGTCAGGGCGTAGGCGGAGAGCACGCAGGACCGGGACGACGATCAACCAGTCGGCGAGCCAGTACCCCCCGTTCGTGTTGCCTACGTAGCGGAAGGCGATCCGCGTTCCGTTCCACAGGGTCATCCACGGCCAGGAGAAGACGCGTTCCCAGTTCTCCTGTCGGGTGAGCGGCGCGAGCCAGTCCCCGTCTCGAAGCTGCCACCACCCGAGGTACGTCAGCGTGCCGAGCCCCGTCGCCGCGGCGGCGATCAGCCCCGGCCACGCTCGCCCCCGGCCCTCGGCCCGCCGATGGAGCGCCTCGATCGCGAGCGCCGGCACCAGAACCAGCCCGACCCCGCGCGTCAACGCCGCGAGCGCCCCGGCCGAGCCGGCGATCGCCCATCGGCCGCGCCGTGCCCCCCAGAACGCGGTCACCACGAGGAGCAGGAACAGCGACTCGCTGTACGGCATGAGGAAGAAGTACGAGGTCGGGAAGAAGGCGAGGAGGACGACCGTCGTGCGTGCCCGCCGCTCCCCGAGCTCCATCGCCGTCAGGAGATAGGTCATGACGAGGGCTCCGTAGAAGGCCGCGTTCGACACCAGGAGCGAGGCCCCGAACGGATGGCCGAACACCAGCAGCGACACCGCCCGGATCGAAAGCGGGTACAGGGGGAAGAACGCCGCGCTGCCGTCGGCCAGGCCGTAGCCGGAGTCGGCGATCCGCAGGAACCACAGGGCATCGAAGCGCTCCCACGCGGTGAACAGGTTCTGCCACCCCGGGTCGGGGATCGGATGCGCCGGCCAACCCGGGACGCCGACGGGCTCGATCGGCGGGATCGCGGCCACGCTCACGAGCCCGATCGCGAACATGAGCAGCCGGAGCCCGAGGAACACCAGCGCGCAGTACCCCATCGCCTCGAGGATCGCCCGGCGGTCCTCGTGCACCGCGACGACCAGCTCGACCTCGGCTTCGGCGTCCTCGTTGGCCCGGGTGCTCATGCCGTTGCCGGGGCGAGGGCGGGCTCGGCGCGCACCGACGGGACGGGCGCCGGCTCGCGGCGACGGACCCAGGCGACGAGGCAGAGGACGAGGATCACCGTTCGTACCAGCACCGCGATCTCGAACGCGGCGAACGGCAACCCCGCGAACCCCGAGAGCTCCCCGAAGAACGAGAAGCGGGTGACGAACACGGCGACGTCGGCGGCCTCGAAGGCCACGAACAGGCGGAGGTCGGGGAGCGCCAGCGCGAACCAGGGGAGCAGCCACAGGCCGTACTGGGGCGAGTACACCTTGTTCGACAGGAGAAACAGCACGAGCACCGGCAGGCCGAGCGTCCACCGGGCAAAGCCCGGATCCCGAACGGCCTTGTGACGCCACACGATCGCAACGAGCGACACGAAGACCAGCGCGGAGACGATGTTCACCAGCCGGGTGTTCGCGCAGGGCGTGAGCCCTCCGGACAGGTGCCGGCAGGCCATGAACCAGAGGCTGTCCCAATCGGTCGGCCGGGCGGAGTTGAAGCGGAAGAACTCCCACCATCCGCTCGGCGCCGCGAGCGCGAACGGCAGGTTGACGGCGACCCACGAGCCGGCCGCGGCCCACGCCAGGTGGGTGCCGCGATCGGGCTCGCGGGAGCGGAACCGCCCCGCCACGAACGGGATGAGCAGGAGCGCCGGATAGACCTTCGCCGCCGCCGCGAGCCCGAGCAGGACGCCCGACCAGCCGTCGCGTCGCCGCAGGTACATCAGGGTCGCCCCGGCCGCGAGGGCCACCGCCAACAGGTCCCAGTTGACGAAGGCGTAGATGAGCAGGGTGGGCGCCAACGCGAAGTAGAGGGCCCGGCCGCCCACGACGAGGTAGAGGCACAGCGCCGTCGCGAACGCGGCGACGGTGAGCAACACCGCGTTGGCCAGGAAGAAGTCGCCGATGTCCGGTCCGGACGCCCAGGCGGCGAGCCGCATCGTCCACATGGACAGGACCGGGTACTCGTCGCATTCGCCCGAGGCCGCCGCGTCACAGGGATCCAGATACGGGAGGCGGCCGCTCGCGAGCTGCTCCGTGCCCAGCAGCGGCACGATGTCCGTGTAGCACAGGCGGGTGTACTGACGCCCGTCGCTCCATCCGCCGCCGATGCAGGGCGACTTCTCGACGAGCCCGAGGGTCAGGGTCGCCGCGAGGCAGACGAACACCGTTCCCAGACCGATACGACGCGCGGCGGAACGCACCGCCGGGCATCATCGCACGGCCGACGGCTTCCGAACGTGCGACGGGGCCGCCGAGGGGGAGGCGGCCCCGTCATCACCTTCCGGGAACGGACCCTGAGGCCCGTCCGGCCGCGGGCGACGCTTTGCGGGCGCCTCCCTCGTGCCGTCACGTGCAGCATCGGCACTCGCGGCCCTTCAGGGATATGGCCCAGGGGGGTGGTCTTGGCATGCCCCGTCCGGGGGAGGGCCGTCGGCGCGGCCTCCGTCCTTCGGAAGCTCAGAGCTCGATCTGGCTGTGCCGCACCGCCAACGCGACGGCCTCGAGCTTGGAGTGGACCCCCAGCTTGCCCAGGACGTTCCGAACGTGCGTCTGGACGGTCTGGGGGCTGATGAACAGGGCGGTGGCGATGTCGTCGTTCCGTTCGCCCCTGCGCCACGTGCCGGAGGATCTCCCGCTCGCGCTCGGACAGGCCGGCGAACCGCGCCTGGATCTCGCGCTGCTCCTCGCGCTCCTTGGTGACCTGGTGCAGCAGCCGGGCGAGGGTGGAGGGATCGATGAGGACCTCGCCCTCCGCCGCCGCCTTGGCGGCCGCGAGCACCCCGTCGGCCGGCTCGTCCTTGCCGAGGAACCCCGAGGCCCCGGCCTCGACGGCCTCGACGAGGAGCCGCTCGTCGTCGTGCGCCGTCATGATCACGACCTTGGTGGCGGGCGAGGACTCCTTGATCCGTCGGGTGGCCTCGATCCCGCTCATCCCCACCTTGAACTCGATGTCCATCAGGACGACGTCGGGCCGGTGCTCGTCGCAGAGCTCGACGGCCCGATCGGCGTCGTGGACGGCCGGGGCCACGAGTCGAAGTCCCGGGTCACGCTCGACGACCATGGACAACGCATCGGTGAGCGTCCGGTGGTCATCGCAGATCAGCAGCGTGATCGGCTCGTCGGTGCCCAGGGCGACCCCTTCCTACTCCTCCGACGCCGGCAGGGTGATCCGCAGGATCGTACCGCCGTCGTCACGGTCCGCGACGTCGACCCTACCGTCGTGCGCCCGCAGATGCGCCCGCGCCAGGAACAGGCCGAGGCCCGCCCCCGGGGTCTCCTCGTACCCGGCCGGGCGCCACATCCCGAACCGCTCGAAGACCTTCTCGGTGCGCTCGGCCGGGATCCCGGGCCCTCGATCCGACACCTCCACCTTGGCGACGGTGTCGGCCCGGTGGACCGTGACGTCGATCGGCGCGTCCGGCGGCGAGAACTTCGCCGCGTTGTCGATCAGTCCCTCGATCGCCTCCGAGAGGTACCGGCGGTCGGCCCGCACGGAGATGTCGGGGTCCGAGCGCACGGTCATCGGGTGATCGCCGTGCGGTGTCGCCCACGCCACCTGCTCGACGAGAGCGCCGAGGTCCTCCTCGCGCAGGTCGTAGACGATCCGGTCGGCATCCACCTTCATCGCGGTGGCGGACTGTTCGACGACGCGCTTGAGTCGTCCCGCTTCCTCGTCGATCAGCTCGAAGAACTCGCGGCGCTCCTCGTCCTCGAGCTGGTCGAACAACCGGGCACCCGTCGACGCCAGGCCCTTGATCGCGAGCAGCGGGTTCTTGAGCTCGTGCGAGAGCTTGGAAACGATCTCGGCGCGCTCGACGAGGGGCTCGGCTTCCCGGTGACGAATCTGCACGGCCAACGTTCCCCCGGCCGCGACCGACGCGACGAACGTCACGATCGCGAGCAGGACCAGCTCGCGCGCGCGGCCGGGCCCGACCGCGGCGAGCGCGGCGCCGAGCAGCGCCGCCGTGCTCGCCGCGGCGACGAACGCGAGGACGATCAGCCATCTCGTCGACCGCACGCGCCGAAGTCTAGGCCGTCGCCCTCCCGCGTTCGCGCAGCTCAGCCGCGATACGAGTGCGACTCGTCCGGGAAGGTCCCCGCCTCGACCTCGCTCGCGAACGCGCGGGCGGCACCCTCGATCTCCCGACGCAGGTCGGCGTACGCCTTCGCGAACCTCGGCAGCCGCTCGGACAGGCCGAGCAGGTCGTTCACCACCAGGACCTGGGCGTCGGTGCCCGGGCCCGCGCCGATCCCGATCGTCGGGATCTGGAGCGTGCGCGTGATCTCGGATCCGAGGTCCGAGGGCACGCCCTCGATCACGATCGCGAACGCGCCGGCCTTCTCGAGGGCCTGGGCCTCGTCGAGCAGGCGCGCCGAGTCCTCGCCGCGCCCCTGGACCCGGTACCCGCCCATCCCGTGGACCGACTGGGGCGTGAGCCCGACGTGTGCCATCACCGGGATCCCGAGCTCGACGAGCCGCTGGGTGAGCTCGACCTGGGGCCCCTCGATCTTGACGGCGTGCGCGCCGCCCTCCTTCAGGAAGCGGCCCGCGTTGCGCACGCCCTCCTCGGCGGAGACCTGATACGACAGGAACGGCATGTCGCCCACCACCATCGCGGTTCGCACGCCGCGGGCGACCGCCCGCGTGTGGTGGAGCATCTCCTCCATCGTGACGGGCAGCGTGTTCTCGTAGCCGAGGACGTTGTTGGCGACCGAGTCGCCGACCAGCAGCACCGGGATGCCCGCCTCGTCGAGGATCCGCGCGGTGGGGAAGTCGTACGCGGTGAGCATCGCGAACCGCTTGCCCTCCGCCTTCCACGCGCGCAGGTCGTGGATGGTCACCGTCATCGCTCGCGCCTCCTTCCGGCAGTGCACGGCTGGGTTCGACGAGTGTACCCGGGCACCTCGTGTCGTTGGCGGCTGTTAGGGTCGCGACCAGGGACAACCGGTACACTCTGGGGGCTCAACCCATTCCTGCTCCCCCTGTGGGAGCCGCCCAGACCAGAGGAGGTGGGGAACTGAGGCGGTACGAGGTCCTGTTCATCCTGCCCCCGGAGGCCGACGAGTCGGTCGTGTCCGGGGCGCTGGACCGCATCACGCGCGTCGTGTCCGAGGTGGGCGGCGCGGTCGGTAACGTCGACCGCTGGGGCCGCCGGCGGCTCGCGTTCGAGATCGACCGGCAGAACGAGGGGTACTACGTCCTGGCGGAGTTCACGGCGGAGCCCGCGGTGATCACCGAGCTCGAACGCACGCTGCATCTGGCCGACGAGGTCATGCGGTTCAAGGTCGTCGTGCGCGGCGAGGCCGCGTAGGCGAACGGCGAACTTCCCCCTCCCCGACACGCCATCCGTCGGGGAGCGGAATCGGAAACGGAAGGTGATGGAGATGGCGAGCGAGAATCAGATCATCATCGTGGGCAACCTCACGGACGACCCCGAGCTGCGGTACACGCCGAACGGGGCCGCCGTCGTGAAGTTTCGCGTCGCCGTGAACCGCCGGTACAAGGACGAGGCCGGCAATTGGAAGGACGGCGACACGTCGTACTTCTCGGTGAACGCGTGGCGCTCGCTGGCCGAGAACGTCGCCGAGTCCCTCACCCGGGGCACGCGCGTCGTCGTGGCCGGACGACTGCAGATGCGCTCCTGGGAGAACCAGGAGGGCGAGAAGCGCACGGTGGTGGAGATCGAGGCCGACGAGATCGGTCCGAGCCTGCGGTGGGCGACGGCGAAGGTCGAGCGCCAGGGCCGCTCCGGCTCGGGTGACTGGTCCGCCCCGGCCGTCGTCGGCGCCGCGATCGGAGACGAGGAGACCCCCCTGGATGCCACCGAAGTCTAGGAAACGCCCACCCAAGAAGGAAAAGGACGAGAAGGGCTGGCAGAAGAAGACCAAACGCAAGGTCTGCATCTTCTGCAAGGACCGGATCGAGTACGTCGACTACAAGGACACCGCGATCCTGCGCAAGTTCGTGTCCGACCGGGGCAAGATCCGCGCGCGCCGCGTATCGGGCAACTGCTCGCAGCACCAGCGCGACGTCGCGACCGCGGTCAAGAACGCGCGGGAGATGGCCCTGCTGCCCTACTCGACCCGATGAAGATCATCCTCCAGAAGCCGGTCGACAAGCTCGGGTCTCCCGGCGACATCGTCGAGGTTGCCGACGGCTACGCGCGCAACTACCTGATGCCGCGGGGGATGGCCGTGAAGGCGACCAAGGGCGGTGTGAAGCACGTCGAGAGCCTGAAGCGGGCGCACACCTCTCGCACGAACAAGGCCAAGGCCGAGGCCGAGCAGGTCGCGAGCCGGCTCACCGCGACGCCGATCAAGATCTCGGCGCACGCCGGCGAAGAGGGCAAGCTCTTCGGCAGCGTGACCGTCTCCGACGTCGCCGAGGCCATCGAGAAGCAAGCCGGGATCCGCGTCGACCGCCATGACGTGCACCTGGACGAGCCGATCCGATCGGTCGGCAGCCACGAGGTCCGCGTGCACCTGTTCGCGGAGGTCGACCCGGTCATCTCCGTGGAGGTCGAGGGCTCCGAGACGTAACCGGTTCAGCGTCACGACCCCGGATCGCTCGGGCGTCCGGGGTCGTTGCGTGTCCGGGGTCGGTGGGGCGCGCTGAAGGTCGGGGATCCCGGCGGGCTGCTCGTCTCCGCCTGCGCCAGCGGTCCGTGCTCGTCGAGGCTCGTTGGCTCCGGCTCCGCTCGACGACGCCCGCCGGGACCGCCCTCCCGCGCGCCGTCACCGCCGTATGCTCACGCACCATGAGCGTGGTCTCGTATCGGCCCGAGCCGTCGGAGTTCGCGTGGACGTTTGGCGGGGTGCCGCCGGTCCGGACCGTGAAGCCGGGGGACGTGCTCGAGCTGTGGAGCGAGGATGCGTTCGGGGGGAAGGTTCGGGGGCCGGACGACTGGATCTCGCGCGTGATCGAGTTTCCGTTCGTGAACCCGCAGACGGGGCCGTTCTTCGTCGAGGGGGCAGAGCCGGGCGACACGCTCGCGATCCACTTCGTCTCGATCGAGCCGTCGCGGGACTGGGCCGCATCGTGCACGATCCCGCTCTTCGGCGCGCTGTCGTCGACGCTTCGGACCGCGACGCTCCAGGAGCCGCTGCCCGAGGTGGTGTGGATCTACGAGGTCGACCGATCGGCTCGGACCGTGACGTACCGGGCCGCGAACGGCGGGCATTCGACCGTGCTTCCGCTCGATCCGATGCACGGCACCGTGGGCGTGGCGCCCGCGGCATTCGAGGCGCGATCCTCGCTCGTGCCCGATTCGCACGGCGGCAACATGGACACGCCGGAGATGCGGGCGGGCGCGACCTGCTATCTCGGCGTCAACGTCGAGGGCGCGCTGTTCTCGCTCGGCGACGGTCACTGCCGTCAGGGCGAGGGCGAGACCTGCGGCGTCGCGGTCGAGGCCGCGATGGACACCGTGATCGCGATCGACCTGATCAAGGGCCGGTTCACCGCCTGGCCGAGGATCGAGAGCGACGACTACGTGATGTCGACCGGGTCCGCGCGACCTCTCGAGGACGCGTTCCGGATCGCGCATTCGGACATGGTGGCCTGGATGCACGAGGAGTTCGGGCTCGACCAGCTCGACGCCTACCAGCTCCTCACGCAGGTCGCCGAGAGCCCCGTGGCCAACGTCTGCGACCCCAACTACACGTTCCTCGCGAAGGTCGCCAAGCGCTACCTCCCCCGCGTCGACGCCTACGGCGGCATGCACGCTCGGCTGAAGGAGATCGCGTCCGCATATCGGGCCGGGCGTCTCTAGACCGGACGCTCGCCTACCGGGAGGATCGGTCCCACGACCGAGCCGGGCTCGTCTTCGGCCGCACGGCTGCCCTTGCGCGAGAGCAGGACGACGCCGAACAGCAGTGGAACGAGTTGTGGGACCAGCGGCGGGTAGATCTCGTGGGGTCGGACGAACTGGATCAGCCAGGCTGCGCTCCAACCGACCGCCACCCAGCCCGTCCAGCGGGGGATGGCATCAGTCTGGATGACCGCAACTCCGTAGACGAGCATCGAGAACCCCGCGGCCACGACGTAGACCTGCTCGAGTCCGTACGTCCATTCGTGGAGCGCGAGTCCCTGAACCTGGGCGGTGACCCAGGAGATCGTGGCCACGCCGTAGGCGATCGTCGCCGCGGCCGGGAGGAGACGCCGGCCGGCCCTCGACAGGATCAGATCGAATGCGACGAGGCCAACGAGTGTAAGGACCACCGCCGCGGCTACGAGGATGGAGCTCGCCTGCGCGGCGGCGGTGTCGAAGACCGTGTCTTCCGACTGGGACGCCACGAAGAACAGCGCGCCGGCGAACGCGGCGGCGAACCCGGTGAGGAACCACGCGCCCGCCACCCGACGCATCTGAAACGATCTCCAGGGCAACAGGGGATCCTGCATCGCTACCCCTCCTACGTGTTGGGAACGAGCGCCCGTGTCGGGATCCGTCCGGTGACGATCGTTCCGGCGTGGGGCCGGGTGCGAATCTCCAACCCTCCGCCGAGCGCCTCGAGCCGATCCGCCATGCCCTGCAGACCCGTCCCCCGTGGGACCCGGGCGGGGTCGAAGCCGACGCCGTCGTCCTCGACCGACGAACGTCAGTCGCCCGTCATCGGCGCTGAGACGAACGGAGACGCTCGACGCGGCCGCGTACTTGGCGACGTTCTGCAGGGCCTCGAGGCAGCAGAAGTACGCTGCCGCCTCAACCTCCTGCGGGTACCGCTCGACGCCGTCGGCGTGGAGCTCGACGGGGATCGCCGCCTTGCGGATCTGGGCCCGCAGGGCGGCGGGCAGTCCCTTGTCGGCGAGCACGGGCGGGTAGATCCCCCGAGCGAGATCGCGGAGGGTCTCGAGCGCATCGACCGTGTCGGCCTGGATCTCCGTCAGCATCGTCCGCGCCCTGTCCGGGTCCCGGTCGATAAAGGTCTCCGCCAGGCGCTGCTTCACCGAGAGCGCGACGAGTTGCTGCTGCGCCCCGTCGTGGAGGTTGCGCTCCAGCTTGCGCCGCTCGCTGATCCTGCGCCGCGACGAGTCGCTGCCGCGAGGCGCGCAGCTCCTCGATGAGCCGCGCGTTCGAGAGCACCAGACCCGCCTGCGCCGCGAGATCGGCGACGAGCTTCTCCTCCATCGGCGTCGTGCGCTCACCGGCCTTCTTTGAGATCGTCACCGCGCCGAGCAGCTCACCCTGGTGGCGAACGGGGACGGCGAGGTCCACGTCACCCGCCACGGGGAGACCCTCGGCGGAGATCGGCATCGGCGTGAGCGGTGCGGCATAGCCCGGCCACGAGCCGGTCGGCCTCAGGTGGTCGCCGACCCTCAGCCACACATCCGCCCTGGCCGCGTCCGTCCCCTCGGCGAGCATCCTCGCCATGCGAGGCAGCAGATCCTGCGTCGCGAAGTTATCCGCCAACCGGTCCGCGAAATCGGAGAGCACGTCGTACGGGGTCGCGCGTTCGCCGTACACCAACCGGTTGGCCAGTCGCTGCGCCCACTGGCGTACGGGCTGGAAGGCGACGGCCACGACCGCGGTCGCCACGACCGCGAGCAGGACGCTCGGTTCCGCACCTTGCGAGCCCACCAGGGTCCCCACGCCGACGACGACCCCCAAATACACGATCGTCGCGAACGCCGCCAACACGCCGACGACCACGGTCTTCCCGATCACGACGTCGATGTCGTACAGCCGGTACTTGAGGATCGCGATGCCCGCAGCCACCGGGATGCCGGTGATGGCGATGATCAGCAGTGCGGCGCTGATCAAGTCGGTCGTCCGGTTCGTGCCGAAGAACGCGAACGCGAACGAGACCGGAAGGAACGCGGCCGCGTAGACGAACCACCGCAGCTGCTGTCGCTCGTCCCCTCGAGCCCGGCGCAGACGAACGACGAGCGCGATCACGGAAGCGATGACCGTCCCGAACAGCAGGAGGAACGCCACCCATCCGAGAACCTCTGCCTCCGGCAGGATCGCATACGGGTTCTGCATGCCGAAACCCTTCCACCGGCCCCGCGGTGACGTAGCTCCCGAAGAACATGACTGCGGAGGCGATCAAGGCCACCCATCCGATGACCCGCCATCGACGGGAGAGGGCGCGACCGTCGGGGAAGAGGAGGAACAACAGCACGAGGAGAAGCTCGGCGATGAAGAAGTCGTTGTTCCAGGTGACGGCCGCGAACGCCCCGGCGGGGAGCGAGCCGGGGTGCGAGACGATCGCGTAGGTCGCGTACCCGAACATCAGGTCGTCGATCGCCCACACGAGCGCGATCCCCGACAGCACCCATCCGATCGCGTTGCCGGGGTGCCGGGACGCGATCACCGCTCCGATGGCCGACCAGGCGAGGAAGACGAAACCGGAGACCACCTTGCCCGGTAACCCGACGACATCGTTCTCGGTACGCTCCCGTCGCGAACTGGAACGCCAGTCCCGCGACCTCCAAGACCACGTAGAGGATCGTGAGCGCGATCGCCAGCCGCCGGGCCGTCCGCGTGCTCACCAGCTCACCTCCAGGCGATGACCTACACCGTGAGCCTCTCCGACCCGGATTGTCGCGTTGCCGTGCCGCAGGAGGAAGGGTGAACCCCGAACGGATCTGTTCGGCTTCCCCACGCCCTGGGTGGTGCCAGCACCCCACTCGGCCCTGCTCTCGCTGAGACGAGCGCATGTCCCGCTCCGGCCGTGATCGGCGGGCAGGAAGGGCGGTCGCGGCGGGCGTTGTCGAGCGGAGCCGCAGCCAACGGAGGTCGACAAGGACGGACCTCTCGCGTAGGCGGAGACGAGCAGCCCGTCGCGATCCCCCGACCTCAGCCCGCCTCGACGACGCCTGAACCGGCCGAATTACGTGCCTGTGATTCGAGTGTCAGAGGGTCCGGTTAGACACAGGTGTCCACAGGGTTTTCCCCATGGGGAATCGCTGGTGGGAGGCACAGTGACAAGGAATCTTCGGGCACGACCTGCGGGGGAAGGTTATCCCAGGGTTCTCCGCTGGAGGGCGGAGGGTCGTGCGGCTAGCGTTCCCGCGGGTTCGGCCCGGGGCAAGGGGGAGGGGCGAGGCTTTGGTGCGCACGGCTGAGGACGTTCGGCGTCTGCGACCCGAACGGGTGCCGCCGCACAACCTCGAGGCCGAGGAGTCGGTGCTCGGGTCGATGATGCTCTCGGCCGAGGCGATCGCCGACGTCGTCGAGATCGTCCGGCCGGCCGACTTCTATCGCTCGGCCAACGCGAAGATCTTCGACACGCTCCGCGAGATCTACGGGCGCGGGGACCCGGTCGACGCGATCACGGCGGTCGAGGAGCTGAAGCGCCGCTCGCTGCTCGAGGAGGTCGGGGGGCACCTCTACATCTCCGAGCTGGTCGAGCGCGTGCCGACGCCGGCCGCCGCCGGCTCGTACGCGCGGATCGTCGCCGAGACGGCACTGCTCCGGCGCCTGATCTCGGCCGCCGGGGACATCATGGAGATGGCGTACTCGGCGCCGGAGGAGCCCGAGCGGGTCGCCGACGAGGCCGAGCAGCGGATCTACGACGTCGCGCGCCACGACGAGAAGGACCAGGTCGCCACGCTCCGCGACCTCGTCGACCAGGCGATGACGGACCTGGAGAAGATCCAGAACCGGGAGTCGGCCTTCGCCGGCGTGCCGACGGGATTCCGGGACATCGACGCGCTGCTCTCGGGCATGCAGGCGGGGAACCTGATCATCGTCGCCGCGCGGCCCGGCGTCGGGAAGTCCTCGTTCATCACGAACGTCGCGCGCAACATCGCCGTCGACTCCAATCTCCCCGTCGCGATGTTCTCGCTCGAGATGTCGCGCTGGGAGATCGGGATGCGGCTGCTCTGCGCCGAGGCGCGGGTGCCGTGGGACTCGATCCGGAACAAGCGGGTCGGCGCGGAGGACTGGTCGCGGATCGCGCAGGCCGCGGACTCGCTGCACGAGGCGCCGCTGTTCATCGTCGACTCGGGCAACGTCACGCTCGTCGACATCCGGGCGAAGGCACGGCGCCTCGCGGCACGGCGCCAGGGCCTGGGGGTGATCATGGTCGACTACCTCCAGCTGATGTCGCACACGCGCCGGGTCGACAACCGGCAGCAGGAGATCGCCGAGATCAGCCGCGGGCTGAAGATGCTCGCCAAGGAGCTCGAGATCCCGGTCCTTGCCGTGTCCCAGCTCAACCGCGACCCCGAGCGCCGGCAGGACAAGCGCCCGCAGCTCTCGGACCTTCGTGAATCGGGGGCGCTGGAGCAGGACTCCGACGTCGTCATGTTCATCCATCGCGACGACTCGGATCCCGCGAAGAAGGGGCTCGCCGACATGATCGTCGCGAAGCACCGCAACGGACCGACCGACACGATCCCGCTCACGTTCCTGCCCCACCTCACGCAGTTCCGGAACTTCGCGGCCCCGGGCTCGTAGGCGGACCGCCGCGATGAACCTCGGGGCAGCGACCCTGGCGTATGTGCAGGTGGTGATCGATGGATTGAACCTCACACGCGCTGCGTCGCTGGCTGCGGTGGTGGTCGCATGCCTCGGGCTGTCCGCCTGCTTGGGGAAGGGCGCCGACATCATGGAGGCCCACGGGACGCGGGAGAGCCGAAGGCTGGACCTCGTTCTCTGGACGTGCAATGCAGCCGATCTCTCCGCCCGGGTCGAGGAAACGAGCTCGCGAGTGACGGTGACCGTGACGGCGCGGGGCGACACGTCAGACGACTGCGCGGACGGATACGTCGTGATGCTCGAAGCGCCGCTTGGTGATCGCGAGCTGGTCGATGGCGGAACCGGAGCGGTCGTCGCAGTCCAGCCACCCTGAACTCGTGGTGACGGTCGACCGGAGGCGGGTGCGCGCGATCCATCGAAGGTTGGAGCGGCATTTCGGCGAGCTCGTGCCGCCGCGCCGCACCGACCCGCTCGAGGAGCTCGTCCTCACGGTGCTTTCGCAGCACACGAGCGACATGAACGCCGAGCGGGCGTTCGCGTCGCTCCGTTCGGAGTTCCCGTCATGGGACGAGGTGGTGCGAGCGCGATCGGAACAGGTGGCCGACGCGATCCGCTCGGGCGGGCTCGCGAACACGAAGGCGCCGAGGATCCAGGCGATCCTGCGCGAGGTGCGGGAGCGCGAGGGACGCTACGATCTCTTGTCCTTGCGGCGGATGTCGGACGGGGAGGCGACCGAGTTCCTGTCCTCCCTTCCGGGGGTGGGCCCGAAGACGGCGGCGGTCGTGCTGGCGTTCTCGCTCGGGCGGGACGCGCTGCCGGTAGACACGCACGTGCACCGGGTCACGACGAGGCTCGGCTGGATCGAGCCCCGGACGACCGAGGCGAAGGCGCACGGCCTGCTCGCCGAGCTCGTGCCCTCCGAGATCCGGGTCCCGCTGCACGTCGGGCTGATCCGGCTCGGCCGCGAGATCTGCAAGGCGGGACGGCCGCGGTGCGAGGAGTGCCCGCTGTTCGAGCTCTGCCCGACCGGCCCGGTCGTGCTCGGAGCGAGCGACCTAGATCGGAGCGGGCGAGGGGAATCGGACCCCCGTCTCGAGCTTGGGAAGCTCGCGTTCTGCCATTGAACCACGCCCGCGTGGTTCACCCCGCTGGGGCGAGCGAAGCCCCAGTGTATCGAGCGCGCCCAGGCGACGCGCTCCTGTTAGCCTCCGAGCCCCATGACGGACGTCGACCCGGACTTTTGGCCGCACGTGCTGTCGAGGATCGCCTCGCACGATGCCCTGTCCGCCGACGAGGCCGCCGAGGCGATGCGTCGGGTGATGGCCGGGGAGGCGACGCCGGGCCAGCTCGGCGGGCTGCTCATGGCGCTCCGCACGAAGGGCGAGACCGTCGACGAGGTCGACGGTCTCGCGCGGACGATGCTCGAGTTCGCGAGCGCCGTCCGTCCGCCGGCGCCGGTGATCGACACCTGCGGCACGGGGGGCGACCGGAGCGGCACGTTCAACATCTCGACGATCGCGGCGATCGTGGTCGCAGCCGCGGGGGTGCCGGTCGCCAAGCACGGGAACCGCGCCGCCTCCTCGCCGTGCGGCTCGGCCGACCTCGTCGAGGCGCTCGGGGTCCGAATCGATCTGGATCCCGAGGGCGTCGAGCGGTGCCTGGCCGAGGCCGGGATCGCGTTCATGTTCGCGCCGATGTTCCATCCGGCCATGGGGCACGCCGCATCGGTCCGCCGGGAGCTCCGCGTCCCGACCGTGTTCAACTTCCTGGGCCCGCTCACCAACCCCGCCCGGCCATTCGCGCAGGTCGTGGGGGTGTCCGACCCCCGCATGCTGCCGCTCCTCGCGGAGGTCCTCGCTCGCCGGGGCATCCGGGCGAAGCTGTTCCGCGGCGCGGACGGCCTCGACGAGCTCACGACGACCGGCACCTCCACGGTCTACGACGTCGAGAGCGGCACCTCACGCGAGTCGACGTTCGACCCCGTCGAGGTGGGCCTGCCGATCGGGGCGCCTGAGGACCTGCGCGGCGGAGACGTGGAAGCATCGGCCGCGATCGCCCGCTCGGTCCTGGCCGGCACGGAG
Source organism: uncultured Actinomycetes bacterium (assembly GCA_963699635.1). GTDB lineage: Bacteria > Actinomycetota > UBA4738 > UBA4738 > HRBIN12 > CALGFI01. The sequence continues at coordinate 43,081 of CAVOUQ010000015.1, read as the reverse complement.
GGTCCCAAGCGCGACGTCGTCCTGCTGAACGCCGCCGCCGCGCTCGAGGTCGCGGGAGCCGCGGGCTCGCTCGCCGAGGGTGTCGCCGTCGCGGCCCGGTCGATCGACACGGGGGCGGCCGCCGCCACCTTGGAGCGCTGGGTGGCGGTCTCCCAGAGCGGGTAGCATCGCGCGGCGATGATCCTGTCCGACGTCGACATCCGAAAGGAGCTCGCCGCGGGGCGGATCGAGATCGACCCCTTCGAGGAGGCCTGCGTCCAACCCTCCTCGGTCGACCTGCACGTCGACTCGCAGTTTCGGGTCTTCGCAAACTCGCGCTATCCGTTCATCGACGTCCGCAAGCCGATGCCGGACCTCACCGAGCTCGTCGAGGTGACCGGCGACGACCCGTTCATCCTGCACCCCGGGGAGTTCGTGCTCGGCTCGACGCGCGAGCGCGTGCGCTTGCCCGACGACCTGGTGGCGCGACTGGAGGGCAAGTCGTCGCTCGGCCGACTCGGGCTGCTGATCCACTCGACGGCCGGCTACGTGGATCCCGGCTGGGACGGCTACCTGACGCTCGAGCTGTCGAACGTCGCGAACCTGCCGATCACGATCTACTCCGGGATGAAGATCGGACAGATCTCGTTCTTCCGGCTCTCGAGCCCGGCCGAGAACCCGTACGGGTCGAAGCAGACCGGAAGCAAGTACCAGGGGCAGCGGGGTCCGACGGCGAGCCGCTTCTTCGAGGAGTTCGAGGGGCGCTAGCCGTCGAGGCGTGTGAGCGCCTCTTGCGCCGCCGCCACGACGCCGGGGATCGGGTCGCGCAGGAGGCCCGTCAGCGCCTCGCGCGAACGCGGATCGCGGAGCTCGGCGAGCAACTGCGCCGATCGCGCGCGGATGCGCTCGTCGGGGTCGGCCACCGATCGCAGCAGCGCGTCCGCCGCCGCCGGCCCGCCGATCGCCCCGAGGGCCTCCACGCCGCGGAGTCGCCGCTCGGGCTCGATGGCGTCGAGGCGGCCGAGGAACTCCTCCGGCTTGGAGATCCGCTGGAGCAGCTCACCGACGGTTGGGACGACCGCCGGGTTGTGTTGCATGAGGACATCGATGAGCAGCTCGACCGCGGGCGCGCCGATCTTCGTGAGCAGCTCCGTGGCCGCCTCTCGCAGGCGCGGGACGGCGAGCACGCCCGCCAGCCTCCGGGCAACCGCCGGGGAGCTCCACTCGGTGAGGACCTGACTCGTGACATCGCGGACCCTCGCATCCGGGTCGTTCAGTGCCGAGACCAAGAAGCCAAGGACCGCCTCGTCGTCGATCACGCCGAGCGCGCCGACGACGCCCATCCGGACCTCCGGATCGGGGTCGCCGAGCGCCTTACCGAGCGCCTTCGCGGCGGCCGGATCTCGCAGCCGGCCGAGAGAGAGCGTGGCCGTCCTGCGCACGATCGCGGCCGGATCGTGGAGCGCTTGGATCGCGCCCTCCACGCAGCCGGGGCTCGTCCCCCAACCGCACACCTCGACGGCGAGGACCCGTTCCTCCAGGTCGGACGAGCGGAGCCGCTCGAGCGCGATCTGCGTGAGCGACCCGCTCCGCACCCGCTCGAATGACGCGATGATGTCGCCCCGGCCCGCCTCGGGCGCCCGGCGCAGCGACGTCCACACGAGCTCCGGGTCGGCGGCTCGAGCGGCGAGGCGCTTGGCCGCGGCGAGCCGGACGCGGTCGTCCTGGTCGCGCAGCGACGAGGTCAGTGCGTCGACCGCCTCGGCGCCGTCCACGTCGGGAAGCGTCTCGATCGCCGTCGCACGGACCTCCGGGTCCGGGTCCGAGAGCGCGCGGACGACCGTGCTCGCGGGCGGCGCCACGGTCAGCTGGGCCAGCATCCGGACGGCGCGCGCCCGGACCAGGGGGGAGACGTCGCTTTCGAGCGCGACCCGTGCGACGTCGACGGCGGCCGGGTCGCCGGACTCGGCGAAGACGTCCAGGACGGCCTGACGCACCGAGATCGACGGATCGTCGAGATACGAGCGCAGGTACGGAAGCAACAGGGGGCCGCCGACCTGCCAGAGCATCCGGATGGCCTCGGCCTGGTTCTGCTCGCGGACCTGGGTCAGGAGACCGGCAAGCTGATCTGGCGGCATCACGAACGAGGTGAGCGCGTCGACGAGGCTGTGCCGCGCGTCGACTGGCAGCTCCGCGGCCGCGTCCAGGATGTCCGCCGCGCCCTCGACGAGTCGCAGCATCTGCGCGGTCGAGGCCGCGAGCGACAGCAGAGACCCGTCGCCGCTGCGGATCGCGTCGCGAACCCACGACGCGATCGACGCGCGATCCATCCCGGCCAGACCCGACAGGGCCAGGTGCCGGACCGTCCCGTCGTCGTCGAGCAGGGCCCGGGCGAGTGCCGTGATCCGTTCGGTCTCTTCCTCGTGCGGCGCGTTCTCCGCGGCGGGCAGCGGCTCACGAACGGCCTCCGCCTCGGCGAGCTCCGCGCGCGCGGCGAAGGCGAACGCCCGGATCTCCTCGATCGGATCGGCGTCGTAGACGGCGAGCTCTCGCAGGACGATCGTCGATCGATCGTGTGAGAGCAGCCGGATGGCGCCCAGTCGCGGCACGTCCGGCCACGTGAGGGCGTCGAGGATCCGTCGGGACCCGAGCGCGAGCGCGAGCTGTCGGATCGCGGGCTCCTCGTCCTTGCTCGGGACGGGGACCAGATCGCCGACCGCGCCGAGAACCTTCCCGAGCACGCGGTCGTCGACGGGCGTCGCCGCGACGATCTCCGGCAGCCGCCGGAGAACCGCCTTCTGCGTCAGCGGCCAGTCGCGAGCCGCGAGGAGCGGGGCGATCTGCCCGGCGTCGCCGCGTTTGGCGGCGAGCTCCACCGCGACGGCCCGAACGTCGTCGGTCGGATCCTGGAGCGCCTGCCAGATCGCCCCCGCGGACACGCGGTCGGGACGGCGAACGAGGGCGCCCAGCGCCATCATCCGGATGTCGGCCTCGGGATCCAGCAGCGTCGCCTCGATGCGATGCGTGTCGGACTCCGAGAGCTCGTGTGTGGCGAGCACTTGGAGCGCGCGCCGGCGCTCCCGCGGGTCGGCGGACGTAAGCGAGGGCGCGGGCGGCTCGGCCGGCGTGTGGACGACCGCTTCCTCGTGTCCCGGCGTGTCGACCTCGACGAACCCCGGTTCCGCGCGAGCGGCTTCGACCGCAGGCGCATCGATCGTCTCGGTGTCGGTGGGCGGCTCGTTCGGCGACTCGACCGAGACGTCGTGGTCCTCCGGATCCGGTGACCCGGGCTCGGTCGAGCGCGACTCGATCAGGTCCTCGTGCATCGGCGCGTCCGCGGGCTCGTCCTCGAGAGCATCCGACCCGATCACCTCGAGTCCCTGCTCGGCCTCGGCCCCGAGCTCCTCCTCGGCTTCCAGCTCCAGCTCGGCCTCCAGCTCCAGCTCCTGCTCGGCCTCGAGCTCCTGCTCCGCCTCGAGCTCCTGCTCCCCTCCTGCTCCGCCTCGAGCTCCTGCTCCGCCTCGAGCTCTTGCTCCGCCTCGAGCTCCTGCTCCGCCTCGAGCTCCTGCTCCGGCTCCTGCTCGGCCTCCGGCTCCTGCTCCGCTCCTCCTCGGCCTCGAGCTCCGGCTCCTCCTCGGCCTCCACCTCCTCCTCGGGCTCGGCGACCACGTGAAGGTGGGGCTCGAATCCGTCGCGCCTCGAGTGCGTGTCGGGGTCGGGCGCCGGGTGGCTCGCCGCCGCCAGCAGATCGGCGATCGCCTGAGCCGTGGGGTCGTCGGCGCCGGTGTGGCCGAGCCCCTCCAGGCGCTCGGCCTCCTTCAGCTGCGCGAAGAGGGCGTCGGGAGCGGGCTCCTGGGGATCGGAGACCTCGGAGACCTCGGGCACCACGGGGACCTCGGGCACCTCGGGGACCGCGGGCTCCTGGGGCTCCCGGGACTCCTCTTCCTCTTCCTCCTCGTCCGCGAGCAGCTGCTGCCGCTCCGCCAGGGCCCGGAGGCTTCGGTACCAGTCCTCTTCGTAGGCCTCGCGGTCGTCGCGAACGGGCGCGCCGGATGCCTGCGACCCGGAGCCGTCTTCGTCCGGCGGCTCCATGGAGCGAGCCCCGAGCACTCCCTGCTTGTCAGCCATCATTCGTCTCGCGGCCTCGCCGTCCCGTCACACCTTCGATCGGAGCGCCGGCTTCATCCCGTCGCCCCCTTGTGTCCATCACCGCCGGGGCGGCCGCTACGTCGTCCTCCCGGCCTGCATGCTGACGACGTTTGCGAGTGCCTGTGCCGCGGGGCCGATGCCCATGGCGACGGCGGCCATCGCCGCCTGCGTGCGGTTGCTCACGCCGAGCTTGCGGAAGATCGCCGCGAGATGCGCCTTCACGGTCTTCTCCGACAGGTACAGCGCGCGCGAGATGTCTCGGTTGCTCTTGCCCTCGGCAAGGAGCGAGAGGATGTCGGTCTCTCGCTGGGTCAAGGCGCTCGTCGGGCGGTGTGTGCTCTCCCCGTTCTCGGAGCCGGTGCCGTCCATCGCGTCGAACAGGTTCTGGATCACCTTCGGCGAGAGCACGTTGCCCCCGCCGGAGAGCGCGACCTTGATCGCCTGCTCGAGGTCCTCCGGCGTCGCGTCCTTCAGCATGTATCCCGCGGCGCCCTCCGCGAGCGCGCGCCGAACGTAGTGCGCGTGGTCGAAGGACGTCAGCATGATCACGGGAACGTCCGGCCACCTGGCCTTGATCTCGTGCAACAGCTCGAGACCGTCCGAGTCGGGCATCCGCACGTCGACGAGGGCAACGTCCATGCTCGAGGCCGTCATGGCTTCGAGCGCCTCCATCGCGGTGCCCGCCTCGACGACCTCGGCATCCTGAAACGAGTCCCGCACGACGTGGCTCATGCCACGTCGTACGAGGGCATGGTCGTCGACGATGAGGATCTTCACGGCTTCACCCCTTGCTCCTGAACGGGCAGTCTCGCGACCACCCGCGTGCCCTTGCCGGGCGACGATTCGATGTCGAGGGTCCCGTTCAGCTCGGCGACCCGACGGCGCATCATCTCGAGCCCGAGATGTTCCGCGTCCAGTCCTGTCCCCGCCGGCAGGAAGCCCCGTCCCTTGTCTTCGACGTGCACCTCGATCCCTGCGCGTGTCGCTCGCACCCGGACGTCGACCTCGTTCGAGTCCGCGTGCTTTGCGGCGTTGGCGACGCTCTCGCGGATCACGGAAGACGCGACGTCGAGCACGGAAGCCGGAACCGTCTGGAGGTCCCCCTCGACCGACCACGTCGCGGGCAGCTGCCAACGCTCCATCACGCCCTCGATGAGCTCCTCGAGCGTCTGGATCGGACCGGCGCCGGTCGCGGACAGGTTGGCCAGAACCGCCCGGATCTCGACCAGCGCCTTGCGAAGCTCGGCCGCCGCCGCGTTCAGGGCCTCGACCGCGTCGCCGGGCGCGATGTCCGCGCGCCGCGCGTGCCACTCGAGTTCCAGGACCGAGGCCGTCACGACCTGGGTCAGTCCGTCGTGGATCGCGTAGGCGAGACGCGTGCGCTCGCGCTCGATCGGGTCCTTGGGCGCCACGCCGTCGAGCTCGAGGCGTGGCCCGTCTCCTTCATCGGCGGACAGGGATGCCAGCATCGCGGAAAGGGTCGCCACGGATCGCCCGGGCGCTCCCTCCGTGAGGTGCGCGAATACGAGGTCCTCACCCCGAGGGAACGCGAGCCAGCCGGAGGCCGTTCCCTCCAGGATCCGGTCCAGCGGCACGACCTCGGTCCCGGGGGAGGCCCACCACGCCACGCGACGACGCCCGCCCTGGGCGCGAACGACCCCGACCGCGTCGAGGTTCAGCAGCTCGGCCAGTCGCCGGCACTCGTTGGCGTCCGACGCCGGGCTTCCGAGCGTCACCGTCGCGTCCACGTCCCTCCTACGATTCGTCTCGTCCTCGGGCGAGGGTCGCGCCGCTCGCCCTCGGCTGGCGGCGTGAGCCCCGCGTCGGCACGGTCGATCCGTGCCGCCTGCCTCCGCTCGAACCTCGTCCGGTCGGCACCCATCGCACGGCGGATGCCGCAACCGTTCGGTCTAGTTCCTTCTTTCGGTCGATTGCCGGGGGGCCTTGAACGTGCGGGAGCCTACGCAGGCACCGCCTCGAGCCCGATGGGGTAGGGCGCGTGCGGGGACCGGCCACGAGGAATCGAGGGTGAGACCGAACGGACTACCGAGAGGCGGGGGAGGTGGGAGCTCCCAGTGCTTGCGCGACGATCTGGGCGACGTCGAGCACGCGGGTCTCGTCCCCGCGATCGCGGGCGCCGTCGTCGAGCATGATCAGGCAGTAGGGGCACGCCACGCCCACCGTGTCGGCGCCGGTGGACGCGGCCTCGTCCATCCGCTCCCGGTTGATCCGCTTGCCGATCCGCTCCTCCATCCACATCCGGGCTCCGCCGGCGCCGCAGCACAGGCCGCGCTCCGCGTGGCGCGGCATCTCGACCGTCTGGACGCCGGGCACCGCGGCAAGCGCGCTTCGGGGGTCGCGATAGACGGCGTTATGTCGGCCGAGGTAGCACGGGTCGTGGTAGGCGACGGTCGCCGGGACCCGGCCCGTGAGCCGCAGATGACCTTGGCTCACGAGCCGAGCGATCAACTGCGTGTGGTGGATCACCTCGTAGCGCCCGCCGTAGTCGGGGTACTCGTTGCGGAGCGTGTTGAAGCAGTGGGGGCAGTTCGCCACGATCGTCGTGACGCCCGCGCCGTTGAGGGTCTCGACGTTCCGCTCGGCGAGCGTTTGGAACAGGAACTCGTTGCCCATGCGCCGCGCCGGGTCCCCGCTGCACAGCTCCCGTGGTCCGAGGATCGCGAACGATACCTCCGCGCGACGAAGCACCTCGACCACCGCCCGCGAGACGGCCTTCGCCCGATCGTCGAACGATCCGGCGCATCCCACCCAGTAGAGGTACTCGGGGGCCCGCTCCTCCTCGCCGATGACGCGGACGTCGAGACCCTCGGCCCAGGAGGCCCGCTGGGATTGGGGCAACCCCCACGGGTTGCTCGACGACTCGAGGTTGCGCAACAACGTTCCCGCCTCCGGCGGGAACCGCGACTCCGCCATGACGAGATTGCGCCGCAGGTCCACGATCGTGTCGATGTGCTCGATGTCGACCGGGCACTCCTGCATGCACGCCCCGCACGTGGTGCACGCCCAGACGACCTCGTCGTCGATCACGTCGGGTACCAAGGGGGTGGGCGTGAGGGAGTCGCCGGAGCGCCCGGCCTCGAGCAGCCGGGGGCCCTCCTCGAGCAGGTGGTCGCGAAGGTTCATCACCAGGAGCTTCGGCGAGAGGGGCTTGCCCGTGTTCCACGCCGGGCACGCGGACTGGCACCGCCCGCATTCGGTGCAGGCGTACAGGTCGAGGGACTCCTTCCACGTGAGGTCCTCCAGCGTCGCGGCGCCGAGCGTGACGTCTGCGGTGGCCGCGGCCTCGAGGTCGATCCGCAACGGCGTGAGGTAGCCGCGGGGCTTCGTGCTCCCGAAGAAGACGTTGATCGCGCTCGTGGCGATGTGCAGGTGCTTGGAGTACCCGAGGTAGACGAGGAAGCCGAGCACCAGCGCCAGGTGTCCCCAGAGCGTCGCCCACATCCAGAAGCTGATCCACCCCTGCGACATCCAGTCGAAGAGCCTCGAGGTCGCGGTCGAGACGGGTGTCCACCACCAGTCGGGCGCGAGCCCGAGCGCGATCCGCGCCCCCCGGGCGAGAAACAGCGTCAATACGATCCAAAGGATGAGGCCAAGGATCCGGTAGGCCTCGCGCCGGTGGCTTCCCACGAACCGCTCCGGCCGGGCACCGATCCGGATGGCGACCGCGATTCCGAGCCCGACGAGCACGCCCGCGGCGAACACGTCCTGGAGCAGCCCCAGCAACCGGGTTCCGCCGACCCAGGGGAGCTCGAAGGTGGGATCGATGGCCTGCCCTCCGACCTCGAGGATGGTCGTCAACAGGACCAGGAACCCCCAGAAGATCAGGGCATGCATCAGCCCCGGCAGGAAGCGCTGGAAGAGCTTGCGCTGCCCGAGCACCCGGGTTCCCTCTCGAGCCAGGCGAACGGGGAGGTCGCCGCGCCGGTCGGCCGGTCGTCCGAGACGGACCAGCCCCGTCAGGAGCCGGGCCCTCCTGAAGGCGAGCCCACCGGCCACGGCCACCATCGCGGCGAGCACGGCGGCGCGGGCGATCATCGCCGGGAGCATACCCCGCGCCCCATTCTCAGGGGGAAGAGGCGCGGCCGGGAATACCACTCATCAGGCACGGGGTTGACAGCAATACACTCAAGTTCCATCATGCCGATAGACTGAGCCGTCCGGCTCGGGCCACGGACAAGAACAGCGAGCAACGCAGTCAGGAGGACGGACATGGCACGAGCGGTGGGGATCGACCTGGGGACGACCAACTCGGTGGTCTCCGTACTGGAGGCCGGCGAGCCGGTCGTCATCCCGAATGCCGAGGGCTCCCGAACCACCCCTTCGGTCATCGGGTTCACCAAGAACGCGGAGATCCTGGTCGGGGAGGTCGCCAAGCGCCAGGCCATCACGAACCCCGATCGCACCGTCCGGTCCGTCAAGCGCCATATGGGCTCCAAGGACTGGAGCCTGGAGGTGGACGGCAAGGGCTGGACGCCGCAGGAGATCTCGGCCCAGATCCTCGGCAAGCTGAAGCGTGACGCCGAGTCCTACCTGGGCGACAGCGTCTCGCAGGCGGTAATCACCGTACCCGCGTACTTCGACGACTCGCAGCGGCAGGCGACGAAGGAGGCCGGCCAGATCGCGGGCCTCGAGGTCCTGCGGATCATCAACGAGCCGACCGCAGCGGCGCTCGCGTACGGGCTCGACAAGCAGCACGACCAGACGATCCTCGTGTTCGACCTCGGCGGAGGCACGTTCGACGTGTCGCTGCTCGAGATCGGCGAGGGCGTGTTCGAGGTCAAGGCCACGCACGGCGACACACAGCTCGGTGGCGACGACTGGGATCAGCGCGTCATCGACTGGATGGTCAAGGAGTTCAAGAACAACTACGGCATCGACCTCGGCGCCGACCGAATGGCGCTCCAGCGGCTGAAGGAGGCCGCGGAGAAGGCGAAGATCGAGCTGTCCCAGGTCTCCGAGGCGACCATCAACCTGCCGTTCATCTCGGCCGGGGCCGAGGGTCCACTGCATCTCGAGATGAAGCTCACGCGCAGCGAGTTCGAGCGCATGACCGAGGACCTCGTCCAACGGTGCAAGGAGCCGTTCGAGCTCGCCGTGAAGGACTGGGGCAAGTCCGTCGAGGGGATCGACCACATCATCATGGTCGGGGGCTCGACGCGGATGCCGATGATCCAGGAGCTCGTCAAGAACCTGACGGGCGGCAAGGAGCCGCACAAGGGCGTGAACCCCGACGAGGTGGTCGCCGTCGGCGCCGCGATCCAGGCCGGGGTCCTGAAGGGCGACGTGAAGGACATCCTGCTCCTGGATGTCACCCCGCTCACCCTCGGCGTCGAGACCAAGGGTGGGATCTTCACCAAGCTGATCGAGCGCAACACGACGATCCCGACGCGAAAGTCGGAGATCTTCACGACGGCCGACGACAACCAGACGAACGTGGAGATCCACGTCCTTCAGGGCGAGGCCGAGACGGTCTACTCGCCCGGCGTGCGCTCGCTCGGCAAGTTCATGCTCACGGGGCTCCCGCCCGCGCCGCGCGGCATGCCGCAGGTCGAGGTGGCCTTCGACATCGACGCGAACGGCATCGTGAACGTGTCCGCGAAGGACATGGCCACGGGCAAGGAGCAAGCGATGACCATCACCGGCGGGACCGCCCTGTCGAAGGAGGACATCGAGCGCATGGTCGTCGACGCGGAGAAGTTCGCCGCGGAGGACCACGCGCGGCGCGAGGCGGCGGAGGCTCGCAACGCCGGTGACCAGCTCTCCTACCAGGTCGACAAGTCGCTCGAGGAATGGGGCGACAAGGTCGCCGAGGCAGATCGCGAGGAGCTCAAGAAGCTGAACGAGGAGCTGAAGGAGGCGTTGAAGGGCGAGGACGTCGACCCGATCAAGGCTGGCACCGACGCCGTGATGCAGAAGTTCCAGAGCATCGGGCAGGCCATGTACCAGCAGACCTCGCAGGCGGCGGAACAGCAGGCCGCAGCCGCCGGCGGCGCAGGGCCCTCGAGCCCCGGCGGCGAAGACGAGAACGACGTGGTCGAGGGCGAGATCGTTGACGAGGGAGGTGCATCGCAATGAGGGACACACTCGTGCGCTGGGATCCGTTCCGGGACCTGGTCTCGATCCAGGACGAGCTGAGTCGCTTGTTCGGGCGGACGTTCACCGGCGTCGAGCCGGTCCGTCCGACGGCGAGCGGTTCGTGGATGCCGTCGATGGACGTATACGAGACCGAGGGCGAGATCGTCGCCGAGCTCGAGCTCCCGGGTATCGAGTCCGGCGACGTCGAGGTCGCGGTGGAGGACTCGACACTCACCGTGAGCGGCAGGCGCGAGTTCTCGAGCGAGGTGAACGAGGAGAGCTACCGCCGCGTCGAGCGGCGGCACGGCTCGTTCACTCGGTCGATCACGCTTCCGCAGGCCGTCGACGCCGACAAGGTCGAGGCCGCCTTCGACCAGGGCGTCCTGACGATCCGGGTGCCCAAGGTCCAGAAGGTCAAGCCGAAGAAGATCGAGATCAAGGCGGGGCAGTGACCAACGACGAGCGGCGCGAGGACGACGAGCAGCGACCGAAGGTTCGCGTCGTCGACAAGCGCCGCTACCGCGAGGGGGAGGCCGAGCCGGCCGAGTCGACCGGCGCGGCCCCCTCGCCGGAGGCGGCGCCATCGCCCGAAACGGAGCGTGCCGGGCGACGAGCTGACCCGCGCCCGGGCCGAGGCCGCCGAGTACCGCGACCATCTGCAGCGGCTCCAAGCCGAGTTCGAGAACTACCGGAAGCGGATGACGGTCTCGCAGCAGCGTCTGGTCGATGCCGAGCTCCAGCGCTTCGTTCAGCCGCTCCTCGAGGTCCTGGACGAGTTCGACCTCGCACTGATGGCCGCCGAGCGCAGCCCCGACTTCGAGAGCTTCCGCAAGGGAGTGGAGCTCGTCTACGCGAAGCTCGCCGACACCCTGCGGAACGAGGGCCTCGAGCGGATCGAGGCCGAGGGCAAGGCGTTCGACCCGAACGAGCACGAGGCCTTGATGCAGACCGGCGAGGGCGAGCTCGAGCCGCACGTCGCCGAGGTGTTTCGGCAGGGGTACCGCTTGCGGGGCAACGTGATCCGGCCGGCGAGTGTCCGCGTCGAGCGGAGGTAGGAGCCGCGTTGAACGGCGACGTCCGGCGCGAGTGGTTCGAGAAGGACTACTACCAGGTGCTCGGCGTGCCGAAGAACGCGTCCGCCGCGGAGATCAAGAAGGCCTACCGCAAGCTCGCCCAACAGCACCATCCCGACACGAACCCCGGGAACGCGCAGGCGGAGGACCGATTCAAGGAGATCTCGGCCGCCTACGACGTGATCGGCGACGAGGACAAGCGAACGCAGTACGACCAGGTGCGCGAGATGGCCGCGTCGGGCTTTGGATCAGGTGGGTCCTATGGGGGAGGAGTCCCCGGCGGCGGCCGCGTCCGATTCGAGGACATGGGCGGGTTCGGGGTCGGCGACCTCGGCGACCTGTTCGGCGGCCTGTTCGGCGGCGGGGGGAGGGGTCGCGCGCCGGTCACAACCCTCGCGCGGCGCAGATCTCGAGACCGAGATCACCGTGCCGTTCGACGAGGCGATGGCGGGGACGACCGTGCCCGTGCGGATCCAGGGCCCGGCGCCGTGCGAGACGTGCGGCGGATCCGGAGCCGCCCCCGGCACGAGCCCGACGACCTGCCCGCAGTGCGGGGGCGCGGGGCAGATCGCCGTGAACCAGGGCCCCTTCCAGATGTCGCAGACCTGCCCGCGGTGTCACGGCTCCGGGCGCGTCGTGGAGACGCCGTGTCCGGCGTGCGGCGGCACGGGGAGCCGGCGCAGGACGCGGAGCCTCCAGGTGAAGGTTCCCGCGGGCGTCCAGGACGGCGCGCGCATCCGCCTGAGGGGCCGGGGAGAGCCGGGGCCGGCCGGTGGGCAGCCCGGGGACCTGTTCGTCCGCGTCCACGTGCGGCCGCACGCGTTCTTCGGACGTAAGGGGCACGACCTGACGGTCGAGCTTCCCGTCACCTACGCGGAGGCCGCGCTCGGCGCGAACGTGGAGGTGCCGACGCTGAACGGCCCGGTGACGATGAAGGTCCCGGCGGGGACCCCGACCGGCAAGACGTTCCGGCTGAAGGGCAAGGGAGCCCCCAAGCGTGGAGGGCAGGGCGATCTCCTGGTGAGCGTGAACGTCGACGTTCCCCAGAAGCTCTCGAAGCCGGAGAAGGAGCTGCTGAAGCAGCTGCAGGACGTCGAGAAGGCTTCTCCGCGCCGCCGTCTCGGCGTCGCGTGATCGAGGCAGCAGGAGAGAAGACGTGGCGACGAGCGATCAGGGACGGCGATCCGACAGATCGGAAGAACGCGCCGTCTACATCATCAGCGTGGCGGCCGAGCTCTCGGGGGTCCATCCCGCAGACGCTTCGGATGTACGAACGCAGGGGCCTCCTCCAGCCCAAGCGAACCTCGGGGAACACCCGCCGGTACTCCGAGCGGGACATCGAACGGATCCGCGCGATCCAGGAGCTGACCCAGCTCCGCGGGATCAGCCTCGAGGGCGTGAAGCTGTTCATCGAGATGCGCGAGCGGCTCGACGAGATGCAGCGACGGACCGCCGAGCTCGAGCGCCAGCTCTTCGGGCGATCGGGCAGAACCGGGCGGCGAGGACGCCCGCGCCGAGATCGTTCCGATCCGGAGCCTCCTCCGGTTCGTGTGGCAGGAGGACGACGGATCGTGACGCGAATCCGGGGAAGCGCGGGTGATCCTTCGGGGATTCCATGACGACGAGCTCGACCGGCTCGTCGAGGTCGCAGCGGCCGCACCGCTCGGCGATGGGACCCACTGGGGTCCGCGCGAGCGCGACGAGCTCCGCGCCCGGATCCGGGAGTCGGGGGCGCTGGACGCCGGGCGGCGTCTTGACCTTCGCCGTCGAGTCGGAGGGGCGCCTGGTCGGTGAGGTCCAGGCGCGGAACGGGTCGGGCGCGTCGCCGCCTGGCGTCTTCGAGCTCGGCGTCGAGGTGTACGAGGAGGCCGATCGTGGGAGGGGGCTTGGCGCCTCGGCGGTCGCCGAGATCTCCGGCCATCTGTTCCGGCAGGAGGCGGCCATCCGGGTGCAGCTCACGACCGACGTCGCGAACGCGCCCATGCGACGGATCGCCGAACGACTCGGGTTCGGTTTCGAGGGCGTCCTGCGGGGGTTCATGCCCACCGACGACGGCCCTCGCGACTACGCGATGTACGGGATGACGAGACACGACTGGGAGACGAAGAGGGAAGCATGGATCCGAACAAGCTGACGATGAAGTCACAGGCGGCGCTCGAGGGGGCGCGGCAGCAAGCGAGCGCCCGCAACCACCAGGCGATCGAGCCGGAGCACCTGCTGTTCGCGCTGCTCTCCGATCCCGAGGGGGTGGTCTACCCGCTGCTGCACGACCTCGGCGTGGCGCCGAAGCCGCTGCGCGACGCCGTCGATGCCGCGCTCGACCGTCTGCCGAAGGTGTACGCGGCGGGGGCCGAGGTGCGGATCTCGCCGGCGCTCGGCGCCACGCTCGACGCCGCGTTCCGCGAGGCGGAGGCGCTCACCGACGAGTACGTCTCGACGGAGCACCTCTTCCTCGCCCTGCTCGAGGGGACCTCGCGCGCATCCCGGCTCCTCCGCGAGGCCGGTGTGGACCGGGACGGGGTGCTCGCCTCGCTGGCCCAGGTGCGCGGACGTCAGCGCGTGACCGACCCGAACCCCGAGGAGAAGTATCAGGTGCTCGAGCGATACGGGCGCGACCTGACCGACCTCGCGCTCCGGGGCAAGCTCGACCCCGTCATCGGGCGCGATGACGAGGTCCGCCGCGTGATCCAGGTGCTGTCGCGCCGCACGAAGAACAACCCGGTGCTCATCGGCGAGCCAGGCGTGGGCAAGACGGCGATCGTCGAGGGGCTGGCGCAGCGGATCGTCGCCGGAGACGTGCCCGAGTCCCTGAAGGACAAGCGCGTGGTCGCGCTCGACTTCGGCGCGATGGTCGCCGGCTCGAAGTACCGCGGAGAGTTCGAGGAGCGCCTGAAGGCGGTGCTCCGCGAGATCGCCGAGTCCGACGGCCGCGTCATCACCTTCATCGACGAGCTCCACACGATCGTCGGCGCGGGCGCCGCCGAGGGCGCGATGGACGCCGGCAACATGCTGAAGCCCATGCTCGCGCGCGGCGAGCTCCGCGCGATCGGCGCGACGACCCTCGACGAGTACCGCAAGCACATCGAGAAGGACCCGGCGCTGGAGCGACGGTTCCAGCCGGTCCTCGTCGAGGAACCGAGCGTGCAGGATACGATCGCGATCCTTCGCGGCCTGAAGGAGCGCTACGAGGTCCACCACGGCGTCCGGATCCAGGACCCGGCGCTCGTCGCGGCCGCCGTGCTCTCCGACCGCTACGTGAGCGGACGGTTCCTGCCCGACAAGGCCATCGACCTGATCGACGAGTCCGCGAGCCGGCTACGGATCGAGATCGACTCGATGCCGGTAGAGATCGACGAGGTCGAACGGCGGATCAAGCAGCTCGAGATCGAGCGCGCGGCGCTCCGCAAGGAAACCGACCCCGTGTCGAAGGAACGGCTGGAGCGCCTCGAGCATGAGCTGGCGGACCTCGAGGAGCAGGGCTCCGCAATGAAGGCTCACTGGCAGCAGGAGAAGGAGCGGATCGACCGTATCCGCGCGCTGAAGTCGGAGATCGAGTCCACTCGCGGCGAGTTCGAGCGCGCCGAGCGCGAGGGGGACCTCGAGCGCGCCGCGGAACTCCGATTCGGCCGTCTCGTGCAGCTCGAGAGGGAGGTCGAGGAGGAGAACGCGAAGCTGGAGGAGATTCAGCGCGAGCGGAAGATGCTGAACGAGGAGGTCACCGAGGAGGACGTCGCCGAGGTCGTCTCCAAGTGGACGGGCATCCCGGTCAGCCGATTGATGGAGGGCGAGATGCAGAAGCTCGTCCACCTCGAGGACGCCCTGCACCGCCGCGTGGTCGGACAGGACGAGGCCGTGAACGCGGTCGCGAACGCCATCCGGCGCTCGCGCGCGGGGCTCTCGGACCCCAACCGGCCGATCGGCTCGTTCCTGTTCCTCGGGCCGACCGGGGTCGGCAAGACCGAGCTCGCCCGCGCGCTCGCCGAATATCTGTTCGACGACGAGCGCGCCGTGGTCCGGCTCGACATGAGTGAGTACCAGGAGCGCCACACGGTGTCGCGCCTGGTCGGCGCTCCGCCCGGCTACGTCGGGTTCGAGGAGGGCGGTCAGCTGACGGAGGCCGTTCGACGCCGGCCCTACTCTGTCGTGCTCCTCGACGAGATCGAGAAGGCGCACGCCGACGTGTTCAACGTGCTGCTCCAGGTGCTCGAGGACGGGCGACTCACCGACGGCCAGGGCCGCACGGTCGACTTCCGCAACGCGATCGTGATCATGACGTCGAACCTCGGCAGCGGCGTCTTCCGCGATGCGTCGGTCTCGACGGAGAAGCGGCGCGAGGAGGTGCTCGAGGACGTCCGCGGGTTCTTCCGGCCGGAGTTCGTGAACCGCGTCGACGAGATCGTGGTGTTCGAGTCGCTCGAGCGCGACCAGCTCCGCGCGATCGTCGACATCCAGGTCCGATCGTTGTCGGACCGGCTCGCGCAGCGTTCGCTCACGCTCGAGCTCACCGACGCGGCGCGCGATCACCTCGCCACCGCGGGCTACGACCCGGCCTTCGGGGCCCGGCCGCTCAAGCGGTTGATCCAGCGCGAGGTGCAGGACCCGCTCGCGATGCGCCTGCTCTCGGGCGAGGTCGTGGACGGCGACCGGATTCTCGTCGACGTCGGCGAGGACGGGCTCGTCTTCCGCGTCGAGCGAGCCTAGGGGCCCGGGCGCCTAGGTCGAACGTCGTCCCCCGGGAGCGCCTGGGTCCGGACGGAACCCGTCCCTATACTCGCCCGATGAACAACGTCGTGGTGCGCGCGCTCGCACTCGGGGTCGTCGTGATCCTGGCGGCGCTCCTGCTCAAGTTCCTGCCGCCGATCCTCGTCCTGGCCGTCTTCGTCGGGGGCATCACGCTCGTCTACACCACCGGCCGTCGTCGCGCGCGAACGCCGGAGCTCCGAGACGGTTCCGACCTTCTCGGCCTGAAGCGTGAAACCAGCGACCCGTTCGGCATCCTTGGCTACCCGCTCGCGCTGTTCGGCCGCGCGCACGACCCGGCGATCGATGACCTCGTCTGGGGTCGCTGGCGGGGACTCGAGGTCCACTCGTTCGCGCTCTCGTTCCAACCGCCGTCGCCGACCGACGAGCTCGCCTCGCGCACCACGTTCGCGTGCGCCATGGCGACGGTCGACGAGCCGCACCCGGGTCTGGTCATCGAGCCGCAGACGTTCCTCACGCGACTCCAGGTCGTGCCGCCGGGTCAGGCGATGGAGGTCGGGGACGCCTGGTTCGACGCGACGATGAACGCGTGGTGCGAGGACGAGGCATTCGCGACCCGGATGCTCGATGACCCGGGCCGTGCGTGGCTTCGCTCGCTGGACCAGCAATGGGGGGTGGAGGTTCGGGGGCAGGTCGCCCTGGTCTACGGCCCGAGACCGGATCGGCCGGACCTGATCGCGACGCTCGAGACGTTGAGGAGTCTGCTGGAGCTCCTCCCGAACGACCAGGGGGCCGCGCGCCCGCCGGTCTGAGGAGCCCCCCGCCGGCGTGGCGGGAACTCCAGGGTTCGCGGCGGCGCACCGATAGGGAGGCGATGGAGAATCTGGTCTGGGTCCTGGTGGCCGTGGTCGCGATCGGCGCGGCGGGATGGTCGTTCTACGCCAAGCGCAAGCGGCGAGACGCGCTGGTGACCATGGCACGCCAGCTCGGCCTCGCGTACTCGCCCGAGGACACCCAGGGATGCCTCGGCCTGCCGTTCGCCCTGCTCCAGCGTGGCGACGGACGCGGAACAGAGAACGTCTTGTCCGGGGTGTGGCAGGGGGCTTCGGCCCTCGAGTTCGACTACTGGTACTACGAGGAGTCCACGGACTCCGACGGGCACACGACGCGTTCGACGTATCGCTTCTCGTGCGCCGTCACGGATGTCGAGGCCGGGCTGTCCCCGCTCACCCTGACCCGGGAGAACGTGTTCACGCGGCTGGCCGACTCGCTCGGGCTCGCCGACGTGGAGTTCGAGCTGGACGAGTTCAACCGGGCGTTCACGGTGAAGTGCAAGGACCGGAAGTTCGCGAACGACTTCGTCGACCAGCGGATGATGCGGTGGCTCCTGGGGACCGAGCGCTCGTTCGAGTTCGAGGCCTGCGGGCGGTGGCTCCTGGTCTACTCCAAGCGCCGGAGTCCCACCGACCTGATCCCTCTCATCGGCACGATGCGGCAGTTCCGCGACCAGGTCCCGCGAGTGGTGTACGACCTGTACGGTCTCCGGCCGACCGGCTAGGCTGCGCTCGGAAGACCGGTAGCCGTCGAAGAGTCGAAGAGGAGGATCGACCGTGCTCGTGCTGTGGATCGTTCTGGGCGTCCTGGCGCTCGTCGCCATCCTGGGCGTCGTCTCGTACAACCGGTTCGTCTCGCAGAAGCAGCTGATCAAGGACTCGTGGGCGAACATCGACACGGAGCTGCGCCGCCGGTACGACCTGATCCCGAACCTCGTCGAGACGGTGAAGGGCTACGCATCGCATGAGCGCGAGATCTTCGAGGAGGTCGCCCGCACGCGCTCGATGGCCGCGGGCGCCACGGGCTCCCCCGCGGCGCAGGCGGCGGCGGAAGGTCCGTTCGTTGCCGCCCTCGGGAAGCTGTTCGCCGTCGCCGAGAACTACCCGGACCTGAAGGCGAACCAGAACTTCCTCGCGCTCCAGCAGGAGCTCGCGAACACCGAGGATCGTCTGCAGACGGCCCGGCGCTTCTACAACGCCAACGTGCGGCAGTACAACGAGCGCGTGCAGCAGTTCCCCTCGACGATCGTCGCGCGGACGTTCCACTTCGAACAGGAGGAGTTCTTCGAGATCGAGGAGGCGCTCCGGGAGGCCGGACCACCGCAGGTGAACTTCTCGGGCACCGGGCCCGGCGTGAGCTTCGAGCAGCCGGCGGTGCCGCAGGCGCCGGCCGCGCCGCCGGCCCCGGCAGAGCCGCCTCCCCCCGCGCCGCCGGCCGGGACGCCGCCCGCGTAGCGGCTACGCGGGCTCCGGCTCGGCGGCGAGCTCGAGATCGGGCGCGGGGCCGCAGCCCTCGATCATCGTCGCCCGTCGAACGTCGGTCGTGAGCCAGCTCCACGTCGCCGCCCATGCGATCGCGACCAGGCCGAGGGCGACCGCCGTCGGCCTGGCGCCGTACGTGTTCGCCGTCCAGCCCGTGATCAGGGCCGACACGGTGAGGGTCAGGGTGATCAACGCGGCGTCGAACGCGAAGATCCGGCCGCGGATCCGATCGGGCACGATCCGTTGGAGGCCGTAGGAGGACAGGGTCCATTGCGCGCCGCCCCCGAGGTGGGCGATGGCGACCGCGGGCGCGGCTAGGAGCAACGAGGGCATGAACCCGAGCGTGGCGTAGCCGAGCCCGAACACGGCGAGCGCGATCCCGATCGCCGCGAAGAGGTGGCGGTCGTCGGGACCGGCGAGCCATCGGCCGAGGAAGGGCCCGATGAGCGCGCCGATGCCGCGGGCCGCCATCAGGATGCCGATGCCGATCTCGCCCGCCGCGAACTCGGTCGTCGCGAAGACCGAGATGAGCACGAGCACGCCGGCCGCGATCCCGAAGCCGGCCTTGACCGCGAGGAGGGCCAGGACGCGATGGTCTCGGCGGGCGTAGCGAACGGTCTCGACCGTTGCGCGCACGACGCTGGTCTCCGGCTCTTCGGTGCGGTCCTCCGAGAACGGTCGGCGGATCCGGGCGATCAGCAGGCCCGAGACGGCGAACGTCGTCGCGTCGACCAGGAACGCGATGTCGCGGCCGAACACCGCCGCGACGATGCCACCGAGCGCCGCGCCGACGGCGAGCATCGTTCCCCAGAGCGAACCGAACAGGGCGTTCGCGGGCCCCAGCTCGCGGGGCTCGACCATGTTCGGGAAGGCGGCGCTCGAGGCCGGGTCGAACACCGCCGAGAAGCAGGAGATCGAAGCCAGCAAGACGTACGCCACCCAGATCGTGTCCTGGTCGCGCACGAGCAGGAACCCGAGACACAGCAGGGCTCGGGCCGCGTCGCAGCCGACCATCAGCCACTTCCGGTTGAGCCGATCCGACAGGAGCCCGCCCACCGGCGACATCAGGAAGAAGGGGATCTCCTGGGCCGCGATGAGGACTCCCACGGACACGGCCGAGCCCGTGAGGTCCAGTGCCAGCCCGAGCAGCGCGACCACCAGGAACCAGTCGCCGCCGAGCGAGATCAGCGAGGCGACGTAGAGCCTGCGGAAGTCGCCGTTGCTCCGGAGCAGGCCGATCGCGGCCCGCAGGCCCCCCAGCTCCTCGATCGGCTCGCGCGTCGCCACGGCGATTTGCCAGACTACAGGCGAGCGAACCGTCGGCCAGACGAACCCGAGAGGAGCGACCCGTGCTCGAGCGCTTCACGTGGTACCGACAGTCGGCGATGCGGTACGCGGGGGAGGGCCTCACGATCTACCTGGACCCCTGGGGGACCACCCCCGAGGACCCGAAGGCCGATCTGATCCTCATCACGCACGCGCACTTCGATCACCTCCAGCCGCACGAGATCGAGCGACTCAGCACGCCGGGTACGAAGCTCGTCGCCCCCCGGGACGTCGCCAAGGAGCTCTCGGGCGACGTCACGGCGGTTGGGCCCGGCGAATCCCACGAGGTCGCCGGCGTGCGGTTCGAGACCGTCCCGGCCTACAACACGGCCGAGGAGCGGCTCGACATGCACCCGAAGGCGAACGACTGGGTCGGGTACGTGCTCGAGCTCGACGGACGCCGGTACTACCACGCGGGCGACACCGACGCGCTCCCGGAGCTCGAGTCGCTCACCACCGACGTGGCGATGGTCCCGATCGGCGGCACCTACACGATGGACTATCGTGAGGCGGCGGGCCTCGTGAAGGCGATGCGCCCGCAGGTCGCCGTCCCGATGCACTACGGGTTCGTCGTCTGCTCGCCCTCGCACGCGGACCTGTTCAAGAAGGAGGCGAAGCCGGTCTCCGTGCAGACCCTGGAACCCACGAACCCCTTCGAGCAACCCTGAGGAAGGAGCGACGATGACGCTCGGTTACGACAAGCCCCTGTACATCCTCGCGTTCGACCACCGCGGCTCGTTCCAGAAGAAGTTCTTCGGCGTCGCGGGTGAGCCGAACGAGGAGGAGACGGCCCGCATCGCGGACGCCAAGACGGTGATCTACGAGGGCGCCAGGCGCGCACTCGAGGAGGGCGTCGCCCGCGAGTCGGCCGGGGTCCTCGTCGACGAGCAGTTCGGCACGGCGATCGCGCGCAATGCGAAGGCCTCGGGTGTGACGCTCGCGATGCCGGTGGAAAAGAGCGGGCAGGAGGAGTTCGACTTCCAGTACGGCGAGGACTTCGGCGCCCACATCGAGGACTTCGACCCGCGCTTCAGCAAGGTGCTCGTGCGCTACAACCCCGAGACGAGCGCCGACATGAACGCGCGCCAGGCGAAGCGCCTGCGCAGACTCGGCGAGTGGCTGCACGAGCACCGCCGGCTGTTCCTGTTCGAGCTGCTCGTTCCCCCGTCGCCCGAGCAGGTCGAGGCGTCCGGTGGTGACGAGGATCGCTGGGACAAGGAGGAGCGGCCCAGGCTGATGAAGGCCGCGATCGAGGAGCTCCAGGCCGACGGCGTGGATCCGGACATCTGGAAGATCGAGGGGATCGACCGGCGGGAGGACTGCGAGATGATCTCGGCCGCCACGCGCGCCGGCGGCCGCGACGGGGTCGCGTGCGTCGTGCTCGGCCGCGGGGCCGACGACGCGGCCGTCGATCACTGGCTGCGGACCGGTTCGGGCGTGCCTGGCTACGTCGGGTTCGCGATCGGGCGCTCGATCTGGTGGGAGCCGCTGAAGGCGTTCGTGGACGGCAACCTCGCGCGCGAGGAGGCCGCGAAGCAGATCGCCGCCAACTACCGGCGCTTCATCGACGTGTACAACGGGGGGTAGGAACGTGGCGATGGCCGTCATCAAGACGATCGACCTGGTCGGCGTGTCGTCGGAGTCCTGGCGGGACGCTGCCCATCAGGCGCTGTCCGAGGCCGCCAAGACGATCCGCGGCATCGAGAGCATGGACATCCTCGGTACGAGCGCCGTGGTGAGGGACGGCGAAATCGCCGAGTACCACACGCAGGTTCGCATCAGCTTCCGCATCGAGCGCATCGTGAGCAGCGGGCCCGGCCTAGACTCCCCGCGTGCGAGAGTGCCCGAACTGCCGGCGGAGAACGACGACGAGGCCGCAGGTTCTGCTCGACCTGCGGCGCAGCGCTGCCTGTCTGAGCGGTTCCACGGTCGGCGAGGAGCGCAAGGTCGTCTCCGTCCTGTTCGTCGACCTCGTCGGGTTCACCGCGAGATCGGATCGCGCCGACCCGGAGGACGTCCGCGCGACGCTGAGGGTCTACCACGAGCGCCTGAAGCGGGAGATCGAGCGGTTCGGGGGGACGGTCGAGAAGTTCGTCGGCGACGCCGTGATGGCGGTGTTCGGCGCGCCGGTCGGGCACGAGGACGACGCGGAACGCGCCGTTCGAGCCGCCCTCCGGATCGTCGAGGCGATCGAGGAGCTGAACGAGGAGCGGCCCGGGCTGGACCTGGCGATCCGCGCGGCCGTGAACACCGGCGAGGCGGTCGTCGCCCTGGGGGCGCGTCCCGAGGCGCGGCGAGGGGTTCGTCACGGGCGACGTCGTGAACGTGGCCTCGCGGCTGCAGGGCGTCGCGCCGGTCGGGCGGCGTCGTCGTCGGGCGAGCTCACGTACCGGGCCACGATCGGATCCGATCGAGTACGAGCCGCGCGAGCCGGTCGACGTGAAGGGCAAGGACGAGCCGCTCCCGATCTGGCGGGCGACCGGCGCGCGGAGCCGGTTCGGCGTCGACGTCGAGCAGCGGACCGCACGCCCCGTTGATCGGCCGCGATCACGAGCTGAACCTGCTGAAGGAGCTCTACGGCAGGGTCGCGCGCGACGCAGACGCGTGCAGCTCGTCACCGTCGTCGGCGAGCCCGGCGTGGGCAAGAGCCGCCTGGTCTGGGAGTTCCAGCGGTTCATCGACGACCTGCCGGACCTGATCACCTGGCGGCAGGGCCGGTGCCTGCCCTACGGAGAGGGGATCACGTTCTGGGCGCTGGGCGAGGTCGTGAAGTCGCACGCCGGCATCCTGGAGAACGACACGCCGGACGAGGCCGCCGAGAAGCTCCGCCTGGCCGCTCGCCTCCGTGGTGGACGACGTGGGCGAACGCGAGTGGATCCGCTCGCGGCTCGAGCCGCTGGTCGGTCTCGGCGAGGAGGCCGAGGCCGCCGAGCGGGAGGAGTCGTTCGCCGCGTGGCGGAGCTTCCTCGAGGCGATCGCCTCGAGGAGCCCGTTCGTCCTCGTGATCGAGGATCTGCACTGGGCCGATCCGGCGATGCTCGCGTTCATCGAGCACCTGTGCGGACTGGGCGAGCGGGGTCCCGCTGTTCGTCCTGTGCACCGCGCGGCCGGAGCTGTTCGAGCGCGATCCCGCCTGGGGCGGAGGCAAGCGCAACCACACGGCCGTTTCTGCTCGCCCCGCTGTCCTGCGAGGAGACGGCGCAGCTGATCGCGGCCCTGCTGGAGCGCGCGGTCCTGCCGGCGAGCCACGCAGGCCACCCTCCTTGCGCGGGCCGGTGGGAACCCCTTGTACGCGGAGGAGTTCATCCGGATGCTCGTGGATCGAGGCGTGCTGGTGCGGCGCGGTGCCGCATGGGACCTCGTAGCCGAGGCGAGGACGAGATCCCGGTGCCGGAGACCGTCCAGGCCCTGATCGCGGCGCGCCTCGACACGCTCTCGCCTGCGCGCAAGGCGCTGCTTCAGGACGCGGCCGTGATCGGCAAGGTCTTCTGGGCGGGAGCGCTCGCCGAGATGGGCGACCTCGGCTCGAGCGACGTGCGAGAGGATCTGCACGAGCTCGCGCGCAAGGAGCTGCTTGCGGCCGGCGCGCCGTCCCTCGATCGAGGGCGAGACCGAGTACGCCTTCTGGCACGTCCTCATCCGCGACGTCGCGTACGGGCAGATCCCCCGCGCGGCGCGCGCCGCGAAGCATCGGGCGGCGGCGGCCTGGATCGAGCGGATCGCAGGCGAGCGGGTCGCCGACAGCGCGGAAGCTGCTCGCGCACCACTACGAGCAGGCGCTCGAGCTCGCCCGGGCTGCGGGCGCGGACGACGGGGACCTCGAGGCCCAGGCCCGTCGGTTCCTGATGCTCGCCGCCGAGCGCGCGACTCCGGCTGGACGTCGCGAAGGCGTGGGCCTACTTCGAGCGCGCCCTCGCGCTCACGCAGACCCGGCGATCCGGACCGGCTCCGGATCCTGCTGTTCGGCGGCCGACTGTCGATCAGCGGGATGTCGGAGCATCACGTCGGACGCCTCCTCCTGCAGGCCCTGCGACGAGGCGCGAGCGGGCGGAAGCGCCGAGGCCGAGGCCGAGGCTCTCGCGTGGCTGTCGCGGTCGGCGTGGGCGCACGGGCGAGAACGCCAGGCAGTTCGAGCTCATCGACGAGGCCTCGCGGGTCCTCGAGGGCAGACCTCCCGGGCGCGAGCTCGCGCTCGTCTTGGCGCGCGTGCTCTCCGGCCTCGGCCTGGCCGGGTACAGCGCCGAGACACTCACGGAGAGCGAGCAGGCATTTCCCGTGATCCAGGAGTTCGGGTCCGAGCACGATCTCGCCGTTGCGTTCCAGATGCGCGGTCAGGCCAGGGTCGACCTCGGTGACGTGGCGGGAGGGATCGAGGATGCCCGCGAAGGCCTGAGGATCGCGCTCGATGGCGCGCCGGCCGGCTTCGCCGCAGCCGCGCACGTGAACCTCGGCGACCACGTGTGGTTCACGGAAGGTCCGGCCCAAGGACAGAGGCACTACGAGGCCGGCGCCGACCTCGCGGAGCGGCGCGGAGCGCGCGCGCGCGGGGGACTGGGCGCGGATGCAGACGATGTGGACCCGGTACGACCTCGGTGCGTGGGACGAGCGTGCTCGAGATCGGAGAGCGGGTCGTTGGAGAACGACCCGCAGGGGAGTGGGAGCCTGAGCGATCAGCTGTCGGTGCTCGCCGAGACCTACCGACGCGACGTGCTGCTGCACCGAGGCGCGGAGGCCGCGGTCTGCCGCAGACGTGGTCGAGACGACGCTGGTGCCGCGCGCCCGGGCGATCGTGCGACGGGCAGGTGCTGGTCCCCGTGTTCCGGGTGGCCGCGCTCGCGCCGGCTCGACCGGCGGCGACGTCGAGGGCGCCCGCGCGCTGGTGGAGGAGGCCGACGAGCTGCTGCGCCGACCGCCCGGGCTTTCGGAGCTGGCTCCTCGACTGGGCGTCGCGAGTCTGTCTCGCGGCCGGTGCCCGGACCTGCTCCGATCCCTCATCGACGCAGGGCATCGAGCACATGACGAGGGACGCAAACAGCATGGCGTCGGCACGGGCCGTCCTCGCCGAGCTGAGGAGCGACCACGGATCCGCCCTCGGCCGCTACGAAGACGCGGCAGGCCGATGGGGGGCCTTCCCGTCCGTGCTCGAGCACGGGCTCGCGCTCGCGGGCGCCGGGCGGTGCCTGCTGGCGCTCGGGCGACCGGGCGAGGCCGCCGAGCGCCTGCGAGCGGCACGCGAGCGATACGCGTTCGCTGGGCGCGTCGCCGCTCGTGGCCGAGGTCGACGACCTCCTCGCGCGCGCCGACGGCGAAGACCTCCTAGTCGCCCTCGATACACTCACCCCTCATGCCGGCATCGATCGTCGTCGGGACCCAGTGGGGGGACGAGGGCAAGGGCAAGGCGACCGACTACCTGGCCGACCGGATGGACCTCGTCGTGCGCTACCAGGGCGGGAACAACGCCGGGCACACGATCCTCGCCGAGGGCCACACGCTCAAGCTCCAGCTGATCCCCTCGGGGATCCTCTACCCGCACATCAGGTCGGTCATCGCCGACGGCGTCGTCGTCGACCCGCGCGTGCTGCTCGAGGAGATGGACGGGCTCGCGGCGATCGGGGTCGACCCATCGGGGCTGGTCGTCTCGGGCAACTGCCACATGATCATGCCGTACCACCTGGAGATCGAGAAGGTGACCGAGCGCTTCCTCGGCAAGAACGCGCTCGGGACGACCAAGCGGGGGATCGGCCCGGCCTACGGCGACAAGGCCGCGCGGATCGGCCTTCGGATCCAGGACCTGTTCGACGAGAAGATCTTCCGCGAGAAGCTCGAGATCGTGCTGAAGGAGAAGAACCTCGTCCTGACGAGCGTGTACGGGCGGCTCCCGCTCACCGCCGACACGATCGTCGAGGACTACCTCCGGTACGCCGAGCGCCTGCGGCCGCACGTCACCGACACGTCCAAGCTGATCCACGACGCCCTGCGCGAAGGCAAGAACGTGCTGCTCGAGGGCGCGCAGGGCACGATGCTCGACCTCGACAAGGGGACCTATCCGTTCGTCACGTCCTCGAACCCGGTCACCGGCTACGCGCTCGCGTCCGCGGGGATCGGTCCGCAAGGAGGTCGACCGCGTGATCGGGATCACGAAGGCGTACGTGACCCGCGTGGGCGCCGGACCGTTCCCGACCGAGGATCTCGGGCCGAGGGCGACCGGCTCGGCGAGCGGGGCAACGAGTTCGGGACCGTGACCGGGCGCAAGCGGCGGTGCGGGTGGTTCGACGCCGTGATCCTGCGATACGCCGCGAGGCTGAACGGCCTGACGGAGCTGTTCGTCACCAAGCTCGACGTCCTCTCGGGATTTCGGATCCTGCGCGTCTGCACGGCCTACCGGGCCGACGGCGAGACGTTCGAGGACTTCCCGCCGCACCAGTCGCTGTTTCATCGGGCGGAACCGGTCTACGAGGACCTCGAGGGCTGGGAGGAAGACCTCACGGGCACGCGGTCGTTCGGCGACCTGCCGGCGGCCGCCCGCACCTACCTCGACCGGATCTCAGACCTCGTCGGGGTGCCGATCGGCGTCGTGTCCATCGGCCCCGGCCGCGAGCAGAGCCTGTCCGCCCCGGTTCGCGACGCCGCAGGTGCCGAGGCGGCCGGGCGGATCCAGGCATGAAGGTCCTCGTAGTCGGGGGCGGCGGTCGAGAGCACGCGCTCGTGTGGCGGCTCGCTCAGAACCCGACGATCGACCGCCTCCTCGCCGCGCCGGGCAACGCCGGCATCGCGCGCGACGCCGCGTGCTTCCCGGTGGCGGCCGACGACGTGAAGGGCATCCTCGAGCTCGTCGAGCGCGAGGGCGTCGATCTGACGGTGATCGGTCCCGAGGTCCCCCTCGTCTCCGGCCT
Organism: uncultured Actinomycetes bacterium; assembly: GCA_963699635.1. Classification (GTDB taxonomy): domain Bacteria; phylum Actinomycetota; class UBA4738; order UBA4738; family HRBIN12; genus CALGFI01. The sequence continues at coordinate 16,549 of CAVOUQ010000015.1, read as the reverse complement.
CGCCGACGAGCTCTCGGTGCTCGGACGGCTCGTCTTCGGTCCGACGAGCGACGCGGCAAGGATCGAGGGATCGAAGTCGTGGGCGAAGGCGCTCTGCGAGCGCCACGGGATCCCGGCGGCGCGGTCGCGCTCGGTGACCACGACGGACGAAGGGGTCGCGGCGCTCGGGGAGTTCGAGGCCCCCTACGTCGTGAAGGCCGACGGGCTCGCCGCGGGAAAGGGCGTCGTGATCGCCGAGGATCGCGGGCGCGCGATCGAGGCGCTCGAGGCCGCGCTCGAAGACCACGTGTTCGGAGCGGCGGGTTCGACCGTTCTGATCGAGGAGCACCTGACGGGGCGCGAGGTGTCCGCGTTCGCGCTGTCCGACGGCCGCGACGTGCTGCCGCTCGGGTTCGCGCAGGACTTCAAGCGCGTCGGCGACGGCGACGTGGGCCCGAACACCGGGGGGATGGGGGCGTATTCGCCGGTGCCGTTCGTCGACGAGGCGACGGCCGACCGGATCCGGCGGGAGGTACTCGTCCGGACGGTCCACGCGATGGAGTCCGAGGGCGCGCCCTATCGCGGGGTGCTGTTCGCGGGGCTCATGCTCACCGACGACGGCCCGAAGGTGCTCGAGTTCAACGCGCGCTTCGGCGACCCCGAGACGCAGGTGCTCCTGCCGAGGCTCGGGTCCGACCTCGCCGAGCTCTGCCTCGCCTGCGCCGAGGGCAACCTGTCCGTGTACAAGGCGAACCTGTCGCCGCAGGCATGCGTCACGGTGGTGCTCGCCTCCGCCGGCTATCCCGAGGCCTACCCGACGGGCCTGGAGATCTCGGGGCTCGAGGAGGCCGAGGCCGTCGACGGCGCGCTCGTCTTCCATGCCGGGACGGCCGAGCGGCAGGGTAGAGTGGTCACGTCGGGAGGGCGGGTCCTTTCGGTCGGCGCCCTCGGCGACGATCTCGCCGGGGCCCGGGGCCGCGCGTATGAGGCCTGCTCCCGCGTCTTCTTCGAGGGGATGCACTACCGAACGGACATCGCCGCTCGGGCGGCGGAGGAGGGCACGACGTGAGCGAGGAGAGCCCGCGGGTCGGCGTCCTCGTCGCGTCGCCGGCCGAGCTGTCGGTGATGCAGCAGGCCACCGCGATCCTCGAGAAGCTCGAGATCCCGCACGAGATCCGCGTCATGTCCGCCTCGCGCAATCCCGATCTCGTGGACGAGTACGCCCGAACGGCCTTCGAGCGAGGCCTGCGCGTCGTCGTGTGCTCAACGGGCATCTCCGGCCATCTAGCGGCTGCCGTCGCGGCACGAACGGTGCTACCGGTGATCGGCGTCCCGATCGCGAGCGAGCAGATGGGCGGCGAGCAGGCGCTCTACGTCACCGCGCAGATGCCCGCGGGCGTCCCGGTGGCGACGGTCGGCGTCGACGCCGCGATGAACGCCGCCGTCCTGGCCGCGCAGGTCGTCGGCGTGGCCGACCCGGTCGTCCAGAAGCGCCTCTGGGGGTTCAAGGAGGACCTCGCGGAAGGGCTGCGCCTGTGAGCCTGTGGCCCACCGCCCCCCCGAGTCGATGATCCCGCGCTACGCCCTGCCCGAGATGTCGGCGGTGTGGTCCGACGAGGCGCGGTTCGGCCACTGGCTCGAGATCGAGATCCTGGCCGTCGAGGCGCTCGCCGGGCTCGGCGTGGTGCCGGAGCAGGACGCGCGCGAGGTCCGGGCCCGGGCCTCGTTCGATGCCTCACAGGTGCTCGAGCGCGAGCGGGTGACGAGGCACGACGTCGCGGCGTTCGTTCAGGAGGTCGCCGAGTCGGTCGGGCCGGCCGGCCGGTGGGTGCACTTCGGGCTCACGTCGTCCGACGTGCTGGACACGGGCCTCGCCCTCCAGCTTCGCGAGGCCACGGACCTGCTGCTCGACAGGCTCGAGGTGCTCCTCGGCGTCACCAAGGCGCTCGCGCTGCGGCACCGCGGCACGGTGATGGCCGGGCGCACCCACGGGGTCGTTGCCGAGCCGACGAGCTTCGGCCACAAGGTTGCGCTGTGGGCGTTCGAGCTCGATCGCGACCGGGAGCGCCTCCGGCGAGCGCGCGAGACGGTGAGCGTCGGCGCGATCAGCGGCGCCGTCGGCACGTACGCGCAGGTCGACCCCCGCGTCGAGGAGGAGGTGTGCGCGAAGCTCGGGCTTCGGGCCGCCGAGGCGTCGAACCAGATCGTGGCTCGGGATCGTCACGCCGAGCTCATGAGCGCGGTGGCGATCACGGCCTCGACGCTCGACGCGATCGCGACCGAGATCCGCCACCTCGCCCGCACGGAGGTCCGCGAGGTGCAGGAGCCCTTCGAGCGCGGGCAGATGGGATCGAGCGCGATGCCCCACAAGCGCAACCCGGTGCGATGCGAGCGGGTCACCGGGCTTGCCCGCGTGATCCGCGGGAACCTTCAGGCCGCGCTCGAGAACATCGTCCTCTGGCACGAGCGCGACATCTCGCACTCCTCGGCCGAGCGCGTGATCCTGCCGGACTCGACGCTCGCGCTCGACTTCATGCTCGCGGAGCTGGCCGACGTGCTGGAGAGGTTGGTGGTCTTCCCCGAGCGCATGGCCGCCAACCTCGACGTCGGCGGCGGGCTCGCCTACTCGCAGAACGTGCTCCTCGCACTGGTGGGTGCGGGGATGCCCCGCGACGACGCGTACGCGATCGTCCAGTCGGCGGCGGCGACGGCGTGGGACGAGGGCGCGTCCTTCCGCGACCGGGTCTCCGCGGACGCCGACGTGCGTGAGCGGATCGGCGACCGGCTCGTCGAGCTGTTCGACCCGGGGCGGGCCCTGCGGAACCTCGACGTCGTGTTCGACCGGCTCGAGAAGGTCGAGGTGTCGAGTCGATGAGCGGAACCACGGCCAGGCTGCACGGCCGGGGCAAGGTGCGGGACATCTACGACGTCGGCGACGAGCGCCTGCTGCTCGTCGCGACCGACCGGATCAGCGCGTTCGACGTCGTCCTGCCGACCCCGGTCCCCGACAAGGGACGCGTGCTCACCGGCCTGACCCTCTTCTGGCTCGAGCACACGAGCGACCTGATCGGCAACCACCTGATCGGCGCGGACCGCCGCGAGTTCCCGGAGCCGTTTCGAGCCGACCCGTCGCTCTCGGGCCGAGCGATGCTCGTGACGCGGGCGGACGTGGTCCCGATCGAGTGCGTCGCCCGCGGCTACCTCACCGGCTCCGGGCTCAAGCAGTACCGGGCCGAGGGCCACGTCTGCGGTGTCCCGCTCCCTCCCGGGCTGGACGAGGCGCACCGCCTGCCCGAGCCCATCTTCACGCCGACGACGAAGGCGGCCGCGGGCCACGACCTGCCACTCACGTTCGAGGAGACCGTCGAGCTCGTCGGGCGGGGCCTCGCCGAGAAGCTGCGCGAGGTCACGATCGCGCTCTACGAGCGGGGCGCGGAGGTCGCCGCGGCACGCGGCATCCTCGTCGCGGACACGAAGTTCGAGTTCGGCTTCGCGGGAGGCGAGCTGATCCTGATCGACGAGGTGCTGACCCCGGACTCCTCCCGGTTCTGGCCCGCCGACGGGTACGAGCCCGGCCGGTCTCAGCCCTCGTTCGACAAGCAGTTCGTCCGCGACTGGCTCGACGCGAACGGCTGGGACCACGAGCCCCCGCCCCCCGAGCTGCCGGACGAGGTGGTCGAGCGGACGGCGCTCAAGTATCAGGAAGCGTACGAGCGGATCACCGGCGAGAGGTGGGTCCACTACCGGCACAAGATGGGCGTGATGGGCGCGTGACCTACACGTTCGAGGTCCTCGTGCGGCTGAAGCCAGGGCTGCTCGACCCGCAGGGCAAGGCCGTCGAGGGCTCGCTCCCCGCGATGGGATGGGCGAACGTCTCCGGCGTTCGCGTCGGAAAGCACGTGGAGCTCTCGGTGGACGCGGCGACCGAGGAGTCCGCGCGGGCGCAGGTCGAGGAGATGGCACGCCGGTTGCTCTCGAACCCCGTCATCGAGGAGTTCCAGATCCTGAGTGCGTCGTGGTGAACGAGCGGTCGCCGCGGGTCGGCGTGGTCACCTTTCCCGGATCGCTCGACGACCGCGATGCCCTTCGAGCCGTCCGGTTCATGGGGGGCGAGGCCGTGTCGCTCTGGCATGGCGAGCGAGACCTCCACGGCGTCGATGCCGTCATCCTGCCGGGCGGGTTCTCCTACGGCGACTACCTGCGAACGGGCGCGATCGCCCGGTTCGCGCCCGTGATGGACGAGGTCCGCGCGTTTGCCGAGCGCGGCGGGCCGGTGGTGGGGATCTGCAACGGGTTCCAGATCCTGTGCGAGGCGGGGCTGCTCCCGGGGGCGCTGATCCGCAACCACCGACTCCGGTTCGTCTGCCGATGGGTGCAGGTGCGCGTGGAGACGACGCTCTCGCCGATCACCGGCGGGGTCGCGCCGGGCGAGGTGCTCCGAGTGCCCGTCAAGCACGGCGAGGGGCAGTTCGTCGCGCGCGAGGGCGACCTGCGCCGGATCGAGGGCGAGGGGCTCGTGGTGTTCCGCTACTGCGCCCCCGACGGGTCGCTCGGCGACCAGCACAACCCGAACGGGAGCGCGGCGGCGATCGCCGGCGTGCGAAACGACGCCGGCAACGTCGTGGGCCTCATGCCGCATCCCGAGCACGCGGTCGATCCCGACGTCGGGGCGACCGGCGGCCAGCCGATGTTCGCCTCGTTGCTCGAGACCGCGCTCGCGCGCGTGTCGGCCGCGTGAGCGCGGCGGAGCCGCCGCACCGCCGGCTCGGCCTGACCGACGGCGAGCTGGAGGCGATCGTGCAGACCCTGGGGCGTGAGCCGAACCGCACCGAGCTCGCGATGTACGCCGCGATGTGGTCCGAGCACTGCTCGTACAAGAGCTCGAAGGCGCACCTTCGGACCCTGCCGACCGAGGGGCCGGCGGTGCTCGTCGGGCCCGGGCAGGACGCCGGGGCCGTGGACGTCGGCGACGGGCTCGCCGCCGTCTTCAAGATGGAGTCGCACTCGCACCCGAGCGCGGTGGAGCCCTACCAGGGCGCCGCGACCGGGGTCGGCGGGATCGTCCGCGACGTCATCGCGATGGGCGCCCGGCCGATCGCGCTGCTCGACCCGTTGCGGTTCGGTCCGCTCACGCAGGAGCGGAACCGCTGGCTGTTCGAGGGGGTCGTGGCGGGGATCGGCGGCTACGGCAACTGCATCGGGGTCCCGACGGTCGGGGGCGAGGTGCACTTCGCCGAGCCGCACTCGTCGAACCCGTCGGTCAACGTGATGTGCGTCGGGATCGCGCCGGCGGACGGGCTCCTGACCTCGGCACGGGAGGTCCACGAGGGGTCGCTCCTCGTGCTGTTCGGCGCGGCGACCGGGCGCGACGGGATCGGCGGCGTCTCGGTGCTCGCCTCGCGAACGCTGGAGGAGGACGCGGGCGAGAGTCGGCCCAGCGTGCAGATCGGCGACCCGTTCGCGGGGAAGCTGTTGATCGAGGCCTCGCTCGAGATGGTCGAGCGCGACCTGCTCGAGGGGCTCCAGGACCTCGGCGGCGCCGGGCTCACGTGCGCGACGAGCGAGTCCGCCGCGCGAGCCGGCCTCGGGGCCGAGATCGACCTCGAGACGGTTCCGCTGCGCGAGCCCGACCTCGAGGCGTTCGAGATCCTCACGAGCGAGTCGCAGGAGCGGATGCTCGCGATCGTGCACCCGACCCGGCTCGAGGACGTTCGTGCGGTCTGCGCGAGGTGGCAGCTCGCCTCGGCGGTCATCGGGGGGCTCGTGAGCGGAGGCCGGCTGCGGGTCGCCCTCGGCGGCGCCGTCGTGGCCGACGTGCCGGCCCGATCGCTCGCCGACGAGGCGCCCGTGGTCGCCCGCCCGGCGTCCCCGCCGCCCGAGCGCGACGACCTCGTGACCGACGACCCGACCTTCGCGACGTTCACGTCGACCCCCGGCGACGCGCTGCTCGCCGTGCTCGCCTCGCCCAACGTCGCGAGCAAGCGCTGCGTGTGGGAGCAGTACGACTCGATCGTGCAGGGGGGGACGGTGCTCGGCTCCGGCGGCGACGCGGCGCTGGTTCGGGTCGAGGGGTCGCTGAGGGCGCTGGCGCTCTCGAGCGACGGCAAGGGCCGGTTCGGTGCGCTCGACCCGTACCTCGGCGCGGCCCACGCGGTCGCCGAGGCGGCGCGCAACGTCGCCTGCACCGGGGCCACGCCGCTCGCGATCACGAACTGTCTCAACTTCGGCAACCCGGAGCGCCCCGAGGTGATGTGGCAGTTCGCCGAGTCGATCCGCGGGATGGCCGACGCGTGCCGCGCCCTCGAGACGCCGGTGACCGGTGGGAACGTGAGCTTCTACAACGAGTCCGGCGACTCGGCGATCTGGCCGACCCCGGTGATCGGCATGCTCGGGTTGATCGAGGACTACCGGCTCGCGGTCCGCCACGCGTTCGCGGAGGGGATGCTCGTCTACCTGCTCGGCGAGACCTTCCCCGAGCTCGGCGGCTCCGAGTTCGCGGAGGTGGAGCTCGGGGTCGTGGCGGGTCGCCCGCCGGCGCTCGACCTCGGCCGGGAGCGTGCCCTGCACCGGCTGCTCGTCGAGGGCTCGCGGACGGACCTGTTGCGCTCGGCGCACGACTGCGGGGACGGGGGCCTGGCGGTCGCGCTGGCCGAGTCGGCGATCGCGCGGGGGGACGGGGTTCGCGGTCTCGATGCCGGGGGACCTGCCGCCGCACATCGGGCTCTTCAGCGAGTCGGCCTCGCGGGCCGTGGTGAGCGTTTCTCCCGATCGAGCTTCCGAGCTCGAGGAGCTCGCCGCGGCGCTCCGGGTGCCCTGGTCGTGGCTCGGCGAGACCGGGGGACCTCGTCTGGTGTTCGATCGGGTCGCCGACGTGACCCTCGAGGAGGCGACCGCCGCCTACGAGGACGCGATCCCGAAGCTGCTGGCGGGGTGAGCGGTGAGCGGAGGATGACGGAGATCGAAGGGGTCAGCCGCGAGGAGCTCCAGCTCGCGGCGCGGAATCACGGGATGCCGCTCGAGGCGCTCCGGTACGACGTGACGCCCGCAGGGCTCCACTACCTCCTGATCCACTACGACATCCCGGCCGTCGATCCCGACGCGTGGCGCCTGCACATCGGGGGACGGGTCGACAGGCCGCTCGAGCTCTCCCTCGACGACCTCCGCTCCCGCGCGGCGGTCACGCAGGCGGTCACGCTGGAGTGCGCGGGGAATGGCCGCGCCCTGCTCGAGCCGCGACCGATAAGCCAGCCGTGGCTCCTCGAGGCGGTCGGCAACGCGGAGTGGACCGGCGTGCCGCTCCGGGGCCTGCTCGAGGAGGCCGGCGTCGGCGACGACGCCGTCGAGGTGCTGTTCACGGGGCTCGACCGCGGCGTCGAGGGCGAGGTCGAGCAGGACTACGAGCGGAGCCTGCCCCTGCACGAGGCGACGCGCGAGGACCTCCTCCTCGCCTTCGAGATGAACGGGCAGCCGCTGCTGCCGCAGCACGGTTTCCCGCTTCGGCTGGTCGTCCCCGGCTGGTACGGCATGACGCACGTGAAGTGGCTCTCCCGAATCACGATCCTCACGGAGCCGTTCGAGGGCTACCAGCAGGCGCGCGGGTATCGGCTCCGATCCGACCCCGACGAGCCCGGCGAGCCCGTCACGCGGATCCACCCCAGGAGCCTCATGGTCCCGCCGGGCATCCCGGAGTTCATGACTCGCCGCCGGATCGTCGACGCGGGGACGCACGTGGTTCGGGGTCGGGCATGGTCCGGCCTCGGCCCGATCGAGCGGCTCGAGTTCAGCGACGACGACGCCGGCACGTGGGCGGAGGGGCGGCTCGACGATGCGTTCGCGGGACCCGTTCGCCTGGCGCGGCTGGACGTTCGAGTGGAACGCGTCGCCGGGCGACCGCGTGCTGTGCTGCCGGGCCACCGACGCGACGGGCGCAACCCAGCCGCTCGTCCCCTCGTGGAACGTCGGCGGCTACGCGAACAACGCCGTCCAGCGCGTCTCCGTCGTCGTTCGCGACTGATCGAGACGAGAAAGGTCGTCAAGACCATCGAGCGTCCCCGGGAGCGCCGGAGCCGGGTGCTAGCATCGCCGCGCGTGGGCGCGGAGAGTCCGAAAGAAGAGTGCGGCCTGTTCGGCGTGTGGGCCCCGGGCGAAGAGGTCGCCAGGCTCATCTACTTCGGGCTCTTCGCCCAGCAACACCGCGGCCAGGAGTCCGCCGGGATGGCGGTCTCCGACGGCGAGCACCTCCTGGTCTTCAAGGAGCTCGGGCTCGTCGCGCAGGTCTTCAACGAGCCGACCCTCGCCACGCTCCAGGGCGACCTCGGGATCGGGCACACGCGGTACTCGACGACGGGCTCGACGACCTGGGAGAACGCGCAGCCCGCCTTCAAGACCGACGGGCAACGGTCGCTCGCGCTGGGGCACAACGGGAACCTCGTGAACACCCTCGAGCTCGCCGAGCGCACCGGCCGGCCTGGCGCCGCGACCACCGACTCCGATCTCGTGGCAACCCTCCTCGCGTCCCGGTCCTTCGAGGGGCTCGAGGCGGCCGCCCTCGAGGTCCTGCCGGCGCTCGAGGGCGCCTTCTCGTTCGTGCTGATGGACGAGCGGAGCCTGTTCGCCGCCCGCGACCCGCACGGGCTGCGGCCGCTGTCGATCGGGAGGCTCTCGAACGGGTTCGTCGTCGCGTCCGAGACCTGCGCCCTGGACATCGTCGGTGCGGTCTTCGTCCGCGACGTCGAGCCGGGCGAGCTGATCCGGATCGACGACCGCGGGCTGCACTCGACGCGCTTCGCCGAGAGCCCGAGGAGCGCCCTGTGCATCTTCGAGTACGTCTACCTCGCGCGCGCCGACTCGCGGATCCGCGGCCGGACGGTGTACGAGGTGCGGCGCGAGCTCGGCCGCCGCCTCGCCGCCGAGGCCCCGGCCGAGGGCGACCTCGTGATGCCCGTCCCCGACACCGGGCACGCGGCGGCCGCCGGCTACGCCGAGGTCTCCGGCATCCCCTACGGCGAGGGGCTCATCAAGAACCGGTACGTGGGACGCACCTTCATCCAGCCCTCGCAGACGCTGCGCGAGCGGGGCGTGAAGCTGAGCCTGAACCCGATCCCCGACGCGATCCGCGGCAAGCGCCTCGTCGTGATCGATGACTCGATCGTCCGAGGCACGACGACGCGGCAGCTCGTCCAGACGCTGCGCGAGGCGGGTGCCGCCGAGGTGCACGCTCGCATCACGTGCCCGCCCATCAAGTGGCCGTGCTTCTATGGCATCGACATGTCGACGCGGGCCGAGCTGATCGCGTCCGACCTGTCCGTCGAGGAGATCCGGCAGTACGTCGGGGCCGACTCGCTGGGCTATCTCTCGCTCGAGGGGATGGTCGCCGCGACCGGGCAGGACAAGGACGGCTTCTGCCGGGCGTGCTTCGACGGCGAGTACCCGATCCCGATCCCCGAGCACGCCGGGAAGTTCCTGCTCGAGCACCCCGCCAAGTCGTGAGCGGGGGTGCGGGGGCTCAGGGAGCGAGCGAGCGAACGCGAGCGAGCGTAGCCCCCGCGATGAGCGGGGCGTACCGGCGGGCCGGCGTCGACCTCGGCGCGGCGGCCGAGGCCGTCGACCTGATCCGCGACCTGGCCAAGGGCGCCTCGCGGCCCGAGGTGGCCGAGAGCGTCGGGGGGTTCGCCGGGCTGTTCGCGATCGGGGAGGGACGGTATCTGGCCGCGGCGACCGACGGGGTCGGGACCAAGCTCGAGGTCGCCCGGACGGCCGGGCGCCTGGACACGATCGGGATCGACCTGGTCGCCATGAGCGCCGACGACGTCGTCTGCACCGGTGCCGAGCCTCTCCTGTTCCTGGACTACCTCGCGGTCGGCAGGGTGGTGCCGCACGAGGTCGCCGCAATCGTCGAGGGCGTGGCCGAGGGCTGCCGGCGCGCGGGATGCGCGCTGCTGGGCGGCGAGACGGCAGAACACCCCGGTGTCATGGAGGCGGGACGCTTCGACCTCGCGGGGTTCTGCGTCGGGATCGTCGAGGAGGCCGAGCGCATCGGCCCGCATCGCGTCGCCGAGGGTGACGTCCTCGTCGGGCTCGCGTCGAGTGGGCTGCACTCGAACGGGTACTCGCTCGTCCGGAAGACGCTCCTGGAGGACGCCGGATACGCCCTCGAGGACGACCTTCCGCGACTGGGCCGCCCCCTGATGGACGAGCTCCTCGAGCCCACCGCGATCTACGCGCCGCTCGTGCGCTCGCTTGCCCGGGAGGGGCTCGTCCACGCCGCGGCCCACGTGACCGGTGGCGGGCTCGTCGAGAACGTGCCCCGCGTCCTGCCGGACGGCCTCGGGGCCGAGCTCGAGCCCGCTTCGTGGCCGGTCCCGCCCGTGTTCGAGCTCGTGGCCGAGGCCTCCGGTGTGCGCCTGGAGGATCTCCGCGGCATCCTCAACCTGGGCATCGGGATGGTGCTCGTCGTGGCGTCGGAGGCCGTCGAGGCGACGATCGACCGCGCGGCCGAGCTCGGGACCCGGGGACTCGCCATCGGCCAGGTCGTTCGGGGTCGGGGCCTCGCGTTCGGCCGTGTCGCCGGCCTCCCCTGAACTACCCAGGCCGAGCTATCCCCGACGAACCTGCGTACCGCGCCAGGGGGACGTCGTCCGGTCCGCACAAAGGGTCCCTTGGTCCCATTCCTAGAATCGGGTAGCGGCCGATACCTTCCGGAGATGATGACGACCGACATCGCGACCCGCGTGCTCGTCGTGGACGACGAGCCCCAGGTCGTATGGATGCTCCAGTTCAGCCTCGAGGCCGAGGGCTACCAGACGTACGCCGCGCGCGACGGGGTGGCCGCCCTCGAGGAGGTCAGGGAGCACCACCCGGCGCTCATGCTCCTCGACATCATGATGCCGACCATGGACGGCTGGAGCGTGCTCGAGCACCTTCAGGAGCTCCCCGAGGACGAGCGTCCCCGCGTCGTGGTCGTCTCGGCCCGCTCGAGCCTTCGCGACCGCGCCAAGGCGGCCGAGCTCGGCGCCGACGCGTTCGTCGCGAAGCCGTTCAGCGTCGACGACCTGATCGACGTCCTGCACGGACTCGAGAAGGCCAGCTGAACCTCAGCTCGTCCTGAGACCCGCCTCCGCCAGCAGCGCCAGCAGCGGCTCCAACAGCTGCGTTGGGCTGGCCACCGTCAGCTCGTCGCCCTCCGGCTGCGCGAAGGTGCGGACGATGCCTCCGCCGGCCTCGACGATGGCCCGGCCGCCGCACAGGTCCCAGGGCGCGATGCCGACCTCGTAGTAGGCGTCCACCCACCCGCACGCAGCGGCAACGAGATCCAACGCCGCCGAGCCCGTCCGGCGGATGTCGGCGACTCGCGGGAGGACGACGGCGGCCACCCTGGCCTGGCGGGCGCGCGCCTCGGGGTCGTAACCGAAGCCGGTCGCGATCACCGACGCCGTCAGGTCCCGGCGCTCCGACGGCCGCACCGGCCGTCCGTGACGTAGGGCACCGACGCCGCGGACGCCCTCGGTCCGGACCCCGAGCGAATCCACCACGACGCCGACCGCCGCCTCGCCGTCGACCTCGACGCCGACGGACACGCAGTAGCCGGGGTAGCCGCGGACGTAGTTCGCGGTGCCATCGAGCGGGTCGATCACCCAGCGCACGCCGCTCGTGCCGGCGCGGTCGGTGCCCTCCTCGGCGAGGATCGCGTCGTCGGGGCGCGCCGCGAGGATCCCCTCGACGATCGCGCGCTCGGCGGCCCGGTCCACGTCGGTGACGAGGTCGGCAACCGAGGACTTCTCGCTGACCTGAAAGCCGCGCTCCCGCCCCTCGCGATGGATCGCCGCCGCCCGCTCGGCGACGCGGACGGCCAGCTCCCTCAGCGGCTCGAGGTCGGAGGGGTCAGTGCGGGAGACGCTGGTGCTCCTTCGGTACGACGGTCGTCCCCACGGCCCGGCACGTGAGCACCGGCTCGTCGAGGAACTCGGCCGCCGAATCCGACACGTCCGGAGCGCGCGCCGCCGACCTTCCAGACCTCGAACTCGCACGTGCGCGACGTGTTCCCGACCCTCACGATCCGGCCCGTGGCCTCGATCCAGTCGCCCGCGTACAGGGGCGCGAGGAACTCGACCGACTCGTACGCGCGGAACAGTCCCTCGTCGCCGTCGTAGCGCATCGCGAGCTCGGTGATCAGGTCGCCGATGATCTCGAGCTGCTTCGCGCCCGCGACCAGGTTGCCGCCGTAGTGCGCGTCCTCCGAACCGAGGCGCCGGCGGATGGACGCCGAAGGCAGCTCCTCGGCCACTCGACCTCAGCCCCCGACGACCTTGCCGAACCGGACCCCGCGGGCCGGAACCCGCGCGAGCTGGCCGTCCTTGCGACGAACCATGTAGGTCTCGGCCGCGGCGTCGTAGTACTCGAACACCCCGACCGCCTCGCCGACGAACCCGTTCGGCAGCTCGAACTGGAACGACACGCGCTTGCCGACGTCGTCGGGAGTCACGAGGTTCTGGGTCTTCACGCGCGGCAGGTTACCGCGGGAGCGCCCGGAGCCGCTGCGGCGACTCGAGCACGTCGACCAGCGCCCCCAGCGCGCGGCCGACCGCCGCCCCGTCGAGCACCCGATGGTCGAACGTGAGCGAGAGCGTGCATGCGGGCCTGGCCTCGACGCGGCCGTCCACGACCAGCGCCCGCGGCTCGATCACGCCGAGCGCGATCGTGACCGCGTGGCCGGGGTTCAGCAGCGGCGTGCCGGACTCGGAGCCGTAGCTGCCGGTGTTGCTGACCGCGACCGTCGCCCCCGCCACGTCGGCCGGCCGCAGCGATCCCGCGCGCGCGGCCCGCCGCGAGCCGTTCGATCTCGGCCGCGACGGCGCCGATCCCGATCGAGCCCGCGTCGCGCACCACCGGGACGAGCAGCCCGGCGTCGGTGTCGGTCGCGATCCCCACGTGGACGCCCCGGAACCGCAGGATCCGCTCCCCGTCCCAGCTCGCGTTCAGCATCGGGTGCTCACGGCAGACCTCGGCGAGCGCGCGCACGAAGACGGGCAAGGGCGACACGCCGAGCTCCCGCCGGAACGCGTCGAGCGCCGTGCAGTCCACCTGGCGGAACGTCGTCACCTGCGGGATCGCCGCCTGGCGGCTCAGGTTCTCCGCGATCGCCCGCCGGATCGGCGAGACCGGGACCCCTTCCGACGTCCGTCCAGCACGACCGCCCGGGGCGCGTTCGACGTCTTCCCGGGCGATCCTCCCGTCGGGACCGGTGCCGGACACCTGCGAGAGATCGACGCCCAGATCCCTCGCGAGCCGGCGAACCGCGGGCGTCGCGGCGGCCGGCGGGGTCTCGACGCCGGCCGGGCCGGCGACCTCGAAGGTGACGAGGGGGGAGCCGACCGCGATCGTCGAACCCGCCATCGCGTGGAGCTTCGCGATCACGCCGGCGTAGGGCGAGGGCATCTCCACGACGGCCTTCGCGGTCTCGAACTCGGCGATCGGCTGGTTGAGCTCGACGCGGTCGCCCTCGGCGACCAGCCACTGGGTGACCGTGGCCTCCTCGAGGCCCTCGCCGAGGTCCGGCAGGACGAAGACGCGCTCGCCCATCAGTACGCGACCGTCCGTCGGACGGCGTCGACGATCCGCTCGACGCTCGGCAGGTAGGTCTGTTCGAGGGACGCCGGGGGGTAGGGGACGTCGGGCCCCGTGACCCGGACGACCGGCGCCTCGAGTCGGTCGAAGGCCTCCTCCATGATCCGCGCCGAGATCTCGGCGCCCATCCCGAGGGTGAGCGGCGCCTCGTGGACGACCACGGCTCGGCCAACCCGGCGCACCGCGCCGCCGATCGCTTCGACGTCGAGCGGCACCAGCGAGCGAAGGTCCAGCACCTGGCATTCGACCCCGTCCGCCGAGAGCGCGGTCGCGGCCTCGAGGCAGCGATGCACCATCGCGCCGTACGAGATCAACACGCAGGCGTCGCCCTCGCGCAGGCTGCGCGACCTCCCGATCCCGTCGGCGGCCGCCAGGTCGCCCTCCTCCTTGGACCAGTAGCGGCTCTTCGGCTCCAGGACGATCACCGGGTCGGGGTCCGCGATCGCGGCCGCGAGCAGCGCGTACGCGTCCAGCGGCGTCGAGGGCACGACGACCTTCAGCCCCGCGGTGTGTGCGTAGTACGTCTCGGGGCTCTCCCCGTGGTGCTCCTTCCCCTTGATCCCGCCGAAGGACGGGATCCGGATCACGATCGGCATCGCCACCCGGCCGCGCGTCCGCATCCGGTACTTGGCGACGTGGCTGATGACCTGATCCAGCGCGGGATAGGAGAACCCGTCGAACTGCATCTCGGCGATCGGCCGCCACCCGGCCAGCGCGAGCCCGACGCACATTCCCGCGATTCCGGCCTCGGCGATCGGCGTGTTGAAGACCCGTTCGCGGCCGAACTCGGACTGGAGGCCCTCCGTCACCCGGAACACGCCCCCGAGCTCGCCGACGTCCTCGCCGAACACGAGCGTTCGAGGATCGCGCTCGAGCGCGTCGCGGAGCGCCGCGTTGAGGGCGCGGACCATGGTGACCTCAGGCATCGCCCACTCGCTCCTGGCGCTGGCGGAGCAGCGTGGCCGGCGGCTCCGCGAACGCGTGGTCGAACGCCTCGGCCGCCGGCGGCGGACCGAGCGCGGTGATCCCGGCCCGAACCTCGGCGACCCAGGTCTCCGCCCCGTTCTCGCATGCCGTGGAGTACGCGTCGTCCACCACGCCGCGCGCGGCGAGGAAGCGGCGAAGCCGCTCGATCGGATCGCGTTCGCGCCACCGCGTGACCTCGTCCTCGTCGCGGTAGCGCGAGGCGTCGTCGGCCGTCGAGTGCGGGCCGATGCGGTACGTGACGGCCTCGATCAGGGTGGGGCCCTCGCCGGCGTGCGCGCGCTCGACGGCCGCCCTCGTCACGGCGTAGACGGCGAGCACGTCGTTGCCGTCGACGCGAACGCCCGGCATCCCGTAGCCCGCCGCCCGCGCGGCGATGGGCGCGGCCGCCTGCTCGCTCAGGGGTACCGAGATCGCCCAGCCGTTGTTCTGGCAGAACAGGATCGCGGGCACGCGGTAGACGGCGGCCATGTTGGCGCCCTCGTGGAAGTCGCCCTCGGAGGCCGATCCGTCGCCGAAGTACGCGAGCGCGCACGCCGCCCGGCCGTCGAGCTTCGCGCCGAGCGCCCAGCCCACCGCGTGGACGATCTGCGTCGCGACGGGCACGCAGATCGGCGCGAACCCGTTCGCGACGGGATCGTACGGACCTCCGTGCCAGGTTCCGCGGTGGTACTGGAGGTACTCGACGACGTCGACGCCGCGGACCATCGCGGCCGCGAGCTCGCGGAACGACGGGAACACGAAGTCGTCGGGCCCGAGCGCGAACGCGCTGCCGACCTGGGCCGCCTCCTGCCCCTCGAACGGCGGATAGACGGTGAGCTCGCCCTGGCGCTGGAGCGCCATGCACTCGCGGTCCAGGCGCCGCGCGCGGATCATGAGCCGGAGGAGCTCACGGAGCTGGTCGTCCGACAGGCCGATGTCGGTGTCGCCGGTCGGGGACCCGTCGGGCGCCACGAGCTGCACCATCGGGGCGTCGTCGGCGGCGATGTCGGAGATGCTCACGCGGCGAAGTTGACCTCGGGGACGGCGGGCGGACGTGAGCATATACACTGCTGCGCCGTGGTCCCCTGCGCCGAGCTTCGCGTCTATCAGCCGCTGGAGGCGTTCCCCGCCGAGGAGCAGGCCGAGTGGGAGCGCTACATCCTCGCGGGCGCGCCCCACCCCGCCCGCCCGCGGTTCGCGGACCTCCCGACCCCGGCCGGACTCGGGTTCCTGATCCCCGTCGGCGAGGACGGGGCGTCGGTGAAGGTCGTCGACGGCGCCTACTTCGTGTGTCCCGAGCGGACGCAGATGCGGGCGCTCGCCGGACTCCTGGCCTTCCACGACGCCGCGCCTACGGAGCTGGCCGAGTCCTTCGTCCCCAAGGGCGAGGATCGTCGCGCGCGCAAGCAGCTCGGCCGCATCCGGCGCCGGCATCCCGGACACGTCGCGGCGATCATGCAGAGCCCGTGGCACGTGCCGGTCCGGTGGTTCGTCCTGTTCGACGACGAGGAGCGCCGGCTCCTCGAGGCCGACGGTCGCCACCGCCTCTCATACCTGACGACGACGCGCCGGGCGATCCGGCGGGCGGAGCGGGCCGTGCCGGTGCTGCGCCACACGGAGCTGGGGCCGATCGCCGACCTGATCCTGGAGCTGCACCAATGGCTCTCGCTCTTCGACCCGGGCTCGCTGCTCGAGCTCGACTACGGCGGCCTGTGCGACCTGCTGACCTGGGACGAGATGGACGACGACCGGAGCGCCCGCGAGGTCGGGGATGCGCTGAGGGCGCTGTCGGCCGAGGAGTACACGCGATCGGCGGAGCTGTATCAGGCGGCGTTGGCACGCTCCAACGAGCTCCGCAACCACGAGAGCACGAACTGAGCTCGTCGCCCGCGGCTCACGCCGCGATGGTGGCCAGGGGCAGAATCGAACTGCCGACACCGCGGTTTTCAGCCGCGTGCTCTGCCAACTGAGCTACCTGGCC
>CAVOUQ010000014.1:0-39554 GCA_963699635.1 uncultured Actinomycetes bacterium | reverse complement strand
GAGCCCCCTGTCCGGTTGTGGGCGTCCAGCCGGGACGGGTAGCGTCCCGGTGCCGTGACCAACCCACGCGACTTCCGGATCGAGCGGAGCGAGCTCCGCAGCGACGACGAGTACACGGAGATCCCCGAGCGCCGAGCTGCCCGCTACTTCGTCGACTCGGCTGGATCGTTCCAGAAGCTGCCGTGGTGCGCTCGACGACGAGACGCTCGAGTCCGCGCCGGCCCGATGTGGCGATCGTCGGTGCGCCGCTCGATGACGCGGGGCCTCACCGCACCGGCGCCCGGTTCGGCCCGCGGGCGATCCGGATGTCGCCGACCACGTGGAGCAACGAGACCGCGTGGTCGATCCAGCTCGACGTCGAGCCGTGGGCCAACCTGAACGTCGTGGACGCCGGCGACGCGCCGTCGTCCCGGCGCGCGCTCGAGCGCGGTCTCGCGTGATCCACGAGAAGGTCGCCGCGTCGCCGAGCCAGCGGCGCGATCCCGATCGTCCTCGGCGGCGACCACTCCATCACCTATCCCGTCCGCTGCCGCCGTGGCCCGGCGCGTCCACGCCGCGACCATCGGCATCGTCCACTTCGACGCGCACGCCGACACCGGGGCCGAGCAGTGGGGCTCGCTGATCGGCCACGGGACGCCGATGCGCCGGCTCATCGAGTCGGGCTGGGTCGAGGGGCAGAACTTCGTCCAGATCGGCCTGCGCGGCTACTGGCCGGAGCGGGAGACCTTCGGCTGGATGCGCGAGCAGCGGCATGCGCTGGCACACGATGATCGAGATCGAGGAGCGCGGCGCGGAGGCGGTGCATCGCCGACGCGATCGCCGAGGCGCTCGACGGTCCCGACGTCGTCTACCTGTCCGTCGACATCGACGTCGTCGACCCGGGCAAGCGCCGGGCACGGGGACGCCGGAGCCCGGCGGGATGCTCGCCGCGCGAGCTGCTCCGGGCGGTCCGCCGGATCGTCGGCGCGGGTCGAGCTCGTCGGGATGGACGTCGTCGAGGTCTCGCCGCCGTACGACCAGAGCGAGATCACGGCGATGCTCGCGCAACGGGTCGTGCTCGAGGCCATCAGCGCCCTCGCGGCGAAGCGGCGGTCGTAGCGATGGACCGCCATCGCTTCGAGGAGCTCGTGTCCGATGCGCTGGACTCGTTGCCGGCATGGGTGCTCGAGCGGATGGAGAACGTCGAGGTCATCGTCGAGGACCGGCCCCCGCCCGGCGAGCCGAACCTCCTCGGCCGCTATCACGGGATCCCGCTGACCGAGCGGCGCTTCTATGCCGGCGTGCTCCCCGACACGATCACGCTGTACCGGCGGACGATCGAGCGCGTGGCGCGCGACGAGGGTGACATCGGGCGCGTCGTCGCGCACACCGTCGAGCACGAGGTCGCGCACTTCTTCGGCATCTCCGACGCGCGACTCCGGGACCTCGACGCTTACTGATGACCGCCGAGCGCGAGGCGGAGCTCATGCGGCTCGCGCTCGAGGAGGCCGAGCGGGCCGGCGCGACCGGCGACGTCCCCGTCGGCGCGGTGGTCGCCCGCGACGGCGAGGTGCTCGCGCGGGCGGGCAACGCGCGCGAGCGCCTGCAGGACCCGACCGCGCACGCGGAGATGCTCGCCCTCCGCGCCGCGGCCGAGGCGCTCGGCTCGTGGCGGCTCGAGGGGTGCGCGATGGTCGTGACGCTCGAGCCGTGCGCGATGTGCGCGGGCGCGCTCGTGCTCGCGCGGATCGAGCGGCTCGTGTTCGCCGCGGCGGACCCCAAGGCCGGGTTCGTGGGATCCCTCGGCGATCTCGTGCGCGACGCGCGGCTCAACCACCGGATCGAGGTGGCGTCGGGCGTGCTCGAGGCCGAGTCGAGCGCGCTGCTGCGGGAGTTCTTCCGGGAGCGGCGCTAGGAGTCGGTCGCGCGCTGCTGGTCGCGGCCGCGGCGCTGGTCCATCGTGGCGCGGATCCGCTGCGCGACCTCCGGCATCACGTCCTCCATCGCGCGGAAGTCGCGCTCGTGCATCACGATGATCCGGAGGTCCGAGCTCGCGGTGACCGTCGCCGAGCGGCGCTGCTCCTCGAGCAGGGCCATCTCGCCGAAGAAGTCGCCGGGCCCGAGGTCGGCGATGTGGTTCCCGTCGTGGACGACCTCGGCCGAGCCGGACTCGATGAGCATGAACTCGTGCGGGAAGGCGCCCTGGTCCACGAGGTGCTTGCCGGCCGGGACGTCGACCTCGTCGGTCCACCGTGCGAGCCGGTCGAGGTCTCGCTGAGCGAGATCCGAGAACAGCGGGATCTGCTTGAGGCGTTCGGCGTCCACGGTCCGTCCTCTCGGTCTCGGGTCAGGGCGCATCCTGCCACAGCGTGCCGAGGCCCCGCTCGCGTCGAGCCGCTAGACTCGCCGGCGGAGGCGTGCCGGAGCGGACGAACGGGACCGCCTCGAAAGCGGTTAGGGGCCTAAACCGCCCCTCACAGGTTCGAATCCTGTCGCCTCCGCGTCCCGACGGCCCCCTCGCTGTTGAGGCGGCCGTCCTGCGCTTGCGGGTTCGCGCGGGGAACGGGCTCCGCGACGACGCATCCTGCGCCGAGCTGCGCGCTACGACTCGACCTGCCGGCTGAATTCCCAGTCGTGGCCGAACCGGTCCGCGACGCGACCCGTTCGCCAGCCGTGCTCCTCGTGCACCGCAGCGATCTCGGTCGCGCCGGCCGCGATCGCTCGGTCGAACCACGCGTCCGGGTCGCCCACCGACACGATCATGCGGACGCCGCCGCCGGGGCCATGCTCGGGATCCTCCTGCACCCAGAACCCGGCGCCGTCGATCTCCAGGCGCGCAACGAGCACCGCGCCGTCGTCGCCGTCGAGCCGGTAGGTCTCGACGGCGCCGAGCGCGTTCGCGTAGTGCTCGACGGCCTCGGCGCCGTTCGGAACCGACAGCCACGGCTCGATCCCCGTCTGCTCGTTCACGCCATTCCCTCCTGCTCGAACGCGCTGAGGCCCCTTTCGTAGACTCTGCCCGGAGGCCTGCCCGAGCGGACGAAGGGGCACGCCTGGAGAGCGTGTAGGTGGGCAACCGCCTCGCGGGTTCGAATCCCGCGGCCTCCGCTAGCGTCCATCGGCGAGCTCCCTCGTGTACCGCGTGTACGACCGCAGCACGGACATCCCGACGCGCTCGTAGAGCGAGAGCGCGCCCGTTCGCGAGTCCGTGCTGAGCCCGGCCCGTCGCTTCCCGAGGTCGGCGAAGCCGCGAAACGCCGTCTGCAACAGGGCTCGCGCGATCCCGCGGTGGCGATGCGACGCCTTCGTCGCGAGCTGGTGGATCCAGCCCTCGTCCGTGCCGTAGTCGAACGACATGACGACGCCGACGAGCTCGTCGCCGTCGAACGCAAGCGGCGACAGCGACGGCGCGAACGATCCGTGCCCGATCACGTAGGGCGCCCACTCCTCGAAAGGGATCGATTCGCGGCCGGGCCACTCGCCGAACGCGTCGTCGATCAACCGGTACGCCGCACGCTCGTCTCGCGCCGGGTCGTACGGACGGATGTCGACGCCCTCCGGCGGCACCGGCTCGGGCTGGGCCTCCCCGTCGAGCTCGATCTGGAGGATCCACGCGGTGCGCGACGGTTGGTAGCCGTGGGCGGCGAAGAGCCCGGCGGCCCCGCGGTTTGCGTCGGTCACGGTCTGGCTCAACTTCGGCTCGCCGCGAGTCCGCGCCCGCGCCTCCGTCCAGGCGAGCAGCGCCGAGCCGATCCCTTCGTCCCGGCGACTCGGGCGCACGTCGGCCTCGGCCCGGTCCTGATAGACCTCGGCCCAGGCGACGAGCTCGTCGCCGTCGAACGCGAGCAGCGAGTCCTCCGCAGGCGCGAAGCCGGCCCTGCCGAAGCCCATCTCGACATCGTCGCGGTCGATCCCGATCTCGCCGTCGTCGTGCAGCTCGCACGCGCCGATCAGCTCGGTGATCGCGTCCACGTCGGCGGGGGTGGCCGGCCGGAGGCGCAGCGTCGCGGGCAGGTCGATCCTCACGGCGTTCTCCATCCCGGGCAGCGTTCGCGACCGACGGATCCGGGGATCGCCTCGAGCGATCTCGAGATGGGCCCGCACGTCGTCGAACGTCTCCCACGGCAGGAACGGCACGCCGTCCGCGGTCGCGATGCCGACGAGCCGGTCCTTCGCGAACGCGACGTCCGCGTACAGGGCGCCGTACCGGTCGGAGGTCCCCTCGCCGACGAACGCGACGGAGCCCCGCGCGCGCGCCGCGAGCACCGCGTTCATCTTGCACGTGCCGCAGCCGATGCACTCGGCATGCCCGTTGCCGAACGCGATCCGCATGTCCCGTTCGGCGACCAGGTGTTGGTGATCACCCGGACGCGCTCGAGCCCCGCGGCCGCGAGCAGCGGCGCGATGTAGAAGCCGAACCCGTCCGACGCCACCGCGACGTCGACGTCCCCGTCCTCGAGCCATCGGACGAACGGCGGGAAGGTCGGGTCGATCTCGCAGTGCTCGAGAGCGAAGGCGACCATGCGCTCGAGCGGCGCGTCGAGCATCGCCGCCTGCGCCTCGATCACCCGCCGCGAGTCGAGCTCGCCCCGCTCCCACGCCTCGTCGACCTCGGGCCACGATGGATCGCCGAACTCGATGAGCAGGTGCTCGGCGACGTCGTGCAGGCAGGCGGTGCCGTCGAAGTCCACGATGACCGAGCCGATCGGGAGCACGGCCGAAGGCTATCGAAGCGCCGGTAGGCTGCGGCCGTGTCCCGAGAGCTCGCCGATCGGATCGCGTCCGGGGTCGCCGCCGCCTGGCGGAACCGGGTGCGGCACCTCGAGGGGCACGTGCTCGGGTCGCGCGACGGCCTGCTCGTCTGCCTGTCGATGCTGCCGGCCGACGAGCAGAACGTGACGGTGGTCGAGCGCGAGCCCGAGGATCCTCGCGCCGCGCTCGAATGGGCCGAGCGGCTCGTCCGGTCCCAGGGCCGGATCTTCGGGATCGAGCTCGAGCCCGGCCGGCATCCCGGCGTCGACCGCGCCGTCCGCGAGCTCGGCCTCGGCATCGTGGTGGCACGGCCCGCGATGGCGATCCGCGTCGCCGACCTCGCGCCGCCGGTTCCCGAGGGCGTGTCGGTTCATCGGGTCGTCGATCCCGACGAGCTCCCCGCGGTCGCGGGGCTCGAGGAGCGCGTGTTCGGGACGACGCCCGCGGTCGCCGAGCGCATGCTCGGCGCGTCCATGCTCGAGGCTCCCGGCATCCGTCTCGTGCTCGCCACGCTCGGCGGCGAGCCGGCCGGCTTCGCGTGGACCAACGTGGCGGAGGGCGCGGTCGGTGTGTTCGGCGTCGGAACGGCGCCCGAGCACCGTCGGCGCGGGATCGGCAGGACGGTGACCGCCTTCGCGGTCCACGACGCACCCCACGTCGACCTCGCGTGGCTCCAGCCGACCGAGATGGGCCGACCCCTCTACGACTCGATGGGCTTCGATCCGGTCTCCGAGTGGGAGGTCTGGACGCGCGGCGCGGCGGCCGGTCACCACGAGGGTCTCTAGAGGACCCCCGTGGGAGAGGGCGCACCAGCATGGGTCGATCGACAGACTTGCCGGGTCGCGGCCGGGTTCTCGCGCCGGGACGATCTCTCGTAGGGTGCCTTTCATGCGAACGAACCTGCGCCTCGAGGACCTCGGCGGCTTCCTCGAGGAGCCGCTCGTCGCGGTGCTCGCGACGCTCCGCAAGGACGGCAGCGTCCAGCTCTCGCCGGTCTGGCACGAGTGGCGCGACGGCGGGTTCAACGTCTGGGTCCCGAACGACGACGTGAAGGCGCGGCACCTGCGGCGCGACCCCCGCGCGACCATCGTGGTCGCGGAGTCCCGGGCGCCGCTTCGCGGCGTCGAGGTCCGGACGACCGCCCGGTTCGTCGAGGAGGGCGTGGTGGAGATCGCGAACCGCATCGCCACCCGGTACGTCGGCGACCCCGCCGGCTCTGAGTACGTGGCCTCCCTCGGCGGCGACGATGCGATCGTCCGCCTCGAGCCCGGCACGCTCCGCGTCTGGGACTTCGCAGACGACTGAGCGCGCCCGGGCTCGGTCCACGAGCCCGTGTCGGCGACCGCCGTATACTCGGCCGCGGTGGCCGTGCTAGGCGGGGAGCTAGCGGTGCCCTGTACCCGCAATCCGCTTCAGCGGGGCTGAATCCCCGCCCGAGGCCCATCGGGTCCGATGTCGCTCCCGGTACGGGGCGTCGATGGTCGGGTCCCGCGCGACGCCAACCTGCGAACCCGGTCAGGTCCGGAAGGAAGCAGCCGTAAGCGGGCGCTGGCGGGTGCCGCGGGCGTGCCTGGCCGGAGCTACCGGCCGGTGATGCGCTCGAGTCCGGTGCGGTCGACGGCGGGTGCGCGGCCACCACATCGTTCCCGTAGGCTTCCCCGGCGGGCCGGCGGAGCGTGACCGAGGGGGAGTCGTGGCGGAGGAGTACCAGTCCCTGTATCGGAAGTACCGGCCGCAGGGACCCGCCGAGGTCCTCGGTCAGGACCACGTCATCCGAGCCCTGATGGGCGCCGTCCGCGAGGGGCGCCTCGCGCACGCGTTCCTCTTCTGCGGCCCGCGCGGGACCGGCAAGACGTCGACCGCGCGGATCCTCGCGAAGATGGTCAACTGCGAGAACGGGCCGACGCCGGAGCCGTGCGGAACCTGCTCGCAGTGCGTCGCGATCCGCGAGGGCCAGCACCTCGACGTCGTCGAGATCGACGCCGCCTCGCACGGCGGCGTCGACGACGCGCGCGACCTCCGCGAGAAGGCGCCGACCGCGCCCGTCCAGGGCCGCGAGAAGGTCTACATCATCGACGAGGCGCAGCGGCTCTCGCGCGAGGCGTTCGACGCGCTGCTGAAGGTGTTCGAGGAGCCGCCGCCCGGCGTGCGGTTCGTCCTCGCGACGACCGAGCCCCACAAGATGCCGGCGACGATCGTCGGCCGGACGCAGCGGTTCGACTTCCGCCGCGGCGAGATGGGGGTCGTGGCCGAGAACCTCCAGCACATCGCGGAGTCCGAGGGTCTCACCCTCACCGAGACCGCGGCGCACGCGATCGCGCGCCAGTCCGAGGGGTCGTTCCGCGACGCGCAGTCTCTGCTCGACCAGGCGTCGGTGCTCGGCGCCGGGACGATCGACGACGAGGTCGTGGCGTCGCTCATCGGCACCGGCCGGCAGGACGTGCAGGTCGCGCTCGCCGATGCGGTCGCCGTCGGCGACGCGAAGGGCGTGTTCGAGCTCGTGAACCGGCTCGTCCAGGAGGGCCAGGACCTGCGGTTCGTGACGAACGAGGTCCTCGCGCACTTCCGCGACCTGCTGCTCGCCAAGACCGCGCCGGGGGAGCACGACCTGCTCGACGTCACCGGCGACGAGGCCGAGCGCCTGGCGACCCAGGCGGCGAAGTTCTCGGCGCCCGAGCTCGCGCGCGTGATCTCGCTGCTGCTCGCGGCGCAGACCGACATGCGGTGGACGACCTCGCCGAGGCTCTCGCTGGAGCTCGCGCTCATCCGCTCGACGATCCCCGAGGCCGACGAGCGGCCGGAGGCGCTGGTGTCGCGGCTGGAGCGGCTCGAGCGGTTGGCGGGTTTGTCTGCTGGGTCCGGCTCCGGGGTGGTGGCTCCAGGCTCCGGGTCGCCGCCGCCGTTGCCCGCGGTGGACGCGTCGACCTTGGGCGGCGGCGGCTCTCAGTCGCCTTCCGCCACCACCCCTGCGCCGGGCAAGGCCGAACCTGCCAAGCCCGCTAGGGCTCCGAAGACCGCCGCGTCGAAGGCCGAGTCGGCCGTCAGCGCACCAACCGAGCCGGCAGTGAGCGCATCGCCCGAGCCGACGCCCGCGGCGCCCGTGTTGGGGGCGGGGACGGGGGCCGTCGACGTCGGGATGCTGCGCGCGAACTGGGCGACCGTGATCTCGCATCTTCGTGGGCAGGGAAAGGCCGTCCTGCCGTCGTTCCTCGAGATCGCGATCCCCAGCACGTACGACGGGCAGGTGCTCGAGCTCGTCTTCCCGCCGGATCGCCCGTTCGGCGCGACCAAGGTCGAGGAGCGCGAGGGCGAGCTCCGGCAGGCGCTGCAGGAGCTCTTCGGGATCGCGCCGGAGGTCCGGTGTGTTATTCGCGAGCCGGTCGCCGGGATCGTCGAGGTGGAGGACGATCCGCCGCTGTCGGAGGAGGAGGCGCTCGCGCACCTGTCGGCGGAGCTCGGCGCCACGCCGGCGGCCGAGGACGGAGCCTAGGTGTACGAGGGGCCGATCCAGGACCTCATCGACGAGCTCTCCCGGCTGCCGGGGATCGGGCCGAAGTCGGCGCAGCGGCTCGCGTTCTACCTCGTGAAGTCCGAGCCCGGCGAGGCCAAGCGCCTGGCCGAGGCGATCGTGCACGCGAAGGAGCGGATCTCCTTCTGCCGCGAGTGCGGCAACGTCGCCGAAGGGGAGCTCTGCCGCGTCTGCCGGGACGCGGGTCGCGACCTCACGGTGCTGTGCGTCGTCGAGGAGCCGAAGGACGTGGCGACGATCGAGAAGGCGGGCGTGATCAAGGGGCGCTACCACGTGCTCGGCGGGGCGATCAGCCCGCTCGACGGCATTGGGCCCGAGGACCTTCGGACGCAGGAGCTGCTCGAGCGCGTCGAGCGCGACGGCGTGACCGAGGTGATCATCGCCACGAACCCGAACCTCGAGGGCAACGCCACCGCGATGTACGTCGCCGCGTTGCTCAAGCCCGCCGGCGTCCGCGTGACGCGGCTCGCCAGCGGTCTCCCGGTCGGCGGCGACCTCGAGTACGCGGACGAGGTGACGCTCTCGCAGGCCCTTGAGGGCCGCCGCGAGATGTAGGACCGGGATGCCCGAGGAATCGACGGATCACCAAGCGACCGAGCAGCCGGCCTCGACTCCCATGAGTCCCGAGGCGCGGGGGCGGCGCGTCGAGTTGATCGCGGCCATCCTGCTCTCGATCGCGACGGTGGTCACCGCCTGGAGCGCCTATCAGGCGACGCGATGGAGCGGCGAGCAGGCGCAAGACTACGTGACCGCGTCGGCGCACCGAACCGAGTCCGTCCGCGCCTCGACCACGGTGAACCGACAGGTGCTGATCGACGTCAACACGTTCATCGGCTGGCTCGACGCGCATACTTCCGGCGACGACGCGCTCGCGTCCGACATCGAGGATCGCATGCGCGAGGAGTTCAAGCCGGCGTTCCGGGCGTGGCTCGCAACCGCCCCGGAGGGGGAGCTTCCGGACGGCACGCCGTTCAGTCGGCCTGAGTACGTCCTCGCCGCGCAGCAGGACTCCGAGAGGCTCGAGGCCGAGGCCGCCGCATCGTTCGAGGCCGGTCAGCGGGCGAACCAGGTTTCGGACGACTTCGTGCTTGCGACCGTCATGCTCGCGTCCGTGCTGTTCTTCTCCGGTCTCGGCGGAACCTTCGACTCGTTCCGCGCGCAGATCTTCCTGCTGATCCTTGCCGGCCTGATGCTGCTGGTCGGCTCGATCGTCGTCCTCTCGCTGCCCCAGAACGTCGGGTACTGACTCCGAGGGGCTCGATCGACCTCAAGCTGCCCGGCGGCGCCTGATCCTCGACACGACGAACCAGACCACGAGCCCGAGCAGCGCGAGCGGGAGCAGGTAGCCGAGCCCGACCACGACCGTCTCGAGGACGCCGACGAACCCCTCGCCCGCTCGCCGGAAGGCGTTGGTGCTCTCCGGTGGGGTGGACCCGGCGCCCTCCTCGGCCAGCTGGAGGCGGATCGAGGCGAGCGCGACCTGATCGTCGAGCAGCCGGATCTGTCCCTGGAGTTCCTCGATCCGCAGCTGCGTCTCGTCGAGCGCGTTCTGCACGTGGATCGTCTGCCCGACGCTCTTCGCCTCGTCCATGAGCCGGAGCAGGACCTCGCGGCGGGACTCCGCGATCTGAAGTCGCGCCTGCAGGTCGACGTAGTCGGCCGTCACGTCCTGGCCCTCGATGGTCTGGACCTTGACCACGCCGAGCGCCCGGAGCGCTCGCAGCGTCTCGTCGAAGTTGTCGGCCGGCACGCGGATCCGCAGGTCTCCCGAGCGCGCTCGCGTCGTCGAGCTCGAGACGAAGCCGCCGTTCGAGGACGCGATCTCGACCGCCTGCGAGAAGCGGTCCTCGAAGGAGTCGGACGGAATCACGAGGCTGATCGCCGCGGTCCGGATGATCCGCTCGTCGGTCTGCACGAACGGGGCTCGCAGGAAGTCCACCGCGGGGCCGTGCGCGGGCGCGGGGACCGCACCGCCCGTCGCTCCCGTCGCGCCGGTCGAGCCCCCCTCCGCGGGCGAGGATTCGTTCGTCGAGAAGCCGGTGACCCCTCCGTTGGTCGTCCACCACCCCACGACTCCCGCGAGCGCGAGCGTCGCGGCCGCCGCGGCGGCAATCGCGCGGCCGCGGCTTCCGAGCGCGAACGAGGGGCGGCGACGCCCCGGTTGCGCCTCGCGGCGTCCGGCGTCGATCAGATCGCCCCGGACCAGCTCCAGGTATCGGATCTCGGTATCCACTCGTCAGCTCCCTCGTTCGATCTCGGCAGGGGATTGGTCGAGCGCCGTCGCGAGCCGCTTCAGCCCCCGGCTGACCCTCGCGCGCGCCGTCTCCTCCGAGCACCGGAGGGCCTCGGCGACCTCCCGGTACGGGCGGCCCTCGATCACCCGCAGCGTCAGCGCGTCCCGCTGTTCCTCGGACAGGACCGAGAACGCCTTGGCGATGGCGCGGCCGACGCGCTCGAAGTCGATCAGCTCCTCGATGCGCTCGTAGTCCTCGGGCGAGACCTCGCGCCTCGGCATCCCGAGTCGCCGGCGCGCCCGTGCGTCCACGGTTCCCATGCGGAAGTACCGCGAGAGCTGATGGCGGCCGATCCCGTAGAGCCACCCGATCGCGCCCAGTCCCTGGTCCTTGAAGCGCCTCCGCGAGGCGAACGCCTCGGCGAAGGTCTCGGCCACGAGGTCCGCCGCCGCCTCGGCGTCGAGCGTCCTGCGCGCGAAGTAGCCGAGCAGGGTCTCGGCGTGGCGCTCGAACACGATCCCGAACGCGTCCGGCTCGTCCCGCGACCGGACGATCAGCTCGACGTCGCCCTCGTGCTCGTCCATCTGGCCGGCTCCGATCGGTCCTACCCCGTTCATGCCGTTCCCCTCGAAATACGTGACGGAAGCCTGTTGGTAGGCTCGCGGCCGCATGTCGGACCCGCTGGACGAGTTCCCGAGGCAGGTCGCGCGGACGCGCGGGTTCACGCTCGGCGCGCCGCGATCCTTCACCGTCTCGCCCGACGGCGAGCGCGTGATCTTCCTCCGGACGAAGGCGGGCGACGATCCCGTCTCGTGCCTGTGGGTCCTCGACACGGCGGCGGGCGCCGAGCGGTGCGTCTTCGACCCGCGCGAGATCGGCGGGTCCGACGACGAGAAGCTGACCGAGGCCGAGCGCGTCCGGCGGGAGCGCGCGCGGGAGCGATCCTCCGGCGTCACGGGCTACGCCACCGATCGCGAGGCGCGCCGAGCGGTCTTCGTGGTCTCCGGACGGCTCTTCCTCGCCGACCTCGTCGAGGGCTCGGCGCGCGAGCTGAGCGCCCCCGGTGCCGTCGACGACCCGCGGCTCGACCCGTCCGGTGAGCGGATCGCGTTCGTCGTGGACGGCGCGCTCTCCGTGCGCGAGCTCGAGGGCGGTGTCCGGCAGCTTGCCGCGGACGAGGATCCGGACGTCTCGTGGGGGCTGGCCGAGTTCGTCGCCGCCGAGGAGATGGATCGGCACCGCGGCTCCTGGTGGTCGCCGGACGGCTCCGCGATCGCGGCCGAGCGCGTCGACGAGCGCCCCGTGCGCATCTGGCACATCGCGGACGCGACCGATCCCGCCGCGCCGCCGCGCGCGATGCGGTATCCGCAGGCCGGGACCGAGGACGCCGTCGTGACGCTGCACCTGTTCGACGTCGCGACCGGGGATCGCACCGACGTGACCTGGGACGCCGCGGCCTTCCCCTATCTCGGACGCGTGCATTGGAGCGCGGGCGGCCCGCCGCTCGCACTCGTCGTGTCGCGAGACCAGCGGCGCACGCGGCTCCTCGAGATCGACCCCGCGACCGGCGCCACCTCGATCGTCCGCGAGGCGACCGATCCCGAGTGGATCGACCTGTTCGACGAGGTGCCGGCCCGGCTCGCCGACGGCCGGATCGTCGAGATCGTGGCCGACCGCGCCGCCGACACGTACCGGCTCGCCATCGACGGGAGTCCCGTGAGCCTGCCGGGCGTGCAGGCCGGCGCCGTCATCGAGACCGGCGAGGACGTCTGGTTCGCGGCCTCGGACGACCCGACCGAGGTCCACGTGTGGCGATGGTCGGCGGCCGAGGGCGCGAACCGCGTCACGAACGCGCCCGGCGTGCACTCGGTGGTCGTCGGCGGCGGGGGGGTGAGCGTCCTCGTCTCGGCGACTGCGGACCGTCCGCTCTCGACCGCGACCGTCCTGCGCGACGGGGCCCCGGTCGCCGAGATCGGCTCGCTCGCCGAGACCTCCGTGATCGAGGCGAAGCCGGAGTTCCTCACCCTCGGCGAGCGCGACCTCCGCGCCGCGCTCCTGCTCCCGAACGGCGCCGAGCCCGATACGGGACTGCCGGTGCTCCTGGATCCGTACGGCGGCCCGCACTTCGCGCGCGTGCGCAAGGCGGGCGCGATGTTCACCACGTCGCAATGGTTCGCCGATCACGGGTTCGCGGTGCTGGTGATCGACGGCCGGGGCGTCGAGGGACGCGGCCCGGCCTGGGATCGCGAGATGAAGTTCGACTTCACGGTCGCGCTCGAGGACCAGGTCGACGGGTTGCACGCGGCGGCCGAGCGGTTCGCCTTCCTCGACCTGGAACGGGTCGGGATCCGCGGGTGGTCGTTCGGCGGCGAGCTCGCGGCGATGGCGATCCTGCGACGCCCCGACGTGTTCCACGCCGCGGTCGCCGGCGCGCCCGTGACCGACCAGCACCTCTACGACACGTACTACACCGAGCGCTACCTCGGACACCCGGACGAGCATCCCGAGGCCTACGCCAAGAGCTCGGTCATCCACGACGCCGACAAGCTCGAGCGGCCGCTCCTGTTGATCCACGGGCTCGTGGACGACAACGTCTACCCGGTCCACACGCTCCGGCTCTCGGCCGCGCTGTTCGAGGCCGGCCGGCACCACGAGCTCGTGCTGATCCCGAACGCGACGCACCTCACCCGCTCGACGGCGGTCACCGAGAACCTGCTGCGGGTCCAGCTCGACTTCCTGAAGCGCTCGCTCGGCGTCTGAGCGCTGCCTCCCCGGTCGGGGAAAGGCCCGCTGCTACCCTTCGCACATGCCCATCGTGGTGCAGAAATACGGCGGGACCTCGGTCGGGGACGCCGAGAGCATCCAGCGCGTCGCCGATCGAGTCGTCCGAACTCGCGAGGCCGGCAACGACGTCGTCGCGGTCGTCTCGGCCATGGGTGACACGACCGACGACCTGGTCCGCCTCGCCTGCGGCATCACGCCGGTGCCCGAGCCCCGCGAGCTCGACATGCTCCTCACCGCGGGCGAGCGCATCTCGATGTCGCTCCTCGCGATCGCCATCAACGCGCGAGGGTGCAAGGCCGCCTCGTACACGGGCTCGCAGGCCGGGATCATCACCGACACCCAGCACGGCGCGGCCAAGATCGTCGACATCCGGCCGGGGCGGATCCGCGAGTCGCTGGACGCGGGCAACGTCGTGATCCTCGCCGGCTTCCAGGGGCTGTCCACGAACTTCGACATCACGACGCTCGGCCGGGGCGGCTCCGACATGACCGCGGTCGCGATGGCCGCCGCGCTCGGCGCCGACGTCTGTGAGATCTACACGGACGTCGAGGGCGTCTTCACGGCCGACCCGCGCCTGGAGCCGGCGGCCCGCAAGCTCGATCGCATCTCCTTCGAGGAGATGCTCGAGCTGTCGGCGGCGGGCGCGAAGGTCCTCCAGTTGCGCTCCGTGGAGTACGCTCGTCGGCACAACGTCCGACTCCACGTGCGGCACTCGCAGGCCGATACCGAGGGCACGTGGGTGATCGAGGAGGACGAGATCCCGATGCTCGAGCAGGCGCTGATCCGGGGTGTGGCCCTCGACGGTGAGGAGGCCAAGGTCACGCTCGAGGACGTTCCCGACCGTCCCGGCGTCGCCGCCTCCATCTTCAAGGCCGTCGCGGCCGAGGGGATCAGCGTCGACATGATCGTGCAGAACGTCTCGCACGCCGAGCGCACGGACCTGTCGTTCACGGTCTCGCGCGGCGACCTCCCACGGCTCGACCACGTGATGCGCGGCATCGTGAGCGACGTCGGCGCCGTCCGGTACTCGACCGACGACGCGATCGCGAAGCTGTCGCTCGTCGGCGCCGGGATGAAGAGCCACCCGGGCGTCGCCGCCGACATGTTCGATGCGCTCGCTGCCGAGGGGATCAACATCGACATGATCTCGACGTCGTCCATCCGGATCTCGTGCGTCATCCGCGCCGACGACGCGGAGCGCGCGGTCCGGGCCGTCCACCAGCGCTTCGGACTGGACGACGGCGACCTGCCGGGCGAGGGCTGAACCCGCCTGGATTCGCTGATGCGCCGGGCGCTCGGAGCGCCCCCCGTTACCATGGTCCGACCATGCGCGTCGCCGTCGTCGGAGCCACGGGCGCCGTCGGCCGGACCATGGTCCGGCTGCTCGAGGAGCGCGACTTCCCCGTGGACGAGCTCGTCCCGCTCGCGTCCGAGCGCACCGCCGGCACGCGCCTGAGCTTCCGCGGTGCCGAGCACACCGTCGGCGTGCTCGCGAACGGCGCGCTCGAGGGCGTCGACGTCGCGCTCAGCTCGTGCGGGTCCGCCGTCGCGCGCACGTGGGTTCCCGCCGCGGCCGAGGCCGGGACGATCTGCATCGACAACTCGAGCGCGTTCCGGATGGAGCCCTGGGCCGAGCTCGTGATCCCCGAGGTCAATCCGGAGGCGTTGAGGAACGGGACGAAGGTCATTGCCGTCCCCAACTGCACGATCATCACGACGCTGATGGCGGTCGCGCCGCTGCACCGGGCGGCCGGCGTGCGGTCGCTGATCCTCAGCTCGTACCAGTCGGTCTCGGGCGCCGGGCAGAAGGGCGTCCGCGAGCTCGCCGAGCAGGTCGAGAAGCTCCACGGCTGGGAGGAGGAGCTCGGCCACCCCGACCTCGCGGCCCTGCCAGTCGGCGACGTGTTCGGCAAGACGATCGCCTACAACGTGGTCGCCAAGATCGACGTCGTCGACGAGGACACCGGCTTCACCTTCGAGGAGGTCAAGATGGCGCGCGAGGCCAAGCGGATCCTCTCGATGCCCGAGCTCGACGTCTCGGCCACGTGCGTGCGCGTGCCGGTGCCCGTCGGGCACAGCGTGAGCATCCACGCGACGTTCGAGCGACCGATCTCGGTCGCCGAGGCGCGGGAGCTCCTCGCCGGCGCCCCCGGCGTCCAGGTCCGCGACGACCCCGCGAACGGCGTCTACCCGAGCCCGCTCGAGGCGGCCGGGATCGACGACGTGCTCGTCGGCCGGATCCGGCAGCCCGAGGGCCACGACGACGCGCTCTGGCTCTTCGCGTGCGGCGACAACCTGCGCAAGGGCGCGGCGCTCAACGCCGTGCAGATCGCCGAAGCGCTCGTCGCCTCCTAGGCCGTCATTCGTCCGCGGCCGTCGATGGCGGCTCGTCGAGCGGCTTCACGAACCAGGTTCCCTTGTCGGTCCAGCCTCGCCGTTCGTAGAAGCGGTGCGTCTCGACGCGCCACGCCGAGGTCTCGAGCGACATCCGGAAGCATCCGCGGGCGTGTGCGAGCTCCTCGGCCCGCGCCAGCAGGGCGCTCCCGACCCCTCGGCCCCGCGCGGTCTCGGTGACGACGAGGTCGTTCACCCACGCCTGCGGCCTCGGATGCCCGAGGCGCTGGCGGAACTCCATGTCGAGGAACCCGAGCACGGTCCCGTCGGCGGTCTGTGCGACGAGCGTCCGGACCTCGCGCCGCGCGAGATGGCCGCCGAAGCGGATCACGTACGACGGGTTCGAGGCGGCCGAGGGCGACACGTCGCGGCCGAGCTCGACGAGCAGGCCCGCGACCTGCGGCCAGTCCTCGACGGTCGCCGGACGGATCGTGAGCTCGAGCGGCACGACCGGTCAGAACCAGTCGAGCATGAACGGCGCCGGCCCGCCGAACAGCCGCGCGAGAGCCGGCACCGCCGGATCGTCGGCGTCCAAGAGCCCCAGCCGGACGGCGTCGAACGGCGAGAGGAACCCCGTGTACATCGACGAGAGGGTGCCGATCGCGATCGGCCGTGTGCGAGCGCCCTCGGCGCTCGAGACCGACACCTTGCCGTCCTCGGCCGAGATCCGCCACGGCCCACGGTTCTCGGGGAACTTCGGGTCGTCGACCTCGACGACCGCCTCCTCGCTCACGGCCGGGTATCCGCGGCCCTCGAGCGCGGCCGGCACGTCGAGGAGCCGGAGCATCCAGCGAAAGGTCCACTCCGTCGAGACCTTCTGCTCCTCGACGAGCATCGCGAGCGGATCCGCCGGCGGGCCGGTGAAGACGAGGGCCGTCCCGATCCCGCGGAAGCCCCGGGCGTAGTCGATCAACGAGCGCATCCCCTCGACCGACGAGGCCACGAAGTGGCGGCACGACAGCTTGAACGAGATGTCGAGGTCGCCGTCGTCCTTCTCGTTGACGAAGGACATGTAGCCCTCGACCCCTTCGTCGCCGCGCGCCACCACGGCGCGATGGTGGCCGTCGTTCATCGGGTTGCCCATGATCCGCTCGGGCCACCAACGCTCGTCATCGCAGTCGATCGGGCCGTTGTGCGGCTCGATCGCCCGGCGATAGCAGGCGCGCACGTCGCCGAGGTCGCGCGGCTCGATGAACTCCGCAACGGGCAGCGACCCGCGGACGTGCGGCAGGTCGTCGATGCGGACGCGATGCTGGACGTAGGTGCCCGCGAGCTCGTAGCCGAGCCCGCGATACGGGCGAAGAATCGCCGGGAAGAGCGCGGTGAGCGAGTCGCCCCGTTCGCGCGCCTCGCGCAGGAGCCGCTCGACCGCGAGCGACGCGAGCCCGCCGCCGCGACGCTCGGGAACGGTCGCGACGCCCCAGATCCCGCACATCTCGAGCTCGCGACCGCCGAATCGCTGCCGGAAGCGGCGCTCGCCCGCGACGGCGACCACGCGGTCGCCGTCGAGGACCGCGCGCATCTCCTCGAGCGGGATCTTCGGCCCGCGGTGCTCGACGAACGCTGGCCCGAGGTTGAGCGACACGCGCAGGACGTCGACGACCTCGTCGCGATGCTCCTCGGCCGGGACCCGGACCTCGGTCATGCCACGAACGCGCAGGTGCACGGCGAGGCGCCGCACTTCGGGCAGCCGTCGGCGTAGCGCGCCACCGCCCGCTCGAGGTCGACGTCCATGAGGTTCGCGAGGGACGCGAGCCACGCGAGCACGTCGGAGAACTCGAGCTCGAGGTTGGCCGCGTCGCGCGTCCGAAGCGCCTTCGCCAGCTCCCCGACCTCCTCGGTGAGCCACCGGAACGTCGCGTCGGGCCCGCGCCGCGACGTCTCGATCGCCGTACGTCCGGCGGAGCGTCTGCTGCAGCTCGGCGATCTCCATCAGGCCGCCGAGTCTACCGGCCGTGCGTCGGGGATCCGCCGGCCGACGAACGCGAGGACGAGCGCCGCGATCACGCCGACCGCGAACGCCCCGGCGATCCCGGCCTCGAGCGAGATGCGTCCGGCGTCGGCGAGCGCGACGCTCGCGTTGCCGAGCCCGGCCCCGACGCCGATCCCGAGGAAGTCCATGAGGATCGTCGCCGAGAGCTCGCCGGCCTCGTGCCCCGGGGTCGCCTCGCTCATGACCGAGAGCGGGATCGTCGGGAACACCACCCCCATCGCGAACCCGCCGATCGCCCAGCCGACGTACGGGATCGCGATCGGCCACGTGTCGACGAGCCCCGCCATCACGAGCAGCATCCCGAACGCGAGCAAGAAGGCCCCGCGCGTGGTGAGCGACCGCGCGCCGCGCCGGGCGACCACCCGAGACTCCCACCAGCTCCCCGCGGCCCACGACAGGCTCGCCGCGGTGATGATGAGCCCCGCCTCGCCGACCGAGAGCCCGCGGACATTCGTGAGCATCAGCGGCAGGAAGCCGTCGACGGCGAGGAAGGCGCACGACAGGAGGAACGCCGCCGCCGCCGCCGCGGGGAGTCCCGGCCGTGCGACGACGGTGCCGCGCGGGGTGATCCGACGAAGGCCCGGGAGGCCGATCGCGAGGCCGACCGGCACCAGCACGAGCGTCCACCACGACAGCAGGGTCAGCCCGGCGAGGAAGATGCCCGTGCCGGCCATCAGCAGCAGGCTCGCGGCCACGGGGAGGCGCTCCGCGCTCGGCTCCGCCTCGACCCCGCGGAGCGAGGGCATCACGAGGAGCACGCCGAGCGCGATCGCCGGGATCGGCGCGAGGAACGCCCAGCGCCAGCCGACCGTCGACGCGAGCAGGCTCCCGACCGGCGGGCCGAACAATCCCGGCAGGATCCACATCGAGGCGAGCAGCGCCATGACGCGGGGGCGGATGCGCTCGGGATACGTCTTCGCGACGGTCCCGAGGGACACCGTGTAGATGCCGCCGCCGCCGATGCCCTGCACGAACCGGCCGAGGACGAGGACGATCATCGACGGCGCGGACGCCGCGATGAGCAAACCGGCGGCGTACAGCACGACGGCGACCGCAAGGACCCGCGCCGGCCCGATGCGGTCGGTCACGCGCCCCGAGATCGGCACGCTCGCGAGCGATGCCAGCGTGAACGCCGTGAACGTCCAGCCGTAGAGCGACAGGCCGCCGAGGTCGCGCTCGACCGCGGGAAGGATCGTGGCGACGATGAGCGCCTCCATCGCCACGAGCGCCTCGAGGAGCAGAAGCCCCGCGGTCAGACGCCCGCGCGCGCCGGCGAACACCTCCCGCCAGGGCGGCGGCCCCGCGACCACGTCGCCCGAGCCCATCGCGCACAGCCTACGGTCGTGGGGCCGAGCGCTTCCGCGCCTTCCAGGCCTCCTCGGCCGGCCAACGGCGGCTCCATTCGGCCGTGGCGGTCGGGTCGTCCGGCGGGCTGGCGCCCCTCGCGCTCTCGGGCGCACGCACCTCAACGAGGTCCTCGACCTCGAATCCGCTCGAGCGAAGGAGCCGGATCATGGCCCCGTGGGTGA
Organism: uncultured Actinomycetes bacterium; assembly: GCA_963699635.1. Taxonomy (GTDB): domain Bacteria; phylum Actinomycetota; class UBA4738; order UBA4738; family HRBIN12; genus CALGFI01. The sequence continues at coordinate 20,360 of CAVOUQ010000014.1, read as the reverse complement.
TGTGGAAGTCGACCGCGCCGTCGGAGTCGGGCCACTCGAAGCGATGCATGCCGAAATGGTCGCGTTGAAGCGTCTCGCCCGCTGGGCCGGCCTCGGGGAAGGTGAGCATTGCGAGGTAGGAGTTGCCGAAGAAGACGAGTCGGCCGCCCGGCCGCAGGATGCGGGCGGCCTCGGGGATCCAGACGTACGGGTCGCACCAGATCGCGGCCCCGTACTCGGACACCGCCAGGTCGAAGCTCTCGTCGCGAAACGGGGGGCGCTCGGCGTCGGCGTGCACGAGCGGAAATCGCACGCCGAACTCGAGCTGCAGGCGCCGCGCCGTCGCGAGCTGGCCGCCTGAGTTGTCGAGCGCGACGACCCTGGCCCCGCGCCCCGCCAGCCAGGCCGAGACGTAGGCGGTGCCGCAGCCGAGCTCGACGACGTCGAGATCGCGGACCTCGGGGAGCAGGCCGAGATCGGACTCGGGCACCTGCCAGATACCCCACGCGATCTCGCTCCGCGACCAGGAGTCGTAGCCCTTGTCGGCCCAGCCCTCCGCGATGCCGTCCCACGACCTCCGGTTGCGGAGCACGTGATCCTCGTCCACGGCCCGCACGATAGAGGGTGGTGGCCCGGCTCGGTGAGAGCGCCGGCCGGCCTCGCCGGCCGATTTGTCTACCGATCGGTAGAGGGGCATAATCTGCCGCGTGGTAGAGAGAGGCGCGGCCCCGCGCAAGGCCCGGGCGACCTCGATCGTCAAGCGCCTGGGCGGCAAGAACGTACTGGTCACGGGGGTCACGGGGTTCCTCGGACAGGCCGTGTTCGAGCGGCTCCTGATCGACTTCCCCGAGACCCGGATGACCCTGCTCGTCCGGGCCCAGTTCGGCTCGACCGGCCGCCAGCGGGTCGACTCGCTGCTCGGCCGGCCGACCTTCGGCGCGCTGCGGGACCGGGTCGGCACCGAGGCGATGACGGCGATGCTCGACGAGCGTGTCGACGTCGTCGAGGGCGACTTCTCCCAGGCCGCGCTCGAGATCCCCGGCGGCGTCGACGTCGTCATCCACTGCGCGGCGACGGTGGCCTTCGACCCGCCGATCGACGAGGGCTTCCGGACGAACCTGCTCGGGGCGGTCTCGCTGTACGAGTCGGTGCTCGCGACGAATGACGCGCCGCACCTCGTGCACGTCTCGACCGCGTACGTCGCCGGCAACCGCAAGGGCGTGATCCCGGAGGCGACGCTCGACCACCGGGTCAACTGGCGCGCCGAGGCGGAGCTCGCCATCCGGGCGCGCTCGGACGTCGAGGCCGCGAGCCGCAAGCCGGAGCTGCTCGACTCCTTCCTGCGCAAGGCCCGCGCAGAGCACGGACGGGCCGGCCCGCAGTCGGTTGCCGACGACGCCGAGGATCGTCGCAAGACCTGGGTGACGAAGCGGCTCGTGCAGTACGGGCGCGCGCGAGCGCAGACGCTCGGCTGGCCGGACAACTACACGTTCACGAAGGCGATGGGCGAGCGCGCCGTGGAGGAGCTCGCGGCCGAGCGCGCCGCGCCGCTATCGATCGTCCGCCCCTCGATCATCGAGTCGAGCTACGCGCACCCGTTCCCGGGCTGGATCGAGGGCTTCAAGATGGCCGAGCCCATCATCCTGGCGTACGGGCGCGGCACGATCCCCGAGTTCCCCGGGATCGCCGAGGGCATCATCGACCTCATCCCCGCCGACTACGTCGTGAACGCGATCCTCGCGGCCGCGGCGGTCCCTCCCGAGCCCGCAACGCCCGCCTACTACCACGTGAGCTCCGGAGCGCGAAACCCGTTGCAGTACAAAGGAATGTACGAACTGTGCAAGGTGTACTTCGAGGAGCACCCGCTCCCGCAGCAGGGTCGCGGCGAGGTCAAGGTGCCCGAGTGGTCGTTCCCGGGCCGCCTGCGCGTCGAGCGGCTCCTGCGCACGGCCGAGCGCGCGGTCGACGTCGCCGACAAGGTCGTGACCCACCTGCCGAAGTCGAAGAGGATGCGCGACCTCGTCGCGCGCGTCGACCGGGACAAGGGGCGCGTCGACTTCATCCGCCGGTACTCGGACCTGTACGGCGCGTACACGGAGGCCGAGGTCATCTACACGATCGACCGCACGCTCGAGCTGTTCGCGGGGCTGACCAAGGCCGATCGCGAGCGGTTCCCCTTCGACCCCGCGGCGATCGACTGGCGCTACTACCTCCAGGACGTCCACTGCCCCGCGGTCACCCAGGGCCTGCGGGCCCTCTCGGGCTCGCGCCTGAAGCCTCGCGTCCGGATCCGCGAGCGCGAGCAGCTCGTGCTCGCGCTGTTCGACATGGAGGGCACGATGCTTCCCTCGAACGTCGTCGAGTCCTACGTGTGGTCCCGGATGGCGGACCTGCCCTGGGATCAGTGGCCCGACGAGCTGCTGAGCGTGTTCTCGCGCATCCCCGCGTACCTGATGGCCGACCGGCGCGACCGCGGCGAGTTCTTGCGGACGTTCTTTCGCCGGTACGAGGGCGCGACCGTCGAGGGGGTCGACCGCCTCGTCGAGGAGGTCGTCTCCGAGTTCATGCTCCAGAAGGTGTCCGCCGCGTCGGTGCGCCGGATCCGCGAGCACCGCGCCGCCGGCCACCGCACGATCATGATCACGGCCGCTGCCGAGCCGTTCGTGAAGCCGATCGTGCCGCTGTTCGACGAGGTGGTGGCGGCCAAGCTCGCCGTGGAGGACGGCGTCTACACCGGGTTCCTCGCCGAGCCGCCGCTCGTCGGCGAGGCGCGGGGCGCGTGGGTTCGCCGGTACGCGCTGCTCGAGGGCGCCGACCTCAAGTCCTCGTACGCGTACGCGGACTCGCACTCGGACCTCGCGCTGCTGAAGGCCGTCGGCAACCCCGTCGCCGTCAGCCCGGACGCCGCGCTCCTCCGGGTCGCGAAGCGCCGCCGGTGGCCGATCGAGGAGTGGCAGATGGCCGGCGGCATGCCCCGCGTCCGATTCCCCAAGCCGGCGATGCGATGACGACCCAGGCGATCGAGCTGTACCGCTCGGCCCCGCGCTACCTCACCGCGCGAGCGGTCGGCGATCGCGCGCCGGGGCTGCTCTCGGGCCCGCTCGCGCCGATGCGCCTCGTGAACCGCAAGGACCCCGTCCCGCTCGGCCCGGGGTGGGGCCGTGTCCGGCCGCTCCTGAGCGGGATCTGCGGCTCGGACCTCGCGACGATCTCGGGCAAGTCCTCGTTCTACTTCTCGCCGCTCGTCTCGATGCCCTTCGTCCCCGGCCACGAGGTCGTCGGCGAGCTCGTCGACGACGTCGACGACCTCTCGACCGGCACCCGCGTGGTGCTCGAGCCGGTGCTCTCGTGCCTCGCGCGAGGGCTCGACCCGTGTCCGAACTGCGCGATCGGGCTGCACGGCCGCTGCGACCGCGTGACGACCGGCCACGTGAGCGCCGGGCTGCAGACCGGGTACTGCGCCGACACCGGCGGCGGCTGGTCGAAGATGTTCGTCGCCCATCGGTCCCAGCTGCACCCGGTGCCCGACGAGCTTCCGGACCGCAAGGCCGTGCTCGTCGAGCCGCTCGCCTGCGCGATCCACACCGCCCTGCGCGCGAACGTGCAGCCCGACGCGAACGTGCTCGTGATCGGCGCCGGCGCGATCGGCATCCTCACGCTGCTCGCGCTGAAGGAGCTCTCGCCGGCCGACCGGATCACGGTCGTCGCCAAGCACGCGAAGCAACGGGAGTGGGCGGGGGCGTTCGGCGCGAGCGAGATCGTCGAGCCCAAGGAGGCCACCAACGCCATCCGCCGCAGCGCCCACGCGATGAAGCTGCGGCCCGAGCGCGGGGCCCCCTTCCTGCTCGGTGGGGCCGACGTCGCGATCGACTGCGTCGGCTCGCGGTCCTCGCTCGACCTGGCGCTGCGAACCGTCAAGGCGGGGGGTCGCGTCGTCGTGAGCGGCATCCCCGTGGCCGGCGCCGACCTCACGCCGCTGTGGTTCCGCGAGCTCGAGCTCGTCGGCGCGTACACGGGAGGGCTCGAGCGCGTGAACGGGGAGCCGCGACCGGCGTTCGAGCTCGCGATCGAGATCGCGCTCGCGAACCCGATCGAGGGGATCGTCGGGGCGACCTATCCGCTCCGCCGCTGGCACGAGGCCATCGACCACGCCCTGGGCGCGGGACGACTCGGGACGCTCCGGGTCGCCTTCGACCCTCGGGCCGACTGACGCGAGGAGAGAGCAGCAGATGGGCAGACCGGGGTTCGTGTTGGAGGTCGACGAGCGCACGCCGCCGCTCCTCGTGCACGAGGGCGAGGGCTTCCGGCTCCAGAAGTTCCCGCTCGGCTCCCGGGTGATCTACCCGCCCGACGCGCTGCCGAGGATCAAGCGCGTTCGCGACGCGATCCGGCACGCGCTCGACAATCCGCACGACAGCGAGCCGCTCCGCGAGCTTCTCAAGCCCGGGATGCGGCTCACGATCGCGATCGACGACCTCTCGCTGCCGCTTCCGCCCATGCGGAGCCCCGACATCCGCCAGCTCATCCTCGAGGAGGTGATCGAGCTCGCGGCCCGGCGCGGCGTCGAGGACCTCAAGCTCTATATCGCGAACTCGCTGCACCGCCGGATGACCGCCGACGAGATCAAGCACGCGGTCGGCGAGCGCGTCTTCCGCTCGTTCTACCCGAAGGACCTGCAGAACCACGACGCCGAGGACCGCGACAACCTCGTGATGGTGGGCACCACCGACGAGGGCGAGGAGGTCGAGCTCAACAAGCGGGCGATGGAGTCGGACCTGCTCATCTACGTGAACATCAACCTCGTCGCGATGGACGGCGGCCACAAGTCCGTGCCGGTCGGCCTCGCGAGCTACCGCAGCGTCCGCCACCACCACAACGTGCACACGATGCTGCACTCCAAGTCCTACATGGACCCGAGACCCGGGCGCAGCGCGATCCACGACTCGTGCAAGCGCATGGGCGACCTCCTGAAGGCCAACGGCCTGCGGATCTTCACGATCGAGACCACGCTGAACAACGAGACCTTCCCGGACCCGTTCGGCTTCATGAACAAGCGCGAGTGGGAGTGGTCGCTGCTCGAGCAGGGCACCTACCTCGCGGCGAAGAAGGCGAACGACCTCGCGCCGTCGCAGGCGCGGCATCAGATCTGGACGAGGATCCTCTCGCCGACCGGGGTCACCGGCGTGAACGCGGGCGACACCGAGGCCGTGCACGAGCGCACGCTCGCCAAGCTGCACGAGCAGCAGCTCGTCGAGGTGGACGGGCAGAGCGACGTCATGGTGGTGGGCCTGCCGTACCTCGGGCCCTACAACGTGAACTCGATCATGAACCCGATCCTCGTGCACTGCCTGGGGCTCGGCTACTTCTTCAACCTGTACCGGAACAAGCCGGTCGTGCGGCCGGGCGGCGCGATGATCATGTTCCATCCCGTCCCGAACGAGTTCCACCAGGTCCACCACCCGAGTTACGTCGACTTCTTCGAGGAGGTCCTGGCCGAGACCACGGACCCGAGCACGATCGAGTCGAAGTACGAGGAGCGCTACGCGACCGACCCCTGGTACGTGCACCTGTACCGGAAGAGCAACGCGTACCACGGCGTCCACCCCTTCTACATGTGGTACTGGGGGGCGCACGGGCTCGACTACCTCGGCGACGTGATCGTCGTCGGCGGCGACCCGAAGACGTGCGACCGGCTCGGCTACCGCGCGGCGTCGAGCTTCCGCGACGCGCTCGAGATGGCCGGCGAGACCGTCGGCCGGTCGCCCTCGATCAGCTACTTCCACGTGCCGCCGTTCGCGATCGCGGACGTGCGCTGATGGGCCGGCGCTCGATCCTCGACGAGGTCGGCGACGTCGCCCGCGGGTGGCGGTGGGGAAGGCGCGCGATGATCCCGAAGAGCGCCGAGTCCTCGACGCCGCCGCCCAAGCCCTGGGACTTCCCGACGGACTGGGCGCGCACGGACGCGGCCGGCGTCGCGCGCGACCTGATCCTGGACGGCGGGCTCCGCGCGATCATCTGGAACGAGACCTCACCCGAGGTCTTCGGGCTCGACAACCTCGAGGGGCTGAAGGGCCCGGCGATGTTCATCTCGAACCACTCGAGCCACCTCGACGCCTCGATCCTCATGATCACGCTGCCGCAGAAGTGGCGGAACAAGACCGCCACCGCGGCGGCGAAGGACTACTTCTTCGACGTGTGGTGGCGCTCGGCGTTCACCGCGCTCGTTTACGCGGGCTTCCCGGTCGAGCGCGGCGCCGGCGAGCGTGCGACGAACAAGGCGAAGGAGCTCATCCGCGACGGCTGGAGCATCATCGTGTTCCCCGAGGGCACGCGCTCGACCGACGGGTGGCTCCAGCGGTTCCGGCACGGGACCGCGCGGCTGGCGCTCGACATGGGGATGCCGATCGTGCCGATCGCGATCGTCGGCGCGTACGCGGCGATGCCGAAGGGCCGGACCTGGCCGAGGCCCGGACGTCCGCCGATCCGAGTCCGGTACGGGCGGCCGCTGTTCCCGCAGGAGGGCGAGACGCATCAGCAGCTCTCGCTCCGGATGCAGCAGGCGATCGCCGAGCTGTTCGACGAGGACCGCACCTCGTGGTGGGAGGCGCAGCGGCGTGCCTCGCGCGACGAGACGCCCAAGCTCGCCGGCCCCCAAGGTCCCGGGTGGCTGCGGACCTGGGAGGGCACGAGGCCGATCCGCCGCAGCGGGAAGCCGCCGGCCTGGAGGTGACCCGGTGACGCGGACCGGCGGCGAGAAGCGGCGCCACGCGCTCATCGAGGAGGCGATCCGCGCGTTCGGCCGCGAGGGCTACTCGGGCGCGAGCCTCGACCAGATCGCGACCGCCGTGGGGATCCGCAAGCAGACGCTCCTGTACTACTTCCCCACAAAGGACGCGTTGCTCGAGGCGTGCCTGCAGGCGGCGGGGAATCGGGTGGCGCAGGAGATCGTCATCGCGCTCGAGGGCAAGGAGACGTACTGGGACCGCGCGGAGGCGGTGATCCACGCGGTTTTCCGCCTCGCTGAGGAGTGGCCCGAGTTCCCCATGTTCATCCGCGAGGCCGGCCGCCTCGGCGCCGAGGGCTTCGAGCGCTTCGCGAGCGTGATCGACCCGCTTCGGAAACGTGCGGTGGACTTCCTCCAGGGAGGGATGGACGCGGGGGAGATCCGCGAGCAGGACCCGGCGCTGCTGCTGTTCATGCTGTACACGGCGGTCGTGGGATCACTGACCGAGGCGAGCGTGCTCCACGCGGTCGTGGGCGAGGACCGGAGCCGAGCGTCCCTCCATCGCCGAGAACGGGAAGTCGTGTCCTTTGTTCGGAGTGCACTTCAGCCTGTCGGCTAGCTCCCACTCACCGCATGTGCCCCAACCAACCGCAGCTACTCTGTCCCACTAAGGAAATGCGGCGCCCGGGAGAGCGGTCGAGATTAAGGGGTGAGGGGTGAGAATCACAGAGTTGACGATCTCGAACTTCAGAGCAATTGAGCATCTCGAGATGAAGGACCTGGGTGATTTCGTCCTCATCGCAGGTGCCAACGGCTGTGGAAAGACCACAGTGCTGGATGCTCTCCGCCTCGTCAAGTCGCTATACGTGAAGGATGAATGGCAGCGCTGGTTTGGCGAGATGGCCGTCAATCTTCAGCGCCCATCGGAGCTTCGGACTGTCTTCCGGCGGGCGGACAAGCCAGCGAGGATAGCCGCAAGCGTCGAGGTCGGCGAGGAGGAGCTCCGGTTCGTTGCCGATCACTCGATCAACATCTTCCAAACCATCCTGATGAATGAACGAGGTGAATCAGCCCAGCCCGTGACTGGGGAGGCTCCACTACTTCCGCCGTCGCTCGACCCTGCCGAGCTGACGCGTGTCAAGGAACGAGCAGATGAGCTCGCGGCTGACCTTATGCGCGAGATAGAGGCGTCCGGTGGCGCCATAGCTGTTGACGTGTCGCTTCAGGCGGATCCGCCCCGGATTGATCCGTTACAAAGCCTCCTAGCGACTGTGTTCTTTGCCTGCTTCCGACCGGACGTTCTAGGGGAACTTGAGTTCCAGACGTCCCGGCGAATCTATGTTCGCGAGAATGTCGGTTCCGTGAACCTGCGAATCGCAGACCGTGCCGAGCAGCGTCGTTCTAGATTGCTCTATGACGTTGAGAACAGATATCGGGATATCAAGAGCCAGCTCCTCGAGGAGTATGTCGCCGCGATGCTTCGACGGGAAAAGCCGGAGGAAGGGCCTCTTCAGGCGTCCCTTCGAGAGCTGTTTGACACGTTCTTCCCCGGGAAGCAGTTCAAAGGCATTCAGGTTGCGGAGGACGGCAGCATTTCATTCCCTGTGGAGCTCACTACGGGTGAGATGCATGACATTGATGAGCTGTCGTCAGGAGAGAAGGAGATCGTCTACGGATATCTTGGACTGAGGACGGCCACACCGATTCGTTCCGTCATCCTGATCGATGAGCCTGAGCTACACCTCAATCCAGCTTTGGTGCAGGGGCTGCCGGACTTCTACGAACGCAATCTTGCCCGCGCTCTCGATGCGCAGGTGTGGATTGTCACGCACTCGGATGCAATCCTGCGCCAAGGGGTGCGGTCGCCGAACATGAGCGTCTATCACATGGCGCGCCCCCAGGGGGACGGCGGCAACCAAGTCCTCCGGATAGACTCTCAGGACGCGGTCGAATCAGCGGTGATTGACCTTGTAGGTAATCTCGCTGCCTATCGCCCGCACGCCAAGATTGTGCTTGTCGAAGGCTCGGGACCGACGGCTTTCGACGTGGACGTGATCAAGCGGCTGTTTCCGGAGCTCACTGAGCGGGCCAACTTCATCGCGTCAGGCAGTCGATCTGAGACCGTGCGTATAGCCGCCCGACTGCAGGAGGTGGTGAAGGGAGCCGGCCTAGCGGGGCGAGTCGTGACCATCACCGACCGGGACTTGGTCCGTCGACATAAGGACTCGTCCGTTAGAACCTGGCCCGTCTATGAGATTGAGAACTTCTTGCTCGAACCGCCATTGCTCCGGGCAACGCTGGTCGCTCTGCTACGGCATGATCCGGTGGGATCGGATGAGCAGACGTTGAGGGCTCTTCGCGATGCTGCCGATGGCCTCGTCGAACGCCTCGCTTTGGTGGAGGTTCAGGAGCTTATGAACGAGGAGTTCCGGCAGTCGATGGATATCGGCGGCTCCCCGGGGACCGCGGCGCAAGACCTGACCTCCTCGTCGACATCGTCGCAGGCGCGTGTGGCGGCGATTGACGTTTCAGAGGCGCGTGTTGCTGGCCTGCTTGATCAGGCGAGGGAGCGCCTACGAGATGCGATCCAAGCGGATTCGTTCTTGTCTGATTTCCCCGGCGAACGGCTGCTTCTTGCCTTCGCCGGCAGCTTCGGCCTAGACGGCGAGATCTTCCGTAACGCCTGTCTAGATCAGGCCCAGCACATGAGGCTCCGCCCCACTGAGCTGGAGCGCGTGCTCACCGAAACGCTTGAGTCATAGGCCGACAACTCTTCCAGGGACCAATGGGTGGCAGTCGAGTTCCGTCCTTGGCTAGCGCGCTGGATCGGCGTCGAGCCGCTCGCCCCTCTCCTTGCAAGGTATCTCAGATTCCCGGACGGAGGCGCTCAAGCCCGTCGAGCACCAAGTCGAGCGCGAACTCGAACTCGAACTGGTCGTCGCACCCGCCGCCGACCACCGGGCCCTCGTGTGTCCCCATGGCCACCGGGATGAGCTTCGCGATGTTCGGATAGACGTCGGCCATCTGCGTCCACATCTCGGCCGCCTCCTCGGCGGGCATGCTCGCCGTGTCGTCGAACAGCTCCTGCGAGAAGCCGAGGATCCGGCTGCCCATTACGTGCATCGCGTGGTGCATCAGGTCGATCGAGAAGCCGCCGGCGAGGAAGACGCCCATCATCGAGTCCATGTAGGCGACGACGGTCGGCGTCGGCTCGCCGCGGGACTCGAGCACGCGCGAGGCCCACGGGTGGCGCAGCAGCGCGCGGCGGGCCGAGAGGATCCGCCCGCGCATCGTCGTCATCCAGTCCGCGCCCTCGATGGGCGTGTCGATCTCGCCGACGACGACGTCGACCATCCCGTCGAGGAGCTCGTCCTTGTTCGCTACGTGCTTGTACAGCGCCATCGGCACGACGCCGAGCTCCTGGGCGATCCGCCGCATGCTGATCGACTCGACGCCGCCCTCGTCGGCGAGGGCCACCGCCGCCCGGAGGATCCGATCGCGGCTGAGCGGCTCGCGGGGACGCGCCTCGGCCTCGGCCTTCGCGCTCATGCCACCTCCGGTCGGAGAAACGGACTTGACGAGTGTACTCCGTACACCTAGGCTTTCTCGCATTGGTGTACGGTGTACACCAATGCGGGGCGGAAGGAGCGAGCGATGAAGGCGATCGTGCAGGACAGGTACGGGACCGCGGACGTGCTCGAGTTCCGGGAAGTACCGGATCCGGTCGTGGGGGAGGGCGAGGTCCGCATCCGGGTGCGGGCTGCGGGCGCGGGGCCCGACGTGTGGCACCTGATGACGGGGCTCCCGTACTTCGCGCGGCTCATGCCGGGGTTCCGCAAGATCTGGGGCCACCCCCGCGGCCGCGACGTCGCCGGCGTCGTCGAGTCCGTCGGCGCGAACGTCACCGGGCTCGTGCCGGGCGACGAGGTGATGGGCATCGCCGAGGGCTCGTTCGCCGAGCTCGCGGTGGGCAAGGCCGAGCTCGTCGTCCCGAAGCCCTCGAGGCTCTCGTTCGAGGAGGCCGCCGCGGCGCCGATCTCGGGCCTCACGGCGCTCATGGCGATCCGCGACGTCGCGCGGGTGAAGCCCGGGCAGCGCGTGCTCGTGATCGGGGCGGGCGGCGGCGTCGGCACACTGACCCTGCAGATCGCGAAGGCCTTCGGGGCCCACGTCACCGGGGTGGCGAGCACGTCGAAGCTCGAGCTCGTGCGCTCGGTCGGCGCCGACGACGTCATCGACTACACGCGCGAGGAGCTCGCAGGCCGGTGGGACGCGATCGTCGATACGGCCGGCCGGCGCCCGCTCCGCGTGCTCCGGAAGCTCCTGACGCCGACCGGCGCGCTCGCGATCGTCGGCGGGGACGGCGGCGGCCGGTGGACGGGCGGGTTCTTCCGTCAGATCCTGCGAGCGCCGCTGCTCTCGGCGGTCACGAGGCAGCGGCTCCGTCCGGTGATTTCGAAGGAGAACGGCGAGGACCTGCGCGCGCTCGCCGAGCTGATCGAGCGCGGCGACGTCACCCCGGTCGTCGGCCGGACGTACCCGCTGATCGAGGCCGCCGACGCGATCCGCTACCTCGAGGGCGGCCACGCCGCCGGCAAGGTCGTCGTGACGGTCTGAACGGTTGCCTCAGCGACGGACGCGGTGGCGGGGGTGGGTGGCCGACGATCGGTCCGCGGGACCTCGCTAGCGGCTTGGGGGGCGACGACCAGCGGCGATTCAAGGCGGGGACCGGGAGGCCCGACCCCTTTCCCATGGGATGGTTCGCGCTCGGCCTCGCCATCGTGGCGGCCGCCTTCGGGGGCTGGCGGCTCCTCCGGATCCTGTCGCGGCAGCGAACGCTCATGCACCTGTGCCGGCGTGCCGGCCTGGACTTCGCGTCGATGGACCTGTTCGAGAGCGCCGCGTGGCTGCCGTTCCCGATGTTCGGGCGGCCGAGCCACGGGACCGAGAACCTGGTCTGGGAGCGCACGCGGGGATTCGAGATCCGGGCGTTCGACTACTGGTACGAGGACCGCGCATCCGACGGTCCGCTCGGGCCGCGGAGGCGGCTGACCTGCGCCGTCGTGCCGCTCGGGGCGTCGTGCCCTCGGCTCCGCATTGCTCCCCGTGATGTCGACGACGAGGTCCGGTCGGCGCTCGGCCTGCGCGAGGTGCGCCTCGAGCTCGAGGAGTTCAACCGGCGGTTCGTCGTCGAGTCCGAGGACGAGCGGTTCGCGATCGCGTTCCTCGAGCAGCGGATGATGGAGGCGCTCCTTGCGCTCCCGGACGGCGTGACCGTCGACGTGAACGAGGACGTCGTCCTGCTCTCGGCACCCGAGCTCGCCCCGGAGCGGGTCCTGCGCCTGTACGACGCCGCCGTCGCGATCCACGAGCGGGTTCCGCGCTCGCTCCCGAGCCTGTTCCCGCATCGAGCCACCGAGGGGCCGCACGAGGACCGCTGGCTCCAGGGGCACTGGACCCCCGATCCGATCGAGGGGCCCGCGAGCTGACGGTTCGCTCGTGTCCTGCTTGGCGCGTCACCGCCGGTTCGCGGACACCTCCGCGAGGCGCGTCTTCACGACCTTCCTCACGAGGCGCACGGGGAGCGGCCGCCCGTACGCGAAGCTGATCGTCCCCTTGCCGGTGACGAGCTCGCCGAGCTCCTCGCGGTGCGCGTCGATGGCCGCCGGGCTCATCGGGAAGAAGCTGTAGTGGTCCTTGAACGCCATGTAGCCGACGAGCCCGCGGCCACCGACGAGCGAACCCGGGCATGCTGTACGTGATGCCCTCGTCGGCCTGGGGTGCCGCGGCCGCGATCGTCTCGCGGAGCTTCTGGAGCGCGGCGCGCGGCTCGGCGCTCAGGCTCGCGAGGTACGCCTCGACGCTCTTCGGCTTCTCCACGGTCAGTCCGGCGCGAACGATCCCGTGACGATCTCGCCCGCCGGCTCGTACGTCCCGATCACCACGCCGGTCGTGGAGACCGTGCTGTCGACGAGCCTCAGCCCTGCGGGAATCGTGCCGTCGGAGAACAGGCGCTTGCCCGACCCGATGACGATGGGAAAGACCCACAGGCGGAACTCGTCGACGAGGTTGTGGCGCAGGAGCGTCTGGATCAGGTTCGCGCTCCCGTGCACCTGCAGCTCCGGTCCGTCGTCCTTCTTGAGCGCCGCAATGCCCTCGGCCGCGTCTCCCTCGATGAGGACCGACCGGCTCCACTCGAGCGTCGGCCGACTCCGCGAGGCGACGTACTTGGTGGCGTCGTTGAAGGGCTTGGAACCGGCCTCCTCCGGGGCGTGCGGCCAGTACGCGGCCATGATCTCGTAGGTCCTGCGTCCGAGAACCATGTCGAACGGCTTGTTCGTCGCCTCGGTCATGACCTCGGCCATCCGCTCGTCCCAGTAGTTGACGGACCAGCCGCCGTACGCGAAGCCGCCGTCGTCGTCCTCCCCGGGTCCGCCCGGCGCTTGCATGACCCCGTCGAGGGTCACGAAGGTGCTCACGATCAGCCGTCGCATCTCGAGTCCTTTCGGTCGACTCCGCTCGTGTCGAACCGACAGAGCCGAAGACGGCGGATCGGAGCCGGACCGGGACGGCCTCCTGACCCGACCGGCGTCACGAACCTGACGGTTCCTGGTCCTCCCGCACGACGCGGATCACGACCTCGGTCGGCTTCGCGCCCTTCGAACGCTTCGAGAGCATCCTCCGGAGCACGACCACGCCGCCGAGGGCGGCGACGAGCGTGCCCGCCAACGCCTTGGCGGAGCGAAGCGGCGCCGGCATCCGGTCCTCGAGCTCCTGCAGGTCGGCCTCGAGCCGACCGCGCGCCTCCTCGATCTCGGCTACCTTGCGAGTTGCCGCTTCGCCCATTGCGCGTCCTCCTTCAGTGCCTCCTGCGTCAGTTGCGGCGTCGGGGCGGTCCGCATCGCGCGACGGCCGGCGAGCACGAGCACCCACCCGATCACCCCGAGGACGGCCGCGACGATCAACAGCGCCGCCCACAGAGGCAGCACGAGGTCGAGCGCCGCCGCTCCCGCCGCCGCCACGAACCCGAACGCGTAGAGGCCGAGCACGCCCGCGCCGCCCATCAGGCCGGCGCCCTTCGCGCGGACCGCCACGGCCTCGCCCGCCTCGATCTTGGCGAGCTCGACCTGCTTGCGGATCAACGTGCCGACGCCGTTGACGATCGACGAGACGACGACCCCGATGGGCCGCTTCGCGCCGTTCGGCGAAGGGCCGGTGGCGGTCGCCGCCCCCTGCGCCTCCGCGCCCCCTCCGTTCACCTGGCTCATGGTCGTTCCTCCTCCCGCGATCGCCCGGCTCGGTCCCGGAGCCGCTCGAGACCGTCCAGCATGAGATCGAGCGCGAACTCGAATTCGAACTGGTCGTTCAGCCTAGTCCGACGACCGGTTCCTCGTCGTGGGCGATCGGCCTCGACCCGGGAGGGTGTCCGGCGTGTGGTAGCTGCTCCTGCGATCCGCCAGATCGAGACCGGACACACCCCGGGGGAAGCTCGTCATCGCGGTGTGAGAGGGTTCGCTCGTGGACCGGGCCGCCATCGAGGAGCTGTTCGCCTTCACCGACTACTCCTGGCGGGCGCACGAAGAGGTGATCCGCCCGCTCGGCGACGACGTGCTGACGCGTCCGGCTCCCGGCTCCGGCTGGCCGGCGCTGCGGGACGCCCTCGCGCACATGACATGGGCGTACGTCCGGTGGCTCGCGGCCCCGACCGCGACCACCGACGAGCCGGTCGAGCACGTGACGACGTGGGACGAGCTCGAGGCCTATCGGCGGCGCGTTCGGGGCCACGTCCGGGCGTATCTGGATTCGCTCGGGGACGACGAGCTGGTGACGCCTCGCGAGATGAACGTCGACGGCGAGGCGCTCGTGTACAGCCCGGCGGACATCTTCGCCCACGGCATGCTCCACGAGCGCCAGCACCACGGCGACGTGAACACGCTCCTGTACCAGCTCGGTGTCGAGGTGCCGATCGTGGAGTTCCGGTTCTCGCTTCCCGAACGTCGCGCCTAGACCGGTGACCACGTACGTTGCGCTGCTTCGCGGGATCAACGTCGGCGGCAAGAACCTGATCAAGATGTCGGCCCTGAAGGCCAGCTTCGAGGCGGGCGGCTTCGAGGACGTCGCCACCTACATCCAGAGCGGCAACGTGCTCTTCCGATCCGCGGGATCGGGGTCCGCCGCGCTGGTTCGGCGGATCGAGGCGATGCTCACCGAGACCTTCGGCTTCCCGGCGACCGTGGTGCTGCGCAGCAGCGCACAGATGCGCGACCATCGTGGACGGGGCGCCGAAGGGCTTCGGCTCGGAGCCGGCCGAATACCGGTACAACGTCATCTTCCTGAAGGAGCCGCTCAACGCGGGCGCCGCCCTGAGGGTCGTGCCCACGAGGGAGGGCGTCGACACGGCGCACGCCGGGAAGGGCGTCCTCTACTTCTCGAACCTCACCAGCCGCGCCTCGCAGAGCCGGCTCAGCAAGATCAATTCCCTGCCGATCTACCCGAGCCTGACGATCCGCAACTGGAACACGACGACGAAGCTACTTGAGCTGATGGGCTGACCGGCCCCGGCGCTACCGCTCGGGCTCGTACGTGGCGATGAGCACGCCGGTGGTCGTGCGCTTCTCGTCCACGAGCCTGAGCGTGGCGGGAGCCCCGCCGTCGGGGAACAACCGGCGACCGGAGCCCAGCACGAGCGGGTGGATGAGCACGAGGAATCGATCGACGAGGTCGTGGCGGATCAGCGTCTGGATCAGGTCGCCGCTGCCGAGCACCACGAGGTCCGGGTCGGTCGACCCCTTCAGCTCGGCCACGGAGTCGCCGGCGTCGCCCTTCAGGAGGGTCGAGTTTTCCCAGGGGAGCGGCTCCTGCAACGTCCTCGACGCGACGTACTTCTGCGTTCGGTTGAGGATCTCGGTGAACGGGTTCGGCTGCGGCATGTTCGGCCACACCCGGAAGAAGTCCTCGTACGTCCGGCGGCCGAACAGGAGCGCGCCCTCACCGGCCATGCCCTCGGCCGCGACGCCGGCCATGACCTCGTCGCCGTAGCGGCCCTCCCAGCCGCCCATCGTGAACCCCCCGCGCGAGTCCTCGTCCGGCCGCCCCGGCGCCTGCATGACGCCGTCGAGCGTGACGTGCGTGAACGTGGTGATCTGCGCCATCGCGACTGCCTCCTTTGTTCCCACTATCGTGCCCCGCAGACGAAAGGAGAAACGTGTTCGCGTTCAGCATCGTGCTGGTCGTGGCCGACATGGTCTTCAAGCCCCGCACCTGAGCGCGCCGGCTAGTCGAGGAGCGCGTCGAATACCCGCATCGTGTCGCCGAGCCGCAGCGCCAGCGTCGTCGCGAGCCACCGGTGCAGCGCCGCGGCGAGCTCCGGTTCGGCCGCCTCCATGCCCTCGATCGCGGAACCGCTGAGGCGGAGGACCTCGCTCGGGATCTCCGCCACCACGTCCGCGGTGCGCGGGACGCCCAGGTACATCGCGATCTCGCCGACGACGACGCCGGGAAGCACGGTGCGCAGGCGCATCCGCCGCCCCTCCGGCGTGACGAGCTCGACCCGGAGCCTCCCCGAGGCCAGGACGAAGACGTCGTCGGGTCGCGCGTCCTGATGGATGAGGACCGACCCTTCCGGGAACGAGACGCGCTCGAGATACGCCATGAGCCCCGGCGGCATGCCGGCGAGCGCGCCGTCGCCGGCGACGGGGTCCGAGGTCGTGACGACGTCCGTGAGCAGCCCGTCCTCGCACCGCTGCAGCCCGCGGTCGAGGTCCGGCTCGAACCGGACCACGCCGTCGGTCTCGACCACCCCGCCGCGCTCCAGCTGCTCGCGAACCGCGTCGGTGGCACCGGCGAGCACGAGCTCGAACCCGCCAGCCTCGGCCAGGTGCACGACCTTGACGAAGGAAACCGCCGCCGAGGCGTCCACGCCGGTTGCCCGTTGCAGGTCCACCAGCAGGTACCGCAGTCCTCCCTGTTCCGCGCGCTTTCGGATCCGCTCCAACAGGCCGTTTGCCGAGCCGAAGAACACGAACCCGTGCACGCGAAGGATCTGGACCCGATCGCCCATGGTTCGAAGCGCCGCCTTCTCCGCGGCCGGCCGGTCGACGTTGCTCCGGTAGGTCTCCCCGAAGGCGACCTCGCGCACGAGCTCGATGCGGCCGTAGCTGACGGCGAACAAGACCACGGCCATCACCAGGCCGAGCACCACGCCCGGCAGAAACCTCCCCGTGGCGATGATCCCGGCAAGGATCACCAAGACGACGAAGTACTCCACCCGCGGAAGCGTCTTTCGCTTGTCCCAGACCCACTCGGTGATGAAGGCGAGGCCGAGGAACACGAGCACGCCTCCCACGAGCAGGCGCGGGATGAGCTCGATGAACGAGGCCCCGAACACCACGGCGGCCAGAGGCACGAGCGCGCCGACGATCCCGGCGGTACGAGCGTTCACGCTCATGCGCTCGGCAAGGGCCGTCAGGCTGAGCGCGTGGTAGCCCGGGATCCCGCCGAGCGCGCCAGAGATGACGTTCAAGAAGCCGGCGTCGCGAAGCTCCCTGTTCGTGTCCAGATCCCGGTGCAGCACGACCTCGGTCCCGCTCACGTTGAACAAGATCGCGAGCGCGGCAACGAGCACCGCGGTCGCGATCCCCGTCCACTGTCCGAGCACCGCCGACCAGTCGGCACCGCCAAGCGCTCGGAAGGTCCACGGCTGCCAGAGCCGGGTCGAATCGAAGGGGCCGAGCAGCCACCTGCCATCGCGTGCGGCATCGATCGAGGAGCCGGTAAGAACCATGCCGATCGCGAACAGGCCGAGCCCCGCCCCCAGCACGATGGGGATGACCATGGGCTTCTTCACCAGTCGGACCCCGAGGAGCAGGATCACCCCGAACGCGAGCGCCGGCACCCAGTGCTTGAGCGTCTCAGTGCTGGTCAACAGGCTGAACGTGCGCAGGTGGACCTCCACGCCGGAGGCCACGTACAACCCGCCCTTCAGCAACAGCCATCCGGTGCCCGCCAGAAACCCGCCCACGACCGGATACGGCACGAACCGGACCAGGTTGCCGAGCCGGAAGGTCCCCAGAGCCAGGAAGACGACCCCGCAAAGGACCGTAACCACGAACGTCGCGGCGATCACGGTGAGGAAGATGTCGGGGGTCTCGACGTGGCCGACGGCCGCGATCTCGGCGACCCTCGTGATCGCCGCGGCCTTCACCGCCGTAGCCGTCGCCACGCCGCCAAGCACGGCCACCGCCGCGTCCTGGACGCTTCCCACGACGCCCCGGCTTCCCGCCCTCCAGGCCAGGATCGCGAGCGTCAGCGCGCCGGCCACCAGATAGAGGCCGATGGCGTCGGACAGGTTACCCACGAGCACGCCGCCGAACACGAAGGCGGCGAACGCGATCGCGAGGACGGCCTCGACGGCGCCGATGATCACGCCCGCGGCGACCGAGGCGACCAGCCCTTGCCCTCTGAGGGTCGGGCTCGAACTAGTCGAGGAGCTCATCGAACGCCCTCGTCGTCTCGCTCAGCCGCCCGGCGAGCGTCGTCGCCAGCCATCGGTGCAGCGCGGCCGCGAGCTTCGGATCCTCCGACTCGAGCCGTTCCATCGAGGAGTCGCTCAGCCGCAGGACCACGCTCGGCGTCTCGGCGATCACGTCGGCGGTGCGCGGGACGCCCGCGTAGTGCGCGACCTCGCCGACGACCACGCCCGGGCGGATCGTGCTCAGGCGCATCCGCGTCCCCTCCACGGTGACCATCTCCACGGTGAGCCGGCCCGACTCGAGGACGAACACGTCCTCGGCCGGGTCGTTCTGGCGGATCAGCGTCGTCCCCGTTGTGAGCTCCATCCGCTCGAGATACGGGGAAAGGCCCTCGGGGAGCCCGGCGGATCCGTCCCCGGCCCGGGCCACCGCCCCCGCCTCCTCGAGCAGCCCGTCCTCGCACCGCTGGAGCCCTCGGTCGAGGTCTGCGTCGAAGGCGACCACGTTCGGGGCTTGGTGTACCCCACCGCGCTCGAGCTGGGCGCGGACCGCCTCAGAGGCGCCCGCGAGCACGAGCTCGAAGCCGCTCGCCTCCCCCAGGTGCATCACCTTCGCGAACGACACGACCGCCGAGGCGTCGACCCCGCTCACCCGCTGCAGGTCAAGGAGCAGGAACCGCAGGCCGTCCTGCTCGGTGCGCTTTCGGATCTTCTCGAGTAGGCCGTTCGCCGAGCCGAAGAACACGAACCCGTGCAGGCGGAGGATCTGCACCCGATCGGCAAAGCCGCGGAGTACCGCGCGCTCCGGGGGCGGCCGGTCGACGTTGCTTCGATAGGTCTCCCCGAACCCCACCTCGCGCACGAGCTCGATCCGCCCGTAGCTGACCGCGAAGAGCACGACCGCCATCACGATGCCGAGCAGCACGCCCGGCAGGAAGCCCCTCACGACGATCCCGGCGAGGATCACCAGCACGATCACGTACTCGACGCGCGGAAGAGCCTTCCGCTTGTCCCAGACCCACTCGACGAGGAACGCGAGGCCGAGGAACGCGAGCACGCCGCCCACCAGCATCCTGGGGACGAGCTCGATCACCGAGGCTCCGAAGATCACTCCGGCGAGGGGGACCAGGGCGCCGACCAGACCCGCCGTTCGCGCGTTCACGTCCATGCGCTCTGCGAGAGAGGTGAGGCTGAGCGCGTGGTAGCCGGGGATCCCACCGAGCCCACCGGAGAGGACGTTCAGCATGCCGGCGTCTCGAAGCTCCCGGTTCGTGTCGAGGTCCCGGTGCACCACGACCTCGGTCCCGCCCAGGTTGAACAGGACCGCGATCGAGGCGACGAGCACGGTCGCCGCGATCCCCGCCCACTGTCCGAGCACCGCCCACCAGTCGGCATCCGAGAGCGCTCGAAGGGTCCACGGCTCCCACAGCCGGGTCGAGTCGAACGGTCCGAGCAGCCACCCGCCGTCCCGCGCCGCGTCGAGCGACGCCCCGGTCGCGAGAGCGCCGATCGCGAACGCGACGATGCCGGCCCCGAGCGCGATCGGGATCACGAGCGGCCGCTTGATGAGGCGGACGGCGAGGAGGAGCACCAGCCCGAAGCCCAGGGCCGGGGCCCAGTGCTTCGCAGTCTCGACGCTCGCCAGGGAGCCGAACGTGTCCATGTGCACCTCGACCCCGGAGGAGACGGCGACGCCACCCTTCAACAAGAGCCATCCCGTACCGGCCAGGAACCCGCCGACCACCGGGTAGGGGACGAAGCGCAACAGGTTGCCAGCCCGGAGCGTCCCGAGCCCGAGGAACACGACCCCGCACAGGATCGTCACGACGAGCGTGGCGGCGACCGCGGTGAGAAACGCCCGGTCCGGTCCGCCGTAGGTCCCGAGCGCGACGTAGGCGGCAACGAGCGCGAGCACGGCCGCCGGCGCGTCCTGCAGGCTTCCGACCACCCCACGAAGGCCGCCGGTCCACCCGAGGATGGCCAGCGCCAGGGCTCCGCCCAGCAGGTACAGGCCGATGCCGTCGGCAAGGTGACCGGCGAGCAGCCCTCCGAAGACGAGGGCCGCGAACGCGATCGCCAGGACCGCCTCGACAAGCCCGATGACCACGCCGGCGACGACCGTGGTCAGCGCTCGTCCCGATCTTGCAGCCTCGGACACGTCCCCTCCCCCGCGAGCGTGACCCTATG
>CAVOUQ010000013.1:0-21471 GCA_963699635.1 uncultured Actinomycetes bacterium | reverse complement strand
CGGCCGCGACTCCGGGCTCCGGCCGGCGACCATCGCGCCGGCGCTGCACCCCGCGTACACCGTCCCCGTCGTCGAGCGCGTGGTCGAGCGCGTCCCAGAACGCCGTGCCCCGGATCGTGTCGGCGAGGTAGCGCGGGTCTGCCGCCGGAGAAGAAGACCATCCCGGCGCCCCCGATCGCGGCGGCCGTCTCGGGCCCCTCGGCGTCGGCCCGGGTCCGGAGCGGGACGACCGTGGCCTCGACGCCCATCCCGGCGTAGTGCTCGATCCCCATGCCCGCCCACCGCTCGAACACGTCGTCGCCCTCGGGCGCGCTCGCCGTCGGGCAGATCGCCACCCGGGCGGGCCGCCCTGGAGCGCCGCCCGCTCGACCTCCGTGGACCACGGCTCGAACTCGCCCGAGCCCATCAGGAGGAAGGTCCGGTTCGCGCTCACCGGCCGAGCGTACCTACGATGTCGCCCGGAGGTGAGGCGGGATGGACGAGCACCTGGAGCACGGGCGGGTCGTCGGCACGCTGGAGGCCGCGGGGGACGTGACGCTGGAACGCTCGCTGGTCGGGGCGCTCTCGGCACACAACGTTCGGATCGAGCAGGCCGTGGCCGGCCCGATGATGGCCACCGGCGACGTGACGATCCACAACGGCGGGTGCGGGCCCGTGATGTGCTCGGGCGACGTCTCGATCACCAACGGTGGGTGCGGCCCGGTCCTCGCGCGCGGGACGGTCTCGTTCACCAACGGCGGGACGCAGTCGGTGATCGCGGGCGAGGCGAACGTCGGGAGCGGGGCCTTCGTCGGCGATGGTCCTCGCGCCCCGGGTCACGGTCGAGGACGGCGCCCGGATCCTCATGAGCACGGCGCAGGCGGCGGCGTTCGGGGCCGCGTTCGGCGTGCTGGTCGGCCTCTTCGCCTTCGGGCGCCGGCGCTCGCGCTCACCGGCCGACTCGTGCCGCCGCGAGCCGCCGCGCGAGCACGGGCAGCATCGCGAGCGCGATGCGCGGCTCCTCGCGGAGCAGGTCCTCGAACGCGGCCCGGTCGATCGCGAGCCCCCGCACCGGGGTGACGGCGCGCACGCGCGCGAGGCGCGGCGAGTCGGTGAGCAGCGACAGCTCGCCGAAGAACTCGCCGGGGCCGAGGGCGACGGGCGGGTCGTTCGGGACCTCGACCTCCACGGTGCCCTCGAGGATCACGAACATGCCCGAGCCCGGCTGGCCGCGCTCGGCGAGCACGTAGCCGCCGTCGACCTCGAACTCGGTCGCGGCCGCCGCGATCCGCTCGAGGTGCTCGTCGCCGACCCCGGCGAAGAGCGGGACCGACCGGAGCCGATCGAGGTCCTCGCTCATATCCCGGTCCCCTCCTCCCCCATCGCGCGCTCGGTGATCATCGGCTCGGGGACGGCTCCTCCTCCGTGAGGTCGACCACCTGCTCGGCCGGCATCTTCCCACCCGGGCGGTGGCGGCCGCCCACGCGGCGGGCGCGCCACCCCGCGACGATCATCGCCCCGAGCCCGAGCACGGCGCCGACGAACCACACCGAGCCGCCGACGTACGGGATCGCCGAGAGCCCGGCGACGATCACCCAGCCGAACAGGAGCGCGAGCCATCGCGAGCGCGGCTCGCGCCAGATGCTCCGGCCGACCGTGTACACGCTCCACGCGAACCCCACCGAGTACAGGAGCGCGAGCGCGAGCAGGAGCGCGAGGCCGAGCGGCAGGCCGACGAGCGACACGACCCCGAGCACCGCGAGGACCGGCAGCCCGACGAACGCGAGGAGCCCGAACCCACCCGAGGCGAGCGCCGAGCCCGTCGCGGCGGCGGCCACGGCGTCGGCGCCGCGCGGGGCGAGCAGGACGAGCAGCGCGCCGAGCACGAGCGTCGAGAGGGCGATCGCGAGCCAGCGCGGCGAACGGGCCGAACAGCTCGATCGGCGTCCGGTAGGTGAAGGCGGTCCCCTCGTGGACCTCGCCGTCGATCCGGGCGCCCTCGGCGATCAGCAGCCGGTCGCGCGCGAGCACGTCGCCGAGGATCTGGGCGTTCGGCCCGATCGTGACCGACCCGTTGATGGCGACGACGCTGCCGCTCACCTGGCCGGTGACCTCGATCCGGCCGTCGACGACGACGACGTCGCCGTGCACGACGCCGGCCACGACCGCCGTGCCGTGGAGGACCACGACCTCGCCGACGTCCTCGCCCCGGTGCACGTTCACGTCGCCCGAGAGCACGATCTGGTCGCGCGGCTCCGAGCGCCGGCGCCTCGGACTGGGCGAACGCCGGTGCGGCGGCCAGCAGCGCGCCGGCCGTGAGGGCGGACGCGAACGCGAGGCGGGCACGAGGCATGGCTCGCATCCTACCGGCGGCCCCGAGCGTGTCCGCGGGGCGCGGTACCGTGTCCGCCGTGAGCCTCGAGCGGTTCTCCGCGCCGGTCCGGGCCTGGTTCGACGCCACCTTCGCCGCGCCCACCCCGGCCCAGGACCGCGGCTGGCCCGCGATCGCCGAGCGGCGACCACACGCTGATCCTCGCGCCCACCGGCTCGGGCAAGACGCTCGCGGCGTTCCTGTGGGCGCTCGACCGGCTCGCCCGGACCGCCCCCGCGCGCCGAAGGAGCGCTGCCGCGTCCTCTACGTCTCGCCGCTCAGGGCGCTCGCCGTCGACGTCGAGAAGAACCTGCGCGCGCCGCTCGCCGGCATCGGCCTGCGCCGCCGAGCGCCTCGGCGTCGACGCTGCACCCGCCGACCGTCGGCGATGCGCACCGGCGACACGCCGGCCAAGGAGCGCCGGCGCATCGCCACGAGCCCGCCCGACATCCTGATCACGACGCCCGAGTCGCTCTACCTGATGCTCACCTCGCGGCGCGCGCGAGATCGCTGCGCGGCGTCCGCGACGGTCATCGTCGACGAGATCCACGCGCTCGCGGGCGCCAAGCGCGGCGCGCACCTGGCGCTCTCGCTCGAGCGGCTCGAGGCCATCGCGCACGAGCCGCCGCAGCGGATCGGCCTGTCGGCGACGCAGCGGCCGCTCGAGGAGATCGCGCGGTTCCTCGGCGGGCAGACGGCCGCCGGACCGCGGCCGGTCACGATCGTCGACGCCGGGCCGCGCAAGCCGCTCGACATCGAGGTCGTCGTCCCGGTCGACGACATGACCGAGCTCGGCGCACGGTCGTCCAGGAGCCGCAGCGATCGCGCCCCGGCGCCGACGCCGGAGCGGACGAGCATCTGGCCGCACGATCCACCCGCGCCTGCTCGAGCTGATCCGCGCGCACCGCTCGACGATCGTGTTCGTGCAACGCGCGGCGCCTCGCCGAGCGGCTCGCGGCCCGCCTCAACGAGCTCGCGGGCGAGGACCTCGTCGCGCGCCGCACCACGGCTCGATCGCGCGCGAGCAGCGCCTGGACATCGAGGACGAGCTGAAGGCGGGACGCTGCGCGGCGATCGTCGCGACGCAGCTCGCTCGAGCTCGGCATCGACATGGGCGCGGTCGACCTCGTCGTGCAGGTCGAGTCGCCCGGCTCGGTCGGCCGCGGGCTCCAGCGGATCGGCCGCGCCGGCCACCAGGTCGGCGAGCCGAGCCGCGGCAAGCTCTTCCCGAAGTACCGCGGCGACCTGCTCGAGGCCGCGGTCGTCGTGAAGCGGATGCGCGAGGGCCTGATCGAGGAGACGCGCTACCCGCGGAACCCGCTCGACGTGCTCGCGCAGCAGATCGTCGCGATGTGCGCGGTCGACGAGTGGACGGTCGACGAGCTCGGACGGGTGGTGCGCCGCGCCGCGAACTTCGCCGAGCTCTCGGACGAGCTCCTGCGCAACGTGCTCGACCTGCTCGCCGGCCGCTATCCGTCCGACGAGTTCGCGGAGCTCCGCGCCCGGATCGTGTGGGACCGGCGGACCGACGTCGTCCGCGCGCGCGAGGGCGCCGGGCGCATCGCGATCGCGAGCGGCGGCACGATCCCGGACCGTGGGCTGTTCGGCGTGTTCACGCAGGACGGGCGCCGGGTCGGCGAGCTCGACGAGGAGATGGTCTACGAGAGCCGTCGGGGCGAGGTGTTCCTGCTCGGCGCGAGCGCGTGGCGGATCGAGGACATCACGCTCGACCGCGTCGTCGTCTCGCCGGCGCCCGGCGAGACCGGGAAGATGCCGTTCTGGCTCGGCGACAAGCCCGGCCGCCCGCTCGAGCTCGGCCGCGCGATCGGCGCCGTCACGCGCGAGCTCGCCGCGGCGCCGCACGATCGGGCGGTGGGTCGGCTGCGCGAGGAGTTCGGCCTCGACCGCCTGGCCGCCGAGAACCTCGTCGCCTACCTCGACGACCAGCGCGAGGCTGCGGGCGCCGTCCCGGACGACCGCACGATCGTCGTCGAGCGCTTCCGCGACGAGATCGGCGACTACCGCGTGTGCGTGCTGTCGCCGTTCGGGGCGCGCGTCCACGCCCCGTGGGCGATGGCGATCGAGGCGAGCCTTTCCGAACGCCACGACCTCGACGTCCAGGTGCTCTGGAGCGACGACGGCATCGTGATCCGCCTGCCCGAGTCCGAGGAGCGGATCCCCGTCGAGGACCTGCTGTTCGACCCGGAGGACGTCGAGGAGCTCGTGGTCGCGCAGCTGCCGGGCTCGCCGCTGTTCACCACGCTGTTCCGCGAGGCGGCCGCGCGCGCCCTGCTGCTACCGCGGCGGACCCCCGGCCGGCGGACGCCGCTGTGGCAGCAGCGCCAGCGCGGGGCGGACCTGCTCCAGGTCGCCTCGCGCTATCCGACGTTCCCGATCCTCCTCGAGGCCACCCGCGAGTGCCTCCGGGACGTCTTCGACGTGCCGGCGCTGCGGGAGGTGATGGCCGACGTTCGCGCCCGGCGCGTCCGCGTGGTGCCGGTCGACACGGAGCGCTCCTCGCCGTTCGCGCAGTCGCTGCTGTTCCGGTGGATCGCCGTCTACATGTACGAGCGGGATGCCCCGCTCGCCGAGCGCCGCGCGGCCGCGCTCGCGCTCGATCGCGACCTGCTCCGCGAGCTGCTCGGTGCCGAGGACCTGCGCGACCTCCTCGACGCGAGCGCGCTCGCCGACCTCGAGCTCGAGCTCCAGCACCTGGCCGAGGGGCGACGGGCTCGGAGCGCCGACGACCTCCACGACCTCCTGCGGCGGCTCGGCGACCTCACCGCGGACGAGGTCCGCGCGCGTGCCGAGGTCGGCCCGACCGGGTGGCTCGAGGCGCTGGAGCGCGACCTCCGGGTGCTCCGGCTCCGCGTCGCCGGCGAGGAGCGCTTCGTCGCGGTCGAGGACGCGGCGCGGTACCGGGACGCGCTCGGGGCGGCCCTGCCGATTGGCGTGCCGGCCGTGTTCGCGGAGCCGTCCCCGGCGCCGCTCGAGGGTCTCGTGGCGCGGTACGCGCGGACGCATGGACCGTTCCTCGCCAAGGACGTGGTCGCTCGGCTCGGGGCGACCGGGGAGCGGATCGCCGGCGCGCTCGCGTCGCTCGAAGCGAAGGGCCGTGTCGTGCTCGGCGAGTTCCGCCCCGGCGGTCTGGACCGCGAGTGGTGCGACGTCGACGTCCTGCGCTCGCTCCGACGGCGGTCGCTCTCCGCGCTCCGTCGAGAGGTGGAACCGGTCGACGCCGCGACGCTCGCACGCTTCCTGCCCGAGTGGCAGGCCGTCGTCCGGCCGCGCGGCGGGCCGACCGCGCTCGGCGACACCGTCGAACAACTCCAGGGCGCCGCGATCCACGCCTCGATCCTCGAAACGGACGTGCTCCCGAGTCGAGTTCAGGGATACCGGCCCGCCGACCTCGACGCGCTCTGCGCGAGCGGCGACGTGGTCTGGATGGGGGCGGGCGGCGTCGGCGCCGACGACGGCCGGGTCGCGCTCGCGTTCCGGGAACGGCTCCGTCTGATCGCGCCGCCTTTGCCGGAGTCGCGTCCCGATGGGCCGATCCACGAGACGATCCGTGAGCACCTCGGCGCGCGCGGCGCGTCGTTCTGGCCCGAGCTGGTGCTCGCGGCCGGTGTCGCCGACGGGCGCACCGTGCTCTCGGCGCTGTGGGATCTGGTCTGGGCCGGCGAGGTCACGAACGACACGCTCGCGCCGCTCCGCGCGTTCCTCGGCCGGCGGCCGAAGACCTCGCGCCCAGGGGGCAAGCCACGGCCGGGCTCGCTCCGGCAGACGGGTCCGCCGGCGGCCGCGGGACGCTGGTCGCTCGTCGCGCCGCTGCTCGAGCCGGCGCCGTCGCCGACCGAGGCCGCGCATGCCCGCGCGATGCAGCTGCTCGACCGGCACGGCATCCTGACGCGCGAGGCCGTCCTCGCCGAGGGCGCCCCCGGCGGATACGCCGGCGTGTACGGAGTGCTCCGCGCGCTCGAGGAGTCGGGCAAGGCCCGCCGCGGATACTTCGTCGACGGGCTGGGCGCGGCACAGTTCGCGGTGCCCGGCGCGGTGGACCGCCTCCGCGAGCTCCGCGAGCCTACCCGCGAAGCGCGGATGATCGCGCTCGCGGCGGCCGATCCGGCCCAGCCCTACGGCGCCGCGCTCCCCTGGCCCGAGTCGCAGGGGCGACCCGCGCGCGTCGCAGGCGCCTACGTGGTGCTGGCCGACGGCGTCCCGGCGGCCTTCCTCGAACGTGGAGCCCGGACCCTGCTCACGTTCGAGGGGGCGTCGACGTCGGACTGGCCCGACGCCGTCGCCTCGCTCGTGAAGGACGGGCGGATCCGCCGGATCGAGCTCACCCGCATCGACGGCGAGCCGGCGACCGGATCACCGTTCGCCGACGCGCTGCGCTCGACGGGCTTCGTCGACGGCTATCGAGGTTTGGTGCTCAGGGGATAGAGGACACCGTCGCCATGACGACGTTCCCGTGGCGTGACCAAAGCGGACTCGATACCTTGTTGGGCATGGAGATGACGCACGACGAGGGAACGTGGGCTGATGCCGACATCAATCGCCCGCAGACGGCCGAGGCCTCCTTCGCGCGTACGGTCGTCCTTGTCGAAGGGGTCAGCGACCAGCACGCGCTCGAGGCGCTCGCCGAGCGCCGTGGTCGGAGCCTCCATGCTGAGGGAATCTCCATCGTGCCCATGGAGGGCGCGAAGAACATCGCGAGGTTCCTGGAGCTGTTCGGCCCTTCGGGGTACGACCTCGAACTCGCGGGCCTCTGTGACGCCGCAGAGGAGGGTGACTTCCGGCGCGGTCTCGAGCGGGTCGGACTCGGCTCCGACCTCACTCGCGCCGATATGGAACGACTCGGTTTCTACGTGTGCGTCGCAGACCTGGAGGACGAGCTGATCCGCTCCCTCGGTGCCGCCGCCGTGAAAGAGGTCATCGACGCTCAGGGGGAGCTTCAATCGTTCCGCACCTTCCAGAAGCAGCCTGCGTGGCGAGGACGGACGACTGAGGAGCAGCTCCGGCGCTTCTTCGGCACCCATCGCGGCCGGAAGATCCAATCCGCGGCCTTGCTCGTCGACGCCTTGGATCTCGCCCAAGTGCCTCGGCCGCTGGACCGTGTCCTTGCTCATGTCTGACGCACCAACCAGTGTCGATGACTACCTGGCCGCCCTTCCAGAGGAATCGCGCGCCGCTCTCGAGAAGCTTCGGAAGACGATCAAGGCCGCCGCGCCCGAGGCGACAGAAACGATCAGCTACCAGATGCCTGCGTTCAAGGACCATGGTCGATTCCTCGTGTCCTACGCCGCGTTCAAGGACCACTGCAGCCTCTTTCCCGCGAGCGAGGCGGTCATCGAGGCACTCGGGGAGGAGCTGAAGCCCTACTTCACGGGGAAAGGAACCATTCGATTCCTCCCAGACAAGCCCCTGCCCGCCGCACTCGTGAAGAAGATCGTCAAGGTGCGGATCGAGGAGAACGCGGCACGCAGATCAGGATGAGGCGTGCGCTTGGCGCTCGCGGGAGTCGGTTCGCGATCTCGACGCCGCACGTCGACGCGACCGCCGCGGGACTCGCGGCG
Source organism: uncultured Actinomycetes bacterium (assembly GCA_963699635.1). Taxonomy (GTDB): domain Bacteria; phylum Actinomycetota; class UBA4738; order UBA4738; family HRBIN12; genus CALGFI01. The sequence goes on along the minus strand of CAVOUQ010000013.1, from coordinate 13,545 downwards.
TTCGATGCGGGCGGGAACGCCGTCGACGCGGCGCTCGCCGCAGCCGTCACGCTCGCGGTCGTGTACCCGCACATGTGCGGGGTCGGAGGCGACCTGTTCGCCCTCGTTCGCGAGCCGGACGGGCGCACGGTCGTCCTGAACGCGAGCGGCGCCGCGCCCGCGGCCGTGGACGTCGACGCGATCCGGCGCGAACACGGCACGATGCCCGAGCAGGGACCCCACGTCGTCACCGTTCCGGGCGCCGTCTCCGGGTGGTGGCAGCTCGCGCTGCACTGGTCGAACCTCGGGTTCTCGCCGGCGTTCGAGCGCGGCGATCCCGTTCGCGCGGGAGGGCGTTCGGGTCGCCCGCTCCCTCGCGGAGAGCCTGGCCGAGAACGCGGGGCGGCTGCATGCCGATGCCGGCCTCGCCGAGGTCTTCCTGCGCGAGGGCCGTCCGCTCGCCGAGGGCGACACGCTCGTGCAACCCGCGCTCGCGCGCACGCTCCAGACGATCACCGAGGGCGGACCGCCGGCGCTCTATGGCGGAGAGATCGGCGACGCGATCGCCATGCACCTCTCAGTCCTGGGATCGGCGATGACGGTCGAGGACCTCGCGGCGCACGAGCCCGAGCTGGACTCGCCGCTCACCCTTCGGTACCGCGACCTCGACGTGAGCGTCGCGCCGCCGAACTCGCAGGGGTTCGTGCTGCTCGAGGCGCTCGCCGCCATCGAGCGGCTCGGGATCGACCCCGATCCCCTCGGTTCGGACGCCGGGGTGCTCGCCGAGGTGTTCCGCGTGACCTCGATGGACCGCGATCGCCACAACGCGGACCCGCGGCACGCCCGCGTTCCGATCGGCACCCTGCTCGACGAGGGACACCTGGCCGGCCTGGTCGACCAGGTTCGAGACCACGCCGGAGGGCCTTCGCCGCGACGCCGAAGCGACACGACCGCGCTCGTCGCCGCGGACGCGTCCGGGCTCGGCATCGTCCTGATCCAGAGCCTGTACGACTCGTTCGGCTCGGGGATCCTCGAGCCGAGCACCGGGATCGTGCTCCACAGCCGCGGGAGCGCCTTCGTGCTCGACCCCTCGCACCCGAACGTCCTCGCCGGCGGGAAGCGGCCCGCCCACACGCTGATGCCCGTCGCCGTCCATCGCGACGGCAGGCTCGTCGCCCTCGCGGGGACGATGGGCGGCGGCGGACAGCCGCAGATCGACGCGATGACGCTGATCCGCGCGTTCGACCTCGGGATGGACGCGGCGACGGCGGTCGCCGCCCCGAGGTGGCTCGTCGGCGGCATGGCGCTCGGCGTGAGCGAGCGGGAGCTGGTCGCCGAGTCATCGGTCCCCGCGTCGACCCGCGACCGCCTCCGCGAGGCCGGCTACGCGATCGACGAGGTCGGCGAGCTCGACGGGGACGTCGGCCACGCGCACCTGCTGCTCGTGCGGGACGACGGCACGTTGGAGGCGGGAAGCGATCCGCGTGCCGACGGCGAAGCATCGGCCCGCTAGTCAGGCCGCGGCGTCGTCCTCCGGCCGGTCGCTCGCGAGCCAGGAGTAGGCCTCCTCCTCCTGCGCGAAGTGCAGTCGCAGGATCGCGTGCAACCCGTAGAGGACGCGCCGCAGGTCGACCAGGTCCTCGGAAGCGGGCCCCTCGTCGGGCAGGTCGGAGAGCAGGTGCCCGAACACCCGGGCGAGGTGCTCGATCTCCATGTGCGCCCGCTCCATGGACCCCATCGGGTCCTCGCCGCCCATGAGGCGCGCGACGACCGGGTAGATCGCCGCCTCCTCCTCCTCCTCGTGCTTCGGGAGCCGTTCCAGGAGGAACCAACGGATGCGATCGAGCTCCTCCTTCGCCAGGGCCGGCTCCAACGTGTCCAGCCGGTCGGCCACCGTTCGGATCCTCGCGAGGTCGGGCGCGAACTCACGGTGCTCGGCGCGGAACCGGTCCCCGATATGCGAGCCGGGGCCGGCCGCCTTCCGGCTCTGCCGGTCGCCGCGCAGGGCCCGGAGCGCGTTCAGGATCACGATCACGTCGATCGCCTCCTGGACCAGCGCGCCGCCCACCGGCTGGAGCAGCCCGGCCGCGCCCAACAGCATCCCCACGAACGACATCCCCATCCCCGCCACCACGCTCTGCACGGCGATCCCCCGGGAGCGACGCGAGATCCGCAGCGCCTCCGCCACCCGGTCGAGGCGATCGACCATGAGCACGACGTCGGCCGCTTCGCTCGACGCCGTCGCCCCGCGAGCACCCATAGCCACGCCCACGTCGGCCGCGGCCAGGGCGGGCGCGTCGTTGACGCCGTCGCCGACCATGATCGTGACGCCGCGCTCGCCCTCGGCGCGCACCGCGTCGACCTTGTCGGTCGGGTCGCGTTCGGAAAGGATGCGATCCACCCCGAGCGCGATGCCGACGGACTCGGCGACGTCGGGATGATCGCCGGTGACCATCACGACCCGCTTGATCCCCGCGCGTCGCAGCGACCGGATCACCCTCGGCGTGTCGGGACGGATCGGGTCGTCCAGGATCAGCGCACCCGCGACCGAGCCGTCGATCGCCACGAAGACGCACGAGGAGCCCTCCATCGCGGTTCGGCGCCGAACGTCACGCGCGCGCTCGGGCAACGGTTGTCCCTGCGCCACCCAGGACGCCCTGCCGAGCGCGACCTTCCTGCCGTCGACCGAGCCGAGGATGCCCGAGCCGCCCTCCTCGTGCACCTCCTCCGGGAACGAGAGCGCGAGCTCGCGGCGGCGCGCCGCGCCCACGATGGCGCCGGCGAGCACGTGCGGCGACACCTGGTCGAGGGAGGCCGCCAGTCGCAGGACGGTGTCGGGCTCGTGGTCGCCGAAGACCTCGAGGTCGGCCAGCTCCGGGGATCCGGCCGTGAGCGTCCCGGTCTTGTCGAACAGCAGGACCCGGCCGCGGGCGAGCGTCTCGAGGGCGCCGCCGCCCTTCACGATGATGCCGCGCTTGGCCGCGCGCGAGATCCCGGCGACGATCGCGATCGGCGCGGCGAGGATCAGCGGACACGGCGTCGCGACGACCAGGACCGCGAGCGCGCGGACCGCGTCCCCGCTGATCGCCCACGCCAACCCGGCGATCACGAGCGTGACGGGGATGAACAACAACGCGTACCGATCCGCCATGCGGACGAACGGGGCCTTCTCGCGCTGCGCCGCCTCGACGAGGCGCACGATCCCCGCGTACGTGCTCTCGGCAGCCGTCGCGACGGCGCGCAGGTCGAGCCCGGAGCCCGCGTTCACGGCGCCGCTTCGGACCTGCTCGCCGCGCGTGCGCTCGACGGGCCGCGACTCGCCCGTCAGCGCCGACTCGTCGAGCACGGTGCTCTCGGTCTCGACGATCCCGTCGACCGGGACCACCTCGCCCTTCTTCACGAACAGGTGATCGCCGGGCGTAACGTCCTCGATCGGGATCGACTCGAGCGAGTCGTCGCGGTACCGGTGGGCGGTCCGCGGGGCGCGCGCGAGGAGCGACGACAGCTCGCGATGGGCCCGCGCGTCGGCGAAGTCCTCCAGCGCGCGGCCGGTCGCGAGCATGAAGGCGATCACCGCCCCCGCGAAGTACTCGCCGAGCGCGAGCGCCCCAGCCATCGCGAGGACGGCGATCAGGTCGACGCCGGGCTCCCGCCGCACGATCCCGCGCACGACCTCCCAGCCGATCGGCACGATCCCGATCGCCGTCGTGACCCCCCACGCCGCGTTCGCGGCGTCGTGGGCGTCGGCGATCCACAGGATCCCGCCCGCCGCGATGCCGACGATCGACAGCGTGAGTTGGATCCCGCTCGTCGTGAGCCGACGGCGGCGGACGACGGGTGCGCTCATGCTCGCAACAGGCGCGATCGCACGTGTGAGGTGAGCGCGACGTCGTCGCATCGCCATGTGGAGCTCGTAGGTGAGGACGTCGCCGTCGACCTCGAGGCGTCGGCGGAGGTCGGTGACGCGCGAGCCCGTGCCGCTCAGCGAGACCGACGTGCTCGCCACCTCGATCACGCCGTCCCCGGACGGTCCCCTCGGCCACCTCGGCCACGCCGATCGGATGCGCCAGCACGAGGTCGACGCGGCCGTCGCCGACGGGTCGCAGGAACCCGCGCTCGAGATGGATCGGCTCCTCGTCCTCGAGCGACCAGCTCCGCTGCGCGTAGAGCAGGAAGGCGTCCCCGACGTGCTCGAAGCTGAGCTCCTCGCCATAGGTGAAGGCCTCGGCGCCGGGCCATTCCCCCTCGCCCCGCCCTGCCCAGGTCCCGAGAAGGAACGACAGCTCGGCGAGGTCGGGATGCAGCGCGAGGGACATCGATTCTGACGCTACCACGCGCCCCCGGCGCACCCTCCAACGGTGAGATCCTCCGCTCGGCCTGAGCGCTGGTAGCCTCGGCGCCGTGCCGAGGGTCCTTCGCTTCAACGTCACGCCGGTGAAATCCACCGCGCTCCACCACCCCGACGAGATCCGCCTGGGTCCCCATGGCGTGACCGGCGACCGCGCGTTCTTCGTCGTTGACGCGGACGGGAGACGGTTCTCCGGCGCGACCAAGGCGCCCCTCGTGCCGATCCGGGCAACGTACGAGCCGGAGCACGAGTGGCTGACGCTCCGCCTGCCGGACGGCGTCGAGGTCTCGGGCGACGCGATCGCCGACGGGCGCGCATTCGATGTGGACTTCTACGGGCGCACGGTCTCCGCGCACGTGGTCGAGGGCGACTTCGCCGACGCGCTCTCCGCCTACTTCGGCCACGAGGTCCTGCTCGCCCGCCCCGACGAGCCGGGCCGAGCCCTCGACGTCCGGCCCGTGACCCTGGTCTCGCTGGAGTCCGTCGCCGAGCTCGCTCGCCGCGGCGGCCACGACGGAGAGCTCTCGCCGGGGCGGTTCCGCATGACGATCGAGATCGAAGGGGTGTCGCAGCCGCACGAGGAAGACACATGGCGGTCCCGGCGGGTTCGGGTCGGCCAGGCGGTCCTGCAGGTGGGAGAGCCCGTGCCGCGATGCGTGATCACGACGCTCGACCCGGCGACGGGCGAGCGCGACTTCCCGACGCTCCACGTCATCAAGGACTATCGAGGCGTCTCCGCGGACGGAGACCTCGAGTTCGGCGTCTACGCCGACGTCCTCGAGCCGGGCACGGTGCGCGTGGGAGACTCGGTCCAGCCGCTCTGAGGGGAGCGGCCGCATCGCGGCCGCTCCCCCTCTCACACGTCATCCGTGCCCCGGGTGAGCTCGCCCTACCCGGTCTGTGGCCAGCTCGCCTCGATGTCATCGAGCACGCTTTGCAGCGAGTCGGGCCCGTCTTGCAGGTAGGTCACCATGCCGGTCCAAAAGCTCCCGGCTCCGACCTCGGTCGGCATCAGGTCAGAGGCATCAAAGCGCCCCGTCCCGGAGCTGAGCGCGTCGGTCAGCACGACGGAGGCATCGGCCAAGATGCCGTTGGCGTAGCAGTCCGGCCCCACGTTCACGTTCGGGGAGATCCGGGAGGTGGCCGTTGATCCGCCGATGGCGCACTGGACGTCGGTGCCGCTGAACCGGGTCAGAGAAGTCGGTGATCTCCGGCGCGTTCCGGAAGGCCACCGCGAGCTCCCCGGCAAACAGCGTCCCCTCCTGGTCGATCGGGGGGAACGGGAACCAGTCATAGTCCACGCCGGCCTCGGTGCCCTCTGGGAAGAAGGCGTTGATGAAGCTGGCCTGGCGGTGCAGCCAGCACCCCGGCGGGTCCTCGAACATGGGCAGCGGCGCGTCCCCGAAGGCGATCGCCGGCGTCTGGTCGGCGCCGCCGAGCACGTAGCCCTCGGTGAACATGACCTGGCCGAAGACCTCGGCCGCATGCGCCACCGCCGGATCGTTGAACGGGATCTCGTGCGTCACCCAGGAGTCGTAGACCTCCGGACCGGCGGTGCGGAGCATGATGTCTTCCATCCAGTCCGTCGCCGGCCACCCGGTCGCGCCACCGGACTCAAAGCCCACGCACCAAGGCGTGCTGCCGTCGGCAACGATCTGGTCCGACAGGGCCATCAGCTCGTCGAAGGTCGTCGGGACGGTGTAGCCGGCGGCGTCGAAGTCGTCCTTGGGGTACCAGACCATGGACTTCAGGTTGATGTTGGTCGGGAGCCCGTAGTGCTTGCCGTCGAACGCGCCAAGGGACATGAAGTAGTCGCCGAAGGTGGCGTTCATCTGGTCGATGTCAAAGCCCATGTCCTCCAGCGAGACGGCGGCGCCGGACTCCGCGTGGTCGATCACCGATCCGGGCTGGGGGAGCAAGATCACGTCCAAGGTCCCACCCTCGGCGCGGATCTGCACCTGCTCCTCGAAGTCCGCAGACGCCTCGATCTCGACCTGGTAGTCCACCTCCGGCGTGATGGTCTCATCGACGATGGCCTGCAGGGCCTCGGCCTCTGCCGGCTCCAGCGCGGCAAGGACGTTCACCGTTCCGGTGTTCTCGCCCCCGCCCGAAGCGCCCGAGCTGCCTCCTCCGTCTCCTCCGTCGTCGTTGCTGCATGCAGCCGCGACCATCAGGAGCACGGAGAGCAGGATCAGGGGCGCCAGATGCTTTCGCATTCGACTCCTCCTTCCGCTCGACACGATCTCGATCTCATCCATGTGCCGCACCTCCTTCTTCCTTGACGCCTGCATCGAACCTTCCTCCCACGGTCGACTGTCGGATCACCAGCTCGGTGGGCAGGACCACGCGCCGCGGTCCCCCGCCCGGGTCGCGCAGGAGCTGGAACAACGTGTGCGCCGCCTCGACACCCTGTTGCGGGACGTACTGGCGCACGGAGGTCAGGGGCGGGTGGAGACGAGCGGCGAACTCCAGGTCGTCGAACCCGGCGAGCGCGACGTCGTCGGGCACTCGGAGCTTTCGCCCATGGATGCTCTGGAGCGCGCCCTCCGCCGTCGCGTCGTTGGCGCAGAAGATCGCGTCCACGCCGCGCTCGAGCAGCTCCGAGGCGGCCGCCACCCCGCTCATCTTGTTGAAGCTCCCGTCGACGATCAAACCGTCCGTGGACAGGCCGGCTCTGGCCATGGCGCGCTCGTAGCCGGAGATCCGATCCTCGGCGGCCACGGTCCCCCGGGTCCCCGAGATGTGGCCGATCCGTTGCCGGCCGAGATCGACGAGATGGGTGGTGACGGCGTCGGCGGCCTCGATGTTGTCGACGTCGACATAGCTGGCCGTTCGGTCGGCTCGGCGATGGCCGATCAACACCGTCGGCAGGTCGGAGGCGAGGAGGCCGTCGACCAGCGGGTCGTCGAGCTGACTCGCGGTGACGATCACCCCGTCGAGCAGCCCCATCCACAGGATCCGGTCGAGCGTCTCCTCCTTGGAGCGATTGCCGAGCCAGAGCATCATCCCGACGGCCTGCTCGGCGAGCGCGTCGGTGACGCCCTGCAACAGGCTGGAGAAGTACGGATCCTGGAACAGCAGATGCGGTGAGAGGTGGATGACGACCCCGATCACTCCCGAACGCCCCGAGGCGAGGGCGCGAGCCGCCAGGTTCGGCCGGTAGTTCGTGCTCGCCAGCACCGCGAGGACCCGGCGCTTCGTCGGCTCGGAGACCGGGCCGCCGTTGATCACCCGAGACACGGTCGCGCGGGAAACGCCGCTGAGCGCCGCCAGCTCGTCGAGCGTCCTGGCCAAGCTCCCCCCCTTGCTTCCCCTCGGCCCGATCAGGCACCTCTGTGGAAGCGCTCTCACCCTACGTGCGCAGGTTCGATCCTGTCAAGAGAGCGCTTTCGCGCCTGCGCCGTCCCGGCCAGTTGGGGGCAAGAAGAAGGGGGCGGCCCCGCGATCGCGGGGCCGCCCCTGACTACCGTGCTTCCGTTCTCCCGTCAGGTGACCTGGATCGTCACCCTCTCCGTCGTGATCCCCGGCGTGATGTCGGTTTCCAACCGAGCCGGGAGCACGTAGGTGCCCCGCTTGCGACCCAGGGCGTCATACGTGACCGTCACGGAACCGCCCGGGGTGGGCGAGCCCGCCGTGATCACGAACTCGTTTCCGGCAACCGGAACGGAGCCGAGGTTCACGCCGCTCGACCCGTCACGGTTCTCCGCCCCGACGGTCAGTCCGTCCGGCGACCCGGAGCCCGTCACCTGGCCGTAGGAGTAGGTGATCCCCTCGGCCGTCGTCTGGATCCAGATCTCGAAGGCCTGAACGTCGGCCGTCCCGAAGGTCGGGACGCCCTCCCAGTCGACGACGAGCCAGCTGTCGACGCCGTCGGTCAGAACGCCGATTCGCACCGCCCCGCCGCCGCTGACGTCGAGGTCGGTCCAGAACGGCGCCAACACGTTGTTCGGCGTGGCCGGGTCGGGGAAGGTCTGCGGCACGAAGTCCAGGTCGCCGGAGTCCCCACCCCCGATCACCACGTACCCGTTCGACGTGACGCCGACCCGGTTGTAGGACTCGGTGCCGAACGTGAACGACGGCGTGTTGAAGTTGACCAACGTTTCGTCGCCCATTCCGGCGATCGGCGTGATCCCGGCGAAGAGCGACAGCGGCAGGTAGCCGCCCGCCGGCCCAACGCCGGGTGCGATCGACGTGATCGGTGGCGCCACCGAGGGCGAGAGCGTGCCGCTTGCGGTGAACCCGGTGTTCGTCTGCACGCCGGGCGCCGACACGTTCTGGATCCGCAGACGACTCGAGCCTCCCGTGAGCGACAGGTCGTAGCCCGTCGACACCGGGGACAGGTTCGTGGCCGTCACGGAGCAGGACGTGCTCGACCCCACCGGGATCGACGTCGACGCGCACGCGTGCGTGAGGCTGACGCCGGCCTGCGTCTTGAAGAAGGCGACGGGCAGGTGGATCGGGTTTGCCTTGTTCGAGCGCGGAACCAGGTTGATCTGCCCGAAGTACTGGCCCTCGGCCAGCGCCTCTCCGTTGATGGTGATCCCGAGCGTCACCGACGCCCCCGCCGCGACCGTGAACGAGCTCGGCGTGACGGTGATCAGGCCGCCCGCGGGCTGATCGATGGTTACGCGGTACCGGGCGCTGACCCCGCTGACGTTGAGGCCGGTCCGGCTCGTCGAGATCTGGCCGGGCATGACCGGAGCGTTGATGCTCGGGGTGTTCAGGTTGATACGACCCAACGGGTCTCCCGCCGAGGTGAAGTAGTCCGCCGCCGTCTCGTCGAACGTGAGCGTCGGGTCGACCGCCAGGTTTGCGCGGATCGCACCGGCGCCGTCGTCGAACGGATCGGCCGGGGTCACGCCGTCCTCCTTCAGGACGTCGGTGACCGCCGAGGTCATCAGCGCCGACTTGATCTGGCCTGGCGTCCAGTCCGGATGCACGGCCTTCACGAGCGCCGAGACGCCCGCAGAGTGCGGGCTGGACATCGAGGTGCCGGCGATCACCTGATAGAACTCGCCCGGAGGCCCGCCGAACACCGTGATCGGCACCGGCGTGTGGCCGGCGAGGATCTCGATGCCCGGCGCCGTGACGTCGGGCTTCAGGAAGTCACCCGAGGGTCCGCGAGACGAGAAGCTCGTCATCACGTCCGGGGTGACGGCCGTTGCCGCGCCCGTGTCCCAGTGGGCGACGATCCCCGTGTGGGTGTCGACGAAGTCCAGCAGGTCGATCCCGGGATCGGGCGAGTTCACCGTCACCGTCGGGACCCAGAAGTTGTCCGTGAACAGGTTGCCCGGACCCGGCGGCGGGACGACCAGGAGCACTCCGGCGCCGCCGCCCTGCAGGACGTTGAAGACCCGCAGGTTTCGGTTGAACTGACCGATGCACACGACGACCTGCCCCGTCACCGAGCCTGCGCGGAAGCGGGGTGAGGCACTCCGACCCGGATCGGTGTATCCGGGGACATCACTCGCGGAGACGACCGGCGTGTCCGAGGCGATCCCGGGCGTGATGCTGGCGCCCGCGGCGTCGAACGTGTCGCCGTTGCCCGCCGTGAGGTGCGCCGTCGTCAGCCACTGGCGCGGCGAGGTCGAGGCCCCGACCGTGTTGACCCAGGGGCCGCCGTGGTCGACCGTAGCGGCGCCGGGTCCGGCGTTGCCGGCCGAGGCGTTCACGAGGATCCCGTTGGCGTAGGCGTCCAGGAACGCGACCTCGACCGCGTCGGTGTACGGGTTCGCCCCGCCGCTGATCGAGAAGTTGATGACGTCGACGCCGTCGAGGATCGCCTGGTTGACCGCGTTGACCGAGTCGGACTGGAAGCAGCCCTCCTCGAGGCAGACGCGGTACATGATCAGGTGCGCCCCCGGCGCCATCCCGCTGATCGCGCCGCGGGAGATCCCGAAGATCTGGGCGTCCGCGACCGGGCTCCCCGCCGCCGTCGAGGAGGTGTGGGTGCCGTGGCCGTCGGGGTCACGCGCCGAGCACGTCAGGGTCGCGTTGTCGCAGAACTCGCCCGGGAGCGCGTCGAACTGCGACAGGTAGGTGTCGGTGAAGGCGTAGGCCCCGACGAGCTTGTCGTTGCACGTGAAGGGGGCACCGAGGTCGGGGTCGGTCCCGTCGCCGAACTCGCAGCCGAAGGAGCCGGGCAGCGGGTCGATGCCGGGGTCGGCGAAGGACGGGTGCTCGGGCCAGACGCCCGTGTCGAGCACGCCGACCAGGACGTTCTCACCCGCGTGGTTCTGCCCGCCGAGCGTGGGCCACACCTGATCCGCGCCCAGGAAGTGCGGGGTCGTGTCGGTCTGGGGCTGCGCGAGCTTGTCCTTTTGGACCGCGACGACGCCCCGAACCGTGAGCAGATCACCGATCCGGTTCGCGGGAACCTGCATCGCCACGCCGCCGTAGGCGTAGCGGAACGAGCTTCCGATCCGCACGCTCGGGATCCGCGCCCGGATCGCCGAGACGATCTGGTTCTCGCGAGTCGTGACGTACCCGAGGTAGGCGCTCACGGCGGGGGCCTTGGACTTGATGGCCCTTCCGGTCACGCTCGGGCTCGTCGCCCGCAGGCCGACGACGCCGCCGGAGTAGCTCGCGACGGCGTCGTAGTCGAACTTCACGATCACCGGCGTGAGCTTGGTTCCCGTGAGCCTGCAGCAGGCTCTTGTCGGTTCGAGCCAGCTGCGTCGACAGAGCCTTCGAACCCTGGATCGGGTTCCCGGCCGCCTGCAGCGACTGGGCCTTGAAGGTCGGCTTCGCCGTCGTGGCAGTCGACAGCCCAATGGTGGCAACGAGCAAGGTGAATACGACGAATGCGCTGCGTACCGCGGTGCGTCTCATACGCGAGTACCCCTCTCTTCAGTCGTGCACGTGCTGCATCGACTCGGGATCAATCAGTTCCCGGACCCCGGTATGCGTCGACCTTGGCCCGCGACCACCGGCGAGTCCGACCTCCCTTCGCCCGCTCGAGCCCACGCTTCCGCCGGTCGAAGCGGAGGTAGCCTAGGCCGGAGCTTCGCTCCCCAGCAATGGGGCGTCGGCGGTAGGTGGAGTGCGCAGAGCTCTTGCCGGGGGCGTGGTTTTCTTGCATCCGTCTGTAGGGCGATCGACCTGCGTCGCGTCCGCCTTAGACGGTCGATCGTTCGGCGATCACGAGCGCCTCCCACGGGTCGAGACGGGTCGCGCCCCCCACAAGCTCGCCGTCGCGCTCACGGCGCGTCCCGATCAGCACCTCTCCCGGGCCGAGGACGACCTCCACCGGGCGATCGGAGTGGTTCACGGCAACGACCGTCCGCTCCCCGCGTCTCCAGACCCAGGCCTCGGAAGTCGCCTCGAGCGCCACGTAGGCTCCGGCCCGCAGGTCCGGGCGGGATCTTCGGAGCGCGATGAGATCGCGGCACAGGTGCAACACGGAGCCCGGGTCCTCGCGCTGGTCGGCGACGTTGCAGGTCGCGGCGTCCCCGGTGGGCAGCCAGGGCTCGACACCCGGGAGCGTGAACCCCCCGGTGGGATCCCCGGTCCACTGCATGGGGGTCCGGCACCCGTCCCGACCGGGCTCGTCCGGCCAGCGCCGGATCCCGACCGGATCCAGGAGGCGATCCCTCGGCACGGCGCCGTCGGGCATCCCGATCTCGTCGCCGGAGTACAGCAAGGGGGTGCCACGGAGCGTGAGCAGGATCAGCAACGCCGCCCGCACCTTCGCCTCGTCTCCGCCGCACCACCTCGTCGCGAGCCTCCCCACGTCGTGGTTCGACCCGGTCCACACGGGCCACGCCTCCGCGGGGATCGAGGCCTCCGTGGCCTCGACGACGGCCCGCGTCTCGGACCCGAGCCGGCCGAAGACGAAGGCGAAGTTGAGGGCGAGATGCAGCTCGTCGCTTCCGTTGCCGTAGAAACGCACGACGGACGGGAGGTCGGGGATCCACGTCTCGCCCAGGAGCATGCCCGGCGGGTCGTATTCGTCCGCGATCGCCCGCCACCGCTTCAGCACGTCGTGCACCTCGGGTCGATTCATGTTGTGGACGGGCCGCAGCCCGAGCGAGCGGATCGTGGGATGGTCGTCCTCGGTGACGGGCGGGTTGTCGCGGAGGTCTCGATCCTTCACCAGGCCGTTCGCGACGTCGATCCGGAACCCGGCGACGCCGCGATCCAGCCAGTACCGCAGGATCTCGTCGAACGCCTCCCGGACCTCCTCGTTCCACCAGTTCAGGTCCGGCTGCTCGGGCAGGAAGTTGTGGAGGTAGTACTGGCCGGTCCCCTCGTCCCACGTCCAGGCCGGTCCCCCGAACGCCGACCGCCAGTTGTTCGGAGCCGAACCGTCCGGCCGCGCGTCCGCCCACACGTACCAGTCCCTGCGGGTCGACTCGCGGCCCGAGCGCGACTCGGCGAACCACGGGTGCCGGTCGCTCGTGTGGTTCGGGACGAGGTCGAGGATCACGCGGATCCCTCGTTCGCCCGCCTCCGCGACGAGACGATCGAGCACGTCCAGATCGCCCAGGTCGCCATCGACTGAGCGGTAGTCGGAGACGTCGTATCCCCAGTCGGCGTTCGGCGACGGCGTCGTCGGGTTCAGCCAGATCCCGTCGACGCCGAGCCAGCTCAGATGGTCGAGATGGTCGAGGACGCCCTGGAGGTCGCCGATCCCGTCGCCGTTCGAGTCCGCGAACGACCGAGGGTAGATCTCGTACAACACGCCGGACCGCCACCACGTCTCGTCGGCCGATCCCTGGGGCTCGAGCCATGCCGGCGCGCTCATCGGCCAGATCCTCTCAGGTCACCACGCGCCGCGAACGGAGGCACACCCAGTGCGGAAAGGGCAGCCGGTTCTCGGGGGAGCGACATCTTTTCGCAGCGAGGCGGGTACCTTTTCAACTACCGGCCGTTGCCGGGCTGAGAGCATGAGCGTTCGCCACGCGTTATGGCGCCTCTGGGGCCGCGTCCTGGACGGCCTCGAGAGCGCGAAGGACCGCGTCCTCGACGGCTTCGACGCCGCGTGGGAGAGCGTTCGCGACGCGACGGCGCGCGTCCGCGACGGGTTCCACGACGCAGGCGACGCCGTCCTCGACCGGCTCTCGGGCCTCGGGGGGGTGGCGACAGTCGCTTCTTTGATCGTGGCGGTCAGCGTCGGGGTGGTGCTGTTTCGCTTCGCCGCGTCGGCCGGCGGTGACCAGTCGCCTCCTCGCCCGGCTCCGATCGTGCGATCGCCCGTTTCGCTCGCCCCAGGAGCA